>NZ_JBNCKW010000005.1:0-352655 GCF_049841735.1 Micromonospora sp. DT46 | reverse complement strand
CCGCCCGGCGGGGCGGCGGAGCGGGGCTGGCCGCCCGGCGGGGCGGCGGAGCGGGGCTGGCCGCCCGGCGGGGCGGCGGAGCGGGGCTGGCCGCCCGGCGGGGCGGCGACGGACTACCGGGGTGTCTGGTACTGGAAGTCGTTGGGGTTGACCGCCGCCGGCTTCGGGTCCTCCTGCCAGGCGCCCTCCCCGGGGCGGGCGACGAGGGCGTCCAGCAGGTCCTCCCGTTCCATGTGCGCGGCCCCCACGATGCCGCCGCGCACCGCCATCGCCCGCAGCGCCTCGGTGTCCTTGTCGTGCAGCGGTTCGTCCATCGTCGCCTCCTCCAGGCCCGTCGGCGGTCGGCGACCGCCCCGTCGCGCGTCAGGAGGCCCATACCCGGACAGGGGCCGGGGAACCCTGCGCCGCCCGCCCGGCGTACGGATGTCGGGCCGCCCCGCGCCCGGCCGACTACGCTGGCGGGGGTTCGTCCCACGGGACATCAGCGGCGAGGGGAGACGCGGCATGGCGTGGAGCTGGCGGTACGAGGGCGCGAACGGTGAGTCGGTCGAGGGGCCGGCGGAGTCGTTCAGCAGCCAGGCGGACGCCGAGTCCTGGATCGGTCAGGCCTGGCGGGAGCTCGCGGCGTCCGGCGTCACCTCGGTCACACTCGTGGAGGACGACCGGGTGGACTACCGCATGAGCCTGCTGCCTCCGGCGGAGTGATGGCCGGCGACCGCCCGGGGGGCGAGCCGTTGGTGCTCGGCGTGCCCCGGGCGGCGTTCCGGCCCAGCCCCGTCTTCCTCGCCCTGGTCGCGCTCTTCGTGACCAGCGGGGTGCTCACCTGGAACGGGTTCGGCAACGTCCGGCTCGACGTGTTCCTCTTCGTCGTGTCCGGCTGGCTGGTCTCGCTCTGCCTGCACGAGTACGCCCACGCCGTCGTCGCCTACCGGGCCGGCGACCGCAGCGTCGCCCACCGGGGCTACCTGACGCTCAACCCGCTGAAGTACAGCCACCCGCTGCTGTCGATCGGGCTGCCCGTGGTGGTCGTGCTGCTCGGCGGCATCGGCCTGCCCGGCGGGGCGGTGTGGGTGGACCGGCACGCCATCCCGGGACGGCTGCGGCACACCCTGGTCAGCCTGGCGGGCCCGGCCACCAACGTGCTGTTCACGCTGGTGCTGGTGCTCGCCGTACGCCTCGGGGCGGCCGGCGGCGGGCCGGTCGAGTTCTGGGCGGCCGTGGCGCTGCTGGCGTTCCTCCAGCTCACCGCGAGCGTGCTCAACCTGCTCCCGGTGCCCGGCCTGGACGGCGGCAACATGATCCAGCCGTGGCTGAACCCGCAGTGGCGCAGGATGTACGACCTGTTCGCCCCGTTCGGCTTCATCCTGCTGTTCGCGCTGCTGTGGAACCCGCGGATCGGCGGCTGGTTCTTCGACGCGGTCTTCGCCGTCGGCGACTTCCTCGGCCTGCCCCCGTGGCTCTACGCCCTCGGCCTGGACCTGATCCGCTTCTGGCAGGGCTGACCCGCGCCCCCGCCGGCACGGTCCGGCCCGGGCGGCCCGTGGTGCGGGCCGGCCCGGGCCGGGACGCGTCACGGGCGCTCGGCGGGAGACTCCGTGCGGGCCGGGTCGCGCTCGACGATCGGGTCGACGATCTCGTCGATCGCCTTGAGCAGCTCGGCGTCGAGCTTCACGCCGGCCGCCTTGACGTTGTCGTGCACCTGCTCCGGGCGGGAGGCGCCGACGATCGCCGAGGAGACGTTCGGGTTCTGCAACACCCAGGCGACGGCGAGCTGCGCCATGCTCAGTCCGGCCTGCTCGGCCAGCGGCTTGAGCCGCTGCACCCGGTTCAGGACCTCGTCGGTCATGAACCGGGAGATGAAGCCCGCGCCTGACTTCTCGTCGGTGGCCCGGGAGCCGGCCGGCGGCGGCTGGCCCGGCAGGTACTTGCCCGAGAGCACGCCCTGCGCGATCGGCGACCAGACGATCTGCCCGATGCCCAGCTCCTCGCTGGTGGGGACGACCTCGGACTCGATGACCCGCCAGAGCATCGAGTACTGCGGCTGGTTGGAGACCAGCGGGATGTGCAGCTCACGGGCGAGCTGGTGGGCCGCGCGGATCTCCGACGCCTTCCACTCGGAGACGCCGATGTAGAGCGCCTTGCCGGAGTGCACGACGTCGGCGAACGCCTCCATCGTCTCCTCCAGCGGCGTGCTGTGGTCGTACCGGTGGGCCTGGTAGAGGTCCACGTAGTCGGTGCGCAGCCGGCGCAGCGAGCCGTTGATCGACTCCATGATGTGCTTGCGGGACAGGCCCCGGTCGTTGCGGCCCGGCCCGGTGGGCCAGTACACCTTGGTGAAGATCTCCAGCCCCTCGCGCCGCTCGCCCTCCAGCGCGCGGCCCAGCACGTCCTCGGCGCGGGTGCCCGCGTACACGTCGGCCGTGTCGAAGGTGGTGATGCCGGCGTCCAGGGCGGCCCGGACGCAGGCGAACGCCGCGTCCTCCTCGACCTGCGAGCCGTGGGTGATCCAGTTGCCGTACGAGATCTCGCTGACCATCAGGCCGGAACGGCCCAGGTGACGGAATTCCATGAGTCGACCCTAGCCCGTTCCGATCATGCCCACCCCTCGTGGCGGGCCACCCTGTCGCTCAGAGCACGGGGCTGGTGTCGACGAGCAGCCGCTCGATCTCGGCGACGACCTCGTCGCGGTCGCGGTGCACCGGCTCGATGAGCAGCTCGCCCCGCCGGTCGAGCGCGCCCCAGCGGCCCGTGCCGTCGCCGACCAGGAACGCGACCGGGTGGACGACCAGCGCCGGATAGCTGGGCGCCACCAGCACCTTCCCGGCCCGGTTCACCACGCCGCGCCGGCCGGCCACCTCCACCACGGCCAGCCCCTCCTCGGTGAAGCCGTCGACGTACCGGCCGTCGGCCAGGACGGTGGCGAACCCGTGGTGCCGGGTGGGCACCACGATCCGGCCGTTGCGGTCGACCGCGCCCCAGCCGTCGCGGCGGACCACGGCCACGCCGCGTTGGAACGGGCGTACGTCCGCGAAGCCGTGCGGCACGACCACCTCGCCGGTGGCGTCGATCGCCACCCAGCCGGCGTCGCCGCCGTCGGACACCCAGGCCAGCCCGTCGGAGAACGAGCGGACCACCGGGTACGACGGTTCGAGCACCGTGGCGCCGGTACGGTCGATGAGCGACCACCGCTCGGTCTCGGGGCGCCGCACCCAGGCCAGCCCGTCGCGGAACGGCTGCGCCTCCGCGTACCCGGCCGCGATGACCAGGTCGCCGTCCGGGTCGGAGAAACCCCACAGGTCGCCGTCGCGGGCCGGCATCGGGGGCCGGTCACGCTCCAGCACCTCCTCGCGGCTGCGCGGGTACGGCCCGAAGCCCGTCTCCGCGACCCGCTCCGCCACCGCGTCCAGGCTCAGCCGGATCCGGGCCTGCAACTCGGGGTCCTCGGTGCCACGCAGGTCCAGGGCCCGCTCGAAGTGGTGACAGGCCTCCATCAGCCGACCCTGGTCGTAGCAGGACCGCCCGGCGTGCTCGTGCAGCACCGCGCGCAGCCGCTGTGGCAACTCCGTGGAGTTCGCCTCGGCGAAGAGCCGGTCGGCCTCGACGAACTCGCCGCGCCAGCGCAACACGTGCGCCAGCCGAGCCTGAGCCACCGCCGTACGCCGCAGCTCCCCGGTGGCCTCGGCGTAGGTGAGCGCGAGCCGACCGTCCGCCAGGGCGTCGTCCAGTTCGCCGAGAATCCGGGACACCACCGCCCGCAGACTGAGCAGCCGGGCGCGCGACTTGTTGTCCACGGCCGCGCCCAGCTTCTCGGTCAGCCGCCGCCGGATCGTCCGGAACTCGTCCGGCTCCTCCACGACCTCCCGCAGGGTGGCCGGATCGAGCCGCCACCGGTAGCTCGCCAGCACCTGCTCCGGATCGCCCTGCGCCGCGCTCTGGTGCCCGGCGTCCCGCGACCCGACGGGCATCCCGGCGGCCCGCGGTCCGCTGCTGCCCACTCCGGCGTCCCGTGGTCCGTCGGCCCGTGGTCCGGCCGTGTTTGGTCCGGTGGTCTGTGGCTCGGTGGCGCTCGGTTGGGTGGTCCGTGGTTCGGTGGCGCTCGGTTGGGTGGTCCGTGGTTCGGTGGTGCCCGGTTGGGTGGTCCGTGGTTCGGTGGTGCCCGGTTCGGTGGTCCGTGGTTCGGCGGCGCTGGCTCCGACGGCGTGGGGTTCGGTGGTGTTCGTTGCGGCGATGGCTGGCTCGGCGGTGCGGGACGCGGAGGTCCGTTCCGCGCTCGTCGATGGCACCTGCCCGCCGGGCGGCGTGGCGGCGGGCGGGGTGGCGATGGGGGGCGTGGCGGCGGGCGGCGTGGCGGCAGGCGGCGCGGACACCGGCTGCGCCGACGGCTCGGAGGGGGGCGGTACCGGCGAGGCGTCCGTGGGCGGTGCCGAGGCCGTCGGCGGCGCGGAAACGGGCCGGGCCGGCACGAGGTCTGCGGCGGGTGCGGAGACAGGTTGCGGTGCCTGCGACAACGCGCCAGGGACGATGGGCGGGGGCGGCGCCGACGCGGCGGGCGGAGCGGAGACAGGCTCGCCCGGCGGGGCCGACACCGCGTCGGCCTGTGGCGCGGCAGTGGCGGACGCGTCCCGCGCAGGCACGTACGCATCCGACGCGACGGGCGGCCCGGAAACAGGCGGTACCGGCGGCGCGGCGATGGGCTGGGCCGGCGGAGCGGAGACAGGACGCGGGGCCGGTGGCGCGGAGACCTGCTCGGCCGCTGGCGAGTCGATGAGCCGGGCTGGCGACGGGAAGACCTGCTGGGCCGCTGGCGCGTCGATGGGCTGGGCCGGTGGCGCGGAAACCTGCTGGGCCGGTGGCGCGGAGACAGGGCGCGGGGCCGGTGCGGCCGGGACCGACTCGTTCGTCTCGGCCGTCGCCCCGACGACAGAACCGGCCCGGGACACCTCCGCCGGCTCGGCCGGAGGGCCGGCGACGGGGGAGACCGGCAGTGTGGACACCGATGTCGCAGCGCCGACGGGCGGAGCGGACACGGGACGCGGATCGGCCGCGGTGGGTGGAACACCACGGGTGTCAAAAGCCTTCGGTGACAACCATGGTGTTCCACCGGTGGGCGCAGCCGGGTCGTTCGGCACCCGCTCGACCGATTCGAGCGTGGGAGTGGTGGCGTGCCCGTCCATGCGCGGGGCCGATGTGTCCGTGCCCGCCGCGCTCGGGTAGGGCGGCGGCGCTGCTTCGTACTGTGCCGCTGTCTGCGGGGCGGTTCCATTCGCCGTGACGGCATCGGGCCCGGCCGGCTGTGCCTGGGCTGCTGCCGCCGTCGGTGCTTCCGGCATCGGCCGTACGACCGGCGCCGCAACCTGCGGGCCGGACGGTGGTGCCGACACGGGCCGGGTAGGAGTTGCGAAGACCGGGCGTGGCGTGGGCGACGCGGAGTTGGCCTGCCCGGGAGGCGCGGAGACGGGCGCTGCGGAGTTGGCCTGCGCCGGCGGCGTGGACGGTGCGGTGACGGGCGACGTGGACGGTGCAGGCACGGGCGGCGCGGGGATGGGCGGTGCGGACGGTGCGGGGATGGGCGGTGCGGGCGCGGGCGGCGCGGGCGCTGCGGTGACTGGCTGCTCCGGCGGGACGGCGACCGGCGGCAGGTCCGCCAGCGTCGGTTCCTGGACGGTCGGCGGCGCCGGGACGGCAGGCGCAGGGGACGTCGGGGCAGGCGTTGGGGCCGGGGCGGCGGGCGGAGCGGACACCGGGTCGGGTGCGGAAGGCGCCGGCACAGCGGGCGAAACGTGTACCGGCTCGGCAAGGGTGGGCGCGGGCGGTGCCAGCCCAGCGGGCGGACCAGACGCCTGCTCGGAAAGGGAGGACGCGGGCGGTGCCGGCGCTGTGGCCGGTACGACCCGTGGGCCGGACACCGTTGGGATGGCCGGCAGGACCGGGGCCGATTCCGCCGGCTCGGTCGGCGGTTCGGGGTGGTCGTGAGACGGTGACGTGGATCTCGCCGACGACGAGGTGGCAGGTTCGGGCGAGGCGGCACCGCCGTCGGGCGGATTCGGTACCGACCCGTCGAGGCCACGGTTCGGCACGGCGTCTACGCCCGGCGTGCTGTGGGGAGTCGACACGCCGCTTGCAGCCGCCGTGCCGTTTGCAGCCGCCGTATCCCTCGGGGCCGCCGTGCCGTTTGCAGCCGTCGTACCACTCGGGTCCGGCGCCTGGCTGGGTGCCGCCGCGCCACTCGATGCGGCCGTGCTGCTCGGAGTCGACACGCCGCTCTGCGCCGCCGCGCCGCTCTGCGCCGGCGTGCCGCTCGGAGTCGCCGTGCCGCTCGGAGTCGCCGTGCCGCCCAGGGGCGGCGTGGTGGTCGGGGGAGGCGTGGTGGTCGGGGGAGAGGCAGCCTGGCCGGCGGGCCGAGACCCGTCCGGCGTGACCGGGGCAGGTGCCGCGGGCCGGGACGGTCGGAACCAGGCGTCCGGTCCGCTCGAGGTGGGCGCCTGGGGAGGCGGCGGGGCGGCCGGTGTGGGCGGGTCGCTCGGCGGTGGCGGGACGTACCGCCTGGGCCTGTCGGGCGCGATGGGCGCCTGCGGTGCCGGGACGTCCTGCCTGGCCGTGCCTGCGGCTGCCGGGGCTTCCGGCGAGCGGTGCGGTGCGCTCGGACGGGTGGCGGACGGCTGCCCCGACGGCGTGGGGGCCGGGGGCTGGGCCACGGACCGGGCTTCGCCGTGCCCGGTGCCCGGGTGCGGCGTCGGTGCGTCCGGCCGGGCCGGTCCTGGGTGTGCCGGGGCCGGACCGGGGACCGTGCTGGCGGTCGACTGGCGGGCCGGACCGGCCGCGTCGGCGGTCGTCTCCGGGGCCGGACCGGGCACCGCGCTGGCTGTCGCCTGCCGGGTCGCGTCGGCGGTCGTCTCCGGGGCCGGACCGGACACCCTGCTGGCGGTCGCCTCCGGTGCCGGCAGGAACTCCAGGCGCAGTCGGGCGGCGGGAGGCGCCGAGATCGGCGTGGCGTCGTCCTCCGGGGCCGGGCGGGGCGTGTGGCCGGTGGCCGGACCCGCTGGCGGCACCGGCCGCCCGACCACCTGGTCCACCGGGCCCGCCGGCGATACCGGGCGGCCGACGGTTGGGCCCGCCGGCGATACCGGTTGGCGGACGTCCGGGCCTGCCGGCGATACCGGGTGGCGGACGGTTGGGCCTGCCGGCGATACCGGTTGGCGGACGTCCGGGCCTGCCGGCGATACCGGTTGGCGGACGGTTGGGCCTGCCGGCGATACCGGTTGGCGGACGTCCGGGCCCGCCGGCGATACCGGTTGGCGGACATCCGGGCCTGCCGGCGATACCGGGCGGTTGACGCTCGGGCCTGCCGGCGAGACCGGGGCCGAGGCGGGATCCGCCGGCGAGACCGGGGCCGGGGCGGGACCCGCTGGCGACGTCCGGCCGGAGAGGGGCCCGGCGGGTGAGACCGGGCCGGCAGGCGAGACAGGCCCGGACAGAGGGCCGGCGGGCGACACCGGCCGACCGTGGACCGGCGCGGTCGGGTCGGGCCGGTCGGAGCGTGGCAGGTCGCGGGCCGGCGCGGGGGAGACGGGGCGGCCCGGCGGCGGAACGTCCCCGGCCGGGGCCCGGAAGCCCGCCGGTCCGGGAGCCGGCGCCCCGGACGTCGTCGGGGCACCGTAGGTGGGGGATTGCGGCCGTTGGTCGTACCCGGGCGGGAGCGGCGGGGTCGCGGCGTCCTGGGGGCGGTCGGCCGGTCGCCGGTGCTCGGGGCGGGGTTCGGCGCGCCGCGCCGCGTCCCGGTCGGAGCCGGGCCGCAGGGGGCCGGGCGGTGGCCAGGGCAGGCCGCCGTCCTGCCGCGGGTGTCCCCGGTACGCCTCGGCCTCCCGAGGGGCGTCGGGCCGGGCGACCCCGCGCGGCCCCCGCTCCGGGTACGTCTCGGCGCGCGCCGCCTCGTGCGCCCGCCATCGCTCGTCCGGCTCCTGCTGCCGCCGCTGGCTGTCCGGAGGCGCCTGCTGGCCGGCGGGAGCCCGGTCGGGGCGTGGCCACCCGTCGGCGGGTACGCCGGCCTCGCGGCCCCGCCCGCCGGGGCCGCGGTCCCACTGCGAGTCGGCCGAGCGCTCCGGCTGCGGGGCAGCCGAACGCCCCCATTGCCCATCGGAAGGACGCTCCCGCTGCCCATCGAAAGGACGCTCCCGCTGCCCATCAAAAGGACGCTCACGCTGGCCGTCGGAAAGACGGTCATGCTGGCCGTCGGAAAGACGGTCATGCTGGCCGTCGGAAAGACGGTCATGCTGGCCGTCGGAAGGACGCTCCCGCTGGCCGTCGACCGGACGCTCCCGCTGGCCGTCGACCGGACGCTCCCGCTGGCCGTCGGAGGGGCGGGGCTCCGGGGCCGGGGCCGCCCACTGGTAGCGGCGCCCGTCAGCGTCCGCCTGGCGGTCGTGGACGGTCTCCGCTCGGCGGTCGTGGCCGGACGCGGCGGGACGGTCGTGAACGCGCCCGGGGCGGTGGTCGTGGCCCGGGTCCGGCCGGCGGTCGTAGCCGGCGTCCGGGCGCTCGTACGCCGTGGGGCGGCGGGGCGGCGCGTCCTCGTCGGGCTCCGGGAGCCAGCCCGGCTCGGGCCGGCCGGCGGGGGAGACGGGACGGTCCCGCCCGGCCGGCTCGTACCGGGGGGTGCGGCTGTCGTAGCGGTCGGGACCGGCGTGGTCGCGCTGTCGGGGGGAGTCGACGGGCCGGCCGGGGGCGTCGAACTGACCCCGGTCGTTGCGGTGTGGCGGCTCCTGTCGGGGCGGCCACTGCCGGTCGTCCGGCCGGCGCGGCTCGGCGGGCGGGCGGCGGTACGACTCGCCGCCGTACCGACGCGCGTCGGGGCCGTCCGGTTGGCCGTGCCACGCGTCCTGCCGACCGGGCCGCCCGTCGGGCAGGTCGTCCCACGACCGGCCGATGTAGGTCCCGTCCGGCCGGGTGGGTGCGAGCGGGGGCACCTCGGCCCGGCCCACGGCCGAGCGGCCCCGGGGCGCGGCCGGCGCGTGTTCGACGCCGATGTCGCCCGCGTAGCGCTGGCCGGGGAACTGCGGGTGCCACTCGGTGGTGGGCTCGATCATCCAGGCCGGTTCGGCGGAGTCGTGCCAGTGGTCGTAGTAGCGGCTCATCCGGTTGCCCTGTCGCCACGGAGGGTAGGCGGAACGCCCGGTGCCAGCCGCCGGGGAGCGGGCGCGCCCGGGTGCCCGGCTGGCGTCCGTCCGCTCACGGCGGCGCCCCGGTGGCCGGCCCGCGTCCGCTCGCTCACGGCGATGTCACCTCGTTGGAAATTGTCGCGCTGGGCGCTCCACGTGCCGGTAGAGTCGCCCCTCCGGTACGGCGTGGCTGCGGAAGGAGGGTAGCGGCGTGGGCTCGCTCACCGCCACTGTGGCACCGCCCACCACCCCAAACGTTATCCTATGGTTCCGGACATTTAAGGCTATAACCGGATCAGGCTTCCGACGTTACGCCACGTACCGGCAGGCATCGGTGGCGGGCGTCGTGACCAATACGGTCTTCGGCTTCCTGCGGTGCTACGTCCTGCTCGCGGCGGTCGGCGCGGCCGGCACGGTGGCCGGGTACGACCGGGGGCAGCTCGCCACCTTCGTCTGGGTGGGCCAGGGCCTGCTGGCGGTCGTCCTGCTCTGGGGCTGGACCGAGCTGGCCGACCGGATCCGCACCGGCGACGTCGCCAGCGACCTGCTGCGGCCGGTGCACCCCGTGACCAGCCATCTCGCCGCCGACCTGGGTCGCGCCGGCCACGCCGCGCTGGTCCGGTTCCTGCCGCCGGTGCTAGTCGGGCCGCTCTTCTTCGAGGTCCACGTGCCCCGCCGCTGGGCCACCCTGCCGATCTTCGCGTTCTCCGCCGTCGTCGCCGTGGTCCTCTGCTTCGGCTGCCGGTTCCTGGTCAACGCGACCGCGTACTGGTTGCAGGACGTCCGAGGGCCGGTGATCCTCTGGACCCTCGCGTCGGGCGTGCTCGCCGGGCTCTACTTCCCACTGCGCTTCCTGCCGGAGTGGCTCCAGCTCGTGCTGTGGCTGGGCACCCCCTTCCCGAGCCTGCTCCAGACCCCGCTCGACGTGCTGGTCGAGCGGGACCCGACCGGCACGCAGGTCGGGCTGGTCGGCCTCCAGCTCGCCTGGGCGGTGCTGATTCTGGCCGCCTGCCGGCTGGTGCAGCGGCGCGCGGAACGCCGCCTGGTGGTGCAGGGTGGCTGAGGCGTCGGGCGGGGCGCTGGCCGCGTACCGGGCGCTGCTCGGCGCGCAGGCACGCGCGCAGACGGCGTACCGGACCTCGTTCGTCATCGACGTGGTCGGCAACGTCGGGTCCACCGTCTTCGACGTGCTGACCGTGCTGGTGATCTTCGGGGTCACCCGGGAGCTGGGCGGCTTCACGCTGCGCGAGACGCTGGTGGTCGTCGGCCTCTCGACGTGCGCGTTCGCCGTCGCCGACCTGCTGGTGGGCAACATCGAGCGGCTGCCCCGGTACGTGCGCACCGGGCTCTTCGACGCCGTGCTGGTCCGCCCGCTCGGCGCCCTGCCCCAGCTGCTGCTGATGGACCTGCCGCTGCGCAAGGTGTCCCGGGCGGTCTTCGGGATCGCCGTGCTGGTCGTCGCGGTCGGCTCCGCCGGCGTCGAGTGGACCCCGGCGCGGGCGCTGCTGGTGGTCCTCGCCCCGCTGGCCGGGGTGGTCTTCTTCGGGTCGGTCTTCGTGGCCACCGCCACCGTCTCGTTCTGGTGGGTCGACTCGGGTGAGCTGGCCAACTCGGTCACCTACGGCGGGCGGGACTTCGCCTCGTACCCGGTCACCGTCTTCGAGGGCTGGTTCCGCGCGGTGTTCGCGTACGGCCTGGGCTTCGCCTTCGTCAGCTACCACCCGGCGCTGGCGCTGCTCGGCCGCGCCGACCCGCTCGGCCTGCCGGCGTGGGTGGGCTTCACCGCGCCGGCCGTCGCGCTGGTCGCGGCCGTCGGTGCGGCGGCGGCCTGGCGCACCGGGGTCCGCCACTACCGGAGTACGGGGTCGTGAGCGACGACGTGATCGTGGTCGACGGGCTGCGCAAGGAGTTCACCGTCCGGGTGCGCACCGGCCGGCTGCGGCGGGAGAAGCGGCGGGTCACCGCCGTGGACGGGATCGACCTGCGGGTGGCCCGGGGCGAGATGCTCGGCTACATCGGGCCCAACGGTGCCGGCAAGTCGACGACGCTCAAGATGTTCACGGGCGTGCTGACGCCTTCCGCCGGCGAGGTACGCGTGTGCGGCCTGCGCCCGGTGGCCGAGCGGACCCGGCTCGCGCTGCGCGTCGGCGTGGTCTTCGGCCAGCGCTCGCAGCTCTGGTGGGACCTGCCGCTGGGCGACTCGTTCGCGCTGCTGCGGCACGTCTACCGAGTGCCGGCCGCCGCGCACGCCGCCCGGCTGCGCCGCTGCCGGAGCCTGCTCGACCTGGATCCGTTCCTGGACACCCCGGTAAGGCAGCTCTCCCTCGGGCAGCGCATGCGCGGCGAGCTGACCGCCGCGCTGCTGCACGGCCCGGAGGTGCTCTTCCTCGACGAGCCCACCATCGGCCTCGACGTGGTCAGCAAGCAGGCGGTCCGCGGCTTCCTCGGCGAGCTGGGCCGGGCCGGGGACACGACGCTGGTGCTCACCACGCACGACCTGGCCGACATCGAGCGGCTCTGCCGGCGCCTGGTGGTGGTCGACCACGGGCGGGTGGTGCACGACGGGTCGATCGCCGCGCTGCACGAGCGGTACGGGTCGCGCCGGCTGCTCGTCGCCGACCTGGACGCACCGCTGGCCGAGCCGCCGGTGCTGCCCGGCGCGCCGCTGCAACGGCAGGAGGCCGACGGGCACCGGCTGGTCTTCGCGTTGGAGTCGGCGGGGGTGGCCGAGGTGGTGGCGGCCCTGGCCGGGCTGGGCGCGCTGCGGGACGTCTCGCTCGTCGAGCCGGACATCGAGGACGTGGTGGCCCGGCTCTACCGGAGTCGCTGACGCCGCCGCGAGGCCAGCCGCCGGGGCCGTGACGGCGATGGCCCCTACCGCGCTGCGGTAGGGGCCATCGGTGCGGCAGGCTCAGACCGGGTCGCCGATGTTTACCCGGGGCGCGGGGGCGCGCATCCGGCGGAACGTGATCGACCGCATGATGGCGTAGAGGTAGAGCGAGCCCATCCGCTGCCCGGTGTTCGGGAAACGCTCCCCGACCAGCTTGCGGATCTTCCGGGAGATCAGGAGCGAGTCGACCACCACACCCAGGGCGAGCGCGCCCCAGAGGATGTTGGAGACCAGGCGGACGACCGGCGGCATCGCGGCGTTCGAGCCGATCAGCACGATCAGCGCCCCACCGAAGAACCAGGTGCCGACCGTACGCCGGGAGTCGACCACGTTGCGGGCCAGCAGCCGCTCCGGGCCGCGGTCGCGGGGGCCGCCCTCACGACGGAACTCCTCCGCCGCCTCGGCGCGCAGCTGGCGCTTGCGCTCCCGCTGCTCCTCCTTGGTCAACGGCTTGGTGGCCGCGGCCGGCCGACGGCCGGCGGTGGGCCGCTTCGGGGTGGCCTTGCCCAGCTCCTTCTTGCTCGGGGTGTAGCCCCGGGGCTGGGCAAGCGTGGACTCCTCGTCGGGGGTCACCGGGGTGACGGCCTCGTCGACGAGGTCGGAGGACTTGCGGCGAAACAGCGAGGGCACGCGGAAAGGGTAGCCAAACGACGGCGCCCGGTGCACATCGCGGTGCACCGGGCGCGTACGGGAGTGGTCGACGTTACGGGCGCTCGACGTGCGCGCCCAGGTCGGCCAGCTTCGCCTCGAAGTCCTCGTAGCCCCGGTTGATCAGGTCCACGCCGTAGACCCGGGAGGTGCCCTCGGCGGCCAGCGCGGCGATCAGGTGGCTGAAACCGGCCCGCAGGTCGGGGATGACCAGGTCGGCGGCGTGCAGCTTGCTCGGCCCCGCGATCACGGCCGAGTGCTTGAAGTTGCGCCGGCCGAAGCGGCACGGCGTGCCGCCCAGGCAGTCCCGGTAGACCTGGATGTTGGCGCCCATCGAGTTGAGCGCCTCGGTGTAGCCCAGCCGCTGCTCGTAGACCGTCTCGTGGACGATGGACAGGCCCCGGGCCTGGGTGAGCGCCACCACCAGCGGCTGCTGCCAGTCGGTCATGAAGCCCGGGTGCACGTCGGTCTCCAGCGCCACGGCGTGCAGCTCGCCGCCCGGGTGCCAGAACCGGATCCCGCCCTCCTGGCCCGGGTCGCCCAGCTTCGGCGGCCGGGCGTCGGTGACCTCGTACTCGCCGCCGACGGAGCGGAAGATGTTCAGGAAGGTCATCATGTCGGCCTGCTGCGCGCCGAGCACCTCGACGTGGCCGCGGGTGGCCAGCGCCGCTGCCGCCCAGCTCGCCGCCTCGATCCGGTCCGGGATCGGCCGGTGCGTGTAGCCGTGCAGCTTCGGCACACCCTGGATCTCGATGACCCGGTCGGTGTGCACCTTGATGATCGCGCCCATCTTCTGCAGGATGCAGATCAGGTCGATGATCTCCGGCTCCACCGCGGCGTTGCGCAGCTCGGTGACGCCCTCGGCCATCACGGCCGTCAGCAGCACCTGCTCGGTCGCGCCGACGCTCGGGTACGGCAGGGCGAACTTGGTGCCGTGCAGCCCGTTCGGCGCCGACAGGTGCAGCCCTTCCGGGGTCTTCTCGACCGTCGCACCGAACTCCCGCAGCGCCTGGAGGTGGAAGTCGATCGGGCGCGGCCCGATGTGGCAGCCCCCCAGGTCGGGGATGAAGGCGTGGCCGAGGCGGTGCAGCAGCGGCCCGCAGAAGAGGATCGGGATCCGGCTGGAGCCCGCGTGCACGTTGATCTGGTCCGTGCTGGCGCTCTCCACGTTCGCCGGGTCGAAGACGAGCTCGCCGTCCTCCCCGCCGTCGGTGACCTTGACCCCGTGCAGGCCGAGCAGGCCCCGGACCACCTCGACGTCGCGGATCTTCGGTACGTCGTACAGCCGGCTCGGGCTGTCACCCAGCAGGGCGGCGACCATTGCCTTCGAGACCAGGTTCTTCGCGCCGCGCACGCGGATCCGCCCTTCGAGCGGGGTACCTCCGTGTACGACCAGGACGTCGTCGGTCAACGCAACCTCCAGCGCGTCGGTGCTGCCGTGTTGATGGTGGGGCACACGATTGTCATCGCTACCCGGAATGCGGCCATGTCGAAACGGCCCGCGTGAGTCGTCGCACCGGCAGCATAGCCCTCGGTGACGATCATGGACCCGGTCACATCGTCCCTGAGGGTACTTATCGGTGATCGGACCCTTTTCCGTGCCAATACGGCTACGGAGGGTGATCAGCCCGCTGCGGGCGGCGGGGTGTCGGCCCCGGGCAGGGCCAGCATCTTCTCCAGCGCCACCCGGGCGTGGTGCGCGGTGTCCGGGTCGACGGTGATCTGGTTGACCAGCCGGCCGGCGACCAGCTCCTCCAGCGCCCAGACCAGGTGGGGCAGGTCGATCCGGTTCATGGTCGAGCAGTAGCAGACGGCCTTGTCCAGGAACATGATCTGCTTGTCCGGGTGGGCCAGCGCGAGCCGGCGGACCAGGTTCAGTTCGGTGCCGACCGCCCAGGCCGAGCCGGCCGGGGCCGCCTCGATGGCCTTGATGATGTATTCCGTCGAACCGACGAAGTCGGCGGCGGTGACCACCTCGTGCCGGCACTCCGGGTGGACCAGCACGTTCACCCCCGGCACCCGCTCCCGCACGTCGTCGACGCTGTCCAGCGTGAAGCGGCCGTGCACCGAGCAGTGCCCGCGCCACAGGATCATCCGCGCGTCACGCAGCTGCTGCGGGGTGAGCCCGCCGTTGGGCTTGTGCGGGTCGTAGAGGACGCAGTCGTCCAGCGAGAAGCCCATCTCCAGCACCGCCGTGTTGCGACCCAGGTGCTGGTCGGGGAAGAAGAAGACCTTCGACCCCTGCTCGTACGCCCACTCCAGCGCCCGCTTCGCGTTCGACGAGGTGCAGACCACGCCGCCGTTGCGGCCGACGAAGCCCTTGATGTCCGCCGAGGAGTTCATGTACGTCACCGGGACGGTCTCCGCCGCGATGCCCAGTTCGGTGAGCACGTCCCAGGCGGTCTCGACCTGCGACAGCACCGCCATGTCCGCCATCGAGCAGCCGGCGGCCAGGTCGGGCAGGATGACCTTCTGCGCGTCCGAGGTGAGGATGTCGGCGCTCTCGGCCATGAAGTGCACGCCGCAGAAGACGATGTACTCCGCGTCGGGCCGGGCCGCCGCCTCGCGGGCCAGCTTGAACGAGTCACCGGTCACGTCGGCGAACTGGATCACCTCGTCGCGCTGGTAGTGGTGCCCCAGCACGAAGACCTTGCTGCCCAGCGCCGCCTTCGCCGCCGTCGCCCGGGCCACCAGGTCCGGGTCGCTGGGCGCCGGCAGGTCACCCGGACACTCGACGCCGCGCTCCGTGGCGGGGTCGCTGCCCCGGCCGAGCAGCAGCAGTGCCGTCGCGGTGTTGGAGGGTTCCACCCAGGTCGAAGTCACGTGCCCCATGGTCCCACAGTGCGGCCTCGGCGCAGCCTCCAGCGGTGTGTGCTGCCACACTGCTCGACATGCGCGTGCTGCTCTGTCCGGACAAGTTCGCCGGCACCCTGCCGGCCCCGCAGGTCGCCGATGCCGTGGCCACCGGCTGGCGGGAGGTCGCCCCCGGCGACGACCTGCTCGTGCGGCCCCTGTCGGACGGTGGGCCGGGCTTCATCGACGTGCTCTCCGACGCCCTCGGCGGACGCCGGATTCCGGTGCCGACCGTCGACCCGCTGGGCCGCCCGACGACCGGTGAGATCCTGCTCACCGACGGCGGTGCGACCGCCTGGCTGGAGAGCGCCCAGGCGTGCGGGCTGCACCTGCTCGACGCGGCCGAGCGGGACCCGAAGACCACCTCCTCGTACGGGCTGGGGGTGCTGGTTGCCGCCGCCCTGGAGGCCGGGGCCCGGACGGTCGTGATCGGGCTGGGCGGCTCCGGCACCAACGACGGCGGCGCGGGCATGCTCACCGCGCTCGGCGTGACCCCGCTGGACGCCACCGGCCAGGCACTGCCGTACGGCGGGGGCGCGCTCGGCGCGGCGGACGCCCTCGACGGCGCGCCCCGGCTGCGCGACGCCCGCCTGGTGGCCGCCACCGACGTGGACAACCCGCTGCTCGGGCTGCACGGGGCCAGCAACGTGTTCGGCCCGCAGAAGGGCGCCGACCGGGCCGACGTGCTGCTGCTCGACGCCGCGCTGGAGCGTTTCGCCGCCGTGCTGGAGCGGGACCTGCCCGGCTGCCCCGAACGGCTGGGCGCGCTGCCCGGCGGCGGCGCGGCCGGCGGGCTGGGCGCGGCCGTCCTGGCGCTGGGCGGGCACTGCGAGTCGGGCATCGGCCTGGTCACCCGGGCGATCGGGCTGGACGTCACCCTCGACGAGGTCGACCTGGTGATCACCGGGGAGGGCTCGTTCGACCACCAGTCGCTGCGCGGCAAGGTGGTGGCCGGGGTGGCCGGCGCCGCCCGGGACCGGGGCGTGCCCTGCGTGGTGGTCGCGGGCCGGGTGAGCACCGGGCGGCGGGAGGCCGGGGCGGCCGGGGTGACCGACGCGTACAGCCTGGTGGAGCACTTCGGGGGCGAGGAACGCGGCGGGCTGGCCGCCGCGATGGAGCGCCCGGCCGAGGGGCTGCGGGCGCTCGGCACCCGGCTCGCCCGGCAGTGGAGCCGCTGACCACGGCCGGTGCGGAGGCGCTCCGGGCGGCGGCCCTGGTCACGCCGGACGGGTGGGGCCGGCCGTGGCGGCGTACCATCGGATCTGGACCACACCGGGAATGGCTGGGCGACAGGAGATGTTGGCCAGTGCGTCCGGACCCAACCGCGCAGGGAGATTTCACGTGACCACGCCAGCGCAGACCGAGTCGACCGAGGCCAAGGCCCCCACGTCCGTCGTCCTCACCGACGTCGCGGCGCAGAAGGTCAAGGCCCTGATCGAGCAGGAGGGCCGCGACGACCTGCGGCTCCGGGTCGCCGTGCAGCCGGGTGGCTGCTCCGGCCTGCGGTACCAGCTCTTCTTCGACGAGCGGTCGCTCGACGGTGACGTCGTCACCGACTTCGACGGTGTCGAGGTCGTCGTCGACCGGATGAGCGCCCCCTACCTGGCCGGCGCCACCATCGACTTCGCCGACCGGATCGACGCCCAGGGCTTCACCATCGACAACCCCAACGCGGGCAACTCCTGCGCCTGCGGTGACTCGTTCAGCTGAGCCAGACCTCCGCTGACCACGGCGGGGCCGTCCTCCGGGGCGGCCCCGCCGTCGTCTTCCGGTCGGAAACGAGCCGTCGGGAAGATGACCCGGGGCCGACCGACCGGTCATCCTGAGGGGGCCGGGCCGGTAGGCTGACCGGCGCCCTGCTCCCGACCCCGAGGGTTGACATGAAGATCGCCGTGACCGGCTCGATCGCCACCGACCATCTGATGAGCTTCCCCGGTCGCTTCGCCGACCAGTTCATCGCCGACCAGTTGCACAAGGTCTCGCTCTCCTTCCTGGTGGACGACCTGGTGCTGCGGCGTGGTGGGGTGGCGGCCAACATCGCCTTCGGCATGGGGCAGCTCGGCCTGCGCCCGGTCCTGGTCGGCGCGGTCGGCGCGGACTTCGCCGACTACCGCTCCTGGCTGGAGCGGCACGGCGTCGACTGCGACTCGGTGCACATCAGCGAGGTGGCGCACACCGCCCGGTTCGTCTGCACCACGGACACCGACATGTGCCAGATCGCCTCGTTCTACGCCGGGGCGATGAGCGAGGCGCGCAACATCGAGCTGGCGCCGGTGGCCCGCCGCCTCGACGGGCTGGACCTGGTCCTGGTCGGCGCGAACGACCCGGAGGCGATGCTGCGGCACTCCGCCGAGTGCCGGGAGCGCGGCTACCGGTTCGCCGCCGACCCGTCCCAGCAGCTCGCCCGCATGGACGGCGAGGACGTCGTCGGGCTGATCGAGGGCGCCGAGTACCTGATGACCAACGACTACGAGAAGTCGCTGCTGCAGAGCAAGGCCGGGCTGACCGACGCGCAGCTGCTCGACCGGGTCAAGGTGCGGGTCACGACGCTGGGCAAGGACGGGGTGGAGATCGCCGGGCGGGACTTCGACCCGATCCACGTGCCGATCGCGCGGGAGACCCAGGCGGTCGACCCGACCGGTGTCGGCGACGGCTTCCGGGCCGGCTTCTTCACCGCCCTCTCGTGGGGGCTCGGGCTGGAGCGGGCTGCCCAGGTCGGCTCCCTGCTCGCCACGCTGGTGCTGGAGACCGTCGGCACCCAGGAGTACGAGGTCCGCCGCGACCTGTTCGTCAAGCGCCTGGCCGAGTCGTACGGCGACGTCGCCGCCGAGGACGTCCGCCCGCACCTCGTGCCGTGACGTGACACCGGCGCTGGTCGCGTCGCCGGGCCGCCGGGAGTGGTGAGGAACACCCCCGGCGGCCGCCGGCATCGGCGGGAACGGCGGCGTGGTGCGGGTCGGGCCCCTACGCCACCCGGGTCAGTGGCGGCGGCGGACGTCGAAGGCGGGGCCGTCCGGGCCGGTGACCGTGCCGAGGAACTCGTGGCCGCGCATCCGGCACCAGGCCGGGATGTCCACCGCCGCGGCCGGGTCGTCGGCGAGCACCCGCACCACCGTGCCGACGGGCAGCTCGGGCAGCCGCCGGGCCGCCGCGATCACCGGCAGCGGGCAGCGCTGACCGCGGCAGTCGAGGATCTCCGCCGGCGCCGTCACAGCCCCACCACCCCGGCCTCGGCGCGCAGTCGCGCCACGACACCGGGCAGTTCGGTGAGGAACCTCTCGATGTCGGCCTCCGTCGTCTCCCGGTGGAGCGAGACCCGGACGTTGCCGTGCGAGAGCACCCCCATCGCCTCCAGCACGTGCGACGGCCGCAGCGTCGACGACGTGCACGAGGAGCCCGAGGAGACGGCGAACCCGCGCCGGTCGAGCGCGTGCAGCAGGGCCTCGCCGTCGACGTAGAGGCAGGAGAAGGTCACCAGGTGCGGCAGGCGGTGGTCGGGGTCACCCACCACCTCCACGTCGGGCACATCGGCCGCCACCCGGTCCCGGATCCGGGCCACCAGCGGCGCCAGCCGGGCCGCCTCGGCCGCCGCGTCGGCCGCCGCCGCGCGCAGGCTCGCCGCCGCCGCCACCACCGCCGGCAGGTTGAGCGTGCCCGGCGTACGCCCGGCCTCCCGCTCGTCGGCCGGCCAGGGCGACTCCCAGCGGGTGCCCTTGCGCACGACCAGCAACCCCACCCCGGGCGGCCCGCCCCACTTGTGCGCGCTGGCGGTCAGCATCGACCAGCCCGCCGGCACCGGGGCCCGGCCCACCACCTGGGCGGCGTCCACGCACAGCGGCACCCCGGCCTCGGCGCACTCCCGCGCGGCCCCGGCCACCGGCTGGAGCGTGCCGACCTCGTGGCTGGCGGCGATCAGCGCGGCCAGCGCCACCCCCGGCGCCCGGACCGCCGCCGCCCAGCGGTCCAGGTCGAGCCGGCCGAGCCGGTCCACCGGTACGGACGTGGCCGTGCCGCCCGCCGCGACGTGCTTCTCGGTGGCGTGCAGCACCGCCGAGTGCTCGATCGCGGAGTGCACCAGGCCGGCGCCCACCCGACGCCGGCCGGTCAGGCCCCCCAGCACGGCGGAGTGCGCGGCCGTCGTACCGCTGGGGGTGAAGGACAGCTCGTCGGCGCGGACGCCGAGCGTCTGCGCGCAGGCCTCGCGGGCGGCGTCGAGGAGTTGACGGGCGCGGCGGGCCTGCGTGTAGAGCCGGCCGGGGTCGGCCCAGCCGTCGTCGAGGGCGGCCAGCAGCGCCTGTCGGGCGACCGGATGCAGCGGCGCGGCGGTGGCCGCGTCCAGGTAGACCGGGGATGCGCTCACGCGAGCCAACGTATCGCGCCGGTATGCCCAAGATCCCCCCGATGGGGGCCGACAGCGACCCCAACACGGTCCAGCCCGTCATGGTCGAGTAATCTGCGACCGTCGGTGACGCCTTTGCCGCTGGTGCTGTCGCTCCGCAGGCGGAGGGCAGGGACAAGACACCGCGGCGCGCTAGGGAGGCAGGACCAGGTGGTCGCAAGGAGTTCGGAGGTACGGCCGTCGGCCGTACGGCACAGCGCTTCCCCAGGAGCCGGTGGGCGCCGGGGACGTGGTGCCGGTCGGATCGCCGGGCTCGGCCTCGGCGGAGCGGCGCTGCTGGTCCTGCTCACGGGCTGCGACGTCGGCGCGGCGTTCGGCGGCTTCGGCTGGCCGCAGGGCGGCATCACGCCCGAGTCGCACCGGATGTACGACCTGTGGATCGCCTCGTGCATCGCGGCGCTCGCGGTCGGCGTCTTCGTGTGGGGCCTGATCTTCTGGTGCGTCGTGCGCTACCGCAAGCGGGGCAACGAGCTGCCGGTGCAGACCCGTTACAACATGCCGATGGAGTTCCTCTACACCATCGCGCCGATCCTGATCGTCTCCGTGCTGTTCTACTACACGGCGGTCGTGCAGACCGACGTGGTGCGGACGACCAAGAACCCCGACGTCACGGTCGAGGTGGTCGCGTTCAAGTGGAACTGGCAGTTCAACTACCGCGACGGTCAGGGCCAGGACGCCAACACGGTCGCCTCCGTGCTCGGCACCAGCGAGGTCATCCCGATCCTGGTGCTGCCGACCGACCGGTCCATCCGGTTCGAGGAGACCAGCCGCGACGTCATCCACTCGTTCTGGGTGCCGGAGCTGCTGTTCAAGCGCGACGTCATGCCGGGCAAGATCCGCAACGTCTTCGAGGTCTCGAAGCTGGAGTCCGAGGGCGCCTACGTCGGCCGCTGCGCGGAGCTCTGCGGCAGCTACCACGCCTTCATGAACTTCGAGCTGCGGGTCGTCTCCCCGGAGAAGTACGAGCAGTTCCTGGCGGCCAAGCGGGACGGCAGGTCCACGCAGGAGGCGCTGACGGCCATCGGCGAGGACCCGTACGCGAAGACCACGAAGCCGTTCGAGACCCGTCGCACCGAGGCCAACTTCAACCCGGACGACGCGCCGGCCGGCGCGGGAAGCTGAGGGATCGGGCATGAAGACCGAGTGGCGCATCTTCCTGGTCATCGCCGGGTTCCTGCTCTTCGCCACCGTCCTCTACGGCGGGTGGACCGCCGCCGACTCCGGCGGCCAGGTCGAGTGGGTCGGCACGGTCGCCCTGCTGCTGAGCTTCCTGCTCTGCACGATGTGCGGCGGCTTCTTCTGGTTCGTCTCCCGCCGGATCGACCTTCGGCCGGAGGACCGGCCGGACGGCGAGATCGCCGACGGCGCGGGCGAGATCGGCTTCTTCAGCCCGGGCAGCTACTGGCCGTTCGGCCTGGCGATCGCCGTCGGGATGGCCGGTTTCGGCCTCGCGTTCTGGCAGTTCTGGCTGCTCGGCCTCGGCATGCTGGCGGTCACGTTCTCCGTCTGCGGCCTGCTGTTCGAGTACTACAGCGGCACCCGGCGCACCGCCGAGCACTGATCGGTCGGTCACCCGCGAACGTCCCGAAGGCCCGCCTCCCCGGGGAGGCGGGCCTTCGGCGTGGAACGGGTGGCGCGGGCGCGGGACGTGGTCGGCAGCGGCGCTGAGCGGACACCGCGGGGGACCGACGCCCGCTCAGCGGTGGCGGCGGTTTCAGGCGGCGCGGCGGCGGCTCGCCGGGCGGTGCCGGCCGCTCGGACGCGCCAGGCGGAACGTGAAGGTGGTGACGAGCACGGCCGCGCCGCAGCCCGTGCAGACCAGTTCGGGGCAGTCGGCGCCGTGGCCGTCGGCGCACGGCGGCGCCTCGAACGGCTCGACGCCCTCACAGGTGTCGCAGTAGAGCTCGCGCTCCGACACGGGCGTCTCCTCTCGCTCCGGTCCCGCGGGGGCGCGTCGCACACGCCCGACGGGGATTGCCGCGCTCGACGGCGCAGGACGAATGTGGGAACTACTCAGCTGTAGTTTCCCACGGGGGTCCGACAACCTTCGGCGAGGCCCGGGGCTCAGAGGGCGCGCGCGACCTCGATCCAGCGGTCGAGGACGCGGGCGGCGGCCCCGGAGTCGACGGACTCGGCGGCCCGGTCGATCCCGGCCCGCAGGGCCGCGGTGAGGTCGCCGTCGAGCGGGCCCTGCGTGGCCAGCGCCGCCGCCGCGTTGACCAGGACCGCGTCGCGCACCGGGCCGGTCTCGCCGGCCAGCAGCCGGCGGACCACGTCGGCGTTGAAGGCGGCGTCACCGCCGCGCAGGTCGGCCAGGGTGGCCCGGGGTACGCCGAGGTCGGCGGCGTCCAGCAGCGACTCCCTGACGACGCCGCCCTGGGCCGCCCAGACGCGGGTCGGTGCGGCGGTGGTGAACTCGTCCAGCCCGTCCTCGCCGCGCATCACCAGCACGGAGTCGCCCCGGGCGGCGAAGACGCCGGCCATCACCGGGGCCATCCGGGCGTCGAAGCAGCCGACCGCTCCGGCGCGGGGCCGCGCCGGGTTGGTCAGCGGGCCGAGGAAGTTGAACACCGTGGGCACGCCCAGCTCCCGGCGTACCGGGCCGGTGTGCCGCATTCCGGGGTGGAACCGGGCCGCGAAGCAGAAGCCCATGCCGGCCTCGGCGACGCACCGGGCCACCCCCTCGGGGCCCAGGTCGAGCGGCACGCCGAGGAACTCCAGCACGTCGGCGGTGCCGCAGGAGGAGGAGGCCGCCCGGTTGCCGTGCTTGACCACCCGGACACCGGCGCCGGCCACCACCAGCGAGGCCATGGTCGAGATGTTGACGGTGTGCGCGAGGTCACCGCCGGTGCCGACCACGTCGAGGGCGGTGGCGCGCAGCTCGTCGGGCAGCTCGACCGGGACCGCCCGGCCGAGCATCGCCTCCACCAGACCGGCCAGCTCGGCCGAGGTCTCACCCTTGGCGCGCAGCGCGACGACGAAGCCCGCCATCTGCGCCGGGGCGGCCGAGCCGGCCATGATCTCGCCCATCGCCCAGGCGGTGTCGGCGGTGGCGAGTTCCTCGCCGCGCAGCAGCGCGTTGAGCAGGTGCGGCCAGGTCCGATCGCCCAAGGCGGGCCTCCCGAGCGTGCGAGATGCGGGTGGGATGGAACCGGCACCGGTCGGCCCGGCGCCGTGGCGGGCCGGAGCGGGGGACGTCAGGCGGGTGCGTGCGTCCGCAGCAGCTCGGCCACCGTCGTGCCGGTGGTCACCGGGTCGAGCGGGTGCACCAGGGTGGCGTCGACCTCGGCGTACGCCGCGAGCCACCGGTCGGCGGCGCGGGCGATCACCACGCAGGTCGGGGGGGCGTCGGCCCGGTCGTCCTTGATCTGCCGGGCGATGCCGATGCCGCCGCCCGGGCTCGCCTCGCCGTCGAGCACCAGCAGGTCGATCTCGTAGTCGTCGACGAGCCGGACGCACTCGGCGTAGTCGGACGCCTCGACGAACTCGACCCGCAGGCCGGGCGCGGGGCGCGGCCCGACGGCGAGCCGCATCCGGTCGCGGACCTCCGGGTCGTCGCTGTAGAGCAGGACGGTGCAAAGACGATCGCTCATGCCGGCACTCCGCTTCGCTCCGTGCCGTCGTGCGGCACCATCACACTGAGCTTGATGATTCGTTCGCTGCGCGCTCGTCGGTCGGACTGGCTCCCACCTCGTGGCCGCCCGCTGATCGTACCGGTCGGTGTGAGGTGTGCGACGTCCGCCCGGCGGCGGCGCCGGGGCGTACCGGCCGGCCCGGCTCAGGCCGTGGACTCCGCGGCGCGCTGACGGGCCTCCTGGCGGTCCAGGTCGCGGTCGACGCGGCGGGCCTCCCGCTCGGCGTGCCGCATCCACTGCACGACCAGCACGGCCAGCATGGTCACGCTGACGAACTCGCCGCCGGCCCAGAGGATGCCGCCGGCGACCACCTGGTCCTGCCACGGGTCCGACCAGGTGAGCCCGAGCGACGGGTACCAGTCGCCGCCGAAGAGCGTGCTGCTCTGCATGATGGTGAGTCCGAGCACGGTGTGGAACGGCACGGAGAGCAGCATCAGCAGCGCCCGGGCCGGGTACGGCCAGCGGCCCGGCAGCGGGTCGAGCCCGAGCAGCGGCCAGAAGAACACGCAGCCGGTCATGATGAAGTGCGCGTGCACGACCTCGTGCGCCCACACGTTCTCGAGGGTGTAGCGGTACAGGTCGGTGAAGTAGAGCGCGAACGGGTTCACCACGAAGATGGCGAACGCCACCAGGGGGAAGCTGTAGATCCGGGCGATCCGGCTGTGCACGACCGCCAGCAACCGCTTGCGCGGTCGCGGCGGCAGGGTGCGCAGGGCCAGCGTCACCGGCGCGCCCAGCGCGAGGAAGATCGGCGAGATCATGGAGAGCACCATGTGCTGGACCATGTGCACCGACAGCAGTGCCGTGTCGTACGCGTGCAGGCCGCTGACGGTGACCGCCGCGATGCCGCCGAGGCCGGGGCCGAGGAAGAAGACCGTCCTGGCTACCGGCCACCGGTCGCCCCGGATCCGCAGCCGGTGCACCCCGTAGAGGTAGACGCCGGCGGCCAGCACCAGGCCGACGGCGAGCCAGCTGTCCAGCCTGGTCTCGGTGAACACCGAGGTCACGGTGAACGGTGGCGGGGTGGCCGCGCTCGCCGCCGGCGCGGCGACGGCGGCTGCGGCGGAGATCGGATCGGCGTGCAGCACGCTTTTCAGCCTAGGTCAGGCGAACCGGACTGCCCCGATCGGGCTGTGGATGCCACGGGTTTGGCCCCCCGCTGATCGGCGGCCCCGGTCAAGGGCAATAATGACCGCGTGACTGCGGCCCCAGCCATTGACAAGAGCCGGATCCACTCCCTGACCCGACCCAACATGGTCAGCGTCGGGACGATCGTGTGGCTCTCCAGCGAACTCATGTTCTTCGCGGCGCTGTTCGCGATGTACTTCTCCATCCGCGCGGCGGCGCCGGAGCAGTGGGCGAAGCACACCGAGCACCTCAACATCCCCTACGCGACCACCTTCACGGTGATCCTGGTGTTGTCCTCGGTGACCTGCCAGCTCGGGGTGTTCGCCGCCGAGAAGGGTGACGTCCACGCGCTGCGGCGCTGGTTCACGATCACCTTCGTGATGGGCCTGATCTTCGTCCTCGGCCAGCTCAACGAGTACCGCGAGCTGGTGCACGCGGGCATCAAGATCAACGAAGACGGTTACGGGTCGATGTTCTACCTGACCACCGGCTTCCACGGCCTGCACGTGGCCGGCGGTCTGGTCGCCTTCGTCATCTTCATGATCCGCACCACCATGGGCCGGTTCACACCGGCGCAGGCCACGTCGGCGATCGTCGTGTCCTACTACTGGCACTTCGTCGACGTCGTGTGGATCGGGCTCTACGCCATGATCTACTGGCTTCAGTGATCTTGGCGCGTCACGAACCGCGCCGCTGCTCCGTCCCCTGAGACAAGGTCCAACCGGTTAAGGACACAGGTCATGACTTCTGACAACGACCGCCGACGCGGTCTGCTCGCGCGGCTGCGCGAGCGGCCCGCGGCGCGCAGCAGGGGCCGCCGCCGGCTGGGTGCCGCGGTCCGGCTGTTCGCCGCGCTGATGCTGGCCGGCGGCGCCTACACCGTCTTCGCCCCCGGCGTGCAGGCGCAGGACACCCCGCTCACCGGTGCCGCCGCGGAGGGCAAGGCGCTGTTCGACGTGAGCTGTGTGACCTGTCACGGTCGCAACGCGCAGGGCGTCGAGGGGCGCGGGCCGAGCCTGATCGGCGTCGGCGCGGCCTCGGTCGAGTTCCAGGTCGGCTCCGGCCGCATGCCGATGGCCCGGCAGGAGGCCCAGGCCCAGCGCAAGCCTGAGCTCTTCACCGACGAGGAGACCCGCCAGCTCGCGCAGTACGTCCAGGAACTCGGCGGCGGCCCGGTGGTGCCCGACGGTGACAACCTGCACGCCGACGGGAACGTCGCCGCCGGCGGCGAGCTGTTCCGGATCAACTGCGCGCAGTGCCACGCCTTCGGCGGCGGCGGCGGCGCCCTGTCCTCCGGCAAGTACGCGCCGAGCCTGCGCCCGGCCACCGACCGGCAGATCTACGCCGCCATGCTGAGCGGCCCGCAGAACATGCCGGTCTTCGGCGACAACCAGATCTCCCCGGACCAGAAGGCGGACCTCATCGCCTACATCCAGGAGACCCTGAAGCACGACCAGGACCCGGGCGGCTTCAACCTCGGTCGGTACGGGCCGTCCACCGAGGGCCTGGCGATCTTCCTGGTGGGCATCGTCGCGCTCGTCTTCGCGAGCCTGTGGATTGCGGGCAAGTCGTGACCGGGCGGCTCATCCGATTCAGTGCCGTGGTGCCGCAGCGCGGCACCGCCCGTAGCGAGGTGACGGCATGACCACGCACACCGAGCACCAGGCCCAGCAGGGCCGGGAGCCGCTCGACGTGAACACCCCCGGGCTCAGCCAGTTCGACATCGTCCGGGAGGGCGCGCGCCGGGACGATATCGAGATCGTCCACTACGAGCCGCAGGTGGCGCCGGGCAGCAAGGCCGAGCGCCGGCTGACCCGTACGGTCGCGTCGTTCTTCCTGCTGACCGGCCTGGCGGCGACCGCGTTCCTGGTGATCTACATCTGGTGGCCGTGGGAGTACTCCCCGGGCAGCGGCGGCGACAAGTGGTACACGCCCCTGCTCGGCGTCACCCTCGGCGTGGCCCTGCTCGGCATCGGCTTCGGCATCCTGACCTGGGGCAAGAAGCTGCTGCCGAAGGAGGTCTCGATCCAGGACCGGCACGAGGGTGCCGTCGCCTCGGACGACCGGATCATCACCGGCCAGACCATGCTCTACATGGCCGACGAGCTGGGCGTGAAGCGCCGGCCGCTGCTCGGCATCTCGCTGCTGGCCGGTCTCGCGCCGGTCGGCGCGGTCGCCGCGGCGCCCCTGGTCGGCGGCCTGATCTCCCAGCCGCACAAGAACAACCAGATGTTCAGGACGGGCTTCGCCCCGACCGAGAGCGGCGAGAAGATCCGCCTGGTCCGCGAGGACGGCCGGCCGGTCCGCCCGGCGGACGTCAGCGCGGGCGGCCAGATCACCGTCTTCCCCGGCATCGACCACGGCGTGAGCAACCTGCACGCGGACTCGCCGACCCTGCTGATCCACCTGCGGGACTCCGACGCGCAGAAGTCGCGCCAGGCCAACGAGCGTGAGCAGCACGGCGACTACATGTGGGGCAACTACGCCGCGTTCTCCAAGATCTGCACGCACGCCGGTTGCCCGGCGAGCCTGTACGAGCAGCAGACCAACCGCCTGCTCTGCCCGTGCCACCAGTCGCAGTTCCTGATCACCGACAACGCCCGGCCCATCTTCGGCCCGGCCAGCCGACGGCTGCCGCAGCTGCCGATCGAGGTGGACTCCGAGGGCTACTTCGTGGCCAAGTCCGACTACACCGAGACCGTCGGGCCCGACTTCTGGGAGCGGCCGTGAAGCGGCGCAAGTTTGACAAGGCAGCAGTCCCGGGGAACGTCGCCCGGGGGGTGGACGACCGCTTCCAGGTGGCCACCCCGCTGCGCCGGCTGCTGAACAAGGTCTTCCCGGACCACTGGTCGTTCCTGCTCGGCGAGATCGCGCTGTTCTCGTTCGTCGTCCTGCTGCTGACCGGCGTCTTCCTGACCTTCTTCTACGAGCCGGCGATGACCGAGGTCGTCTACAACGGCAGCTACGCCCCGCTGCGGGGCACGCCGATGTCGGCCGCGTACGCCTCCAGCCTGGACATCTCGTTCGACGTCCGCGGTGGCCTGATCATGCGGCAGATGCACCACTGGTCGGCGCTGCTGTTCATGGCCGCCATCGTGGTGCACATGCTCCGGGTCTTCTTCACCGGCGCGTTCCGCAAGCCGCGTGAGACCAACTGGATCATCGGCTCGCTGCTGTTCTGGGTCGGCTTCCTCGCCGGCTTCACCGGCTACTCGCTGCCGGATGACGGCCTCTCCGGCACCGGCCTGCGGATCGCCTCGGCGATCATGCTCTCCATCCCGGTGATCGGCTCCTGGGTCACCTCGTCGGTCTTCGGCGGGGAGTTCCCGGGCACGATCATCATCAGCCGGTTCTACATCGCCCATGTGCTGCTCGTCCCGGGCCTGCTGCTCGCGCTGATCGGCGCCCACCTGGGCCTGGTCTTCAAGCAGAAGCACACCCAGTGGCCCGGCCCCGGCCGGACCAACGGCAACGTGGTCGGCGAGCGGATGTTCCCCCGCTACGCGATCAAGCAGGGCGGCTTCTTCATGGTCGTCTTCGGCGTGATCGCGCTGATGGGCGGCCTGTTCCAGATCAACCCGATCTGGCTGTTCGGCCCGTACGAGGCGTGGGTGGTCTCGGCCGCCAGCCAGCCCGACTGGTACGTCATGTTCCTCGACGGCTCGACCCGCCTGATGCCCAACTGGGAGATCAACATCCCGATCGGCGACGGGTACGTGATCCCGCCGCTGTTCTGGCCGACGGTCGTGCTGCCGGGCATCCTGGTCGGCCTGTCGACGCTCTACCCGTTCCTGGAGGCCCGGCGCCTCAAGGACACCAGGAGCCACAACCTGCTCCAGCGTCCCCGGGACGTGCCGGCCCGGACCGGCCTGGGCGCCATGGCGCTGGCGTTCTTCGTCGTGCTGACCCTCTCTGGCGCCAACGACGTCATCGCCGACAAGTTCCAGATCAGCCTGAACGCGATGACCTGGGCCGGCCGCATCGGCCTGCTGGTGCTGCCGCCGCTGGCGTACTACGTCACCTACCGGATCTGCCTGGGTCTCCAGCAGCACGACCGGGAGGTGCTCGCCCACGGTGTCGAGACCGGCATCATCCGGCGCCTGCCGGACGGCCGGTTCGAAGAGGTGCACCAGCCGCTCGTGGCCGCCGACGGGCACGGCGACGGCCACGGCGCGCTGCCGTACGCCGGCTGGGTCGTGCCGAAGAAGATGAACCGGCTCGGTGCCCTCGGCCCGGCCATCCGGGGCTTCTTCTACCCGATCGAGAAGCCGGCCGAGGCGCCGGTCTCGCCGGGGCACCCGCCGGTCGAGCCCCGACCGGAACGGGAGGAGATCGGCAGCGGCGAGAGCCGCCGCTGACCCCGCGACACCTCGACGTGGCGCCCACCGGAGTCCTCCGGCGGGCGCCACGTCCGTTTCCGCCCCCCGACGGTCCGACACGGGCGTGTCGGTCGGTCGCCTCCCCGACGGGGGATCGCAGGAATAACCCCGGTCAGCCGGGTATCCGTGCGATCCAACGTCTCAAGGGGGGGAAGCATGTTGGGTATCAAACGCCTCGGCCTGCTGGCCGCGCTGGTGCTGGTGGGGATCGCGCCGGCCGCGGCGGCACAGGCCGCGGTGCAGCCGTCACAGCAGGACACCCAGTACCTGCAGGCCGTGCACCAGGTGAATCTGTTCGAGATCACCGCGGGTGACCTGGCCCAGCAGAAGGGCCAGAGCCAGGGGGTCAAGGACCTGGGCGCCCGGCTCAAGACGGACCACACCCAGCTCGACCAGACGGTGCAGCAGACCGCGTCGCAGCTGGGCGTGGAGTTGCCGAGTGAGCCCACCGCGGATCAGCAGTCCGTCATCGACCAGCTGAACAACGCCAGCGGCGAGGAGTTCGACCGGCTCTGGGTGACCAGTGAGCTGGCCGGCCACGTCCAGGCCATCCAGGCCACCCAGACGGAGATCTCGCAGGGCTCCGAGCAGTCGGTGGTCCAGCTGGCCCAGACCGCCCTGCCGACGCTGCAGGCGCACTACGACGCGCTGGTGCAGCTGGCGGAGCAGCTGGGCATCCCGGTGCCGCAGACCAGCGCCAGCGGTACCCCGAGCCCGGGCGGCACGACGCCGGCTCCGGGCGGCACCACCGAGACCCCGGCTCCGGGCGGCACCACCGAGTCGCCGGCTCCGGGTGGCACCGAGGAGGCGCCGGCTCCCACGCAGAGCTGACGTCCGCGCGCCACGACGGCCGGTCCATCCTCAGGGGTGGGCCGGCCGTTCGGCGTACCGCCCCGGCCGCCACCTGCCTCGCTCCGTCGGCGGCGCCCGGCGTCCGCGTCAGTCGGCGTTCGCGAGGCCGATCGCGAAGGCCTCCTCCAGATCGTGCTGGGAGTACGCCCGGAAGGCGATGTGCGACTCGGTGTTGAGCACCCCGGGCACCTTGGAGATGCTGCCGGCGATCACCTGCGCGATCTGCTCGAACTCCCGGACCCGGACCATCGCGATCAGGTCGACGTGGCCCGCCACCGAGTAGACCTCGCTGACGCCGGGCAGGTTGGCCAGGTTCTCGGCCACCTCGGGGATCGAGTCGGTGGCGCAGTCGATCAGCACGATCGCGGTGATCACGGGACATTTCTCCGTTCGTCGGCGTCGTCGCCCATGCTAGAGGCTTCCCCGGCCCGGGGACGGCGGTGTGCCGGGGACGGTGAGGGCGGTGCCGGCGCGTACCGCGTCGCGCAGGTGCTCGCCGGGGCCGACGGTGGCGCCGGGCCAGACGACTGCCCGCTCCACGTCGCCGTGCACGACGGCGCCCGCGCCGACCACCGCCGAGCGGCAGCGGCCCGTCACCGTGGCCGTCGGGTCCACCAGGTTGCCGCCGCCGGCCGCGTGCAGGTTGGCCGCCAGGTAGTCGGCCGGGGTGCCGGTGTCGTAGAAGGTGCCGGGGTACGGCACGACGGTCAGCGCGCCGGCCGCCTCCGCCGGCCGCCAGAGCGCCCGGACGAGGTCGCCGAACCCGACCGGCAGGCCCCGCACCAGCCGCCACGGCAGCAACGAGAAGCCGGTGAAGACGTGGCCGTCGAAGGTGCCCGGTGCCGCCGGGTCAGGGGCGGGCTGGCCGAGCAGGCGTACGGAGTCGCCGTCCCAGTCGTGCAGCAGCGCGGCGATGTCGGGGCCCGGGGGACGGGCCGGGTCGGCGAGGTAGGCGTCGGCGTTGCCGACCAGCACCCCGCGCCCGGCGATCCAGTCCCGCAGGTTCGCCACGCCGCCGGCGGTGCCGAGCGGGTCGCCCGGCTCGACCGAGAGGTGGGCGCGGTCCCCGACGTGGTCGACGACCTGGTCGCCGAGGTAGCAGGCGTTGACGGCGACCCGGTCGGTCCCGACCAGGCCGAGCCCGGCCAGCCGGTGCAGCGCCCGGTCGAGCAGCGGCACGTTGCCGACCGGGCAGAGCGCCTTGGGTAGCCGCTCGGTCAGCGGCCGCAGCCGGGTGCCCTCGCCGGCGGCGAGCACCACCGCGCAGACCTCCGCCCGGGCGACTGCCGGGCCGTGGCCGGTCCTGGCGGTGGGGTCCGGGACGCGGCCGGTTCCGGTGGCGGCTGCCGGGCTACGACCGGCCTCGGTGGCGGCTGCCGGGCCGCGCTCGCCGGGGGCTGCGGTCACGGCTTCTTGTCGGGCACCGGTGGCGGGAACTGCCCGGCCAGCGGCCCGATGTCGTAGTACGCGAGGAGCCGGGCCGTCGGCCAGGTCAGCTTGGGCAGGTCGTCCAGCGGGTGCCAGGCGGCCTCGTAGACCTCGGCCCCGTCGACCTTCAACTCGGTGCTCGACGCCGGTACCTCGGCGGTGAACACGACGTCCACCCAGCCCTTGGCGTGCACCACGGCGTTCGGCACGGCGGGGCTCAACTGCCGGGGCGACAGCCGGATGCCGGACTCCTCGTGCAGCTCCCGGGCGGCGCCCACCACCGGCGCCTCGCCCTTCTGCAACAGGCCGGCCGGCAGCCCCCAGCCCCTACCGGGCGGCTGACGCAGCAGCAGCAGCCGGCCCGCGCCCTCCGCCTCGCTGTCCCGGACCAGGGTGACCGCGCCGACGATGTACTTCGGCACGGCCAGCCGGACCAGGCGGCGGCGTACCGGCAGTGGCAGCCGGTAGAAGACCTGGTAGGCGACGGCTCGACCGGTGGCGCGCGAGCGGGGGATCATGCGTCCAGGCTAGTGGCCGCGAGGAGCGTTCGGACCACCCGGGCCCGGGGCGGTCACTGCCGGTGGTCCACCAGGTCGATGAGCTGGCGTACGACCGTGTCCGGTTCGATCACCCGGTCGAAGACCGCGACCAGCAGCGTCTCCAGGTCGGGGTAGCCCAACTCCTCCGACAGCCGCAGCAGCGGCAGGTCGCTGGCGAGGCCCCGGTCGTGCTTGCGCAGGGCCAGCCCGATGGTGGCCCGGCCGAGGCGGACCTTGTCGGTGATGGAGATGCCGGGCTCGGTGTGCTCGGCGAACCACCGGCTGATCTGCATCTGCGCCTGCGGCGACTTGACGAAACCGAGCCACTCCCGGCGGGGGCCACGCGGGGCGGCGTCGGCGTCGAAGCCGTTCGCCGCGTCGGTCTCGGTGAAGATCTCCACCACGTCGCCCTCGTCCAGTTCGGAGGAGAGCGGGGCCAGCCGGCCGTTGATCCGCGCCGCGAGGCAGTGGTCGCCCCGCGCGGTGCCCAACTCGTACGCGAGGTCCACCGGGGTCGCCCCGGCGGGCAGCACGACCTGTCGCCCGTCGGCGAAGACCTGGATCTGCGCCTCGGCGAGGTCGCAACGCAGCGACTCGAGGAACTGGGCCGGGTCGGCCGCGTCCTGCTCCCAGTCGAGCACCCGACGCAGCCAGTCGAGCTGCTCCGCCCGGGCCGTGCCGCCGCCGGAACGCGGGAAACGGAAGTCGGCGGCGACCCCGTACTCCGCCGAGCGGTGCATCTCCACGGTGCGGATCAGCACCTCCACGGTGCGGTTCCTGGGCCCGCAGACGGTGGTGTGCAGCGAGCGGTAGAGGTTGTTCTTGGGGGAGGCGATGAAGTCCTTGAACCGGCCGGGGACCGGCCGCCACACGCCGTGGACCGCGCCGAGCGCCGCATAGCAGTCGGTCGCCGGGCCGTCCACCACGATCACGATGCGGGGCAGGTCGAAGGGGGCGCTGTGGCCACCGGCCACGGTGTCCTTCCAGATCGAGTAGAGGTGCCGGGAGCGGGGGGTCACCGCCGCGTCCACCCGGCTGCGGCGCAGGGCCGACTTCGCGTGGGTGACCACCTCGTCGAGGTACGCGTCCCAGCCGGGCCGGTCGTGCACGTGCCGGGCGATCCGGGCGTGCTCGTCGGGCTCCAGGTGCAGCAGCACCACGTCGTCGAGCTCGCGCTTGAGCGTCTGGATTCCGAGCCGGTCGCAGAGCGGGACCAGCACCTCCTGCGTCTTGCGGGCGATCCGCTCCCGGGACGCCGCGGACCGGACGCCCAGGGTGCGCATGTTGTGCAGCCGGTCGGCCAACTTGATGATCAGGACCCGGACGTCCTTGCCGGCCGCGATGATCATCTTGCGGATCGTCTCGGCCTCGGCGGCCTTGCCGTAGAAGGCCTTGTCGAACTTGGTCACCCCGTCGACCAGGTGCGCCACCTCCGGCCCGAAGTCCTCGGCGAGCGCCTGGAGGGTGTAGCGGGTGTCCTCCACGGTGTCGTGCAGCAGCGCGGCGACCAGGGTGATGGCGTCCATGCCGATCTCGGCGCAGATCTGGGCGACCGCCAGCGGGTGCGTGATGTAGGGCTCGCCGCTCTTGCGGAACTGCCCGCGGTGCATGTTCTCCGCGATGGTGTAGGCCCGGCGCAGCACGGAGGGCTCGGTGCCGGGATGGATCGTCCGGTGGGCCCGGACGAGTTGGCTGACCGGGTCGGTGTCGGCGGTGGGCCAGCTCAGCAGCGAGCGCAGCCGGCGGGCCAGCGGCAGCTCGCCCGGTTGGGTCGGAAGCGCGCCCCCCAGGGCGGCGCCGCGTCCGGCGTCGACGTCCACGTGGGACACCTCCTCACCCCGGCTCCGCGGCCGCCGACACCCGGCAGCCGGGAGCAGGCCCACGAAACGGGCAGGACTGCACTTCTCTAACAGCCTAAGGGAGTGGAGGTAGTCCGATCGGTCACTTGGTCATGGGCGTTCGGTCGAGCTTTGGTGGGAAGCGGCGTTCTCGGCCTTGCGCAGCAGGTCGCGGAAGCGGGCCGCACCGGCCACCGGGGACGCCCACCCGGACGACATCTCCACCAGCCTGGTCTCCGGTCGCTCCAACCAGGACAGGATGCGTTCGGTCTCCTCGGCCGAGGCACGCGGGACCGGGCCGTGGCCGGGCGGGACGGTCTCGGCGGTCGCCCGGATCGCGGCGATCGTCGGTCGGGGGTGGACGCCGGGGGGTGAGACCCCCGCCCCGGCCAGCCGGCCGTGCCGCACCAGCGCCAGATCCCAGCCGCCGCGGGCCGCCGGACGCGCGGCGGCCAGCTCGGCGATCCCGGTCAGCGCCGTCAGCCGTTGCATCCGCACGGTCGCCCGCAGCACCGCCGCCAGCCGGGACCGGGCCACCGCCGCCTCCTCGTAGCGCTGGGCGTCCGAGAGCGTGTCGATCCGGGCGAGCAGGGCGTCGACCACCCGCTGCGGGTCGCTGGCGGTGGCGGTGCGGAACGGCGCGACCGCGCGGGCGTCGTACTCCTCTGGGGAGATCCGGTGCTCGCAGGGCGCCGGGCAGCGACCCAGCTCGGCCAGCGCGCAGGCCGGCGTGACCGTGCGCAGCGAGAGCCGGTGGGTGCACTGGCGCAGCGGCACGGCGTCGTGGAAACCGGCGGCGGCCAGCTCCGCCGCCCGACGGGAGCTGAACGGCCCGAGGTAGGCGGCGTCGCCGGGGGAGATGGCCCGGACCACCGACAGCCGGGGGTACGGCCCGTCGGTCAGCTTCAGCCAGAGCACCCGCTCCGGGAACTTCGACCGCCGGTTGTACGGCGGGGCGTGCGCCCCGATGAGCCGCAGCTCGCGGACCTCCGCCTCCAGCGAGTGGGCGCACTCCACCGCCTCCACCCGCTCCGCGGCGGCGAGCATCTCGGAGATGCGGGCCCGCTTCTCCGCCGCCGTGAAGTAGCTGCGCACCCGGGTGGCGATGTCGCCGGAGGTGCCGACGTAGAGCGGCCGGTCGTCGGCGGCCCGGAAGATGTAGACCCCCGGCGCCTTGGGCAGGCCCTCGGCCAGGTGCCGCTTGCGCCGCTGGGTGGGGGTGACCGCCCGGGCGAACTCGATGGCGTCGCCGACGGTGTCGACCCGGTGCCCGCCGAGGCGGGCGATCAGCCCGTGCAGCACGTCGACGGTGGCCTTGGCGTCGTCGAGGGCCCGGTGGGTCGGCTGGGTGGCGGTGCGGAAGTAGGCCGCGAGGGTGCCGAGCTTGCGGTTGGGCACCTCGTCGCGGGTGAGCACCCGACGGGCCAGCGCGGCGGTGTCGAGGACCCGCGGGTTGGGCCAGCGGTAGCCGTGCTTCGCGCACGCGGCCTTGAGGAAGCCCACGTCGTAGGGGGCGTTGTGGGCGACCAGCACGGCGTCGGTGATGAACTCCAGGAAGCTCGGCAGCACCTGCTCGATCGGCGGGGCCGGCACCAGCATGGCCTGGGTGATGCCGGTGAGCACGGTGATGAACGGGGGGATGGGCACGCCGGGGTTGACCAGGGTGGCCAGCACGCCCAGCTCCTCGCCGCCGCGCACCTTGACCGCGCCGATCTCGGTGATCCCGCCGCCGTCCGGCGCGCCGCCGGTGGTCTCCAGGTCGACCACCACGAACGTCGTCGCGTACAGCGGCAGCGCCGGGTCGACCCCGCCCGCGCCGGGGTCGAAACCGGCCAGCGGCTCCTGGACGTACTCGGTCTGTGCCATCGGCGGCACGCTAACGGTCCGGTCCGACACTCCCGTCCCAACGGCATCAGACATCACCACCGGTCTAGGATGAGAGATCGGCTCACTCACCGGGCGGTGGGCCCGGTCGCGGTGGGAGACTTGCCACATGCCCCTCACCGAGCCGCACGACGACCACCTCCGGCAGGAGGATCCGGTCGACGCTGCGCGCGACCCCGGTGAGGGCGCCCCCGCCGGGACCACCCCGCCCGGCGCCGCGGCCGCCGCGGCTTCGGCGCCCGAGTCCGAGGCGTCCGATTTTGCAGCGCCCGAGCCTGCGGCGTCGGCTTCCGAGCCTGAGGCGCCTGCGCCTGCGGCGTCGGCGTCCGAGCCTGAGACGTCTGCGTCGGCGCCCGAGCCTGAGGCTGCCGAGCCTGAGGCGGCGGCGCCCGAGCCGGAGCCCGTGCTGCCGGAGGCGGTCAGGCAGCGCATCGTGGCGCTCACCGCGACGGTGCTGCCCGGGCTGCCCGCCGACGAGGTGCCGGTCCCGCTGCGCCGGGTCGCCAAGTTCGCCCCCAACCGCCGGGCCCGGCTCGGCGCCCCGGCCATCGCCGCCCAGCTCGCCGCGGACCCGCTGTTCCGCCAACGGATCACCGCCCGGGTCCTCGCCGACACCGGCGACCTGGGCGCCGCCGTGCTGGAGGGCACCGCGCCGGCCGCCGCCGACCCGGTCGAGGTGGCCGCGCTGGCCTACCTGGCCCGCCCCCGGGGCTGGCGGGAGCTGATCGAGGCCAGCGGCGCGGCGGTCCGCGCCGAGGCCGACAGCGCGGTGGTCGCCGAGCTGGTCCGCGAGGCCGAGCAGCGGGCCACCCGCGCCGAGCACGACCGGGCGGTGGCCCGGGTCGAGGCGGAGAAGCTCCGCGACGAGCTGGCCCGGGTCCGCGAGGAGCTCGGCCAGCTGCGCGAGGAGAGCCGGCAGCTGACCCGGTCGCTGCGCGAGACGCAGGCCCGCGAGCGCAAGGCCACCGAACTGCTCGCCACCGAGCGGGGGCGGGCCGCCCGCGCGACGGCGGACGCCGACGCCGAGCTGCGCCGGGTGCGGGCCCGGCTGGCCGAGGCGGAGGCGGCGGCGGGGGTCGCCCGGGCCAGCGCCAAGGAGGCCCGCTCCGTCGACGACGCCCGGCTCTGGCTGCTGCTGGAGACCATCGGGCAGGCCGCCGTCGGGCTGCGCCGCGAGCTGGCGCTCGACCCGGTCGACAAGCTGCCCGCGGACTTCGTCGCCGACGCCTTCGCCGACCAGACCGCCGCCCCGGCCGCCGGCGCCGCGACGCGCGCCCGGGACACCGACGACCCGGCCCGCCTCGACCAGCTGCTCGCCCTGCCCCGGGCGCACCTCGTCGTCGACGGCTACAACGTGACCAAGCGCGGCTTCGGCGAGATGTCCCTGGAACAGCAGCGCAAGCGGCTGATCACCGGCCTGGGCGGGATCGCCGCGCAGACCGGCGACGAGGTCACGGTGGTCTTCGACGGCGCCGAACGGATGCACGGCCTGCCGCCGGCGCCGCGCGGCGTACGGGTGCTCTTCTCCCGCAAGGGGGAGACCGCCGACGAGCTGATCCGGCGCCTGGTGCGCGCCGAGCCGCCGGGACGGCCGGTGGTCGTGGTCTCCTCCGACCGGGAGGTCGCCGACGGCGTACGCCGGCACGGGGCGTACCCGCTCGGTGCCGACTCGCTGCTGCGCCGCCTGGCCCGCTCCTGATCGGGGTGCTTGATCGCTTTCGGGCCGTCCGCGACCGGTTGTCCCTTTTCTGTCGTACCCCCTGCCTACCGTCGTGGTGACGGACGGTGCTCGGGCGGCGACGGTGACGCCGCGCCCGGTCACCGCAGCGCATCAGGAGGCGAGATGCTCATCGACTGCGCGGGGTGCGGTATCCGGGGGACCGGCTGCGGCGACTGCCTGGTGACCGCCCTGCTCGACGATTCGTCCCCGGCCGCCGGGCTGGACGGCGCGGAGGCCCGGGCCATCGAGGTGTTCGCCCGGGCCGGGTTCGAGGTGGAGGTCCTGCCCGCTCCCGGGCCGGCCGGGCGGCGCACCCGACGCCGCCGCGTCGCGTGACGGGCCACGGCCGGTGCCCCGACTACGCCCGTTCCCCGGGCCGGTGGCTCGGGGAACGGGCGTCGGTGACGACGGTCAGCGGGACGGGTCCCGGTTGAACAGCTTCTTCGACCAGAGATAGCCGACCAGCGCGATGGCGGCGCACCAGGCCGCCGCGAGCGCGGCGTTCGTCCCCACCGGCCCGCCGGTCAACAGGCCACGCAGGGTCTCGATGATGGGGGTGAAGGGCTGATACTCGGCGAACTGCCGCAGCCCGTCGGGCATCGAGTCGGTGGGCACGAACCCGCTGCCGATGAAGGGCAGGTAGGTCAGCGGCATGGGGAGGTTGCTCGCCGTCTCGACGCTCTTGGAGACCAGCCCCAGCGCGACCGAGAGCCAGATGAAGGCGAAGGCGGTCATGACCAGCACGCCGGCGGCCGCCAGCCAGGCCAGCGCCCCCGTCGTGGGTCGGAATCCGATAAGCAGGGCGACCCCGGTGACCATCGCCAGGCCGAGCATGCTCTGCGCCAGGCTGGCCAGCACGTGGCCGGTCAGCACCGACGCCCGGGCGATCGCCATGGTCCGGAAGCGGGCGATGATGCCCTCGGTCATGTCCATCGCGACCGACACCGCCGTCCCGGTGGCCGCCAGGCCGGCGGTCATCAGCAGGATCCCCGGGGTGACGTAGTTGACGTAGTCGCCCCGGTCGCCCGCACCGCCGCCCAGCCCGGCGCCGAGGGTGCCGCCGAAGACGTAGACGAACAACAGCAGCAGCATGACGGGCATGCCGACGAGCAGCACCGTCATCGACGGGTAGCGCACCCAGCGGCGCAGGTTGCGGCGCAGCATCGTGCCGGAGTCGCGGACGGCGTACGTCACAGTGCTCATCGGGGGGTTCCCACCTTCTCGGGCTGGCCGGTGAGGGCCAGGAAGACGTCGTCGAGATCGGGCGTGTGCACCGACAGCGACTCCACGGCGATCGACTCGCTGTCCAACAGGTCGAGCAGGTCCCGCAGCGACCGGACCCCGCCGTCGCCGGGCACGTGCAGGGTGAGCTCGGCGGCGTCGCGGGACTGCCCGGGCAGCACCCGGACGGCCGTGTCGAACGCGGCCCGGTCGGCGAAACGCAGGCTGACGTGCCCGCCGGGGACGAGCCGCTTGAGCTCCGCCGGGCTGCCCTCCGCCACCAGGCGGCCGTGGTCGAGCACGGCGATCCGGTCGGCGAGCTGGTCCGCCTCCTCCAGGTACTGGGTGGTGAGGAGGATGGTGACGCCGTCCGCCACCAGGTCCCGGACGATCTGCCACATGGCCTGCCGGCTGCGCGGGTCGAGCCCCGTGGTGGGCTCGTCGAGGAAGACGACGCGGGGGCGGCCGACCAGACCCATGGCCAGGTCGAGTCGCCGGCGCATCCCGCCGGAGTAGCTGCCGGCGGGCTTGCCGGCCGCCTCGACCAGGTCGAACATCCTGAGCAGGCCCCGCGCGCGCTGCCGTCCCTCCGCCCGGGGCAGGTGGTGCAGGTCGGCCATGAGCCGCAGGTTCTCCTCGCCGGTGAGCAGTCCGTCGACGGCGGAGAACTGGCCGGTCACGCCGATCGCGGCGCGTACCGCGTCGGGCTCCCGCGTGACGTCGTGACCGGCCACCCGCGCCTCGCCGGAGTCGGCGCGGATCAGGGTGGACAGGATCTGCACGATGGTGGTCTTGCCGGCGCCGTTGGGGCCGAGCAGGGCGAAGATCGTCCCTGCGGCGACGGTGAGGTCGATCCCGTCGAGCACCACGTGGTCGCCGAAGGACTTCCGGAGGGCGGTGACCGTGATGGCCGCCGGGGCCGAGCTGGGTGGCATGTCTTCTCCTTCACGCCGGCCGTCGGGCCGGTCGGGGCGGGCCGGCCGTCGGGGCCGGTCGGGCGGGCGGGCGGAGCGGTGGTTCAGCAGCGGCGGATCACGATGTCGCCGAAGGAGGTCCGGGCGGTCACCCGCACGGCACCCTCGGGCTCGCCGGGCGGTTCGTACGCCTCGAGGTGGTTGTCCACGCGGCCGAGCTGGGTGTGCAGGTCGAGCAGGGCGGCGGTGCCGGAGCGGACGCCGATGTCGAGCCCGCCGGTCGCGGTGCGGACCGACACCGTGCCCGCCGAGACCTCGCCGATGCGGATGTCGCCGTTGGCGGCCGTGGCGGTGACCGGACCGTGCGCCCGGTCCACGGTGGTCTCGCCGTTGGCGGCCTTCACCCGCACCTCGCCGGTGACCGTGCCGAGCCAGCTGTCGCCGTTGGAGTTCTTGACCACGGCGTCGCCGTCGACCTGCTGCACCTGGATCCGTCCTGACCCGGTGCTGATCCGGGCCGCACCGGCCACCTGCCCGACGCGGACGCCGCCGGCGGAGGTGTCGAGGTCGACGTCGGCGGTCTGCTCCAGCTGGATGTCGCCGGTCGCGATCCGGACCCGGCAGCTGCCGAGCCGGCCGCTGCCGCGGAACGCCGCCACGGAGGCGTCGCCGTGCAGGTGCGAGCCGGTGGGCAACCCGATCGTCACGTCGACCGAGCCGGGCTTGCCGAACAGCCCGAACCCGCGCTGCCGGGGCGACCTGACGACGAGCCGGCCGTCGGCGTACTCCACCCGGGTCTGTTCGGCGGCCCGTACGTCGGCTTCGGTGGCGGCGTTGCTCGGGCGGACCTCGACGTGCGTGTCGGTGCGGTCGGTGGCGGTGAGCTGGACGTCACCGACGACGAGGTCGACGGTGGCCGAGATGGGGGTCGGGGTGTCGAATGTGGGCACGGCGCAGTCCCTTCTGGCGGGTGGACGTCCCGGAGCGGGACGGATGGTCGGAGGCGTGCGGCGGACCGGCGGGCGGCTCAGCGGGCCCAGCCGGTGTAGCGCTCCCCGCTGAACGGGGCGCGTCGCTGCGGCTGCCGGCCCGCCCCGCTGGACGCCACCGCGGCCGTGGCCGCCCGGACCAGCCAGGCGTTGACCGAGAGGCCGTCGCGGGCGGCCGCCTCCTCGATGCGGCTCTTGAGGTGTTCGGATAGGCGGAAGCTGATCCGCGAGGTGGCGCCCTCCTCGGCGTCCGCCGCCGGCGGGACGGCCGGCTCGGGGGCCCCGGCCTCGCCCGGCAGCTCCGGGCCGGCCGGTGGTGGCGTCACGACGAAGCTCGGCTCCCGCCCGCGCAGGCGCAGCTCGACCGACCCGGGGGCCAGGTCGCGGGTGATCTCGGCCGCCGCCGCGGTCAGCGCGTCCAGGAGCGCCAGCCGGAGCGCCGAGTCGAGCGGCCCCGCCAGTCGTTCGGCGAGTGCGCGGGCCTCGTCGCCGCCGAGTTCGGCGACGCCGGCCAGTTCCTGCCGGAGGTTGTCGACATACGACGTCAGGTCCATGACGTCACTATGGCATCAAGATGACGTCATGGCAAGCCGTAATGACTTCGGATGGCGTCATGATGGCAATCGGTGACGTCAGGAGGTGGATCCGCCGCCGGGACGTGGCCTGCCGGGCCGCGCGGGCGGCGGCGCGGCGGGCAATAGGATGGGCGGTCACGGCGGAGGGAGCGGCGGCATGACGCGGGTACGGATGCGCACTGCTCGCGACGACGCGGCGCCAGGACGGCTGCGGTGACCCCGCGCGGCTGGGCGCTGCTGACCCTCGCCGGGCTGACCCTCGCCCTCCTCGTCGCGGCGGCGCTGCTGATCCCGTGGCACCGGCCGCCGGCCCCCCGGGCCGACCAGCTCGCCGCGCTGGGCGACCTCCCCGCCGAGCAGGTGGCCCGCAGCCGGGAGTTCCGCTCCGCGCTGCGCCCCGCCGGCTGGGTCGCCATCGCGATCGGCCTGCTGGTGGCCCTGCTGCTCGGCCTGACCCCGCTGGGCAGCCGGCTCGTCGAGCTGGCCGGGCGCCCGTTCGGCGACCACTGGGCCGCCCAGGCCGTCCTCGGCGGGCTCGCCGTGGTGCTCGTCGCCGACCTGGTGACCCTCCCGTTCGCCGCCTGGCGGCAGGCCGTGCTCACCCGCTACGGACTGAGCACCAACGGCTGGAGCGGCTGGACCGCCGACCTGCTCAAGTCGTACGCCGTCAGCGCCGTCATCGGAGCGGTGGCGCTGCTCGGCTTCTACACCGTCGTCCGGCTGTCGCCGCGCTGGTGGTGGGCGTTCGGCGCGGCCGGCGCGGCGACCCTGGTGGTGCTGCTCTCCTTCGTGCTGCCGGTGCTCGTGGAACCGGTCTTCAACAGGTTCACCCCGATGGAACAGGGCCCGCTGCGCACCGAGCTGACGCAGCTGGCGGCCCGGGACGGGGTCCCGGTGCGCGACGTGCTGGTCGCCGACGCCTCGCGCCGCACCCGGGCGGTCAACGCGTACGTCTCCGGGCTCGGGCCGACCCGGCGGGTGGTGGTCTACGACACGCTGCTGCGCGAGGCGACGCCGGCCGAGGTGACCGCCGTGGTGGCCCACGAGCTGGGGCACGCCAAGGACCGGGACGTCGCGGTCGGCACGCTGACCGGTGCGCTGGGCGCCGCCGCCGCGGTGGTCGCGCTCTACCTGCTCGGCTCCGCCGGCCCGCTGCTGCGGCTGGCCGGCGTCGACTCGGTCGCCCAGCCGCGCGCGTTCCCCCTGCTGGTGGCCCTGGTGACGGTGGCCGGGCTGGTCTCCGCGCCGGCGCAGGCGCTGATGTCGCGGCGGGTGGAGGCGCGCGCCGACGCGCACGCGCTCGCGTTGACCGGCGACCCGGCCGCCTTCGAGGCGATGCAGCGGCGGCTCGCCGGCATCAACCTCGCCGACCCCGATCCGCCACGCTGGGAGTACCTCTACTCCGCCACGCACCCGTCCACGGTCGAGCGGATGGCCGCCGCCCGCGCCCACGCCAGGGAGGCCGGCCGATGAGCCGTACGCTGCTGATCACCAACGACTTCCCGCCGCGCCCCGGCGGGATCCAGTCCTTCGTGCACAACCTCGCGGTGCGCCAGCCCGCCGGCTCGGTGGTCGTCTACGCCTCGACGTGGCGGGGCGCGGAGAAGTTCGACGCCGACCAGCCGTTCGAGGTGGTCCGGGACCGCACGCGGGTGCTGCTGCCCACGCCGCTCGTGGCCCGCCGGGCCGCCCGCCTGGCGCGCGCGTACGACTGCGACACGGTGTGGTTCGGCGCGGCGGCTCCCCTCGGGCTGCTCGCCGCGGGCCTGCGCCGCCGGACGGGCATCCGCCGGGCGGTGGCGCTGACCCACGGGCACGAGGTCGGCTGGGCCGCGCTGCCGGCCGCCCGGGCCGCGTTGCGGCGAATCGGGCGCGGCGTCGACGTGACGACCTACCTGGGCGAGTACACCCGGGTGCGGCTGGAGCGGGCGCTGCACGGGGTGACCGAGCTGCACCGGCTCGCCCCCGGGGTGGACGTGGACGCCTACCACCCGTCGGTCGACGGCGAACCGGTCCGGCTCCGGCTCGGGCTGGCCGACCGCCCGGTGGTGGTCTGCGTGTCCCGGCTGGTGCCGCGCAAGGGGCAGGACATGCTGATCCGGGCGATGCCCGAGATCCGCCGCCGGGTGCCCGACGCCGCGCTGCTCGTGGTCGGGGGCGGGCCCTACCGGGCCACGTTGGAGAAGCTGGCCCGCCAGACGGGCGTCGATCGGGACGTGGTCTTCACCGGCTCGGTGCCGTCGGCCGAGCTGCCGGCCCACTACGCCGCCGGCGACGTCTACGCCATGCCCTGCCGCACCCGCAACCGGGGTCTGGACGTCGAGGGGCTCGGGATCGTCTACCTGGAGGCCTCCGCGACCGGCCTGCCGGTGGTCGCCGGCGACTCCGGTGGCGCGCCGGACGCGGTCCGCGAGGGCGAGACCGGTTTCGTGGTCCGTGGCCGCGACGTCGCCCAGCTCGCCGACCGGGTGGCCACGCTGCTCGCCGACCGGGACCTGGCCCGCCAGTTCGGCGCGGCCGGTCGCGCGTGGGTGGAGCGGGAGTGGCGCTGGGAGGCGCAGGCGCAGCGGATGGCCGCCCTGCTCGCCGGCTGACGGCGCCGCGGTCTCAGCGCAGGCGGGCCAGGACGCGCTCGGCGGAGTCCGGGCGGCCGAAGTGCCAGCCCTGGCCGGCGTCGCAGTCGATCGCCCGCAGCCGCTCCGCCTGCCCGGCGGTCTCCACGCCCTCGGCGGTGACGGTCAGATCCAGCGCGTGCGCCAGCGAGACGAGCGAGGCGAGGATCCGCTCGTCGGCCCGGGCCTCCGGCGCCCGCAGCCCGGCCACGAACTCCCCGGCCACCTTCAGCTCGGTCACCGGCAGGTTCCGCAGGTACGCCAGGTTGCAGTAGCCGGTGCCGAAGTCGTCGATGGCGATCCGGACGCCGAGGTCGGCGAGCACCCGCAGCGCCCGGACCGGCTCCTCGGCTGTGCTCATCATGGTGCTCTCGGTGATCTCCAACTGGAGCCGCTCCGGCGACAGCCCGGTGTGCCGCAGCAGCGCGCGCACCTCCTGGACCAGACCGGCGCGGCGTACCTGCCGCACCGCCAGGTTGACGCTGACGAACGGGGCGGGCCCGGTGCCGACGGCCCAGCTCTCGGCCTGCCGGCACGCCTCGGCCAGCACCCAGCCGCCGAGCGGGACGATCAGCCCGGTCTCCTCGGCCAGCCCGATGAAGCTGTCGGGCCGTAGGACGCCCAGCTCCGGGTGCCGCCAGCGCACCAGGGCCTCCATGCCGAGAACCCGGCCGTCGCGCAGCGAGGTCAGCGGCTGGAAGTCGAGGTAGAACTCGCCCCGCTCCAGCGCCGCGGGGATGGCCGCGGAAAGCGCGTACCGGGCCAGGTCCTGGCGGTCCCGGTCGGCGTCGTAGAGCGCCCAGCGGGCGCCACCGGCAGCCTTCGCCCAGTGCAGCGTGCTGTCGGCCGCCCGCATCAGGTCACCGGGGGAGGTGCCGGCGACCTCCCGCTCGACGATGCCGATGCTCGCCGAGACGCTCAGCTCGTGCCCGTCCACCAGCACCGGCTCGCGTACCGCCGCGAGGGCGGCCTCGGCGACGGCGACGGCGTCGTCGGTGCCGGTGGTGCCCTCGACCAGGACGACGAACTCGTCCCCGCCGAGCCGGGCGACCAGGTGCCCGTCGAGGGCCAGGCGGAGCCGGTCCGCCACGGCCACCAGCAGCCCGTCGCCGACCTGGTGCCCGTGCGAGTCGTTGACCACCTTGAAGCGGTCGAGGTCGAGGAAGCAGACGCCGAGGCGCGCCGAGCCCCCGGCGGGCGAGTCGATGGCCGCGCTGAGGCGCTCCGTCAACAGCGTGCGGTTGGGCAGGTCGGTCAGCGGGTCGTGGGTGGCCTGGTGGCGGAAGCGCGCCTCGCTGCTGCGCAACGCCCGCTCGGCCTCCGCCCGGGCGGTCATCGCGGCCCGGCGGATCGTCTCCTGCTCGTCCAGCGTCCGGTCCCGCATCGCGCGGGCGTAACCGGTGGTCACGGCGGCCAGCAGCCGGGCCAGCCGGTCCTTGACCTCCTCCTCCACCAGCCCGAGGTCGCGGGCCAGCCGGAGCTGGACGACCTCGACCGTACGACCCAGCGCCTCGGCCGAGGCGATGTGGGCGGCCACCAGTTCGGTGCCCACCCGGTGGCCGACCCGCAGGTCGATCGGCTCGGCCAGCAGCGCCGCCGCGAGTTCCTCGGTGAGGCGTTGCAGCAGCGCCTCCAGCTGGGCCTGGGTCATCGGCAGGTAACTGGTGCCGGAGACGGCCTTGGCCCATGCCCGGGCGAAGGTGCCCGGGCAGGACGGGTGCCGCACGGTGGTGCCGGTCGGGGCGACGGTGGTCGCCCCGGGCGGCTCAGCCACCGAGTCGCCCGACGCCGCCGATGAAGGCCGCCCGCTCGGCGTCCTCGGCGCTGTCGGGGGAATCCGGGCGCCACTGCGGCACCCAGACCACGCCGGGGTCGACCAGCTCGAAGCCGTCGAAGAGGGCGGTGAGTTCGCCGCGGCTGCGGATCCACAGCGGATTGTCGGTCCGCCGGTAGACCCGTTCGGCGTCGGCCAGCTCGTCGTCGCCACGGCCGTCGCCGCTGGTCTGCGACAGCACCAGGTAGCTGCCCGGCGCCAGCGCCTCGCGCAGCGTCCGCAGCAGTTCGGCCGGCCGGTCGTCGTCGGGCACGAAGTGCAGCACCGCCACGATCATCACGGCGATCGGCTGGTCGAAGTCGAGCAGCCGGCGGACGTCGGGGTGGGCGACGATGCGCTCGGGACGGCGCAGGTCCTCCTGCACCACGACGGCGCGGTCGTTGCCCTCCAGGATCTCCCGGCTGTGGGCCACCGCCACCGGGTCCACGTCGACGTAGACCACCCGGGCGTCGGGGGCGTCGCGCTGGGCGATCTCGTGCACGTTACCGACGGTCGGGATGCCCGAGCCGATGTCCAGGAACTGCCGGACGCCGGCGTCGAGGAGGAACTGCACCGCCCGGCGGAGGAACGCCCGGTTCGCCTGCGCCATCAGCGGGGCCTCCGGCACCGCCGCCACCATCGCCTGGGCCGCCGCCCGGTCGACCGCGAAGTTGTGCGAGCCGCCGAGGTAGTAGTCGTACATGCGGGCCACGCTGGGGCGTTCGATGTCGATCTCGTCGGGTGCCCAGTCCGGCCGCTGCATGCGTTCACCCCTCCTGTCGGTGTGCGGGACACCGTTGCCCGCGCCGGTATTCTGCCGGCTGACCGCCCGGGAGACCATAGCGCGCCGCGAGCCCTTCGACGCCGCCGCTCGATGCGACGACGACGGGTCCGCGCCGCCCTTCGGCGGTCGCGGACCCGTCGGTGGTACGTCGTCGGGCTCCCGGCGGGAGCGGGTCAGAACTTCGGGGCGTCCGGCGCCTCGAGCAGACCGAGCCGCAGCGCGGTCATCAGCGCCTGGGCCCGGTTCGCCGCGCCCAGCTTCTCGTAGAGCTTCGAGATGTGGGTCTTGGCGGTGGACTCGCTGACGAAGAGCTGCTTGGCGATGCCCGCCACGCTCATCCCGTCGGCGAGCAGCCGCAGCACCTGCCCCTCGCGCGGGGAGAGCTGCGGCCCGGACGGGGCCAGCCGGCGCTTCATCGCCTCGGCCAGGTCGGCGGCCGTGAAGGCGCTGGGGGAGGAGGCGGCGTGCCGGGCTGCGGCGACCACCTCGTCCGCCGGCGCGGTCTTGGGCACGAAGGCGCTGGCCCCGGCCTCCAGGGCGCCGAAGAGCTGGTCGTCGCCGGCGTACATGGTGAGCACGACGATGCCCATCGAGGCGCTCGACTTGCGCAGCGCCCGGGTGGCCTCCAGACCGCTGCCGTCGGGCAGCCGCAGGTCCATGATCACCACGTCCGGCTGCAGCGCACCCGCCTGGCGCACCCCTTCCGCCGCCGTGGCGGCCTCCCCGACGACCTCGAACTGCCGGTCGCGCTCGAACGCGTGCCGCAGGCCCTTGCGGATCAGGTCGTGATCGTCGACAAGGAGGACCTTGGTACGGGTGGCCGGTGTCGGACTTGTGGTCATCCTCGGGTTACTCCCCTTCTACTGCCGCTGCGCTACCGCGCACGTTATCGCGCCGGGGCGAGGAGCCGAGCACCACCGCCACGGTCGTGCCGCTCGGTTGCCGCGGCCTGATCTCCAACCGGCCCCGGATACGTTCCGCCCTCTCGGCCATGATCGCAAGACCGTAGTGCCCGTCGGACCGCTGGTCAGCGATCCCCTGACCGTCATCCGACACTTCAATCTGCGCGTACGGGGGGTCGACCTCGCAGGTGACCCAGAGATTCGACGCGCCCGCGTGCTTGCGCGCGTTGGTGACCGCCTCCTGGGCGATGCGCAGCAACTCGGCCTCGGTGGCGGCGGGCAGCCGCGCGGTGGACTCGTCCAGGGACAGGTGCACCCGCAGCCCACCGGAGGCGCCGACCGTGCGGGCGTACTCGGCGATCGCGGCGGCCAGGCCGCCGTGCCGGTCCACCTCGCTGCGCAGCTCGAAGAGGCTCAGCCGCAGCTCGGTGATCACCCGGGTCACCTCGCCGCGCAGCGTGCGCAGCGCCTCGGCGGTCTCCTGCGGGTCCTCGTCGACGTACGCCAGGGCGTTGTCGATCCCGTAGCCGACCATCACCAGTTCCTGCGCCACCCCGTCGTGGATCTCCCGGGCCAGCCGCTGCCGCTCCTCGTTGGTGGCCAGCGAGCGGACCTCGTCGAAGAGCAGCGCCGCCTCCAGCCGCAGCGCGGCCGGGCGGGTCAGCCCGGTCACCCGGGACACCACGCCGGGCGGGTACGCCTGCGCCGCGTCCGCCTCCAGCACCACCAGCCCGATGGTGCGTACCCCGGCCACCAGCGGCACGATCAGGGCGGACACGTCGCCGCCGCGGTGCGACCGGGCCTGCGAGCGGGCGGCGGTGTGCGGCTGCTGGCTGGCCCACGCGTCGGCGATGGCCGAGTCCGCGTCCAGCGTCGTCTCCCAGTCGACCCGTTCCACGCCCACCTGGGCGAGCACCACCAGCCGGCCGCCGCCGCTGGCCGACAGCACGGCCGCCCGGTCCGCCCGGGCCACGGTGCGCAGCTCCTCCAGCAGGTGCTCGGAGATGCCGCCCGGGTCCAGGGTGGCCCCGGGCAGCTGCCGGGCCACGGTACGCAGCTGGGTGAGCAGCCGGGTCGCCTCGGCGTACGGCTGGGGCTTGCCCTCGTTGCGGACCTGCATGACCCGGTGCAGGCCGCTGGCGGCGGCGAGGCCGAGCCCGGCCAGGATCAGCCACTGGGCGCAGATCACCAGGTAGCCGAGTTCGCCGATCTGCCGCTGGCCGTCGGTCTCGGTGAGGGCACCCGCCACCAGCAGGGTGGCCGCCGCGACGGCCAGCAGGGCGACGCCCTCGCGGAACCGGCGGCGCAGCGCGGTGACGGTCACCGGGACCGCCAGGTAGGGCAGCACCGCCGAGGCGCCCAGCCCGCCGACGTCCCCGCCGACGGTGGCCACGGCGGCGACCTGGCTCGCGGCCAGCCCCAGCACCAGCACCTCGGCCACCCGGCTGAGCGGGCCGACGGGCCGGTGTTCGGGCGCCAGCAGGGCGGGCAGCCCGGCGACCGCCAGCAGCGCGATCCACCAGAGCTGGCCGGGGTCGTGCGTGGCGTAGAGGGTCAGGACGGCGACGAGCGCCAGCATGACCACGCGCGCGGCGGCGGCGAGGGGTTGCGGCTGGGGCCGGGGGGGCGTCGAGGCGGGCACGTGACGGATCGTAGTCAGGCCCGGTAGATGTCGGCGATCTCCGCCGCGTACGACTTGTGCACCACCTGCCGCTTGACCTTCAGCGACGGGGTCAGCTCGCCCGTCGCCTCGGTGAAGTCGCGGGGCAGGATCCGGAACACCTTGATCGCCTCGGCCTTGGAGACCGCCTGGTTCGCGGCGTCGACGGCGCCCTGGATCTCGGCGCGCAGCCCGTCGTGGTCGCGCAGCTTCTCGACGGGGGTGTCCGCGGGCAGGCCGGCCGAGGCGAGCCAGCGCGGCAGCGCCTCCTCGTCGACGGTGACCAGCGCGGCGATGAACGGCGCCCGGTCGCCGACCACCACGCACTGGCTGATCAGGGGGTGGGCCCGGACCTGGTCCTCCAGTACGGCCGGGGCGACGTTCTTGCCGCCGGCCGTCACGATGATCTCCTTCTTCCGGCCGGTGATGCTCAGGAAGCCGTCGTCGTCGAGCTGGCCCAGGTCGCCGGTGCGGAACCAGCCGTCCGCGCTGAGCGCCTCGGCGGTGGCCTCCTCGTTGCGCCAGTAGCCCTTGAAGATCAGATCGCCGGCGATCAGGATCTCGCCGTCGTCGTCGATCCGGATGGTGACTCCCGGCAGCGGTCGGCCGACCGAGCCGATCCGGGTGGCGTCGGGCAGGTTCGCGGCGGCGGCGGGGGAGGTCTCGGTCAGGCCGTAGCCCTCGCACACGTTCACGCCGATGCCGCGGAAGAAGTGGCCGAGCCGCGCGCCGAGCGGGGCGCCGCCCGAGATGGCGTCGCGGCACCGGCCGCCGAGCGCCGCCCGCAGCTTGCGGTAGACCAGCTTGTCGAAGAGCGCGTGCTGGACGCGCAGCGCCAGGCCGGGGCCGCCGGGGGTCTCCAGCGCCTCGCTGTACGCGATGGCGACCTGCTCCGCGCGGGCGAAGATCCTGCCCTTGCCGTCGGCCTCGGCCTTCTGCTTGGCCCCGTTGTAGACCTTCTCGAACACCCGGGGCACCGAGAGCACGAAGGTGGGACGGAACTCCTGCAACTCGCCGACCAGGTTCTTGGTGTCCGCGCAGTGCCGCATCGTGGCCCGCGCCTGCACCACGCCGATCTGGATGAGCCGGGCGAAGGCGTGCGCCAGCGGGAGGAAGAGCAGGGTCGAGGCGCCCGGCCGGAACAGGTTGGGCAGCACCGGCACGGCGTTGGCGATGTCGGCGTACATGTTCCGGTGGGTCAGCACGCAGCCCTTGGGGCGGCCGGTGGTGCCGCTGGTGTAGATGACGGTGGCGAGGTCGTCGGCGCGGACGGCGGCCCGCCGCCGGTCGATCTCCGTCGGGTCGACCGCCTCGCCGGCCCGGACCAGTTCGGCCACGGCGTCGAGGTCGATCTGCCAGACGTGCCGCAGTTCGGGCAGCCGGTCCTGGACGCCGGCGACCAGGGTGGCGTGCGCGCTGCTCTCCACCACGCAGGCCACCGCGCCGGAGTCGGACAGGATCCAGGCGGTCTGGTCGGCGCTGGAGGTCTCGTAGATCGGCACGGTGACCGCGCCGGCCGCCCAGATCGCGTAGTCCAGCAGCGTCCACTCGTAGCGGGTGCGGCTCATCAGGCCGACCCGGTCGCCGGGCTGGACGCCGGCGGCGACCAGGCCCCGGGCCGCGGCGACGACCTCGTCGCGGAACTGCCGGCAGGTGACGTCGGCCCAGGTTTCCCCCGCGCCGGTGGGGCGGACGAACTGGACCGCGTCCGGGGCGGCCTCGGCGTTGTCCCAGACCGGGTCGGTGAGGTTGGCCGCGTCGCCGATGGTGACGATCGGCGGGACGGAGAACTCGCGCACCTGCACTCCCTCGTGCTCACACTGGCCGGGCGGGCCGCCACCACGGGTCGGCTCCGTCGAAACCTACCCGCCTCGGCGGCCGGGGCGAAAAGGCAGGTCGCCCAGGCTGCCCGCCGGTCGCCGCCGGACGCTTCGATCCGGCGTGCCGGGGGCGGCGCGGCGTGGGCGCCGCCGGTGCCGGGTAGCCTCCCTGCATGGCGGACACCTCCACCCAGTCGATCGTCGTCGGCGCGTCACCGGAGCGGGTGGCGGCGGTCATCTGCGACTTCCCGAGCTACCCGGAGTGGACCGAGGCGATGCGGCGGGTCGAGGTGATCGAGGAGTACGAGGACGGCTACGCCAGCCAGGTCCGCTTCACGATCGACGCCGGTGTGCTGGCCGACGAGTACGTGCTGGCCTACGAGTACGCCGAGGACCTCTCCCGGATCGAGTGGCACCTGGTGGCGCCCTCGAAGATGCAGAAGTTCCAGCGCGGCTCGTACGCCCTGGACGGCAACCAGGACGGCAGCACGACGGTGACCTACACCCTGGAGGTCGAGCTCTCCGTCGGGATGCTCGGCATGTTCCGCCGCAAGGCCGAAAAAATGATCATGGATACCGCGTTGAAGCAGCTCAAGCGCCGGGTAGAAGCATCCGGTGCGGCGCAGTGACGCGTCCCGCGGCAGGGTAGGGGAGCCGACCATGGGTGCAACGGATCCGGGTTCGGCCCGGGAAGAGGCCGAACGTCTGGTCGCCACGGCGCTGGCCGCCGCCCGGCTGGCCGCGGCCGGCTCGAAGGGCGGCCAGTGGGGTCCGCTCGGTGGGATCGTGTCGAGTGTCCTCGGTCACAGCGGCAGCCCGGGTGCGTCGGCCGGGCCGCCCGCGGGCGGTTTCGCCACCGGCGCGGCCGAATGCTGCGTCTGCCCGGTCTGCCGGGGCATCGCCGCCCTGCGCGATCCGAGTCCCGAGTTCGCCGAGCGCCTCGCCACCGGCGCGGGCGACCTGGCCGCCGGGGTGGCCAGCCTGCTGCGCGCGTTCACCCCGCCCGAGCCCTCCGCCGACGCCCCCGCCGGGCCGGCGGCCACCCCGGCTCCGGGTGGCGGGGACGACCACGTGTGGCGCGAGGCCACCCGTAGCGGGCATGATTCTCAGCCGGCACCGGAACGGGACGTCTGGTCCGCCGCCACGCGGGCGGAGGACGAGGCCGCCCCGGCCGCCGTACCGCCCGTCGACGTCGCCGGGCAGGCCGCCCCGGGGACCGTCCGGACGTCCACCGACGGGCCCGTGGTCCCCACGTCCCGGGCACCGGGGGACGAGGGCGGACAACCTCCGGGCGACGGGGCCTGACCAACGCACATCCCGACCACGCGCCGGTCGTCCGCCGGCGCCGGTGCGGGCAGCACAGCAGAGGGGAGTGGCGGCGGTGACGCTGACCATCGGAGTCGACGTCGGTGGCACGAAGGTGGCCGGTGGTGTCGTGGACGCCGCCGGCACGGTCCTCGTGCAGGCCCGACGGGACACCCCCGCCGATGACGTCGCCAAGACCCGCGACGTCATCATCGAACTGGTCCGCGAGCTGGCCTCCGGGCACGCGATCGAGGCGGTCGGCATCGGCGCGGCAGGCTGGATCGACGCCAGCCGCTCGACCGTGCTGTTCGCCCCGAACCTGGCGTGGCGGGACGAGCCGCTGCGCGACTACGTCAGCGCCGCCACCGGCCTGCCGGTGATCGTGGAGAACGACGGCAACGTGGCGGCCTGGGCGGAGTTCCGCTACGGCGCGGCCCGCGAGGCCGACGACTCGATGGTCATGTTCACCATCGGTACCGGCGTCGGCGGCGGCATCGTGCTCAGCGGGGAACTGCTGCGGGGCGCCAACGGCATCGCCGCCGAGCTGGGCCACATGCTGACGGTGCCGGACGGCCACCAGTGCGGTTGCGGCCGGCTCGGCTGCATCGAGCAGTACGCCAGCGGCAGCGCCCTGGTCCGGTTCGCCCGCGCCGCCGCCCGGCAGGAGCCGCACCGCGCCACCGGCCTGCTGGAACTGGCCGGCGGCGAGGCCGAGGCGGTCACCGGGCCCATGGTCACCGCCGCCGCGCAGGCCGGCGACCCGGTCTCCACCGAGGCGTTCGCGCAGGTCGGCCGGTGGCTCGGCACCAGCCTCGCCGACATGGCGCAGATCCTCGACCCGCAGGTGCTCGTCGTCGGCGGCGGGGTGATCGAGGCCGGGGACCTGCTGCTCGGGCCGACCCGCCGGTCGTTCGCCGACGCGCTCGCCCAGCGCAGCCGCCTCCCCGTCGCCGAGATCCGCCCGGCCGAGCTGGGCAACACCGCCGGCGTCATCGGCGCCGCCGACCTGGCCCGCCGGATCTGAGGCGGTGACCGTGACGCAGAGTTCGGGCGTGCCGCTGCGCGTCGTGTCGTACAACATCCACAGCCAGCGCGACGACACGGCCGCGCTGGCGGCGGTGGTCCGCGACGCCCGGCCGGACGTGGTGATCGTGCAGGAGGGGCCGCGCCGGTTCCGGTGGCGGCAGAAGTCGGCGGCGCTGGCGGAGTCCTTCGGCCTGGTGGTGGCCGCCGGCGGGCTGCCCGCGCTCGGCAACCTGCTGCTGACCAGCCTGCGGGTGCGGGTGGTGGCCGACCGCTGCCAGCGCTTCCCGCTCACCCCCGGCCGGCACCTGCGCGGCGCCGCGTACGCCGAGTGCGTGGTCGCCGGGGCGGCCCGGTTCACCCTGGCCGGGTCGCACCTGTCCACCGACCCGGCCGAGCGGCCCGCGCAGGCCGCGCTGTTCAAGCGCGAGCTGGACGCCGCCACCAGCCCGGTGGTCGCCGCGGCCGACCTGAACGAAGGGCCGGACGGGCCGGCCTGGGCCACTGTGGCGCGCGGGCTGTCCGACGCCGCCGTGGCGATGGACCGGGCCGACCGGCTCACCTACTCCTGCGCGGACCCCCGGCGGCGCATCGACGCCCTCTTCGTCGATCCGAGGATCACCGTGGTCGACTACGACGTGGTGGACACCCCGCAGACCCGCCGCGCCAGCGACCACTTCCCGGTCCTGGTCGACCTGCTGCTGCCGGCCGCCGACTGACCGTCCGTCGCGGCCGGGGCTGGACAACCCGCTCCGTTGTGGAGAGGATGCTGCGCGACCCGGCACTCGTGCCGCACAAAAGGAGATCCCGGTGTCCACCTCCACCGACCACGGCCGGCCCGACCCGGAGGCGAGCACTCTCGCCCTGACCCGCGACGGCCGGCCGGTCTCCGACCGGGGCGACACCGTCTGCGTCGTCGGCGCGGGGGCCAGCGGTCTGACGGCGATCAAGAACCTGAAGGAACACGGCTTCGGCGTCGACTGCTACGAGCGGGAGACCGGCGTCGGCGGCGCCTGGAACTGGCGGCACGACCGCAGCCCGGTGTACGCGAGCACGCACCTGATCTCGTCGCGGCCGTTCACCCAGTTCCCCGACTTCCCGATGCCGGACGACTGGCCGGACTACCCGCACCACAGCCGGCTGCTGTCGTACTTCGAGCGGTACGCCGACCACTTCGACCTGCGCGGGCACATCTGGTTCGGCACCGAGGTCGTCCGGGTGGAGCCCGTGGCCGGTGACCGCTGGGACGTGACCACCCGCAGCACCGGCGGCTACGGCCCGGAACGCACCTCCCGCTACGCGGCCGTGGTGATCGCCAACGGCCACAACTGGTCGCCGAAGCTGCCCCGCTACGAGGGGCTGGAGGAGTTCCGAGGCGAGGTCATGCACGCCTCGTCCTACAAGGACCCGGCGCAACTGCGCGGCAAGCGGGTGCTGGTGGTGGGCGCCGGCAACACCGGCTGCGACATCGCCGTCGAGGCCGCCCAGCAGGCGTCGCGCTGCTGGCACTCGACCCGCCGGGGCTACTGGTACGCCCCGAAGTACGTCCTCGGCCGCCCCGCCGACCAGGTCAACGACGCGCTGCTGGCGCTGCGCGTGCCACTGCGGGTGCGGCAGTGGCTCTACCACTGGACGCTGCGGCTGACCGTCGGCGACCTGACCCGGTTCGGCCTGCCGAAGCCCGACCACCGGGTCTACGAGACGCACCCGATCGCCAACAGCCAGCTCGTCTACTACGTGGGCCACGGCGGGATCGCGCCGGTGCCGGACGTCGTCCGCTTCCACCCGTACGCCGTCGAGCTCTCCGACGGCCGGGAGATCGACCCGGACCTGGTCGTCTTCGCCACCGGGTACCTGCCGCGCTTCGAGTTCCTCGACCCGAAGGTGCTCGGCGACGACGCGGGGGAGGGCCGCCCGAAGCTCTGGCTGAACGCCTTCGTCCCCGGTCGTCCCACGCTGGCCGTGGCCGGGCTGGTGCAGCCGGACTCGGGCATCTTCCCCCTGTCGCACTGGCAGTCGGTGCTCTTCGCCCGGCTGCTGCGGCTGCGCGTGACCCGCCCCGACCGGGCGGCGGCCTTCGCCGCCCGGGTGTCGGCGAAGGCGGGGGAGCGCTACGCCGGGCCCGTCAAGGACAGCAGCCGGCACTGGTTCGAGGTGGGCCACGCCGACTACCTGCGCGCGGTCCAACGCGCGCTGCTTGACCTGGAGGCTTCCCGGTGAGCGCGAGGAGTGCAGCGCAGCGGAGCCCCGCAGTCGCGAACGAAGGGTGGGCGCGGTGAGCGCGAGGAGTGCAGCGCAGCGGAGCCCCGCAGTCGCGAACGAAAGGCCGGAACAGTGAGTCAGGTGCGGATCATGCGCGGGCGGGAGTGGGCCCGCCCGGTCCGCCCGGTCCGGCGTGAGGTGCTCGGCGCGACCCCCGAGGTGGAACAGGGACGTCCGCCGCTGCTCTTCGTACCGGGCTTCGGGCACGGCGCCTGGGCGTTCGCCGAGCACTGGCTCGGCCACGCCGCGTCCCGGGGCTTCCCGGCGTACGCGCTGAGCCTGCGCGGGCACGGCGACAGCGGGCCGGCGCCGGAGGCGACGCTGCGGGCGTACGCCCACGACGTGACCCAGGTGGCGGCGGGCCTGCCGCGCCAGGCGGTGCTGGTGGGGCACGGCGCCGGGGCGCTCGTGGTGGCCCACGCGCTGGCCCGCTACCCGGCCCGGGCCGCGGTGCTGGTCGCGCCGGTGTTCGGCGGCTGGGCGACGTTCGGGGCGGCGCTGCGCCGCAATCCGGTCGGCACGCTGCCGGCGGTGTTCGGCGGGCCGCTGCGGCTACACCGCCGGCAGCTGTTCAGCCGGGAGCTGCCCGAGGCGGAGGCCCGGGGCTACGCGGGCCGGCTGGGGCGGGCCGGCCGGCGCGCCCAGTGGCAGCTGCTGACCGGGCGGGCCGCCGAGCCGGCGGTGGGCGACCCGCCGGTGCTGGTGCTGGGCAGCCCCGACGACCGGATCGTGCCGTCGTCGGCGCTGACCCGGGCGGCCCGGCGGTACGGCTCAGCCCCGCTGCTCTTCCCCGGCATGGGGCACGACATGATGCTCGACGCCCGGTGGCGGGAGCCGGTCGACGCGATCCTGGACTGGCTGGAGAAGGACCCCGCGCCGACCGGCCGGCCCTGACGCCCCGGCCCGACCGGCCGAACGTGACCGACCAGCCGACCCTGACCGCCCCGGGCCGGGCCGGCGGCCTCAGCCGGCGGCGCCCAGTCGGGTCAGCAGCGAGCCGCTCTCGTCGAGGGCGGAGAGGTAGGAGCGGGCCCACGCGCGGATGTCGTGCCGGTGCAGGTGTGCCCGCATGGCCCGCATCCGCGCGCCGAGGTCGTCCGGGCCCGCCCGCAGCGCCGCGAGCAGCCCCTGCTTGAGCCCCTCCAGGTCGTGCGGGTTGACCAGGTACGCCTGCGGCAGCTCGGCGGCGGCGCCGGCGAACTCGCTGAGCAGCAGCGCGCCCGTGTCGTCCACCCGGGCGGCGACGTACTCCTTGGCGACGAGGTTCATCCCGTCACGCAGCGGGGTCACCGCCATCACGTCGGCGACGCGGTAGAGCGCGGCCAGTTCGGCGCGGTCGAACGGCTGGGTCAGGTAGTGGATCGCCGGCTCGCCGACCCGGCCGAACTCCCCGTTGATCCGCCCGACCTCGCGCTCCACCCGTTCGCGGAGGATCTGGTACTGCCCGACCCGTTCCCGGCTGGGCACCGCCACCTGCACGAGCACGGTGTCGCGCACCTTGACGTGCCCGTGGGCGATCAGCTCGCTGTACGCCTTGAGCCGCTGCTCGATGCCCTTGGTGTAGTCCATCCGGTCGACGCTGAGGATCACCTGCTCGGGACTGCCGAGGTCGCGGCGCAGCCGGCTGGCCCGGTCGGCGACGTCGGGCCGGGCGGCCAGCGCGGCCATCTCGGCGGTGTCGATGGAGACCGGGAAGGCGCCGATCCGGACCACCCGGTCGTCGACGGTGATCCGCCGGTCGGTGGCGGGGACGTCCAGCACCTTCGCCACCAGTTGGGCGAAGTTGTGCGCGGCCTGGGAGCGCTGGAAGCCGATCAGGTCGGCGCCGAGCATCCCGCGCAGCAGCTCGGCCCGGCGCGGGAGCTGCATGAACAGCTCGGGCGGTGGAAACGGCACATGCAGGAAGAAGCCGATCCGCAGGTCCGGCCGCAGCTCCCGGAGCAGGCCGGGCACCAGTTGCAGGTGGTAGTCCTGCACCCAGACCACCGCGCCGGGCTCGGCCACGTCGGCCGTGGCCTTGGCGAACCGCTGGTTGACCCGTTGGTACGCCTCCCACCAGCTGCGGTGGTACTCCGGTTGTTCCACGGAGTCGTGGTAAAGCGGCCAGAGGGTGGCGTTGGCGAAGCCCTCGTAGTGGTCGCGCAGGTCGTCGGCGGTCAGCGCAACGGTGTGCATGCGGACGCCGTCCACGTCGGGCAGCGCCGGCGCCGGGCCGGTGCCGCCGGCCCACCCCACCCACGTCGCCGGAGTGTGTCGCAGGAGGGGATGGAGGGCGCTGACCAGGCCGCCGGGACTGCGGCGCCATTCGCAGGCACCGTCGGGCGCCACACTGTCGTCGATGGGCAGGCGGTTGGCCACCACCACGAGGGAACTCTGTCGCATCTCGGGCATTCCGATCAGCAGGGAGTGACCGCCGCAGCGGAGGAACAACCGGGCAGTCAACGAGGGATGTGACGGACAGCGGTATTCCTACTGACAGTAAGTTACACCAGTGTTGCGCACCGGGCTCGGGGCGTCCGTCGTCCCGGGATGCGGGCAGGAGAGTCGGCGGACGGGTCGCCGGTCAGACCACCGCGCCGTCGTCCGGGTCGCGCTCGTCGTCGTCGCCACCGGGGCGCAGCCGCCAGATCAGCGAGACGAAGCCGGCCAGGATGCCGGTGAACCCGAACAGGTTGACCACCGACGGGTCGGCCACCGGGAAGAGCGACGGGAACAGGAAGAGCACGAAGCCGACCACGATGGCCAGCACCCCGACCACCGTGTACTTCGAGAAGCGCGGCAGGGGCGGGGGCGGCGGCGGGGTGTAGCGCTCGTCCTCCGCCTCGTCGTCGGGCAGGTCCGCGCCGAAGGTGTCCAGCCCGTCGAGCAGCGACGGCTCGTCCTGCCGGCCCCGCGACAGGGAGACGCCCGAGATGTCGGCCGCGTACGGCAACCGTCGCACGTCGGTGGCGGTCGGCCCGGCGGGCTCGTCGGGCGTGCCGAGGGTCACCGGGCCGCCGGCGGGCCCGGGCGGGTCGTCCACGTCCTCGGCGGCGGGCCACGGGTTGTCGCCACCTCGGGGGGCGGTGGTGTGGAAGCCGGCGACGATACGGGCCCACTCGGCCTCGATGTCCGGCTCGTCCTCGCGGGGCTTCTCGGGGGCCGTCTCGTCCGCGAGCTGGGTCAGGTAGTCCCGCGCGGTCGTCAGGTGCGACCGGTCGACGTAGAGCCGGTCGACGGGGCGGGGCGGGACGGTGGTGGTGCGGGTGACCGGGTTCAGGTCGGCCGAGGGCTGGAGGTAGGCGGCGATCCCACCGGCGGCCAGGACGTCGAGCAGGTGCTCACCGACGCGCGGATCCACGTCGCCGGCGATGGCGTACTCGCTCGCGTCGAGCCCGTTGTCCCGCCGTCCCCGGCGGGCCCCACCCGCTGACACCGGACATCCTCCTCATCACGCGCCCGCGGCGCGGCCGCCTGAGCCCCCTCGGCGCCGACTCGCACGCCGTGCCTTGAATCGTGACACGTCCGGACCCCGTTCCGGGAGTGCCTTGTGGCGCGGCGTACGAAGTCAGAGGCCCTGTCGCAGGTCGCGACCGGGGATTTATGTCCGTTCTTGCTGAATGTTTTTCATCGGAGCCCTGCCGGCGGCGCCGCCCGAGGGCCGCCGGTGCCGGCGAGCGCCCCGAGCGCCGGTCAGCCCGGGCCGGGCGGTGAGCCGGGCCGCACCAGGCCGCTCTCGTACGCCGCCACGACGAGCTGTGACCGGTCCCGGGCGTGCAGCTTGGCCAGCAGCCGGCTCACGTACGTGCGCGCCGTCGCCGGGCTGATGTGCAGGACCGCGCCGATCTCGTCGTTCGACCGGCCGGCCGCGACCTCGGCCAGCACCTCCCGCTCCCGGGCGGTCAACGAGCCCAGCCGGGCCGGGTCCGGCTCCCGCCCGCCGGCGCGCACCGCCGCCATGACCCGCCGCGTCACCGCGGGGGAGAGCAGCGCCTCCCCGGCCCGGACGATCCGCACCGCTCCCCGCAGCTCGTCGGGGCCGGTGTCCTTGAGCAGGAAGCCGGACGCGCCGGCCCGGATCGCCTCGAAGACGTACTCGTCGGTGTCGAACGTGGTGAGCACGACGACCCGTACGCCGGTGAGCCGCTCGTCGGCGACGATCCGCCGGGTGGCCTCGATGCCGTCGGTGCCCGGCATCCGGACGTCCATCAGCAGGACGTCCGGCCGCTCGGTGACCGCCAGCCGGTACGCCGCGTCGCCGTCGCCAGCCTCGCCGACGACCTCGATGTCCGGCGCCCGGTTCAGCAGCGCGCGCAGCCCCGCGCGGACCAGGTGCTGGTCGTCGACGAGTCCCACCCGGATCACGTGGTCCCTCCCAGGGGTAGTTCGGCGCGTACCTCGAAGCCGCCGCCGGGTCGGTTGCCGGCGGTGACGGTGCCCCCGAGCAGGGCGGTGCGCTCCCGCATGCCGCCGAGCCCGTACCCGCGCGGGGTGTCCTGGCGCTGCCCACGGCCGTCGTCGCGGACGGCGACGGCGAGGGTGCCGGGGCCACGGACGACGTCGATCTCGACGGTGCTCGCGCCGGCGTGGCGCAGGGTGTTGGTCAGCGCCTCCTGGATCAGCCGGTGGGCGGTCGAGTCGACCGCGGCGGGCAGCCCGGTCAGCTCGCCCTGCCGGTGGACGGCGATCCGCAGCCCGGTGGCCCGCGCGCCGGCGGCCAGGGCGTCCAGCCCGGCCAGCCCCGCCACCGGTTGCCGGGGCTCGGCCACGGCCGGGTCGCGCAGGAGACCGAGGGTGGTGCGCAGCTCCCGGGCGACCTGGGTGGTGGCCGAGCGGACGTGCCCCAGGGCGGCACGGGCGGTTGCCGGGTCGTCGTCGAGGGCCTCGTCGGCCACGCCGGCGTGCAGCGAGATGACGGAGATGTGGTGGGCGATGACGTCGTGCAGGTCCCGGGCGATCCGGAGCCGTTCCTCCTCGACGCGGCGCGCCGCCTCCCGGGCGTGGTCGCGTTCCAGTTGCCGCAGCCGCCACCGTTGCTCCCGGCGCCGCAGCCGCCGGGACCGGACCCCGTCGCCGAGGGCGACCGCGGCGGCCATGATGGCGACGCTGGAGGCCAGCTCGAAGCCGATGAGGTACGCGACGCTCGCGCCGTCCGCCGTGCGGAACGCGGTGGAGACGACGAGCAGGCCGAGCCCCACGAGCACCGCCCAGCGCAGTTGCCCGGCCTCGGCCGCCGAGTAGAGCGCCGCGGCGAGGGGGAGGGCCAGCCCGACCGGCGGGTAGCCGGCCACGTAGTAGGCGACCAGGCCGGCGGCGCTCACCACCAGCACGGTGGTCGGCGCGCGGCGGCGCAGGAGCACGAGCGCGCCGAGCCCGACGGCGAACAGGTAGGCGGGGACGTCGCGGCCCCGGTCGCCGCCCAGGTTCGCGGTGATCGCCGCCGCCACGACGGCCGAGACGGCGACGCCGATGAGCAGGTCCAGCACGGCGGCCCGGGGCAGCCGGACCAGCCTGCCCGCTCCCCGCCGCACCCCGGCCACCCGCACACCACGAGCGTAGGTGCCGCAGGCCTTCGCGCGGGGCCGACGGGTGTCCCGACCGACCGTCGCCCCGCGCCGTATCCGCGACGGGCGGCGGTACGTCGACAGGCGACACCGCCCGCCCGCCGGCTGCCCGCCGCCCGGCTGCGGCTGTCCGGAATGGACGCTCCGCGCCACGCGGGCCGGATCACGTTGTGGCGGCACGCATCGGGTTCGTAGGCTCATGCCCACGACGACCCGTGGCGACGCGGCGGCCTCGCGACCACCTCTGGAAAGGACGCCGGTGCTGTACTGGCTGATGAAGTACGTGCTCCTCGGCCCGCTGCTGAGGCTGGTCTTCCGCCCGCAGGTCGAGGGGCTGCACCACGTGCCCGACACCGGGCCGGTGATCCTCGCCAGCAACCACCTGTCGTTCTCCGACTCGATCTTCACGCCGCTGGTCGTGAAGCGGCGGGTGACGTTCATCGCCAAGGCCGAGTACTTCACCGGCAAGGGCGTCAAGGGCTGGCTGACGAAGATGTTCTTCGTCGGCTCCGGCACCATCCCGGTCGACCGCTCGGGCGGCCGGGCGGCCAGGGCGGCCCTGGACACCCAGCTGCGGGTACTGCGCGCCGGTGGCATCGCCGGCATCTATCCCGAGGGCACCCGCTCGCCGGACGGCCGGCTCTACCGGGGCAAGACCGGCGTGGCCCGGCTGGCCCTGGAGAGCGGCGCCCTGGTCATCCCGACGGCGATGCTCAACGCCGACGAGATCCAGCCGCCCGGCAAGCTGATCCCCAAGATCGCCCAGGTGCGGATCCGGTTCGGCCCGCCGCTGGACTTCTCGCGCTACGCCAGGATGGCCGGTGACCGGTACGTCGAGCGCGCGGTGACCGACGAGATCATGTACGAGCTGATGGAGCTCTCCGGCCGCGAGTACGTCGACATGTACGCCCAGAAGGCCAAGAGCCCGCCCGCCGGCCCGGTCCCCCGCGAGCCGGTCCCCGCCTGACGGGCCGCCCGCCCGCTTCGCCCGGTCAGCAGGCCAGGGCGGTGTCGGCGGCGGTCGTCGGGGGGCGGGCCAGGTCCAGCAGGACGGGGGCGTGGTTGCGCAGCGCGAAGGCGCGCAGCTCGGCCAGCTCCGGGCGGCCCGCCGTCGACTCGCCGGCCCGCTCCAGCTCCACCGTCGCGAAGGTCAACGCCAGCATCCGGTCCGTCACGTCCGGGATGCCGGCGTAGATCTCGGCGCCGGCCAGGTGCAGCTCGGCGGCCCGCCGGTGGTCGCCGTCAGCGGCGGCCAGCGCACCGGCCACCGTCCGGCGCGCCGCCTCGGACCAGGGCGTGCGGTGACCCACCCGGTCCAGCATCGCGCGTACCCGTGCCGCCGCTTCCCGCCCGGCGAGGCTGGCCGCGTACCCGGCCGCCGGGATCCACTCGCCGCTGGCGATGGCGGGCACCACCGACCAGGAGTCGGCCAGCTCGTCGATCAGCGCCGTCGCCTCCTGCCGGCGTCCCTGCAGGGCCCGGCAGAGCGCGCCCATCCCCAGCATCGTCCAGTGCGGCCGGTGGAAACCGCTGCGCCGGGCGGCGTCGAGCGCGGCCGCCACGTCGTCGCTGAACGTGGCGGCGGCGTCGTCGTCCGAGTGGGAGCGCGCCTGCGGCACCCGCTCGCCGCGCAGTACCAGCAGGCAGGAGCGCAGGCCGCGGACCTGCATGTCCCAGCTGCCGGTCGGGGTGTCCACGAAGGCCTCGGCGGCGGCCAGCAGCCGGTCGAAGTCGCCCTCGAACCAGGCGCGCATCGCCTCGGCCGAGTAGCTCGTGGTCAGCGTCTGCCCGCTGGCCTTGCGGGTCGGCGACGACGAGAGCAGGGCGTCCGAGCGCAGCCAGTCGCCCTCCTCGCAGACGGCGTAGGCGAGGTTCTGCATGGCCCGGGGCAGGGCGATCAGCTGGTTGGCGCGGCTGAGCTCGACGATCGCGTGCAGGTCGTCCAGGCCGGACCGGTCACCCGCCTGGTAGCGGGCGATTGCCGAGGTGATCCGGGCGTTGGTGCGGGTCTCGGTCAGCCTCAGCCGCTCACCGATCTCCGCCGCCCGGTCGGCTGCGGCGACCGCCGGATCACGCTCATAGTTGAGCATGTGCAGCCGGCCCAGCTCGGCGTAGGCGTCCGCCTTCTGCGGGCTGTCCGGCAGCGGGTCGAAGAGCTCGACGGCCCGGTCCAGGCAGGCGAGCGCGGCGGCCCGGTCGGCGCGCAGCCACGCGGCCTGACCGAGCAGCGTCCAGGCGCGCGCCGCGCAGGCGTCGTCGTCGTGCGCCAGCAGCCGGTCGGCGAGCGCCTGCACCTGCTCGGGCCCGCCGCCGGAGAGGAAGACGTTGCCGTCGCGGTAGAAGGAGATCTCGGTGCTGAGCAGCTCGAGCTGGAGCCGGTCGAGCGGGTCGGAGTCGTCGGCCAGCCCGAGCGCCCGGCCCGCGTGGCTCGCCGCGACGTCGAGACTGTGCAGCGCGTACGCCCGGCGGGCCGCCCGGTGCAGCGCGGCCCGGGCGGGGCCGGCGAACCGGGCCATCTCCATGCCCAGCGACCGGGCGATCTCGTGGGCCGCCCACCGGTGGTGGGCCAGCACCTCCGCCAGGTCGGTGTCCCGGCTCTGCGAGAGCATGTCCAGCCACTGCGCCGTCCGCTCGTGCCGCGCCACCCGCTCGGTACGGGGCAGCCGCTGGTAGCAGACGTCGCGCACCAGCACGTGCCGGAACCGGTACTCGGGCTGCCCGGCCATCGTCGAGGCGGCCTGCTCGTGCACGAAGTCCCGCTGCTCCAGCCGGCGCAGCGCGCGCTCCACCGACTCGACGGGCTGCCCGAGCGCGGCGGCCACGGCCCCCGGCCAGAACTGCACGCCGACCACGGCGGCGGCCAGCAGCACCGTGCGCTCCTTGGCGTCGAGCAGGTCGATGCGGTTGGCGATGACGGCGTGCACGCTTTCCGGCATCGGCAGGTCGAGGTGCTTCTCCATCGACCAGCCCCGCACGGACTGGCGCAGCGCGCCCTGCTCGATCAGCATCCGGACGTACTCGTGGGCGTAGAGCGGGTTGCCGCCGGCCACCTCGATCAGCGGGCTGAGCATGTCGGCGGAGAAGGCCGCCCGGCCGAACATGTGGGCGTAGAGCGCGGCGATGCCCGTGTCCCGCAGCGGGGGCAGGGTGATGGTCACCGAGCCGGTGATCGTCCCCGCCCAGCTCGGGTCCCGGTCGACGAGTTCCGGCCGGGCGGTGCAGAGCAGCAGCAGCGGGACGTCCCGGGCGGCGGTGCCGAGCAGCTCCACGAAGCGCAGCATCGCGTCGTCGGCCCAGTGCAGGTCCTCGAAGACCAGCACGGTCGGCCGTCGGGCGGCCAGGGCGAGCAGGAAACGCCGCCACGCCGACCCGGTCTCCTCGGCCGGCAGCGCGGTCCCCGGCAGCCCGACGAGGGGCCGCAGGGCGTCGACGAGGCGCTGCCGCTCGCCCGGACCGACCAGCTCGCCGACGGCCGAGGCGAGCCGCTGGGCGGCGCTCGACGCCGGGTCGGTGTCCAGGATGCCGGCCTCGGACTTGACGATGTCGGCCAGCGCCGCGAACGTCACGTTCTCGCCGAACGGCGGGCACCGCCCGATCCGCCAGGTCAGCGGCTCGTCGACCAGCTGGTCCACATGCCGGTACAGCTCCCGGACCAGCCGGCTCTTGCCCAGCCCGGCCCGGCCGAAGACGGTCACCACCTGCGGGCGGCGGTCGCGCAGCGACCGGTGCAGGGCGTTGACCAGCATCCCCAGCTCGTGTTCGCGGTCGATCAGCGGCGTGACGTCCGGCTGCCGGTCCGTCGGCTGCCGGCGGACCGGGGACAGGGCCAGCCACACCTCGGTCGTCGTGGAGCGCCCGCGCAGGGTGACCGGCGGCTGCTCCGAGTAGCGGATCGCGTCCCGGGTGAGGGCGTGCGTCACGCCGCAGACCAGCACCCCGCCCGGCGGCGCGACCGACTGCATCCGGGAGGCCGTGTTGACCACGTCGCCGGCCACGATCGCCTGGCCGCCGTCGCGGGCGGCGGCGACGTCGACCAGCGCCTCGCCGGTGGCCACCCCGACCCGGAAGCGCAGCGCGTCGGCACCGGTGGGGGCGAAGCGGGTCAGCACCCGTTGCAGCTCCAGCCCGGCCCGCACGCAGCGCAGCGCGTCGGTCTCGGTCGCCACGGGCGCGCCGAACAGGGCCATCACCGCGTCGCCGATGTACTTCTCCACCACCCCGCCGTACTGCCCCACGACGCGACGGGCGGCCGAGAAGAACCCGGTCTGCATGCCGCGGACCAGCTCCGGGTCGGCCCGCTCGACGTACGGGGTGAAGTCGATCAGGTCGACGAAGAGCACGCTGACCCGGCGGCGGTCCTCCTGCGGGGCCGGCTGTCGCTCGCTGCCCGGCCGGGCGGCGCCGCAGGAGGTGCAGAACGCCACGTCCTGGGCGAGCGGGCGCAGGCAGTGCGGACAGACCGCGCCCAGCTCGTTGCCGCAGCCGCCGCAGAAGCGGTCGCCCGCGGCGGCCGTGCGTCCACAGCGGTCACACTGCGTGGCGATGACGCCCTCCACTCGCGATCCCGCCGGCGCCGTGATCGGCACCGTTCCGGTGTCAGTATCGCCGTCCGCCCAGCTGTCGGGTACCGGGCTGTTGGCTTGTGGACAGTCCACCGGGCGGCCCTACGGTTACAGTCAGGCGGCTGAATGTCGACCATTGACCACAGGGGGATTCCCGATGGTGTACGTGATGTTGCAGAGCGACTGGACCGACGGCAGCGGGGTCAGCCACCTCGCGGGCGACTCCGTCGACGTGGACGCCGCCACGCTGGCCGCGCTCCAGGCGCAGGGGATCGTCAGCGAGCAGTCCGGTGGCGGCAAGGACGGCACGGAGTGGGTCGGGCCGGGCAGCACCAACTGGGTCGGGCCGGGCAGCAACACTCCCTGACACCCCGCACGAAAGGGCCGGAGCGGCTGCTCCGGCCCTTTTTCGCGTACGCCTCAGCGCTCGCTCATGCCGGCACGGCGGCGCAGCGCCGCGACGTCGGTGACCACGATCCGCCGGCCCTCGGTGCGCAGCCAACCCCGGTTGGCGAACGACCCGATCGCCTGGTTGACGCTCTGCCGCGAGCCGCCGGCCATCTCCGCGAGCTGGCTCTGGTTGAGCTCGATGGTGATCATCGGGGCCTGACTCTCGCCGGCCAGCCGGACCAGGGTCTTGGCCACCCGGCCGGGCAGGTCCAGGAAGACGTGGTCGGCGTTCTGCTCGGTCAGCCGGCGGATCAGCCCGCCGAGCGAGCGCATCACCGCGTCGAGGATGCGCGGGTTGGAGTGCACCAGCTCCATGAACGCGCCCCGGGACAGCGCGAGCGCGGCGCAGTCCTCGATCGCCTCGGCCGAGGCGGAGCGGGTGGAGGCGTCGAGCAGGGAGACCTCGCCCAGCACGTCCGGCGGACGGATGACCGACAGCACGGCGCGTTCGCCGGTCGGCGCGGTGCGGAAGACCGCGACCGCGCCCCGACGCAGGACGATGAGGGACTCGCCGGGGTCGTTCTCGACGAAGAGCAGTTGGCCCTTGCGGTATGTGCGGGGGACCGCCGCGGCGATCACCCGCTGCCGGACCTCCGGCTCCAGCCCGGCGAACATCTCCACACCCGTGAGCGCGTCACCAGGCTCCGGCAGGCGCATCTCCACGGTCCAACCCCTCCCCGGTCAAGGACCACAACTCGCTCACCGGGTGAACCTGAAGGCCCTCGACGAGGTGAACTGACACCGGTTCGGCGTCCGGTAGCGGTACACATCAGATCATGACGGTCCGGTCGCTTGCTGTACACCCCTCGAAGCACTTCCGTGACACTCCCGAGCTGCGACGACCGGCGTGGTGGGGGGCGTTCCGACCGCCCCGGTCGTCGGGACGCCGAGGGCGTGGGCGAGGATGACGGGCGATGGTCTACCGCTATTTCTACGACTGCGAGTTCATCGAGGACGGCCGGCTCGTCGACCTCGTGTCGATCGGCGTCGTCGACGAGTACGGCCGCGAGTTCTACGCCGTCTCGACCGAGTTCGACGACTCGCGGGCCGTGCCCTGGGTGCGCCGCAACGTGCTCGACAAGCTGCCCTCCCCGGCGAACCGCGCCTGGCGTTCCCGCGAACGCATCCGCGACGAGCTGTACGACTTCCTCGTCGAGCCGGTCCGCGACCGCCCGGGCGAGCAACTGGAGCTGTGGGCCTGGTACGCCGCGTACGACCACGTCGCCCTGGCCCAGCTGTGGGGCGCCATGCCGGCGCTGCCCCGGGAGATCCCCCGGTTCACCAAGGACCTGCGCCAGCTCTGGGACGACCGGGGCCGGCCGCCGCTGCCGGACGCCGACGCGGCACGGCACGACGCGCTGGTCGATGCCCGGCACAACCTGGCCCGGTGGCGGGCGATGACCGGTTCGTAGGTTTGGTCGGTTCTGTCCCGGGCACCGGTGCGACGTCGAGCCGATGTGAGGGAGAGTCCCAATGACCAACGAACCGACCAACGCCGCCGAGGCCCGGCGCCGGGTGACCGAGCTGGTCCGCGAGGCCCGCATCTGCATGCTGACCACGATCGCCGTGGACGGCCGGATGGTGAGCCGCCCGATGGGGTTGCAGGAGGCGGAGTTCGACGGCGATCTGTGGTTCTTCGCGTACGCCGACTCCGCCAAGGTCCGGCAGATCCGCGTGAACCCCGAGGTCAACGTCTCCTTCTCCGACTCCCGGCGCAACTCCTGGGTGTCGGTCGCGGGCACGGCCCGGGAGGAGTACGACCGGGCGAAGGCCGAGGAGCTGTGGAACCCGGTGCTCAAGGCCTGGTTCCCGGACGGGCTGGCGACCCCCGGACTCACCCTGCTCAAGGTGCACGCCGGATCCGCGGAGTACTGGGACTCTCCGTCGAGCACGGTGGTGAACCTGTTCGGTTACGCGAAGGCGGCGGTGACCGGCAAGCCGCCGGAGGTGGGGGAGAACCACGAGGTCAGCTACTGACCGGTAGGCCGCCCGCCGGTGGGATCGGCCCGGGGCGCGGTGTCGGCGTACGCCTGCGGCGACTACAGTGCGCACTGACGGCCCGCCCCGGGCCGGCAACGGCGCCGATGGTCTTGATTCGACACATATCCTGGGGCAAATCGGGCTTCACCTGATGCTCCCAGGAGGATGAGCGATCATGCGTATCGGCGTGCTCACCGGCGGCGGCGACTGCCCAGGTCTCAACGCGGTCATCCGGGCGGTGGTCCGCAAGGGCGTCGCCAGCTACGGCCACGAGTTCGTGGGTTTCCGGGACGGCTGGAAGGGCCCGTTGGAGGGCCTGTCCCGCCCCCTGGGCATCGCGGAGGTCCGCGGCATCCTGCCGCGCGGCGGCACCATCCTCGGCTCGTCCCGGACGAACCCCTTCAAGATCGAGAACGGCGTCGAGCGGATCAAGGAGAACCTCGCCGCGCAGGGCGTGGACGCGCTCATCGCGATCGGCGGCGAGGACACCCTCGGCGTGGCCACCAAGCTGCACGAGCTCGGGGTCCACGTGATCGGCGTGCCGAAGACGATCGACAACGACCTCGGCGCCACCGACTACACCTTCGGCTTCGACACCGCCGTCAACATCGCGATGGAGGCGATCGACCGGCTGCACACCACCGCCGAGAGCCACCACCGCACCCTGGTGGTCGAGGTGATGGGCCGGCACGCCGGCTGGATCGCCCTGCACGCCGGCCTGGCCGGTGGCGCCAACGTGATCCTGCTGCCGGAGCGGCAGTTCGACGTCGAGCAGGTCGCCGGCTACGTCGAGAAGCGTTTCCAGCACCAGTACGCCCCGATCGTCGTGGTCGCCGAGGGCGCCCAGCCGCTGGACGGCCAGATGGTCCTGCACAACCAGGAGCTCGACGCGTTCGGCCACGTCCGCCTCGGCGGCATCGGCCAGTGGCTCGCCGAGCAGCTGGAGGCCAAGACCGGCAAGGAGGCCCGCACCGTCGTGCTCGGGCACATCCAGCGCGGCGGCACCCCGAGCGCCTTCGATCGGGTGCTCGCCACCCGGCTCGGCCTCCAGGCGATCGACGCGGTCCACGAGGGCGACTGGGGCAAGATGGTCGCCATGCAGAGCACGGACATCGTCCGCGTTCCGCTGGCCGAGGCCACCCGCGAGCTGAAGACCGTGCCGCTGGAGCGGTACGCCGAGGCCGAGGTCTTCTTCGGCAGCTGATCCATCCCCGGCGTCGCGGCGGGCCGTCCGGCCCGTCGCGACGCCGGCTCACGGCGAGGGGGTACGACGGCGATGGCGGGTTCGGTGCACACGGTCGCGGTGATCGGGGCCGGCAAGATCGGCGAGCTGATGCTCTCCGGGCTGCTGCGCTCGGGCTGGCCGGTGGACCGGCTGCTCGCCACCGCCCGCCGCCCCGCCCGCGCCGAGGAGCTGACCGCCCGCTACGGGGTACGGGTGGTCGACAACCTCACCGCCGTGGCCGAGGCGGAGGTGCTCGCCGTCTCGGTCAAGCCGCAGGACGCGGCGACGCTGCTGGAGGAGATCGGGCCGAAGGTGCCCGCCGACAAGCTGGTCATCTCGCTCTGCGCCGGCCTGCCGACCAGCTTCTTCAACCGCCGCCTGCCCGAGGGCACGCCCGTGGTGCGGGTGATGACCAACACCCCGGCCCTGGTCGACCAGGCGATGACGGCGATCTCCGCCGGCGCCCACGCCACCGGCACGCACCTGGCGCTGGCCGAGGAGATGTTCAAGCCGCTGGGGTCGACCGTCCGGGTGCCCGAGTCCCAGCAGGACGCGGTGACCGCGCTCTCCGGCTCCGGGCCGGCGTACTTCTACCTGCTGGTCGAGGCGATGATCGACGCCGGCATCCTGCTCGGCCTGCCCCGGCAGGTCGCGCACGAGCTGATCGTGCAGACCGCCATCGGCTCGGCCGTGATGCTGCGCGACTCCGGCGAGCACCCGGTGAAGCTGCGTGAGGCGGTCACCTCGCCGGCCGGCACCACCATCTCCGCCGTGCGCGAGCTGGAGAAGCACGGCGTACGCGCGGCGCTGCTCGCCGCCCTGGAAGCGGCCCGCGACCGAGCCCGCGAACTGGCCGCCCAGGCCGACTGACTTCTTCGGCGTCGGCCGCCTCCGGGGGCTCTCCGAGCCCGTGGCGCAGCCGGCCCGTGGTGCCGATTCTGGGCGGAGCGGACCGGCCCGGTTAGGGCGCGTATCGGGTCGTCATCAATGGGCATCGCAGCTTCCGGGGCGGGTGCCCGTCTAGGCGTGGGCCCGGCGATCTGCGGCTGCGCCCGTGTGGGCGCGAGTGACCGGAAGCGATGCGGTGGGCATGCAGCGGCGGGGGCCCGAGGGCCCCGGCTGAATGCCCGCCGGGATGGTGTGTCAGACCACGGCGAGCCGGTCCACCAGCAGCTCCACCCTCGGCTCGGTGTCCTCCGGCGGCAGCCGTCCCGCTCGGGTCAGGGTGGCCAGCCCGTGCAGGGCCGCCCAGAACACCTCTGTGAACAGTGCCGGGTGGACGCCGTCCCCGGCGACCTCGCCGAGGCTTTCCAGCAGGGCGGCGAAGGCGTCCTTAAGAGGTAGTGGGGTGTCCTCGCTCGCGAAGGCCAGGCCGCCGTCGAGCTCGAACATGGCGTCGTAGACCGCCGGGTTGCGTGCGGCGAAGTCGAGGTAGGCGCGGGCGAGGGCGGTGACCCGGGCGCGCGGGCCGTCCGCGGCGGAGGTCGAGGCCCGCAGCGCCGCAGCCATCTCGGCGGCGCCGTCGAGGGCGACGGCGCCGATGATCTCGCGTTTGCCGCGGAAGTGGCTGTAGAGGACGGGCTGGCTGTATTCGATGCGCTCGGCGAGCCGGCGGGTCGTGACCGCGTCCCAGCCCTGCTGCTCGGCGAGTTCGCGGGCAGTCGCCACGATGAGGCGCTCGCGCGCCGCCCGTTCGCGCTCCTTGCGTTCCTGTACCGACATGATTCGATCCTAGCATCGCTAGATAATCAAGCGACAGCAGTGCTAGCGTTGACTCATCAGCTAGCAGCACTAGATCTCAGAAGGGTCATCATGCTCAACGCACTCGAGGTCTTCGCCATCGTGGTCGTCGGCCTGATGGTGGGGGTGGAGTTCTCCGTCGCCTTCGTCATCAACCCGATCCTCAACGCACTTCCCGGTGACAGCGGCCAACTCGGCCGCTCCCACGGGGGCCGGATGCTCGGCGCCGTGATGCCGGTCTGGTACATCACCTCGCTCGTCCTCGTCGCGGTCTGTGCCATCGCCGGATGGCGCTCCTACGGCAACGGCCTCGTCGTCACCGCCGGCGCGCTGCTGATCCTCAGCGTGATCATGTCGATCCTGCTGCTCGTCCCGATCAACAACCGGGGCAAGACGTGGACCCCTGACAACCGGCCCGCAGACTGGAAGCAGCAGATGAACCGCTGGGACCGCCTCCACTACGTCCGCGTCGCCGTCATCATCGCCGCCTTCGCCCTGCTGGTGGCCGCCCTCACCTGAGCCCGCAGGCCGACACCGCCGGAGCTGGCGCAGGGCCTCGCCCAGTGGCAGGCGTTCTCGACCAGGGTCGGCAACCACCTCTCCACCGGCGACACCGGCGACGACCTGTCACTGCCCCACCCCCGGAGCTCCGAGAAGAGGACGCCGTGAACACCACCCCCCGAGCGGCTGAGCTACAACGCGGTCCAGCTCGCCTGCCTCGGGGTGTTCCTGCTCGTGCTCCCGAGCCTGCCCAAGCTGCTGTCGCCCCTGATGCGTCACCCCTTGGCGGTCGGTCTTCCCCTGGCCGCCCTGGTGCCCCTCGTCGCCGTGGGGGCAGCGGCCGCCGGCCGGCTCGGCCTGCCGGCCGTACTGACCCTTCCCGCCCCGGCGCTCTCCCTCGGGCTGTTCGTGGTGGTCGGGGTCCTGGCGTTCGTCGAGCACCGGGAGTTGGCAGGCGACGGGGACGGCGACCTCGTCACCTCCCCCTTCGCCCCCGTGCCGGGAGCACCGCGGGTGGGCGAGAGGCGTCGACGACTGGCCGCTCTCGTGCCGTCCTGCTCGGTCCCCGTCGCCTACCTCGTCCTGGCCGCCGTCAGCTGGGTCTTCGCCTGAGTCACCGGTAGAGCAGGTGGGGCTTGCGGCGGCGGTCGAAGTCCGCCAACTCGTCGGCCCAGGCGCCGACCACGTCGTCCACGTCGGCGCCCGCGTCGATCATCGTGCGCAGCCGTGGCGACCCGGTGAGCTTGTCGATCCAGTACGGACGCACGGCGTCCCACGAGTCGCGCCGCCACGCGAACGCCTCGTACTTGTGCGCCTCCACCAGCATCGCGACCGCCGTGCGGATCGGGTCGTACTTCGCGCGGTCGACGACCTTGACCTCGACGCCGGCGCAGAGCTTGTTGAGCAGCGCGGGCTTCTGCCCGGCGGACGTCGGCGTGAAGTACGCCTCGCGGAACTCGACGCCGGGCAGCTCGCGGGCGTTGAGCCGGTCGGACCAGTGGTAGTCGAAGTCCTCGGCCAGCCCGCCGATCAGCTCGAACGGCTTGCAGGTGCCACGGCCCTCGGTGAGCGAGGCGACGCCCTCGAACAGGCCGGTGCCGGGGTAGACCAGCGCGGTGTCCGTGGTGGGCATGTTCGGGCTGGGCAGCACCCAGGGCAGGTCGGTGTCGGCGGCCAGCCTGTCGCGCTTCCAGTGCCGGCACTTCACGACGTGCAGGTCGACCTGGCGGCCGGCCTCGGCGGGCAGGAACTCGGCGTTGAAGAACCGGGCCAGCTCGCCGACGGTCATGCCGTGCTGCTGGACGATCTCCTTCAGGCCCACCCCGGAGGTGAAACCGGCGGTCATCATCGGCCCGTAGGCCCGGCCGCCGACCGGGTTCGGCCGGTCCAGCACCACGTACCGCTTGCCGGTCCGGGCCGCGGCCATCATCGAGGTGTACATGGTCCAGATGTACGTGTAGAAGCGGGCGCCGACGTCCTGGATGTCGAAGACGACGGTGTCGACGCCGGCCTGGGTGAACATGGTCTCCCACTTGGCCAGCGAGGCGCCGTACGCGTCGTAGACGGTGACCCCGGTGCGGGCGTCGATGCCGGTGCCCTCGCTGCCGCCGGCCTGCGCCGAGCCGCGGAAGCCGTGCTCGGGGCCGAAGGCGGCGGCCAGCCGCACCGTGCCGGAGGCGTGCATCAGGTCGACCAGGTGCCGGTAGGCCGAGTCCACGCCGGTGGGGTTCGAGATCACCCCGACCCGCTGGCCGGCGAGTTCGGCGAAGTCGGACCGGACGAGCACGTCGAGCCCGGTCTCCACGTGGCGGATGCCGGGCGCGGCGTGACCAGCCGCGCCGGGTGCCGTCGCCGCGACCGCGCCCGCGGTCACCGCACCCGCTCCGGCCAGGAACTTCCTTCGCTCCATGTCGACCCTCCCGTCGGTTTGGTCGAAACTTAGCTACACGTTGATGCCCCGTCAAGGAAGGTTAGCTACAAAGCGGGGGTGGATGGGTCCGGCCGGCGGCGCTGTCGGACCTGCCGCCCCGGCGGCGCGTGGTGCGGTCCCACCGGTCGGGCGGTGCTCCATACTGGCCCGGTGTTCACCCTCGCCCAGGCCCGCCACCTGATCGCCACCCTGCGCCCGCGCGTCGACGAGCTGATCCGGCTGCGGGCCGACCTGGCCGAGCTGCGCGTCGACCTGGCTGACCGGGGCGCCAGCCCGCTCGGCGGGTTGGCCGAGGTCAAGGGGCTGGAGGCGCGGCTGCACGCCCTCGTCGAGGAGTTGCACTCCCACGACATCCAGGTCAAGGGGATCGCGCCGGTCCTGCTCGACTTCCCCGGCGAGCGCGACGGTCGGCCGGTGCTCTGGTGCTGGCTGGAGGGGGACACCGACGTGCGCTGGTACCACCGGATGGAGTGCGGCTTCGCCGGTCGCCGCCCGCTCTGATCCGGCCCGGCGGGGGACCGGTCGGCCCGTCGGCCGCGCCGGTGGTGCGTCGGCCCGCAGTTCGACGGCCTCGTCGACCCCCCGCGTGCGTCAGGCCAGGGACGCGAGCATGGCCGGGGAGACGTTCCCGCCGCTGAGGACCAGCACGGTACGGGTGCCCGGTCCGGCGTCGACCAGGCCGGCCCGTAGCGCGGCGAGGGTGACGGCGGCGGACGGTTCGATCAGGAGCTTCGTCGCGTCCAGCAGCTCCCACCAGGCGGCCCGGATGTCCTCCTCGGACACCTCGACCACCTCGTCCACGAGGGCGCGGACGTGCGCCAGGGTGTGCCGCCCCGCGAACGGCGCCGCCAGCCCGTCGGCGATCGACGTCGGCCGTACCGCCAGGGCGTCGCCGCCGGTGCGCAGCGCGTGGCCGACGGCGTTGGCAGTGGCCGGCTCGACCCCGACGACGCGGGCGGTGGGGACGGCCGCCCGGACGGCCGACGCCACCCCGCTGATCAGCCCGCCGCCGCCCACCGGCACGAGGACCAGCTCCGGCGGCGGGCCGTCGGCCAGGATCTCCCTGCCGACGGTGGCCTGGCCGGCGATGACGTCCGGCTCGTCGAACGGGTGCAGAAGGTGGTATCCGCGTTTTGCCGCGAGGGCCTGGCAGGTGCCCAGCAGGTCCTCGGTGAGGACGACCTCGCCGCCGTACCGCCGGACCGCCTCGATCTTGGTCGGCACCGCCTGCGGTGGCATGCAGACGACCGTCGGCAGGCCGAAGGTACGGCCGGCGAAGGCCACGGCCATCGCGTGGTTGCCGGCGGAGAAGGCGGTCAGCCCGGCGGGCGCCCCCTCCCGTTCGACGCGGGCGAGCAGCGCGTTCAGCGCGCCCCGCACCTTGAAGCTGCCGGTGTGCTGGAGGTTCTCCGCCTTCACCGCGAGGTCGAGCCGGAGCGGGTCGCCGAGGCGGGGGCAGGGCAGCAGCGGCGTGCGGGCGACCCGCCCCGCGATGCGCTTCTCGGCCGTGACGATGTCGTCCACGGTGGTGAGCTGCACCGTCGCAGCCTAGCCCGGCCCGCCCGGCCGCACCGCTCGCCCGGCCGCACCGCCCGTGGTGCGACCGGGCGTGGTGCCTGCGGCAGAACCGTCGCGCCACGATGGGCGGACGGTGCGGCGGCGCCGGCCGGAGGGGCGAACGATCAGCGGGTGGCCTCGGTCAGGGCGGCCCGCACCCTGGCGGCGTCGGCCGGCGCCTCGCGCTCCCAGTCCGCCGGGTCGGCCGAGTAGATGGTCCCGTAGGCGGGGGTGTCCGGCTGGTAGCGCCAGCTCTCGGCGAGGGCGCCGGCGTCCACGGCGTCGTAGCCGATCCGGTCGAGGAAGGCGGTGGCCTCCGCCTTCGCGCCCGCGTCGTCGCCGGCGATGGGCAGCGCGCTGCGGTCGTCGGCGCCGGTCGGCCGGGCCAGCGCGTGCAGGTGCTTGAAGAAGATGTTGTTGAACACCTTGACCACGCGCGACTGCGGCAGGTGCCGCTGGAGCAGTTCGCTGCTGGTGGTGGAGCCCGAGTCGAGCTCGGGGAACCGGCCGTCCCGCTCCGGGTAGTAGTTGTTGGTGTCCAGCACGAGCTTGCCGGCCAGCGGCTCGACCGGCACGTCCCGGTACGCCTTCAGCGGGATGGTGACGACCACCAGGTCGCCGGCCTCCGCGGCCTCGCTGGCCGTGGCCGCCCGGGCGCGCGGGCCCAGCTCCTCGACGAGATCCTTCAGGGTCTCCGGGCCGCGCGAGTTGCTCAGCACCACGTCGTAGCCGGCGGCCACCGCCAGCCGCGCCACCGTGCCGCCGATGTGTCCACTGCCGATCAGTCCCACAGTTGTCATGTCGGTCCCCAACCTCGTTCGCGGCGACGGTATTCCCCACCGGTATGGTCGACAATTCCGTCTGGTGTCTGGCGTGTGGCGGGCCGGCCGGCGGGATCGGACCGGGCTGCGTCCCCGCCGCGCGCAGCGGCGGTGACGGCCTGCGCCGCCCGCCCAACGTACTGCCGGCGCGGGGGCGGGGGGCCGGCTTCGGGACAACGCCCGCCGGGCGGCCCGCAACGCCGTCGCGGCGGGAACGGTGTCGGCCCCGGCGGCTAGCCTGCCTCCACTTGCGAACACGGATTGGGGAGTGCGATGGGCGCGTGGGCGGCGGGACCGTTCGACAACGACGTGGCAGCGGACTGGTGCGGCGGCCTCGACGAGGCGTCGCCGGAGCGACGGCCCCTGCTGGTCGAGCAGGCGCTGCGCGAGGCGGCGGGGGAGGGCGACTTCCTGGACTCGTGGCCCGGCGCCAAGGCGGTCGCGGCGTCGGCGGTGGTCGCCGCGCAGCTTCCCGGTGGCCCGCCGGTCGACTCGGCGTACGCGCCGGACTTCCTCACCGCCGGCGGGCGCCTCACGCTCTCCGCGGAGCTGCCGGCGCTGGCCCTGCGGGCGCTGGACCGGGTGCTCGCCGACGGGTCCGAGCTGGCCGAGCTCTGGGACGAGGCCGGGGAGCTCGACGAGTTCGCCGCCGCGCTCGCCCCGATCCGGGCCGCGCTGGCCAATCCGACCGGGTCCGTCGTCGTCGAGGGTTGAGGCGAGGTCACGGCCGGCGGGGGCCGGGCGGAGTGCGCCCCGACCGACCACCCGGATCGCCGTCGCGCCGGACCGCCGCCACCACCCGTTCGACGCGTACGCCGGTCGTCGGGTCGGTCCAGACGAACACCACCGGCCTGGCCGCCGCGAAGAGTGCCCAGACGAACGGCGGCAGGTCCTCGGGCGACATGCGGATGTAGGACGTCGCGCCGCCGACCCGACCGAGCAGGTGCTCCAACGTGAAGCGGTGCCGTCCCGAGCCGTCGAGGTGCTCGTGAGCCGGCGGGACGTGGCGCAGGCGGCTGTGGTCGCGCAGCACGTCGTCGGGCACGGCGGCGTCGAGCACCACCCGACCGGCGTCGAGCGGACGCTGGATGCTGACGTGGTGCTCGGGCGGGACCTGGCCCGGTGTGAGCGCCGGCTGCACCGCGAAGAACATCCCGCCCCCTCCACTCGGACCAGGTGTCGCCGATCGTAGTCCGTTCGGCACACAGTGGCACGGCCGAGGCGGGTGCCCTCAGACCGCCGGGGGCAGCACCTTCTCGATCGCGGCGCGCAGGTCCGCCGAGCCGGGCTCGACGGTGGGCGCGAACCGGGCCGCCACCGTGCCGTCCGGGGCGACGAGGAACTTCTCGAAGTTCCACCGCACGTCGCCGGCGTGGCCCTCCGCGTCGGCCGTGTCGACCAGCGCCGCGTAGAGCGGGTGGCGGCCGGGGCCGTTCACGTCGACCTTCTCGGTCAGCGGGAAGGTCACCCCGTAGTTGACCTGGCAGAAGTCGCTGATCTCGGCGGCGGTGCCCGGCTCCTGGCCGGCGAACTGGTTGCAGGGCACGCCGAGCACCACCAGGCCGCGGTCGGCGTACTCGTCGTGCAGCTCCTGGAGGCCGGCGTACTGCGGGGTGAGGCCGCAGCGCGAGGCGACGTTGACCACCAGCAGCGCGCGTCCGCGGTACCGCGCGAGGTCGGCCGGACCTCCGGCCAGGGCGTCGATCCGGGTGTCGAAGACGGTCATGGGTCGAGGCTACGCGCCGTCGCCGGGCCGTCGCCCGGGGGAGCGGGCGGAGGGCTGGTCGCGCTCCCAAGGCAAATCGATACATCGACATCTTGACGAATGGATGACGGCGTGAGTAGCGTCTCACCAACAATCTGGAAAGTTTCCTAACTGTTTAGGGAGACGCCGCATGAAGAGATCGCTCCGCCGGGCCCTCTGGGTCGGCGCCGTGATGGCGGTGACCGCCGCCACGGTCCCGATGGCCAGTGCGTTCGGCGCCGGCAGCGTGACCGCCGGCTTCGCCAAGGCGCAGGACTGGGGGACCGGTCACGAGACGCGGGTGACCGTCACCAACGGGACGAGCGCCCCGGTGAGCACCTGGCGCATCGAGTTCGACCTGCCGTCGGGCACCAGCATCAGCAGTTCCTGGGACGCCGACGTCACGCGCACCGGCAACCACTACGTCGCGGTCAAGAAGAGCTGGGCCGGCCCGATCGCGGCGGGTGCCTCGTTCAGCTGGGGCTACAACGGCACCGGCGCGTACAAGGCGCCGCTGAACTGCACGATCAACGGCGCGGCGTGCGGCGGCGGCACCCCGCCCCCCACCACCGCGCCGCCGACCACCACCCCGCCGACCACGGCGCCGCCCACCACCCCGCCGCCGACCACGCCCCCGCCGACCACCCCGCCGCCGGGCCCGGGCGGCAAGAAGGTCGTCGGCTACTTCGCGCAGTGGGGCGTCTACGCCCGCAACTACCACGTGAAGAACATCCACACGAGCGGCTCGGCCGCCAAGCTGACCCACATCCTGTACGCCTTCGGCAACACCACCGGTGGCCGCTGCACCATCGGTGACAGCTACGCCGACTACGAGAAGGCCTACACCGCGGCGGACAGCGTCGACGGCGTCGCAGACACCTGGGACCAGCCGCTGCGCGGCAGCTTCAACCAGCTGCGCAAGCTCAAGAAGATGTACCCGAACCTGAAGGTGATCTGGTCCTTCGGTGGTTGGACCTGGTCGGGCGGCTTCACCCAGGCCGCGCAGAACCCGGCCGCGTTCGCCGAGAGCTGCCACAACCTGGTCGAGGACCCGCGCTGGGCGGACGTCTTCGACGGCATCGACGTCGACTGGGAGTACCCGAACGCCTGCGGGCTCACCTGCGACAGCAGCGGCCCGAACGCCTTCAAGAACGTGGTCAGCGCGCTGCGGTCGAAGTTCGGCTCGTCCGCGCTGGTCACCGCCGCGATCACGGCGGACGGCAGCAACGGTGGCAAGATCGACGCCACCGACTACGCCGGCGCCGCGACGCACCTCAACTGGATCATGCCGATGACGTACGACTACTTCGGCGCCTTCAACGCGCAGGGCCCCACCGCCCCGCACTCCCCGCTCACCTCGTACGCCGGCATCCCGCAGCAGGGCTTCTGGTCGGACGCGGCGATCCAGAAGCTCAAGAGCAAGGGCATCCCGTCGGACAAGCTGCTGCTCGGCATCGGCTTCTACGGCCGGGGCTGGACCGGGGTGACCCAGGCCGCCCCGGGTGGCACCGCCACCGGCCCCGCCCCGGGCACCTACGAGCAGGGCATCGAGGACTACAAGGTCCTCAAGAACACCTGCCCGGCCAACGGCACCGTCGCCGGCACGGCGTACGCCAAGTGCGGCAGCAACTGGTGGAGCTACGACACCCCCTCCACGATCAACGGCAAGATGACGTACGCGAAGAACCAGGGCCTCGGTGGCGCGTTCTTCTGGGAGCTCTCCGGTGACACCGGCAACGGCGAGCTGATCGGCGCCATCAAGGGCGGTCTCGGCTGAGCCGAGGGCCGACGCACCACCCACACGGCGGGGAGGGACCACGCACCGGTCCCTCCCCGCCCGCTGTGTCCGGGCCGACGCGGGGGAGTGTTCCGCGTCGGCCCGGCCGGGCGTCCGGTGGCGTTCGGCCACGGGCACGCGCGTGCCGGTGACCGGGCGGTTCGGGCGCGGCGGCGTCCGGGCACGTGCGTCGATGTGACAGACTCGCCGCTCAACGGGCTCGATGTCCACGGCGACGGAGGTGGCGATGCGCGCGACGCGCGGGAGGCTCGCGGCGGGCGCCGTGCTGCTCGGGACCCTTCCCCTCGTCCTGCTCGGCTGCGGTATCGGCGAGGAGGAGGATCCGGCGACCAAGCCTGGGCGGGCCCCGGCCGAGGAGGCCACCACAAAGTCGCGGGAGCGGGTGCAGGCCTACCTCGACGCGATGACCGCCAAGGACGTCGCGGCCGGGCGCAGCCAGCTCTGCGCCGCCCTCCAGGAGAGCTTCGACGCCGCCGCGACCGGCCCCAACGGCGACTTCGCCGACCACTTCACGGTGCCGCAGGCCGAGATCACCGACATCCGCTCCGGGCCCCGGGGCCAGGAGGTGAGCACGTCGATCTCGGTCGCCGCCGGCTCCCGCACACTCACCCGGCCGCTGCTGTTCACGGTCACCCGCGACGGCGCCGACTGGTGCATCGCCGCCGAGGCGCCGGGCGGCAACACCCCGGCCCCCGCCGCCACCCCCTGACCCGACTCCCGGTGAGCCCGCTCTCACCTGCCGGAACCATCCCCCTCGCCGGTCGGTCGCCGGGCCGCTCGCCGTACGCTTTCTGTCATGCGCCATGAGTGGCATCAGCTGAGCCATCCCGCGGTGGGCAGCCCTGGGCTGCAGACCAGCCGTCCGACCGTCGACTCCGCCGAGGACGCGGCCCTCGGCCTCGACCGCTGGCGGGAGCTGCCGCGCACACAGATCCCGCCGTGGCCGGATCCGGCGGAGGTCGCCGAGGTCTGCAAGGTGCTCGACACGGTGCCCTCGGTGGTGGCGCCCTACGAGGTCGACCAACTGCGGCAGCGGCTGGCGCTGGTGTGCGAGGGCAAGGCCTTCCTGCTCCAGGGCGGCGACTGCGCGGAGACCTTCGTCGACAACACCGAGAGTCACCTGCTGGCCAACGCCCGCACCCTGCTCCAGATGGCGATCGTGCTCACCTACGGCGCCTCGCTGCCGGTGGTCAAGGTGGCCCGGGTCGCCGGGCAGTACACCAAGCCCCGGTCGCTGCCGACCGACGCGCGCGGGCTGCCCGCCTACCGCGGCGACATGATCAACTCGCTGGAGGCGACGCCGGAGGCACGGGCCGCCGACCCGCAGCGCATGATCCGGGCGTACGCGAACTCGGCCGCCGCGATGAACATGCTCCGCGCGTACCTGGCCGGCGGGCTGGCCGACCTGCACGCCGTGCACGACTGGAACAAGGGCTTCGTCAAGAACTCCCCGGCCGGCGAGCGCTACGAGGCGATCGCCCGCGAGATCGACCGGGCGCTGGCCTTCATCCGGGCCTGCGGGATGACCGACGACGAGGCGCTGCGCACCGTCACCCTCTACTGCTCGCACGAGGCCCTCGCCCTGGAGTACGACCGGGCGCTGACCCGGGTCTCCGACCGCCGGGCGTACGGCCTGTCCGGGCACTTCCTGTGGATCGGCGAGCGCACCCGGCAGATCGACGGGGCGCACATCGACTTCATCTCCCGTATCGCCAACCCGATCGGCGTGAAGCTCGGCCCGACGACGACCCCGGACGAGGCCATCGAGCTCTGCGAGAAGCTCAACCCGGAGAACGTCCCCGGCCGGCTCACCCTGATCAGCCGGATGGGCAACCACCGGGTCCGCGACGCCCTGCCGCCGATCGTGGCGAAGGTGACCGCCGCCGGCGCCAAGGTGGTCTGGCAGTGCGACCCGATGCACGGCAACACGCACGAGTCGTCCAACGGCTACAAGACCCGGCACTTCGACCGCATCGTGGACGAGGTGCTCGGCTACTTCGAGGTGCACCGGGGCCTGGAGACCCACCCGGGCGGGCTGCACGTGGAGCTGACCGGCGAGGACGTCACCGAGTGCCTCGGCGGCGCCCAGGGCATCGAGGACCTCGACCTGCCCGGCCGCTACGAGACCGCCTGCGACCCGCGACTGAACACCCAGCAGTCGCTGGAGCTGGCCTTCCTCGTGGCGGAGATGCTCCGTGGCTGACGTGCGAGCCCCTCAGCCGGCAGCCGGAGGGATGACAGTGGCTGACGCGAGGAGTGAGCTTGTGAGCCCCGCAGTCGGCAGCCGAAAGGATGACAGTGGCTGACGTATTCGTCGATCTTCGTTCGGACACCGTGACCCGGCCCACGCCGGGGATGCGGGAGGCGATGGCCGCCGCCGACGTCGGCGACGACGTCTACGGCGAGGACCCGACCGTCAACGCGCTGGAGGCCGAGGTCGCCGCGCTGTTCGGGCACGAGGCGGCGCTGTTCGCCCCGAGCGGGTCGATGGCCAACCAGATCGCCCTGCAACTGGTGGTGCCGCCGGGCGACGAGCTGCTCTGCGACGCCGACGCGCACGTGGTGACGTACGAGATCGGGGCCGCTGCGGCGTACGGCGGCATCTCCTCGCGGACCTGGTCACCGGTGGGCGCGGACATCGACCCGGACGTCGTCGCCGCGATGGTCCGTCCCGAGGGCTACCACGCGGTCCCCACGCGGGCGATCGCCGTCGAGCAGACCCACAACCGGGGCGGCGGCGGGGTGATCCCGCTGGCCACCCTGCGCGAGCTGCGCCGGGTCGCCGACGACGCGGGCGTGGCCCTGCACTGCGACGGGGCCCGGATCTGGCACGCGCACGTCGCCGACGGTGTGCCGCTGGCCGGGTACGGCGCCCTCTTCGACACCCTGTCGGTCTGCCTCTCCAAGGGGCTCGGCGCGCCGGTCGGCTCGCTGGTCGTCGGCAGCGCCGACAAGATCGCGCGAGCCCGGGTGATCCGCAAGCGGATGGGCGGCGGGATGCGGCAGGCCGGCATCCTGGCCGCCGCCGGCCGGTACGCGCTGGCCCACCACGTCGACCGGCTCGCCGCCGACCACGCGAAGGCGGCCCGGCTCGCCGAGGCGATCGCCCCGTTCGGGGTGCTGGCCACGACCGTCCGGACCAACCTGGTGCCGCTGGACCTGACCAAGGCGCCGCTGGACGCGCACGCCCTGGCCGCCGCCGCCCGCGCCGAGGGCGTCCTGGTCTCGGTGCTCGGCCCCCGCACCGCCCGCCTGGTCACCCACCTGGACGTCGACGACGCCGGCATCGAGCGCGCCGTCGAGGTTCTCACCCGCGTCCTGCGGGGCTGACCGCCCCGCCGGCCCCGCGTCAGGGGTGCAGGCGCCTGAGGGTGGCGATGTCGGCGGCGTGGCCGACGTGCTTCTCCGTCGGCGTCTCCACCACGACCGGGACGCCGGCGGTGGCCGGATGCGCCATCAGCTCGGCGAACGCCGGCTCGCCGATGGTGCCCTTGCCGATGTTCTCGTGCCGGTCCCGGGTGGAACCGCAGAGGTCCTTCGAGTCGTTCGCGTGCACCAGCCGAAGCCGGTCGGCCCCGACCGTCGCCACGAGCGTGTCCAGCGTCGCGGTCATGCCGCCCTCGGCGGCCAGATCGTGCCCCGCGGCCCAGGCGTGGCACGTGTCGAAGCAGACCCCGAGCCAGGGGTGCCGCTCCACCGCGTCGAGGTAGGGCCCGAGCTGCTCCACCCGCGAGGCGAGCGAGCGACCGCCGCCCGCGCTCGGCTCGACCAGCAGCCGCGGGCCGTCCGCTGCCGCCGCCTCGTCGAGCAGCGGCAGCAGCGTCTCGCGTACCTGCCGCATGGCGGCCTCGGCGTACCCCTCGTCGACCGCGCTACCGGCGTGGAAGACCACGCCCTCGGCGCCGATCGCCCGGCCCCGGCGCAGCGCGTGGGCGAGCGTCTCCGCCGAACGCTCGACCGTGTTGGCGGTGGGGGAGCCGAGGTTGACCAGCAGGGACGCGTGGATGAAGACGGGCACGCCCCGCTCGCCGCAGCCGTCGCGGAACGCCACGTCCTGGGCCGGGTCGCCGGGCGGCAGCGCCCAGCCCCGCGAGTTGGACACGTAGACCTGCACGACCCGCGAGCCGGCCGCGTCGGCGTACGGCAGGGCGGCCCTCGCCAGGCCGCCGGAGGTGGGCGTGTGCGAGCCGACCAGCCGCTGCGGTGCCGGCATCGCTACATGCATCCGAGGGTGACCGGGGTGGCCGGCGGCACCTGCGTGTTCTCCGGCGGGTTCTGGAACCGGGTGATGCCGTTCGGGTTGAACTGGATCGCCACCGGGAAGCCCTGGCTCTCCAGGAGCTGCTTGGCCTGCTGGCAGGGCAGGTCGATGACCCGGGGCACGGCGACCAGCGGCGGGCCCTTGCTGAGTTCCAGCTTGACCTTCGCTCCCCGCTCCACCCCGGTGCCGTCGGCCGGGCTCTGCCCGAGGATCTCGTCCCTGGGCTTGTCGGAGTCCTTGTAGGTGGGCTCCACCAGCTCCAGGCCCAGCTGGGCGAGGATCGTCTTGGCCTCACCCAGGCTCTTGCCGACCAGGTTGGGCACGGAGATCGGGGCCTTGCCCTTGCTGAGGACGACCGTGATCTTGTCGCCCGGCTTCACCTCGGCGCCGACCTTCGGGTTGGTCTCCAACACGACGCCCGCGGGCAGGTTGTCGTCGTAGCGGGCGGTGCCCTTCGCCACCACCAGCTTCGCGTCGAGCAGGTCCGCCTCGGCGAGCTCGAACTCCTTGCCCACCACGTCGGGCACCGGGAAACGCTCCGGCCCCAGCGAGAGGGTCAGCGTGATCGTGCCGCCCTTGACGATCCGGGTGGCCGAGGCCGGGTCCTGCGCCAGGACGGCGTCCTTCGGGACCTTCTCGTCGTAGCGCGGATCGGCATAGCTGAGGACGACCCCGACGCGGGCGGCCTGCGCCTCCGCGTCGGCCTTGGTCATCGCCACCAGCTGCGGTGCCTCCGTGTAGCGTCCGGCCGCCAGCCACCAGCCGCCGCCGGCGACCAGCAGGACCAGCACCACCGCGGCGGCGATGACCGCCCTGCGGCCGCGCGGGTCGCCCATCACCCGGGTGCGCAGCGCGGACAGCCGCGACCACAGGCTCTCGTCCTCGTCGGGCTCGGCCCGGCGACGGCCCGCCCGGGGGGCGGCGCCCTCCGGCAGCCGGGCCCAGGCGGGCCGCTGGGCCGGCTGGACCGCCGCGACCATCATGGTCGGCCCGGCCATCGGCTCGTCGGACACCCGGCGCAACACGGCGGTACGCGTGTTCGCGTCGCCCAGGTCGTCCCGGACCGCCTGCACCTCGGCCAGCAACGCGCCGGCGTCGGTCGGCCGGCCGCCCGGATCACGCCGGGTGGCCCGGGCGACCAGTTCGTCGAGCGCCCTGGGCAGGCCGGGCACCAGGGTCGACGGCGTCGGGACGTCGTTGTCGACGTGCTGCCAGGCGACGTCGACCGGACGGTCCCCGTCGTAGGGCACCCGACCGGTGAGCATCTCGAACAGCACGATGCCGGCGGAGTAGACGTCGGTGCGGGGGTCGGCGTGCCCGTCGGTGACCAGCTCCGGGGCCACGTACGCGACCGTGGCCATCAACTGGTTGCCGTTCTCGTCGTCGGCGCTCGCCTCGACCGCCTGGGCCAGCCCGAAGTCGGCGACCTTGACGACGCTGTCGACCAGGTTGGCCGCGCCGCCGGTGGGGGCCTCGGCGACCAGCACGTTCTCCGGCTTCACGTCGCGGTGCACCAGCCCCGCCCGGTGCGCGGCGGCGATCGCGGCGAGCATCTGCTCGGCGATGGCCAGCGCCTCGTCGGGGTTGAGCCGACGCCGCTCGGCGAGCACGTCGCGCAGGGTGCGACCGCGGACGTACTCCATCACGAGGTAGGGCAGGCCCGAGTGTTTGCCCTGGTCGTAGACGGCGACGACGTTGGGGTGGGTCAGCCGGGCGATGGTCTTCGCCTCGTCGGTGAACCGCTCCACGAAGCCCGCCGTCCGCGCCCCTGGTTCCGGGGCCTGGGACGGGTGAATGATCTTGAGTGCGACGGTGCGCTCGAGGCGTTCGTCGGTGGCGGTGTACACGGTCGCCATGCCGCCACGGGCCACGCGACCGCGGATGCGGTAGCGCCCGTCGATCAGCGAGCCCAGCAACGTGTCGGCGACCTGTGTGTCCATCGGCAGGGAGTCTATGTGTCCAGGGGGTGAAGGTTGAACAGGATGCTACAGATGGGGTGCGACCAGGACTGCCCCGCCGCGCTCGCTTCCCCCGCCGGCCCTGCTCAGCCGGCTCGTGGGGGTGCCGTTGACCCCGATCGGGCGGGACATGGCAGGGTGGTCCGGTGACCGACTCAGTACCCGCCGACCGGGCCGTGCCCGGCCCCGAATCCGCCGGCCCCGCCGATGCCGCCGACTGGCTGACCCTGCCGGACGTGGCCGAACGCCTCGACGTGTCGATCAGCAAGGTCCACCAGATGATCCGGGACCGGGAGCTGATCGCGGTACGCCGCGACGGCGTCCGCCGGATACCGGCCGACCTGGTGGCCAACCAGACGGTGCTGAAGCACCTGCCCGGCGTGCTCAACCTGCTGGCCGACGGGGGCTACGACGACGAGGGTGCGCTGCGCTGGCTCTACGAGCCGGACGACACCCTGCCGGGCGGCAACCCCGCGAAGGCGCTCGCCGGCGACCAGGCCCGCGAGGTGAAGCGCCGGGCCCAGGCCCTGGGCTTCTGACCCCGCCCCTGCCCCTCGCCCCCGCGCGGGGTGGGCGCCGGCTCCCCGACTCCGTCCCTCCTGCCGACGCCGGTCCGGGCCGACCGGGGCAGCGGTCAGTCGGGGCGGCGCGGGTGGGCCGGTCAGCGGGTCAGTCGGCGCGGCGGGTGGCGGCGATGGCCAGGTCGACCAGGGCCTGCCGGGCCTCGGTGTCCAGGTCGACGGCGGCCAGCGCCGCCAGCGCGGTGTCGGTCAGCACCCCGATCCGCTGCTCCGTACGCGCCAGCGCCCCGCTGCCGTCGATCAGCTCGCGCAGCCGGGTGACCCCGGCCTCGTCCAGCCCGGGGTCGCCCAGCCCGCCGAGCAGCAGTTCCCGGCCCGCCCCGTCGGTCGTCTCCAGGGCCGCCGCCACCAGGTAGGTCCGCTTGCCCTCACGTAGGTCGTCACCGGCCGGCTTGCCGGTCTGGGCGGGATCGCCGAAGACCCCCAGCACGTCGTCGCGGAGCTGGAACGCCTCGCCCAGCGGCAGCCCGTACGCGGAGTACGCCGCCCGGACCTCCGCCGGCGCGTCGGCCAGCGCGGCGCCGAGCAGCAGCGGCCGTTCGACCGTGTACTTCGCCGACTTGTAGCGGGCGACCTTGCCGGCCCGCTCCACCGAGGTGTCCCCGGTGACCTGGGTCAGCACGTCGAGGTACTGGCCGACGGTGACCTCGGTGCGCATGGCGTCGAAGACCGGCCGGGCCCGGGCCACCGTGCGCGGGTCCAGGCCGGCGGAGTGCAGCAGGGCGTCGGACCAGACCAGGGACAGGTCGCCCAGCAGGATCGCCGCCGCGTCGCCGAAGCCGTCCGCGTCGCCGCCCCAGCCGGACGCCCGGTGCCGGGCCGCGAACCGCCGGTGCACCGCCGGCTCGCCGCGCCGGGTGTCGGAGCGGTCCATCAGGTCGTCGTGGATGAGCGCGCTGGCCTGCACGAACTCCAACGCGGCCAGGGCGGTGACCACCTGGTCGGTGTCCACCCCGCCGGCTCCCCGGAACCCCCAGTAGGCGAACGCCGGGCGCAGTCGCTTGCCGCCGCCGAGGACGAACGCCTCGATCGCCTCGGCGAGCGGAGCCAGGGCGTCGTCGACCCCGGCCATCCAGGCGCGCTGGCTCGCCAGGAACTCGGTCAGGGCCTTGTCGATCCGTTGGCGCAGCCCGGCGCGGTCGACGGGGGAAACAGGAGCAGCGTGGGTCACGCCACGACGCTAGCCGGTCGGGGCGGACCCCGTCGCGGCACCGGGGGGCCGACGCGCCGCACGCCACGTGGGAGCCTGCCGGCCTGCCGGCCCAGGTGGCGGCCCCGGCCGGGGCAGGTACGGAGCCGCCGCGGCGGCGAGCGCCCGGTACCGCCGGACGGCCGGCTCGTCGCCGTGCCCGGCCAGCCGCCGGCGTACGTCGGCCAGTTGGCCCAGCGCGCGGGGCGACCCGGCGCGGACCGCGTCGAGCAGCGCCTCGCCGGCCACCGCGCAGGCCCGCTCCACCTCGCCGAGTTGCAGGTAGCCCCGGGCCAGCCAGCCGCCGTAGATCGCGGAGGTGCGGGGGCCGCGCCGCCGGACGGCGTGCAGGGGCGCCTCGGCCGGGAGCGGTCGGCCCAGAGCGACCAGCGTGCGCCCGGTCATCGCCGCCAACTCCGGCCCGTCGAGCCAGTAGAGCCACGGTGGCTCCCGGCCCGGCTCCGGTGCGTCGGTCACCCGGCGGGCCGCGTCGAGCGCCTGCCGGGCCGCCCCCGCCCGGCCACCGAGCGCCGCGGCCAGGGCCACCCGGTGCAGCAGCAGGGCCCTCAGGCCGGGGCTGGCCGACCGCCGTGCCCCCGCGTACGCGGTGCGGGCCAGCACCAGCGCGCCCTCCGGGTCGCCGACGCCGGTGAGCAGGTGGCTGGCCGAGCCGAGCACGTGCCCGGCGAGCGACGGGTCGCCGGCCGTCGCGGCGGCGCGCAGTGCCAGCCGGTACGCGTCCAGGGCACCGGCGGCGTCCCCCGCGTCCGCGGCGAGCCAGCCGGCGAGCTGGGCGGACTCGGCCAGCTCGGGCAGCAGCCGGGGGCGTGCGGAGGGGGCGCACCCGGACAGCGCCCGCACCGCCCGTCCCAGCCGGTACGCCCCGAGCCCGGCCAGGTCGGCCCCGCCGACGAGGTCGTCGAGCCGGCGCAGCTCCGCCAGCCGTAGCGGCCCCGCGCCGTCGCCCCGGGCGGCGGGCCGGGCGGGTGTGCCGGGCAGCAGCACGGCGCGTGGGTCGGCGAGCCAGCGCTGGGCCAGGGCGAGCAGCGCCGCCCGGGGCCGGGACCCGCCGAAGGCCGGCGGCGGACCGAGACTGCGGGTGCGGGCCGCGGCGGTGGCCAGCAGGTCGGCCGGCACCGCGAGGACGACGGCGAGCCAGCCCAGCCAGAACTCGCCGGGGAGGCGCAGCTGCCGCTCCCACCGGGAGACCTCGTGCCGGCTGAGGGTCGGCACGCCGGACGCGGCGCAGAGCTCGGCCGCGACCCGCAGCTGGCTCCAACCCCGGGCCAGCCGGAGTTGGGCGAGCAGCGGCCCGAGCAGTTGCGGGCCGGGCGGCGGGGGCGGCGTCATCGGTCCTCCGGGACGGTGTCGGCGAGGCGGCGGCGCGGGCCCCGGAACGGGACCGGTGCGCCACCGGTGGATGCTGACCCCCGCGCGTGCCCCCGGCGGGTCGGCCTTCCGGCCGGGCCCACCCCGCGCAACCCCATGACTACTCCGGGGGTACGACGCTTTCCGGCCCCGGCGGGGCCGGCGGCCGTGCGGTCCGGCGTCCACCAGTGTGGGAAGGTCTCGGCCTGGAGGGCCCGGCCCGCTAGAGTCGGGGCGTGGCGCTCGGTCTTCCATCGGTCCTTCCCAATCCGCAGCCGGCGATCGGGGAGCTCATCCGTGACCGCCAGCCGACCTTCTCCTTCGAGTTCTTCCCGCCCAAGACCCCGCAGGGCGAGCGGCTGCTGTGGCAGGCGATCCGCGAGCTGGAGTCGCTGCGTCCGTCGTTCGTCTCGATCACCTACGGCGCGGGCGGGTCGACCCGCGACACCACCGTCGCGGTCACCGAGCGGATCGCCACCGAAACCACCCTGCTGCCGATGGCCCACCTGACCGCGGTCAACCACTCCGTGGCCGAGTTGCGCCACGTCATCGGCCGGCTCGCCGGGGTCGGGGTGCGAAACGTGCTCGCCGTGCGGGGCGACCCGCCGGGCGACCCGGGCGGCGACTGGGTGCGCCACCCCGAGGGCGTGCTCTACGCCGAGGACCTGGTCCGCCTGGTGCGCGACGCCGGCGACTTCAGCGTTGGGGTGGCGGCCTTCCCCTACAAGCACCCGCGTTCAACCGACGTCGACAGCGACACCGAGCACTTCGTGCGCAAGTGCCGGGCCGGCGCTGACTTCGCGATCACCCAGATGTTCTTCGACGCCGACGACTACCTGCGGCTGCGCGACCGGGTCGCCGCCACCGGCTGCGACACCCCGATCCTGGCCGGCGTGATGCCGGTGACCCAGATCGGCACCATCGAGCGCTCCACGCAGCTCTCGGGGGCGCCCTTCCCGCCGGCCCTGGCCGAGCGGTTCGCGAAGGTCGCCGACGACCCGGAGGCGGTGCGCCGGCTCGGCGTCGAGCAGGCCAGCGAGATGTGTCGGCGGCTGCTCGACGAGGGCGTGCCGGGGATCCACTTCATCACCCTCAACCGCTCCACCGCCACCCGCGAGGTGTGGCAGAACCTCCAGGTCGACGCGCGGGTGTGACCCCGGTGCCGCGACACCTGAGCGGCGGTGCGACGGTTGTTCCGTGGTGGGCACACAGCTGAACTGGGACGAGTACGCCACGGCCTGGGCACGGCTGCACGGGGGCTTCGACCCCCGGGCGGCGGCCCCCGTCGTCCGCGCCTGGCTGCGGTTCGCCTACCACGTCGGGTTCGTGCTGGGCCGGCTGCGGGTCGGCCCGACCCCCGTCACCGTGGTCGGCGTGCTGCTCTGCGCCTGCGTGCCGCTGTTCGCCGTACGGCCACAGAACGGCCCCTTCCTCGCGGCGCTGTTCGTGCTGCTCGCCGCAGTGGCGGACAGCGTCGACGGCGCGGTGGCGGTGGCCACGAACCGGACCACCCGGCTCGGCTACGTCTACGACTCGCTGGCCGACCGGCTCGGCGAGGTCGCCTGGCTGGCCGCGTTCTGGCTGATCGGCGCGCCGGGGGCGCTCGTCGTGACCGCCGGCGCGCTCTCCTGGCTGCACGAGTACGTCCGCGCCCGGGCGGTCTCCGCCGGCATGCGGGAACTCGGCGCGGTGACCGTGGGGGAGCGCCCCACCCGGGTCTCGGTGGCCCTGGTCGGGCTGCTGCTGGCCGGGCTGACCGGGCTGATCGAGCCGGACCTGCCGGCCGGCACGATCACCATGGCGACCGCCGTCTGGGTGCTGTTGGCCGGGTTCGGCCTTGGCCAGCTGCTCTCCGCCGTCCGCCGCGCCCTGATCGACGCCGGCTGATCGCGCGCGGGCCCGTCCGGACGGCCTCTGACCGGGTGCCGTGGTGTCAGGAAGGGGCCCTTCCGCTACCTCAGGCGTTGATCAGTGCCCTTCCTTACCCGGCAGCCGGTGCTACCAGGCGGGGCCGATGTCGTCGGCGACGATCTGGGCGGAGAGGGTCACCATCGGCAGGCCGCCGCCGGGGTGGCTGGAGCCGCCGACCAGCCACAGCCCGTGCGCCGGCCCCCGGTTGGCCGGGCGCAGCAGGCCGCCGGCGGTGCCGTAGATCGATCCCCCGGGCGCGCCGGTCGCGTCGTCCAGGTCGGCCGGGGTGCGGACCTCCCGGAACACCAGCCGGTCCCGCACGTCGACGCCCCGCTCGGCCAGCACGTCGAGGACCCGGTCGGCGTACGCCTCGGCGAGGCCGGGCCGGCGCCAGTCGACGGCACCGGTGGCGGTACCGTGCCGGGGTGCGTTGACCAGCACGAACCACGCCTCGTGGCCGGCCGGCCGGACCACCGGGTCGTTGGCCACGGTGACGAAGACGGTGGGATCGGCTGCCGGTCGGGCCCGCACGCCGCGCCCTGGGTGGCCGAAGACCGCGTCGAACTCGGCGTCGTAGTCGCCGGGGAAGAACACGTTGTGGTGGGCCAGCCCGGAGTCCCCGGTCAGGCCGAGCAGCAGCACGAAACCGGCCAGGCTGCGGTCGGTCAGCCCGGTCAGCCGGCGCGGGCTGGGCAGCAGGTCCCGGTAGAGGGTGAGCGCGTCGACGTTGGCCACCACCACGTCGGCGGGGACGGGGGCGGTGACGCCGCGCAGGCGTACGCCGTGCACCCGGCCGCCCGCGGCGTCGATCCGGGTGACCGTGGCGCCGGTCCGCACGACCACGCCGAGGTCCAGGCAGCGGGTGAGCAGCGCGTCGGCGAGCGTGCCCAGCCCGCCGCGCAGGTACCAGCCGCCGAAGGTCAGCTCGGCGTAGGGCACGGCGACCAGCGCGGCCGGCGCCCGGCGCGGGTCGGCGCCGGTGTAGGTGGCGTACCGGTCCAGCAGCATCCGCAGCCGGGGGTCGGAAAGGTGCCGTCGGCCCAGCCCGCGCAGCGTCCGGCCCGGCCCGATGGCGGCCAGGTCGCCCAGCCGCCAGGCCAGCGCGGCCAGGTCCCGCGGGGAGTCGATCGGGCGGCGCAGGATGTCCCGGTCCGAGGCCTGCCACACCCGCGCGGCCCGGCGCCACAGCCGCTGCCAGTCCGCGGCGGCCCGGTCGCCGAAGGCCGCGCCGATCCGGGCGGCGAACTCGGCCGGGTCGGCGCACGAGTCGAGGGCCGGGCCGCCGCCGGGGAAGACGTGCCGGACGATCGGGTCCACCGGCGTCAGGTCCAGGTACTCGTCGAGTTTCGCGCCGGTCGCCTCGAACAGGTCGTGGAAGACGTCGGGCAGGGTGAGCAGGCTCGGCCCGGTGTCGAAGTGGAACGCGCCCGCCGGCGTGTCGCGGACGTACCGGCCGAGCTTGCCGCCGACGGTGCCCGCGCGTTCGAGCACGGTGACCTGGTGCCCGGTGGCGGCCAACCGGGCGGCGGTGGCCAGCCCTCCCACCCCGGCGCCGACGACCACGATCCGCGCCATGCCGCGCCTCCCTAGGTGACGGGGCGGCCGCGCCAGGACAGGCGACGCCGCTTTCGCAGATGGTACGACCGCAGGGTCAGCCAACCGAGGACCACGACCGACACGGGGTGTGCCAGCGCGTCGGGCCACCACCGGCCCCCGGTCGCCCGGGCGCTGACCGCCCGTCCGGTGACCCCGAGCAGGTAGGCGGCGAGCGCCGCGGCGGCCACCGTCGGCGCGCCGGCGGCCAGGGCGACGACCGCCAGCAGCGGGGGAGCGGTGTAGAGCAGGAGCAGCAGGGCCACCACGGCGGCCGCCGCCCCCGGGTTGCCGAAGGTCGCCCAGAGCGACTTCGAGTAGCCGTCGCGCAGCTGCGGCCAGTCCTCGTACATCCGGCAGGCGGCCAGCCGCGAGCCGTCGGCGAGGGCGATCCGGCCGCCGGCCCGCTTGACCGCGCGGGCCAGCTCGACGTCCTCCAGGACCTTCCCGGCCACCACGGCGTGCCCGCCGGCGGCCTCGTAGCCGGCCCGGTCCACCACCAGGAACTGCCCGCCGGCGGCGGCCAGCGACGGCCGCCGCGAGCGCTCCATCGCCCGCAGCGGCAGGAAGGTGAGCCACAGCCACTGCAACAGCGGCTGGACCAGCCGGTCGGCCACCGTCGCCACCAGGATCCGGGGGTACGGCGACAGCAGCGTCACCCGCGCGGCGCGCAGCTCGGTGACGGCCGCCGCGACCGCGTCCGGGGCGAGCACCACGTCGGCGTCGACGAAGACCAGCGCGGTCGCCGCGGGGTCGGCCCGGGTGGCCAGCTGCCAGCAGGCGTGCGGCTTGCCCAGCCAGCCCGGCGGCGGGGCGACCCCGTCGAGCAGGGTGACCCGGGGGTCGTCGCCGGCCACCGCGCGGACCACGTCCGCGGTGCCGTCGGTGGACCCGTCGTCGAGCACCACCACGCGCAGCCGGGGCACGCCCCGCTGGGCGAGCAGCGCGCGCAGGCACGGGGTGACCCGCGCGGCCTCGTCGCGCAGCGGCAGCAGCACCGCCACCGGCTCGGTGACCGGCGCCGGCCGCTCGGCCGGGCGGCGCAGCCAGCGGCCGGCGTTGAGCAGGGTGTGCGCGGTCAGCGCGGCCACGCCGAGCAGCAGCGCGAGGACGGCGGTCATGCCGTCGCGTCGACGCCGGGGCGCTGCGGCTGACGGGTCCCGTGCCGGTCGTCGCGGCGGGAGCGGATCAGCGTGACCGCCAGCGGCACGGCGGCCACCGACATGCCGACCGCGCCCCACAGGGCCGAGGCGGGCAGGTCGAGGAAGACCGCGTGGGCCAGCACGCTGGAGAAGTACGTCCACAGCCAGAGCGCGAACATCGGGCCGTCCCGCCCGTCGGTGGTGGCCACGGCGGGCCCGGCCAGCGGGCGCAGCGCGCTCATCATCAGCACGGCGAAGAGCAGCCAGCCCAGGTAGTTGCTCACCGGGATGCCGGGCAGGCCGGGCAGCGCGGGGGTGGCGTCCCGCCAGACCCAGTAGCCCTCGGCCACCATCTGCGGGTCGAGGAAGAGGTCCCAGGCGGCCAGCCCGACGGCCGCCAGCGCGATCCGCCGGACGGGGAACCGCCCGCCCCGGCGTCCCGGCGCGTCCCCGGCGCTCGGCCCGTCCCCGGCGCCGGGCCTGGCGCTGGCGTCGCCGCCGGTCAGCCGGGTGGCGGCCAGCCAGGCCGGCCAGGCCATCCAGGTCCAGGCCAGCGGGATGATCAGCGGCACCCCGGCCAGCTTCGGCCCCAGCTCGCCGGAGTAGTCGTAGCTGCCGAACGGGAAGCCGGTGGCCACGCCGAGCGCCTCGATGGCGAACCCGCCGACCGTGGCCACCGCGACCAGCGCCGCCGCCGTACGCGGGCCCCGGCTGAACAGCGCGTGGCCGACCGAGAGCAGGTAGCCGAGCACGACGGTGGCGACGGTCAGCCGGGCCCGGGTCTCCCCGGTGGTCAGCGGGTAGCAGATCTGCGCCAGCACCAGCACGGCCAGCAGCGCCCAGGACAGCCGTCGGGTCATGGCACGGGCCGGCCGGGCGGGGTGGGTGTCGGCGGCTCCAGCGGCAGGTCCCGGCCGAGCACGCCGAACGGGCGCTCGTCGCCGGGGAAGTGGAAGTCGCGCAGGACGTCGGCGAAGCCGAACCGGCGGTACAGCCGCCAGGCCCGGGACCGCTGCTCGTCGGCCTCGGGGGTGGAGAGCAGCGTGGTCGTTCCCTCCGCCAGGCTGAGCAGGGCCCGCAGCTGCCGCGCGCCCAGGCCGTGCCCCTGCGCGGGCGGGCGGACGTGCAGCTCCACCACCTCGAAGCAGTGGGTCAGCCAGCGTTGCCGGGTCGGGGCGTCCAGTGCCCGCCAGACCTGGTCGTGCCACCACTGCCCGGAGCCGCCCAGGTAGCCGTAGCCGAAGCCGGCCAGGTGGCCCTCGCTGGTCAGGCTGGCGACGGCGCGGAAGCCGGGCCGGCGTACGTGGGTGGCGATGTAGCCGCGTCGGGACTCCAGCAGCTCAGGGCGGTAGCCCATCGCCTCGCCGTAGACGGCCACCACGTCGTCCAGCCGTCGGACGAGATCGTCCGGCGTCCACCGCACCAACCTCATGCCCGTACACCCTCCGCCGCTCCCGGGTCGCCGTCCGCGACCCACCCCAGCACCGCCCGGTCACCCACCACGTCGCGCACCTCGAACCGCGCGAAGAGTTCCTCCGCGTACCACCCCTCGGTGGGGGTCCGCATGATCGCCGCCCGGTGCTCCGGGTGACGGTACGCGAACGCCACGAGGTCCGCCGGGTCGCGCCACACGCTCACCGTGCCCTGCCAGCCCAGCGGGGCCTCGCCGATGCCGAAGCGGGCCAGCAGGCCGGGCGCGGCGTGCAGCGCGGCGGCCACCGGTGGGATCGCCCGCCAGAAGGTGGCCGCCCGACGGGGCCGCAGCCGGGCCCGGGTCAGCGCCAGCACCGGGCCGGTGACCCGGCCGCCGGGCGGCTCCCCGAACGGCCGGCGCCCCGACCATTCGCCCCGGCTGCTCAGCGGGCGCAGGTCGACCCGGACGGACGCGCGGGCGATCCGCGCCCAGGCGCGTCCCACCGGCGAGCCGTCGAAGCCGGCCGCGGCGGCGGGGGAGTCCCACACGGTCAGCGCCGCCCACCGGGTGAGGTCGGCGTCGCCCGGCCCGAAGCCGGTGCCGGTCCCGGTGCCGAGCAGCTTGCCGAACCGCACGCCGGGCACGGCCCGCAGCCGGCGGGGGTCGACCGCCATCCGGGTCAACGCCCGGGGCAGCGCGGCGCGGGAGGTGCGCCACACGTGCAGGGTGACCAGCTCCGGGACGTCGGCCCCCACGGTTCGCGCGCTCCGCTCGCTCACGCCACCGCCTCGCTCCGCTCCACGGCGGCGCGAGGCGCCGCGCTGCTGAGCCCCATGGTTCGCTCGCTCCGCTCGCTCACGCCACCCCGGTCGGGACGCCGCCGGTGACCCGCAGCAGCTCCGGGTACGTGGTGGGGAAGACCGCCTGCGGCACGCCGCCGGCCGCCCAGATCTCGTCGTACGACTCCAGGGCGGTGTCCACCAGGGTGCGCAACGGGCGCGGGTGGCCGACCGGGGCGACCCCGCCGATCACCTGCCCGGTGTGCGCGCGGACGAACTCCGGGGTGGCCCGGCGCAGCCGGCCGACCCCGATGGACGCGGCCAGGCCGGCGGTGTCCACCCGGTGCGCGCCGGAGGTGAGCACCAGCAGCGGCGCGCCGTCCGCCTCGAAGACGAGCGAGTTGGCGATCTGGCCGACCGCGACGCCGAGTGACTCGGCGGCGGCAGCGGCGGTGTGGACCGCGTCGGGCAGCAGGCGGACGAGGCTCGGCGCGCCGGACCCGTCCCGGGCGCCCGCGGCGTCGAGCACGTCCTGCACCGCCCGCACGTTCGGGTGTGGCTGCATGTCGACCATTCTTCCCGGTACGCCGGTCGGCGGCTCAGCCGGCCGTGCCGGGCCCCGACCGGGCGGGGCGGGGCGACGTCCGGCCGGCTCCGGGCGGGACGGTGGCGGCGTCCGGGGCGGGCGGCCCGGTGTCCGGGGTGGGCGGAGCGGTGTACTGGGCGGGCGGAGCGGTGTCAGGGGTGGGCGGAGCGGTGGCCCGGGCCGGGGCGACCCGGGCCGTCTCGGCCAGCGCGACGCCGACCAGCACCAGGAGCCCGCCGGTGAGCTGGGCGGTGTTGAGGGCCTCACCGGGGCCGATGACGACCCAGGCGACCGCCGAGGCGAGCACCGGCTCGGCCATGCCGATGATCCCGACGCTGGTCGCGGGCAGGTGCCGCATCGCCCCGGCCACCAGCAGGTACGGCGCGATCGAGCCGAGCACCACCGCGTACGCGCAGAGCAGCGCCACGGGCACGCCCCCCTCGGTGTCGGCGGCCAGCGGCTCCCAGCCGCCGGTGCCCACGGTGACCGCGCGGGTGAGCAGGCCCGCCACGGCGGAGGCGCCGAACGCCCAGGTGCACAGCGACAACGTGTCCCGGCGCGCCGCTCCGTGTGCGCCGAGCACGTAGTAGGCGGCGAGGAAGACCGCGGCGCCGAGACCGGCGAGCACGCCGAGGCCGTCCAGCTTCAGTTCGCCCCACACCTCGGCCACGCAGCCGAGACCGACCAGGCTCAACGCCAGACCGGCCCAGAGCCGCGGGCGCACCCGGTGGCGCTGACCGAACCGGGCCCAGAGGGCGACCAGCAGCGGGGCGGTGTACTCGAACAGCAGCCCGATCCCGACCGGCAGCCGGGAGATGGCGACGAAGTAGAGCATCGGTACGGCGAAGAACCCGGCCAGCCCGTACCCGATCAGCAGCGGCAGCTGGCCGGGGGTGGCCCGGAGCCGGCGGGCCCCCGGACGCAGCAGCACGCTCAGCACCAGCAGCCCGGTGACGGCGCCGGCGGCGCGCAGCAGGGTGAGCTGCGGGGCGTCCAGGCCGGCGCGGAGCACCAGCTTGGAGACGGTGCCGTTGACGGCGAAGAGCCCGGCCGAGGCGAGCACCATGGCGACCCCGAGGACGGGGCGGGGGGTTGTCACGAGCGGAGGCTACCGCCGCGGTCCCCTGCCGGCGTCCAGCACGGCCGCGGCGGCGGACGCCGGGGCCGACACCTGCCGGGACGTCGACCGAGGTCCGCGCGTCACACGTTGCATTTTCGTCGGAGGGAGGGTGTACTGTCAGCAGTAGTTAGAACGAGTGTTCGATTGCCTCGAACGCCCGTTCCAACCATCCGGGGCGGTGTTTCGCGGCGCGGCTCCGGGCGTGCGGCTCCGCGGGCCGCACCTGGGTCCCGGGCAGTCGCGAGTCCGGGCCCGTCAGGCAGGAGCGTCGCCCGCCGCCCACGACCCCCGGGCGGCGGGCGACGAACCCGCCGGTAACGCCGGCCGGGTGTGGTGTGGGGAAGCGTCCACACCCGGCCGGCCACCCCACCGGTGCGTCTTCCTCCGCACCACTCGACCCGGCGTCCCGCCGGCGGCCCAGGGCCGTCTCCGGGACGGCGCCTCGGCCACGTGGAGGAGACAGTCCCATGCCGACCAACCCGGCTCAGGCACCGACGGTGCCGGCGCACGTGCTGCCGCACCGCACCCCCGCCCAGCTTCTCGCGGTGGCCCGGCGCGGGCTGGCCGAGGCCGCCCAGACCCGTCCCGACGGCCTCCGCTACGCCGCCGCCCACCTGGCCGCGCTCCGCGCGGCCGCGGCCGTGCTCGCCGCCCGGGCGCGTCCCGCCCCCACCCGACGCCACCGGGTGACCAGCGTCTGGATCCTGCTCTCCGGTGTCGCCCCCGAGCTCGACGAGTGGGCCCGGTTCTTCGCCCTCGGCGCCGGCAAGCGGGCCGCCGCCGAGGCCGGCATCCCACGGGTCGTGACCGCCCGGGAGGCCGACGACCTGCTGCGCTCCGCCGAGCAGTTCGTCACGGTCGTGGAGGCCGCGCTCGGCGTGGCCCACCAACCGGCACTCGACGGCCTCGCGGCCTGACCCGGGGCACCCGGCCAGCCGACGGCGACCGGGTGCCCCGGCGCGGCACGCGCACGTCTGATCCGACAGCACGACGGGGGGTAGGTCCGATGGCGGGCCGGATGGTGGTCGGTTCCGCCGCACTGGCCGGTCTGGTGCGCCCGGCGAGCGCGCCGGACCCGGCGACCGGTCACCGGCTGTTGCCGGTGGCCCCCGAGCTGACCGGGCTGCTGCCCAACCGGGGACTGCGACGGGGCAGCACGATCGCGGTGGCCACCGGCCAGCCCCGGCGCAGCGGCGGCACCTCGCTGGTCCTGGCGCTGCTCGCCGAGGCGTCCCGGGCCGGCTCGTGGTGCGCCGTGGTCGGGGTCCCGACGTTCGGGGCGGGCGCCGCCGCCGAGTTGGGCATCGCCCTGGACCGGCTCGCCCTGGTGCCCCACCCGGGCCCGGAGTGGGCCACCGTCATCGCCGCGCTGATCGACGGGGTGGACGTCGTGGTCGCCGCCGTGCCGACGACGGTCTCCGCCTCGGTCGCCAACCGGCTGGCCGCCCGGGCCCGGCAGCGCGGCAGCGTCCTCGTCCCGTACGGGCGGTGGGACGGCGCGGACGTGACCCTCCAGGTGGTCCGGGGCGCCTGGGAGGGGCTCGGGCAGGGGCGGGGCCGGCTGCGTCGCCGCGAGGTCACCGTCTCCGCGCGGGGCCGCGGGGCCGCCGCCCGCCCCAAGGAGATCAAGGTCTGGTTGCCCGGGGACGGGCTCACCCGGGTCATTCCCCGCTCCGCTCCCGCCGCCGCCGTCTCCGCCACCGGCCGGTCGACCGCCGGCCGGCTCCGCCAGGTCGGCCCGGCCGTCGCCTCCACGCCCACCGCCCCGGCCCGTCGCGCCGCGCTCACCCTGGTCGGTCCGACGTGACCGCCGCGCTCACCCTGGTCGGTCCGACGTGACCGCCGCGCCCGTGCGGACCCTGCTGCTCTGGTGCCCGGACTGGCCGGTGCTCGCCGCGGAGATCGTCGACGGGGTGCCGGCCACCGACCCGGTCGCCGTGCTGCACGCCAACCGGGTGGTCGCCTGCTCCGAGCGGGCCCGCGCCGAAGGGGTGCGCCGAGGGCTGCGCAAACGTGAGGCCCAGGGCCGATGCCCCCAGCTCACCGCCGTCGAGTACGACCCTGGGCGGGACGCTCGGGCGTTCGAACCGGTGGTCGCCGCCGTCGAGGAACTGGTCGCCGGCGTCGAGGTGGTACGCCCCGGCGCGTGCGCGGTGGCGGCCAGAGGGCCGAGCCGCTACCTCGGGGGCGAGGAGGTGGCCGCCGAGCGGATCGTCGAGCACGTCGCCCAGGCCTGCGCGGTGGAGAGCCAGGTCGGCATCGCCGACGGGGTCTTCGCCGCCGGGCTGGCCGCCCGCGACGGACGGGTCGTTCCGCCCGGCGGGGCACCGGGGTTCCTCGCCGACCTGCCGGTCGAGGCGCTCGGCCGCCCGGCCCTGGCCGACCTGCTGCGCCGGCTCGGCGTACGCACCCTGGGCGACTTCGCCGCGCTGCCCGCCGGCGACGTGCTGGCCCGGTTCGGCTTCGACGGTGCGTTGGCACACCGGCTGGCGGCCGGGCGGGACCACCGTCCACTCGCAGTCTGGCAACCCCCGGTCGACCTCGCGGTCACCGCCGACCACGACGAGCCGCTCGACCGGGTCGACGCGGCGGCCTTCGCCGCCCGGGCACTGGCCGAACGGCTGCACGACCGGCTCGCCGCGCACGGGCTGGCCTGCACCCGTCTCGGCATCGAGGCGGTCACCGCGCACGGCCAGGAACTGCACCGGGTCTGGCGGCACGACGGGCTGCTCACCGCCGCGGCCATCGCCGACCGGGTGCGCTGGCAACTCGACGGCTGGCTGTCCGGCAGCACCGGCCGGGCCGGCACCCGCCCGACCCGCCCGACGGCGGGCATCATCCGGCTGCGGCTGGTCCCGGACGGGGTGGTCCCACAGGCCGGCCTGCAACCCGGCCTGTGGGGGGAGACCGGCGAGGAGCGGGAGCGGGCGCACCGGGCGTTGAGCCGGGTGCAGGGCATCCTCGGCCCCGAGGCGGTCGTCACCGCGGTGCTCGGCGGCGGGCGCTCACCGGCCGACCAGGTGCGCCTGGTGCCGTGGGGCGACGAACGCCTTCCGGCCCGGCCCGTCCCGCCGCCGTGGCCGGGCCGCCTGCCGCCACCAGCACCGGCCGTGGTGCTGCCCGACCCGCTCGCCGCGGTCGTGCACGACGCCGCCGGCACACCGGTCGAGGTCAGCGCGCGGCTCCAGGTCAGCGCCGAGCCGGCCCGGCTGACCGTGGGCGCCGCCCGGCCGGTCGAGATCGTCGGCTGGGCCGGCCCCTGGCCGGTCGACGAGCGCTGGTGGGCGCCGTCCGAGGCCCGCCGCCGGGCCCGGTTCCAGGTCTGCCTGGCCGACGGTACGGCCCTGCTGCTCGCCGTCGAGGCCGGGCGGTGGCTGGTGGAGGCGATCTATGACTGAGCGCCTGCCCGCGGTCATCGACCGGCCCCCGCCCCGCCCTCACCGCCCCGCTCGCCCCGACGCCCTGCCAACGGGGCGGCTCGGCCGGCGTGGAGTCTTGCTGGCGGCTCGGTCCGGGCGTGTTGAACCCCTGCCGACGGCTCGGTCCGGGCGGTCCGATCCCCTGCCGGCGGGTCGGTTCGGCCAGCGTGAGGCTTCGCCAGCCGTCCCGCCGACGCTGTCGAGTTGCCCCGTTGACGGGACCGCCGGACGCAGGCTCTCGGATCTTGGTGAGTTTCGGCCCCTCCAGGGGCTCAAACTCGCCAAGATTTCTTCGGCTGCCCGCCCGGAGGAGCTCTGATGAGCTTCCACAACCCGAAGCTGCCCTGGTCGGAGTTGGAGCGTGTGCTCTCCGGTCGGGAATCCGGCACCGGCCGATCGGGCGCGGGTCGGCCGGGTGCGGGGCGGACGGGTACGGGCCGAGCGGGTACGGGCCGGTCGGAGGCGGAACGAGGGGGTGCGGGCGGGCCGGGGGAGGGGCGGGTCGGGGAGGGCAGCCGGGTGCGCGACGAGCGGCACCTGCACGTGGTCGACCCGTTGGCCGTGGACGCCGACGGCGGCGACTCTCCCGCCTGGAGCCGCAAGCGGGAGCACTACCAGCCGCCCGAGGTGGCCCGCCCCGACGACGCGGTGCCGTACGCCGAGTTGCACGCGCACACCAACTTCAGTTTCCTCGACGGTGCCAGCCACCCGGAGGAACTGGCCGAGGAGGCGGCCCGGCTGGGCCTCACCGCGCTCGCCGTCACCGACCATGACGGCTTCTACGGGGTGGTGCGCTTCGCCGAGGCGGCCCGCGCGCTGCACCTGCCGACGATCTTCGGCGCCGAACTCTCCCTGGGCCTGCCCGGGCCGCAGAACGGCGAGCCCGACCCGCTCGGGCGGCACCTGCTGCTGCTCGCCCACGGCCACGAGGGGTACGCCCGGCTCGCCTCGACCATCGCCCGCGCCCAGCTGCGCGGCGGGGAGAAGGGCCGCCCGGTCTACGGCGAGCTGGAGGAGATCGCCGCCGAGTTGCGCGACCACGTGCTGGTGCTCACCGGCTGCCGCAAGGGGCACGTGCCGTCGGCGCTGCTCACCGAGGGGGTGGACGCGGCGGCCCGCGAGCTGGACCGGCTGACCGCCCTGTTCGGTGCGGAGACGGTGGCGGTGGAGCTGACCGACCACGGGCACCCGGTGGACGCCGACCGCAACGACGCGCTCGCCGAGCTGGCGGCGGCGGCCGGCCTGCCCACGGTGGCCACCAACAACGTGCACTACGCCACCCCGGGCCGGCGGCGGCTGGCCACCACCGTCGCGGCCGTCCGGGCCCGGCGCAGCCTGGACGAGATCGACGGCTGGCTGCCCGCGGCCGGCACCGCCCACCTGAGAAGCGGCGCCGAGATGGCGGCCCGGTTCGCCGCGTACCCGGGTGCGGTGGCCCGGGCCGCCGAGTTCGGGGCCGAACTCGCCTTCGACCTCCAGCTCGTCGCGCCGCGGTTGCCGGCGTACCCGGTGCCGCCGGGGCACACCGAGATGAGCTGGCTGCGCCACCTGACCCACGCCGGCGCCCGCGAGCGCTACGGCCCGCCCGAGGCGCACCCCAGGGCGTACGCGCAGCTCGACCACGAGCTGAACATGATCGAGGAGCTGGGCTTCCCCGGCTACTTCCTGGTGGTCTACGACATCGTCACGTTCTGCCGCGAGCAGGACATCTACTGCCAGGGGCGGGGCTCGGCGGCCAACTCGGCGGTCTGCTACGCGCTGCGGATCACCAACGTGGACGCCGTCCGGCACCGGCTGCTCTTCGAGCGCTTCCTCGCCCCGGAGCGCGACGGCCCGCCCGACATCGACGTGGACATCGAGTCCGACCGCCGGGAGGAGGTGATCCAGCACGTCTACGCCCGGTACGGCCGGGAGCACGCCGCGCAGGTGGCCAACGTCATCTCCTACCGGCCCCGCTCGGCGGTGCGGGACGTGGCCAAGGCGTTCGGGTTCTCGCCTGGCCAACAGGACGCCTGGAGCAAGCAGATCGACCGCTGGGGCTCCGTGGCCCCGGTCGACGTGGCGGACATCCCCGAGCAGGTGGTCGCGTACGCCAACGAGTTGCAGACGTTTCCCCGGCACCTGGGCATCCACTCCGGCGGCATGGTGATCTGCGACCGGCCGGTGATCGAGGTGTGTCCGGTGGAGTGGGGGCGGATGCCGGGCCGCAGCGTGCTCCAGTGGGACAAGGACGACTGCGCCGCCGTCGGCCTGGTCAAGTTCGACCTGCTCGGGCTCGGCATGCTCTCCGCGCTGCACTACGGCTACGACATGATCGGGATGAGCCTGGACCTCGGGGACATGACGCTGGACGACCCCGAGGTCTACGACATGCTCTGCCGGGCCGACTCGGTCGGGGTGTTCCAGGTGGAGAGCCGCGCGCAGATGGCCACCCTGCCCCGGCTGAAGCCCCGCGAGTTCTACGACCTGGTGGTCGAGGTGGCGCTGATCCGGCCCGGCCCGATCCAGGGCGGCTCGGTGCACCCGTACATCCGGCGCAAGAACGGCCAGGAGCCGGTGACCTACCCGCACCCGCTGATGCGCAACGCGCTGGAGAAGACCCTCGGCGTACCGCTGTTCCAGGAGCAGTTGATGCAGCTCGCCATCGACCTGGCCGGCTTCGACGCGGCGGGGGCCGACCAGCTGCGCCGGGCGATGGGCGCCAAGCGCTCCGCCGAGCGGATGGCCCGCATCGCCGACCGGCTCTACGCGGGCATGGCCGAGCGGGGCATCACCGGCGAGCTGGCCGACGACGTCTTCCACAAGCTCTCCGCGTTCGCCAGCTACGGCTTCCCGGAGAGCCACGCGATGAGCTTCGCCTACCTGGTCTACGCCAGCTCCTGGCTCAAGCGCTACCACCCGGGGCCGTTCCTGGCCGCGCTGCTCAACGCCCAGCCGATGGGCTTCTACTCGCCGCAGACGCTTGTCGACGACGCCCGCCGGCACGGGGTGGAGGTGCGTCGGCCGGACATCAACGCCAGCGGCGCGCTGGCGGTGCTGGAGTCCACCCCGCGGACCCGGTGGGGCAGCGCGCCGGGGGAGCCGCCGCACGCCTGGGGGCTGGACGGGCCCGCCGTCCGGCTCGGGCTCTCCGGCGTGCGTACCCTCGGCGACGGGGTGGCCGAGCGGATCGAGGCGGAGCGGGCGGCGCGCGGGCCGTACCGCGACATGCCGGACCTGGCCCGGCGCGTGGGTCTCACCGCCGCGCAGCTGGAGGCGCTGGCCACCGCGGACGCCTTCGCCTGTTTCGGGCTGTCCCGGCGGCAGGCCCTCTGGGCCGCCGGCGCGGCGGCCCAGGACCGGCCGGGCCGGCTGCCGGGCACGGTGACCGGCGCGACCGCGCCCACCCTGCCCGGGATGGAGGCGGTGGAACGGCTGGTCGCCGACGTCTGGGCGACCGGGTTGTCGCCGGAGAGCCACCCGGCGAGCTTCATCCGCCCCCGGCTCGACGCGCTCGGCGCGGTGCCGATCGCCCGGCTCGGCGGGGTGGAGCCGGGGCGACGCATCCGGGTCGGCGGGATCGTCACCCACCGGCAGCGGCCCGCGACCGCCGGCGGGGTCACCTTCCTCAACCTGGAGGACGAGACGGGGATGCTCAACGTCACCTGCTCCCCGGGCCTGTGGCAGCGCTACCGGCGGGTGGCCCGCACGAGCGCCGCGCTGGTGGTGCGGGGGCGGTTGCAGCGGCACGAGGGAGTGATCAACCTCACCGCCGACCGGCTGGACGCCATCGAGCCCCCGGTCAGTCCGCCCTCGCGCGACTTCCGCTGACGGCAGTGATCCACATTACGGTTTTCCGCGCCGGATGGAGGGACACTCCAGCTCGCGTGGGCAGAGTGGCCCGCGCGAGCACGAGGGGGACGAACGATCATGGGAAACAACGACCGTAGCGGTGGGGTGGCGAACTCCCGGCGGACCCGGCTCGGCGCCGGTTGGACCCCGAGCCACCACACGGAGCCGCGCGAGTACGAGATCGTCGAGGGCCCGGTGGCCAACGCCCTGCGGTCGCGGGCCGAGGACGACGCCGCAGCCGGCGAGTCCTGATCTCCCACCCGGAGCAGGCCGGGCCGCCACAGGTGCGGCGCGGTGCGGCTGGACCGGGTGACTAGGCTCGACCGGGTGGAGCAGACCCCAGGCCGGCTCGCCGGGCCGCCGCTGACCCCCCGTACCGCCGTGATCTGGTCGGTGCTGCGCGCCGAGCTGGAGCGCCGCGCCGGCACCGCGCTGACCGTGCTCGACGTCGGCGGCGGCACGGGCGGCTTCGCCGTGCCGCTGGCCCAGGCCGGGCACCGGGTCACCGTGGTCGACGCCAGTCCCGACGCGCTCGCCGCACTGACCCGCCGGGCCGCGGAGGCCGGCGTGGCCGAGCGGGTCCGCGCCGTGCAGGGCGACGGCGACGCGCTCGCCGGCCTGGTCGAGCCGGGCAGCGCCGACCTGGTGCTCTGCCACGCCGTGCTGGAGGTCGTCGACGATCCCGCGGCGGTGGTGGCGGCGTTGGCCGCCGCGCTGCGGCCGGGCGGCGCCGCGAGCGTGCTCGTCGCCGGCCGGGCCGCCGCCGTGCTCGGCCGGGCCATGAACGGGCACCTGGACGTCGCCGCCGCGCTGGCCGCCGATCCGGCCGGCACCGCCGGCACCCGGGACACCCTGCGCCGGCGCTACGACGCCGACGGCGCCGCCGCGCTGCTCACCGCCGCCGGGCTTGCGGTCGAGCAGATCCACGGCGTACGCGTGCTCGCCGACCTGCTCCCCGCCGCCGTCGCCGACGGCCAGCCCGCCGCCCTGGTCGAGTTGGAGCGGGCGCTCGCCGCGCGGGCGCCCTGGCGGGACCTCGCCGCCCAGCTGCACCTGTTCGCCCGCCGCCCGTGACCGACCCGCCCCGCCCGCCGCGCCCGCCCGCGCCCACGCTGGAGATCGTCGGGCCGCGCTACGGCGACGCCAGCCTCGCCGACGTCCTGCCGTCCGCGCTCGCCGTGCTCGACGTGCCCGGCGCCACCGACCCGCTCGGGCTGCGGGCCGCGCTGCCCGGGGTACGCCGGATCGCGGTGCTGCTCGTCGACGGCCTCGGCTGGCACCAGATCCCGACCGCCGCCCCGTACGCGCCGACCCTGGTGGGGCTCGCCGCCACCGTCGGGCGGCAGCTGACCTCCGGCTTCCCGTCGACCACGCCGACCAGCCTGGTGACGCTGGGCACCGGCGCCGCGCCCGGCGCGCACGGCGTACTCGGGTTCACGGTGCGGGTGCCGGGGACCGACCGGGTGCTCAACCACATCGAGTGGGCGGCCGATCCGGCGCCGCTGCGCTGGCAGCCGGTGCGTACCCAGCTGGAGCGGGCCCGCGCCGCCGGGGTCGCGGTGACCGTGGTGAGCCGGCCGGAGTTCGGCGGCAGCGGGCTGACGCTGGCCGCCAACCGGGGCGGCGACTACCGCGGCGCGGCCGGCGTCGACGCGCTCGCCGAACGGATGCTCACCGCCCTGACCGCCGGGCCGGGGCCCACCCTGGTCTCCGGCTACCACCCCGACCTGGACCGGCACGGCCACCTCAGCGGTGTCGACTCGGCGCCCTGGCGGATCGCCGCCGCCGAGGTGGACCGGCTGCTGGCCCGGCTCGTCGACGGGCTGCCGCCCGACGCCGCGCTGCTGGTCACCGCCGACCACGGCCAGCTCGACGTGCCGGCCGAAGACCGCTTCGACCTGGACACCGACCCCCGGCTGCGCGCCGGGCTGGAGGTGGTCGCCGGGGAGCCGCGGGTCCGCTACCTGCACGTCACCCCCGGCGCCGTGGACGACGTGGTGGCCTCCTGGTCGGCGGTGCTCGGCGACGCGGCCCGGGTGCGTACCCGCGACGAGGTGGTGGCCGCCGGCTGGTTCGGTCCGGTGGCGGAGGAACACCTGGCGCGCATCGGCGACGTGGTGGTGATCTGCAACGGCACGTACGCGGTGACCGCCTCCCGCTCCGAGCCGCCGGCGGTCTCCCGGCTGGTGGCGTACCACGGGGCGGACACGGCGGCCGAGATGGCGATCCCGCTGCTGGTCGTACGCGGCTGACGCGCCGGCCCGCCGGGCGGAGATGTCGCAGGTCCGGGCTAGCCTGCGGGGATGGGCCGCAGCCAGTCGTTGCCCCGGGGTGGCGATCCCCGGTTCGGGCCGGACGCCGACGATTCCGGCTGCCCGATCCTGCACGTCGACATGGACGCCTTCTTCGCCTCGGTCGAGGTCCGTCGCCGGCCGGAGCTGCGCGGTCGGCCCGTCGTGGTCGGCGGGACCGGCCCGCGCGGGGTGGTGAGCTCCGCCAGCTACGAGGCCCGGCGCTACGGCGTACGCAGCGCCATGCCCACCGCCCGGGCCCGGGCGCTCTGCCCGCACGCGGTCTACCTGCCGCCGGACTTCACGCAGTACTCGGCGGCCTCCGCCGCGGTGATGCAGATCTTCCGGGACGTCACCCCCCTGGTCGAGCCGCTCTCCCTGGACGAGGCGTTCCTCGACGTGGCCGGCGCCCGGCGGCTCTTCGGCCCGCCGGCCGCCATCGCCCGGCGCATCCGCGAGCGGGTCGCGGGGGAGCAAGGGCTGAGCTGTTCCGTCGGCGTCGCGCCGAGCAAGTTCGTGGCCAAGCTCGGCTCGACCCGCGCCAAGCCCGACGGCCTGCTCGTCGTCCCGGCCACCCGGGTGCTCGAGTTCCTGCACCCGCTGCCGGTGTCGGCGCTGTGGGGCGTGGGAGAGCGGTCCACCGAGACGCTGCGGCGGCTGGGCCTGGCCACGATCGGCGATCTCGCCGAGGCCCCGGTCGGCATGCTGCGCAAGGCGCTCGGCGACGCGTCCGCCGCCCACCTGCACGAGCTGGCCTGGGGGCGCGACCAGCGCCGGGTCAGCCCCGAGCAGGCGGAGAAGTCGATCGGCGCCGAGGTGACCTTCGACGTGGACGTCACCGACCCGCTGGAGATCCGCCGGGCGCTGCTCGCCCTCGCCGAGAAGGTCGGCATCCGGCTGCGCCGGGCCGGGCAGGTCGGGCGCACCGTGTCGCTCAAGGTGCGGCTGACCGATTTCCGCACCGTCAGCCGCTCCCGCACGACGGGCGTGCCGACCGACGTCGCCAGGGAGATCTTCGACACCGTCTGGGCGCTCTACACCGCGCTCGACCCGGTTGAGCCGGTCCGTCTGGTCGGCGTACGGGTCGAGGGGCTCGCCGCCGCGCGGGAGACCCCACGGCAGCTCACCCTCGGTGCGCCCGAGCGGGGCTGGCGGGAGGCGGAGGCCGCAGCTGACGCCGCCGCTGCCCGTTTCGGGCGGTCCGTCATAGGTCCGGCCAGTCTGCTCGGGGTCCGCGAGGGGCGACGAAATGAAAATCCACCCCGGCCGTAGGTCGTCCCGCTTTCCGACGCGCGAGGGCCCTCGTAGACTTGCGGGTAAGCAGCCGGTTGGCTGCCACGGTCTGTCGGCCCGACCGGGCCGACCAACGTGACCGGGGAGGAGTGCCGTGCCGCTCTCGGAGCACGAGCAGCGGCTGTTCGAGCAGATCGAGCGGTCGCTTGCCGAGGACCCCAAATTCGCCTCGGCCGTGCGCGCCAGCGATCCGCGCTTCCACGCGCGGCGTCGCCTGCTCGTCGCTGCCGGCGTGATCATCGCTGGGCTGGCCCTGTTGGTCTATGGCGCGGTGATCAAGCTTCCGCCGCTGGCAGTGGCGGGTTTCGTCGTCATGCTGGCCTCGGCCGCGTTCGCGGTGCAGTCGCACCGTCGGGGGCAGTCACCGGACCTGCACGTCGTGGGCGGGACGACGAGTCGTCGTCGCCCCCGCGGCCGGTCGGGTCGTCGGCCCTCGATCCTGGACCGGATGGAGGACCGGTGGCGGCAGCGCCCGGAGGGGCACCGCTGAGCCCGGCCCGCCCCTGAGGCGGGCCGCGCGACAAACAGTCGGCCGCCGGGACGCCCGGCGGCCACCGACGATTCCGCACGCCCCGGGGCGTGCATCCTCCGCATCTCCCGATGTCCGGCATCCGGCCGGCCCCGTCGGCCCTGAGCCCGGTCGGCCCTGACGGCCGTGACGCCGGTCGGCCTGACGGCCGTCGGCTGGCGGCCCGACGGCCCGACCCCCGGGGGTATCGCGCCGTGACGGCCCGGCACCCGGCATAGCGGACCTGGAGAACCTGGAACGCTCGCCGATTTAGGCCCGTGCCGCGACGGCGGCCCCGCGAACGCGACGGGCCGGCGGGGCGGGTGCCCCTACCGGCCCGTTCGTCCGTCGGTCAGCGGGCCATGCGGCCGGCCAGCAGGCGACGCGGGTTCCAGCGCAGCAACCGGTGCCGGGCCCGACCGCCCGCCGCCACCAGCCGGGACGACGCCTCGGCCGTGCCCGTGCGCCAGCGCAGCAGCACCGACGGCGGCAGCACCGCCGCCACCAGGCGGGTACGCCGGTCGGTCTGTGCGGCCAGCGCGGCCCGTACGGTGCGCAGGGCCGGCAGGAGCTGCTCGCCGGTCAGCGGATCGCGGGCGTAGCGGGCGCGTTCCTCGGCGCGGCCGAGCAGGCGTACCGCCGTGGTCGCCCCCGCGTCGGCCGTGAGCGCCTCCCGGGACAGCCGGTCGGCGGTCGCCCGGGGGGTCTCCGTCCGGTCCACCCGGACCCGGTAGTCCACAAGCGTGTCCAGCAGTTCGTCCCAGGCGGCGTGCGCGTCCGCCCGCGCCCGCTCCGCGTCCGCCACCACCACCATGCGTCGCCCGTCGGCGGGCGCGTCGCCGGTGGCCCCGGGGCGCACCGCCGCCGCGGCCGGTTTCGCCGGGCCGCTGCGCTTGCGGCGCAGTGCCGTGCGGCGCAGCGCCGGCAGGGCGAGCAGAGCGAGCAGGGCCAGCACCGCCGCGGCGGCGTACCAGGGCCAGACCGGAGCCTGGTCGGTCGGGGCCGTGCCGTCGAGGGCCAGGCCGGAGTCGATGTCCTCCTCGGGGCCCTCCGGCCCCGCCGGGCCGGCCGACGGGTCGACGTCGCCGGGGGCACTCGTCGGGCCTGCGGTCGGCGTCTCCGCCTCCGGGGCGTCGATGTCCGGCGCCCAGGCCGACCGGGTCGAGCCCTGCACGCCGTACGCCGGGGTCGGGTCGAAGGGCACCCAACCGACCTCGTTGAAGTAGACCTCCGTCCAGGCGTGCAGGTTCCGGTTGGTCAACGTGTACGTGCCGTCGCCGGAGTTGCTGCCGTTGGCGAAGCCGAACGCCACCCGCGCCGGGACGCCGGCGGCCCGGACCAGCCACGTCATCGCGGCGGCGTACTGCTGGCAGAAGCCGACCTTGTTGTCCAGGAAGTCGACGATCTCCCGCCCGCTGGTGCCGCCCTTGGTGCTGAGCGAGTAGGTGAAGCCGTTGTCCGCGGAGAAGTGGTCGTAGATCGCACGGACCTTGTCGTACTCGGTGTCCTTGCCCCGTACCAGGGTGGAGACCAGCTCCTCGACCTCGGGCACCGGCGGCGGCGCGGGATGCAGGCGCCGCACGGCGTGGTCGGCCGGCAGCGGCGACGACCGGCGCAGGGCCGCCGGTGTGTAGGCCGAGCGAACGTACTCGAACGAGTAGCGCTTGTCGCGCGAGTTGTCCCGGTGGGAGAAGACCACCTGGAGGCTGGGGTCGTACGCCCAGTTGCCGTTGAGGCCCTCGGAGCGCACCGGTTCGGTGTAGACCGGCAGCAGCGGCATGTTGAGGGTCTTCGTCACCTCGACCGTGGCCTGGTACGTCCGCTGCTCGACGCCCCGCGCGGACGGCGCCGGCAGGTCGTCGACGGGCCGGCCCGTGGGGGTGCCCTCGCGGAAGCCGCTCGGCGTGAGCTTGTCGGCCACGCCGAAGCGCAGGTAGAAGGGGCGGGGCTCGTTCGTGGTGACCTTGACCAGGTCGGCGACCTCGGACTGGTTGAGCTGCCCGCTCAACGCCGCGAACAGGTCGATCCGGCCGGTGCCGCCCTGCCCGGAGCGCCCGTTGCCGTTGCCGTTGCCCGAACCGCCCAGCGTGTCCAGCAGCCCGCCCGTCATCCCCGGCACGGCCAGCGGCAGCACCACGGCCAGGGCCACACCCACCGCCGCCAGCCGCCGGCCGGCGGCGGCCAGCGGCGAGGCCTCCCAGACGTCGACGTCCCGCCCGTCGCCGGTGAACCGCCGGCCGAACCGGCGGACCCGGTCGACGTTGTCGGTCACCAGCAGCCAGAGGAACCCGACGGCGCCGACGACGAACGGCACCGCCGGGACGCTGTCCACGTAGACCGCGACGGGCACCGAGTAGATCGCCAGCATCGGCAGACCGGCCAGCGCCGGCCGGCGCAACCCGACGGTGAGCACGTCGACCACCACGGCCACCCCGCCGATCCCGAGCACCGTGACGAACAGCAGCGGGTCGGTGTCGGGGACCTTGACGCCGTACGAGCGCATGTCCTCCAGCGAGCCGTCGAGCAGCTCGCCGAAGTGCGTGAAGGTCGACGGGGTGGGCACGATGCCCAGCAGTTCGGTGCCGCCGGGGAAGAGCCAGGTCAGGGCCAGCGTCAGGCCGGCCAGCATGCCCAGCGCCTGGCCCCAGAGCGGAACCCGCGCCAGCCGGGCGAGCGCGGCCACGGCGGCGACCACGGCCACCGCGATCGTCGCCTGGATCAGCCACGTCCAGCGTTCGAAGATGGCCGACAGCGGCGCGGCGGCGAGCAGTGTCGCCGCGGCGGCCACGAAGCCCAGGTTCCGGTGGGCGATCATGAGGGGACCCTTCCGTTCATCGCATGCCGCCGGCCACCGTCTCGGCCATGGCCGCCCGCAGCGCGAAGCCCTGCGAGCCGCGGGCCGCCTGCGGCCACAGCGCGGGCAACTGCGTGCCGTGGTCGACGCCGATGACCCGCCAGCCGCTCTGCAACATGGCCAGCGCGGCGGCGCCGTGGGCGTGGTCGGCCTCGGCCCGGGCCTTGGCGGGCAGGTTGAGCCAGGTGGAGCTGTCGAGCAGGAAACCGACGCAGGTGGCCCCGTTGCCCCGCAGCCCGGCCAGTAGCTCGGCCTCGGCCGTGCTCACCGAGCCGAAGAGGCCGATGATCAGGCCGCCGTCCGCCCGTTGCCGGACCCGCTGCACCAGGGTGGTGAGCTCACCGTTCTTGTCGAGCCGGACCTCGGCGAGGTGGTCGAGGAGCACCCCGTCGCCGGCCGCCTCGGACGCGTCCACGTCCGCGCCGGAACCCGTGACCAGACGCAGCTTGTAGCCAGCCTGCCGCAGGTGCACCGCGATGCTGGCCGCGGCGGAGACCGCCCACTCGAAGGAGGCCGTCGGCCCGTCGCCGCGGTGGCCGTACGCGCGGGTGTCCAGCACGACGGTGGCCCGGCTCTCCCAGGGCTGTTCCTCCCGGCGCACCATCAGCTCGCCGGTGCGGGCGGTGGACTTCCAGTGCACCCGGCGCAGGTCGTCGCCCATCCGGTACTCCCGGGTGGCGGCGTCGTCCTCGCCGTGCACCGCCACCGAGCGGGCCCGACTGTCGCCGCTGCCGGCGTACTCGCCGGGCAGGCGCACCGAGGGCAGCGGCGTGACCTGCGGGATGACGGTCAGATGATCGGTGCTCGGGAAGGCGCGGCTCAGCTCGCACAATCCGAACGGGTCGGTCATCCGGACCACCAGCGGGCCCACCTCGTAGCGGCCACGCACGTCGGCGCGCACCGTGTAGGCCACCGAGCTGGCCTGGTGGGCGCCGAGCCGCTCCAGCACCACCCGGGGCCGGCTGCCCAGCGCGTACGGCAGCCGGTCCTCCAACAGCAGGGTGCCGGTGGGCAGGCGGGACATGTTCTGCAACCGCAGCACCACCCGGGAGCTGGCCCCGACGGGCACCCGGTGCGGGTCCAGCGACCGGTTGCAGGCCAGCTTGTAGCGGCTGCGCCCGACGTAGGCCGCGGCGAGCAGCGGCAGGATGGCCAGCAGCACGGCCACCCGGAGCAGGTCCTTCTCGCCGAGGATGCCGGCCGAGACCGCCGCCGCGACCGCGGCCGCCAGGAACGAACGGCCGCGGGTGGTCAGCCCGCGCAGCCCGTCGCGCACGTCACCGCCTCCGCGGCTCGTACGTGGCTCGGCCGTTGCCCTCGCCCGTGGGGCGGGTGTCGTACGGGGAGCGCCCGCGGTCGTGCGGCAGCGGCAGCCGGTGCACCAGCTCGGAGACGATCGCGTCGGTCGTACGCCGGGCGAGCTGGGCGTCGGCGGTGGGGATGATCCGGTGCGCGAGCACCGGCACGGCCAGCACCTGGAGGTCGTCGGGCAGGACGTAGTCGCGCCCCTCCAGGGCGGCCACCGCGCGGGCGGTGCGCAGGAGCTGGAGGGTCGCCCGCGGGGAGGCGCCCAGCCGCAGGTCGGCGGCCTCGCGGGTGGCGGTGACCAGGTCGATCGCGTACTGCTTGACGGCGTCGGCGACGTGCACCTGCCGGACGTGGCCGATCAGCTGCCGCACGGTGTTGGCGTCGGCGACCGGACGCAGCTCGTCCAGCGGGTCCGTCGCGCCGTGCCCGTCGAGCATCGCCAGCTCGGCGCTCGGGTCCGGGTAGCCCATCGCGATGCGGGCGGTGAACCGGTCGCGCTGCGCCTCGGGGAGGGGATAGGTGCCCTCCATCTCGATCGGGTTCTGGGTCGCGACGACCATGAACGGCGTCTGGAGGTGGTAGGTGACGCCGTCGACGGTGACCTGGCGCTCCTCCATGCACTCCAGCAGCGCCGACTGCGTCTTCGGCGAGGCGCGGTTGATCTCGTCGCCGACGACCAGGTTGGCGAAGACCGCACCGGGGCGGAACTCGAAGTCGTGCGTCTCCTGGTTGTAGACGCTGACCCCCGTGACGTCGCTGGGCAGCAGGTCGGGGGTGAACTGGATGCGGCGCACGGAGCAGTCGATCGACCGGGCCATGGCCTTGGCGAGCTTGGTCTTGCCGACCCCGGGCACGTCCTCGATGAGCAGGTGGCCCTCGGCGAGCAGGACGGCCAGGGCGAGCCGCACGGTGGCGGTCTTGCCCTCGATGACCTGCTCGATGTTCGACACGATGGCTTCGCTGGCGGCACGGAACTCGTCGTGCGGCAACACGCCGCCCACCTCGTCCCTGGTCTGTTGTGTCACGGGCCTCCTCCTCGTCGCCGGACGGCAGCTCTGTATAGAGCAGCTGGACCCGCCGTAGGGTTCGCGACGCCGAGCCTCGTCTGCCGCAGAAATCTCACTGGTCTCTCAGGCTAACCATGTTTGTCGCCGTCGCCGACCCCCGCAGGTAGACGGTCGGTTACGCACCGAACATTCGCCGGGTCGGGGGATCGGACCGTCGCTCTCGGTGCCGTTGATGATCACAAAGGGCTGCCGCGGCGCGTACGTCCGGGGTCGCCGTCCCGACCCGTGGCGGCGGGCGACGTGCGGGACCGGACGGCGGGGTACACTCCCGGGCATGGCCGGATTCTTCCTGCTTCTTACCGGGCCGTGCTGATGCGCTGACGCGCGACAGCACGGCGGCCCCTCCTGCGCGAGGGGCTTTTTTGTGCCCTCCGCCGGACGCCCCGGCGATCGGCACCCGGCACCGGCGCCGGCCCTCGGGCGGCGCGGCGCCGGCGGCGGACAGACCCGAGCCAGACCGACATGACCGCGCCGAGCGAGGTCAGCACCCAGCCCGGCCGTGGCGTGGCCGGCGGCGACGAGCGAAGCGAGGAGACGCCATGAGTGAGGCAGCACCGGCCGACATTCCCCCGTTCCGGTACACCGCGGCCCTGGCCGAGGAGATCGAACAGCGCTGGCAGGACGCCTGGGCGCGGGAGGGGACGTTCCACGCCCCGAACCCGACCGGCCCGCTGGCCGACCCCGGTCATCCGCGCGCCGGAGCGGAGAAGCTGTACGTCCTGGACATGTTCCCGTACCCGTCGGGCGCGGGCCTGCACGTCGGCCACCCCCTGGGCTACATCGGCACCGACTGCTTCGCCCGCTATCAGCGGATGGCGGGGCGCAACGTGCTGCACGCCATGGGCTTCGACGCGTTCGGCCTGCCCGCCGAGCAGTACGCGGTGCAGACCGGCACCCACCCGCGGACCACGACCGTGGCCAACATCGAGCGCTACAAGGCGCAGCTGCGCCGGCTGGGCCTGGCCCACGACGAGCGCCGCTCGGTGGCCACCATCGACACCGAGTTCTACCGGTGGACGCAGTGGATCTTCCTGCAGGTCTTCAACTCCTGGTACGACACCGGGGCGGGGCGGGCCCGCCCGATCGCCGAGCTGATCGCCGAGTTCGAGGGCGGCAACCGGCCGACGCCCGACGGGCGGCCGTGGGCGGAGCTGTCCGTCGCCGAGCGCCGGGCCGTCGTCGACGACCACCGGCTGGCGTACGTCTCGCAGGCGCCGGTCAACTGGTGTCCGGGGCTGGGCACCGTGCTGGCCAACGAGGAGGTCACCGCCGACGGCCGCTCCGAGCGCGGCAACTTCCCGGTCTTCAAGCGCAACCTGAAGCAGTGGATGATGCGGATCACCGCGTACGGCGACCGGCTGCTGGACGACCTGGACACGCTGGACTGGCCCGAGCCGATCAAGCTGATGCAGCGCAACTGGATCGGCCGCTCCACGGGCGCGCACATCGACTTCCCGACCGCCGTCGCGCCGATCCGGGTGTTCACGACCCGGCCGGACACCGTCTTCGGCGCCACCTACATGGTGCTGGCCCCCGAGCACGAGCTGGTCGACGCGCTGGCGCCGGCGGCCTGGCCCGAGGGGACGAAGGACGCGTGGACCGGCGGGCACGCCAACCCACGCGCGGCCGTGGAGGCGTACCGCAAGGCGGCGGCGGCCAAGACCGACGTCGAGCGGCAGGCCGACACGAAGGAGAAGACCGGCGTCTTCGTCGGGGCGTACGCCACCAACCCGGTCACCGGCGGTCAGGTCCCGGTCTTCGTCGCCGACTACGTGCTGGCCGGCTACGGCACCGGTGCGATCATGGCGGTGCCCGGCCAGGACGAGCGGGACTGGGCGTTCGCCGAGGTCTTCGACCTGCCGATCGTGCGTACCGTGCAGCCCTCGGAGGGCTTCGACGGCAAGGCGTACACCGGGGACGGCCCGGCGGTCAACAGCGCCGCGCCCGAGCGCGGCCTGGACCTGAACGGCCTGGGGGTGACCGAGGCGAAGGCCCGGATCATCGAGTGGCTGGAGGCCAACGGCCACGGCACGGGCGCGGTGACCTACCGGCTGCGCGACTGGCTGTTCTCCCGGCAGCGTTACTGGGGCGAGCCGTTCCCCATCGTGTACGACGAGACCGGCGCGGCCATCGCCCTGCCGGAGGAGATGCTGCCGGTCGAGCTGCCCGAGGTGGACGACTTCTCGCCGCGCACGTTCGACCCCGAGGACGCCGGCAGCAACCCGGAGACCCCGCTGTCGCGCCGGCGCGACTGGGTCGAGGTGGAGCTGGACCTGGGCGACGGCCCGAAGCGCTACACCCGCGAGACCAACGTGATGCCGCAGTGGGCCGGCTCGTGCTGGTACGAGCTGCGCTACCTGGACCCGACGAACTCCGAGCGCTTCGTCGACGCGGAGAACGAGGCGTACTGGATGGGGCCGCGCGGCGAGGGCGACTGCGGTGGCACCGACCTGTACGTCGGCGGCGCCGAGCACGCCGTGCTGCACCTGCTGTACGCGCGGTTCTGGCACAAGGTGCTGTACGACCTGGGGCACGTCTCGTCGTTCGAGCCGTTCCGCAAGCTGTTCAACCAGGGCTACATCCAGGCGTACGCGTACACCGACGCCCGGGGCGCCTACGTGCCGGCCGAGGAGGTCACCGAGCGCGAGGGCGGCTTCTACCTGGGCGACACCCAGGTCAACCGCGAGTACGGCAAGATGGGCAAGTCCCTGAAGAACGTGGTCACGCCCGACGAGATGTGTGCCGCGTACGGGGCGGACACGTTCCGCGTCTACGAGATGTCGATGGGCCCGCTGGAGGTGTCCCGTCCGTGGGAGACCCGGGCGGTCGTCGGGTCGTACCGGTTCCTGCAGCGGGTCTGGCGGGCGGTCGTCGACGAGCAGACCGGCGCGCTGCGGGTCACCGACGCGCCCGCCGACGAGGCGACCCGGCGGCTGCTGCACAAGGTGGTCGACGGGGTCCGCGGCGACATGGAGGCGATCCGGTTCAACACGGCGATCGCCAAGCTGATCGAGCTGACCAACGGGCTGACCCGGCTGGCGGAGACCCCGCGCGAGGTGGCCGAGCCGCTGGTGCTGATGCTGGCGCCGTTCGCCCCGCACGTCGCCGAGGAGCTGTGGCACCGGCTGGGGCACGACACCTCCCTGACGTACGCGGACTTCCCGACCGCCGACCCGGCGCTGCTGGTGGCCGAGACGGTGACCTACCCGGTGCAGATCAACGGCAAGGTGCGGGGCCGCGTCGAGGTCCCCGCCGACGCGTCCGAGGAGACCGTCCGCGCGGCGGCTCTGGAGGCGGTCGCGTCCTCGCTGGCCGGCAAGGAACCCCGCAAGGTCATCGTCATCAAGGGCCGCATGGTCTCCGTGGTGGCCTGACGCCGCGCCGTGCGCTGTCGATCATGCAGTTGTGGTGGGGGACAAGGTCCCCGGGGCGGGATTAGCCGGGCACCACGACTGCATGATCGACGCGCCGGGTCGGGCCGGGCCGCGCGCTGGGGCGGGCCGGGTCAGGGGTCGCGGCGGTGGGTCAGGGTGATCGCCGCCAGGGTGGCGGCCGCGGACCAGGCGGCCAGGGTCAGCCAGGAGCCGGTGACGGTGGCCGGGTACGGGTCCAGGTTGACGACGTCGGGATGCACCTCGAGCAGTCGTAGCCAGGCGGCGAGGGGCAGGGCGTTGTACGCCTCGGCGATCCACCGGTGCTCGTCGCTGTCCACCGTCATCGGCACCAGCACGAGCACCGCCGTCGCGGCGGCCACGGCACCGGCGGCGTGCCGGGTGAGCGCGCCCAGACCCATCCCGACCAGCGCGCACACGGGCACGAGCGCGGCGCTCGCCACGACCGCGCGCAGCACCCCCGGCTCGCCGATCGACCAGCCGGCGTCCCGGTCGGCGAGGATCGCCTGGGACACCCAGAACGACGTCGTCGCGGTGACCGTGCCGAAGACGAGCATGACCCCGGCCAGCACGGCGGCCTTCGCCGCGACCAGCGCGCGGCGGGCGGGGACGGCGGCGAACGTGGCCCGGATCAGCCCGCTCTGGTGCTCGCCGACGATGGTCAGTGCGCCGATGGTGGCCGAGGCGAGGATCAGCAGCAGGTAGCCGGCCTCGGGGAAGGCGTCGCGCACCGGCCCGTACATGCGGAACATCTCCCGGCGCTCCTGCGGGTACGTCGGCCAGTTCCGGTGGTCGGCGAGGCTGGCGTTGACGCTGACCCCGACCACGAACAGGAAGACCAGCGGCAGCGTCCAGCGGGTCGAGCGCAGCGACCACAGCTTGATCCACTCGGCGGCCAGCAGGTCGCGGAACCGGGCCGGGACGTCGGTATTGGTCGGTCGGCGGGTCGGCGCGGTCACGGCGGTCATCGGGTCCCCTCCCCGGCGAGATACTCGACGCTGTCGGCGGTGAGTGCCATGAAGGCCTCCTCCAGTGAGGCGGTGCGGGCGGTCAGTTCGTGCAGCCCGACGCGGTGGGCGAGCGCGAGGTCGCCGATCCGCGCGGCCGTCAGGCCGGTCACGACGAGCGCCCCGGCGTCGTCCGGGCGGACGTGCGCGCCCTCGGCGGTGAGCACGGCGGACAGCGTCGCCGGGTCGGGCGTACGGACGGTCACGTCGGCCCGGGTGCTCCCGGCGGCGAACTCGGCGAGGCCCTGCTCGGCGATCAGCCGGCCCCGGCCGATCACCACGAGCCGGTCCACGCAGTTCTGCATCTCGCTCATCAGGTGGCTGGAGACGAAGACCGTGCGCCCCTCGGCCGCCAGCCGCCGGAACAGGTCCCGTACCCAGCGCACCCCCTCCGGGTCGAGACCGTTGAACGGCTCGTCGAAGAGCAGGACGGGCGGGTCGCCGAGCAGCGCGGCGGCGATCCCGAGCCGCTGCCGCATGCCGAGCGAGAAGCCGCCGATGCGCCGCCGGGCGACGGCCGACAGCCCCACCTCCCGGAGCACCTCGTCGACCCGGGCGCGCGCGATGCCGTTGCTGCGGGCCAGGGCCGACAGGTGGGCGACGGCGCTGCGCCCGCCGTGCACGTCCCCGGCGTCGAGCAGCGCGCCGGCGTGGCGCAGCCCGCGTGGCCGGTCGGGGAAGCGGACCCCGTCCACCGTGACGGTGCCGCTGGTCGGCGCGGTGAGCCCGATGATCATCCGCAGCGTGGTGGACTTGCCGGCCCCGTTGGGGCCGAGGAACCCGGTCACGTGGCCGGGTCGCACGGTCAGGGTGAGGTCGTCGACGGCCGTCGTGCGGCCGTACCGTCTCGTCAGGGACTGAAGTTCGATCACCTGCCCCACGCTGCCGGGCGGCGGCCGGCGGGGCGTCGCCCCGGCGGCCACACCCGGCGGCCAGTGACCCGCCCCGGGGCGTACGCCCGTGGGCCGATGCGCGGGCGGCGACGGGCTGTCTACCGTGTGCGCATGGACGCCACTGTGCCGCTGCCACGCCGCGCCGCGTCGCTGGCGCGGGCGGTCCTGCCCTGGGTCGGCGTCGCGCTGCTGCCCGTCACCGTGCTGCTCGCCCCGGCCGTCGCGTCGAGCCGGGGTGGCGTGGGGTTCGGCGACTGGTGGTTCTCCGAGCGCTACCTGGTGCCGTTGCTGGCCGTGGTCCCGCCCGCCGGCCTGCTGCGCCGCCGCCCGGTGCTCGCCCTGGCCCTGATGGTCGTCGCGGCGTGCGTGGTCACCGCAGCCGTCAACGTTCCGGAGGGCGGCTACCTGACCGACATCTGGTACGCGCAGTTCCTGGCCATCGACCTGGTGGTGGGGCTGATCGCGGCGCACCGGTCGCGCCGCGTCTCGGTGCCGGTGGCCGTCGCGGTGCTCGTCGTGCAGATCACCGCCGGCTTCGTGAACCCCGCCAGCGACCCCATCAACCGGGCCACGCTCGCCGTGCTGGCGGTCGTCACCGCGTGGACGGTCGGCAACTCGGTCCAGGCCCGGCGCGGCTACGCCGCAGCCGTCCGGGCGCACACCGCCGCCGAGGCGGTCACCGCCGAGCGGCTGCGCATCGCCCGCGAGCTGCACGACATGGTCGCGCACAGCATCGGGGTGATCGCCATCCAGGCCGGCGTGGGCGCCCGGGTCATCGACACCCAACCGGCCCAGGCCCGCGCCGCGCTCGCCACCATCGAGGCGACCAGCCGCGACACCCTGGCCGGCCTGCGGCGTACGCTCGGCGCGCTGCGCCGCCCGCAGTCGGAGTCGGCGTCGCTGGACCCGACGCCCGGGCTGGACGATCTCGACCGACTGGTCGCGGCTGCCGCCGACGCGGGGGTGCGGGTGGACCTGCGGCGCGTCGGCGAACGGCGGCCCGTCCCGGCCGAGGTCGACCTCGCCGCGTTCCGGATCGTGCAGGAGGCGCTCACCAACGTGGTACGGCACGCGGACACCGACCGGTGCCGGGTCACCGCCGAGCACGGCCCCGACGAGGTGGCCGTGGAGATCGTCGACGAGGGCCGGGGCGCCCGGGTCGGCGGTGAGGGGCACGGAATCCTCGGCATGCGCGAACGGGTCGCTCTGCTGGAAGGCCGGTTCCACGCCGGGCCCCGCCCCGAGGGCGGCTTCCGGGTGGCGGCGTGGCTACCGGCAGCCCCCGCAGCGCCGGCACCCCCCGCAGCGCCGGAGTCGGCCGGGGCGCGGGCCGGGGCGGGGGACCGGTGAGCGTCCGGGTGCTGCTCGTCGACGACCAGCCGCTGGTCCGCGCCGGCCTGCGGGTGCTCATCGCCGACGCCCCCGACATCGACGTCGTCGGCGAGGCGGGTACGGGGGCCGAGGCGGTGCGGCTGGCCCGCGAGGTCGTGCCGGACGTGGTGCTGATGGACCTGCGGATGCCCGGCATGGACGGCATCCAGGCCACCCGCGCGATCACCGCGCACGGCGGCGCCACCCGCGTCCTCGTGCTCACCACCTTCGACGACGACGAGCACGTGCACGCCGCGTTGCGCGCCGGCGCGAGCGGGTTCCTGGTCAAGGACATGGCGCTGGACGACATCCTCGGCGCGGTCCGGGTGGTCGCCGCCGGGGACGCGCTGATCGCCCCCGGGGTCACCCGCCGGCTCATCGCCGAGTTCGCCCGCCGGCCGACCCCCGCCGCCCCGACCCGGGCCCTCGACGGCGTCACCGAGCGGGAGCGCGAGGTGCTGACGCTCGTCGGCCGGGGCCTGTCCAACGGCGAGATCGCCGCCGAGCTGGTGATCAGCGCGGCCACCGCCAAGGCGCACGTGGCCCGGCTGTTCAGCAAGCTGGGCGCCCGCGACCGGGTGCACCTCGTCATCGCCGCCTACGAGGCCGGGCTGGTCTCCCCGGCGGGATGAGGCGCGCGACCGGACGCGCTCGGGGCGCTCAGCGCAGCGCGGCCGCCACCACCGGGCGGTGCTCGCCCAGCCAGTCGTACCAGCGGCGCACCGTGTCGGCGACCCCCGCGTCGCGGAGCCGGCACATGGCCGGATCGCCCCGCTCCGCGCCGGCCGCGATCCCGCGCCAGGTCCCGTCGATCTGGGCGAGCATCACGTCGACCAGTTCGGCGCGGGGCAGCGCGGGCGACCCCGGGCCGGCCGCCTCGTAGGAGTCGCAGAGCAGCCGGGCGCGCCGGCCCAGCTCCACCGGGTCGGCTGCCGGCCCCACCGCCGCCCAGTGCCAGGCGGCGAAGGCGACGTCCTCGACCCGCCGGCCGGGCGCGGCCAGGTCCCAGTCGATCAGCGCCACGGGCAGCGGGCCGGCGGGAGCGTCCCGGTACACCGTGTTCTTGGGGGAGAGGTCGCGGTGGCAGACCGTCTCGGCGTCGGCGGCCAGCGGGCTGCCCGCGCAGGCGTCGTGCAGCCGCCGGAGCAGCACGGCCAGCCGGGTCAGCGCCGGGTCGGCGAAGTACGCCGGATCCTCCCTGTCCCGCCACGGCACCCGGCCGTCGACGTGGCTGAGCACCTGCCGACCCCGCTCGTCCGTGCCGAGGTGGCGGGGCGCGACGTCCGCGCCCACCCGCTCCAGGTGTCGCAGCAGCGCGGCGACGAACTCGGCGTTCTCCGGCGGCGTACGCCGGACGGTGTCGCCGACCCGGACCACCTCGGCGATGAAGCCGCCCCGCAGCCGCTCCTCGGCGGCGGGTGGGTCGACGCGACCGGTGGCGCCGGCCGGCTGCCGCCCCTCGTGCTCCGGTCCCGTGGCCCCGCCCGCTCCGGGCGATCCGCCGCGCACGCCGGCCTCAGCTCGGCCCGAGCCGGCGCTGCCGCTCGGCGCGCCACCAGCGGTGGATCAGCACGACGCTGGCGATCAGGCCGAGCGCGGCCGGCGCGACGCCGAACCAGTTGACGTCGCCCGGGGAGGTGACCGTCGCGCCCACCGCCGCGTAGCCGAACGCGGTGGGCGCGGAGGCGATCACGCTGCCGGCGAGGAACGGCAGCACCCGGGCGCCGGTGGTGCCGTAGCCGTAGCTGACCAGCCCGAAGCCGGCGATCGGCAGCAGCCGTACGGTGACCACGCCGAGGATGCTCTGGCGGGCGAACCAGCCGTCCAGCCGGGCCAGCCGGCCGCGTACCCGCTCGGCGACGAAGTCCCGCCCGAGCAGGCGGCCGACCGTGAAGCCCAGCGCCGCCGCGAGCAGGGCGGCGCCCAGCGCGTACGCGGCGCCCTCCAGCGCACCGAAGATCGCGCCCGAGGCGAGCGTGATGAAGGTCCGGGGGACCAGCGCGACCAGCAGCAGCGCCCCGCCGAGGACCGCCGCCACGGGGGCGAGGCCGCCCAGCCGGTCGGCCAGCCCGGGCAGTTCCCGCGCCTCGGGCAGGTCGACGACGAGCAGCACCGCCCCGAAGGAGGCGAGCAGGAGCAGCAGCAGGGCGAACCGGACGGCCGACGGCTGCCGCAGCAGCCGCCGGACGGCCGGGGTCATGCCCGGGCGGCGGCGGCCACCGCGGTGCGGCGCTCGGCGCGCAGCCGGTCCGACCAGGTGTCGTCGAGCGGCGGGAGCTGGTGCGCGCCGGTGGCCCAGCGCAGCAGCAGGTCCGCCAGGGCGGGGTTGCGAGCGAGGGCCGGGCCGTGCGAATACGTGCCGAGCAGCTTGCCCCGCCACGCCCCCTCGGTGGCGCCGTCGTTGCCGACCCCGGCGGTGACCCGGGCCAGCGGGGAGACCCCCGGGCCGAGGTGGGTGCGCCCGCCGTGGTTCTCGAACCCGGTCAGCGCCGGCACGCCCAGCCGCGGGTCGATGTCGCCGGCCAGCTCGCCGACGGCGCGGGTCGGCCCCCGGTCGGAGGAGAGGTCGAGCAGCTCCAGCCCGGCGCAGAGGGTGCCCTTGGCGAAGAAGGAGGTGCCGAGGAGCTGGTAGCCGGCGCAGACCCCGAACACGACCGAGCCCTGGGCGACCGCCCGGTGCAGGCCGCCGTCGGCGAGCAGCCGCTGCGCGCCGAGCGCCTGCGGGCCGTCCTCGCCGCCGCCGATGAGGTAGATGTCGGCGGTGGAGGGGAGGCGCTGGTCGGAACGCACCTCCAGCACCTCGACCGGGAAGCCGCGCTGCCGCGCCCGGCGGGCGAGGATCAGGGCGTTGCCACGGTCGCCGTAGGTGGAGAGCAGGTCGGGGTAGATCCAGACGATGCGCAGGCTCTCAGTTGACACGGTCCAACTCCGCTCGGATGTCCTGGAACGCGGTGTAGTTCGCGATGACCTCCAGGCGCCCCGGGGGCACCGACCGGACGGCGTCGTCGAACGTCCGCACATGCTGGAAGGGCACGTCGTTGACCTCGAGCCGGACCGCGAGGTCGTACGCGCGGTCCCCGGTGATCAGCACCTGCCGGCCCCGTAGCGGGGCGAAGTCGACGTCGAAGAGCCAGGAGGTGTCCAGCCCGTCGGGGTCCCGGGCGTTGATGGAGAGCAGCGTCGGGGCGACGTCGGCCATGTCGAAGGCCTCCAGCCAGCTGGCCGGGTTCTTCGCCAGCAGCAGCCGGATGTTGCGCCCGTCCCGGTCGACCTGGGCGTAGCGGCCCGCGACGGAGGTGACGCTGCCGAGCTGGAGCACCGCGTCCACGGGCCGGACGCCGAACTCGGCGGCGACGGCCAGCGCGGTCGCGGCGTTGCCGACGTTGACCTTGCCCGGGAGCTGGAGCTTGACCTTGTGCCAGGCGCCGGTCGGGTCGAGCACGCCGTCGTCCTCCACCGTCCACTGCGGCTCGGGCCGGCGCAGCGGGCAGCCGCTGCACCACCACTGGTCGCCGGAGCGCTGGATGGTGGAGCCGCACTCGGGGCAGACCCAGGAGTCGTCGTGCCAGCGTTGCCCGGCGCTGAACCAGGTGACCTGCGGCGGGGCGATGCGGTGGTCGTGGTTGGGCGGCGGGGTCGCGGCCCAGACCACCATCGGGTCGTCGGCGTTGGCGACGACGCGGACGTTGGTGTGCCGGACCAGCGCGGCGCGCCAGAGCTGCGCCATCATGGCGACCTCCTTGGCCCGGTCGAGCTGGTCGCGGGAGAGGTTGAGCAGCGCCACCACGTGCGGCTCGGTGGCGTCCAGCACCTGGGCGAGGTAGTGCTCGTCCACCTCCAGCACCGCGTAGGGCGTGCTGCCGGCCTTGGCGAGCGCCGAGGTGTGCCCCGTCGGCATGTTGGCGCCGAACGAGTTGGTGGCGACGCGGCCGAGCACCCCGACCGCCGCCGCGGTGAGCCGGGTGGTGGTGGTCTTGCCGTTGGTGCCGGAGATCAGGGCGATGGCGCGCCCGGCCGACAGGTGGGCCAGCAGGTCCGGGTCGATCTTCAGGCCGATCCAGCCGCCGATCACCGAGCCGTCACCGCGCCCCGCGGCCCGCGACAGCGCCGCGGCGGTCCGCGACACCGAGCTTGCCACCTTTGCCCGCAGGGGCATCTTCGCGTCCGTCACCCGAGCGAGGTTACCGGACCGGCGACCCCGCCAGATCGCCGCCGACGGCGAACCGTTCGGCCGGGGTGGTCCGGCGGGGTGGTCGGGACGCGCTCAGCCGGACGGAGTCGATCTATGTCGGAAAGCGGACCGGCCCGGGGCACCCCGCGGCCCTCCACTCCGCTCCACCCCCGTTGACGTGCGGTTTTGCGCGCCGAAAGGCCGCGCCACGCGGGCGATTCTGGTTGCGGGTGGAGGGAAGTGGAGTAGAGTGGGGCGCAGTGGTGAGGCCGGGAGGGCCCACCGGCCCGGGGGGTCAGCGGCGCCGCGAACGCCGCTCAAGGGCGAGGGGGTTGGGCCGATGTTTCTCGGCACCCACACCCCGCGCCTGGACGACAAAGGCCGGTTGATCCTCCCGGCGAAGTTCCGGGACGAGCTGGCGGGGGGTGTCGTGATAACCAAAGGGCAGGATCGCTGCCTCTACGCCTTCCCGATGCCCGAGTTCCAGCGGATCGCGGAGCAGTTGCGCGCGCAACCGATGACGAACAAGGCGGCCCGAGCCTACAGCCGGGTCTTCTTCGCCAGCGCGCACGACGAGGTTCCCGACAAGCAGGGCCGGGTGACGATCCCGGCCCACCTGCGGGACTACGCCGCCCTCGACCGGGATCTGGTCGTGATCGGCGCGAGCACCCGGGTGGAGATCTGGGACAAGGCTGCCTGGGAGACCTACCTCGCGGAGAGCGAAGACGACTTCGCCGACATCGAGGAGGGGGTGCTGCCCGGCGGTCTGTAGGGCGTGACGGCGCCCGACGTACTGCGAGATCTCCACCCGCTTTCGAGTTCCTGGCACCCCTTCCCCGGTGCCAGGCGCACGATCCGATCGGAGGGCCGCGGCCTCCGAGGGGCGAGAGCGGATGGGGATCTGGCGGTACGACGGCACGGCGTCGTCCGACGACAGACGCGTGAAGGACGAAGGTTTCACACCAGTGGGGGTCGACATGGGGGAGCTACGCGGCACGCACGTGCCGGTGCTGCTCGAGCGGTGTCTCGAGTTGCTGGCCCCCGCGCTGGGCCGGGGCGGACGGACGGTCCACGTCGACGCGACGCTGGGCCTGGCCGGGCACGCCGAGGCGGTGCTCGAGGCGCATCCGGAGACGGTGCTGATCGGGCTGGACCGGGACACCGAGGCGCTCGCTCACGCACGCGTCCGGCTGGCCCGCTTCGCCGACCGCGTCCACCTGGAGCACGCCGTCTACGACGAGCTGCCGGAGGTGCTCGGTCGGCTGGGCTATCCGGCGATCGACGGCATCCTGTTCGACCTGGGCGTCTCCTCCCTGCAACTCGACGCACCCGACCGCGGGTTCGCCTACGCGCAGGACGCCCCGCTGGACATGCGGATGGACCAGACCCGGGGGGTGACCGCCGAGGAGGTGGTCAACACGTACGCCCATCCGGACCTGGCCCGCGTGCTGCGGGTCTACGGCGAGGAGAAGTTCGCGGGCCGGATCGCCTCGGCGATCATCCGCGAGCGGGAGCGGGCCCGGATCACCTCGTCGGCGCGGCTGGCCGAACTGGTCAGGGAGTCCATTCCGGCACCCGCCCGACGAACCGGGGGACACCCGGCCAAGAGAACGTTTCAGGCTTTACGGATCGAGGTAAACAAGGAACTGGCAGCGCTGGAGACGGCGCTGCCAGCCGCGCTCGACAAGCTCAACGTGGGCGGCCGCATGGTGGTCCTGTCCTACCACTCGCTGGAGGACCGGCTGACCAAGGCGGCGCTCAGCGACCGGGTCCGCAGCAAGGGCCCGGTCGACCTCCCGGTCGAACTGCCCGGGTCCGGTCCGACGTTCCGGCTGCTCAGCCGGGGCGCCGAACTTCCCGGGGAGGCGGAGGTCGCCGCGAACCCGCGGGCCGCGTCAGTGCGGCTGCGGGCCGCGGAGCGACTCGACCCGGACGCGGCACAGCAGGGCGGCACCGACCGCGAACGGTACCGCCGGCGGGTCAAGGCGATGCACCAACCAGGGGCGGGGTCTCCCGGATCCGGCACGGATCCGACGGACCCCGGGGGACGGGACAGGGACGGACGAAGAGGGGGAGGGACATGACTATTGACAAGCGCGACCGTCGGGACATCGCCGGCGGCGGGCAGCGCGCACCGCGGTCGGGGGGCCGGACCGCGGCGGAGCGGGCCACGCGCATCGGGACCGGCGCGCCGCGGGCGGACCGCGCGAACCGGCAGGGGGAGACTCGCGCCCGGGGGGCGCGCGAGTTCCCGACCCAGGGCAGCGCCGCGCTGCGGCCGGCCGAGCGGGACAACGCCGGCACGGCCCGTCCGCCCCGGCTGCGGGTGGCGCCGCCGCCGCCGGTGAAGGTGCCGCGGGCACCCTTCGCCGCCCTGGTGCTGGTGCTGGTGGTCGGCGGGGTGCTCGGCATCCTGGCGGTCAACACGAAGATCAACGAAAACGCCTTCCGGCTGGAGAAGCTCCAGGAGCAGCAGGCCAAGCTCGACGTGGAGCAGCAGCAGCTCAACAAGGAGATCGCCGACGCCGAGGCTCCGGGCAACCTGGAGGCCCGGGCCCGCCAGCTCGGTCTGGTGGAGGCGGGCGAGCCGGCCTACATCCGGCTGCCCGACGGCAAGGTCATCGGCGTGCCGCAGCCCGCCGGGGGCAAGCCCTCGATCACCAGCCAGCAGGGCGCGGGAGGCTGACGACCGTGCCGCCGAGATCGGAGGAACCGCGCCGGGACGCCACAGGCTCCCGGCGCGGTTCGTCGCGCAACGGCGGGGGCCGGGGCGGCGAGCCGCGCTCCGGTGAGCCGGGGGTCGGTGGCATCTCCGACGCCCGGGCGTACACCCCGCGCGGGCGCACCGTGCGCGAGCAGCGCGCCGGCGGTCGCGCCGAGCGGGACGCCGACGCCGGCCCCGCCGAGCAGCGCCGGACGCCACGCAGCACGCGCTCCGGCGACCCGTTCCGCCCCGCCCTCCAGGTCCTCGACGGCGGGCGCGCCGGTGCCGGCCGCGCCGGCCGGCGGGAGGCGGCGGGCCGCTCCGGCGTCGTCCGCACCGTCACGCCCCGCACCCCGCGCCACGACGACGAGCCGGCGGCGCCGCGCCGCCGCGCCGCCCCGCGCCCCGCCCGCCGGCCGGACCGTCCGGCCGCCCGGCGGCCGTCGCGCAAGCCGCCGAAGCCGCCCCGGCTGGCCGATCCCCGTCGCCGGCTGCGGCTCGGCACCGTGCTCACCCTGACGCTCTTCGCCGTCATCGGCATCCGGCTGGTGGTCCTCCAGGCCGTGGAGACTCCGGCGTACGCCGGCGGTGGTCTCGCCGACCGGCTGCGCACCGTCACGCTGCCGGCGGCGCGCGGCGCCATCTACGACCGGTCCGGCGCCCCGCTGGCGCACAGCGTCGAGGCGCGCTACGTCTACGCCGACCCCACCCAGGTCAAGGACCAGCAGGCCACCGCCCGGGCGCTGTCCCCGCTGCTCGGCATGCCGGCCTCGGAGCTGGCCGAGAAGATGAAGCCCCGCAAGCGGGTCAACGGCGTCGACTCGCAGTTCGAGTACCTGGCCCGTGGGGTGGACATCGACCGGGCCCGGAAGATCACGGGGCTGGAGCTGCCCGGCATCTACACCCACCGCGACGAGCGGCGCGAGGTGCCCGGCGGCGACCTCGCGGCCAACCTGCTCGGCTTCACCAGCCAGGACATGGTCGGGCTGGAGGGGCTGGAGGCCCGCTACGACGACGTGCTGCGCGGCAAGGACGGCAAGCGGGTCTACGAGGTCGGCCTCGGCGACCTGGCCGCCCCGATCCCCGGTGGCTACAGCGAGACGACGAAGGCCAAGCCGGGCAGCTCGCTCCAGCTCACCGTCGACCGCGACCTGCAGTTCATGGTGCAGCGGATGCTGAGCCGGCACATGGCGCAGAGCAAGGGCAGCACCGGCGCCGCCGTGGTGATCGAGATCCCCTCCGGCGAGGTGCTGGCCCAGGCCAGCCACCCCACCTACAACGCGGCGAAGCCCACGCCGAGCGACCCGAAGGACCGGGAGGACGCCGCCACCAGCTTCGTGGTCGACCCCGGCTCGGTGCACAAGGCGATCACCTTCGGCGCCGCGCTCCAGGAGCGGGTGATCACCCCCGACACCACGCTGCCGATCGCCAACAGCATCACGAAGGGCGACACCCCGTTCTTCGACACGCACAAGGCGCACGGACAGCGCATGAGCCTGCCCGGCATGATGGCGTACTCGTCCAACGTCGGCACCATCCAGATCGCCGACAAGCTCGGCCCGGAGCGGCTCATCGACTACCAGAAGCGCTTCGGCCTCGGGGAGCCGACGCGGGTGGGCATGCCCGGCGAGGCCAGCGGGCGGCTGCTGCCGCTCGACGAGTGGAGCGGGTCGTCGCACGGGTCGGTGCCGATCGGGCACAGCGTGGACGCCACGCCGCTGCAGATGGCCGCCGTCTACGCGACGATCGCCAACAACGGCACGTACGTGCAGCCGCGCCTGGTCAAGGAGGTGATCGGGCCGGACGGGAAGCGTACGCCGACCGACCCCCCGGTCACCCGGTCGGTGCTCAGCCCGGAGAACGCCGCCGCGCTGCGGACGATCCTGGAGGCGGTCACCACGGTCGAGGACGGGACCGGCAGGGCCGCGGCGATCCCCGAGTGGCGGGTCGCCGGCAAGACCGGCACCGGCTGGCGGCTGGTCGACGGGCGCAAGCAGCTCGGCGAGGTGGCCTCGTTCATCGGGATGGCCCCGGCCGAGAAGCCGCGCTACGTGATCGCGGTCTTCGCGCACACCCCCTCCGGCGGGGGCGGGGACATCGCGGCCCCCGCGTTCCGGGACATGATGCAGTTCACGCTGCGTCACTATGGGGTGCCGCCGAGTGGGGAGAAGGCCCCGAAGTTCACGGTCTATCCGCGTTGAGCGGCCACGCCGCGACATCATCGGTGAGTGCGGACGAACCACCGGGGCGGCAGTGCGGCCGGAACCGGACGACCGGGTAGGGTCTGACGCCGTGCCCGGCAATCCTCGTCCCCGTACCGTGATCGGTGTCCGGCTCGGCGACCTCGCCGCCCGGCTCGCCGTCGAGCCCCCGGAGGGCGCCGCCGAGCTGGTGGTGACCGGGGTGACCCACGCCAGCCAGGAGGTCCGCCCCGGCGACCTGTACGCGGCCCTGCCGGGCGCCCGCCGGCACGGGGCGGAGTTCGCCGCCGGTGCGGCGGCCGCCGGCGCGGTGGCCGTGCTGACCGACCCGGCGGGCGCTGACGCGGCGGCCGAGGCGGGCCTGCCGGCGCTGGTGGTGTCCGACCCGCGCGCCGCGCTGGGCACCCTCGCCGCAGCCGTCTACGGCGACCCGACCGAGGGACTGACGGTGATCGGGGTGACCGGGACGGCCGGCAAGACCTCGACGGCCTACCTGGTCGAGTCCGGCCTGCGCGCCGCCGGCCACACCACCGGCCTCATCGGCACCGTCGAGACCCGCCTCGGCGACCTGGCGATCGACAGCGTGCGCACCACGCCCGAGGCCACCGACCTGCACGCCATGCTGGCCGCCGCCCGCGAGCGCGGCGTCACCGCCGTGGTCATGGAGGTCTCCAGCCACGCCCTGGCGATGGGCCGCGTCGGCGGGGTCCGGTTCACCGTCGGCGGCTACACCAACTTCGGCTCCGACCACCTGGACTTCCACGCCGACACGGCGGACTACTTCGCCGCGAAGGCGCAGCTGTTCGACGGGCGCTGCGCGGTGGAGGTGCTCAACCACGACGACCCGGCGCTGAAGTCGCTGTACCGCCCGGCGACGGTCACCTACTCGGCGGCCGGCGACCCGAGCGCCACCTGGTGGGCCGACGAGGTCGGCGGCGAGGGCTACGCGCAGCGGTTCACCGCGCACGGCCCGGACGGGCTGACCGTGGCGGCCGGCGTGGCGCTGCCGGGCCGGCACAACGTGGCCAACGCGCTGCTGGCCATCGCCGTGCTGGTCGCCGCCGGGGTGGACCCGGAGACCGCCGCCGCCGGGGTCGCCGCGTGCGGCGGGGTCCCCGGCCGGCTGGAGCTGGTGAACGCCCCCGGCCCGGTGCGGGGCGTGGTCGACTACGCGCACAAGGCGGACGCGATCGTCGCCGCGCTGGCGGCGCTGCGGGAGCTCAGCGCGGGCCGGCTGATCTGCGTGATCGGTGCCGGCGGGGACCGGGACCGGGGCAAGCGGCCGGTGATGGGCGCCGCCGCGGCGGAGGGAGCCGACGTGGTGCTGGTGACCGACGACAACCCGCGCACCGAGGATCCGGCGGCGATCCGGGCCGAGGTGCTCGCCGGCGCCCGGCGCACCGGCACGACGGCGCGCGTCGAGGAGGTGGCCGACCGCCGGACGGCGATCGACGCGGCGGTCCGGCTGGCCGAGCCGGGCGACGTGGTCGCGGTGCTCGGCAAGGGCCACGAGCGCGGGCAGGAGATCGGTGGCGAGGTGCACCCGTTCGACGACCGCACCGAGCTGGCCGACGCGTTGCGCGCCCGCTTCGCCGACCCGGCGGGTCAGCGGTGATCCCGCTCAGCCTGGCCGAGGTCGCCTCGGCGGTCGACGGGCGGCTGGCCGGCGCCGACCCGCAGGCCCGGGTCACCGGCCCGGTCGAGTTCGACTCGCGCAAGGTGCGCCCGGGCACGCTCTTCGTCGCCTTTCCGGGCGAGAAGGTGGACGGGCACGACTACGCCGCCGCCGCGGTGGCGGCCGGCGCGGTGGCCGTACTCGGCACCCGGGAGGTGCCCGGCGTGCCGATGGTGCTGGTCGACGACGCGCTGGCCGCGCTGGGCCGGCTGGCCCGTGCGGTGGTCGACCGGCTGCCCGGGCTCACCGTCGTCGGGTTGACCGGCTCGTCGGGCAAGACCACCACCAAGGACCTGATCGCGCAGCTCACCGCGCGGCTCGGCCCGACCGTCGCCCCGCCCGGGTCGTTCAACAACGAGCTGGGGCACCCGTACACGGCGTTGCAGGCCGGGCCCGAGACCCGCTACCTGGTGATGGAGAAGGGCGCCCGGGGGGTGGGGCACGTGCGCTACCTCTGCGACGTGGTGCCGCCCCGGATCTCCGTGGTGCTCAACGTCGGGGTGGCGCACATCGGCGAGTTCGGCTCGGTGGAGACGATCGCGCTGGCGAAGGGTGAGCTGGTCGAGGCGTTGCCCGCCGACGGCCTGGCCGTGTTGAACGCCGACGACCCGCTGGTCGACGCGATGGCCTCGCGTACGGTCGCCCGGGTCGTCCGCTACGGCGAGGCGGCGCACGCCGACGTGCGGGCCGAGGACGTGACGTTGGACGACCGGGGGCGGCCCGCGTACACCCTGGTCACCCCGGAGGGGACCGCGCCGGTGCGGCTCGGGCTGACCGGCCGGCACCAGGTGTCCAACTCGCTCGCCGCCGCCGCGGTGGCCCGCGAGCTGGGCATGCCGCTGGCCGAGCTGGCCACCGCGCTGGGCGCCATGGGGCTGGTCTCCACCCGTCGGATGGACGTCTTCGAACGCGCCGACGGGGTGACCGTGATCGACGACTCGTACAACGCCAATCCCGCCTCGATGGCGGTCGCGCTGCGCGCGCTGACCGGCATCGGGCGGGAGCGGCGCACCGTCGCGGTGCTGGGCTACATGGCCGAGCTGGGTCCCTTCGAACGCGACGGGCACGCCGAGGTCGGCCGGCTCGCGGCCGAACTGGGCGTCGACCGGCTGCTCGTGGTGGGCGAGCCGGCCGCGCCGATCCACGAAGGCGCGACATCGGTAGGTGACTGGGGAGGAGAGTCGGTGCTGCTCACCGATCAGGCGGCGGCCGTCGAGGTGCTGCGGAGCGAGTTACGGCCGGGCGACGTCGTCCTGGTGAAGGGCTCCCGGTACCGGACGTGGGAGGTGGCCGACGCGCTGCGCGCGGACGCCGCCGGCGACGGGACCAACCCGACGGGGACGGGGGGCGGCGCCGCATGAGGGCGGTCATCGTCGCCATCGGGGTGGCCTTCCTGGTCTCGCTGCTCGCCACCCCGCTCGCGATCAAGGTGTTCGCCCGGCTGAAGGCCGGCCAGCCGATCCGATCGAACCTCGGGCTCGCCAGCAACGAGGGCAAGAAGGGCACGCCGACGATGGGCGGCGTGGTGTTCATCCTGGCCACGGTCATCGCGTACGTGGCCGGCCACCTGGCGCTGACGACCCTGCCGGACGCGCAGATCGCCCAGGTCGAGCCGACCATCACCGCGCTGGTGCTGCTGGGGCTGATGGTCTTCTCCGGCGCGGTCGGCTTCATCGACGACTTCCTCAAGGTGCGCAAGCGGCACAGCGGCGGGCTCAACAAGCGCGGCAAGCTGCTCGGGCAGATCCTGGTCGGCGCGGTCTTCGGCGTCGTGGCGCTCTACTTCCCGAGCACCATGACCGACGCCTCGGGCGCGGTGACCAACACCGAGACCGTGGGCAGCACGACGCTCAGCTTCATCCGGGACATCCCGGCGCTCGACATCACCAAGATCGGCGCCGTGGTTCTCTTCATCTTCGTGGTGATGGCCACGACCAACGGCGTCAACCTCACCGACGGCCTCGACGGCCTGGCCACCGGCGCCTCGGTGATGGTCCTCGCCGCGTACGCGCTGATCGCCTTCTGGCAGTACCGGCACTGGTGCGCCGACCCGAACTACACCCAGGACTACTGCTACGCCGTGCGGGACCCGCTGGAGATCGCGCTGATCGCCGGCGCGGCGGCCGGGGCCTGCGTGGGCTTCCTGTGGTGGAACACCTCGCCGGCGCGGATCTTCATGGGCGACACCGGCGCGCTGGGCCTCGGCGGCCTGATCGCCGGCATGGCGATGTCCACCCGGACGATCCTGCTGCTGCCGATCATCGGTGGCCTCTTCGTGATCATCACGATGTCCGTGGTGATCCAGATCATCTCCTTCCGTACCACCGGCAAGCGGGTGTTCCGGATGTCGCCGTTGCAGCACCACTTCGAGCTCGCGGGGTGGAGCGAGGTCAACATCGTGGTCCGGTTCTGGATCATCGCCGGCATCGGCGTGGCCATCGCGCTGGGCCTGTTCTACAGCGAGTTCCTCGCCAACATGACCTGAGCCGGCCGGCAACTCCCGCCGCGGGGCCCGGGCGCGCGTCGCCCGGGCCCCGCGGCGTGTCCATCGCCGCGACGGCGTTCGCGCCGCGGCGCAAGCCCGACACGCCGACCGGGCGGTTGCGCCGGTGGCGGCCCGGCGGAACCGCCATGATGGTCGGGTGGGGGAGGGACGAGGCACAGAGGTCACGGCGGAGGGGACGTCCGGGCGGTCGGCGGGAGGCAGGCGTACGCGCGACGCGCCCGCCGCGACGCGGGGACCGGACGATCCCGATCCCCAGGTGCTGCGCGGGCTGGACCCGGCGGGCGGGCTGGCCGCGCTGCGCGGGCTGCTGGACCGGCCGTTGGCCTCCTACTACCTGCTGCTGTCCAGCGCCGGCCTGCTGCTGCTGATCGGCCTCACCATGGTCTTCTCCGCCACCAGCGTCCGGGACTACGCGGAGAACGGCAACGCCTCGACGTCCCTGGTCAAGCAGGCGATCTTCGCGGTGATCGGCATCGTCGCGTTCTGGGCGTGCCAGCGGCTGCCGGCGACGACCTACCGGACGCTGGGCCGGCCGCTGCTGTTCACCGCCATCGGCCTGCTGCTGCTGCTCAACCTGCTGCTCGCGTACGCCCGGCTGACGAACCAGGACTCCGCCCGGATCGGCCCGCTCGAGGCCCGGCTGCTCTGGCTCTTCGTCGGCGGCATCCAGGTGCAGCCCTCCGAGTTCGCGAAGTTCGCCCTGGTGCTCTGGGGGGCCCACGTGATCGCCCGCAAGGGCGCCGCGCTGGGCTGGTGGCGCGAGCTGGCCACCCCACTCTTCCCCGTGGTCGGCCTGCTCTTCGTCCTCGTCGGCTACAACGACCTGGGCACGATGCTCTGCCTGCTGGCCCTGGTGGTGGGGCTGCTCTGGGCGGCCGGGGTGCGGATGCGGGTCTTCGCCGCGCTCTCCGCGGTGGGCCTGCTCGGCATCGGCGTGCTGGTCGCGGTGGCCTCGCTCGGCGCCGGCTCCGGCGAGACGGGCGAGAAGAACTACCGGCTGGCCCGGTTGACCGCCTTCATCAACCCGCCCCCGCCGGACCTGTGCAAGCTGGAGGACTGCTACCAGATCGCCCAGGCCCGGTACGCGATCGAGAACGGCGGGTGGTTCGGCGTCGGCCTCGGCAAGAGCATCGCCAAGTGGCAGTGGCTGCCGGCGGCGGAGAACGACTTCATCTTCGCCGTGGTCGCCGAGGAACTGGGCGTCGTCGGGTGCGTCGTGGTGGTGGCGCTCTTCGCCGTGCTGGCGTACACCGGGCTGCGGATCGCCCGCCGGGTCGACGACCCGTTCCGCCGGCTCGCCGCCGCGGCGGCGACCACCTGGCTGGTCGGCCAGGCGGTGATCAACATCGGCGGGGTGGTCGGCCTGCTGCCGCTGACCGGTGTGCCGCTGCCGTTCATCTCCGACGGCGGCAGCGCCCTGGTCGTCACCCTCGCCGCCATCGGGATGCTCGCCTCCTTCGCCCGCGCCGAACCCGACGCCGCCAGAGCACTGCATGCCCGTCCGCCGGCCCGATGGGTCCGACTACTCTGGGCCCCGTTGCCGCCGCTTCCCGGGCGGCGCCGCCGTCCGGCGGCGCCCCCGGCTGCCCGAGGGTCCGTGCCCCGGTCGCGGGAGCGGCGGCCGGACGATGTGGCCGCACCGCGCGGTGTCCGGCTGGCCCGGACCCGCCGCGGGTCGGCGGACGAGAGGAGACGTTGATGGGTCCGCTGCGTTCGGTGGTGCTCGCGGGAGGTGGCACCGGGGGGCACATCTACCCGCTGCTCGCCTTCGCCGACTGCCTGCGCCGACACGACCCCGGCGTCCGGATCACCTGCCTGGGGACACCGAAGGGCCTGGAGAACGAGCTGATCCCGCCGCAGGGCTACGACCTGCGGCAGATCCCGGCCTACCAGCTGCCCCGGTCGGTGAACATGAACCTGGTCAAGACCCCCGGCCGGATGTGGACCGCGGCCCGCGCCGCGGGCAAGGTCATCGACGAGGTGCGCGCCGACGTGGTGGTCGGCTTCGGCGGGTACGTCTCCGTGCCGGCCTACCTCGCCGCCTGGCGACGCGAGCTGCCGATCGTGATCCACGAGGTCAACGTGCCGCCGGGGGTGGCGAACCGGCTGGGGATGAGGTTCACCCGCCACGTGGCGGCCGGCTTCCCGCACCAGCCCGCCCAGGCCGAGGCCCTGCGCGACGCCCGGGTCGTCGGCGTGCCGCTGCGCCGGGGCATCGCCGGGCTGGACCGCTTCGCCATGCGCAACGCCGCCAGGGCCCACTTCGGACTCCGCCCCGACCTGCCGGTTCTCTTCGTCGCCGGTGGCTCGCAGGGCGCCCGCTCGATCAACCTCGCGGTCGCCGGCGCGGCGAAGGAACTCGCCCGCCACGGGGTGCAGGTGCTGCACGTGATCGGCGCCCGCAACGAGCCGGTGCCGGTCCCCACCGACCTGCCGGTGCCGTACGTGACGCTGCCGTACCTGTCCGAGATGGAGGCCGGCTACGCCGCGGCGGACCTGATGCTCGGCCGGGGCGGGGCGATGACCTGCGCGGAGGTGGCGGCCATCGGGCTGCCCACCATCTACGTGCCGTACCCGCACAGCAACCAGGAGCAGAAGCGCAACGCGCTGCCCGTGGTGGAGGCCGGCGGCGGGCTGCTCGTCGACGACGCCGAGCTGACGCCGGACTGGGTCGAGCGGACGATCATCCCGCTGATCCGCGACCCGCACCGGCTGCACGCGATGGGCTCCGCCGCCGCCGCGTACGGCCGCCGCGACGGCGACGAGGCACTGCTCAACTTCGTCCTGGAGGCGGTGGCCCCGTGAGCGCGAGGAGTGAGCTTGCGAGCCCCGCAGTCGCGAACGAAAGGCAGGCGCCCGTGAGCGCGAGGAGTGAGCTTGCGAGCCCCGCAGTCGCGAACGACGGTGGCCCCGTGACTGGGCGCACCGCGACGGGAAGGTACTCGGCATGAACACCGCACAGTTCACCCCGGCCGGCACGCTCACCGCCGAGGACCTGGGCACGATCCACCTGATCGGGGTGGGCGGGGTCGGCATGAGCGGGCTGGCCCGGCTCTTCCTGACCCGGGGCATCCGGGTCTCCGGCAGCGAGCTGCGGGAGTGGCCCTCGCTGGCCGGCATGCGCGCCCTCGGCGGCACGATCCACATGAGCCACGAGGCGTCCAACCTCGACGGCGTCGACACGGTCGTCTACTCCTCGGCGATCCCCCAGGACCACCTGGAGATGGTGGAGGCACGCCGGCGCGGCCTGCGCGTGCTGCACCGCTCCGAGGCGCTGGCCGCCGCGATGACGGGCCGCCGGACGGTGGCGGTCGCGGGCACCCACGGCAAGACCACCACCACCTCGATGGTCACCATGGTGCTCCAGCAGGCCGGGCAGGACCCGTCCTTCGTGATCGGCGGGGAGATCTCCGAGGTCGGCTCGGGCGCCCACCACGGCACGGGCGAACACTTCGTGGTCGAGGCGGACGAGAGCGACCGCTCCTTCCTCATCTACCGCCCGTACGTGTCGATCATCACCAACGTCGAGGCCGACCACCTGAACACCTACGGCGACCTCGCCACGCTGGAGGCGGCCTTCGCCGAGTTCGCCCGGCTCACCGACCCGGACGGCTTCATCATCACCTGCGCCGACGACCCGGGCGGGCGGCGGCTGGCCGAGACGCTGCGCGCGGAGGGCCGCCGGGTGCACACCTACGGCGAGGCGGCGGACGCCGACCTGCGGCTGACCGACATCGCCTCGTCGGCCCGGGGCGTGCGCTACCTGGCGAGCATCGACGGGCGGTCGCTCGGCGAGTTCCGGCTGCCGGTGCCCGGGCGGCACATGGGGCTCAACAGCGCCTCGGCCGTGCTGACCGCGTACCTGCTGGGGCTGCCGCTGGAGGCGGCGGAGGGCGCGCTCGCGGCGTTCCCCGGCGTGCGGCGGCGCTTCGAGCGCAAGGGCGTCGCGGACGACGTGCTGGTCTACGACGAGTACGCCTACCACCCGACCTCGATGACGCTGGCGTTGCAGACGCTGCGCGAGGTGGCCGGCGACGGCCGGCTGATCGTGGTCTTCCAGCCCTACCGGCTCTACCGCACCCGCGACCTCCAGGCGGAGATCGCCGAGTCGCTGGCCATCGCCGACGAGCTGGTGCTGCTGGAGGTCTTCGGCCCGGGCGAGCTGCGCGAGCCGGGGGAGGGATCGGCGGCGCTGATCGAGGCGGTGGCGTTGCCGGCGGAGCGGAAGGTCTTCGTGGACTCGTGGGAGGCCGCGCCGGTTGAGGTGGCCCGGCGGGCCCGCCCCGGCGACGTGGTGGTGACCATGGGCGCCCCGCCGATCTCGCTGATGGGGGACCAGCTGCTGGCCGTGCTCTCGGCGCGTACCACCGATCCGGCGGCGCCAGCGGGCACGACGCCCGGCGGCGACGCCGGCGGGACGACGACCATCGGCGGCACCGTCCCCGGCGTCGGCGGTGCCGGCGGCGCGGTCGCGGACGGCGCGGCGCCCGCGGCCGGATGAGTCCCGGTCCGGCGCGGGGGCGCACCACCGGCGCGGACGGCGGCGGACGGCGCGGGCCGCAGCGGCGGTGGCAGCTGGTCCGGGCCGGCAGCGACGCGGTCCCCGCCTCGACCCGCCGGTTCATGGCCCGGGCCCGGCAGCGTCGGATGCGCGCGGCCCTGCCGTGGGCGGTCGCCGCGGGCGTGCTCGCGGTGGCCGGGCTGGTCGCCTGGACCCTGCTCGGCACCGGCCTGTTCGGGGTGCGCGAGGTCCGCGTCGAGGGCGCCGAGCTGGTCACGACGGTGCAGGTCCGCGACGCGGCCGCGGTGCCCGACGACGCCCCGCTGGCCAGGGTGGACCTGGCCGCCACCGCGCGGCGGGTCGGCGAGCTGCCGGCGGTCCAGCGGGCGGTGGTGACCCGGGACTGGCCGGACACGCTGGTCGTCCGGGTGACGGAGCGCACCGGCGTGGCGGCGGTGCCGCGCGGGGAGCAGTTCGTGGTGATCGACCGCGCGGGCGTGGTCTTCCGGAGCGTGCCGCGGCCGCCGGACGGCCTGCCGGTGGTCCGGCTCGCCGAGCCGGGCCCGGACGACGGGTCGACCCGGGCGGCGCTGGAGGTGCTCGGCGCGCTCACCCCGCAGCTGCGCGCCGAGCTGGTGGACGTGACCGTCGAGGGCCTGGCCCGGATCACGCTGCGGCTGCGCGGCGACCGGGTGGTGGTCTGGGGGGACGCGACCCGGGGCGCGGACAAGGCCCGGGTGGCCGGCGCCCTGCTCGACCGGAAGGCCGACACCATCGACGTCAGCGCGCCCGACGTGGTTACCCTGCGGTGACCGGCCGCTCAACCGGCGACGTGACCCGCCCCGCTCCGGCGGCGACACGCCGAGCGGGTCCTTGGCTCATCGCGTGAGGGCGCTTACGTTGCCCCGAAGGGGATCAGTGGTTGACATAACAGTAAGCCTCTAGTAGAGGGTGAGGGTTCAACCCTGATCCTCGCTGGTGACAGCTGTCGTCGGCCGCTGGTCTGGCCAGGCCCTACCCGGTCGGCCCATGCCAATCTCGAAGGGAAAGGACCGGAGATGACACCTCCGCACAACTACCTGGCGGTCATCAAGGTCGTCGGCATCGGTGGCGGCGGCGTCAACGCCGTCAACCGGATGATCGAGGTTGGGCTCAAGGGCGTCGAGTTCATCGCGATCAACACCGACGCGCAGGCGCTGCTCATGAGCGACGCCGACGTGAAGCTCGACGTCGGCCGTGAGCTGACCCGCGGGCTCGGCGCCGGCGCCAACCCCGACGTCGGCAAGAACGCCGCCGAGGACCACCGCGACGAGATCGAGGAGGTGCTCAAGGGCGCCGACATGGTCTTCGTGACCTGCGGCGAGGGCGGCGGCACCGGCACCGGCGGCGCGCCCGTGGTGGCGAACATCGCCCGCAAGCTCGGCGCGCTGACCATCGGCGTGGTCACCCGGCCGTTCTCGTTCGAGGGCAAGCGTCGCCAGGTGCAGGCGGAGTCCGGAATAGACGAACTGCGCAACCAGTGCGACACGCTGATCGTCATCCCCAACGACCGGCTGCTGGCGCTCGGCGACCGCAACATCAGCATGATGGACGCGTTCCGCACCGCCGACCAGGTGCTGCTCTCCGGTGTCCAGGGCATCACCGACCTGATCACCACGCCGGGTCTGATCAACCTGGACTTCGCCGACGTGAAGAGCGTCATGAGCGGCGCGGGCAGCGCCCTCATGGGCATCGGCAGCGCGCGGGGCGAGAACCGTGCCGTCGAGGCGGCCGAGGCGGCCATCTCCAGCCCGCTGCTGGAGCAGAGCATGGACGGCGCGCGCGGCGTGCTGCTCTCCATCGCCGGTGGGTCGGACCTGGGCCTGTTCGAGATCAACGACGCGGCCCAGCTCGTCACCGACGCGGCCCACCCCGACGCCAACATCATCTTCGGCGCCGTCATCGACGACGCCCTCGGCGACGAGGTGCGGGTCACCGTCATCGCGGCGGGCTTCGACGGCGGCACGCCGGCGTACAAGGCGGCCGAGCCGCCCCGCAAGAGCAACCAGAACCAGCCGGCCCAGCCGAGCGCCCCGGTCGCGCCGCCGGCCACCATGCCGGCCCCGCAGCAGTCGCCCCGCCGGGTGCTCTTCGACGACGTCGACGTGCCCGACTTCCTCAAGAACGGTTCCTGAGTACCGCCGATGACCGACAGCCCAGCCACGGTGCGCCCGGACCGGCGCGCCGAGATCGCGGCCGGCCTGGGCCGCGTACGGTCCCGGATCGCGGAGGCCTGTGCCGCCGCGGGTCGGGACGACTCCGAGGTCACCATGATCGCGGTGACCAAGACCTACCCGGCCGGGGACGTGGTGGCCCTGGCCGGGCTCGGCGTCGTCGACATGGGGGAGAACCGCGACCAGGAGGCGTCCGCCAAGTCGGCCGAGGTGGCCGCGGCGGGGGTGACGCCCCGGTGGCACTTCATCGGGCAGTTGCAGCGCAACAAGGCCCGGTCGGTGGTCCGCTACGCCGACGTCGTGCACTCGGTCGACAGTGTCCGGCTGGCGCGGGCGCTGGACGCGGCGTCGGCGACGGCGCGGGACCGGCCGCTGGACGTGCTGGTCCAGGTGAGCATCGACGGTGACGCGGCCCGGGGCGGGGCGCTGCCCGGCTCGGCCGATCCGGGCGCCGGGCTCGGCGCGGTGGCCGAGGCGGTGGCCGGCGCGGAGGCGCTGCGACTGGCCGGCCTGATGGCGGTGGCGCCGCTGGGCTGGGAGCCGGAGCGGGCGTTCGCCAGGCTGGCCGAGGTGGCCGCCGGGTTCCGGACGGTCCACCCGGGAGCCGCCGCGCTCTCCGCCGGGATGAGCGGCGACCTGGAAATCGCGATCCGGTACGGCGCGACACATGTCCGCGTCGGCAGCGCGTTGCTCGGAATGCGTCCCACGCTGCGGTAGCCTGACCGCGGGAAGCAAATTACATCTGTGTTGTTTGGGGGAGCGGCATCCCGTTGTCGGGGGTCGTGGCACGCGACGCGAATCGCGTGCCAGGGGATTGCCGATCCGCCCCGGTGGGCAGAAGTGGTCCACTCGCGACAAGCGACACGGTACGGGGGCGCGTGCCGCACGGCGGACGGGAAGGGCGCGGGATGGGTGCACTGCGCAAGGCGGGGGTCTGGCTCGGTCTGGTCGAAGAGGACGACGAGCGGGCCTACGACGACGGTGGCTACGACAAGGGGGGCTACCGCGATTCGCGTTACCGGCAGAGCCGGTACTCGGAGGAGTTCGCCGACGACGACGAGGACGACTCCGAGGAGCCGCCGGCGCCCCGGTCCCGGCTGAGCGACCGTGGCCGGCTCTCCGAGCGCGCCGCCGGTCGGGCGGCCGACGCCGAGCGGGGCGACACCGACCGGGCGGAGCGGGCCGAGCGGTCCAGCGTCCGCTCCATCACCCGGCCGTCGGCCGGCGACACGTCGGGCGCGCTGACCTACCACACCCGCGACAACCTGGCCCTGGCGCCGCAGGCGCAGCCCCGGGAGCGCGCGGTGGTCGCCGAGGAGGAGCAGCGCTACCAGATCACCACGCTGCACCCCACCACGTACCGGGAGGCGCGCACCATCGGTGAGCACTTCCGCGACAACGTTCCGGTGATCATCAACCTCACCGAGATGGACGAGGCCGACGCGCGTCGACTTGTGGACTTCGCCGCCGGCCTCGCGTTCGGGCTGCGGGGTACGATCGAGCGCGTGACCAATCGGGTGTTCCTGCTCTCACCGGCCAATGTCCAGGTCACCGCGGAGGACAAGGCCAAGATCGCCGAGGGCGGCTTCTTCAGCCTGAGCTAGCCCCGCCCGACCCGAGGGACGTCGCCTGCCGTGTTGTCGATCGTGCTGCAAGTGCTGTATCTGGTGCTCTACTTCTTCCTGCTCGTCCTGCTGGCCCGGTTCGTCCTGAGCGCCGTCCTCCAGTACGGCCGTCGCTGGCAGCCGGGGCGTGGGGCATCGGTGGGGCTGGAAATCGTGTGGAGCGTCACTGATCCCCCTCTCAACGCGTTGAGGCGTGTGATCCCTCCGTTGCGAATTGGTACCGTGAGCATCGACCTGGCCTCACTTGTGCTCCTGGTTATCCTGTTCGTGCTGATGGAGTTCGTGTTGAGGCGGTCGATCATCGGCACCGTCTGATGACCGACGCGCTTTCGCGGCCGCAACTGACCCGAGGAGTTTCGATGCCGCTGACCCCGGCCGACGTCCACAACGTCGCCTTCAAAAAGCCGCCGATCGGCAAGCGGGGCTACGACGAGGAGGAGGTCGACGCTTTCCTGGACGAGGTCGAGCGCGAGCTCGCCCGTCTCATCGAGGAGAACAACGAGCTGCGCGCCCAGGTGGAGCGCGGCGGCCGTGGTGGCGCCCCCGCCGGCCCCGGTGGCGACGCCCGTCTCGCGGCGGAGCTCAACGACGTCAAGGCCCAGCTCGACCGGGTGCAGCGCGACAAGGCGGCGGCCGAGCAGGCCGCCCGCGCGATGCAGGCCGAGCTGGAGCAGGTCCGCTCCGCCGGTGGCCCGGCCGTCGGCGGCGCCGACGGTGAGCAGCAGGCGCTGCGGGTGCTGATGATGGCCCAGCGGACCGCCGACGACCACGTCTCCGACGCCCGCCGCGAGGCCGACCAGCTGCTCTCCGAGGCCCGTTCCAAGGCCGAGGAGGTCACCCGCGAGGCCCGCGCCAAGGCCGACGCCCTGGAGCGCGACGCCCGCCAGCGGCACCAGGAGGCCATGGGCGGCCTGGACGCCAAGCGCACGGCCCTGCAGAAGCACATCGAGGAGCTCAAGCAGTTCGAGCGCGAGTACCGCACCCGGCTCAAGGCCTACCTGGAGAGCCAGCTGCGCGACCTCGACGGCCGCGGCCAGGGCCTGGAGGTCGAGATGACCCGTGGTGGTGAGGGCAACCGGGCCGCCAGCGGCGGCAACGGGCTGGCCACCGCAGGGCTCGCCGGCTCCTACGGCGGCGGCGGTCGCTCCGGCGCTCTCGAGACCGGGCGCTGAACCATCGGTCGGCGACCGTCGTCACGATGACGGTCGCCGACCTCGCCTCATCAGCACGACGCGGCGGGGGTGAGCCGTGATAGTCGCCAGTCTCCTGCTCATCCTCGTCGCGGTGGTGCTGCTGGTGCTCGGCCTGGCCGGTGGCTCCAGCGTTCTCCTGACCATCTCCATCGCGGCCAGCCTGCTGGCCGCCGTCGCGCTGGTCGCGGGCGCCCGCCAGGCGGCTGCGGACCGGGCGGCGGCGGACCCGGGCCGGCCGGGGTGGCGACCCCGTCGGGCGACCCGCCCGGCCGGACCGGCCTTCGCCGGTGGGCCGCCGGCGGAGCCGGAGATCCCTGTCCAGCACGTTCCTTCCACGGTCGACGCCGACGGCACCGGGTGGCGGCAACCGCCCGAGCCGCCGGTGACCGACGGCACCGTCCCGGCCGCCGCCACGCCCGGTGCCGGCCCCGCCGTGCCGTACGACGACGAGCCGCCCGCGCAGGACGTCACCCCGGGCGAGGCCGCCCGGGTGGCCCGCCTCGCCGCCGAGGTGCGGGTGGTCGACGGGCGGCCCCGCTACCACCTGGCCGACTGCGCGTACCTCGTGGGGCGGGAGCACGAGCCGCTTCCGGTCGCCGAGGCCGTCGACCTCGGCTTCACCCCGTGCGGCCGCTGCGCGCCCGACACCGCCCTGCTCGCCGACGCCGGTCGGATCTGAGCGGCGGGACGCTTCCTGATGGACGCCACGCTGACCGTCGCGGTCCGGGTGAAGCCCGGCTCCGCCCGGGCGCGCGTCGGCGGCCGCTTCGACGGGCCGCACGGTCCGGCCCTGGTGATCGCGGTGCACGCCCCCGCCGTGGACGGGCGGGCCACGGAGGCGGCCCGGCGGGCGCTGGCCGGGGCACTGGGCGTACGGCCGGCCGTGGTGTCGTTGCGGGCCGGCGCGGCCAGCCGCGACAAGCTCTTCCTGGTCGAAGGGCCCGCTCCGGAGTTGACGGAGGCGCTGCGCCGGCTGCGTGACGGGGCCGCCGGGTGACGGACGCCGGGGCCGGGCGGCGGTGACGCCGGGGCTGGATCTCGCGCTCCTGCTCGGTGCGGGTGTCCTGCTGGTCGCGGTCGGCGCGGTCCGTCTCTCCACCCGGCTCGGCGTGCCCAGCCTCCTGGCGTACCTGGCCCTCGGGGTGGCGATCGGGGAGGCGGGGCTGGGCATCCGCTTCGACGACGTCGAGCTGACCCGGACCCTGGGCTTCTGCGCGCTCATCGTGATCATCGCCGAGGGCGGGCTGACCGCCCGGTGGAGCACCCTGCGTCCGGTGCTCGGGCTGGCCGCGCTGCTCTCCACGGTCGGCGTGGTGGTCAGCATCCTGGTCGTCGGCCTCGTCGTGCACCTGCTGCTGGGACTGGACTGGCGGCTGGCCCTGCTCTACGGCGCGGTGCTCTCCTCCACCGACGCGGCGGCGGTCTTCGCCACGCTGCGCCGGCTGCGGCTGCCGCCCCGGCTGGTGGCCACCCTGGAGGCGGAGTCGGGGATGAACGACGCCCCGGTCGTGCTGTTGGTGGTGCTGCTGTCCCGGGAGGGCGTCACCCACCCCTGGTGGTACGAGATCTCCCTGGTCAGCTACGAGCTGGGCGCCGGCGCGGCGGTCGGCCTCGCGGCCGGCGTCGGCGGGCGGTGGGCGCTGCGCCGGGCGGCGCTGCCGTCGGCGGGGCTCTACCCGATCGCGGCGGTCGGACTGACCGTGTTCGCCTACGCCGCCGGCGCGGTGCTGCACGCCTCGGGTTTCCTCGCCGTCTACGTGGCGGGGGTGATCCTCGGCAACGCCCGGCTGCCGCACCGGCAGGCGATCCTCGGTTTCGCCGACGGCCTGGCGTGGCTGGCCCAGATCGGGCTCTTCGTGCTGCTCGGGCTGCTCGTCTCGCCGGGCCGGCTGGGCTCGGCGGTGCTGCCGGCGGTGGTCGCCGGGCTGGCGCTCGTGCTGCTGGCCCGGCCGCTGTCGGTGGCGGCGTCCGCACTGCGGTTCCGGTTCGGCCTGCGCGAGCAGGCGTTCCTGTCCTGGGCGGGGCTGCGCGGGGCGGTGCCGATCGTGCTCGCCACCATTCCGCTGTCGGAGCGGGTGCCGGGCGCCGACCGGCTCTTCGACTCCGTCTTCGTACTGGTGGTGATCTTCACGCTGTTGCAGACGGGGACGCTGGCTCCGGTGGCCCGCCGGCTGCGGGTCACCGCGCCGGCCGAGGCGACCGAGATCCGGGTGGAGACGGCGCCGCTGGAGCGGATGGGCGCGGACCTGCTCCAGTTGGAGGTGCCGCCCGGTTCCCGGCTGGCCGGGGTGCACGTCGACGAGTTGCGGTTGCCGCTGGGCGCCTCGGTGACCCTGGTGCTGCGCGACGGGGCGGGCGTCGTGCCGGGCCCGGACTTCCGGCTGAAGACCGGCGACAGCATGTTGATCGTGGCCACGGCCGGGGTGCGCGACGAGGCGGAGCGGCGGCTGCGGGCGGTCAGTCGGCGGGGCCGGCTGGCCCGCTGGTTTGGCGAGTACGGCCGGGGTCCCGACACGTGATCTGCTAGCGTTCCTTTTGCCCCGGTTAGGGATGACCAGGGGCCGAACGCCGGTACGTCGGAGCGGCACGTTGTCGTGCGCCTGTACGTTCCGTATTCTTGCGAATCTCCGGAGTGCGCGGCCCCGTCGCCGCGCGCCCCTTTTGTACCTGGGGGCGCCGATGCCGGCGGCCCCTGTCCAGGTGCCGCGGAACGCCGCGGTTCCGCGGCCGAGGGAGCGACGATGGCGAAGCCAGCCGACACCAGGACCGCCGGTCGGAAGCCGGTGGCGAAGGCCACCCGCAGCGCTGCGGAGACCGAGAAGATCCGGGCGGCCCTGGCGGCGCGGCGTGACGAGTTGCGCGCCGAGTACGATCGGACGCTGAGCGAGATCACCGAGCTGCAGCGCGACCGGCTGACCGACTCGGCCGGGGACGACCAGGCCGACACCGGGACCAAGACGTTCGAGCGTGAGCAGGAGATCTCACTCGCCAACAGCATCCTGGAACGGATCACGCAGGTCGAGCGGGCGCTGGAGCGGCTCGACGAGGGTGGCTACGGCTGGTGCGAGCGGTGCGGCAACCCCATTCCGGTGGAGCGGCTCGCCGCCTTCCCGTCGGCCACCCTCTGCGTGACGTGCAAGCAGCTGGAGGAGCGGCGCTGAGGCCCGCTCCCCGGCGGCCATGGGAGGCGGCGCGGACGCGTCGCCGCGAGCGTCGATGGGGAGCAGATGTCCGAAGCACCGCCCGCCGGGCCCGGCAGCGCTGAGCCGGGTGCCGACAGCGCCGAGCCGAGGTCCGGCACGCCCCACCGCCGGGCCGCCGCCACCCTGTTCGGCCTCGCGCTCACGGTGCTCGCCGCCGACGCGGCGACCAAGCACCTCGCCCTGGGCGCGCTCGAGGACCGCGAGCCGGTCAGGCTGCTCGGCGGCGCGGTCTACCTCAGCCTGACCCGCAACAGCGGCGCGGCGTGGAGCATCGGCGCCGACTACACCTGGGTCTTCCCGCTGATCACCCTCGGGGTGGTCGGTTGGATCGTCTGGATGGCGCTGCGCCTGCGCTCGCTGCCCTGGGCGATCTCGCTGGGCCTGGTGCTGGGCGGGGCGCTGGGCAACTTCGCCGACCGGGTCTTCCGCGCCCCGGGCTGGTTCGTGGGGCACGTGGTGGACATGGTCAGCGTCTTCGCCCCGTACGGCCGGGTGTTCCCGGTGTTCAACCTGGCCGACAGCGCCCTCGTCTGCGGTGTGTTGCTCGCCCTCCTGCTGGAGTTGACCGGCCGGCAGCGTGACGGCAGCCGGATCGGCCACGGCGAGTCCTCCGACGAGGCGGCGGCCCAGGCCGACGCCGGACAGCGGGAGCGGGCATGACCGCCGCCTTCGCCGCCGGTGGCGACCACCGTTCCCTGCCCGTCCCCGACGGCCTCGACGGCACGCGGCTCGACCAGGCCGTGTCGCGGCTGTTCGGGCTGTCCCGCACCGCCGCCGCGGCCCTGGTCGACGCCGGCGACGCGCTTGTCGACGGGGCCGCCCGGCCGAACTCCTACCGGGTGAAGGCCGGCTCCTGGCTGGAGGTGACCCTGCCCGCGCCGGTCGCCCCGCCCACCGTGGTGCCGCAGGCGGTGCCCGGGCTGCGGGTGGTGTACGCCGACGACGACATCGTGGTGGTGGACAAGCCGGTCGGCGTCGCGGCCCACCCGAGCCCCGGCTGGACCGGCCCGACGGTGATCGGCGCGCTGGCCGCCATCGGGCACCGCATCTCGACCAGCGGCGCCGCCGAGCGGCAGGGCGTCGTGCACCGGCTCGACGTCGGCACCACGGGCATCATGGCGGTGGCCAAGAGCGAGCAGGCGTACACCGCGTTGAAGCGGGCGTTCAAGTACCGCGAGGTGGAGAAGCGCTACCACGCGGTGGTGCAGGGGCACCTGGACCCGCTGCGCGGCACCGTCGACGCCCCGATCGACCGGCACCCCACCCACGACTACCGCTGGGCGGTGGTCTCCGGCGGCAAGCCGAGCATCACCCACTACGACACGGTGGAGGCGTTCCCGGCGGCGAGCCTGGTCGACGTCCGGCTGGAGACCGGGCGCACCCACCAGATCCGGGTGCACTTCTCCACGCTGCGGCACCCGTGCGTGGGCGACCTCACGTACGGCGCCGACCCGACCCTGTCCGCCCGGCTCGGCCTGTCCAGGCAGTGGCTGCACGCCCGGTCGCTGAGCTTCCTGCACCCCCGCACGGGGGACGAGGTCCGCTTCGTCAGCGACTACCCTGACGACCTGGACCGCGCGCTCGAGATCCTCCGCGACTGAGCGTCGTCCCGCCCGTGACGATCCGACGAGGGGATCCCGCCGTGTGTGCCGGTACCCCCGACCCGACAGTGGGCGAAACGTCGGAACCCGCGCCGGGCGTGACGCAACCATCACCGACACCGGCCGGACCGGCCGGCGGCGGGTCGCCACCGGCGGTCCCGTCGACCTCCCCGTACGCCGGCGCCGACGGCGTACGGGGGCCCGTGCCGTGACGGGAGGAAGAACCGAAGGTGCGTAGACGGGTGTGGTCCGAATAGGGTTTCGTTCGTAGCCTGTCAGACGGGCATCGATGGCGCTGGGAGGGCGAGCCTTGGAGGGCAGCGAGACCGGCTGGGGGCGGCCGGCCGAACCAGCACCGCGGTGGCGGGCGCTGCTCGACCGGGCCCGGCACGGCAGCCGCACGGCCGAGCAGGCCGAGGCCGACCGACACGCCGATCCGCCGCCCCTCCCGCCGGAGCCGCTGCCCCGCCGCTCGTCGGGCAACGGCTATGCCGCGCGGGTGCCGGCCATCGGGCGGGCCCCCGAGCCGTACGCGCCGGAGCCCGGCCCGCCGCCGTACGGCGCGGACGGCCCACCCGCGTACGGCGCGGAGTACGGCCGGCCGGTCGACGCGGGCTACCGGGCCGAGGCCACCTACCGGGTGGAGCCGGCCTACCGGGTGGACCCGCTGGAGCCCGCCTACCGGGTGGAGCCGGAACAGCCGCCCGAGCCGAGCTACCGGTCGGATCCGGTGGAGCCGTCCTACCGGTCGGATCCCATCGAGCCGTCCTATCGGTCGGATCCGGTGGAGCCGTCCTATCGGTCGGATCCGGTGGAGCCGTCCTACCGGTCGGATCCGGTGGAGCCGTCCTACCGGTCGGACCCGGTCGAGCCGTCCTACCGGGCGGATCCCATCGAGCCGAGCTACCGGTCGGGCTCCATCGAGCCGTCCTACCGGGCGGATCCGATCGAGCCGTCCTACCGGGCGGACCCGGGGTATCCGGCCGAGCAGGCGTACCGCGTGCCGGCCCAGCCACCGCCGCCCCGCATCGAGACCGAGCCGCGCCGGGGCCCGGGGGCGGTCGAGTCGCGCTACGCGGTGCTGGACAACGGCTACCGGCACGAGCCGCCCCCGGTCGAGTCCCGCTACGCGGTGCTTGACAACGGCTATCGCTCCCGGCGCGCCCACCAGGCCCCGCCCGCCGTGCCGCCGCCCGCCGCACCACCGCCGGCCGTGCCACCGCCGGCGGTACCGCCGCCCGCCGCGCCGCCGCCCGTTGTGCCGCCGGTCGCCGCTCCACCGCCCACCGCACCGCCGCTCGCACCGCCGCCCGCCGAGCGGGGCTACCCGGCGCGCGTCGAGTGGCGCCCACGCGGCACGGAGAACGAGGTGGAGCGCGCCGTCGGGGTGCTCCGCCGCGACCTGGGCACCCCCCGGGTGCTCGCGTTCGCCAACCCGAAGGGCGGGGTGCACAAGACCACCGCCACCGTGCTGGCCGCGGCGACCGTCGGCAGCGTACGCGGGCGGGGCGTGCTGGCCTGGGACGACAACGAGCTGCGCGGCACGCTCGGGCTGCGCGCCGGCAGCGCGCGGCACGCCCGGACCATCCGGCACCTGGTCGGCGATCTCGCGCACGTCGAGATCAAGGAGGGCCCGGAGCTGCTGGCGCACCTGGACGACTACCTGCGGCACGCCTCCGACGGCTCGTACGACGTGCTGGCCGGCGAGGAGAGCCCCCGCTTCGCCCAGCGCCTCGACCAGTTCACCGTCCGGCGGGTGCTGGAGTTGCTGCGGCGCACCCACGACGTGGTCTGCGTGGACACGGGCAACAACGTGGAGAGCGCCAACTGGCGCACCGTCATGCAGGCGGCGGACCAGCTCGTGGTGACCACCGTGCCCCGCGAGGACGCCGCGTTCAGCGCCGACTGGATGCTGGACCTGCTGCACGAGGTCGGGATGGGGGAGCTGGCCGACAACGCGGTCACCCTGATCTCCTGCCCCACCCCGGGCCGCTCGCCGTTGCAGGACGACCTGGAGCGGCACTTCGCCACCCGTACCCGGGCCGTCGCCGTGGTCCCGTACGACCCGGCGCTGGAGACCGGCTCCTCGATCGAGTACCACCAGCTCCAGCAGGAGACCCGGCAGGCGTGGCTCAAGGCCGCCTCGGTGATGCTGGAGCCGTTCGCCCGGTGAGCGGGTGTGCCGCCACCGACCGCCCACGGCGCCCACGGGCCTGAGAGGATCACCGGGTGAGCGCGGACACCCCCGAACCCGACCGGCCCGGCCCCCGGCCCGACGAGCCGGGGGCACCGGCCGCCCGGGCGGAACCCGACCCGCCGGCCCGCGTCGGCCCCGCCGACCCGCACGACGCCCGGGAACCCGCCCCGCCGTACGACGCGGGGACGACACCGCCGCACGCCCCGACCGGCGACCCGTGGCACACCACGACCGGCGCACCGGCGTACGCCCCGACCGGCGACGCGTGGCGGGCACCGGCCGGCGCGTCGCCGCACGACGGGCCGCCGGGGTACGTCCCCGGCAACACCGACCTCGGGTACGCCGCCGGCTATTCGCCCGTGCCCGTGGAGCCGGACCTGCCGCGCGGGCGGGCGGTGCGGCTCGCCCTGCTGACGGTGCTCGCGTCGAGCGTGCTCGGGGTGCCGCTCGGGCTGCTCTGGGCCGCCCTCGCGCCGGACACGCCGGTGATCAAGGTCGCCGAGGGGGCGATCTACGCCGAGCCGCAGCCGGAGCAGCCGATCGCCGCCGACGGCTGGTTCAGCCTGCTGGGGCTGGGCTTCGGGGTGCTCGCCGCCCTCGTGCTGTGGTTCCTGCTGCGCCGGCTCCGGGGACCGGTCGGGCTGTTCGCCATCGTGCTCGGCGCCTTCGGCGCGGCGCTGGTCGCCTGGCAGGTGGGTCGGCGCACGGGGCTGGCCGGCTACGAGCGGCTGCTGGAGAGCGCGCCCGTCGGGCAGGCCTTCGAGAAGCCGGCCGACCTGCGGGCCGGCGGGATCGAGTGGGTGTTCGGCGTGCTGCCGGTGCCGCACGGCAACCTGCTGCTGCCGGCGTTCGGCGCGGCCGTGACGTACACCCTGCTGGCCGGCTGGTCCCGCTGGCCGTCGTTGCGCCCGGAGCGCGAGCCCGGCCTGCCCGGGCTCAGTTGGGGGTCGGCGGGGACGCCAGCTCCGTCAACGGCACCGGAACCGCCCGCACCTGGCGCAGCAGCGCCGCCTCACGGTTGAGCAGGCGCAGCTCGGCGCGGAGCCGGGCGGCGGTGTCGTCGATGGCGAGCAGCCGCTGCCGGTCGGCCACGGTCAGCACGGCCGTCGCGGCGACCAGGTGCGACAGCACCGTCGGATCCTCCGGCAACTGCTCGGACAGCTCCTCGGGATCGGCCCGGATCAGGCCCAGGTACTGCCGGAAGACCGAGATCACCCGGGCGGCGAGCAGGTCGGCGACCTCGTCGGGCCCGCCCGGCTCGGGCAGCCACTCCACGTCGGCGGTCAGGTAGGGCTCGGTGTCCCGGTCGACGTCGGCGACGCGGAACCTGCGCTTGCCCACCGTGACGATGTCGAAGCCACCGTCGGGGCGCTCGGTGACCTGCCGCAGCTCAGCGGTGCAGCCCACCTCGTGCAGGGTGACGTCGCCGCCACCGGGCAGCGGCTTGCCGTCCGGCCCGGTGGGGGCGACCTCCCAGCCGGCCCGGATGGCCACCACGCCGAACTCGCGCGGGGCGTCCTCGGGCAGCGCGACCAGGTGCCGGACCAGGGCGCGGTAGCGCTCCTCGAATATGTGCAGCGGCAGCACCAGACCGGGGAAGAGGACCATTCCGAGCGGAAACACCGGCAGCCGCGCAGTCACGCGTCGAGCGTAGCCCGATCCCGGCGCGGCGGCGTGGCCCGGCTCACCGTCCCGGCGTACGGGCGGCGCCGGTCGCCGTCCGGGCGGGCCGCCTAGACTCGCAAGGGTGTTGAACCGGATCGACCTGCGCGGCGGCGTCCGTGACCCGCGCCGCCTGCTGCCCCGTGCCCAACTCGACGTCTCCGTGGCCGTCGAGCGGATCCGCCCCCTCGTGGAGGCGGTCCGGGAGCATGGTTACCCGGCGATCCGGGAGGCCAGTGAGCGCTTCGACGGGATCTCGCCCGAGGTGCTGCGGGTGCCCGCCGAGGCGATCGCCGAGGCGGAGGGCACCCTCGCTCCCGAGGTGCGCGCCGCGCTGCTGGAGTCGATCGCGCGGGCCCGCAAGGTGCACGCCGACCAGCGCCGCACCGACCACACCACCCAGGTGGTGCCGGGCGGCACGGTGACCGAGCGCTGGGTGCCGGTCGACCGGGTCGGCCTCTACGTCCCCGGCGGCCTGGCGATGTACCCGTCGACCGTGGTGATGAACGTGGTGCCGGCCCAGGCGGCCGGGGTGCGCTCGCTGGTGGTGGCGAGCCCGCCGCAGAAGGAGAACGGCGGCCTGCCCGACGCCCGGGTGCTCGCCGCCTGCGCCCTGCTGGGTGTCGACGAGGTCTACGCCGTCGGCGGCGCCCAGGCCGTCGCGATGCTGGCGTACGGCGCGGCGGTCGACGCCGAGGGCGCCGCGCACTGCGACCCGGTCGACATGATCACCGGGCCGGGCAACATCTGGGTCACCGCCGCCAAGCGGCTGCTGCGCGGCGTCGTCGGCATCGACGCCGAGGCCGGCCCGACCGAGATCGCCATCCTGGCCGACGACACCGCCGACCCGGCGCACGTCGCCGCCGACCTGGTCAGCCAGGCCGAGCACGACCCCCTCGCGGCCAGCGTGCTGGTGACCCCCTCGGTCGAGCTGGTGGAGGCCGTGGAGCGGGAGCTGGCCCGGCAGGTGCCGGCCACCAAGCACGCCGAGCGGGTCACCACCGCGCTCACCGGCGAGCAGAGCGGCGTCGTCCTGGTCGACGACCTCGACGCCGGGCTGCGGGTGGTCGACGCGTACGCGGCCGAGCACCTGGAGATCCAGACCCGGGACGCCCGCGAGTGGGCGCTGCGGGTGCGCAACGCCGGGGCGATCTTCGTCGGCGCCTGGTCGCCGGTGTCGCTCGGCGACTACTGCGCCGGATCCAACCACGTGCTGCCCACCGGCGGCTGCGCCCGGCACTCCTCCGGGCTGTCGGTGCAGTCCTTCCTGCGCGGCATCCACCTGATCGACTACTCCGAGCAGGCACTGCGCGAGGTGGCCCCGCACGTGGTCACCCTGGCCGGCGTCGAGGACCTGCCGGCGCACGGCCGGGCCGTCCAGGTGCGCTTCCCGGGGGAGCTGGCGTGAGCGAGCGAACCAGTAGGCTCAGCCCCGATGCCGTCGCCGAGCGAAGCGAGGTGGCGGCATGAGCGGGCTCGACGACCTGCCGATCCGCGACGACCTGCGCGGGCTGTCGCCGTACGGGGCGCCGCAGCTCGATGTGCCCGTGCGGCTGAACACCAACGAGAACTCCTACCCGGTGCCCGAGCCGGTGGTGGACGCGATCGGCAAGGCCCTCGCGGCGGAGCTGCGCGACCTCAACCGCTACCCGGACCGCGACGCCGTGGCGCTGCGCGCCGACCTGGCCGGCTACCTGGGCCACGGGCTCACCGTCGAGCAGGTGTGGGCGGCCAACGGCTCCAACGAGATCCAGCAGCAGCTGCTCCAGGCGTTCGGCGGCCCGGGGCGCAGCGCGCTCGGCTTCGTCCCCGCGTACTCGATGCACCCGCTGCTGGCCCTCGGCACCGGCACCCGGTGGGTGCCGGCCCGCCGTGGCGTCGACTTCGGGCTGAGCGCCGACGAGGCGGTCGCCCAGGTCCGCGAGCACGCCCCGGACGTGGTCTTCCTCTGCTCGCCGAACAACCCGACCGGCACCGCCCTCGACCCGGCGGTGGTCGCCGCGGTGCTGGACGCCGCGCCCGGCATGGTGGTCGTCGACGAGGCGTACGCCGAGTTCGCCCGCCCCGGCACGGTCAGCGCCCTGGCGGTGCTGCCCGGGCACCCGCGGCTGGTGGTGACCCGGACGATGAGCAAGGCGTTCGGGTTCGCCGGCGGCCGGCTGGGCTACCTGGCGGCCGACCCGGCGGTGGTGGCGGCGGTGCAGCTGGTCCGGCTGCCGTACCACCTCTCGGCGCTCACCCAGGCCGCGGCCCGGGCGGCGCTGGCGCACCGCGACGCCCTCCTCGACACGGTGGCCGCGATCTGCGCGCAGCGGGACCGGATCGTGGCGCGGCTGCGCGAGCGGGGGGTGCGGGTGGCCGACAGCGACGCCAACTTCGTGCTGTTCGAGGTCGGGGGCGACCAGGCCGCCGCCTGGCGCACCCTGCTCGACGCCGGCGTGCTGGTCCGTGACGTCGGCCTGCCGGGCTGGCTGCGGGTCACCGCCGGCACCCCCGCCGAGACCGACGCCTTCCTCGCCGCCGCGGAGAAGATCCAGTGAGCGTGCGAGCCCCGCAGCCGCGACCGAAAGGCAAGCAACTGGGAGCGCGAGGAGTGAGCTTGCGAGCCCCGCAGCCGCGACCGAAAGGCAAGCAATGAGCCGGACCGCCCGCGTGGAGCGGATCACCAAGGAGACGAAGGTTCTCGTCGAGATCGACCTCGACGGCACCGGCCGGGCCGAGATCGGCACCGGCGTCGGCTTCTACGACCACATGCTGCACCAGATCGCCCGGCACGGCGGCTTCGACCTGACCGTGCGCACCGTGGGTGACCTGGAGATCGACGCCCACCACACGATGGAGGACACCGCGCTCGCCCTGGGCGCCGCGTTCGACCAGGCGCTGGGGGACAAGGCCGGCATCCGGCGGTACGGCTCGGCCACCGTCCCGATGGACGAGGTCCTCGTCCGGGCCGCGGTCGACCTCTCCGGCCGCCCGTACGTGGTGCACGACGAGCCGGTGCTGGCGCCCTACATCGGGCCGGTCTACCCGACCAGCATGACCCGGCACATCTGGGAGTCCTTCGGCCAGGCGGCCCGGATCACGCTGCACGTGGACGTGCTGCGGGCGGCCCGCCCCGGCGGTCACCCGGACGCCCACCACGTGGTGGAGGCCCAGTTCAAGGCGGTCTCCCGCGCGCTGCGCGAGGCCACGGCCGTCGACCCGCGCGCGGCGGGCGCGATCCCCAGCACGAAGGGGGCGCTCTGATGGGTGGGGTGCTGCCGACGTTGCTGCTGATCCTGGCCGGTGTGCTGGTCGGCGGGGCGTTGTCGCTGCACAAGCAGGGCGCTCCGCGTAAGGCGGTGGTCCTCACGGCACTGCTCGCCGCGCTGGCCACGGTCGGCGGCGTGCTGTGGCTGCTGCCGGGGGAGGGCGCGTGAGCCGGGTGGTGGTGCTCGACCACGGGTCGGGCAACCTGCGCTCGGCCGAGCGGGCCCTGGCCCACGCCGGCGCGGACGTGACGGTGACCGACGACCTGACCGCCGCCGCCGAGGCGGACGGCCTGGTGGTGCCCGGTGTGGGCGCGTACGCCGCCTGCATGGCCGGGATCGAGGCCCTCGGCGCCGGCCCGGTGATCGCCGAGCGCGTCGCCGCCGGCCGTCCGGTGCTGGGCATCTGCGTGGGCATGCAGGTGCTCTTCGAACACGGCGACGAGCACGGGGTGGTGACCAAGGGGCTCGGGCTGCTGCCCGGCGGGGTGACCAGGCTGGCCGCCCCCCGGCTGCCGCACATGGGTTGGAACACGGTCGCGGCGCCGGCGGGTTCGGTGCTCTTCGCCGGCCTGCCCGCCGACAGCCGGTTCTACTTCGTGCACTCGTACGGGGTCGGGGACCCGGGCGCGCTGGCGGAGGCCGGCGCCACGGTCACCACCGCCCACCACGGGACGGACTTCGTGGCGGCCGTGGAGCGGGGTCCGCTCTGCGCCGCGCAGTTCCACCCGGAGAAGTCCGCCGACACCGGTGCCGCGCTGCTGCGCAACTGGCTCGCCACGCTTCCCACCGGTGACTGAGCGCCTGCCCGGTGCGGCGGGCCCGCTCCGGCCCGCCGCCGGCCGCCCTGTCGCGCGTCGACAGCTACCCGGACGACCGCACCCCCGGCGGGACACGCCGTGAGCAAGGAGCGGGCCCGGCGCCGGGCGGCCCGGGAGGCCGAGGTCGCCCGGGAGCGGGCCGTCCGTGAGCGGCGGACCGCCCGGCGGTCGCGGCGGCGGGCACTGGTCCGCCGGTTGACGCCGTCGCTGCGCCGGGGGCGGACGGGCCGGCTGCCCCGGCACAGTCGCGGCGAGCGGGCCGCCATCGTGCTGCTGACCCTGGTGGCGATGGTCCTGATCTGGTCGCTCGTCGACGATCTGGCGCTGCGCATCGCGCTGGTCGTGCTGTTGCTGCTCGTACTGCCGGCGATCGTGGTGATCGCCCTGGACCGTCGCACCTGACTTCGAGGAGAAATACCGTGAGCCTCACCCTGTTGCCCGCCGTGGACGTCGCCGACGGCCAGGCCGTCCGACTCGTGCAGGGAGCCGCCGGCAGCGAGACGACGTACGGCGACCCGTTGGAGGCCGCGCTCGCCTGGCAGCGGGACGGCGCCGAGTGGATCCACCTGGTCGATCTCGACGCCGCGTTCGGCCGGGGCTCCAACGCGCACCTGCTGGCCGAGGTGGTGCGGCAGCTCGATGTGAAGGTGGAGCTGTCCGGCGGCATCCGCGACGACGAGTCGCTGCACGCCGCGCTCGGCACCGGCGCCGCCCGGGTGAACATCGGCACCGCCGCCCTGGAGGATCCGGTCTGGTGCGACCGGGTGTGCGGGGAGTACGGCGACCGGGTGGCGATCGGGCTCGACGTGCGGGGCCGTACCCTCTCCGCCCGGGGCTGGACGCGCGACGGCGGCGACCTCTTCGAGGTGCTGGAGCGGCTCGACAAGGCGGGCGCGGCGCGGTACGTCGTCACCGACATCACCAAGGACGGCACCATGCGCGGGCCGAACCTGGACCTGCTGCGCGAGGTCTGCGCCCGCACCGACGCCCCGGTGATCGCCTCGGGCGGCGTCTCCACCCTGGACGACCTGCGGGCGCTGGCCACCCTGGAGCCGATCGGGGTGGAGGGCGTGATCGCCGGCAAGGCGCTGTACGCGGGCGCCTTCACCGTGGCGCAGGCGCTGGAAACCCTGGCGGCGGCGTGACCGTCACGCGGCTCGGCTCGGGCGGCCCCTGGGAGTCGGTGTACGGCTACTGTCGGGTCGTCCGGGCCGGCGACCTGGCCTGGACGGCCGGCTGCACCTCGACGGTGGACGGCGTGGTCACCCACGTCGGGGACGCGGCGGCGCAGACCGCGCAGGCCCTGCGGATCGGCCTGGACGCGCTCGCCGAGGTGGGCGCGGAGCCCGGGGACGTGGTGCGGACCCGGATGTACGTCACCGACCGGACGTACGCCGACGAGGTGGGCCGGGCGCACAACGTGGTCTTCGGCGCGGTCCGTCCGGCGGCCACCATGGTGGTGGTGGCCGGCCTGCTCGACCCGGACCATCTGGTCGAGGTGGAGTTGGAGGCGTACCTCGGCGACCGCTGAGCCCCGGGAAGCGCGCCGAGACGGTGCCGCCCGACGCGCCGCGTCGCGACCTGATCGGTTGCGCACAATCTAATCGCGCGCTACGGTTCCCCGGTGACCGACCATCTGGTACTGCGCCGGCAGGTGTGCTTCGCGCTCTACGCCGCGTCGCGCGCCCTCACCGACGTCTACCGGCCCGTCCTCGACGAGTTCGGCCTGACCTACCCGCAGTACCTGGTGCTGTTGGTGCTCTGGGAGCGCGACGACGCCCCCACGGTCTCCGAGCTCGGCGCCGCCCTGCGACTGGACTCCGGCACGCTCTCCCCGCTGCTCAAGCGGCTGGAGGGGGCGGGGCTGGTCGTCCGGACCCGGTCGGCGCGCGACGAGCGGCGGGTGGAGGTGGGCCTGACCGGCGACGGGCGGGCCCTGCGGCACCGGATGGACGAGGTGCCGCTGCGGGTCGCCCGCGCCACGGGCCTCACCGAGGCGGAGTTGGTCGCCCTGCGCGACACCCTCACCCGGGTCACCGAGACGATCCACCGACAGAAGGAGCAGTGACCACCATGCAGGTGCTCTACACCGCGTCCGCCCGGGCCACCGGGGACGGTCGGGACGGCCACGTCCGCACCTCCGACGGCACCGTCGAGCTCGACCTGGCCGTGCCGAAGGAGATGGGTGGCGCCGGCGGCGCCGCCAACCCCGAGCAGCTCTTCGCGGCCGGCTACGCCGCCTGCTTCCACTCGGCGCTGCGCCTGGTCGCCCGCAAGGCGAAGGTCGACGTCTCCGGCTCGGTCGTCGAGGCCGAGGTCGGCATCGGCGCCAACGGCAGCGGCGGCTTCGGGTTGGCCGTCACCCTTCTGGTCGACCTCCCGGCCGTCGAGCGGGCCGCCGCCGAGCAGGTCGTCGAGCAGGCCCACCAGGTCTGCCCGTACTCGAACGCCACCCGCGGCAACATCGAGGTCACCCTCACCGTGCGCGAGGCGCTGTGAGCACCCGCAACCGGGAGATCCACCTGGCCGCCCGCCCGCAGGGCTGGCCGACCGCGGACAACTTCCGGCTCGTCGAGACCGAGGTGCCCACCCCCGGCCCGGGCCAGGTCGTGGTCCGCAACCGGTACATGTCGGTCGACCCGTACATGCGGGGGCGGATGAACGACGTCAGGTCGTACGTGCCGCCGTTCGCGCTCGACGCCCCGCTGGACGGTGGGGCGGTCGGCGAGGTGGTGGCCAGCGAGGCCGAGGGCCTCCAGCCCGGCGACACCGTGCTGCACGGCCTCGGCTGGCGCGAGTACGCGCTGCTCGACGCGCGGGCCGCCCGGAAGGTCGACCCCGACCTCGCCCCGGTCAGCGCCCACCTGAGCGTGCTCGGCATGACCGGCCTGACCGCGTACGCCGGGCTGCTGGACGTCGCCGGGATGAAGGCGGGGGAGACCGTCTTCGTCTCCGCCGCCGCCGGCGCGGTGGGCAGCCTGGTCGGCCAGATCGCCAAGCTGCGGGGCGCGGCGCGCGTGGTCGGCAGCGCGGGCTCGGCGGCCAAGGTCGAGCGGCTGCGCGCGCTGGGCTTCGACGCCGCGTTCGACTACCACGACGGGCCGGTGCGCGACTCGCTGAAGGCCGCCGCCCCGGACGGCGTCGACGTCTACTTCGACAACGTCGGCGGCGACCACCTGGAGGCGGCGATCTCCGCGATGAAGGTGCACGGCCGGGCCGCGATCTGCGGCATGATCGCGCAGTACAACGACACCGAGCCCCCGGCCGCGCCGCGCAACCTGGCGTTGGTCATCGGCAAGCGGCTCACCCTGCGCGGCTTCCTGGTCGGCGACCACGGCCACCTGCGCGACGAGTTCGTGCGCGAGATGGCCGGCTGGCTGCGCGACGGCAGGGTCTCGTACGACGAGACGGTCGTCGATGGCATCGAGAACGCCCCGGAGGCGTTCCTCGGCCTGCTGCGCGGCGAGAACCTGGGCAAGATGCTCGTCCGGGTGTGAGCGAGGCCACTTCTCCGGCGTGGGGGACCCCCGTCGACCGCGGTGACCGGCCGTACCGGCCGGTCACCGCCGGTGCCGGGAGGGATAGGCTCGCGGCATGACGGTGGCGGTACGGGTCATCCCGTGTCTCGACGTGGACGCCGGTCGGGTGGTCAAGGGGGTCAACTTCCTCGACCTGCGCGACGCCGGCGACCCGGTGGAACTGGCGGCGGCGTACGACCGGGCCGGCGCGGACGAGCTGACCTTCCTCGACGTCACCGCCTCCTCCAGCGACCGGGGCACGATGCTCGACGTGGTCCGCCGCACGGCGGAGTCGGTCTTCATCCCGCTGACCGTCGGCGGTGGCGTCCGGCAGGTCGCCGACGTCGACACCCTGCTGCGCGCCGGCGCGGACAAGGTCGGGGTGAACACCGCCGCCATCGCCCGCCCCGAGCTGATCGCCGAGATCGCCGACCGCTTCGGCCGGCAGGTGCTGGTGCTCTCGCTCGACGTGCGGCGGGCGCCCGGCAGCGGCACGCCCAGCGGTTTCGAGGTGACCACCCACGGCGGTCGGCGCGGCACCGGGCTGGACGCGGTCGAGTGGGCCCGGCGCGGCGCCGAGCTGGGCGCGGGCGAGATCCTGCTGAACTCGATGGACGCCGACGGCACCAAGACCGGCTTCGACCTCGAACTCATCGGCGCGGTGCGCCGGGTGGTGGACGTGCCGGTGGTGGCCAGCGGCGGCGCGGGCGAGGTGGCGCACTTCGCGCCGGCGATCGGCGCCGGCGCCGACGCGGTGCTCGCCGCCAGCGTCTTCCACTTCGGCGAGCTGACCGTCGCCGAGGTCAAGGACGCGCTGCGCGGGGCCGGGCACCCCGTCCGCTGACCGCCCGCGCGATCCGTCCGGTCCGCCCGGCCGCGTGATCCGGCCGGTCCCTCCGTCCGCGCGTTCCGCCCGGTCCCTCCGGCCCGCCCGGCCCGGCGGTGCCCGCTCAGTCGCGGCGGGACCGGTTCTCGGGGGAGCGCCGGGGCGCCGGGATCGAACGCACCACGTACTCCTGGACGGCGGCGGCGTGGTCTGCCTCGTCCAGGTGCCAGTCGGCGCTGACGGGGGCGTGTCGCCGGACCAGGACGCCCTGCACGGTGTCCACCGTGGTGGCCAGCCCGGCGTTCGGCCTGGTGCGCCAGAGGCGCTCACCGTCGGTGGTGATCCGGAACCAGCCGTCGGTGACGCTGACCAGCCCGGCCCCGACGAGGCGACGGACCGCAGCCTCCACCTCGTGCCGCTCGGGGATCGCCTGGTTGAGATGGTCGGCGGTGGAGATCACGTCGGCGAGGCGTACGCCCTCGGGGCGGCGGCTGCTCGCCGCGCGGCGGTGCCGTCCCGCACCGCTGGCGATCACCACCGAGACGAAGATCCAGGCATCGGTCCAGCGCCATCCGTTCTCCCCCATGCGAGGATTCTGCCGGGCGTGGCGTCCGAAGGGAACACCCGGCATCCGGGTCGCGTCAGGTGGCGGGGAGCGGCGCGACCGGGCCCGGGGCGGGGTCCTGCGGCCCGGGGACCGTGAACAGCGGCAGGAAGACCTGGGTCAGCGGGCCGATGCCCAGCGCGTACGCGATCGTGCCGACGCCCACCGTCCCGCCGAGCAGCCAGCCCAGCGCCAGCACCGTGACCTCGATGACGGTGCGGACGAGCCGGATCGAGCGGCCGGGCCGGCGGGCGACGTAGCCGGTCATCAGGCCGTCCCGAGGGCCGGGTCCGAGGCGGGCGCCGAGGTAGAGCCCCGTCGCCGCCCCGTTGGCCACGATGCCGGCGACCAGCATCCCGGCCCGTACGCCCAGCGACCCGCCGGCCGGCATCAGCGCGAGTGTCGCGTCGACCACCAGCCCGACCACCAGCGCGTTGCTGACCGTGCCGAGGCCGGGGCGCTGGCGCAGCGGTATCCAGAGCAGCAGCACCAGCACGCCCACCGCGATGGTGACGGTGCCGATGGAGAGGCCGGTCAGCTCGGACAGGCCCTGGTGGAACACGTTCCACGGGTCCAGGCCCAGCTCCGAGTTGATCATCAGAGCCATGCTGACGCCGTAGAGGACGAGGCCCGCGTAGAGCTGGCTCAGCCGCCGCGCGGGACGATGTCGGAGATTGCCAATCGGTGTCACCCATGCCACGCTAAAGGCCAATTGGCGCAGCGTAAGAGCCAATCCGGGAGGAGTGGCCATGACGAGTCAGGTTCGGGGTGTCCAATTGGCCCGGCTCCTCGGTCAGTGGCATGCGCTTCCCGGCCGCCGGCGCAGCCCCGACTACGCCGCCCTCGCCGGTGCCGTACGCGGCCTGCTCGCCGACGGCCGGCTGCCGCTGGGCGTGCGGCTGCCCGCCGAGCGGGAGCTGGCCGAGGCGCTGAAGATCAGCCGGACCACGGTCACGGCCGCGTACCGGGAGCTGCGGGAGAGCGGGCACCTCGCCAGCCGGCGGGGTGCCGGCAGCTGGACGATGCTCCCGGGCACCCACCGGGTGGCGAGCACCGGGCTCTGGACCCCGCTGGACGACCGCGACATGATCGACCTCGGGGTCGCCGCGCTCGCCGCTCCGCCCGAGCTGCTGCCGGCCGCCCGCGCGGCGGCCGAGGACCTGCCCCGCTACCTGGGCGGCGCCGGCTACCACCCGACCGGGATCATCGAGCTGCGCGAGGCGGTGGCCCGCGCGTACACCGATCGGGGCCTGCCCACCTCACCTGACCAGATCATGGTCACCAACGGCACCCAGCACGCCCTCGACCTGGTGCTCCGGCTGGCCCTCGCCCCCGGCGGCAACGTGCTGGTCGAGGCGCCCAGCTATCCGAACGCGCTGGCCGCGCTGGCCGCGCGCCGGGCCCGGATCACCACCCACGGCCTGGCCGTCGAGGAGCCCGGGTGGGACGCCGACCTGCTGCTCGGCGCCCTCCGGCAGGCCCGGCCCAAGCTGGCGTACCTGATCCCGGACTTCCAGAACCCGACCGGGCACCTGATGCCGGCCGCGCTGCGCGAGCGGGTGGTGGCCACCGCGCACGCCGTCGGCACCGACCTGGTCGTCGACGAGTCGTTCGTGGACCTGCCGCTGGACGGGACGGTGCTGCCCCCGCCCACCGCCAGCTTCGACCGGCACTCCCGGGTGATCACCATCGGCGGGATGAGCAAGCCCTTCTGGGGCGGCCTGCGTATCGGCTGGGTCCGCGCCTCCGCCCCGCAGGTGCAGCGGCTCGCCGCCGCCCGGGTGGGCGTCGACATGGCCAGCCCGGTCCTGGACCAGCTGGTCGCGGTCCACCTGCTCGCCGACGCGCCGGCCATCGTCGCCGCGCGCCAGGCGCAGCTGACCACCCAGCGCGACGCCCTGCTGGCGGCGCTCGCGCAGCGCCTGCCCGAGTGGCGGGTCACCGTCCCGCACGGCGGGGTGACCCTCTGGGCCGAGCTCGACGGGCCGATCTCCAGCGCGCTGGCCCGGGCCGCCGAGGAGGTCGGCGTACGCCTGGCGCCCGGTCCCCGCTTCGGCCTGGACGGCACGCTGGAGCGCTTCCTGCGGCTGCCGTTCACCCTGCCGGCCGCCGACCTGGTCGAGGCGGTCGGCCGCATCGCCGCCGTCCGCTACGACCTGGACCGGGGCGGCCGGTCGCAGTGGCGGGAACCGGCGGTCATCGCCTGAGGGCCGGGCCGGCGTGCCGGCCGGAACGGGCCGCCGGGTCGGTCAATCGCGCCTGCGCCCCGCTCCGCGGCTGGGAGACTGCGCAGGTGGGGGACGCGCGGGGGATCCGGTGGCCGCGCGGGATCCTGCCGAACGCACCGGGCTCCCGCACCACCCGGCTCGAACTCTTCTACGACCTCGTCTTCGTCTTCGCCTTCCTCAACGTCACCACGGTGACGGCTGGCACCCCGGACGCGCGCGGGCTGATCCGGTTCCTGGTGGTGCTCGCCCTGCTGTGGTGGTGCTGGAGCGGCTTCGCCGCGCTGGGCAACGTGGTCCGCACCGACCAGGGGCTCGCACCGCTGGTCGGCTTCGCCGTCTCCGCCGCCGTCTTCGTGCTCGCGCTGAGCCTGCCGAAGGCGTTCGTCGACCGCCCCGGCGGACTGCCCGGCCCGGTGGTCTTCGCCGTCTGCTACTTCCTGGTCCGCGCGACCCAGGTGACGGTCTTCCTCTGGGCCGTACGCACCGACCGGGAGGTGCGCCGGCGGATGCCCGTGCTGGTCCTGCCGTTCCTGATCGCCACGGGGCTGATCCTGGCCGCCGCGATGGTGCCGCAGCGACTCTTCGACGGCACAGCCGAGATCGGGCTCCGGCTGGCGTTGTGGGTCGGTGCGCTCGCCGTCGAGTACGGCGCCGGCCTGACCCAGCACCGCGCGGGCTGGACGGTGCTCTCGGCGGGGCACTGGGCGGAACGGCACGCGCTGATCATCATGGTGGCGCTCGGCGAGTCGATCATCGCGTTGGGGCTCGGGCCCGGCCCCACGTCCACCCTGCCGCTGACCTGGCCGGTGATCATTGCGGCGCTGCTCGGCTTCGCCGTGGTCGCGGCGCTGTGGTGGGGGTACTTCGACACCCTCGCCCTGGCCATGGAGCAGGTGCTGCACCACACCCGCGACCCGCGTACCCGCGCCGGGCTGGCCCGGGACGTGTACACCTACCTGCACCTGCCGCTGATCACCGGCGTGATCCTCTTCGCGCTGGGCCTCAAGGGGCTGATCCACGAGGGCGCCGACCCGGCGACCCCGAGCTGGGGGGTGCCGCTGCCCGGCTTCGACATGCTGGCCCTCTTCGGCGGGGTCGCGCTATACCTGCTCACGCTGATCCTGCTCGGCAGCCGGATGCTGGGCGCGGCGCGCTGGCCGTCGATCTGCGGGGTCCTGCTGCTCGTCGCGCTGACCCCGGTGGCCGGGCAACTGCCGGAACTGGTCGCCCTGGCCATGCTGGCGGTGGCCGCCGTGCTGACGGTCGCGGTGCAGACGGTCGTGGACGCCCCGCGGCGGCGGCGCGTGCGGCAGGTGGCGCTGGAGGAACAGCTCGCCTCCGAGGCCGAGCAGACGCGGTGGCGGGGCCACCATCTGTGAGCCGGCGCCCCGCCCGTCCGACGTCGGCGACCCCGTACGGAACGTGGGGCCGCCGACGTCGCGGGCTCAGAGCTCGGCCAGCGTGCCTGCGTACATCTTCTCGATCTCGCCGGCGAAGTTGCTCTCCACGCCGCGGCGCTTGATCTTGAGCGACGGGGTGATCTCGCCGTCCTCGATGGTCAGGTCGCGCGGCAGGATGGCGACCTTCTTGATCGTCTCCCAGCGGTTGAGCTTGGCGTTGAGCTCGGCCACGTACCCCTCGACCATGGCCTTCGCCTCCGGCGAGGTGACGATCTCGGTGTAGTCGCGGCCCTCCAGGGGAGTGCCGGCGGCCCAGCCCTTGATCGCCTCCGGGTCCAGCGTGACCAGCATCGTGCAGTAGTTGCGGGCCTGGCCGATCACCACCGCCTGGGAGGTGTACGGGCAGGTCGCCTTGAACATCCCCTCGATGTGCGAGGGCGCGATGTACTTGCCGCCCGAGGTCTTGACCAGGTCCTTCTTCCGGTCGGTGATCTTCAGGTAGCCGTCGGAGTCCAGGGTGCCGATGTCACCGGTGCGGAAGAAACCGTCCTCGGTGAACGCGGCGGCGGTCTCCTCGGGCAGGTTGTGGTAGCCGCGCATCACCGGCCGGCCGCGCACCAGGATCTCGCCGTCGGTGTCGATCCGGCACTCCAGGTCGCCCATCGCCTTGCCGACGGTGCCGATCCGCAGCCCGACCGGCGGGTTGACGAAGTTGCCGGCGCTGGTCTCGGTGAGGCCGTAGCCCTCGGAGATCGGCAGGTTCGCCGCGGCGAAGAAGGTGGCGATCTCCGGGCTGAGCGGGGCGGCGCCGGAGACGAGCACCCGGATCCGGCCGCCGAGGCGGGCCTGGAGCTTGCTGAACACCAGCTTCTCCGCCACCGTGTACTTCAGCTTCAGCCCCGTCGGGAGCGGCCGGCCGGCCTGCTCCAGGGCGACCTTCTCCTTGCCGACCCGGACGCCCCAGCCGAAGATCTTCGCCTTCGCGCCGCCGCCGGCCTGCGCGGTGGTCACCGCCTTGTTGTAGACCTTCTCGAAGACCCGGGGCGCGCCGCACATCAGCGTCGGCCGGATCACCGAGAGCAGCTCGACCAGCTTGTCGACCCGGCCGTCGACGTACGTCGGCAGGCCCACGTGGATCGCCCCGCAGAGCAGGGTCTTGCCGAACGAGTGGGACAGCGGGAGCCAGAGGTACTGCAGGTCGTCGTCGCGGAGCAGCCCCACCTCGACCTGCGCCACGCCCTCCCAGCACCAGCCGCCGTGCAGCAGCTCGACGCCCTTCGGGCGCCCGGTGGTGCCGGAGGTGTAGATCAGCGTGGCCAGGTGCTCGGGACCGATCCCGGCGACCAGCATGTCGATCAGGTCGGGCTCGGCGGCCAGCGCCTGGGTGCCCTGCTCCTCCAACTCGGCGAGGGTGAGCTGGGGGACGGCGGCGGCCGGGTCGGCGGCGCCGTCGAAGAGCACGACGTGGGTCAGCGCCGGCAGCTCGGCACCGGCGATCTTGGCGGCCTGTGCCGGGTTCTCGGCGAACAGCACCCGCGAGCCGGAGTCGGCGATGATGTAGGTCGCGTCGTCGGGCTCCGTGGTGGGGTAGACGGTGGTGGTCGCGCCGCCGGCGCACATGATGCCGAGGTCGGCGATCACCCAGTCGAGCCGGGTGTTCGCCAGGATCGCGACCGGATCCTCCAGGCCGACACCGAGGCCGTGCAGCCCGGCGGCGACCGCCTTGGCGCGACGGGCCATCTGCTCCCAGGTCAGCCACACCGGCCCGGAGTCGTCGGGGGCCGGGTGGGCGAAGGCGTCGCGGTCGGGGGACGCCGCCACGCGCTTGAGGAACATGTCGGGGATGGAACGGTACGGTACATCGAGAGCCATCGCTGTAGCCGCCTTCGGGGGTGGAGACGTGACCACGGTCACGTCGGCGTTCGTTACCGAAGGGTATTGCCTGCGCCCGGGCATCGGCTAGCCCTGTGGATCACGGCTGGGCCACGTCTCGGAGGATGGACGCCCGGCTCAGGCGTACCGGGCCGCCTCCAGCGACCAGTCGTAGGTGGCCCGGATCCAGTTGCGCCGCGCGGTGAGGGCCGGCCGCAGGCCGTCGTCACCGGTGGCGAGCAGCGCCGCCTCCGTCGTCAGGTACGCCGAGAGGCCCTCGTTGAACCGGTCGGCCGCCGCCCGCAGGGCCGACGACTCGTCGCCGGCCGCCCGCCCCGCGGCGATCACCGCGACCAGATTGTGCACGTCCGGCTGCGCGAGGTGCTCCTTGCCGTACGAGAAGACGTCGTTGCACCAGCAGACCAGGTCGGCGGCGAGCAGGTCGAGCGCGACCAGCGACGGCTCGGCGCGGTGGGTCGCGCCCGGCAGCGCCCCGGCGGCCAGCTCCGTGAGGGTGAAGCTGGGGTGGACCCCTCCGGTGTGCCGGCGCATCTGGACGTACTCGGCCAGCCCCGGCGCCCGCCCGTGCTCCCGGTTCGCCGCCTCCCAGAGCAGCGCCAGCAGATACTCCCGCACCTCGCCGACGAAGCGCAGCAGCGCCACGGGCCCGCCGGCGGCGTGGGCCCGCCGGCACAGGTCGCCCAGCGCCTCGCCGAGCGGCCCGGCCACGGTCTCCGTCTCGGTCGCCGGGGCGTCGGCCCGTCCCCCGTGGCCGTCCAGCACGTCCAGCAGGGCGGCGACGGTCGGCGCCAGCCGGGTGGGGGAGTCGCCGAGGCCGTCCTCGTCGCAGGCGTCGTCCATCACGAACAGCCAGGAGACCAGGTCGGTCAGCAGCCGCAGCCCCTCCACCGGGCCCTCCGGGCAGGCCCGCCCGGCCAGCCCGGCGGCGTCGGCCCGGCGCAGCCGGTGCAGCCGGTGCCCGTTAGCGATCAGCCCGTGGCCGAGCGCCCACTCGGTGCTCTCCCGCGCCACCCGTGCGGTGGCGTCGTGCTGGCGCGCGGGAAAGGGGGGTTCCCGTAGCGCCGAAGCCGCGAAGGTCCGCATGGTGCCCCCTGTCGCGCCGCCCCACGGCGGGACGGCGCGGGACAGCGTACGGGAGCAGGGATCGGTCGCGATCGTTGGGTAACCGCTTTTCCGGATTGTGCTGTGACCGTTAACGCGCAGTGCGTCACATGCCCAGGTTGGCGCCCCGGAGTCGCTCGGTCGGTGCCGCTGGCCCGTCGATCTGCACTCGGGACACCCGCTGCCGGCCGCTGAGGAACAGGGCCAGCTCGCCCGGCGCCCCCACCACCCGAACGGGTTCGCCGCCCCGGCCGACGGAAAGCTCCCCGTAGCCGGGTGCCTGGACGAAGACGTCCGCGGGGAACCGGCGCAGCGCCAGCCGGGCCAGCCCGGTGCACCGCTTCCAGAGCGCCGCGTTCAGCCCCGCCGACAGGTCGCGGGGGAGCCAGCCCGGCCGGGCCCGGCGCACGTCCTCGTGGTGGATGAAGAACTCCAGCGTGTTGGCCAGCTCGTCGGTGAGCGGGTTGCTGACCGGGCTCCACACCGGCGGCCGGCGTACCTCTTCGAGGAGGCGTGGCCAGGGGCGCGCGGCGACGCGCAGGCGCACCCGCTCGGCGTAGCCGCGCAGCGGCGGGAGCAGGATGCCGCCAGCGGCGTCGGGTCGGCGTTCGCGCAGCACCAGGTGGGCGGCGAGGTCGCGGGTGGTCCATCCCTCGTTGACCGTCGGCGCGTCCGGTCCGAGCGTCTGCATCAGGTCGACGAGCGCCTCGCGCTCCGTTCGGGCGTACCGCGGCATGCCCCGATCGTAGGCGCGCCCGGCCCGCTCGGCGCGCTGAGCGGGCCGGGCGGCCGTGACGGTGGACATAGCGGTCCGGGGCGGCGGAGCTGGCTCGGACCGGTAAGGATGAGGAGGATAGGTGCGGCTTACGGCGGGGGAGAGCGTGGCGAGCAGGACAAGTCGGGACGTGCTGGTGCGGGGGCTGGCCGTCCTCGGGCGGGCGATCCGGGAGCAGCCGCGCATCTTCGCGGTCGCGGTGAGCGGCAGTGTGCTCTTCGGCGCCATGACGGTGGCCAGCGCCTACGTGGTGGGTGCCGTGGTCGGCGACGTGGTGGTGCCGGCGATCGAGCGTGGCGAGGTCGGGGTCGGCGGGCTGGCCCTGGCGGCCGTCGCGCTGTTCGGCATCAGCGTGCTGCGGGTGGCCGGCATCTTCGGCCGCCGGCTCGGCGCGGGTTACATGCAGTACCGCCTCCAGGCCGCCTACCGGCGCCGGGTCACCCGCCGCTACCTGGAGCTGCCGCTGTCCTGGCACCACCGCAACGCCACCGGCACGTTGCTGTCCAACGCCAACTCCGACGTCGAGGCCGCCTGGTACCCGATCGCCCCGCTGCCGTTCGCGGTCGGCACCCTGGTGATGCTGGTCGGCGCGGTGGCGTCGCTCTTCGCCACCGACTGGGCGCTGGCCCTGGTCGGCGTCGCGGTCTTCCCGGCGCTCTTCGCGCTCAACGTCGCCTACTCGCGCCGGATGGCCCCCCGCCAGGCCCGGGCACAGCGGCTGCGCGCCGAGGTCAGCGGCATCGCGCACGAGAGCTTCGACGGCGCCCTGGTCGTCAAGACGATGGGCCGGGAGGCGCAGGAGACCGACCGGTTCGCCGCCCGCGCGGGAGAGCTGCGCGACTCGCTGGTGGCGGTCGGGCGGCTGCGCGGCGTCTTCGACCCGCTGCTGGAGGCCCTGCCGAGCCTCGGCACCCTCGCCGTGCTGGTGGTCGGCGCGATCCGGCTGCAACAGGGCGCGATCAGCGTCGCCGAGCTGATCAGCGTCGCCTTCCTCTTCACGGTGCTGGCGTTCCCCGTCCGGGCCATCGGCTGGGTGCTGGCCGAGCTGCCGCGCAGCGTCGCCGGCTGGGACCGGGTCCGCCGGGTGCTCGACGCGACCGGCGAGATGGCGTACGGCGACACGGCGCTCGACGTGACGGACCCCCGCCCGGCCACCCTCGCGTTCGCGGGCGTCCGGTTCGGCTACGAGCCCGCCGAGGCGCACCTGCCCGGCACGGAGGTGCTCGGCGACGTCTCCTTCACCGTGCCCGCCGGGAAGACCGTCGCCCTGGTCGGGCCGACCGGCTCCGGCAAGTCGACGATCGCCGCGCTGGCCGTGCGGCTGGTCGACCCGCTGGCCGGCACGGTGTGCGTGGACGGGGTGGACGTCCGCCGGCTCACCGCCGCCTCGCTGGCGGGCACCGCCGCGCTGGTCGCCCAGGTGCCGTTCGTCTTCGACGACACGGTGCGGGCCAACGTGACCCTGGACCGGCCGGGCATCGGCGACGACGACGTCTGGGCCGCGCTGCGGCTGGCCGAGGCGGACGGCTTCGTCGCGGCCCTGCCCGACGGTCTCGACACGAGGGTCGGCGAGCGGGGCACCTCGCTCTCCGGCGGCCAGCGGCAGCGGCTCACCCTGGCCCGCGCGCTCGCCGGCCGGCCGCGCCTGCTGGTCCTCGACGACGCGACCAGCGCCGTCGACCCCCGCGTGGAGGCGGCCATCCTGGCGGGGCTGCGCTCCTCGGCGGGGCAGGCCGGGGCGCCGGCCGCGTCGATCCTGGTGGTCGCCTACCGGCGGGCCACCATCGCGCTGGCCGACGAGGTGGTCTACCTGGAACAGGGCCGGGTGCTCGCCCGCGGCCCGCACACCGAGCTGCTGGCCACGGTGCCGGGCTACGCCGACCTGGTCACCGCCTACGAGCAGGCCGAGGTCGACCACGCGAAGGACGAGACGTACGACGAGGTCGCCCCGCTGACGTCGGGCCTGGAAATCGAGGTGGACCGGTGAGCGCGAGGAGTGCAGCGCAGCGGAGCCCCGCAGTCGCGAACGAAAGGCAAGCCCGGTGACCACTGCCACGGACACGCGGAAGGCCGAGGCCGAGGCCGTCGACGTTCCGGAGACGACCGAGACGACGTGGCAGACGCTGCGCCGCGGTCTGGCGCTCTCCCCGGAGCTGCGGGTCGGCCTGGCCGGCACGCTCGGCCTGGCCCTGGTCTACATGGTCGGCCGGGCGGCCGTCCCGGTGGCGGTGCAGCAGGGCATCGACAACGGCATCGTCGGCGGCCTGGACCTGGGCGTGGTCTGGACGGTGGTCGCCGCCACCGTCGCGGTGCTGGTGGTGACCACGATCTGCGGCTACCTGATGATGCGCCGGCTCTTCACGGTCAGCGAGACCGCGCTGGCCAACGTGCGGATCCGGGCGTTCCGGCACGTGCACGACCTGTCGATGCTGCACCAGCAGTCGGAGCGGCGCGGTTCGCTTGTCTCCCGGGTGACCAGCGACGTCGACCAGATTACCCAGTTCCTCCAGTGGGGCGGCGTGATCCTGGTGATCAACCTCGGTCAGCTGGCGGTCACCACGCTTGTCATGTTCGCGTACTCCTGGCAGCTGACCCTGGTGGTCTTCGCCGCCTTCCTGCCCGCGGTGTTCGTGATCCGGCGGCTCCAGCGCCGCCTCGCCGGGGCGTACGGGGTGGTCCGGCAGCGGACAGGCACGCTGCTCGGCGCGATCGGGGAGAGCGTGGTCGGCGCGCCGGTGATCCGGGCCTACGGGATCGCCGGCCGGACGGCCCGCCGGCTCGACGAGGCGATCGACGGCCAGCGTCGGGCCCAGCAGCGGGCGATCAGGATCAGCATCATGGGCAGCTCGGTCGGGGAGCTGGCGGCCGGCCTGGCGCTGGCCGGCGTGGTGGTGCTCGGGGTGACCCTCGGCGCCGACCGCACCCTGAGCATCGGCGAGGTGACCGCCTTCCTCTTCCTGGTCACGCTCTTCATCCAGCCGGTGCAGATCGCCACCGAGGTGCTCAACGAGGCGCAGAACGCCATCGCGGGCTGGCGCCGGGTGCTGGACGTGCTGGACGTCGAGCCGGACGTCGCCGACCCGGGCGAGCAGGGGCGCGAGCTGCCGTCCGGCCCGCTGGACATCCGCTTCGCGGGGGTGCGCTTCGCGTACCCGGGGGGTCCGCCCGTGCTGCACGACGTCAGCCTGGAGATCCCGGCGAAGAGCCGGGTGGCGGTGGTGGGGGAGACGGGCAGCGGCAAGACCACCTTCGCCAAGCTGCTCACCCGCCTGATGGACCCGACCGCCGGCCAGGTGCTGCTCTCCGGCGTGCCGCTGGAGCGGGTCCGGTTCGGCTCGCTGCGCTCGCGGGTGGTGATGGTGCCGCAGGACGGCTTCCTCTTCGACGCCACGGTGGCGGAGAACGTCCGCTTCGCCCGCCCGGAGCTGACGGACGCGCAGCTCTCGGCGGCCTTCACCGAGCTGGGGCTGGCGGACTGGCTGGACGGGCTTCCGTCGGGCCTGCACACGCCGGTGGGGGAGCGCGGCGAGGCGCTGAGCGTGGGGGAGCGCCAGCTGGTGGCGCTGGCCCGCGCGTACGTGGCCGACCCGGACCTGCTGGTGCTGGACGAGGCGACCAGCGCGGTCGACCCGGCCACGGAGGTGCGGCTGCAACGCACCCTGGACGCGGTGACCCGGGGGCGCACCACCCTCGCGATCGCGCACCGGCTCTCCACGGCGCAGGCCGCCGACGAGGTGATCGTGGTGGACAAGGGCCGGATCGTGCAGCGCGGTCCGCACGACGAGCTGGTCCGCGACCCGGAGTCGGTCTACGGCCTGCTCTACGCCTCCTGGCTGGAGCAGACCCGCTGAGCAGACCCGCTGAGCCGTCCCGCTGAGCCGTCCCGGCGCGGGCGTCGGGCCCGTGCGGCGCGCGGCCCGGCGGTGTGCCGGGCCGCGCGGTGGTCAGCGGGAGTAGAACTCCACCACCAGCTGCTCGTCGCAGATCACCGGCACCTCGTGCCGGGCGGGCTCGCGCAGCAACGTGGTCCGCAGCTCGGCCAGCTCCACCGACAGGTACGGCTGGCCGGGTCCCTCGGTGGCGTTGGCGCCCGCGGCGGCGAGCTGGAACGGCACGGTCGTGCGGCTGCGTTCGCGGACGGCCACCACCTGTCCCGGACGCAGCCGGTACGACGGCCGGTCGACCTTGCGCCCGTCGACGGTGAAGTGGCCGTGCGCGACGAGCTGCCGGGCCTGGTAGATGCTGCGGGTCAGGCCGGCCCGGTGCACCACCGCGTCGAGCCGTCGCTCCAGGAGCGCGACCAGGCTCTCGCCGGTCTTGCCCGCGCTCCGGGCGGCCTCGTCGAAGGCGCGCCGTAGCTGGGTCTCGCTGACGTTGTACTGGTGGCGCAGGCGCTGCTTCTCCAGCAGTCGCACCTGGTAGTCCGAGGTCTTGCGGCGCTGCCGGCCGTGCACGCCGGGCGGGAAGGGGCGCCGCTCGAAGTACCGCACGCACTTGCGGGTGAGGGGGATGCCGAGGGCGCGGGAGAGGCGGGCCTTGGGCCTGGGTTGGTTCACGCTGGACGTCTCCGATCCGGTGCTCTAGTCTCCGAGTTAGGTAAGGCTAACCTACGAAGGAGTCGTTCATGCGGCCCAGCCCGGCGGAGATCGTCCGCACCCTCGTCGCGGGCCGGCTGCCCGGCATCGCCCACGTCGCGCACCGGCCCGGCCCGCACCAGGTCCGGCACGTGACCGATCCGGACGGTCGGGTGCTGCTGCTGGTGCCGGTCGTCAGCGACCTCGCCGCCGCGCTGCGCCCCGCCGACGGCGACTCCGAGGTCGCGCTGGTGCTGGACGTGCTGGACCTGCCGCCCGCCGCTGGCGCGCCGAGCCTCGGCCGGGCCTGGGTCTCCGGCTGGGCGGCCCGGCTGGACGGCGACGAGGAGCGCCGCGCCGCGCTGGACTTCGCGGCCGTGGAGCCGGCCGGTGACCTGCTCGATGTCGGCACCCGGTTCCGGCTGCACCGCTTCGAGGTGGTCGAGGCCCGCTGGGAACGCGGCGACACCGTCCGCCGCATCGACCCCGAGGCGTACGCCGAGGCGGAGCCCGACCCGCTGCACGCCGTCGAGGCCGAGCTGCTGGCCGACCTCGCCGACCACCACGCCGCCGAGGTGGCCGGGTACCTGCGCCGCCAGCTCGGCCTCGCCGACGGCGGCATCGACACCGCGCCCCGGGTGGTCCGGATCGACCGGTACGGCCTGCTGGTCGTCCACGGCCGACCCGGCGCCCGCCGGCGCGTCCGGCTGGCGTTCCCGCGTCCGCTGGACTGCCAGGCGGAGCTGACCCGGTTCCTGCATCCGCTGGTCTGCCGGCACGCCCCGTCCCGGCACGCCGACCACGCCTGACCGGGTGCCGCCGCCCCGGCCGTCCGGTCAGCCGGCGAAGACCTCGGCGAGATCGCCCGTCAGGTAGCGCTGCACGGTGGGGCCGACCGCCGCGACGAGGGTCTCCGGGGCGGCCGAGGCGACCGGTTCCAGCCGGACCACGTGCCGCATCATGACCAGCCCGATCAGCTGGCTGGCCACCAGCGAGCCGCGCAGCGGCAGCTCGGCCGGGTCGACGTCGAGCTGGTCGAGGATCCTGCGCAGCACCTGGGTGACCAGGAACTCCCGCAGCAGCCGGGCGGTCCACTCGTTGCTCACCGCCGAACGCAGCAGGGCCACGCCGGCGGTGCCGGCCGGGGAGTCCCAGACGCCGAGGAAGGTGCGCACCAGCCGCTCCCCGAGACCCGCGCGGTCGCCCGCGAGCACCCTCGGCAGCAGTTCGGCCGGGTCGACCGGCGCGTGCATCGCGGCCAGGAAGAGCCGGTCCTTGCTGCCGAAGTAGTGGTGCACCAGCGCCGGGTCCACCTGCGCGGCGGCGGCGACGGCCCGGATCGAGGCCCCGTCGAAGCCCCGCTCGGCGAAGGCGGCGCGGGCCGCGTCGAGGATGGCCTGCCGGGTGTCCGGGTTGCCGGGTCGTCGTCCGGTCCGCCGCGCCATCGTCGCCCTTCGCTCCACCTTCGTCCCGCCGCCGGCCGCGTCGCGGCCCGCCGGTCGGGTCGGCGGCTCAGCCGCTGCGCCGCCGGAGGGTGGCCGCGGCGAGCACCAGCGCCAGCGCCGCCGCGCCGGCGACCACCGCCACGTCCCGCCACATCGTGCCGGTCGGCTCCGCGTGGGCGCCGACCTCCTGGAGCGCCTCGACGGCGTACGACAGGGGCAGCACGTCGCTGACCGCCTGCAACCAGCCCGCCATCTCGCCCCGGGGCACGAAGAGCCCGCAGAGCAGCAACTGGGGCACGACCACGACCGGCATGAACTGTACGGCCTGGAACTCGGTGCGGGCGAAGGCGCTGCAGAACAGCCCGAGCGCGACGGCGAGCACGGCGTTCAGCGCGGCGACCAGCACCACCAGCCCGCTGTGTCCGGCGGTGTCCAGCCCGAAGACGCCGTACGCGACCACGGACGCGACGACCGCCTGGACCACCGCGGCCAGCCCGAACGCGATGCCGTAGCCGAAGAGCAGGTCGAGCTTGCCCAGCGGGGTGGTGAGCAGCCGCTCCAGCGTGCCCGTGGTGCGCTCGCGCAGCATCGCGATGCTGGTCACCAGGAACATGATCACGAAGGGGAAGAAGCCGAGCATCACCAGGGCGACCCGGTCGAAGGTCGACGGCTGCCCCGGCGGGGCGGGCTGGTCGACGTACATGGAGTGGACCAGGGCGAGCAGCACCGACGGGACCACCAGCAGCAGCGCCACGGTGCGCCGGTCGTGCCGCAGCTGGCGCAGGATGCGGCCGGTGGTGGCGGCCAGGATCCGGGGGTTCACGACGCCTCCCGTCCGGCGGCGCCCGCCCTGATCAACCGCAGGAACGCCTCGTCCAGGTCGTCGGTGCCGGCAGCGGCGCGGACCGCGTCGGGGGTGTCGTCGGCGATCAGCCGCCCCTCGCGGATCAGCAGCAGCCGGTCGCAGCGGGCCGCCTCGTCCATGACGTGGCTGGAGACCAGCAGGGTGGTGCCGGCGGCGGCCATGGCGTGGAACCGGGCCCACAGGTCGGCCCGCAGCACCGGGTCCTGGCCGACGGTCGGTTCGTCGAGGACGAGCAGTTCCGGCTCCCCGACCAGGGCGCAGGCCAGCGACGCCCGGCTGCGTTGCCCGCCGGAGAGGGTGCCGACCAGTTGGCCGGCGGCCGAGGCGAGCCCGACCTCGGCGACCGCCCGGTCGGCTTCGGCCCGCCCCCGGCCGTGCAGGGCGGCGAAGTAGCGCGCGTTCTCGCGCACCGTCAGGTCGGCGTAGACGCTGGGCGCCTGGGTCAGGTAGCCGACGCGGCGGCGCAGCTCCGGCGACCCGGCGGGGCGCCCCAGCACGGTCACCGAGCCGGCGCCGACCACCTGCACGCCGACCACCGCCCGCAGCAGTGTGGTCTTGCCGCTGCCGCTCGGGCCGAGCAGCCCGGTGACCGAACCGCGCGGCACGTCCGCGCTGACGCCGTGCAGCACCCGCCGCCCGCCCCGCTCGACGACCAGGTCGCGTACGGCGATCGCCTCGTCCACCGGCGCCTCCCGGGAAACTCATCATCCGTTGAACTCGACGCTAACGGAGACGCCCGCCGGGCCGCAACGATCGACCCCGGTCCACCCGCACGGACCCCGGCGCGGCGGGGAGATCGGTCGGGCATTAGCCTTCGGACCCGGACAGCGGGTCCGCCAACGGGCATCAGGCGTACCATCGGGCATTGCGCCCTGATCGGACGTACGGCACGATGGCGCCGTGGGTCACGCTGCGTCACCGGACGAGAGGTTCCTCGGCGAATGGGCGGCCCGGTTGCGGGCCGGTGCCGAGCAGCCCGTGGTGGGCATCATGCTGCGCGGCAGCCACGCCCGGCGGGCCGCCACCGCACACAGCGACGTCGACGTCGACGTGCTGCTCGACGGCGCCCCGTACGCCGCCCGCCGGGCGTTCCTGGCCGAGCACGGGGGCCGGCTGACCCACGTCTCGGTGGCCGCCCGCGACGTGAACTCCTGGCTGACCCGCCTCGGCGAGCCCGCCGAATGGGCGTTCGGGCTGCCGGTGACGGCGCCGGTCCGGCTGCTGTGGGCGGACCCGCACTGGCGGCCCCGGATCGACCTGCCGGTGCTCTGCCACCCCGCCGGCGAGCCGCAGCTGGAGGAGCTGATCGCGACGCTCGGTAAGGTGGCCGGCGCGCGGGACGCCGACGACCACCTCGGCGTCCGGCTGGCCGCCGCCGATCTGGCCCGGCTCTGCCCGTCGGTCCTGCGGCTGGCCAACCCCACGGTGCGGGTGACGTCCCGGCGGGCGGCCTTCGCCGCCGCCCTCGACCTGCCGGTGGCGCCCCCGCACTACCGGGAGGACCTGCTGCTCTGCCTCGGCCTGCGGCCCGGCTCCGTCGGCCAGCTCTGCGCCGCCGCGGCCCGCCTCGTCACCGGCGTCCTGCCGCTGGTCCGCCCGTACGCCGCCGAGGTCGCGCGGGCCGCCGGCGGGGACCTGGCCGACGCCCTGACCGACGGCCGGCTGGACCGCTACGTCGACCAGCTGACCCGGCCCGCCCACCGGCCGCCGCGGCCCCGGCGGGAGCCGTCACCCGTGCCCGCCCCGCGTGCGGGACAATGGGTCACTGTGCCCGTACCTGACGCGCCCGTGACCGGCGCCCACCCCAGTCCGCAGGAGCCCGCGGCCGACGGCGCGGTCCGTCCGTCCCGGCTCGACCCGGCCATCGCCGCCCGGCTGCGCCGCACCCCCGACGGCCTGGTGGCCGCCGTGGTGCGCCAGCACGACTCGGGTGAGGTGCTGATGGTCGCCTGGATGGACGACGAGGCGCTGCACCGCACCCTGACCACCGGCCGGGCCACCTACTGGTCGCGCAGCCGCCGGGAGTACTGGGTCAAGGGCGCCACCTCGGGGCACCACCAGTACGTCCGCGCGGTGGCGCTGGACTGCGACGGCGACGCGCTGCTGGTCGACGTCGACCAGGTCGGCGCGGCCTGCCACACGGGGCACCGCACCTGCTTCTTCACCGAGCTGCCGGTCGGCGGGGACGGGGCGGGTGCCCGGTGAGCGCGCAGCGGGTCACGCCCGGCGGCTCCCGCACCGACGGCGCGGTCAGCCCCGACCTCGCCACCTTCGCCGAGCTGGCCGCCCGCTGGCGGGTCGTGCCGGTCACCCGCCGGCTGCTCGCCGACGCGGAGACCCCTGTCGGCGTCTACCGCAAGCTCGCCGGCGGCCCGGGGACGTTCCTGCTGGAGTCGGCCGAGCAGGGCGTCGGCTCGGCCGGCCTGGCCTGGTCGCGCTACTCGTTCATCGGCGTACGCAGCAGCGCCACGCTGACCGAGCGGGACGGCGCGGCGGTGTGGACGGGCCACCCACCGGCCGGCCTGCCCACCTCCGGCGACCCGGTCCGGGTGCTGCGCGAGACCGTCGAGGCGCTCGCCGGCCCGGCGTTCGAGGCGGCCAGCGGCATGCCCCCGCTGACCGGCGGCATGGTCGGCTACCTGGGCTACGAGCTGATCCGGCGCTTCGAGCGGCTGCCCGAGCTGACCGAGGACGACCTGGGCGTGCCCGAGCTGGGCATGATGCTCGCCACCGACCTGGTGGTCCTCGACCACTACGACGGCTCGGCGATCCTGGTCGCCAACGCGATCCTGCCGCCGCTGGCCGAGCCGGACCGGGACGCCCAGGTCACGGCGGCCTACCACCACGCGGTCGGGCGGCTTGACGCGATGACCACCGCGCTGTCGCGGCCGATCCCGCCGATGGTCTCGACCGTCGGGCGGCCCCCGGCGGGCGAGGTGCGCAGCCGTACGCCCGAGGGCGGCTACCCGAAGGCCGTCGAGGCGGCCAAGGAGGCGATCCGGGCCGGCGAGTGCTTCCAGATCGTGCTGGCCCAGCGGTTCGAGCGGGACACGCACGCCGACCCGCTGGACGTCTACCGCGTGCTGCGCACGACGAACCCCAGCCCGTACATGTACCTGCTGCGCTTCGACGGCTTCGACATCGTCGGCTCCTCGCCGGAGGCGCACCTGAAGGTGACCAGCGACGCCGAGGGGCGGCAGCGGGCGCTGCTGCACCCGATCGCCGGCACCCGGCCGCGCGGCGGCACCCCCGAGGCCGACGCCCGCCTCGCCGCGGAGCTGCTCGCCGACCCGAAGGAGCGCGCCGAGCACGTGATGCTGGTCGACCTGGGGCGCAACGACCTGGGCCGGGTCTGCCGCCCGGGCACGGTGGAGGTGCCGGAGTTCGCCACCATCGAGCGCTACAGCCACGTCATGCACATCGTCTCGACCGTGGTCGGCACGCTGCGCGAGGACCGTACGGCCTTCGACGCGCTGGCCGCGACCTTCCCCGCCGGCACCCTCTCCGGCGCGCCCAAGGTGCGGGCCATGGAGATCATCGAGGAGCTGGAACCGGTCCGGCGCGGCATCTACGGCGGCACCGTGGGCTACTTCGGCTTCGGCGGTGACCTGGACATGGCGATCGCGATCCGCACCGCGCTGATGCGCGACGGCAGGGCGTACGTGCAGGCCGGGGCGGGGGTGGTTGCCGACTCCGACCCGGCAGCCGAGGACCAGGAGACCCGGAACAAGGCCGCGGCCGTGCTCGCCGCCATCGCCGCCGCCGAGACCCTCCGGCCCGCCCGATGACGGCCGCCGAGCCGCGCGGCCAGGAGCCGGGGACGACTCCGGCCGCCGACGCGGGCGGGGGCGCGCGGTCCGGCACGCAGCGGCGCGAGCTGACGTACGCCGTGCTGCTCTGCGTGGCCGGCGCGGGCCTGGCGCTGTGGGCGTCGACCCGCACCTGGGCGGTCGAGTTGACCGCCCGGCCCACCCCGCTGCCGCCGGTACGCGACGCCCGCACGGGCGCCGGCCTGCTGCCCTGGCTGCCGGCGCTGGCCCTGGTCGGGCTGGCCGGCGGCGGGGCCGTGCTCGCCACCCGGGGACGGGCGCGGCGGCTGCTGGGCGGGCTGCTGTGCGTGCTCGGCGCGGCCGTGGCGGCCGGCGGCGGCTACGGCCTGGTCGCGGCGTTCGAGGGCGAGGTCGCCCGGCAGTGGCCGGCGCTCTGCCTGCTCGGCGGGGTGCTCGCCACGGCGGGCGGGCTGCTGACGGCGCTGCGGGGGCGGCACTGGCCGGCGATGGGCGCCCGCTACGAGCGGCGGCCCGCGGGCGACGCCGCGCCCGCCGCCCGCGGCGAGGGCGACCGGGTCACCGGCCGGCACACCACCGAGGCGTGGGACGCGCTGGACCGGGGCGAGGACCCGACGGTCAGCTGACCGGCTGGTGCTCGCGGGCGGCGGCCCGGGCCGCCGCCAGCTCCGCCACCAGGCGGTCCAGCTCGGCCCGCTGCTCGGCCCGGGCCCGGTCGGCGCAGACCGCCTCCCAGGCGTTGCCCCGCGCGGTCCGCATGCGGGCCTCGCCCACCACGGCGCGCTCGAGGGTGTGGACCACGCCGACGGCGAGCGATGCGACCGTGCGCGAGACGGTCGTCAGTCCGATGGGCTGGTGCGGCTCGACAGTGCTCATGATCACCCCGCGAGGATCGTTGGTGACGGTGGGGCAGGCGCGTCATCGAGTCTGCCCGAGGACGATGCTGGCTGGTTCACGTTTCGCCGTGGTGACCGACACGTCAACACTGCTCGCAGGGCCGCCACCAGGCAAAGGGCCGTTCGGCCTTGAGGTAGGTCACACCATCGACCGGCGTCCGCGGCGGTCGCCGGGCCGGGCGGCCGGCCGCACCCTCAGATAGGATCACGTCGATGACCGGGGGGTGGGGGCGGGAATGGTCGGGTGTCTTTCGTCGCTGGGTGCGGTCGCCCTGCGTGACATCCCGTTCACCGGAGGTCGGCCATTATGCCCCAGCCCATCTCGTGAGGCACGCCATACCCCCGGCGGCCGTCGCCAGGTGGCGCCCCCTAGCATCGGCCCATGACACCCGGAGAGGGGAGTCCGTTGGTGACTGCTGAGCATGCGCACGCGGAGGGGGACGACGCCGGTACGGCAGCGTCCGTAGGCGTGCTCGACGAGATCCTGGCCGGCGTGCGCGAGGACGTCGCCCGGCGCCAGGAGCAGGTTCCGCTGGAGCGGATCCGCGAACTGGCCGCCGCCGCGCCGCCGCCGCTCGACGCGTACGCGGCCCTGCGCAAGCCGGGCGTCGCGGTGATCGCCGAGGTGAAGCGCTCGTCGCCGTCCAAGGGGCGGCTGGCCGAGATCGCCGACCCGGCCGACCTGGCCGGCGACTACGCCGCCGGCGGGGCGCGGGCGATCAGCGTGCTCACCGAGGGCCGCTGGTTCGGCGGCTCGCTCGACGACCTGGCCGCCGTCCGCGCCGCCGTCCGCATCCCGGTGCTGCGCAAGGACTTCGTCGTCTCCAGCTACCAGGTGCACGAGGCCCGCGCGCACGGTGCCGACCTGGTGCTGCTGATCGTCGCCGCGCTGGAGCAGAACGCCCTCGTCGGCCTGCTGGAGCGGATCGAGTCGCTGGGCATGACCGCGCTGGTCGAGGTCCACGACGAGGAGGAGGCCGACCGCGCCCTGGAGGCCGGCGCCCAGGTCATCGGGGTCAACGCCCGCAACCTGCGTACCCTTGAGGTCGACCGCTCGGTGTTCGAGCGGATCGCGCCCGGCCTGCCCAGCAGCGTCGTCAAGATCGCCGAGTCGGGGGTGCGCGGCCCGCACGACCTCATCCGGTACGCCTCGGCCGGCGCCGACGCGGTCCTGGTCGGCGAGGGTCTGGTCACCCAGAAGAGCCCCCGCGAGGCGGTGGCCGAGCTGGTCAACGCCGGCAACCACCCGGCCACGCCCCGCCCGGTGCGCTGACCCCGCGCCGGTTCGTCAGCACCGAGAGGACGATCCCATGAGCGAGCGAATCTTCAGGCTCAGTGCGGAGTTGCCTCATGGCGGCACGGAGCGAAGCGGAGTGCCGGCATGAGCGCCGACGTGACGGCCGCCGCGGCCGGTCCGCTGCCTGACTCCGCCGGTCACTTCGGCCGGTTCGGCGGCCGGTTCGTACCGGAGGCGCTGGTCGCGGCGCTCGACGAGCTGGACGCGGCGCACCGCGCGGCGATGGCCGACGAGTCGTTCCGGGCCGAGTTCGGCGCCCTGCTGCGCGACTACGCCGGCACTCCCTCGCTGCTCTACGCGGCGGAGCGGTTCTCCGCCAAGCTGGGCGCGCGGGTGCTGCTCAAGCGGGAGGACCTCAACCACACGGGGGCGCACAAGGTGCGCAACGTGCTCGGCCAGGCCCTGCTGACCAGGCGGATGGGCAAGCGCCGGGTGATCGCGGAGACCGGGGCCGGCCAGCACGGCGTCGCCACCGCCACCGCCGCTGCCCTGTTCGATCTCGACTGCGTGGTCTACATGGGCGAGGTCGACACCGAGCGGCAGGCGCTCAACGTGGCCCGGATGCGGATGCTCGGTGCCACCGTCGTCCCCGTCACCAACGGCTCGCGCACCCTCAAGGACGCGATGAACGAGGCGATGCGCGACTGGGTCGCCAACGTCGACGACACCCACTACCTGATCGGCACCGCCGCCGGGCCGCACCCCTTCCCGGCGATGGTCCGCGACTTCGTCCGGGGCATCGGTGACGAGGCGCGCCAGCAGTGCCTGGACCTGACTGGCGCGCTGCCGGACGCGGTCACCGCCTGCGTCGGCGGCGGCTCCAACGCGCTGGGCATCTTCCACGCCTTCGTCGGCGACCCTGACGTGCGGCTCTACGGCTTCGAGGCCGGCGGCGACGGGGTGGAGACCGGCCGGCACGCGGCCAGCATCACCGGCGGGTCCGCCGGGGTGCTGCACGGCACCCGGACGTACGTGCTCCAGGACGCCGACGGGCAGACGTGCGAGTCGCACTCGATCTCCGCCGGGCTGGACTACCCGGGCGTCGGGCCGGAGCACGCCTGGCTGCACGACAGCGGCCGGGCGACGTACCTGCCGGTCACCGACGAGGAGGCGATGGCGGCGTTCGAGTTGCTCTGCCGCACCGAGGGCATCATCCCGGCGATCGAGAGCGCGCACGCGCTCGCCGGCACCCTCAAGATCGCGCCGAAGCTCACCGCCGAGCTGGGTCGGGAGCCGACGATCGTGGTCAACCTCTCCGGCCGGGGCGACAAGGACGTGCACACCGCCGGCGACTACTTCGGCATCCTCGACAAGGAGCAGTGAGAACGTGAGCCGGATCGGGGTGGCCTTCGACAAGGCCCGCGCCGACGGGCGGGCCGTGCTGGTCGGCTGCATGCCGGCCGGCTTCCCGACCGTCGAGGGCAGCATCGCCGCGATGACCGCGATGGTCGAGGCCGGCGTCGACGTCATCGAGGTGGAGATCCCGTACTCGGATCCGGTGATGGACGGCCCGGTGATCCAGAAGGCCAGCGACATCGCCCTCGCCGGCGGCGTACGCACCCGCGACACGCTGCGGGTCATCGAGGCCGTCGCGGCCACCGGGGCGCCCGTGGTCACCATGACCTACTGGAACCCGGTCGAGCGCTACGGCGTCGACGCCTTTGCCCGGGACCTCGCCTCGGCCGGGGGCACCGGGCTGGTCACCCCCGACCTGATCCCGGAGGAGGCCGGCGAGTGGCTCGCCGCCTCGGACGCGTACGGGCTGGACCGCACCTTCCTGGTCTCGCCGTCCTCGACCGACGCGCGGCTGGCGATGACCGTCGAGCACTGCCGGGGCTTCGTCTACGCCACCGCGATCATGGGTGTCACCGGCGCCCGGGCGAAGACCTCCGACGCGGCCCCGATCCTGGTTTCCCGCACGCGGGAGGTCACCGACCTGCCGGTCGGCGTCGGGTTGGGCGTCGGCACGGGCGCGCAGGCCGGCACGGTCGCCGGCTACGCCGACGGCGTCATCGTCGGCAGCGCGCTGATCCGCTGCCTGCTCGACGCGCCCGACGAGGCGTCCGGGCTGGCCGCCCTGCGCGCGCTGAGCGGGGAACTCGCCGAGGGCGTCCGCAACCCGACCCGCTGACCGGACCGCCCCCAGCCGCCCTCCCGCCCGCTCGCCCCGGGTCAGCCGTGCGGTGCCCGGCCTCCTGTCCCGCCCGGGTCGGTGGCGCGGTGCCCGGCTTCCCGTGCCGCCCGGGTCAGGGGTGCGGTGCCTGGCTTCCCGTGCCGCCCAGGTCAGGGGTGCGGTGCCCGGTCGGCCGGCGGGGTGCTCCGCTGCCCCGGTGGGTGGCCCGCCGTCGGCGCCGGGGCGCCCGGGACGGTGTCACGCAGCACGCCGGAGCGGCCCGCCAGGGCGTCGGTGAGCGCCGCCCGGGTGGTCGGGGTGAGCGCCTCGGGCAGCGCCGAGGGGTGGTGCCAGGACGGCCGGCAGCCGCCCACCGGTTCGCCGGCCGGCCCCGACCCCCGCGTACGCGCCCGGAAGACGTGCACCAGGACGTCGGGCAGCGGCCCGGCACGCCCGGCCGCCGGGGCCGGACCGGCGAGCACCGCCCCGTACCGCCCGGCGAGGTGGTAGAGGCCGACCAGGTCGACGACCTCGACGTCCCACCCCGTCTCGGCCCGGATGTCGCGCGTGACCGCGTGCACGGGGCTCTCGGCCGGGCGCAGCCGCCCACCGGGCAGGCCGTGGCGCTCACCCCGGCCCTGCCGGCACAGCAGCACCCGGCCGGCGTCGTCGGTGACGACCGCGGCGACCGCCCAGGTGAGCGCGCTCATGGACAAAGAGCCTACGGCGGCGCAAACCAGAAGTCACCGGGACCGGCGGACGGTGGACCGGGGTGCCACCGGAGGGGGCCACGGCGGTAGCGTGTGCATCCGTGACTCTCGCCTCGCTGACTCCCCAGGCGGCCCTGCCGAGCCCCAGCACCGCCGTCTGGCAGCTCGGACCGGTGCCGATCCGGGCGTACGCGCTGTGCATCATCGTCGGCATCGTGGTGGCCTGCTGGGTCACCGAGCGGCGGTTGCGCCAGCGCGGCGTCGCCCCCGGTGCGGTCCTCGACATCGCGGTCTGGGCGGTGCCGGCCGGCATCGTCGGCGCCCGCATCTACCACGTGATCACCTCTCCGGAGAAGTACTTCGGCACCGGCGGCGACCCGATGAAGGCGTTCGCCATCTGGGAGGGCGGTCTCGGCATCTGGGGCGCGGTGGCCGGCGGGGCCGTCGGCGCCTGGTTCGCGGCCCGGCAGCTCGGCATCCCGTTCGGGGTGGTCGCCGACGCGCTGGCCCCCGGCCTGCCGCTGGCCCAGGCGATCGGCCGGCTCGGCAACTGGTTCAACAACGAGCTCTACGGCGGCCGGACCACCCTGCCCTGGGGTCTGGAGATCCACCGGATGGACCCGGACAACCCGGGCCACGCGCTGCGCGACGACGCCGGCAAGCCGATCCTCGAACCGGGCCTCTACCACCCGACGTTCGCCTACGAGCTGCTGTGGAACGTCGGCGTGGCCGCGCTCGTCCTCGTCCTCGACCGCAAGCTGCGCCTCGGCCGGGGACGGGCGTTCGCGCTCTACGTCATGGGCTACACGGCCGGGCGGTTCTGGATCGAGCTGATGCGCACCGACGAGGCGAACACCATCCTCGGCGTACGCCTGAACGTGTGGACCGCCGGCCTGGTCTTCCTCGGCGCCCTCGCCTACTTCGTGCGGGTGCGCGGCCCCCGGGAGTACGTCGTTCCCATCGGCGCCGCCGCGACCGCGGAGCCGGCCGTCGGCTCCGACGTCTCGCAGGTCGACCTGTCCGCGCAGGAGGCCGGCGCGGGGCCGGCCGCCCCAGAGGGCTACCGCGTGGTGAGCGAGGAGCAGTACCGGCACTGGCAGGAGACCGGCGAGACGCCGGCCGAGCCGGACGGGGCGGCCACGCCCGGCTCGGTGGACGCGCCGTCGGACGGGACGGCCGGTGCGGAGGACACCCCGGGATCCGCCGGTGACGGTGCCGCGCCCGCCGGGGAGATCCCGCAGGACCGGGCCGGGGCCACGGGCACCCGGCCCGCCGAGCGCGACAGCTGAGGAGGAGCACCCGATGCGTAGCGCGGTCGTGGTCGGCGCCGGGATCGGCGGCCTCGCGGTCGCCGGCGCGCTGGCCCGCTCCGGCTGGCGGGTCACCCTGCTGGAGCGTGCCGACCGCGTCCGCCCCGAGCCGACCGCCGTGGCGCTCTGGCCCAACGGCGTACGCGCGCTGCGCGCCCTGGGCCTCGGCGCCGGCCTGGAGGCGATCGCCACAGGGCTGCCCGACGGCGGGGTGCGCCGCCCGGACGGGCACTGGCTGGTGCAGCCCCGCCCCACGCCGGCCGACCGGATGCCGGTGGTGGTGCACCGGGAGGACCTGCACGACGCGCTCATCGCCGGCCTGGGCGACGAGGTCGAGCTGCGCACCGGGGTGACCGTGCGGACGGTCCGCGCCGTTTCCGGGGAGCGCCCCTCGGTCGGCGACGGCCGGCACACCATCGAGGCCGACCTGGTCGTCGCCGCCGACGGCACCGACAGCGCGCTGCGCCGGCAACTCGCCCCCGAGTCCGGCGTGGTCAGCTCCGGCTGCGCCGCCTGGCGGGCGGTGATCCCCTGGTACCGGGCCCCGAAGCTGCCCGCCGACCGGCCTGTCGGCGGCGAGGTGCTCGGTGCCGGCTACCGCTTCGTGTCGGCCTCGCTCGGCGAGCGCGGCTCCTCCGGCGGCTCCAGCCGGGGCGGCATCTACTGGGTCGCCACCGCCGTCGGCGCGCCCCGCCCGGAGCCGCCGGAGACCCAGCTCGCCCTGCTCCGCCGCTGGTACGCGGGCTGGCCCGCGCCGATCGCCGACCTGCTCGACGCCACCGACCCGGCGGACCTGGTGCAGCAGGAGATCCGCGAGCTGCGGCCGCTGCCGAGGTCGTACGGCTTCCCGACCGGCCCGGGCGGGGTGGTGCTGCTCGGCGACGCCGCCCACGCCATGCCGCCGCACCTCGGCCAGGGCGCCTGCCTCGCCTTCGAGGACGCCGCCACCCTCGCCTCGCTGCTGCGCGAGTCCCGCCTGCCCGACGCGGTGGTCGCGTACGACCGGGTGCGCCGGCCCCGGGCGGCGACGGTGGTCCGGCAGACCCGCCGGATGTCGGCGGTGCTGAAGGCCCGGGGCCCGCTGGCGCTGCGCGCCCGCGACGTAGCCCTGGGCGCCCTCAGCCCTCGCCTCCTCTCCACGGCCGCCACCACGGCCGCCCAGTGGCGCCCCCCGACCTGACCCGCCGGGCCGATGTGCCGCCCGAGGGCTTGGTCAGGGGGTGACCGGGGTGGGTTCGGCGATGCAGGCGGTGCCGATGCGACGGAAGCCGACGCGCAGGTAGACCCGGGCGATGTCCTCGCTGCCCGCCGAGAGGAATACCAGGTCGGTGCCGGCGGCCAGCAGTTCGCGGGCGAGCGTGGCGGTGACCGCCGCGCCCAGGCCACGGCGGCGGGCGGCCGGCAGGGTGGCCACGCCGGCGATCTCGGCGACGTCGCCGACGCGCATCGCCATCCCGCTGGCCAGCGCGCCCTCGGCGGGCGTCTCCGCCAGCACGGACAGGCGCCGGCCGTCCGCGACGCGGGTCCGCTCCTCGTCGAGCGCGGCCTCGTCCAGCTCGGCCATCGCGGCGTCGCGCTGCGCGGTGCCGGCGTCGCCGGGTTCGGTGCCGGCCGCGGAGAACCCGACGGCGGCGACCGCCCGCCGCGCCGCCACGTCCGCCGCGAAGTCGGGCGTCGCCGCGTCGAGCATCCGCAGCGGTACGTCCGTGAGGGTGCCCGGGTCGGGCAGGGCGGCCGGGTCGAGCACCATCAGCGGCGCCTCCAGCACCGCCAGCCCCGCCGAGCGGGCCACGGCCAGCAGGTCGGGGGTGGTCTCGTGCACCCATTCGAGGGCCTCGGGCAGGCCGAGTTCGCGCTGCCGCTCGCGTACGGCCGTGATGTCGGCCAGCGACGGCGCACCGGTGGCGTCGAGCCGGGGCCGGGCGTAGAACGGCCAGCCGGCGCCTTCCCTGACGAACAGTACGAGCGGGCCGTACTCCTCCGTACGCGCCGCGTCCCGGGGCACCGCGTCGTAGAAGTGCTCCAACCGGCCGAACAGGTCCCTGTCAAGAAAATCCACCGCGCGAGACTACACGTCCCAGAGTCTGGAAGGTGTGATCAATCTGCACTGGCCTTGCGCTCCGGACCCTAACGTAGACTCAATAGACCCTTGAGGGCCGACGTCGTCCCGATCGAGATCCACCCTGAGCGACGACAGGAGGCCCGGTGGCCTTTCCGTACCCTCACAGCAGCCCGAAGCAGGCCCCGCACCTCGGCCCGGGAGCGCCTGCGGCCGGGCTCTACGACCCCGCGCAGGAGCACGACGCCTGCGGTGTGGCCTTCGTGGCGGACCTGCACGGGCGGCGCTCGCACGCGGTCGTGGTCAACGGCCTCGACGCGCTCTGCCGGCTGGACCACCGGGGAGCCCGAGGCGCGGAACCCAACACCGGCGACGGCGCGGGCATCATGATCCAGATTCCGGACGCGTTCCTGCGCGCGGTGGTGGACTTCCCGCTGCCGCCCGCCGGCGAGTACGCCACCGGCCTGGTCTTCCTTCCCGACGACGACGCCGCCGAGGCCCGCGCGCGCCGCGTGGTGGAGAAGTACGCGCTGGTCGAGGGGGCCGACGTGCTCGGCTGGCGGGACGTGCCGGTCGACCCGAGCGGCCTCGGCGAGACCGCCCTCGCGGCGATGCCCCGGGTGCGGCAGCTCTTCCTCGCCGCGCGCCGGCTCACGGGCTCGGCGGCCGGGCCGGCCGGGTCGCCGCTGGGCGGCGTCGAGCTGGAGCGGGTCGCGTTCTGCGTGCGCAAGCAGGCCGAGCGGGAGAGCGCCGAGCGGGGCGTGCCGGCCTACTTCCCGTCGCTGTCCGGGCGGACCATGGTGTTCAAGGGCATGCTCACTCCCGACCAGCTCCCGGCGTTCTATCCGGAGCTGGCCGACGCGCGGGTGGAGAGCGCGATCGCGCTGGTGCACTCCCGGTTCTCCACGAACACGTTCCCGTCCTGGCCGCTGGCGCACCCGTACCGGCTCATCGCGCACAACGGCGAGATCAACACGATCCGGGGCAACCGGAACTGGATGCAGGCCCGCGAGGCGCTGCTCCGCACCCCGAACTTTCCCGGCAACATCCGCCGGGTCTTTCCGGTCTGCACCCCCGCCGCCTCCGACTCGGCGAACTTCGACGAGGTCCTCGAGCTGCTGCACCTGGCCGGGCGGAGCCTGCCGCACGCCGTGCTGATGATGATCCCGGAGGCGTGGGAGAACGACCCCGACATGGCCGTCGACAAGCGCGCCTTCTACCGCTTCCACGCGAGCCTGATGGAGCCGTGGGACGGGCCGGCCTCGGTCGCCTTCACCGACGGCGAGGTCGTCGGCGCCGTGCTGGACCGCAACGGGCTGCGCCCGGGGCGCTGGTGGCGTACGGACGACGGGCTCGTGGTGCTCGGCAGCGAGGCGGGCGTGCTCGACCTCGACCCGGCCCGGGTGGTCGCCAAGGGCCGCCTCCAGCCGGGCAAGATGTTCCTGGTCGACACCGTCGCCGGCCGCATCGTGCACGACGAGGAGATCAAGGCGGAGCTGGCGGCCGAGCAGCCGTACGCCGACTGGCTGCACGCCGGCCTGATCGAGCTGACCGACCTGCCCCCGCGCCGGCACACCGTCTACACCCACGACTCGGTACGCCGCCGCCAGCAGACCTTCGGCTACAGCGAGGAGGAGCTGAAGATCCTGCTCGCGCCGATGGCGCGTACGGGCGCCGAGCCGCTCGGCTCGATGGGCACCGACACCCCGATCGCCCCGCTCTCCACCCGGCCGCGGCTGCTCTACGACTACTTCCACCAGCTCTTCGCGCAGGTCACCAACCCGCCGCTGGACGCCATCCGCGAGGAGTTGGTGACCAGCCTGGCGTCCACCATCGGGCCGGAGGGCAACCTGCTCGACCCGGGCCCGGCGAGCTGCCGGCAGATCGTGCTGCCGTACCCGGTGATCGACAACGACGAGTTGGCGAAGATCCTCTCCATCGACGAGGACGGCGACCTGCCCGGCTTCAAGGCGGTCCGGGTCTCCGGGCTCTACCGGGTCCGGGAGGGCGGCGCCGGCATCAAGGCCCGGCTGACGGAGATCTGCCGGCACGTCTCCGAGGCCATCGAGGACGGCGTACGCATCCTGGTGCTGTCGGACCGGGACTCCAACGCCGACCTCGCCCCCATCCCGTCGCTGCTGCTCACCGCCGCCGTGCACCAGCACCTCGTGCGCGAGCAGACCCGCACCCAGGTGGCGTTGATCGTCGAGTCCGGCGACTGCCGCGAGGTGCACCACGCGGCGGTGCTGATCGGCTACGGCGCGGCGGCGGTGAACCCGTACCTGGCGTTCGAGTCGGTGGAGGACATGATCTCCACCGGGGCGCTGGTCGGCACGGATCCGGCCAAGGCCGTGCGCAACTACGTCAAGGGCCTCGGCAAGGGCGTCCTGAAGATCATGTCCAAGATGGGCATCTCGACGGTGTCGTCGTACTGCGGGGCGCAGGTCTTCGAGGCCGTCGGGCTGGACGCGCGGCTGGTCCAGCGCTACTTCCGGGGCACCCCGAGCAAGATCGGCGGGATCGGGCTCGACGGCATCCACGCCGAGGTCGCCGCCCGGCACGCCGTGGCCTGGCCGCCGCCGGGCGCCGTGGCGTCGGACCGGCTGGAGGTCGGCGGCGAGTACCAGTGGCGCCGCGAGGGTGAGCTGCACCTGTTCAACCCGGAGACGGTCTTCCTGCTCCAGCACGCCACCCGCAGCCGCCAGTACGACGTCTTCCGCCAGTACACGGCCAAGGTCGACGAGCTGGCCGCGGCGGCCGGCTCGCTGCGCGGGCTGTTCACCCTGCGTACGGGCGTGCGGCCCCCGGTGCCGCTCGACGAGGTCGAACCGGCCACCGAGATCGTCAAGCGGTTCGCCACCGGCGCCATGTCGTACGGGTCGATCTCGGCGGAGGCGCACGAGACCCTCGCGATCGCGATGAACCGCCTCGGCGGCAAGTCCAACACCGGCGAGGGCGGCGAGGACGTCGAGCGGCTGCACGACCCGGCCCGCCGCTCCGCCGTGAAGCAGATCGCCAGCGGCCGGTTCGGGGTGACCAGCGAATACCTGGTCAACGCCGACGATCTCCAGATCAAGATGGCGCAGGGCGCCAAGCCCGGCGAGGGCGGGCAGCTGCCCGGCAACAAGGTCTGGCCGTGGATCGCCCGTACCCGGCACGCCACGCCGGGCGTCGGCCTGATCTCCCCGCCCCCGCACCACGACATCTACTCCATCGAGGACCTCGCGCAGCTCGTCCACGACCTGAAGTGCGTCAACCCGTCCGCCCGGGTGCACGTCAAGCTCGTCAGCGAGGTCGGCGTCGGCACCGTCGCGGCGGGCGTGGCCAAGCTCAAGGCCGACGTCATCCTGATCTCCGGCCACGACGGCGGCACCGGCGCGTCCCCGCTGAACTCGCTCAAGCACGCCGGCACCCCCTGGGAGCTGGGGCTGGCCGAGGCGCAGCAGACGCTGCTGCTCAACAAGCTGCGCGACCGGGTCACCGTGCAGGTCGACGGGCAGCTCAAGACCGGCCGCGACGTGCTGGTCGCGGCGCTGCTCGGCGCCGAGGAGTTCGGCTTCGCCACCGCGCCGCTGATCGTCGAGGGCTGCGTGATGATGCGCGTCTGCCACCTCGACACCTGCCCGGTCGGGATCGCCACCCAGAACCCGGTGCTGCGGGAACGCTTCACCGGCCGGCCGGAGTTCGTGGAGAACTTCTTCCTGTTCCTCGCCGAGGAGGTCCGCGGCTACCTGGCCGAGCTGGGCCTGCGGTCGATCGAGGAGGCCATCGGGCAGGCCGAGCTGCTCGACGTCGCCCCGGCGATCGCGCACTGGAAGGCCGGCGGGCTGGACCTGACCCCCGTGCTGCACCTGCCGGAGCTGCCGGCCGGGGCCGCGCGCCGGGGCGTACGGGCCCAGGACCACGGGCTGGAGCTGGCGCTGGACAACGAGCTGATCGCCCTGGCCGGGCCGGCGCTGGCCGACGGTACGCCGGTGCGGGTGGAGGTGGCGGTGCGCAACGAGCACCGCAGCGTCGGCGCGATGCTCGGCGGCGAGGTGACCCGCCGCTTCGGCGGGGCCGGCCTGCCCGCCGACACGATCGAGTTCACGCTGCGCGGCACCGCCGGCCAGTCGTTCGGCGCGTTCCTGCCGGGCGGGGTGACCCTCCGGCTGCACGGCGACGCCAACGACTACGTGGGCAAGGGCCTCTCCGGCGGTCGGCTCGTCGTGCGGCCGGACGCCGCCGCCCCCTTCCTCGACGGCGAGGCCGAGCCGGGGCAGCGGGCCGAGGACCAGACCATCGCCGGCAACACCATCCTCTACGGGGCCACCGCGGGCGAGCTGTTCCTGCGCGGCCGGGTGGGGGAGCGGTTCGCCGTACGCAACTCGGGCGCGGTGACCGTCGTCGAGGGCGTCGGTGACCACGGTTGCGAGTACATGACCGGTGGGACCGTGGTGGTGCTGGGCCCGACCGGCCGCAACTTCGCCGCCGGCATGTCCGGCGGCATGGCCTTCGTGCACCGGCTGGACCGCCGCCGGGTCAACGCGGAGCTGGTCGACCTGGCGCCGCTGTCCGGGGAGGAGCAGGCGGTGCTGCACGAGCTGGTGCAGCGGCACTTCGCCGAGACCGACTCGGCGGTCGCCGAGGGGCTGCTCAAGCGCTGGCCGGAAGCGGTGGCGGAGTTCACCGCCGTGGTGCCCCGGGACTACCGCCGGGTGCTGGAGATCATGCGGGCCGCCGAAGCCGCCGGCCGCGACGTCGACGACGCGGTGATGAGCGCACTCGCGGTGAATGCCGCCCCAGCTGCGCAGTCGGCGCCCTCCGCTTCGTCTGTTCCGACCCTGCCCGCCCCGCGGGTGACGGTCCAGGAGGTGGCTCGTGCCTGACCCGAACGGTTTCCTGCGCTACGACCGGCGGCTGCCCGCGCGCCGCCCGGTGCCGGTGCGGATCAGCGACTGGCGCGAGGTGTACCCGCCGGCAGGCGAGGAGCTCATCCGCGAGCAGGCCACCCGCTGCATGGACTGCGGCATCCCGTTCTGCCACGACGGCTGCCCGCTGGGCAACCGCATCCCGGACTGGAACGACCTGGTCCGCACGGGCAACTGGGACGCCGCGGTGGACTCGCTGCACGCCACCAACAACTTCCCCGAGTTCACCGGCCGGCTCTGCCCGGCGCCCTGCGAGGCGGCCTGCGTGCTCGGCATCGGTGGCGGGCAGCCGGTCACCATCAAGCAGGTCGAGGTGGAGATCGCCGACGCGGCCGTCGTCCGGGGCGGCCTGCTGCCGCGCCCGGCCCCGGCGCCGACGGGCCGCTCGGTCGCCGTGGTCGGCTCCGGGCCCGCCGGCCTCGCCGCCGCGCAGCAGCTCGCCCGCGCCGGTCACGCCGTCACGGTGTACGAGCGCGACGACGCGATCGGCGGCCTCCTGCGGTACGGCATCCCCGACTTCAAGCTGGAGAAGGTCCACATCGACCGGCGCCTGGCCCAGCTCTCCGCCGAGGGGGTGCGCTTCCGCACCGGGGTGAACGTCGGCGTGGACGTCACCGCCGAGCAGTTGCGCGCCGAGCACGACGCCGTGCTGCTCGCCTGCGGCGCGCTGCGGGGCCGGGACACCCCCGAGACGCCGGGGCGCGGGCTGCGTGGCGTACACCAGGCGATGGACCACCTCGTCGCGGCCAACCGGGTGGTCGCCGCGGCGGCGGGCGGCCGGCCCGACACGGCGGTGCTGCCCGACGGCAACCCGATCGACGCGGCCGGGAAGCACATCGTGATCATCGGTGGCGGCGACACGGCGGCGGACTGCCTGGGCGTGGCGCACCGCCAGGGCGCGGCCGGCGTACACCAGTTGGACCTCTACCCGCAGCCGCCGCAGGCGCGCGACGAGGCCCGGGACCCGTGGCCCACGTGGCCGTGGCTGCTGCGCAGCTACCCGGCGCACGAGGAGGGCGGCGAGCGGGTCTTCGCCGTCGCGGTCCAGGAGTTCGTCGACGACGGCACCGGCCAGGTGCGGGCGGTACGGATCGCCGAGGTGACCGTGGAGAAGCGCGACGGGCGGCGCATCGTCACCCCGGTGCCCGGCTCGGAGCGGGAGTTGCCGGCCGACCTGGTGCTGCTGGCGATCGGCTTCGAGGGCACCGAGGAGCAGCCGCTGCTCGACCAGCTCGGGGTCGGCCGCAACGCCCGTGGCGCGATCGACGCCCGGTCCGACTGGCAGACCGGCACCGACGGCGTCTTCGTCGCCGGCGACATGCACCGGGGCGCCTCGCTGATCGTCTGGGCGATCGCCGAGGGCCGGGCCGCGGCCGCCGCCATCCACGCCCACCTGGGCGGGACGGGCACCCTGCCCGCCCCGGTGGATCCGGCCCGCCAACCCCTGGCCGCGCGCTGACCGGTGATCCCGGCTTGTCCCGGGCGGGCCTGTCCCGAAGAGACCTGTTCCAGCGGCCTGTCTCGGGCGGGCCTGTCTTGGGCGGGCCTGTCTTGGGCGGGCCCGTCTCGGACGGGCTTGTCGCCGGCCTTGCCGGCGCTCGGCGCCCTGCCGGTTGTCCGGTGTCCGCGCTGTCGAGCTGATGTCGTAGACGGATCAGGGCTTCGGCAACGCCGTGCACACCCTGGGTGGGCGCCGCTCGGGGTTGGTCGGCGTCCGTCGCGTGGACGGCGGGTGGCGTCCGTCCCGTGGACGGCGGGTGAATCGTCTACGACATCACCTCGACAGCGTCGACCGACCTGTCCGTGGACCGCATCGTGCGCGCCGCCATCGACGTGGCCGACGGAGGCATCCCGCCCGGCGCGTGCACGGTCCGCCTCTGGCGCACCGGGCGCGGGTACCCGCCCGTGAGTCGGCGGGCACCCGCACCCGCTCAGCGGGTCAGGAGCTGGTGCGACTCGCGGAGCTTGGTCCAGGACTTCGGTTCGGCCGGCGGGCCGGCCTTGCGGGCGGCGCCGGGCACGTCCGGCCGACCGGGGGTGAGCAGCCAGGTGGTGAAGAAGTCGTCCAGGTCCAGACCGGAGATCCGTTCGGCCAGGGCCTGGAACTGGGCGGTGGTGGCGTTGCCGTGTCGGTGCGCGGCCGTCCAGGCCGGCAGGAGTGCGAAGAACGCCTCGTCGCCGATGGCCAGCCGCAGCTGGTGCACCGTCATCGCGCCCCGGTCGTAGACGGCGGCGTCGAAGATCCTGCCCGGCCCGGGTGCGCCCGGCGGCACCTGCCAGAACCCGTCGTCGGCCGGGTAGCTGGCGTACGTGAAGTCGAACAGCTCCTGGGCGGTGCCCTCGCCCTGCTCCTCCGACCAGAGCCACTCCGCGTACGAGGCGAAGCCCTCGTTCAGCCAGATGTCGCTCCAGTCCGTCAGCGAGACCGAGTTGCCGAACCACTGGTGGGCCTGCTCGTGCACCACCACGTAGGTGTTGGCGCCCCGGCGCCAGAAGCCCGGCCCGTACACCGGGCGGGTCTGCGTCTCCAGGGCGAAGCCGATGCCGTCGACGGGCCCGGCCACGCCGCCCTGCGCCTCGAACGGGTACGGCCCGAAGATCCCGCTGCACCACTCGACGACCTCGGCCGTGCGCCCGATGCTGGCCCGCGCGGCCGGCCCCAGCTCGCCGAGGCCGGCGCTGTACGCGTTGACCACCGGCTGCCCGTTCGGCGCGGTGTCGGTGACGATGTCGTACTGGCCGATGGCGAGGAAGGACAGGTAGGTGGCGGTGGGTGAGGTGGTCCGCCAGCTCCACCGGGTGCGGTTGCCCGCCTCGGCCAGCGGCGGGCGGGGCTGGACGCCGTTGCTGATCACCTCGACGCCGGTCGGCACCGAGACGGAGACGTCGAAGGTGGCCTTGTCCTGCGGGTGGTCGTTGCTGGGGAACCACCACCAGGCCGACTCCGGCTCGTTGACCACCATCGCCCCGTCGGCGGTGCGGGTCCAGCCGGTGTAGCCGCCGACCAGTGTCTCCGACGGCACGCCCGAGTAGCGCACCACGATGGTGAGCTGCTTGCCGGCCGTGATCGCGCGGCGCGGGGTGACCGCCAGCTCGTGCACGCCCTCGCGGGTGGCCGTGGCCTGCCAGCCGTCGACCCGTACCGACTCGACGTCGAGCAGGAAGTCCAGGTTGAACCGGGACAGGTCCTCGGTGGCCCGGGCCAGGATCGTGGTGGTGCCGGTGAGCAGGTCGGTCGCCGGGTCGTAGCGCAGCCGGACGTCGTAGTGCTGGACGTCGTAGCCGCCGTTGCCGTAGTCGGGGAAGTAGCTGTCGCCCAGTCCCGGGCCGCCGGGTTGCGGTGCGGCGGCGGGGACGGGCCGGCCCAGGGCCGGTGGGGCGGCCTGGCCGGGGGTGCCGGCGACCAGGCCGCCGGCGGTGGTGACGGTCAGGGCGGCGATGGCCGCCGTGAGAGCGCGTCGCACGGGGTGGACTCCCTCCGTCGGGGTGTACGCACCGGCCAACCTAATCGACGATCGTGAACATGTTGGTCCCGTCGCCCGATCCGACCCATTCCATTGATCTGAATGTTTCGATAGCATTACCGCCTGGTAACAAGCCCCCGTCCCTGGCCACGCGCGCGGTCACCGGGCCCACCACCCCCTGTCCCGTGGAGGTCCCCCTCATGCCCCACCGCCCGCTGGCCCGTGCCCTCGCCACGCTGGTCGCCCTGTCCACCGCCGCCCTCGGCGCGCTGCTCGCCCCCGGCACCGCCCAGGCCGCCGCAGCCGTCAACTACGTGGCCCTCGGCGACTCCTACTCCTCCGGCGTCGGCGCCGGCCCGTACGAACCGTCCACCTGCCTGCGCAGCCAGAAGTCGTACGCCCCGCTGTGGGCCGCCGCCAACGCGGTCACCAGCTTCACGTTCCCCGCCTGTGGCGGCGCCGTCACCTCCGACGTCATCAACAACCAGGTCGGCTCGCTGAGCGCCAGCACCACCCTGGTCACCATCACCATCGGCGGCAACGACGCCGGCTTCGCCGACGTGATCACCAGCTGCCGCTTCGGCAGCACGTCGAGCTGCACCAACGCCGTCAACGAGTCGAAGGCGTTCGCCACCACCACCCTGCCGGGCCGGCTGGACGCCACCTACGCGGCCATCCGGAACCGGGCGCCCAACGCGCGGCTGATCGTGCTCGGCTACCCGCGGCTGTTCGAGACCGGCTCCTGCGGGCTGCTGGCGATGAGCACCTACAAGCGGACCATCCTCAACGAGGCCGCCGACGTGCTCGCCACCGTCATCTCCGGCCGGGCCGCCGCGGCCGGCGCCACGTTCGCCGACACCCGCCCCTACTTCGCCGGGCACGGGGTCTGCGCGGCCGACCCGTGGATCCGCGACGTCAGCGGCGTCATCGAGGCGTACCACCCCGACGCCGACGGCTACCGGTACGGCTACCTCCCGGCCCTCAACGCCGTCACCGGCTGACGGCCCTGTTCACGTGGTAAGGAAGGGCACCTTCCTGTCGTTTTTCGTATCGGAAGGTGCCTTCCTTACCCGTGCGTCAGAGGGAGTGCCGGCGGCGGTGTGTTCGTCCGACGCGCCCGCCTCGCCACTGTCCGGGTGTCGCCGGTGTCCGTTAGGGTCCTTGGGGACCAGGCGGGCGACGGCGACGGGAGCGGGAAGTGGGCAGGCTCGCGTCGGCGTACGGGCAGGCGGTCGCGGCGCACCGGGCGGCCCGGGCGCACCTCGACACCGCCCGCCGGGCGCTCGCCGGGCAGGCGCCCCAGGCCGCCCCGGCCGGCGCACCCGAACTGGTCACCCGGCTCGCGGCACTCGGCGGCGCGCTCGCCACCCCGACCCCCGGGGCCACCCCCGTGACCGCGGTCCCCGTACCCGTCCGCGTCGGCGAGGCGTCCACCCCGGACGGTGCCTTCCCCGTCCTCGTACCGCTGGGTGGCGGCCACCACCTCGCCGTCGACGCGGACGCCCGCGACCCCCGGGTGGCCGGCCTGCTGCGGGCGCTCGTGCTGCGGCTGCTCGCCACCGCGCCGACCGGCGGCGTGCGGGTCGCCGGCATCGACACCGCCGCGCTCGGCGCCACCTTCGGGCCGCTGCGCCCGCTCATCGACGCCGGCGTGCTCGATCCGCCGGCCACCGGCGAGGCCGAGGTGGCCGCCCTGCTCGACGCCGCCGAGCGGCACGCCCGCGCCGCCCGGCACGCCGACCGCCCCGACCAGGAGCTGCTGCTGGTCGTCGCCGCGTCGGCGCCGCCGCCGCGCGAGGCGGCCCGGCTCGCCGCGCTCACCCACGCCGGCCCGGCCGCCGCGGTCTGCGTGCTGGTCGCCGGCCGGCCCACCGCCGCGTCGGCGGAGCCGGCACCGCAGCTCGGCGCCACCACCACGATCCGGCTGACCGAGCGGTACGCCCACGTCGGCGACCCGCCGGGGGCCCCGTTCAGCCACGACGGCAGTGGACTGGCCGCCCCCGTGCTGCTCGACGGCGACCCGCCGGCGGCGTCGGTGGCCGCCCTCGCCGCGCACCTCGGCGCCGCCGCCCGACGCAGCGACACTGTGGATTTCGCCGAGCTGCTGCCCGAGCGGCGGTGGGCCGAGTCGGCGGGCAACGGGCTGCGCACCGTGGTCGGCCGCGCGGGCCGCGACCCGGTCACCGTCGCCTTCGACGACGCCACCCCGCACTGGCTCGTGGGCGGGCGCACCGGCGCCGGCAAGACCGTCTTCCTGCTCGACGTCCTCTATGGGCTGGCCGCCCGCTACTCGCCGGCCGAGCTCCGGCTCTACCTGCTCGACTTCAAGGAGGGGGTGAGCTTCACCGAGTTCGTCCCCACCCCCCGCGACCCGTCCTGGCTGCCGCACGCCCGTGCGGTCGGCATCGAGTCCGACCGGGAGTACGGCGTCGCCGTGCTGCGCGAGCTGCGCCGCGAGCTGTCCCGGCGGGCCACCGTCCTCAAGCGGCACGGCGTCACCAAGCTCGCCGACCTGCCCCGCGACACCCCGGTGCCCCGGATCGTGGCGGTGATCGACGAGTTCCACGTGCTTCTCACCGGCAACGACGCGCTGGCCCGCGAGTCGGTCGACCTGCTGGAGGAGCTGGCCCGCAAGGGTCGCTCGTACGGCGTGCACCTGGTGCTGGCCAGCCAGAGCATGACCGGCGTCGAGGCGCTCTACGGCCGGGCCGAGGCGATCTTCGGCCAGTTCGCGCTCCGGGTGGCGCTGCCCGGTGGCGGCGGGGTGCTCGACCCGCTGAACGAGTCCGCCCTGACCCTGCCGGTCGGCTCGGCCGTGCTCAACACCGCGGCCGGCGCGGTCGGTGCCGACACGATCGTCCGCTTCCCGGACGCGCACGCCGCCGCCGGGGAGTTGGCCGGGCTGCGCCACGAGCTGTGGCAGGCCCGAGCGGCAGGCGCGCGCGCCCCGTCGGTCTTCAAGGGCTACGAGGCCGCCCACGTCGAGGACGACCCGACCTTCGCCGGGCTGCGTCCGGGCGGGCGCCGCCCGCTGGCCCTGGTCGGGCGTACGGTCGACGTGGAGGGCACCTCCGCGCTGTTCATGATGGACGCGACCCCGGGCCGGCACCTGGCCGTGGTCGGCACCTCGGCCACCGGCGCGGAGGTGCTGCGCGCGGCCACCCTGAGTCTCGCCCGGCAGCACGCTCCGGGCGACGCCCGGTTCCTGCTCGCCTCGCTGGTCACCGCCGCCGAGTCAGCCGCCGACGACACCGCCGCGACCCTGGCCGCCGCCGGCCACCCGGTCGACCGCCTCGACGCGACCGACCTGCGCCGCCACCTCGGCACCCTCGCCGCCGCGCTGTCGACGCCAGGCGCAACGGCCGGCCCCGCCACGACGGCGCAAGGGGTGGGGGAGGCCGGGCCGGGCGCGAGCCGCACCTATCTCGTCGTCTTCGGCGTCGACGCCGCCAGCGGGCTGCTCGCCGCCACCGACCCGGACACGTTCCGCTCCGGCCACGACGACCTGCGGGCCGTGCTGCGTCAGGGGCCGGGGCAGGGGACGCACCTGCTCGGCTGGTGGCGGGGGCTGCGCCGCCTCGCCGACGACCTTGGCGGCGCCCACAACCGCGACGACGTCGCCTGCCTGGTCGCGCTGAACGTGCCCGGCGCCGAGCTGGGCCTGCACCTCGGCGTGCACGACCTCGCGTACGCGCCCCGGCCCGACCGGGCGCTCCTGGTCGACCGGCACGACCAGCGCACCCGGCTCATCGTGCCGTTCGCCCGCGAGGGGCACGGCCCGGACGGGGAGGACTGAGGCGGTGTCCACCTTCGAGGAGTACGCGGCGCTCGCCCGGCAACTCGCCGAGCGGCGACAGGCCGGCGAGCGCGGTGCCGCCGCCGACGCCGACCGGCGCCGCAACCTGCACGCCGCCGCGGACTACCTCCAGCACCGGCTCACCGCCCAGGGGCAGCGCCTCGACCAGCTCGGCCAGGCCATCGGCATCCCGGCGTCCAGCGTGCCCACCGGCGCCGCACCCACGCCCTCCACCGTCCCCGGCGCAGGGCCGCCCGCCGGCGTCCCCGATTCCGCACCCACGTTCCCTGCCGTTCCCGGCGCCGGTGCGCCCGGCACCTCGGCCGGCGACGGTGGTCGAGGTGGCGCCCCGTTCGCCGGCGTCGGGCCGGGGGAGGGGGAGCCCGCCGGCGCAGCCGGCGCGCCGGGGCGGCCGGGCGTCGGGGCGTACCCCCAGGTCGGGGTGGGGGAGACGAGGCTGGCGCTGCCGACGGCCGCGAGCCCGGCGGCGGGCGGGGTGCCGGCCCCGCGCCCGGCGGAGGTCGACCCGACCGTCGAGCTGGAGCTGGCCCGACGCTACGCGGACGAGTCCGACCGGCACGGGCAGCAGACCGAGCTGCTCGCGCAGCGACCGGCGCTGCTGCCCGGCTGGTCGCCGGTGGCCCGGTCGGTCACCGTCTACGCGGGCTGCGCGGCCGTGGGCGCGATCCTCATGATGATCATGGTGCTCGCCTCCGGCGTCGGCCTGGTCGACGGTTTCACCCTCGGCGCGTGGATCTGCGCGGGTCTGCCCGCGCTCTCCTTCTTCGCCGGCTACCTGGTGCTCGGCCGATGGGGGCGACCGGCCATGGTCGCCGGCACGCCGCCCCGCTACGTGCACCTGGGCTTCCTGATCTGCTTCGCGGCCGTGCCGGTCGCCTACGTGGCCTTCCTGCTGCTGTTCCGCGTGATGCGCTGACCGCGAGCACGGCGGGACCGGTTCAGCAGCTCTGAGTTGGCAGCAGTGGATCAGCGCTGCTCACTGCTGATCCGGGCGATCTCCTGAGCGATCAGATCGTCGGCACTGATGACGCCGGACGCGACATCTCGAAGCCTGTCCTGCCAGTCCTCGTCGAACTCCGCTCCTTCGAGGGCGGCGTTGGCGGAGGCGAGGACCACGGCCGTTTCGACGCTCGCCACCTGCCGGGCGTAGTACGCCCTCATGAGGTCGACGTCGACCTGCTCGGTGGAGGGGGCGGACTCGGGCAACGCGCCACGCGCGACACGCCACGGAAGCTCGTTGTGCGTCATCGTCGACAGCTCAGCGGCGGAGAATCGGCCGTACGCCTCGGTCACCCATTGAACCGTGTCGACCTGGGCGGGTGCCAGGCGGGATGCTTCGCCGAGCGGCCACTCGGTGACGGTCAGTTGACCGCGATGATGGCGGTAGAGGTGCGGGACCACCGGGCCTTCGCGCCATGCCTCGATCGGCTCCTGGAAAAGCGGGTGGCCCGTCCGCGCCAGGTGCCATCCCTGGCAGTAGTAGACGAGCTTCTCCAGCTTCATCGCCGTCATGGCCCCGAGGTCGCCCAGCACCGCCGCTGCGACGTCATGCGCCGTTGCCACCGATGGCACCCTCTCTGCAGGTTCTGCCTGAGAGCCTAACGAGTCGGACCGACAGTGCGGGTCCGACGGCGTCGGATAGGCAGAACCAGCAGATCCCGGAAGCTGTCGCGCCGCGTAGGTGACCCGCGGCGGTCAGCGGGAGCGGGCCGGCACCCAGTCCGTGAAGCGCCCGTGCAGGTCCGCCGACTGCGCGCCGGGGTAGTGCTGCGCGAGCTGGTCGGCGGCGGCTTCTTCGCGCAGCGTCACGAGGTGGACCATGAGCCCCGGCATGTCGCCCCGGTACTTCGCGAGGAGAAGCAGCTTCGCCGGGGAACAGGGCCAGGCGATCCCGCAGGCCCGGCAGCGCCACGTCGGGCGGGACGGGACGTGGTCGCGGACGGGCGTGTTCACCGGCTGGTCCCCGCGCTCCGCCGGGCCGGAGCGCGCCGCTGCGCCGAGGGTGAACGCGCGGCCGAGGGCGCCTGCGTGGGACGCATCCCGTCGGGTCGCACGTACAACTCGCGGCGGTCAATCGCCTGGCCGCGCGCGTCGAGCTGGTACACCTCGACCCACGCCCAGCCGTGGTAGGTGACGAGGTCGGTTCGCTCGCGGATCACCCGTACCGTGATCGGCTTCGCGAACTGCGGCGACGCCTCGCGCGTCAGCAGGTACACGCCAGGGCTGACCCGAGGCGTCCCGTCCTCGCGGGTGCTGGCCGTCGCGGCGGCGGGGCGCGTCGCCCAGCGCGACGCCGGTACGGCATTCGCGGGCCTCGGCACGGGCACGGGGCCTCCCTCCATCGGTGTCGGAATCGGGACGCGCGCTCGGCAGGGCCCCTGCGACGTGTGCGCCCGCCGAGTCCTGAGGGGGCCGATTCCGCCGGGCGCGCCGTCCTCCTTCCACCCTGGACGAACGCCCCCTAGGCTCGGAACAGTCACCGCGTGATCGCGGAACGTAGCGTGCGGTTTCGGGCCGGGGGAGAACGGTGTGGAGATTCGTGGAAGGGTGTGGAAGCCGTGGGAATCTCGCCGTCGGAGTACCTGCTTCGTGAGCTGAGGCGACGCCGGTCGGCCGCCGGGTTGACCCAGGCGCAGCTCGGTGAGCTGGTCTTCTGCTCGGACTCCCAGGTGAGCGCGATCGAGACCGGGACGAAGCCACCCACCCTGCCCTACCTGACCGCCGTCGACGGGGCGCTGGACACCGGCGGATACTTCGCGACGCTCTGGAACGAGCTGGTCAAGGGCGACGGCGCGCCGGTCTGGCTGCGCGAGTGGATACAGATCGAGCGGGAGGCGACCGCCCTACGCTGGTACGAGCACGCGTTCGTGCCGGGACTTCTCCAGACCGAGGCGTACGCGCGAGCGACCTTCCGAGCGGCACGGACGCCGGTTGCCGAGTTGGGCCAGCGGGTCGCGGCGCGGATGGAACGGCAGGCTGTGCTCGCCCGCCTGCCGAGCCCACAGCTCTTCGTGGTGCTCGACGAGATGGTCGTCCGGCGGGAGTTCGGCGGTCCCGACGTGATGGCCGAGCAGCTCGAGCACCTGCTGACCTGCGCCGAGCAGCCGCATGTCCAGTTGCAGGTCGTGCCGCTGTCCGCTGGCGTCTATACAGGACTGGCCGGAACGTTCATCCTGGCCGACCTGCCCGACGGCTCGCGTGCGGGCTGCGTAGACCATCAGTTGGAGTCACAGACCACCGGGCAGCCTGACGCGATTGCTCGGTTGGGGCTGGCGTGGGACGCTGTCCACGGCGAAGCCCTCCCGCTGAGGCAATCGATCGACGTGCTCAAGGAAGCGGCGAAGACATGGACAGTCTGACCGGCGCGCGGTGGCGCAAGTCGTCTCGCTCGTCCACCAATGGCGGCGTGTGCGTCGAGGTTGCCGACAATCTGCCCGGCGTCGTCGGCGTACGGGATTCGAAGGACCCGGCTGGTCCCGCGCTGGTCTTCACCCCGACCGCCTGGCGGGTTTTCGTCGCCCAGCTCACCGACCGCGCCTGACAACCCGCCGGGAGTTCGTCGCCCTCACTGGCGATCCCGGCCGCTGCAATCCCGATGCGAACTGAGGTTCCTCAGAGCGGGGAAGCGGGGGAGGCGTCCTCGGCGACATTCAACAGGTGGCATCGGACGATCGCCCGGCAGGAGGTGGCCAGGAGCAGCCCGAGGCCGATGGCCAGGACCGTCAGCCCGATGTCGAACGGCAGTTGCGCCATCAGGTCCAGCGAGCTCTGTTCGCCGATCACCGCGAAGCTCGCCGCCACCACCGACAGAGCGGTGACCAGGGTGCCCACGGCAGCGACCATCCCGGTCATCGCCGCCACCACGCTGCGCCGTGCCCACAGCGCGGCCATGGCGGCCAGCAGCAGCCAACCGAAGGTGAGCAGGGTCCAGCCACCCCCGTCGCTGAGTGACGCGTAGGCCCAGCCGGAGAAGGACCAGATGGCGCGGCTGCTCGGCCGGAACCAGGGCATCAGATATCCGGCGAGGGTGAGCAGGGTGGCCACGAGCATGCCAACGTCGATCGCGAACAGCGGGAGCCTGGAGTTCTGCTCAGCCGTGGACATGGCGCCCTCCCCGTCCGTGCGGTACGGGCAGCATTATAGGCCGTGGATCACCTGGGCCTCCGCCGTAGCTGCGCGCCGGGCCGGTGCCGATTAGGCGCGTTCGACGACAATGACCGGAATCTCCCGCTCGGTCTCCTTCTGGTAGCGGGCGTACGTCGGGAAGACCTCGGTCATGACCTGCCACAGCCGGGGCCGCTCCTCGGCGGTGGCGGTGCGCGCCGTGCCGCGGAACTTCTCGGCCCCGACCTGCACCTCCACCTTCGGGTCGGCGCACAGGTTGAGGTACCAGTACGGGTGCCGCGCCGCGCCGCCGTTCGACGCCACCAGCAGGTAGCGGTCGCCGTCGCGGCCGTAGATGAGCGCGGTGCGCCGCAGCGTGCCGGACCGGCGCCCCCGGGTGGTGAGCAGCAGGCTGTCGTAGCCGTGGAATTTTCCGCCGTCGGCGCCGTCGGTCTCCAGGTAGCGCTGCACGTGGCTGGCCACCCACTCCACCGGACTGTCCTGAATGGTTTCCCCCATCGGCCCAGCCTAGCGGTCGCGCCGCGACGGCGAGGGCCCCGCGCCGGGACGGTCAGGAGTCCGTGAGCAGCAGCCAGTCATCGTCCAGCGGGGCGACGGTCGTGCCCTCGGGCCAGACGTGCGAGCCGGCGGCCGTCGCCCGCGCCTGGTTCACCAGGGGACGGCGGGCGAACGTCGCCCCGTCGAAGGTCACCGGGCCGTGGAAGCGGGCCCGACCGAAGTTCGCCGCTCCCTCGAAGCGGGTCCGCTCGAACCAGGTCTGGTCACCGAACTCGGTCCACCGGAACAGGGCCAGGTCCGCGAAGCGGGTCTGCCGGAACCCGGCGTAGCCGGTGAAGGTGGCGTGGTCCATCGAGACCCCGCTCAGGAAGACCGCCTCGCGGAAGGTCGCGCTGTCCGTGAATCGGGACGCGTCGAAGCTTGCCGTCCGGTGGAAGGTGACGCCCCGGAAGGAGGCCCGGGCGACGGTGGCGTGCCGGCACGACAGCCCGCCGGCGAGGTCGGCGCCGTCGAAGCTGACCCGGCCGGCGATCCGGGCGCGGTCGAGGACGATCTCGGCGTCGCCGCGCAGGTCGTCGCAGGCCAGGTCCGCGAAGGTCGCGCCGAGGGAGAGCCGCCCGCGTACGGTCGCGCCGACCAGGCTGGTGGTGCCGGCGCAGACCGCGCCGGTGAGGTCCGCGTCGTCCAGGGTGCAGCCGGTCGCGTCGAACCCGTCGAGCCGGGCGCCGGTCAGGTCCAGCCTGACCCCGGGCCAGTAGGCGTCGTCGTCCGCGCGCAGGTGCCGGGTCAGGACCCGCTGGGCGGTGCGGCGCACCTCCGCCTCGCGCGCGTCGTCCTCCGGCGCCGGCATCCGCAGGTACGCGCAGAGCACCGCCACGATCGTCTCCCGCTGGGCGGGATTGTCCTGCCCGAGCCGCTCCAGGGCGTGCAGGCCGCCCAGGCGTACGGCTGCGTTGTCGTTGCCGAGCAGCGCGACGGCGCTCGTGTACAGCTCGGTCAGCCGGCGCTCGGCGGCGTCGTGCTCGGCCGCCTCGGCATGCCGCTCCTGGTGGTGCTGCCCGGCCTCGGCGACCGCCTCCGCGTGCGCCTGCACCCGTTCCCGGTGCGCCTGGTCCTGCGCGGCGACGGTCTCCTGGTGCCGCTGGGCGCGTTCGCCGATCCACTGTCGCCGGGCGGCCAGCAGCAGGGCGAGCCCGCCGCCGGTGCCGGCGACCACGGTCAGCCCGGTGCGGATGGCGTCGATGCGCAGCGTCGCGCGGGTGTCCGGCTGGGCGGCGCGGTCGGCCTCGCCGAGCAGCCAGTCGAGCACCAGCCAGCCGAGCAGCGCGGCGAGGAGCAGCCCGACGAGCACCAGCCACCACGGCATCACCCGCAGCGGCTCTTCGCGGGGCGGTGTCGGGCGCACGGGTCACAGCATGCCACCGCGCTCGGCCCGACGTGGGGCACCGTCCGCCGTGGACGGTGACTGCCTGGATTGCCGGTTTGTGCTCCCGGCGCGACAAGGGGTTACCGGGCCGTAACTTGTTATTGACGATGGTGGATTACGGCCATCATCATCGTCTCCACGATCGATCGGAACCACCCCCACCCCCGTCCCGCCCGGTTGCACCGGGTTCCTCCATGGGAGGTGCAGCTTTGCTGCTCCGAAAGATCGTCCCCGCCCTCGCCGTCATGATCGCCGCCGTGCTCGCCGCCCCCGCCACGGCCGCTGTCGCGGCCCCCGACCGGCCCGCGGCCAGCACCGACCGGAGCGCCGCCGACCCGGCCGCCTCCGCCTCCGCCGTCGGGGACGGCGTCACCAGCACCGCCGCCGAGATCGCCGCCGCCGCGGCAGGTAACCCCGTCATCGTCGTCGGTGGCCTCAGCGGCATCGCCTCCGCCTACGGGCCGCTGGCCTCCCGGCTGCGCGTCGACGGGTACCGGGTCTGGGTCTACCAGCTGCCCAACCTCGGGCTCGGCGACATCCCCGCCTCGGCCCGCGCGTTCAGCAGCTTCGTCGGGCAGGTCCGCGCGTCGACCGGCGCGGCCAAGGTCGACGTCGTCGCCCACTCCGAGGGCGGCCTGGTGTCCCGGTACTTCATCAAGAGCCTGGGCGGGGCCAGCAGCGTCGACCGCTACGTCAGCCTCGGCACCCCGCAGTACGGCACGTACGTGGCCAACATCGTGAAGTTCCTCGGCCTGGGCAGCTGCGCCGGCATCGTCGCCTGCCAGCAGATGTCGATCGGCTCGTCGTTCCTCGCCGGCCTCAATGCGGGCGACGACACCCCCGGCGCGGTCCGCTGGACGGCGGTGCGCACCCTCCAGGACGAGCTGGTGCGCCCCGTCGACAACGCCACACTGGCCGACGGAGCGACCAACGTGCTGATCCAGTCGGCGTGCCCCCTGCGGGTCGTCGGGCACCTCGGCCTGGTGCTCGACGGCACCACGTACACGGTGATCCGGCAGGCGCTGCGCGGGGAGGCGATCCGCCCCAACTGCCTCGCCCTGTAGCGGGCGGGGGCGGGCGGCCGTGCGCCGCCCGCCCCGCCCCGCGTCAGGCGGCCTTGGCGAGGGCCTCGTACTCGTCGTCGGTCAGCCGCACCTCGGCGGCGGCCACGTTCTCCTCCAGGTGCGCCACCGACGACGTGCCCGGGATCGGCAGCATCACCGGCGACCGGCGCAGCAGCCAGGCGAGCGCGAGCTGGGCGGGCGTCGCGCCGTGCCCGGTGCTGATCGCGTCCAGCGGACCGCCCGGCCGCGCCAGGTTGCCGGTGGCGATCGGGAACCAGGGGATGAACGCGAGGTCGTTGCGCTCGCAGTGCTCCAGGACGGCCTCCGCGCTGCGGTCCGCCAGGTTGTAGAGGTTCTGCACCGAGACGATCGGGGTGACGGCGCGGGCCGCCTCGATCTGCTCGACGGTCACCTCGGACAGGCCGATGTGCCGGATCTTGCCCTCCTGCTTGAGCAGCGCCAGCTCCCCGAGCTGGTCGGCGAGCGGCACCTGCGGGTCGATCCGGTGCAGCTGGTAGAGCCCGATGGCCTCCAGGCCGAGGTGCCGCAGGCTCAGCTCGCACTGCTGGCGCAGGTACTCCGGGCGCCCCACCGGACGCCAGTCGCCCGGGCCGGAGCGGGTCAGGCCGGCCTTGGTCGCGATGACCAGGTCGTCGGCGTACGGGTGCAGGGCCTCGCGGATCAGCAGCTCGCTGACGAACGGCCCGTAGGAGTCGGCCGTGTCGATGAACGTCACGCCCAGCTCGTACGCCCGGCGCAGCACCCGTACGGCCTCGGCCGGGTCCTTCGGGTCGCCCCACACGCCGGGGCCGGTGAGCTGCATCGCGCCGTAGCCGAGCCGGTCGACCTGGAGGTCGCCCCCGATCCGGTACGTCCCCGAGGCCTTCGCGGGCTGCTTGCCGGCGTCATTCGTCATGCGTGGATTCCCATCCTGTCGTCCGTCTCCGGCGGTCGATCCCACCACCGAGAGGCTTTCCCGACGATCGTCGCCCACACCACCACCGGGGCGGATCGAGACCGGGATCACCCGCCGTAGGGCCGGACGTGGCCGGCGCATCCCGGGTGCCCCCGGGCCCGCCACGACACGGCGCGACGTTGCCACAACCGGGCCGGGCGGGGGACGAAGTTGCCCGGAGCGCCCGTGCCGGCCGGCTGCCCGTGCGACGCTGGGCCGTGCCGGCTCGACGTCGACCACGGGCGTACGCCCCGCCGGTCGACCGAGCGCACGTCGCCGCGTGCGGCGCGACGCGGGAGGGAACGCCATGACGGGAGTGCCGCAGGTCGACTTCGCGCTCGACACGTACGAATGCATCGTGCTGTATCCCGGCGCGGCCGGGCGGGCGCTGCCGGCGGAGACGGTGCAGCGGTTGCAGGCCGAGCACCTCGCGCACATGCAGGCCCTGCAACGGCGGGGGATCATCCTGGTTGCCGGCTCGGTGGACGGCCCGGCCCGCGAACCGGACCCGCCGATCGGCTTCGGCCTGGCACGCACCGGCTCCGTGGACGACGTACGCAGCGTGATGGAGGCCGACCCGGCCGTCCAGGCGGGGCTCTACCGGGTGGACGTGCTGACCTTCCTCTGCCCGGAGGGCTCGCTGGAGTTCCCGCTGGTCAAGACGCAGAGCTGAGCCCCCGGTACGGGAGACCGCCGGCCTGCCGCGCCGCCGCGGCCCGAGCACGGCCCCCAACGGAGCGCCCCGCCGTCGACCTGCGGGCCGGGGCGGAGCCGACCGGGACGGCCGGCGGATCCGGCGCGGGCGCGCGGGGGAGGCCGTGGCGGCGTCGGGCGGGACGGCGGGGAGCACCCGGCTGCCCGGTAGCGCCGGGGGCGTACGATTCCCCGCGCGCGGTCGCCGATGCCCGCCGCCTCAACGTTCCGGCGTGGGTTCCGCCCGCCGGCTGCGCGCGTGACGCGCGTCGTTGGACAATGTTCCGCAGTCCGCAAGGGGTCGGCCCACAGCCAGACCCGGAGGAGAGACTAGCCTGATGGGCGTGACACGCCGCGCGAAGATCGTCTGCACTCTTGGTCCTGCCACCTCGTCGCCGGAGCGCATCCGGGGCCTCGTCGAGGCCGGCATGAACGTGGCGAGACTCAACTTCAGCCACGGGAGCCACGAGGATCACGAGGCGGTGTACCGGCTGGTCCGCGAGGCCGCGGAAGCCGCCGGACGGCCGGTGGCTGTGCTCGCCGACCTCCAGGGCCCGAAGATCCGGCTCGGCCGGTTCGCCGACGGCCCGCACGAGTGGCGCACCGGCGACTCGGTCGTCATCACCGGTGACGACATCCTCGGCACCAAGGAGCGGGTCTCCTGCACCTACCGCAAGCTTCCGCAGGAGGTCAAGCCCGGTGACCGGCTGCTGATCGACGACGGCCGGGTCGCCGTCGAGGTCACCGACGTCACCGGAAACGACATCCGCTGCCTGGTCACCGAGGGCGGCCCGGTCTCCAACAACAAGGGCGTCTCGCTGCCGAACGTGGCCGTCAGCGTGCCGGCGATGTCCGAGAAGGACGCCGAGGACCTGCGTTTCGCCCTCGGCCTGGGCGTCGACCTGATCGCGCTCTCCTTCGTCCGCTCGGCGGACGACATCAAGCTGGTGCACGGCATCATGGCCGAGGAGGGCGTACACCGGCCGGTGCTGGCCAAGGTGGAGAAGCCCGAGGCGGTCGACTGCCTGGAGCAGATCGTGCTGGCCTTCGACGGCGTCATGGTCGCCCGCGGCGACCTCGGCGTGGAGCTGCCGCTGGACCAGGTGCCGCTGGTGCAGAAGCGTGCCGTGCAGCTCTGCCGGGAGAACGCCAAGCCGGTCATCGTGGCCACCCAGATGCTCGACTCCATGATCGAGAACTCCCGGCCGACCCGCGCCGAGGCCTCCGACGTCGCCAACGCCGTGCTCGACGGCGCGGACGCGGTGATGCTCTCCGGCGAGACCAGCGTCGGCAAGTACCCGGTGCTCACCGTCAGCACCATGGCGAAGATCGTCACCACCACCGAGTCCGGCTCGATCGGCGTGCCGCGCCTCCAGCACGACCCCCGTACGCACGGTGGCGCGCTGACCGTCGCCGCCTCCTCGATCTCCCGGGCCATCGGCGCGAAGGCACTGGTCGCCTTCTCGCAGACCGGCGACACCGTGCGGCGGCTGTCCCGGCTGCACTGCGACCTGCCGCTGCTCGCCTTCACCCCGGTGCCCGAGGTGCGCAACCAGCTCGCCCTCTCCTGGGGCGTGGAGACGTTCCTGATGCCGTTCGTCGAGCACACCGACGACATGTTCCGCCAGGTCGACCAGGCGCTGCTCGGGCTCGACCGGGCCAACCCCGGCGACTACGTGGTGATCGTCGCCGGCAGCCCGCCCGGCACCCCCGGCTCGACCAACACGCTGCGCGTACACCAGCTCGGATCGCTGGTCGACGCGGCGTCGGCGCGGGCCTTGCAGTGAGCGACGCGGACGTCGCGGTCGGGCAGGCCGCGGTCGACCAGCTCCTGGAGGTGCTCGACCTGGAGCACACCGGCGGGATGACCTTCCGGGGGATGAGCCCCCCGGTCGGTCCCCAGCGGGTGTACGGCGGCCAGGTCGCCGGCCAGGCGCTGGTCGCCGCCGGACGCACCGTCGACCCGGCCCGCTTCGTGCACTCCCTGCACGGCTACTTCGTCCGCCCGGGCGACCCGGCCGAGCCGATCGTGTACGAGGTGGAGAACGTCCGCGACGGCCGCTCCTTCTCGGTGCGCCGCTCGGTGGCGCTCCAGCACGACAAGCCGATCTTCTTCATGTCGGCGTCGTTCCAGCGGACGGAGGAGGGCCTGGACCACCAGGCCCCCACCCCGCCCGACGTGCCGGCGCCGGACGAGGTCCCGACGATGGCCGACCGGCTCGCCCGCTACCCGGAGCGGCTCGGCATCTGGGCGCAGATTCCGCGCCCGATCGACGTCCGCTACGTCGGCGAGCCCGGCTGGGTACGCCCCGGCGACCGCCCCGCCGACCCCCACCAGCGGGTCTGGATGCGCATCGACGGCAAGCTGCCCGAGGATCCGCTGCTGCACGCCTGCGCGCTCACGTACGCCTCCGACCTGACGCTGCTCGACTCGGTGCTTTCCGTGCACGGCGAGGTCTGGGGCCCGGGCGGCGTGGTCGGGGCCAGCCTCGACCACGCGCTCTGGTTCCACCGGCCGTTCCGCGCCGACGAGTGGTTCCTCTACGACTGCTGGAGCCCGTCGGCCTCCGGCGCCCGAGGGCTCGCCACCGGCCGCATGTTCACCACCGACGGGCACCACATCGCCAGCGCCGTGCAGGAGGGTCTGCTGCGCCGCGTCGGCGACTGACCGTCCGACCGTCGTGGCGCGGCCCGACCCGTCGGGCTCGCCACCAGCGTCGTCTCCGAGGCCGCCCGCGCATCGCCACCGGCCGATCGGTCGAGGGGTGATCGTCCGGGCGGGTCGGTCAGGCGACTAACCTTGCCGCATGCGCCTCTCCGCCCGGGTCGACTACGCCCTCCGCGCGGTCGCCGAGCTCGCCTCGGTGACCGCCGACGCCGGGCCCGGGCGAAGCCGGCCCGTGACCGCCGACCAGATCGCCCGCGCCCAGGAGATCCCGCCGAAGTTCCTGGAGAGCATCCTGCTGCAACTGCGCCGGGGCGGCATCGTGCAGGCCCAGCGCGGCCCGGAGGGCGGCTACTGGCTGGCCCGACCGGCCGGGGAGATCTCGCTGGCCGAGGTGATCCGGGTGATCGACGGCCCGCTCGCGCACGTACGCGGGCAGCGGCCCGAGGAACTTGGCTACCACGGGGCGGCGCGGGCCCTCCAGGAGGTCTGGATCGCCCTGCGGGCCAGCGAGCGCGAAATCCTGGAACTGGTCACCGTCGCCGACGTGGCCGGCGGCACCCTGCCGGGCCGGGTCGTCGAGCTGGCCGCCGACCCCCGCGCCTGGACCTGACCCGCCCCGCTTCCGGATCGCGCTCGTCGCCGCCCCGGCCGGTTGGCGGGCGGCGTCTGTCGTCTCACTGACCGGTTGGAGGCTTGACCGGGGCACGCCCCGTGCCGCATTGTCGACCAAGTCGATAGGAGATACCGAAAAGTCAGGGGGCGCTCGTGCGCAAGCTGCTGGTCCTCGCGCTGGTCGGGCTCGCCGCGCAACTCGTCGACGGCGCCCTCGGCATGGCGTACGGGCTGACCTCCTCCACGTTGCTGCTGCTCGTCGGGGTGGCGCCGGCCGCCGCGTCGGCGTCCGTGCACCTGGCCGAGATCGGCACCACGCTCGCCGCCGGGGTGTCGCACTGGCGGTTCGGCAACGTCGACTGGCGGGTGGTCGGCCGGATCGCCTTCCCCGGAGCCGTGGGCGCGTTCGCTGGCGCGACCTTCCTCAGCTCGATCTCCACCGAGTCGGCCGCCCCGTGGATGGCCGGCATCCTGTTCACCCTCGGCGCGTACCTGCTGGTGCGCTTCTCCCGGCCGCTGCGCACCGACCGGCGCGGCGGCCAGCTGCGCAGCCGCTTCCTCGGCCCGCTCGGCCTGGTCGCCGGCTTCGTCGACGCCACCGGCGGCGGCGGGTGGGGCCCGGTCGCCACACCGGCCCTGCTGGTCAGCGGGCGGATGGAGCCGCGCAAGGTGATCGGCTCGGTGGACACGTCCGAGTTCGTGGTCGCCGGCGCCGCCAGCCTCGGCTTCCTGATCGGCCTCGGCTCCGAGGGCTTCCTGCTGCCCATGGTCGCCGCGCTGCTCGTCGGCGGCCTGATCGCCGCGCCCATCGCGGCCTGGCTGGTGCGCATCGTCCCCGCCCAACTGCTCGGCGCGGCGATCGGCGGCGTGATCGTGCTGACCAACGCCCGTACGCTGATGCGCTCGGCCGACCTCGGCGGCCCGGCCCGGCCGGCCGTCTACGCGCTGCTGGCCGTCGCCTGGGCTGCCGCCCTGGCCCTGGCCGTCCGGGCGCTGCTGCGCACCCGCCGCCAGCGCGCCGTCGCCGCGACCGCCTTGGCGGCCGACGCCCTGAGCCCGGCGACCGTCCCTCCGGCGACCGCTTCCCCGGCGGACGTCCCCCCGGCAGACGTCCCCTCGGCGGCCGTCGCCTCGGCGGCTGCCCTGGCCGGGGACCGTCTCCCGACGGCTGTCCCCGCGACGGCTGCCCCGGGCGAGGACCGTCTCCCGACTCCGGCGGCGGTCCCCTCGCTCAACAACCGCTGACCCCCGCCCCGGCGCCGCCCGCCCTGCCCCGCATCGCGTCGCGTCGCATCGTGTAGATCTTGGTAGGAACGTGCCCCTCCAGGGGCCGATTCCTACCAAGATCTCCACCGGCACCGGCACCGGCACCGCAGCCGCAGCGGCAGCCGCACCCGCAGCACGGCCGGCGCAGCCGTGCCGTCAGCGCGACCGGCCAGCGCGTATCCGCGCCGTCAGCGCGACCGGCCAGCGCGCATCCGCGCCGTCAGCGCGACTGGCCAGCGCGTATCCGCGCCGCCAGCGCGATCGACCCGCGCAGCCGTGTCACAGCGCGATCGGCCAGCGCCGCCAACCGGCCGCCACCGGCCGTAACCGGGCCAGCCGGTGCAGGTGGCGCGGCGGCGGGGCGGCGGTCAGTGGGGGAGGAGGGCGGTCGCGGCGTCGGTGAGGAGGGTCCACGCCTCGTCGACGTGGACCTCGGTGCTCTGCGGGGAGCCGACGGCCAGGCGCAGCGTGTAGCGGCCGTTCACCCGGGTGTGCGTCAGGTGCACCCGGCCCGTGGCGTTGACCCGGGCCAGCAGCTCCGCGTTGACCTCGTCGTCCGCCGCCAGCCGGAAGCACACCAGCGAGTACGGGTGGGCCCCCACCAGCGCGAACCGGTCGTCGGCGCGGACCCGGTCGGCGAACCGGGCGGCGAGCGACACGCCGGAGCGGATGTGCGCGCGCAGCCCTTCGGCGCCGTACCAGCGCAGCACGAACCAGAGCTTCAGCGCCCGGAACCGGCGGCCCAGCGGCACCTGCCAGTCCCGGTAGTCGATCACCGCGCCGGACTCGGTGGCGGCGTTGCGCAGGTACTCCGGCAGCACGCTCAGCGCCTCGATCAGCTCCGCCGTGTCGGCCACCCAGAACGCGTCGCAGTCGAAGCCGGTGAGCAGCCACTTGTGCGGGTCGAAGCAGTACGAGTCGGCGTACTCCAGGCCGGCGTGCCCGAACCGCAGCTCCGGGCAGACCGCCGCCGCTCCCGCGTACGCGGCGTCGACGTGCAGGAAGACCCCGTACTCGGCGCAGATCGCGCCGATCTCCGGCAGCGGGTCGATCGCGGTCGTGGAGGTGGTGCCGACGGTCGCGACCACGATCGCCGGGACCACGCCGGCCGCCAGGTCCGCCTCGATCGCCGCGCGCAGCGCCGCCGGGGACATCGCCTGCGTCTCTGGGTCGACCTCGACCGGCCGTACGCCGTCGGCGCCCAGCCCGGCGATCCGGGCGGCCTTCTCGATGGACGAGTGGCCCTGGGTGGAGGCGTAGGCGCGGTAGCGGCGGTCGACGCCGACCTCACGCCACCGGCCGCCGCCGGCGCGGTGCAGCGCGACCAGGGTCGCCACCAGCGTCGCCGAGGACGCCGAGTCCTGGATCACCCCGCCGCCGCCGGAGCCGGAGCGGAACCGCTTCGGCAGGTCCAGCAGTTCGGCGAGCCAGTCCAGCAGCACCGTCTCCAGTTCGGTGCACGCCGGCCCGGTCGCCCAGAGCATCCCCTGCACGCCCAGCCCGGCGCTGACCATGTCGCCGAGCACGCTGGGCCCCGAGGTGTTGGCCGGGAAGTAGCCGAAGAACCCGGGGTGCTGCCAGTGCGTCAGCCCCGGCGTGATCAGGGTGTCCAGGTCGGCCAGGACGGCCTCCACCGGCTCGCCGTGCTCCGGCGGGCCGGCGGGCAGCCGGGCGGCCACCGTCCCGGGCGGGTCCTGCGAGGTCACCGGACGCCGCTCCAGCGTCGCCCAGTAGTCGGCGATCCAGTCCACCACGGCGTGCCCGGCGCGTCGGAACTCGTCCGGGGTCATGTGCTCAGCCACGCCCTGAGTCGATCAAGAATCCGGGCCGGGGGCAAGGGAAGTGGCTGGTGCCCCCCGCCACGGGGACGCCCGAAGCAGGGCGGCCAGAAGGGCGGGGGAAGACGGATTGTCCGCTGAAAGCGCTTGCCCTAGCATCGCAGGTGCGCGGAGCCACCCCTCGACGCCGCCCGCCGGAGCACCGACGCCGCAGTGCCGGCGCCGGGACGCCCGACACCGGAGCGGCGGCGTCGACACCGACGCCGTACCGACGGCGTCGGACCACCGCCGCAAGCGCGGCGTCTCCTCCCGCCGGCCCGGGCAGGCCGACGGCGACGGTTGCCGCGCGCCCAACCTCCCCGGAGGCCACTCCCCATGCCCATCACCCATCGCCGCGTCGCGTTGCTCGCCGCGGCCGCCGCGGCCGCTCTCGCCGCCGGTACGCTTCCGACCCTCACCGCCTCGGCTGCCGCCGCAGGCTGCCGCGTCGAGCACCGGATCACCAACCAGTGGCCCGGCGGCTTCGGCGCCGACGTCACCGTCACCAACCTGGGCGACCCGGTGAACGGCTGGACCCTCACCTGGTCGCACACCGCCGGCCAGCGGGTCACCCAGGCGTGGAACGCCGTCGTCGACCAGTCCGGCGCGCAGGTGACCGCCCGTAACGTCGAGCACAACGCGGTGCTCGCCACCGGTGCCAGCGCCACCTTCGGCTTCAACGGCTCGTGGGAGGGGAGCAACCCGCCACCGACCGGCTTCGCCCTCAACGGCACCGCATGCACCGGCGCCGCGCCCACCGGCGGCCCGACCACCCCGCCGCCGCCGAGCACGCCGCCGCCCACGACCCCGCCACCCACCACGCCGCCGCCGACCACCCCGCCGCCGGCCGGGGCGGTGCAGATGGAGGACCTCGACCGGGGATTGGTCAGCGTCCGCTCCGGCAGCGGCAACCTGGTCTCCTGGCGGCTGCTCGGCACCGAGACGACCGGGGTCGCCTTCAACCTCTACCGGGGCACGACCAGGGTCAACGGCAGCCCGATCACCGGGGCGACCAACTACCTCGACAGCGGCGCGGCGGCCGACGCGACCTACACCGTGCGCGCCGTCGTCGGCGGCACCGAACAGGCCGCCTCCGCAGCCGCGCTCCGGTTCCCCGCCGGCTACCTCGACGTGCCGTTGCAGGTGCCGGCGGGCGCGAGCACGCCGAGCGGCGAGAGCTACACGTACTCCGCCAGCGACGCCTCCGTCGGCGACCTCGACGGCGACGGGGACTACGAGTTCGTGGTCAAGTGGGAGCCGTCCAACGCCAAGGACAACTCCCAGTCCGGCTACACCGGCAACGTGTACGTCGACGCGTACACCCTCACCGGCACCCGGCTGTGGCGCGTCGACCTGGGCCGCAACATCCGCGCCGGGGCCCACTACACCCAGTTCCAGGTGTACGACTACGACGGCGACGGTCGCGCCGAGGTGGCCATGAAGACCGCCGACGGCACCCGCTCCGGCACCGGCCAGGTGATCGGCTCCGCCACCGCCGACCACCGCAACTCCAGCGGGTACGTCCTCGCCGGCCCCGAGTACCTGACCATGTTCGACGGCCGCACCGGCGCGGTCCTCTCCACCGTCAACTACGACCCGCCGCGAGGCACGGTCTCCTCCTGGGGCGACAACTACGGCAACCGGGTCGACCGCTTCCTCGCCGCCACCGCCTACCTCGACGGGCAGCGCCCCTCCCTGGTGATGGCCCGCGGCTACTACACGCGGGCGGTCGTGGCGGCCTGGGACTTCCGCGACGGCACCCTGCGCAAGCGGTGGACCTTCGACTCCAACGCCTCGGGCAACGGCGCTGCCTTCGGCCAGGGCAACCACAACCTCTCCGTCGCCGACGTCGACGCCGACGGCCGCCAGGAGATCGTGTACGGGTCGGCCACCATCAACGACGACGGCCGCCTGATGTACGCCACCGGCTTCGGCCACGGCGACGCCCTGCACGTCGGCGACCTCCTGCCCGCCCGCGCCGGCCTGGAGGTCTTCACGATCCACGAGTCCGGCAACCAGCCGGCGGCCGACCTGCACGACGCCCGTACCGGTCAGGTCGTCTGGCAGCGGCCGAACAACGGGGGAGTCGAGGGCCCCGGCCGGGGCGTCGCCGCCGACATCCACGCCGGCAGCCCCGGCGCCGAGTTCTGGGGCGCCGGCACCCACATGGGCGACCTCTACAGCGCCACCGGGGCCGTCGTCGGGCGCCGGCCGTCCTCGGCGAACTTCCTCGCCTGGTGGGACGGCGACCCCGTCCGGGAACTGCTCGACGGCACCCGGATCGACAAGTACGGCACCGGTGGCGACACCCGCCTGCTGACCGCCAGCGGCGTGGCGGCGAACAACGGCACCAAGTCCACCCCGGCGCTCTCCGCCGACCTGTTCGGCGACTGGCGGGAGGAGGTCGTCTGGCGCACCACCGACAGCCGGGCCCTGCGCATCTACAGCACGCCCACGCCCACCAACACCCGGATCCACACGCTCATGCACGACCCGCAGTACCGGGTGGCGGTCGCCTGGCAGAACACCGCCTACAACCAGCCCCCGCACCCGGGCTTCTTCCTCGGCGACGGCATGGCCGCCCCGCCCACGCCCAACGTCTACCTGCGGTGACCCGACGACCGGTCGGCGGCGGCGCCCCCGGGGCGCACAATCGGCCGGTCGCAGAACGGAAAAGGCACCGGGCCGCAGCCGCGGAATCCGCACAGCTCCGGCCCGGTGCCCCACACCGCGGCATCCCCGACCCGTCCCGACCGGGAATGCCGTACCACCACCGAGGTCAAAACTAGGCGGGCCACGCGTCGCCCCGGTGACGCCGACGTGAAGATCGTGTTTCAGCCCTCGCGGCGCAGGCCACCGGCCACGTGCTCGGCGATCAGCTCGTACGAGCGCACCCGGTCGGCCACGTCGTACACCAGCGTGGTCAGCATCAGCTCGTCCGCGCCGGTGCGCGCCAGCAGCTCCCCGAGCTGCCGCCGTACCGTCTCGGGGGAGCCCGTCGCCTGCCCGTCGCGGCGCTGCCGCACGAACTCGCGCTCGGCCTCCGTGTACGGGTACGCCGCCGCCTCGTCCGGCGTCGACAGGGGCTCGGGCCGCCCCGAGCGCAGCCGCAGGAACGACAGCGCCGCCGGCCCCGCCAGCCACTCCGCCCGCTCGTCGGTGTCCGCGCAGACCGCGTTGACGGCCACCATCGCGTACGGCTTCTCCAGCCACTTCGACGGCCGGAAGTGCTGCCGGTACAGCGCCAGCGCGGGCACCGTGTTCTGCGCGCTGAAGTGGTGCGCGAAGGAGAACGGCAGGCCCAGCAGCCCGGCCAGCTGGGCGCTGAACCCGCTGGAGCCGAGCAGCCAGACCGCCGGCTGCTCGCCGAGGCCCGGGGTGGCGGTGATCGGTCCCGGCCGCTCCCCGCTGAAGTAGTTCATCAGGTCCGACAGCTCCCGGGGGAAGCCCTCCGCCGACAGCCCCTCCATCGTCCGGCGCAGCGCCAGCGCGGTCACCTGGTCGGTGCCGGGGGCACGGCCGATGCCCAAATCGATGCGGCCCGGGTGCAGCGCTTCGAGGGTGCCGAACTGCTCGGCCACCACCAGCGGCGCGTGGTTGGGCAGCATCACCCCGCCGGAGCCGAGCCGGATCGTCGACGTGTGCGCCGCCAGGTGCGCGAGCAGCACCGCCGGCGCGGAACTCGCGATCGCCGGCATGTTGTGGTGCTCGGCCACCCAGAACCGGCGGTACCCGAGTTCCTCCGTGCGCCGGGCCAGCTCGGTGGTATGCCGCAGCGCCGCGCCGGCAGTGGCGCCGGCCGCGACCGGGGCAAGATCGAGAACAGACAGCGGTACGTTGATCACAAGGGTGGCCAACCCGTCCCACCTCGGGTTTGTTCCCCGGGGCGATCCGGCTCACGCGCCCGTCGCGGGCCCGCAGCGCGCTCAGCCCATGCCGCGGGCCTGCTCGAAGATCAGGCTCGTCTGGGTGTGCTGCACCGCCGGGTCCACGGCCAGGTGGTCCAGCACGAAGTCCCGCAGGGCGTCCGCCGAGGCCGCCCGCACGTGCAGCACGTAGTCCTCCGCGCCCGCCACGTGGAACACGGCCACCACCCCCGGCAGCCGCACCGACCGGGCCCGGAACGCGTCCACCGCCGCCCGCTCGTGCGCGGTCAGCCGTACCGACACCAGCGCCTGCAACGGCAGCCCCACCGCCGCCGGATCGACCTCCGCGTGGAACCCGCGGATCGCCCCGCGCTCCCGCAGGGCGCGGGTGCGGGTCAGGCACGTCGAGGGGGCCACCCCGACCCGCTCGGCGAGGGCGTTGTTCGGCAGGCGGCCGTCGGCGGCCAGCTCCGACAGGATCGCCCGGTCGGTGTCGTCCAGGTCGGCGAACCGCCGCACATCATTCGTAGCAAGGGGCATGGAGGCATCATCCATCGAACCAGCCCGGGCCTCCAAGGGCAATTACCGAATCATGTTCGGAACTATTGCCGCCCGTTGGCGCTATGTTCGATCCTTCCAGCATGACGACCGTGGACACCAGAGCCGTGCACGCCGGCCGCGACGACCTCGCCGCACTCGGCGTCCACGTGCCGCCGATCGACTTCTCCACCACCAACCCGCTGCCGTCCGTCGACGCCGGCGGCGACGCCTACGAGGCCCTCGCCACCGGAGGCACCCTCCCCGCCGGCGGCAGCGCCGTCTACCAGCGCCTGTGGAACCCCACCGTGGCCCGCTTCGAGACCGCCCTCGCCGACCTCGAGGACACCACCGACGCCGTCGCCTTCGCCAGCGGCATGGCCGCCCTCACCGCCACCCTGCTCGCCGCCACCCGGGACGGCAGGCGGCACCTCGTCGCCGTCCGCCCCCTCTACGGCGGCACCGACCACGTGCTCGCCACCGGCCTGCTCGGCACCACCGTCACCTGGGCCCGCCCCGACGAGGTCGCCGCCGCCGTCCGCCCCGACACCGCCCTGGTGATCGCCGAGACCCCGGCCAACCCCACCCTCGACCTGGTCGACATCGCCGCCCTCGCCCGCGCCGCCGGCGACGTGCCGCTGCTCGTCGACAACACCGTCGCCACCCCCGTGCTCCAGCAACCCACCCGGCACGGTGCCGCGCTCGTGCTGCACAGCGCCACCAAGAGCATCGGCGGGCACGGCGACGTCCTCGCCGGCGTGGTCGCCTGCGACGCCGACTGGGCCGCCCGGCTGCGCCAGGTCCGCGCGCTCACCGGCGCGATCCTGCACCCCCTCGGCGCGTACCTGCTGCACCGCGGCCTGCAGACCCTGCCGGTGCGGGTGCGTGCCCAGCAGGCCGGCGCCGAGAAACTCGCCGCCTGGCTCGCCGCCCACCCCGCCGTCGCGCAGGTGCACCACCCGTCGCTGCACGACCCCGCCGGGCTCGTCGGACGGCAGATGAGCGGCCCCGGCAGCCTCCTCGCCTTCGAGGTACGCGGCGGCGCCCCCGCCGCGGCCGCCGTCGCGAACGCCTGCCGGCTGATCACCCACGCGGTCTCGCTGGGCGGCGTCGACACCCTCATCCAGCACCCGGCCTCGCTGACCCACCGCCCCGTCGAGGGGGAGGCCAAGCCGTGCGGGGGCCTGCTGCGCGTCTCGGTGGGCCTGGAGGACGCGGAGGACCTGCGCGCCGACCTGGCCCAGGCCCTCGCCGAACTCGGCTGACCCGAACCGACGTCGTCGCCCGCCCTCGCTGAATTCGGCTGACCAGACCGACGCCGTCGGCCGGCCTCCGCTGTACTCGGCTGACCGAACCGACGTCGTCGGCCGGCCCTCGCTGAATTCGGCTGGCCGGACCAACGCCGTCGCCCGCCCTCACTGCCGCGAGTCGGTCGCCCCGTTGCCGCGAGTCGCCCCGCCGCGGGCGTCGTGGCGCACGGGAGTGGAACGCCACGGGTGCCAACGGGCCCAGGTGACACCCGTGGCGTTCCACCCGTGGGAGCCGACCGGGCGGCACGGTCAGGACTTCGGGCCGACGTGGCGATCGAGGGCGGCGACGGCGTCCCGGCGCGCCACGGAGAGGGAGTTGCGGCGGTTCATCCGCCAGGCGATGCCGAGCAGGTCCAGTGCCCACTGGCAGAGCCCCATGATGTCGGCCGACTCGTTGACGAACATGTAGCGCGGGTAGACGTAGCTCCTGCCGCGCGTCGTCACCCGGTTGCTGAACCGGCAGCCGTCGGAGTGGAACAAACCCCGCAGGAAAGGCCCGGGATGGGCGGTGACGATCCTCTTCTGCCAGTCGGCGAGGGTGATCTGACGCTCGTGCTTCTTGCCGGGACCGTGCTGCGGGAACAGGCACGGCCAGTGCTTGCCGTAACTCTGCACGCTCACGCAGCCCTGTTGTGGAACCCGCTGGACCTTGTTGGCCAGCACCGCCCGCATAGCGGAGTCGCAGGCGTCGATCAACCCGGGCCACGCGTCGCCGCAGGAAATCCTCAAGACCGGCACCCGCGAGCTAGTGACCAGGTGCCCGTCACCCAGGTAGAGGCCCAGCAGGTAGCTGTAGGCCGATGGGTTTGTCGGATATCCGTCGTCGCGACGGCAGCGGAAACAGCGCTCTGCCGTGCTTCGAACCAGCGGTTGCGGCCGCTCGCGGCACCACTCCCAGACAGTCCGGTAGGAAAGACCGACGGCCCAGGCAGCCTCGGCGATGGTTGCGCCGCCCAGGTGGACTCTGAGGGCTCGGGCGCGTATCTCCGGTGCGTGCACAGGACGAGTCTCGTACGCCCGTACGACAGTTCCGGTGTCCCCGGTGGGATTCGAACCCACACTGTCGGAGGTTTGAGCTCCGCTTCTCTGCCATTGGAATACGGGGACGTCGTCGCCCAACGCTGTGGCGGCGCCACATAGGTTACCCACTACGCTAAGGGCGGCGACACCCGGCATCGCGGGTGTCGAGCACAGACTGGTGGGAGTGGCTCGTGGCCGAGATGCAGACGGACGTCGAGCGCAGGCGCGTTCTGATCGCCGAGGACGAGGCGCTGATCCGGCTGGACCTGGCCGAGATGCTCGTCGAGGAGGGCTACGAGGTCGTCGGGGAGGCCGGTGACGGCGAGACGGCCGTCCGGCTCGCCGAGGAGCTCAAGCCGGATCTGGTCATCCTCGACATCAAGATGCCGATCATGGACGGGCTGGCCGCCGCCGAGCGGATCGCGGGCGCCCGGATCGCCCCGGTGATCATCCTGACCGCGTTCAGCCAGCGTGACCTGGTGGAGCGGGCGCGGGCGGCCGGCGCGATGGCGTACCTCGTGAAGCCCTTCCAGAAGAGCGACCTGGTGCCGGCGGTGGAGATCGCGCTGTCGCGCTACTCGGAGATCGCCGCCCTGGAGGCGGAGGTCGCGGGGCTGACCGACCGGCTGGAGATCCGCAAGACGGTCGAGCGCGCCAAGGGCGCGCTGATGACGACGTACGGGATGACCGAGCCGCAGGCGTTCAAGTGGATCCAGCGCACGGCGATGGACCACCGGATGACCATGAAGGAGGTCGCCGAGCGGATCCTCGCCGAGACCGCCGGCGGCGAGGTCGCCCAGCCCGCGTCCTGAGGCGCCGCCGGGGCGACGCGACACGCCGGGGAGCACTCCGGGGGCTCCTCGCGGGGCCGGTTGATCGATAGCATCTGATCCATGCGGACCCGGCGGCTGGTGGCGGTGCTCGGTGTCCTCGCGCTGCTGCCGGCCGGCTGCGGCCAGGCCCCGACGGAGCCCGCCGAAGAGCCGCTGCGCCCGCGGTGGCAGCCGCTGACCCTGCCGGCGCCGCCGGGCGCCCCCGGCCGGCCGCTGCTGCGCGACGCCGTGGCCTGCGCCGGCACGTGGTACGTGGTCGGCGGGCTGGCCGACGCGGCGGGGGAGACCCGGCCGGCGGCCTGGCGCAGCACCGACGGCGTGTCGTGGACGGCGCTGCCGATGTCGCCGTCGAGCCACTACGGCCGTCAGCACGTGCTCTACGCGGCCGCGTGCCGCGGCGGCCGGCTGGCGGCGCTCGGGGCGAAGAACGGCGGCGCGCACGGCAACCCGCGCACGGGCACCTGGTCGCAGTCGCCGGGCGGGCAGCTCCGGGAGGCGTCGGCGCCCTTCGAGCTGTACGCCGGCCCGCGCGCGGTGAGCGTGGCGCGGCTGGCGGCGGGCCCGGCCGGGTGGCTGATCGCGGGGGCGCGGGTCGACGGGGCGGCGGTCTGGACGTCGTCGGACGGCGAGCGGTTCGCGATCCGGGAGGGCGTCGCGGAACTCGCCGGTGACGGGCGGGGCCGGACGGTCGCGTACGACGCGGTGGCCGTGCCGGCGGGCTGGTGGGTGGTGGGCGCGGTGCTGCCGCCCGGCGCGACGGCGCTGACGCCCCTGGCCTGGAGCTCGGCCGACGGGCGGTCCTGGCGGCGGATGGCGCTGCCGGTGCCGGACGGGCGGGGCCAGGCGCAGCGGGTGGCCTCGGTCGACGGTGCGGTGGTGGCCGTCGGCCCGGTGCGCGACGGGTTCGCGACCTGGCGGCTGGTGGGCGACGAGTGGCGGCGGGCCGGCGGGTTCGGCGCGGCCGGTCCGGGGGTGTCCTCGGTCGACGCCCTGGTGCCGGCCGGGCGGGAGTTGGTCGCGGTGACGGGGGACGGCGGTGGTCACGGACTGTGGCTTTCCGCCGATGCGGGGGATTCGTGGCGACTGATGACCATGCCGGCCCCGGTGCCGGATGGTGGGAACACGGCCGTGGCGGTCGCGTCGCAGGGTGATCGACTGGTGTTGGTGTCTGACGACGGGGAGGCGTCCCGTGCCTGGTCAGTCGGGTTACCGGCCATCGATCGGTAAAGGGTGGACGAAGTTCGACCCGTTACCGATGAAACGAAGGCGAAGGCCTTTTGCCGCCGACGGTTCTTACAGCGATCGTTTCGAACCCGCCACGCCGTGTAACGGTTCGGTCAACCCGCTCCCCTGGGGCTTTCGTCACAGCTCAAAGGTGGGATAGCGTCCGGCCCCAGACCGGCGACGACGGTCTGGTTCGTCCGCCCCCGCAAGGGCCAATCGGCAGCGGGTGGTTCGGACCATTGGACGGAGGAGGGTTCGGGCCTTGAGGCAGAAGCTCGCGCGCGTTATCGGTGGGGTCGCCATGCTGGCGCTCGTCGCCGGCGGCACGGCATGCTCCAGTAGCGACGACGCGGCGTCCGGTGGCGACGCCTGCGGCAACAAGATCGCGTTCTTCGGCGCGCTGACCGGCCCGTCGGCGGCGCTCGGCATCAACGAGAACAACGGCGTCAAGCTGGCGGTCGACAAGTACAACAAGGAGAACGCCGACTGCAAGGTCGAGCTGGTTCCCCTGGACTCGCAGGGCAGCCCGGACCAGGCCCCGCAGCTGGCCCAGAAGGCCATCGACGACACCAAGATCCTCGGCATCGTCGGCCCGGCCTACTCGGGTGAGTCGGAGGCCGCCGGTCCGCTCTTCAACGAGGCCGGTCTGGTGACCATCACCCCGTCGGCCACCAACCCGACGCTCGCGAAGCAGAACTGGAAGACCTTCTTCCGCGCGGTCGGCAACGACCTGAGCCAGGGCCCGGGTGCCGGCAACTACATCAAGAACGTGCTGAAGGCCGACAAGGTCTACGTCATCGACGACCAGTCCGCGTACGGCGCCGGCCTGGCCGACGAGGTCAAGAAGCTGCTCGGCCCCGCGGTCGTCGGCTCGGACAAGGTCCAGGGCGACGGCAAGCAGGTCGAGTTCTCGGCCGTGGTCACCAAGGTCAAGGCCGCCAACGTCAAGGCGGTCTTCTACGGCGGCTACTACCAGGAGGCCGGCCTGATCCGCAAGCAGCTCACCGCTGCCGGGGTCACCGCTCCGCTGATCGCCGGCGACGGCGTGAACGACGCCGCGTACATCACCTCCGCGGGTGCGGCGGCGGCCGAGGGCACCATCCTCACCTGCCCGTGCCAGCCGGCCGCTGAGGCGCGTGGCACCTTCATCGAGGAGTACAAGGCGCTCAACGGCACCGACCCGGGCACCTACAGCGACACGGCCTACGACGCGGCGAACATCCTGCTGGCCGGCATCAAGGCGGGCAAGACCAGCCGTGAGGGCCTGCTGGAGTTCGTGAAGGGCTACAGCGGCGAGGGCGTCGCGGCGAGCTACAAGTTCGTCGAGGGCGGCGAGCTCGACCCGGCGCAGGTCAAGGTCTGGGCCTTCAAGGTCAAGGACGGCAAGGTCGTTCCGGACCAGGAGATCCCCAAGTCCTGACGTCGGTCGCTGCAACGGCGATTGAGTGGTGATCGCGGGCGCGGCCGGGAGCTGTGCTCCCGGCCGCGCCCCACTTTTCTCTCCAGACCCTGATGGAGTGTCCCTTCATTGAACTTCGACGACCTGTTCTCCAACTTCGGGACATACACGACGACCGGCCTGACGCAGGGTGCGATCTACGCCCTGGTCGCGCTCGGCTACACGCTGGTCTACGGCGTGTTGAGACTCATCAACTTCGCCCACTCCGAGGTCTTCATCGCCGGCGCGTTCGCGGCGATCTGGACCTGGAACGGCTTCGGGCTCGACCAGAACTCGCAGGTCAGCGGCATCGGGTCGATCATGTTCTACCTGCTGGTGGCGATGATCGTCGCGGCGATCGCCTCCGCCGGCACGGCCACCGTGATCGAGCGGGTGGCGTACCGGCCGCTGCGTAAGCGCAACGCGCCGCCGCTGGCCTTCCTGATCACCGCCATCGGCGCGTCCATCGCCATCTCCGAGGCGTTCGGCATCTGGACCCGCCGCCGCCCCGAGGGCGCCCCGATCCTGGTCAGCCAGGAACCGCTGTTCCACGTCTTCGGCGTGCCGATCGACGGGGTGCAGCTGCTCACCCTCGGCGCCGCGCTGGTGATGATGATCGCGCTGGACCTGTTCATCAACCGCAGCCGGGTCGGTCGCGGCATCCGGGCGGTCGCCCAGGACGCCAACACCGCCGCGCTGATGGGCGTGAACAAGGACCGGATCATCCTGATCGTCTTCATCGCCGGCGGCAGCATGGCCGGCGTCGCCGGCCTGCTCTACGACGTACGGATCCAGACCCTCACCTACAGCGTCGGCTTCCTGCTCGGCCTGAAGGCCTTCACCGCCGCGGTGCTCGGCGGCATCGGCAACCTGCGCGGCGCGCTGCTCGGCGGCCTGCTGTTGGGCTTGATCGAGAACTACGCCTCCGGTCTGTTCGGCAGCGAGTGGAAGGACTTCGCCGCGTTCGCGCTGCTGGTGGTGCTGCTGATGTTCCGGCCGACCGGTCTGCTGGGTGAGTCGCTGGGGAGGGCACGGGCATGACGACCGTTCTGGACAAGGTGCGCTCCGGCCGCGAGGCGGCCGGGGAACGGTGGCGCGGCGCGCCGCGCTGGGTACGTTGGGCGCTGCTGGCCGCGGTGATCGTGTTCTTCTACGCGCTGCCGAACAAGGAGTTCTACCAGTACCTCGGGCCGATCCCGACCCCCGGTGCGAACTTCACCCAGGTGATGTTCACCGTCTCGATCTACGTGCTGCTGGCCGTCGGTCTGAACATCGTGGTCGGCTTCGCCGGCCTGCTCGACCTCGGCTACTTCGGCTTCTTCGCCGTGGGCGCGTACACCGTGGCGGTGCTGACCTCGCCGAGCAGCAACCTCAAGACGCTCTGGCCGTGGCTGCTGGCGGTGCCGGTGGCGATCGCCCTGACGATGGTCTCCGGCGTGATGCTCGGTACGCCGACCCTGCGGCTGCGCGGCGACTACCTGGCGCTGGTGACGCTCGGCTTCGCCGAGATGATCCGCATCGGCGCGGTCAGCTCGGAGTTCCTCCGGGGGCAGCGGGGCTTCAACCAGATCCCGCACCCGCCGGGCGAGTTCGCCGACGGCAAGCCGGTCTTCGGCGTGCTCGACGCCCGGCCGTACTACTGGCTGGTGCTCACGCTGATCATCCTGGTGGTCATCGGGGTCCGGAACCTGACCCACAGCCGGGTCGGGCGCGCCTGGATCTCGATCCGGGAGGACGAGGACGCGGCGCAGCTCATGGGCGTGCCGACGTTCAAGTTCAAGCTGTGGGCGTTCGCCGCGGGCGCCGCGATCGCGGGCCTCGCCGGCGCGCTCTTCGCGGGCAAGCAGAACTTCGTCAACTCGCAGAACTTCGAGCTGCTGAACTCGATCATCATCCTGGCCGCGGTCATCTTCGGCGGCTCGGGCAACATCGTCGGCGCGATCGTCGGCGGTGGCCTGGTGGCGTACATGATCGAGCGGTTCCGTGGCATCGAGCTGCTGGGCGTCGAGCTGTACGAGTACCGGTTCCTGTTCTTCGGCCTGGTGCTGGTGGTCATGATGATCTTCCGGCCGGAGGGTCTGATCCCCAACCGACGACGTGCGGCGGAGTTCAAGGATCGTCGCAAGGAGGTGACCGTCGGTGAGTGACACCGAGCAGACGCCGGTCGTTCCGGCGCAGGCCGGCGCGCCGGCCGTGGAGGCGGTGCCCACCCGGGAGCCGCTGCTGGAGGTCGACAAGGTCACGCTGCGCTTCGGCGGCGTGGTCGCCCTCAACGAGGTGGACTTCACCCTCTACAAGGGCGAGATCCTCGGTCTGATCGGCCCGAACGGCGCCGGCAAGACCACCTGCTTCAACGCCATGACCGGCATCTACCAGCCCACCGAGGGGCAGATCCGGTTCCGTGGCCAGAAGGTCAGCGGCAAGAAGCGGCACCAGATCACCAAGATGGGCATGGCGCGGACGTTCCAGAACATCCGCCTCTTCCCGGAGATGACGGCGCTGGAGAACGTCCTGGTGGGCGCGGACGCGCACAACAAGACGAGCGTCATCTCCGCGCTGTTCCGCCTGCCGCGGTACTGGAAGGAGGAGCGCGCGAGTCGGGAGAAGGCCGAGCGCCTGCTGGAGTTCGTCGGCATCCGCAAGCGGATGCACGAGTTCGCCCGCAACCTCTCCTACGGCGAGCAGCGGCGGCTGGAGATCGCCCGCGCGCTGGCCACCGACCCGGTGCTGCTCTGCCTGGACGAGCCGGCCGCCGGCTTCAACCCGGCGGAGAAGGAGGAACTGCTCCAGCTCATCCGGCAGATCCGGGACACCGGCGTGACCGTGCTGCTCATCGAGCACGACATGCGCCTGGTCATGGGGGTCACCGACCGGATCGTGGTGCTGGAGTTCGGAAAGAAGATCGCCGAGGGGCTGCCCGCCGAGGTGCGGGAGAACCCGAAGGTGATCGCGGCGTACCTGGGGGTGCCGGACGATGCTGCTTGAGATCGACGATGTGAGCCTGCTCTACGGGCGGATCCAGGCGCTGCACGGCATCAGCCTGACGGTGGACGAGGGCGAGATCGTCGCCCTGATCGGCGCCAACGGCGCCGGCAAGTCGACCACGATGCGGGCGATCTCCGGGATCCGGCCGGTCGCCAGCGGCAGCATCCGGTTCAACGGTGAGGACATCACCAAGCTCCGGGCGGACCTGCGGGTCCGGCGGGGGCTGTGCCAGGCACCCGAGGGCCGCGGGATCTTCCCGGGCATGACGGTGCTGGAGAACCTCGACATGGGTGCGTACACCCGGCGCGACCGGGCCGGCATCGCCCAGGACCTCGACCGGGTGCTGGGCCTCTTCCCGCGCCTGGCCGAGCGGCGCAGGCAGCAGGGCGGCACCCTCTCCGGCGGCGAGCAGCAGATGCTGGCCGTCGGGCGGGCGCTGATGAGCCGGCCGAAGCTGCTGCTGCTCGACGAGCCCTCGATGGGTCTGGCCCCGATGCTGATCCAGCAGATCTTCGACATCATCGTCGAGATCAACCAACAGGGCACCACCGTCCTGCTGGTCGAGCAGAACGCCCAGCAGGCGCTGGCCCGGGCCCACCGGGCGTACGTGCTGGAGACCGGCCGGATCGTCAAGAGCGGCACCGGTGCCGAGCTGCTGCACGACCCGGCGGTCAAAGAGGCCTACCTCGGCGTGGCCTGACCGGCCGTCACCCCTCATCGCAAGGAGTACCCCATGTTCCGCATCAGTGGTGGCCGCCGGGCCGCCCTCGGCGTCACCGGCGCCGCCCTGCTCGCCCTCTCGCTGGCCGGCTGCGGCGAGAAGGAGAGCACCGAGCAGCCCGGCGCCGGCCCCAGCGTCACCGCCGCCGCCGACTCGGCGCTGGCCGCGAAGGTGCCCGACGCCATCAAGGCCGACGGCGTGATCAAGGTCGGCACCGACTCGACGTACGCCCCGGCGGAGTTCCTCGACGCCGACGGCAAGACAGTGGTCGGCTTCGACATCGAGCTGTTCAACGCGGTCGCGCAGAAGCTCGGCCTGAAGGCCGAGTACGAGTCGGCGCCGTTCGACGCGATCCTGCCCGGCGTCGACTCCGGCAAGTACGAGGTCGGCGTCTCCTCGTTCACCATCAACGCCGAGCGGATGAAGACCGTCAACATGGTCAGCTACTTCTCCGCCGGCACCCAGTGGGCGACCAAGGCCGGCAACCCGGCCAAGGTCGACACCGAGAACGCCTGCGGCAAGAAGATCGCCGTGCAGGTCGGCACCGTGCAGCTCGACGACATCACCGCCCGGTCGAAGAAGTGCACCGACGCCGGCAAGCCGGCCATCACCATCGACCAGTACCAGGCGCAGAGCGACGCCACGGCCGCCGTGGTCAGCGGCAAGAACGACGCCATGCTGGCCGACTCCCCGGTCGGTGCGTACGCGGTGAAGCAGAGCAGCGGTCAGCTGGAGCTGCTCGGCGACATCTACGAGTCCGCCCCGTACGGCTACGCGGTGAAGAAGGACCAGGCCGCGTTCGCCGAGGTGCTCAAGGAGGCCGTCACGGCGGTCATCGCCGACGGCACGTACCAGGGCGCGCTGAAGAAGTGGGGCGTCGAGGGCGGCGCCATCACGACCCCGGCGCTGAACCCGACCAGCTGACGATGTCTGTCGAGACTGACACACCCGAACGGGCACGGCCGGAACCCATCCGCGCCGTGCCCGTGCGGCATCCCGGGCGGTGGGTCGCCGTCGCCGTGATCGGGGTGCTGGTGGCCATGTTCGTGCACCTGCTGGTGACGAACAAGGCGTTCAACTGGTCGTTCATGATCGACGAGATGTTCCGCCCGCCGATCGTCGAGGGGCTGCGCGGCACGATCGCGCTGCTCCTGACCGCCATGCTGATCGGTGTCGGGCTGGGCGTCGTCATCGCCATCATGCGGCTGTCGGAGAACCCGATCCTGCGCGGCGTCGCCTTCGCGTACACCTGGTTCTTCCGGGCGGTGCCCCGGCTGGTGCTGGCGATCCTCTTCGGCAACCTGGGCATCCTCTGGGCGCGCGTCGAGTTCGGGCTGCCCTTCGACCGGCAGATCGGCGCCCTGTTCGGGGTCGACGACTTCGAGGCGCGGCTGTTCGGCTTCTCCGCCGTGGAGATCCTGACCGGCTTCGTCGCCGGCATGCTGGCGCTGGGCCTCTCCGAGGCCGCCTACATGGCGGAGATCGTCCGGGCCGGCATCCAGTCGGTCGACGAGGGGCAGACCGAGGCCGCCCAGGCGCTCGGCCTGCGCCGGGGGCAGATCCTGCGTCGGATCGTGCTGCCGCAGGCCATGCGGGTGATCGTCCCGCCGACCGGCAACGAGACCATCGCCATGCTCAAGGACACCTCGCTGGTGGCCTTCGTGCCGGTCTCCACCGAGCTGTTCTTCCAGCTCAGGGCCGTGGGCAGCCGGACCTTCCAGGTCTTCCCGATGCTGGTCGCGGCGACCATCTGGTACCTGCTGCTGACCAGCGTGCTGCTGGTCGGGCAGTACTACCTGGAGCGGCACTTCTCCAAGGGCGTCGGGCGCAGCGGACGGGCGAAGACCAGGCTGCGGGCGATCGCGGCGGAGAACGGCGGCACGACCGGGAAGGCGGACGGCGCATGACCGAGCTGACGGTGCCGGCAGCGGCCGGCGGGGCGGCGGTGGAGTCCGCGCCGATGGTCCGGGCCGAGCAGGTGCACAAGTCGTTCGGGGCGATCGAGGTGCTCAAGGGCATCGACCTGGAGGTCCGCAGCGGCGAGGTGTGCTGCCTGCTGGGTCCCTCCGGCTCCGGCAAGTCGACGTTCCTGCGCTGCATCAACCACCTGGAGAAGATCAACGCCGGCCGGATCTGGGTGGACGGCGACCTGATCGGCTACCGCGAGCGCGGCGGCAAGCTGCACGAGATGCGGGAAAAGGACGTCGCCGCCCAGCGCCGGGCGATCGGCATGGTGTTCCAGCGGTTCAACCTCTTCCCGCACATGACCGCCCTGGAGAACGTCGCCGAGGCACCGGTGCAGGTGGGCGGGGAGAAGAAGGCCACCGCCCGGGACCGGGCCGCCGCGCTGCTGGAGCGGGTGGGGCTGGGCGACAAGCTCGGCAACTACCCGAGCCAGCTCTCCGGCGGGCAGCAGCAGCGGGTGGCGATCGCCCGGGCGTTGGCGATGCAGCCGAAGCTGATGCTCTTCGACGAGCCCACCAGCGCGCTCGACCCGGAGCTGGTCGGCGAGGTGCTCGACGTGATGAAGGACCTCGCCCGCGACGGCATGACGATGATCGTGGTCACCCACGAGATCGGCTTCGCCCGCGAGGTCGGCGACTCGCTGGTCTTCATGGACGGCGGCGTCGTCGTCGAGTCCGGCGTGCCCCGCGAGGTGATCGCCAACCCCCGGCACGACCGGACGAAGGCGTTCCTGGCCAAGGTGCTCTGAGCGGTACGCCGGCGCGGCCCACCCCGGGCCGCGCCGGCGTCCGTGCCGGTGTCCCGGAGTGTCGGAGCGGGCGGCTAGAGTCGCTGCCGTGACAGCTACGACGCCGCGCCTGCTTCTCGTCGACGGACATTCCATGGCATACCGGGCGTTCTTCGCCCTGCCGGTGGAGAACTTCTCCACCACGACGGGGCAGCCGACCAACGCGGTCTACGGCTTCACGTCCATGCTGATCAACGTGCTGCGCGACGAGCAGCCGACGCACATCGTGGTCGCCTTCGACGTCTCCCGCCGCTCTTTCCGCACCGAGAAGTACGCGGAGTACAAGGCCGGCCGCAGCGAGACCCCGACCGACTTCAAGGGCCAGGTGAGCCTGGTCAAGGAGGTCCTCGCGGCGCTGCGCATCCCGGTGGTGGAGAAGGAGGGCTTCGAGGCCGACGACATCATCGCCACCCTCGCCTGCCAGGCCCGCGACCAGGGCATGTCGGTCCTGATCAGCAGCGGCGACCGGGACGCGTTCCAGCTCGTCGGCGACCAGATCACGGTGCTCTACCCGCGCAAGGGCGTCTCGGACCTGGCCCGGATGGACCCGGCGGCGATCGAGGCGAAGTATGGCGTCCCCCCGGAGCGCTACCGCGACCTGGCCGCCCTGGTCGGCGAGACCAGCGACAACCTGCCCGGCGTGCCCGGCGTCGGGCCGAAGACCGCCGCGAAGTGGATCAACACGTACGGCGGGGTCGACGGGGTCGTCGCGCGGGCCGACGAGATCAAGGGCAAGGCCGGCGACAGCCTGCGCGAGCGGCTCGCCGACGTGATCCGCAACTACGAGATCAACTGTCTCGTCTCCGACCTGGAGCTGCCGCTGCGCCCCGAGGACACGCGGTGGGAGGGGTGGGACCGCGAGGCCGTCCACCAGGTCTTCGACACTCTCGAGTTCCGCATCCTGCGCGACCGGCTCTACCAGTACCTGGAGGCGGTGGAGCCGGAGGCCGAGTCCGGGTTCGACCTGACCGGCGAGGTGCTCACCGAGCCCGGGGCGCTCGCCGGGTGGCTGGAGACGCACGCGCCGGCCGACACCCCGGTGGGCGTGGCGGCGAAGCTCGACACGGGCCCCAACCGCCGGCACACCGCCTCGGTGACCGGGCTGGCGCTGGCCACCGCCGGCGGTGCGGCGGCCTGGTGCGATCCCGCCACCCTGGAGCCGACCGACGAGGCGGCCCTGGCGGCCTGGCTGGCCGACGCCGGGCGGCCCAAGGTGCTGCACGACAGCAAGCCGGCGGTGCTGGCGTTCGCCGCGCACGGCTGGCACCTGGAGGGCATCCTCCGCGACACGCAGATCGCGGCCTACCTGGCCCGCCCCGACCAGCGCTCCTACGACCTGACCGACCTGGCCCTGCGCTACCTGCACCGCGAGCTGCGGGTCGACGCCCCGGAGACCGGCCAGCTCACCCTGGAGGGGCTCGGCAACGACGGCGAGGCGGAGCAGAACCTCATGCTCCAGGCCCGCGCCACCCTCGACCTGGCCGACGCGATCGACGCCGAGCTGTCCCGCGACGGCGAGCAGTCGGCGCGGCTGATGGCCGGGGTGGAGCTGCCGCTGATGCGGGTGCTCGCCGACATGGAACGCACCGGCATCGCCGCCGACACGCACTATCTCTCCGAGTTGGAGGCGCACTTCGCCGCCGAGGTGAAGGCCGCCGCCCAGGGGGCCTACGAGTCGGTCGGCCGGGAGTTCAACCTCGGCTCGCCGAAGCAGTTGCAGGAGATCCTCTTCGGCGAGCTGGGCCTGCCCAAGACCAAGAAGATCAAGACCGGCTACACCACCGACGCCGACGCCCTCCAGTGGCTGCACGCGCAGAACCCGCACCCGGTGCTGGCCCACCTGCTGCGCCACCGGGACGTGGCGAAGCTCAAGACGACCGTCGACGGGCTGCTCAAGTCGGTCTCCGACGACGGCCGCATCCACACCACGTTCAACCAGACGGTGGCGGCCACGGGGCGGCTCTCCTCGACCGAGCCCAACCTGCAGAACATCCCGATCCGCACCGAGGAGGGCCGCCGCATCCGGCGCGCCTTCGTGGTGGGGGAGGGCTACGACTGCCTGCTCACCGCCGACTACAGCCAGATCGAGATGCGGATCATGGCGCACCTGTCGTCGGACGACGCGCTCATCGAGGCGTTCAACTCCGGTGCCGACTTCCACGCCGCCACCGCCTCGTCGGTCTTCGAGGTGCCGGTCGACGAGGTCACCGCCGACCAGCGGCGCAAGATCAAGGCAATGAACTACGGCCTGGCGTACGGGCTGAGCGCGTTCGGCCTCTCCCAGCAGCTCGGGATCACCGCCGAGGAGGCGCGCGGGCTGATGGAGAACTACTTCGCCGGGTTCGGGGGCGTGCGCGACTACCTCCAGGAGGTCGTCGCCCGCGCCCGGCACGACGGTTACACCTCCACCATCCTGGGCCGCCGCCGCTACCTGCCCGACCTGGTCAGCGACAACCGGCAGCGCCGGGAGATGGCGGAGCGGATGGCGCTCAACGCTCCCATCCAGGGTTCGGCGGCCGACATCATCAAGGTCGCCATGCTGCACGTCGACACGGCGCTGCGCGAGGCGGGCCTGCGCTCGCGGATGCTGCTCCAGGTGCACGACGAGCTGGTCTTCGAGGTCGCCCCGGGCGAACGGGAGACCCTGGAGGCGCTGGTGCGGCGGGAGATGGGCGGGGCGCACCCGCTGTCGGTGCCGCTGGAGGTCTCCGTCGGCGAGGGCCGGGACTGGAACAGCGCCGACCACTGACGGGCGCCGTCCCGCCGCGCGCCGGCACGGGCCCTGCCCGGGGAGGGCGGCAGGACCCGCGCCGCCGTCGAACGGTGTGGGACGGCCGTGGTCGGGACAGGGCCGGCGGGTCCGCGTCGTCGTCAGACTTCTGGGACGGCCGTGCCCGCCGCGCGCAGGGCCGCTGCCAGCCGGTCGCGTACCGCCGTCTGCGCCGCGATGCGGGCGTCGAGCACCGCGAGGCGGTCCAGGGCGACCCGGACGCCGGCCGGCGCGGGCGGGGCGGCGGCCACGTCCCCGTCCAGGCAGGGCAGGAACGTCCGCACGTCGTCCAGCGTCAGGCCGGCGGCCAGCAGGTGACGGATGTTGCGCACGCGGCCCACCGACCGCTCGTCGTAGATCCGGTAGCCGTTGTGGGCCCGCCGGGAGTCGAGCAGCCCGTGCCGCTCGTAGTGCCGCAGCGCGCGTGGGGTGGTGCCGGTGGCCTCCGCCAGCTCGCCGATCAGCATGGTCCGTACCTCCGGGCACCGTTCTACCAGTGCGGCGGGCGACGTCGTCACGCGATCACGGCGCCACCGTCGACCGGCAGTACGACGCCGGTGACGAAGCCGGCCGCCGGGTCGGCGAGGCGCAGGATCGCCCACGCCACCTCCTCGGGACGCCCGATGCGTCCCAGCGGCGTCCGCTCCACCTGCCAGCGGCGGACGTCGGCCTGCTGCCGCGGCGTCAGCCCCTGGTGCGCGCCGATCGGGGTGTCGACGGCGCCGGGCGCCACCGCCACCACCCTGATCCCGGACGGCGCGAGCTCCACCGCCCAGCTGCGGGTCAGCGAGTCCAGGGCGGACTTCCCGGCCGCGTACAGCGAGCTGCCCGGCCAGGCCCGCGACCCGACCGACGTGGTGACGTTGACGACGACGCCCCGGCTGTCGGTCAGCGCCGGCACCGCCGCCTGGGTGAGCAGGAGCGGCGCCACCAGGTTCGTCGCCAGGTGTCGCTCGACGGTCTCGGGGGCGAGCGAACCGAGCGGACCGCCGCCGGCCACGCCCGCGTTGTTGACCAGCACGTCGAGGCGGCCGTGCCGCTGCGTGGCGGTGCCGACGATCAGCTCCGCGGCGCCGGGAGCGGTGACGTCGGCGACCAGCGGTTCGATGCCGGGGTGGCCGGCGGCGGTCTCCGCCAGTGGCGCGGCCCGTCGTCCCACCGCGACGACGTACGCCCCCTGGGCGCTGAACTCACGGGCCGTGGCCCGCCCGATCCCGGTGCCCGCACCGGTGACGACGACGATCCTGCGTTGCGCTCGACTCATGGTGCGGATCGTCGGACCCTGCCGTCAGTGGCAGGGTCAAGCGGACGGGCTCAGCGCTTCAGCGGGTCGTGGCCCCAGTTCATCAGGGACCAGCGCCACTTCGTGTCGCGGACGTCGCCGGAGGGGCGCTGCGCCATGTGCCGGCGGACGTAGCCGACGACCTTGCGCATGTGCCGGTAGTCGCCCTCGGAGAGCTCGGCACGCTTGCGCCGCAGCAGCTCGATGATCTTGCGGCCCGACTCGTGCCCGACCGACTCGCCGCCGCCGGAGCGCCCACCCTTGTGCCAGCCGACCTGCTTCGACTCGTCGGTCTCCAGCCACGTCGACAGCTCGGCCGGCTTCATGTTCACCGCCTCGGTGAACTCCCGGTAGGTGTCCCGGCCCTCGTCAGCCCTGCTCATGGCGCAGCACCTCCGGTCGGTGTGCGACGTCCCGCCCCGAGTCGTCGTTGCGGATCCGGTACTGCGGGTCGTCCGGCGACGCGTTCACGGCGTGCCCGCGTACGTGCGTCCGTTCGGTGATCTTCTCCTTGACCACGCCGTACGCCCGGCCGCTGTGGCTGGCCCAGGAGACGTGGTCACCGCTGCGGAACTCGCTCTGCTCGGCCATGCGACGCGGGTACCCGGCGTCGATGCCCCGAAACGACGGCCCCGGCCGGGCGCGCTCCGGGCGGGGCGCGTGCCGGTCAGCCGGCGGGCTTCTGCGCGACGAAGATGGCGGTGCCGGGGAAGAGGCGGCCGCGCAGCGGGCTCCACTGCCCCCAGATCCCCTCGTGCCCCTCGGGCCACTCCGGTTCCACGAGGTCGAGCAGGCGGAACCCGGCGCCCACGAGCTCGCGGATCCGGTCGCCGAGCGTGCGGTGCTGCTCGACGTAGGTGGCGTCACCGGCCTCGTCCTGCTCCACGTAGGGGGAGCGGTCGAAGTACGAGTGCACGGCGGTCAGCCCGCCCTCGCCGGGGTCGTCGAGGAAGATCCACCGCATCGGGTGGGTCACCGAGAACACCCACCGGCCGCCGGGGCGCAGCACCCGGAACACCTCGCGCATGACCGCCGCCGAGTCGGCCACGAACGGGACCGCCCCGAACGCCGTGCAGGCGGTGTCGAACGCGGCGTCGGCGAAGGGCAGCGCCAGCGCGTCGGCCTGCACCAGCGGCACGCGTACGCCGGTGCGTCCGGCCGCCAGCGCGGCGTGCCGCAGCATGCCGGCGGAGAGGTCCAGGGCGACCGGCCGGGCCCCCTGGGTGGCGAGCCACCGCGCGGCGGCGGCGGCCCCGCTGCCGAGTTCCAGCACCCGCCGGCCGGCCAGGTCGCCCAGCAGCCGTACGTCGGCCTCCCGCACGCCCTCCGGACACCAGACGAAGTCCAGGTCACCGAGGAAACGGCCGTGCTCGGCCTGGTAGTCGTCGGCGTCGGCGTCCCACCAGCGGCGGTTCGCCCGGCGGGCCTCGGCGTTGCCGACCCGGCGCCGGGTCACCCGGCTGTCGTCATCCACCCGCCCACGCTAGCCCCGCGCGCGCCGTGCGCCGGGCGACCCCCGGAGTGCGGGGTACGGCGCCCGGCGCTACCGTTCACCGGTGATGCCCCTGTGACGGACGCGACACCTGCGGCGCCTTCCTGCCGATATCTCCGCTTTCGCAGCTGACGAGGCGGCGAGAGGATGGGAGGGCTTGCACGCTGTGGTAATGCAGCGGGTAGGCTAGATGATGCGCTCGCGGATCGTGTGCCTCGGCAGGGAGCAGGTGCGCGGTCTCCGGGACCACTGGCGGAGCCACATCCATGATCTCACGCGATGATCTTTCGGTGTGCCCGGCGACGGATCCGCTGGCGCGAACAGGTCACCGCGACACACCAGCCTGCTGTGACACACCATCCGACCGGAGCAACCGCCCACATGACGAGCAGCATCGAGGCCCCCTCGAGCGCCACCCGGGTCACCCACGACGATCTCGGTTCCGAGGAGGCTTTCCTCGCCGCGATCGACGAGACCATCAAGTACTTCAACGACGGCGACATTGTCGAAGGCACCGTCGTCAAGGTCGATCGGGACGAGGTCCTGCTCGACATCGGCTACAAGACCGAGGGTGTCATCCCCTCTCGGGAGTTGTCGATCAAGCACGACGTGGACCCGGCCGAGGTCGTTTCGGTTGGTGACCACATCGAGGCCCTGGTCCTCCAGAAGGAGGACAAGGAGGGTCGTCTGATCCTCTCCAAGAAGCGGGCGCAGTACGAGCGGGCCTGGGGCACCATCGAGAAGATCAAGGACGAGGACGGGGTCGTCCGCGGCTCGGTCATCGAGGTGGTCAAGGGCGGCCTCATCCTCGACATCGGGCTGCGGGGCTTCCTGCCCGCCTCCCTGGTCGAGATGCGTCGGGTGCGCGACCTGCAGCCGTACGTCGGGCGCGAGCTCGAAGCCAAGATCATCGAGCTGGACAAGAACCGCAACAACGTGGTCCTGTCCCGCCGGGCCTGGCTGGAGCAGACGCAGTCCGAGGTGCGCACCGAGTTCCTCAACAAGCTGCAGAAGGGCCAGGTCCGCAAGGGCGTCGTGTCCTCGATCGTCAACTTCGGCGCGTTCGTCGACCTGGGCGGCGTGGACGGCCTCGTGCACGTCTCCGAGCTGTCCTGGAAGCACATCGACCACCCGTCCGAGGTCGTCGAGGTGGGCCAGGAGGTCGAGGTCGAGGTCCTGGACGTCGACCTGGACCGCGAGCGGGTCTCGCTGTCGCTGAAGGCGACGCAGGAGGACCCGTGGCGTCAGTTCGCCCGCACCCACGCGATCCAGCAGATCGTGCCGGGTAAGGTCACCAAGCTGGTGCCGTTCGGCGCCTTCGTCCGGGTGGACGACGGCATCGAGGGCCTGGTCCACATCTCCGAGCTGGCCGAGCGCCACGTGGAGATCCCGGAGCAGGTCGTCCAGGTCGGCTCCGAGGTCATGGTCAAGGTCATCGACATCGACCTGGAGCGCCGCCGGATCTCGCTGTCGCTCAAGCAGGCCAACGAGGGCTTCGTCGAGGGCGAGGAGCACTTCGACCCGACCCTCTACGGCATGGCCGCGACGTACGACACCGAGGGCAACTACATCTACCCGGAGGGCTTCGACCCGGAGACGGGCGAGTGGCTCGAGGGGTACGACAAGCAGCGCGAGACCTGGGAGAACCAGTACGCCGAGGCGCGTCAGCGCTGGGAGGCCCACACCAAGCAGGTGCAGACCTCCCGGGCCGCCGACGCCGAGGCGGCTGCCAACCCGGCCCCGCCCGTCACCGGTGGTGGCACCACCACCTCGACCAGCGCGGCCCCGAGCCGTCAGGCCGAGGAGCCGGCCGGCACCCTGGCCACCGACGAGGCGCTCGCCGCTCTGCGGGAGAAGCTCGCCGGCGGCAAGTGACCCGCTGAACGACGACGGGCCCCGTCCCCGCGATCGCGAGATCGCCGGGGGCGGGGCTCCCGTCTTTCCGCAGCCGCTCGCCGTCGCCCGCCACCGCCGCGCCCTCGCCGCCCTACGCACCCGATGCGGCGGCGACCGGTTGCCTCAGGATGGTGCGTTGCCGCTCGGGCGCGACCCGGCGGAAGTCGCTGAGGTAGATCTCGTGGTGTCTGCCCACCATCCGCAGCCCGTTGCCCGGGACGAACTCACCGTGCAGCCGCGCCAGCACCTCGGCCTCGTCGTCGAAGGAACCGACGTGCAGCGTCTGCACGCACCGCCCCTCGGACAGCGTCGCCAGGCGGACGTCGTCGAGACGTGACGGGCGGTTCCTGGCCCCGGCCTGCTCGACGGCGGCGGTGAACAGGTCCTGGCCGATCCAGTCCGGCACCATGATCATCAGCGTCCAGTCCCACCGTGCCTTGTCGCGCCGGGCGGTGAACGAGTCCATGTCCTCGGCCCACCACAGGCCCTCCAGGGGCGGGACGACGTAGTCCCGGCCGAGGTCTCGCCTGCTGGCGAACTTCAGCTTGTAGGCCACCGGGTAGAGGGCCTCGATGGCACCGGTGAACGCCGGTGCGCCGTTCGGGTCGCCGTGGCCGTCGACCATGAGGTACCGCGTGTCGGGCACGTCCACGATTCGGAACTGGCCGCGCCCGGCCTGATAGGCGTCGAGCGTCTTCTTGAAGTCGGTCTTGTCAGTCATCAGGCACCTGGGCTCGGGCGGCGAGCCACTGCCTTTCCGCCTCCAGGAGGCTCAGCGAGTACGAGAAGACCTCCCGCGCCGGGTGCGGGAGGGGGGCCTGCGCCTGCTGCGCCGACCGGAGCGACTCGATGCGGGCCTCGACCCCCGCCAGCCGGGTGCACAGCGCCTGCGCGTACTCCCGGTCGGAGAGCAGGGGCAGGTTGGCGATGCCGACGAGAAGCGGGTGCCGGACCGGCTGCGGTTGCTCGATGAGCGCCAGCGCGGTGCGCGCCGCGGCCGCCCGGCCCTCGGCGGTGGCGTGGAACACGTGGCGGGACTTCGGGGCGGCGGGAGCCTCGGGAACGTGGACCAGGCCGCGCTTGTCCAGCTTGGCGAGCAGGTAGTAGATCGAGGAGAACCCGACGTCGGACCACTGACGGATGCCGCGTCGCGCGATCACCTGCTCCAGGTCGTAGCCGTGCCGGGGTCGTTCGATGAGCAGGCCTAGCACGGTCAGCTCGGCGGTGGTCAACTCCACGCGCCTATCCTAGTACTAGGATACGGCTCCAGAGGGACCGGTCCGGGGTGCCCCCGGTGCCGGCAGCGCGGTGGTGATCCGGTTGACTGACGTCGTGCTGAAGGTGGGACTGACCGGAGGAATCGGGTCCGGCAAGAGCGCCGTGGCGAGGCGACTGACCGAGTGCGGCGCGGTGCTGATCGACTCCGACCGGGTGGCCCGGGAGGTGGTCGCGCCGGGCACGGAAGGGCTGGCCGAGATCGTCGCGGCCTTCTCCGAGCGGATCCTCGACGCCGAGGGCGCCCTCGACCGGGCGGCGCTGGGCGCGCTGGTGTTCGCCGACGAGACGGCGCGCCGCCGGCTGGAGGCGATCACCCATCCCCGCGTACGGGCCCGGGCCGCCGAACTGGCCGCCGCGGCGGCACCCGACGCGATCGTGATCAACGACGTGCCGCTGCTGGTGGAGGTGGGGCTCGCGCCCACGTACCACCTGGTGGTCGTGGTGCAGACGGAGGTGGCCACCCGGTTGGCGCGCCTGGCCCGCGACCGGGGGATGGACCGGGCGGAGGCCGAGCGGCGGATCGCCGCGCAGGCCGACGACGCCCGGCGGCGGGGCGCGGCGGACGTGCTGCTGACCAACGACGGCAGCCTCGACGACCTGCACGCGGCCGTCGACGCGCTGTGGCGCGAGCGGCTGCGGCCCTACGAGGCGAACCTGCGCGAGCGGCGGGCGGCCCCCTCGGAGCACGTCGTCCTGACGGAGGCCGACCCGACCTGGCCGCAGCAGTACGCGCGGCTGGCCGCCCGGATCCGGCACGCGCTCGCCCCCGCCGACCTGCGTATCGACCACATCGGCTCGACCGCGGTCCCGGGGCTCGCCGCCAGGGACGTGATCGACATCCAGCTCACCGTCCCGACCCTCGCCGACGCGGACGGACCGCTGGCCGAACGGCTCGCGGAGGCGGGCTTCCCGCGCCTGCCCGGCGAGTGGTGGGACGACCCCCGCCCGCCCGGCAGCGGCCGGTGGGAGAAGCGGCTGCACGGCAGCGCCGACCCGGGCCGCCCCGTGCACCTGCACGTCCGCCCGGCCAACGCGCCCGGCTGGCGGTACGCGCTGCTGATGCGCGACCACCTGCGTGCCGACCCGGACCAGCGGTCGGCCTATCTGGCGCTGAAGCGGGAGCTGGCGGCCTCCGCCCCGGACAGCGCCGCCTGGACCACCGCGAAGGACCCGTGGTTCGACGAGGAGCACCTGCGCGCCGAGCAGTGGGCGGCGCAGACCGGCTGGCGTCCCTGACCGGTCAGCGGCCCCCGGCCGGGGGCCGGGGCGGTGGGACGAGCCGGGGCACCGTGGTGGGGGTCAGGTCGAGCTGGGCCCAGGCGCCGGTGCGGGTGCGCAGCTCCAGGCGGCGCAGCGCGCCGGACCGGTCGATCCAGTAGCGCAGCAGCCCTCGGGACGTGCGCAGCTCGACCACGTCGACGGTCTTCCCGGCGACGGTGTCGCCGCGCACCCGCAGGGCGGCGCCCCGCCCGCCGGGCGACCGGGCGGCCCGCAGCGCGGCGTCGAGCAGTAGGCCCAGGTCGCCCGCGCGCCGCGGGTCGGCCCCCCAGCCCCGGGCGGGCGGCGGCAGCGGCGGTCGGCCGGGCGATTCCATGGTGCCCGGGACCGTCGCGGCCGGCACCTCCGCCCGGCGCACGCCGGCGCCGTCGACGCGCAGCAGCGTCCGGCGCTCCGGCACGCCGAGGTCGGCGACGGTGAGGTACGCAACCCGCCCGCTCCAGCTCACCCAGCCGGCTCCGCGCAGGTTCGTGGCGGCGGCGACGGGCGCGGTCAGGGTCACGGCGGCGCCGCCACGGGCGCGCAGCCGGGCGGGCAACCGGTCCAGCCGGCCCCGCTCGACGGCGGTGAGGGCGCGGGGCTGCCCGGGACGGCCGCCGAGGGCGTCGACCGGCCGCAGCGTGGGCCGGTCGGTCCGGTTCAGCTGCACGGTCACCGGGCCGACGCCGGCCAGTCCGGTCTCCAGCCGGTGCAGCCGCGCGTCGTGGTCGAGCCAGTAGCGGGGGAGCCCGTCCGGGGGCGGGACGCCGGGGCCGGGCGGCGGTGCCTGGAGGATGTCGACCGGGGTGGCCCCGACCGTGGCCCCACCGATCCGGCGCGTGGCGTCGGCCGGCGGCTCCGGGCGGTCGGAGGCGAGGCGGAAGAGCAGGTCGAGCACGGCGGCCAGCCCCTGCCCGGCGGGCGGGTCGTGCAGCCGCCAGCGGTCCGCCGGCGGCACCAGCGGGGGCGGCGCGGGGGTCGGCACCGCCGTCGGGTCGGGGCGCAGCAGGACCACCGTCGGGGTGGCCTGGAGCAGCCCGCGCTCGGCGCCCGCGCCGGGCCCGCCGACGTCGAGGTAGACCAGCGGCCGGGACCAGTCGACCCAGCCGACCAGTTCGGTACGCGCCGCGCCGGTGCCCGCGGTCACGCGTACCCCGGCCCGCAGGTCCCGGTAGTTGGTGACCCGCATCGCGGCCAGTCGCTCGCGCTCGTCGCCCGTCAGCGCCCTCGGCTGCTCCGGCTCCTCTGGCGCCCAGCTCGCCAGCCCCACGACCAGCGCGGCGGCGGAGAGCACGGCCACGGCCGCGAGCACCAGCAGGACGGTGCGCCGGCGGCCGGTCACCACCCGTGGGATGCCGCCGGTGTGCGCGTCGTCGTGCGTCGGCGGGCCCTGCGGCGGGTCAGGCGGGCCGGAACGGGCGGCGGAGGTCTCCACGGGAGGTTGAACGGGATTCACCCCCGTGGGGTGACGAGCAGGGGCGCTCGCGGCGGCCGGTCAGCGCCTCACGCGCGACCACGTCGGGTGCGCACGCCGGGAGTGCCGGGTGCTGCGACCCCTGTGCCGGGGGCGGGCCGGCCGTGACGGCCTGGCCACCTGCCCGGACGGCCGCCGCGAGCGGCCTACGTGGAGAGCGTAGTCCGGTGAGATGCGCCACACAATGCGAATATCGAAGCCGATCACGGACCGGGCGTAGTCGCGCCGCGGTGTCGGACCCCCGGCGTACCGTTGGGGTCATGGCGCTCGACATTCCCCGGCTCGACGGCCGCTTCCAGGTCATCAGCGAGTTCCAGCCGGCCGGCGACCAGCCGGCGGCCATCGACGACCTGGAGCGTCGGGTCCGACGCGGCGACCGCAACACCGTGCTGCTCGGCGCGACCGGCACCGGCAAGAGCGCCACCACCGCGTGGCTGATCGAGCGGGTGCAGCGGCCCACGCTGGTGCTGGCGCCCAACAAGACGCTCTGCGCGCAGCTGGCCAAGGAGTTCAGCGAGCTGCTGCCGCACAACGCGGTCGAATACTTCGTCTCCTACTACGACTACTACCAGCCCGAGGCCTACATCCCGCAGACCGACACCTACATCGAGAAGGACTCCTCGATCAACGAGGAGGTCGAGCGGCTGCGGCACTCGGCGACCATGTCGCTGCTCACCCGCCGCGACGTGATCGTGGTGGCCACCGTCTCGGCGATCTACGGGCTGGGCACCCCGGAGGAATACCTCGACCGCGCGGTGCGGGTCGCGGTCGGGCAGGAGCTGGACCGTGACCAGTTGCTGCGCCGGCTGGTCGACATCCAGTACACGCGCAACGACATGGCCTTCAACCGGGGCACCTTCCGGGTCCGCGGCGACACGCTGGAGATCATCCCGGCCTACGAGGAGCTGGCCGTGCGGATCGAGCTCTTCGGCGACGAGGTGGAGAAGCTCTACTACCTCAACCCGCTCACCGGCGACGTGGTCAAGGAGGTCGACGGGCTGGTGATCTTCCCGGCCACCCACTACGCGGCCGGGCCGGAGCGGATGGAGCGGGCGATCCGCGACATCGAGGCCGAGCTGGCCGATCGGCTGGCCGAGCTGGAGCGGCAGGGCAAGCTGCTGGAGGCGCAGCGGCTGCGGATGCGCACCACCTACGACATCGAGATGATGCGCCAGGTCGGGTTCTGCTCCGGCATCGAGAACTACTCGATGCACATGGACGGCCGGCTGCCGGGCAGTCCGCCGCACTGCCTGCTCGACTACTTCCCCGACGACTTCCTGACGGTCGTCGACGAGTCGCACGTGACCATCCCGCAGATCGGCGGCATGTACGAGGGCGACGCGTCCCGCAAGCGGATGCTGATCGACCACGGCTTCCGGCTGCCCAGCGCCGCCGACAACCGGCCGCTGCGCTTCGACGAGTTCCTGGAGCGGGTGGGCCAGATGGTCTTCCTCTCGGCGACGCCGGGCCCGTGGGAGCTGGAGCAGGCGCAGGGCGAGTTCGTCGAGCAGGTGATCCGGCCCACCGGTCTGATCGACCCGGAGGTAGCGGTCAAGCCCACCAAGGGCCAGATCGACGACCTCATGCACGAGATCAAGCTGCGCACCGAGCGCGACGAGCGGGTGCTGGTCACCACGCTGACCAAGAAGATGGCCGAGGACCTGTCCGACTACCTCCTGGAGAACGGCATCCGGGTGCGCTACCTGCACTCCGAGGTCGACACGCTGCGCCGCGTGGAGCTGCTGCGGGAGCTGCGCAAGGGCGACTACGACGTGCTGGTCGGCATCAACCTGCTCCGGGAGGGTCTCGACCTGCCGGAGGTGTCGCTGGTCGCCATCCTCGACGCCGACAAGGAGGGCTTCCTGCGCAGCGGCCGGTCGTTGATCCAGACCATCGGCCGGGCGGCGCGCAACGTCTCCGGTCAGGTGCACATGTACGCCGACAAGATCACTCCGTCGATGGCCGAGGCGATCGGGGAGACCAACCGGCGGCGGGACAAGCAGATCGCGCACAACGAGGCGCACGGCATCAGTCCCGAGCCGCTGCGCAAGAAGATCCACGACATTCTCGACGACATCTACCGCGAGGCGGAGGACACCGAGAACAGCCGCGTCGGCGGAGCCGTACGGCAGCTCTCCCGGGGCAAGGCGCCGGTCAAGGAGACCCGCAGCCGCGCCCGTACCGGCGGCGCCGGGCCCGCGCGGGAGGGGATGGCCCGGGCCGAGCTGGCCCAGCTCATCCAGGAGCTCAACGACCAGATGCTGGCCGCGGCCCGGGAGCTCCAGTTCGAGCTGGCCGCCCGGATCCGCGACGAGGTCGCCGACCTCAAGAAGGAGCTGCGCGGCATGGACGCCGCCGGGGTGAAGTGAGCGGCCCGGGCCCCGCCTGACCCGGACGGCGGGGCGGGCCGACCCACGACGACCTGGCCTCTGATTGCGGTACGCGAGCAAGCTATTGCGCTGAGTGATCGTCCTGCCCTACTCTCCCTCGGTGGGGAGGCTGGGGATGCCGTTGCCAACGAGTCCGGTCATTCGTCGCGCCCGGCTGGGCGCCGAGTTGCGTCAGCTGCGCCGGCGGGAGGCGCTGACCCTGGAACAGGTCTGCGACCGGCTGGGTTGGGCCTCCACCTCGAAGCTGTCCCGCATCGAGCTGGGGCAGAGCCGGCCGGACCTGGCCGACGTGCTCGACCTGCTCGACGTCTACGAGGTGCCGCCGCCGCAGCGCGACGCGCTCATCGTCATCGCCCGCGACGCCGCGACCAGCCGGGGCTGGTGGAAGGCGCTGGGGGAGATGGGCGAGCGGCAGCGCACCTACGCCGAACTGGAGGCGGGCGCGGCGAGCATCGTGGACTGGCAGCCCGCCGTCGTGCCGGGGCTGCTCCAGACCCCGGCGTACGCCCGGCTGCGGATCGCCGCCGGCCGGCTGCTCGACCCGGCCCTCGACGTGGAGGCCGACGTGCGCGCCCGGGGGCTGCGCCACGAGGTGCTGCGGCGGACGGACCCGCCCCGTTACACGGCGCTGCTCGCCGAGGCGGCCTGCGACGCCGGCGACACCCCGCCACAGGTGTGGCGGGAGCAGGTGGGGCACCTGGTCGAGCTGGCCACCCTGCCGCACGTGACGATCCGGCTGCTGCCCCGGGGCGTCGCCGCGCGGGGCGGGGCGCAGCCGCTCACGCCGTACTCCTGCTACTCGTTCCCCGACCCGGCCGACCCGCGCACCGTGATGCTGGAGGCGCTGACCACCGACGTGCGGCTGGTGACGGCCGCCGACGTGGACCGCTACGAGCAGCTCACCGGCTGGCTGCTGGACGCGGCCCTCGGCCCGGAGGAGACGCTCGTGGCGCTGGACCGGCTCGCCGCCGGCTGAGCCAGGCTCACAGGTGGCGGCGGAAGCCGCCCTCCGAGTCGATCACCTGGCCGGTGATCCAGTCGGCGTCGGACGAGCAGAGGAACCGCACCAGCCGGGCGGCGTCCTGCGGCGTGCCCCAGCGTCCGCTCGGAAAGAGCTTGGCGACCTCGGCGTGCGCCTCCGGCGAGGCGTATCCGGTGTCGGTCGGGCCCGGGTGGACGCAGTTGACGGTGATGCCCCGTGGCATCAGCAGCGGCGAGAGCTGGAAGGTCGCGTTCTCCACCGCCGCCTTGCTGACCGCGTAGGCGAGGGTCTGCGGCATCGGGCCGAGGCGTTGGCCGGTGGAGAAGAGCACCAGCCGGCCACCCGATCCGGCGGTGAACGCCCCGGCGAACGCTTCGGCGAGCAGCAGCGTGGCCCGCACGTTGACCAGCAGGTGCCGGTCGATCTCGGCCGGATCCAGTGCGCCGAACGGCGTGTCGGTGCAGTAGGCGTGGACGGCGACCACCGCGTCGAGCCGGCCGTACCGGCGTAGCGCCTCGGCGACCAGGCCGGCGGGCGCGGCCGGGTCGAGCAGGTCGGCTCGGACGTGCCCGGCGTCGCCCAGCTCGCCCAGCAGGGCCGGCACGCCCTCGGGATCGCCGCCGTAGGGCTGGGCGTCGTCGAACTCCGGCAGGCCGGTGAGCAGCAGCCGCCAGCCGTCCGCGGCGAGTGTGCGGGCGACCGCCGCGCCGATGCCGATCCGACGACTCACGCCCGTCACGAGGGCCACCCGTTGCGTCATGGTGGGCAGTCAACCGGCATCGGCGACCGGGCGCCAGCGATATCTCCGCGCGGCAACCGGGCCCGGCGCCCCCGAGCCCGTCGGGACCGGCGGCCGACGCGTGCACGGCGCACCCTAGGGCAGGGGTACGACAGCTCAGGCCGGCACGTCCACGAAGTGCTCGACCAGCGGCGGGTTGGCGAAGTACGGGCCGATGAGCGCCCGCCACTGCGCGAAGCGCTCGGTGGCGCGGAAGTTGTCGTTGTGCGCCTCGACGGAGTCCCACTCGACCAGCAGCACGAACCGGCTCGGGGACTCGACGCCCCGGGTCATCCGCACCGACCGGCAGCCGGGCGCGCCGGCGAGCACCGGATGCCCCTTGGCGTACGCGGCGGCGAACTCGTCCTCGTGTCCCGGCAGTACGTCGATGAGCGCGACCTCAAGCACCATGCCCGGAGCCTTTCACGCCGCCGTGCGGGCCGGACGCCGCGGGGGCCTGTTCCCGCTGGCCGGGCGGATCTAGGGTGGGCGCGCGGAAAGGGGAGGCGAATGATCGACTGGCTGACCGGTACGGCGTTCACCGTGGCCGGCACCGGCACCACCTGGGCGGAGCTGCTGGGCTTCGCCACCGGGGTGCTCAACGTCTGGCTGGTGGCCCGGCAGCGGATCGCCAACTGGCCGGTCGGCATCGCCAACGTGCTGCTGCTGATGCTGCTGTTCTGGACGGCGGGCCTCTACGCCGACGCCGGCCTCCAGGTCGTCTACGTCGGCCTGGGCCTGTACGGCTGGTGGGCGTGGCTGTACGGCGGCGAACGGCGCACCCGGCTGACGGTCGGCCGGACGGGCCGCCGGGAGTGGTGGGCGCTGGCGGCGGCGGGCGTGGTGCTGACCGGCGGGCTGTGGGCGCTGCTGGACCGGGCCACCGACTCCACCGTGCCGCTGCCGGACGCGCTGACCACCGCGCTGTCGCTGCTGGCGACGTACGGGCAGACCCGCAAGCGGGTGGAGAGCTGGTGGCTGTGGATCGCCGCCGACCTGATCTACATCCCGCTCTACGCCTACAAGGGCCTGTACCTCACCGCGGCCCTCTACGTGATCTTCCTCGGGCTCTGCGTGCTCGGGCTGCGCGAGTGGCGGGCGGACCTGCGGCGCGGCGCCGCCCCGACCCCGGTGCCCCCGGGCCCGGCCCCGGCGACGGCGTGAGCGGGATAGGCCCCGCAGACGGCGCGACGGGGGCGGGCGCCGGGCCGGCGGCGCCGGAGTTCCGGCACGCGATGGTGGTGGGCAAGTTCTATCCACCGCACGCGGGCCACCACGCGCTGATCGAGGCCGCCGCCGCCCGCTGCGCGGCCGTCACCGTGGTGGTGGCACCGTCCCGCCGGGAGTCGATCCCGCTCGCGCTGCGGCTGGACTGGCTGCGCGAGGTGCACGCGGCCACCCCGTGGGTCCGCTTCGTGGGCCGGTACGACGACCATCCGGTGGACTACGCCGACCCGGCGGTCTGGGACCTGCACTGCGCGGTGTTCCGCGAGGCGCTGGGCGGGGCGCCGGTGGACGCCGTCTTCTCCTCCGAGGCGTACGGCGAGGAACTGGCCCGGCGGTTCGACGCGGTGTCGGTCTGCGTGGATCCGAGGCGGCGCGGCGTGCCCGTGTCGGGGACGGCGGTGCGCGCGGACCCGGCGGGCCACTGGGACCGGCTCAGCGCGCCGGTGCGGGCGTGGTTCGTCCGGCGGGTGGTGGTCGTCGGCGCGGAGTCGACCGGCACCACCACGATGGCCGCCGCCCTCGCCGCGCACTACGGCACCCGCTGGGTCCCGGAGTACGGCCGGGAGCTGACCGCGCGGAAGCTGGCCCGGCTGCGCGGGCGGGATCCGGCGGCCACGGTCTTCGACGTGGCCTGGGACCGCGACGACTTCGCCGAGGTGGTCCGGGAGCAGCAGGCGGCGGAGGACGCCGCGGCGCGCTCGTGCGGCCCGCTGCTGTTCTGCGACACGGACGCGCGGGCCACCGCCGTCTGGGAGGAGCGGTACCTGGGGTCGACGTCGGCGCGGGTACGCGCGGCGGCCCGGCGTCCCGCGCTGTACCTGCTGACCGACCACGTCGGGGTGCCCTTCGACGACGACGGGCTGCGCGACGGCGAGCACCTGCGGACGTGGATGACGGGGCGGTTCCGGGCGGAACTGGCCGGCTGCGGGGTGCCGGTGGTCGAGCTGTCCGGCCCGCACCGGCGGCGACTGGCCCGGGCGGTGGCCGCCTGCGACGCGGTGCTGGCGGAGGGCTGGTCGCTCGCCGATCCGCTGGTCGCGCCCAATCCGGAGCACTAGCCTCCTAGGACGCTCTACGGGTGGTGCGGCCGGCCTCGATGCCCGCCGCCCACCGGCATCGATGCGCCGGGGTGGGAAAGGACACTCACGACCCGGGATGCGGCCACTGGCGGCGGTGGGCCAGAATGGCGGGCGAGGAGGGGAGTATTCCCCCGCGACGGAGTCGTCAGCACGGTCGAGCGCCGATCCCTGGACGCACGACCCGGCCCGTCGGTCGCCGCCCCCTCGGGGACGGCGACGGAAGAGACCTCCGACAGTCACCAGAGTCAGCGTCGCCGGCACACCGCGTCCACGAAGGGCGTACGGTGTGCCCGTCGTTGCGTGTCTGCCGGAGGAATGAACCTTGGACGTGTCCGGACTGGTCTGGGCGGGGACGCTCGTCGCCCTGACCGGGATCCTGCTCGTGGATCTGCTGATCGTCGGTCGGCGGCCGCACGAGCCCAGCGTGCGTGAGTCGAGCCTCTGGGTCGGCTTCTACGTCGCCCTGGCACTGATCTTCGGCGGTGGCGTCTGGCTGGCCTCCGGGGCCAGCGCGGCCGGGCAGTTCTACACCGGCTGGCTGACCGAGTACAGCCTCTCGGTCGACAACCTGTTCGTCTTCGTGATCATCATGGCGCGGTTCGGGGTGCCCCGGCAGTACCAGCAGAAGGTGCTGCTCATCGGCATCGTGCTGGCGCTGGTCATGCGGGGCGGCTTCATCGCGGCCGGCGCGGCGCTGATCTCCCAGTTCTCCTTCGTGTTCTACATCTTCGGCGCGTTCCTGATCTACACCGCGATCAACCTCGCCCGGCAGGGCGAGCCAGACGAGGACGAGTTCTCCGAGAACCTGCTGATCCGGTGGAGCCGCAAGGCGTTGCCGATCTCCCGGGACTACGACGGCGCCAAATTGACCACCCACACGGCGAAGGGCAAGCGGATCTTCACCCCGATGCTGATCGTCATGATCGCCATCGGCACCACCGACCTGATCTTCGCGCTCGACTCGATTCCGGCGATCTTCGGCATCACCCAGGAGCCGTATCTGGTCTTCACCGCCAACGTCTTCGCGCTGATGGGCCTGCGGCAGCTCTACTTCCTGCTCGGTGGCCTGCTCAGCCGCCTGATCTACCTCAGCTACGGCCTGGCCGTGGTGCTCGGCTTCATCGGCGTCAAGCTGGTGCTGGAGGCCCTCGCGGACAACAAGCTGCCGTTCATCAACGGCGGCGAGCACGTCTCCTGGGCCCCGCACATCCCGATCTGGCTCTCACTGACGATCATCCTCGGCACCCTCGCGGTGGCCACCGTGGCCAGCCTGGTCAAGTCCTCCCGCGACCGGCGGCGGGTGCTGACCGACGCCCGCCACTGAGGCGTACGCGACGCGACGAGAGGGGCGCCCCGGTGGGGCGCCCCTCTCGTGTCGTACGCGGGTCAGACGCGGTGCACGCCGACCAGGGTGGCGGTGCGCTCGTCGGGCAGCCGCTCCTCCAGCACCCGGCGTTGCAGGTAGCAGGCGTGCAGCATCCGCCGGTCGTCGCCGGGACGCGGGTCGGCGGTGACGATCCCGATGTGGTGGATCCGCCGCCCGGGGCGGGCGAAGAAGTAGAGGTCGCCGGGGCGTTCCGCGCCCAGCGGCACCGGCGTGGTCACCGTCGCCTGGTCGCTGGCGTCGCGCGGCAGCAGCACGCCGAGCCGCCGCCAGGCCAGGTGGACCAGGCCGGAGCAGTCGATGCCGTACGCCGACACCCCGCCCCAGATGTAGACGACGTCGACCAGGCGCTGCGCGACGGCCAGCACCTCCTCGGCCGACGGGGGCGTGGTGGGCACCGGCACCGCGTCGCCGGCGGGCAGCCAGAGCGGCGCGGAGTGGCCCGGCGCGTGCACCGGCTGCCAGCCGTCGACCGCCGGCCCGGCCGGGATCAGCCGGGTGCCCAGGATCACCCCGGAGAGCAACTCGGCGCCCCCCGGCGCGTCACGCAGCGCGGTGACGGTGGCGTCGACCACGAGCGGGTCCGCCTCGGGGTCGCCGGCCACGGGGGCGAGCTGCTCGGTGGGCAGCCAGCCGGGGTAGCCGCGCGGGTGCAGCCGGGGGGCCGGCTGCTCGACCGCCACCACGTGGGCCCAGCCGTCCGGGCGCAGTTCGGTGACCAGCACCCGCTCGCCGAGCAGCAGTTGGCTCAGTACGCAGTCGCCGACCTGCTGGTCGGTGTCCATGCCGGAGATCCAGGCGGCGATGTCCGTACGCGCGGCCAGGGCGGGGCCGTCGACGGGGCGTACCGCCTCGGGGCAGCTCCAGAGGGTCGCGACCGCGACCCGGACCACGGCCTCCCGGCCCGGTTGCAGCTCCACGTCCACCCCCAGCTCGCGCCCAATGTCCCCGCGACCATATGAAAGTTTTCGACGAGCATCAACCAGCAGTCTGCATCTTTACTTCAGTCACGGAGCTGATGCCCAGCCCCGGCGCGTCCGGCAGCACGACGGACGCGCCGTCGTACCGCAGGCCGCCGCGCACCGGCGACCAGGCCAGCCACCAGGCGGCGTCCAGGTCGGCCACCGCGGTGGTGCCGTAGGCGCCCACCAGGCTCGCAGCGGCGCCGATGCCCACCTGGCTCTCCATCATCGAACCGACGACGGTGCCGAGGCCGTGCGCGGCGGCGAGGTCGAGCAGGGTCCGGGCCGGATGCAGGCCACCGCACTTGGCGAGCTTGACGTTGACCATGTCGGCGGCCCGGCGGCGGATCACCTCGACCAGGTCGCGGACGCCGAAGACCGACTCGTCGGCGAGGATCGGCACGTCCACCCGGTCGCTGACCCAGGCCAGCCCGTCCAGGTCCCAGCGGGCGACCGGCTGCTCGACCAGTTCCACGTCCAGCCCGGCTTCCTCGACGCCCCGGATCACCCGGACCGCCTCGCGCGGGGTCCAGCCCTGGTTGGCGTCCAGCCGGATGCGGACCCCGTCGCCGACGGCGGCACGCACCGCGCGGACCCGCTCCAGGTCGCCGGCCGCGTCGGTGCCCACCTTCAGCTTCAGCACGCCGAAGCCCTCCGCCCGCCGCTGCCGGGCCGCCGCCGCCAGGTCCACCGCGTCGCCCGCGGCGAGCGTGACGTCCGTGGGCACCCGCAGGGCGGTGCCCCCGAGCAGCCGCACCAGCGGTACGCCGAGCCGCCGCGCGGCCAGGTCGTGCAGCGCGACGTCGACGGCCGCCTTGGCCGCCTCGTTGCCGACGACCGCCCGTTGCACCTCGGTGCAGCGGGCCACCAGGTCGTCGGCGTCGCGGCCGGTGAGCGCCGGGCCGAGCAGCTCGCGGACGCACGCCTCGGAACCGGCGACCGACGCCCCGGTGACCTGCCACACCTGCGGCGCCTCGCCGAAGCCGGACCGGCCGTCGGCATCGACCACCTCCACCACCAGGGTCTCCACGGTGGTGGTGCGGCGCAGCGCGGTCACGAACGGCGTGTGCAGGGGCGCAGAGAGCCGGTGGGTGCGTACCGCGGCGATCGTCATGTGCGGCACCCTATACGGGCACGGGCAGGCGAAGGGGAGGCCGGCATGAGCGAGCGGAGTGAGCGGATCAACGGGCGCGGGGCGGTGGCGCCTCGTGGCGGCACGCGGCGCGGCGGAGCGCCGGCATGAGCGGGCGGGAATGGGAACTGGTGGGCGCGCCGAACGCGCGGGACCTCGGCGGCCTGGTCGGCGCCGACGGCCGGAGGGTGCGCCCGGGGGCGCTGATCCGGACGCCGGCGCTGGGTCGGCTGACCGATGAGGACCTGCCGGTGCTGGCCAAGCTCGGCCCGGCCTGTGTGGTCGACCTGCGGGACCACTCGGAGACGGCGGTCGCCCCGCCGGACCGGCTGACCGGCCAGCCGCGGGTGGTGCACCTGCCGGTGCACGACGCCGAGCACCCCGTCTTCACGTACGTCTCGGCGGTGCTGCTCGGGCACGACCTGGGCGCGTACACGGGCCTGGCAGAGCAGGGCACGCCGGCGGCGATGGCGGCGATCTACCGCTGGTTCGTCAGCGGGGAGTCGGCACGGGCGAACTTCGGCACGGCGGTGCGGCTGGCCGCCCAGGCGGAGAACCTGCCGCTGGTCTACCACTGCTCGGCGGGCAAGGACCGCACCGGCTGGTTGACGGTGCTGCTGCTCAGCGCGCTCGGCGTGGACGAGGCGGCGATCCGGGCGGACTACCTGGCGAACAACCGGCTGACCGAGAGCCTGCGGGAGGTCCTGCTGGAGGCGATGCGGCGGCGGATGCCGGAACTGGACGTCGAGGCGGTGCGCCCGGTGCTGGAGGTGCGCGAGGAGTACCTGGACGCCGCGTACGCGGAGGTGCGCCGGGTGCACGGGTCGTTCGGGGCGTACCTGCGCGACGGCCTCGGCGTGACCGACGACGTGGTGACGGCGCTGCGGGCACACCTGCTGGAGTGAGGCCTCAGGTCAGGTCGCGCCGGGCGGCCCAGGCGGCGGCGGACACCCGCGCGATCAGCCGGCAGGCGTCGTCGTCCTCCTCGCCGCTGGGGCCGCCGTCGGCGAGGTCGGTGGTGGTGCAGACGACGACGGCGTACGGCGGCGCGTCGTCGGGGAAGACCACCCCGGCGCCGTGCCGCACGCCGCGCACCCAGCCGTTCTTGTGCGCGATGCGGGTGCCCTCGGGCAGCCCGGCGGCCAGGTCCTCGCGGTGCTCCTGAGCGAACAGCACGTCCAGCATGGCGGCGCAGCCGGCCGGCGAGGCCAGCGGACCCGGGGTGTCCGCGCCGGCCGCCAGCGCACCGAGCAACGCGGCGAGGTCGGCGGCGGTGACGAGGTTGGTGACGCCCGCCTCGCGGGCCGCGAAGTCCTCGATGCCCCGGCCGGTGACGCTGTGCCGGGCCCCGGCGAGATCCCACACCCGTGCCACCGCCGGCAGTCCGACGTGGCCGATGACCAGGTTGGTGGCGAGGTTGCTGGAGCGGACGATCATGCGGTGGGCGAGCCAGCGCAGTGTCGCCTCGGCGCCGACGCGCTCCCAGACCGCCTCGTCGTTGTCGTAGTGCCGGGCGCAGGAGAACCGGGGCGCGCCGGGCAGCGCCGAGTCGAACTCGTTGCGCACCGGCACCGGGGCGTCCAGGCCGAGGGCGCCGGCCTCGGCGGCGCGGTGCAGCGCGACGAGCACCGCCGCCTTCATGGTGCTGGCCGCGTAGTGGGTCGCGTCGGCGTGCCGGGTCCAGGTGGGGGCCGCGCCGACCCGCCCCACGTACGCCGACACCGTGCCGGGCACCCTGTCCAGATGGGCGTCGAGCTCGTCCCAGGTCATGCGGCTGACCGTAACGGATCGCCGACGGGGCAGCGGGTCGGGGCGTTCGGTCGTACGGTGCGGGGATGACGGTTGCCGCCTACGACGCGCACGCCGACTGGTACGAGGCGTTCGCCACCGACACGTCCAGCGACTACATGACCCGGGTTCGCGGCCAGCTTCGCGACCTGCTCGGCGCTGGCCCCGGCCGCTGCCTCGACCTGTGCTGCGGCACGGGGCTGCAGGCGGCGGAGCTGCGCCGGCTGGGCTGGCAGCCGTTCGGGGTCGACCTGTCCGGCGGGCAGCTGCGGCACGCCCGACCGCGCCTGCCGGTGGCCCGCGCCGACGCGGCGGCGCTGCCGGTGGCCGACGCCTCGGTGCCGGCGGTGGCGTGCGTGCTGGCGCACACCGACGTGCCCGACTACGCGGCGGTGATCGCCGAGGCGGCGCGGGTGCTCGCGCCCGGCGGGCGGTTCGTGCACGTGGGGGTGCACCCGTGTTTCGTCGGGGCGTTCGCCGACCGCTCCGATCCGGCGCGGATCGTGATCGACGGCGGTTACGCCGACCGGGAGCGCAGCTTCCGGGCCTGGTCGCCGCACGGGGTGCGGGTGCGCGTCGGCGCCTGGCACGTCCCGATGGCCGGCCTGCTCAACGCGGTCACCGACGCCGGCCTGACGCTGGTGCGCACCACCGAGGCCGGGTCCGGCCGGGTGCCCGACCTGTTCGCCTTCCTCGCCACCCGCCCGGCCTGACGGCCCGCGCCGCCTGCCCCGCTGACGGCCCGCGCCGCCTGCCAGGCCTGACGTCCGCGCCGCCCCGCCTGACGTGGTCCGGGGCGGCGAGGTGACGGCGCGGCACCCACGCCGCGCGTGCGGAGACCCCTGGGAGGACGTCGACGCGCAGGGCCGGCCGCCACCGGACGGCGTGGCGGGGCCGTGACGGGCGGAGCCCGGACCGCGTGGCGCGGTCCGGGCTCCGGGGGAGACTGCCGTCGTACGTCAGCCGGCGTGCTTGCGGCGGGCGGCGGCCCGACCGCGGAGCTGCTGGTCGAGCACCACCTTGCGGATGCGGACCGCGGCCGGGGTCACCTCGACGCACTCGTCCTCGCGGCAGAACTCGAGGGCCTGCTCCAGCGACAGCTTGCGCGGCGGGATCAGCTTCTCGGTCTCGTCGGAGGTCGACGCGCGCATGTTGGTGAGCTTCTTCTCCTTGGTGATGTTGACGTCCATGTCGTCGGAGCGGGAGTTCTCCCCGACGATCATGCCCTCGTACACCTCGGTGGTCGGCTCGACGAAGAGCTGGCCGCGCTCCTGGAGGTTGATCATGGCGAACGACGTGACGGCGCCGGACCGGTCGGCGACCAGCGAGCCGTTGTTGCGGGTGCGCAGCTCGCCGAACCACGGCTCGTACGACTCGAAGACGTGGTGCAGGATGCCGGTGCCCCGGGTGTCGGTGAGGAACTCGGTGCGGAAGCCGATCAAACCCCGGGCCGGGACCAGCCACTCCATCCGGATCCAGCCCGTGCCGTGGTTGACCAGCTGCTCCATCCGGCCCTTGCGGGTCGCCAGCAGCTGGGTGATCGCGCCGAGGTACTCCTCCGGGGCGTCGATGGTGAGCCGCTCGACCGGCTCGCAGACCTTGCCGTCGATCTCCCGGGTGACGACCTGAGGCTTGCCGACGGTCAGCTCGAACGACTCGCGGCGCATCTGCTCGACCAGGATGGCCAGCGCCAGCTCGCCGCGGCCCTGCACCTCCCACGCGTCGGGGCGCTCGGTGGGCAGCACCCGCAGCGACACGTTGCCGACCAGCTCCTTGTCGAGCCGGTCCTTGACCATCCGGGCGGTGACCTTGGCACCCTTGACCCGGCCGACCAGCGGCGAGGTGTTGGTGCCGATGGTCATCGAGATGGCCGGCTCGTCGACGGTGATCAGCGGCAGCGGGCGCGGGTCCTCCGCGTCGGCCAGGGTCTCACCGATCATGATCTCGGGGATGCCGGCGACGGCGATGATGTCGCCGGGGCCCGCCGAGTCGGCCGGCTTGCGCTCCAGGCCCTCGGTCATCAGCAGCTCGGAGATGCGGACCCGCTGGGTGCTGCCGTCGGTGCGGCACCAGGCGACCGTCTGGCCCTTGCTGATGGTGCCCTGCCGCACCCGGCACAGCGCCAGCCGGCCGAGGAACGGGGAGGCGTCGAGGTTGGTGACGTGCGCCTGGAGCGGCGCCTCCTCCTCGTACGAGGGCGGCGGGATGGTGTCCAGCAGGGTGCGGAACAGGGGCTCCAGGCTGGTGCTGTCGTCGGGGACCGCGCCGTCGGCGGGCTGGGTCAGCGAGGCGATGCCGTCGCGGGCGCAGGCGTAGACGATCGGGAAGTCGATCTGCTCCTCGTCGGCGTCCAGGTCGAGGAAGAGTTCGTAGGTGTCGTCCACGACCTCCTTGATCCGGGCGTCGGGGCGGTCCACCTTGTTGATCACCAGGATGATCGGCATGCGCGCCTTGAGCGCCTTGCGGAGCACGAACCGGGTCTGCGGCAGGGGGCCCTCACTGGCGTCCACCAGCAGCACCACGCCGTCGACCATGGTCAGGCCGCGTTCGACCTCGCCGCCGAAGTCGGCGTGGCCGGGGGTGTCGATGATGTTGATGGTCACCGGGTCGGAGCCGTCGGCCGGCATGTACCGCACGCCGGTGTTCTTGGCCAGGATGGTGATGCCCTTTTCCCGTTCGAGGTCCATCGAGTCCATGACCCGTTCGGTTACCTCGCCGCGGGCGCCGTAGGCGCCGGCCTGCCGCAACATGGCGTCGACCAGGGTCGTCTTGCCGTGGTCGACGTGGGCGATGATGGCGACGTTGCGGAGGTCGGTGCGAAGCTGCATACCCTCCATACTCCTGTCTGCGGTTGCCGGGCACGCGTCGGGGGGTGTTACCCCCGGATGACCCGGATCTCTGCCGAAACTGATGTTCCGACCGTTTCAGCGCCTGGCATGCTGACCCCCGTGGGAATGGGGGCCCGATGCACGACCTGCTGACCTCGCTGCAGGGCCTGCCGCCCCTGCTGATCTATGTGATCGCCGCGATTGTCGTCGCGGGGGAGACCGCCGTGATCTTCGGTCTGCTGGTGCCGGGCGAGGCGACCCTGTTGCTGGTCGGCTTCCTAGCGTACGCGGGGACGCTGAGGCTCGTACCGGCGCTGTTGGTGATGATCCTTGCAGCAGTGATCGGCGACACACTGGCGTACCGGGCGGGCCGGCGGCACGGGCCCCGGCTGCGCGCCGGGCGGCTGGGCGCGCGGGTGGGTCACGAGCGGTGGAGCCGGGCGGACGCGATGCTCGGCCGGCTGGGCGGGCGCGGGGTGCTCACCGCCCGCTGGGTGGCCTTCGCCCGCACCCTGGTGCCCCGGCTGGCCGGGGCGGCCGGGATGCCGTACCGGCGGTTCGCGCCGTGGAACCTGGCCGGGGTGGTGACCTGGGTGGGCGGCTCGGTGCTCGTCGGCAACCTGGCCGGCGAGTCGTACGAGACGGTCTCCCGGCTGCTCGGGCGGGCCACCGGCGCGGTGCTGGTGCTGGTGGCCGCGCTGGTCGCGGTGGTGCTGGCGGGGCGGTGGCTGGGCCGCAACCCGGATCCGGCCCGGGCGCTGGCGTCCCGGGCGGCGGGGCTGCGGCCGGTGCGCTGGCTCAGCGGCCGGTACGGGGTGCTGTTCTTCCTGCTCGCCATGCACGTCGGGCCGGCCTGGACGCTGCTGATCAACCTGGTCGTGGGCCTGCTGCTGCTCTTCCTGGCCGGGCTCGCCATCGCCTGGGTGCTCGGGGCGGTGGTCCGGCACAGCGGCCTCGCGGTGCTCGACAGCGCGATCGCCGACTGGTTCGCCGACCGGCGTACGCCCGGGGCGGTCGACGTCACGCTCGCGGTGGTCTCGGCGCTGCGCGGATCGTCGCTGATCGTGCTGGTGGCCGTCGTCGCGGCGGTGCTGGCCTGGCGGCACCGGCCCTGGCGGGCGGACCTGCTCAGCGTGGTCGGCACGGTCGGGGCGTTCGTGCCGCTGGTGGTGCTGGCCGTGGTGGTCGACCTGGCCGGGCCGACGGCGGGCGGGCCGGACGGCCGGGACGCCGCCCTGTTCCCGACGCAGAACGCCGTGGTGGCGGCCAGCCTCTGCACCCTGGCCTGGCTGCTGTCCCGGGGGGCGCGCTGGCCGGTGGCGGTGGCCGCCTGGACGGCCGCGGCGGCCGGCGTGGTCGGCATCGTCGGCGCCCGCCTCTACCTGGGGCTGAGCACCGCCAGCGGCAGCGCCACGGCGGTGCTGCTCGGGGTGGCCTGGACGGCGTTGTTCGTGGTCGCCTGGGCCACCCGCGACAGGGCGGCGGGCGGCGACGTGGCCGAGCCCGAACCGGTGGCGGCCCGCGCCGACGCGTGAGCCGCCTCCGCCATCGCCGAGCCGCGCACGAGGCCGCCTCCACCAGCCTTCACAGCGCAGCGGACGGCGTGCCCGGGGCGCGCGAAGGGGCCGTGGCGGCATCGCCACGGCCCCTTCGCGCGGGCCGGTCAGTCCCGGGTGGTCACCTGCTCGCGTCCCGTCGGCGCGTCGTCGCCGTCCCCGGCGGGCTTGCGCGCGACCCGTCCCGGCCACCAGAAGCGGTCGCCGAGCGTGAACGCCAGCGCCGGCACCAGGACCGTCCGCACGAGCAGGGTGTCCAGCAGGACGCCGATGCAGACGATGATCCCGATCTGGGTCAGCAGGATCAGCGGCAGGACGCCGAGGACCGCGAAGACCGCGGCGAGCAGGACACCGGCGCTGGTGATGACGCCGCCGGTGACCCGCAGGGCCGAGAGCATCCCGGCGCGGGTGCCGCTGCGCCGGGCGTCCTCGCGGGCCCGGGTGACGAGGAAGATGTTGTAGTCCACGCCGAGCGCCACGAGGAACACGAAGGCCAGCAGCAGGACGCCGCTGTCGAGCGCCGGCATGTCGAGCACGTGGTCGAAGAGCAGCCACGACGCGCCGATGCTGGCGAAGAACGACGCGATCACGGTGAGCACCAGCAGCAGCGGGGCGACCAGGCCGCGCAGGAGCAGCACCAGCACCGCGCCGACGAGCAGCAGGATGATCGGCAGGATCAGCCGCAGGTCCTTGCCGTTGGCCTCGTTCTCGTCGTAGGTGGCCGCGACGTTGCCGCCGACCACCGCGCCGTCGAACGCGGGCGCGCCCTCGACCGGGGGCGGGGCGGAGCCGGGAACCGCCGCGACCGCGTCCCGCAGGGCCTCGACGGCCCGGCTCGCCGCCGCGGTGCCGGGCTCGGCCTCGAGCACGACGTCGACCTGGGCGACCTGGGCGCCGGCCTCACCGGGACGCGCGGAGGCGACGCCGGGGACCCCGGCGGCGGTGTCCGTGACGGCCCGCACCGCCGAAGGGGTGGTGAGCACGGCGACCGGCTGGGTCGTGCCGGCGGGGAAGGACCGCGCGAGGGTCTCCGCGCCGGCGACCGCCTCCGGCTTGACCCGGAACTGCTCGGTCTCCGACAGGCCGGTGCGGATGCCCAGCCCGCCGAGGGCGAGCCCGGCGAGCAGCAGCGTCGCGAGCAGCGCGACCGGCACGGGACGACGCTCGACGGCGGCGCCGAGCCGGCCCCACAGCCGGCCCTCGCGGATCTCCCCGCCGACCCGGGGCACGAACGGCCAGAACAGGCCGCGCCCGAAGATCACCAGGACCGCCGGGAGGACGAACAGCGCCGAGAGCATGGCGAGGACGACGCCCGTCGCGCAGGCCACGGCGAGGGCGCGGTTGAGCTCCTGCTCCGACAGCAGCAGGGTGAGCACGCCGAGGACGACGGTGGAGCCGCTGGCGAGGATGGGCTCGGCGACCCGCCGCTGCGCGGCGCGCATCGCCACGAAGCGGTCCTCCTCGCGGCGTAGCTCCTCGCGGTAGCGGGCGATGAGCAGCAGCGCGTAGTTGGTGGCGGCGCCGAAGACGAGGACGCTGGCGATGCCGGTGACGGCGCCGCCGGGCAGGTTGATGCCGACGGCCGGGACGACCGTGTCGAGGGCACGCAGCGTGAGCTGTTCCGTCGCCGCGACGACGACGAGCGGCACGATCCACAGGAACGGGCTGCGGTAGGTGATGAGCAGCAGCAGCGCCACGACGCCGGCGGTGACGGCCAGCAGCGTGGTGTCGGCGCCGGCGAAGACCTTCGTCAGGTCGGTGGCGAACGCGGGTCCGCCGGTGACCTCCACGGTCAACCCCGCCGGCGCGTCGTCCAGGGACGCGCGGAGTTGGTCGATCCGCTCCGCGACCGCCTCCTGCCCGCCGGCGGTGGACAGCGGCACGGCGACGAGCGCGACGGTGCCGTCGGGGGAGACCTGCGGCGGGCTGACGCGACCGCCGACGGCGAACTGGTTGAGGTCACCCGACTGGCCCGTCAGGGCCGCGCGGTCGGCCTCGGTGAGGGCGGCCCGGTCGGCGCGGCTGACCACGACGATCGCCGGCTGGACGTCGCGGGAGGGCAGTTGGTCCTGGAGGCGCTCCACCTGGGTCGACTGCCACTCCACCGACAGGCCGGTGGCGGAGACGGCCGCCGGGTTGTCGGGCTTGGGCAGCACGAAGACGGCCGCCCCGAACACGATCGCGGCGGCCACGGTGAGCCACGCGGCGAGCCGCCCGCGCGCCACGCGGGTGAACACTGACATTCGGATGCCCTCACGGTCTCTCGACGGATTTCCTTCGACGGTCAAGACCTCGCGAACGACGCAAAGGGTCGGGCGTCGAGTATCTTGATAAACGAGATTATCGACTGCTGAGTTATGCTGCAACCGGAACGGATGGGCGGGAGGCGGCGACCGACGTGGCAGGTCACGGCATGTACCGGCGGCGCGACTCGCGCCGCGAGCGACTGGTCGCCGAGATCTCGGCCGAACTACGGCGCTACTCGGTCGACGCGCAACACATCGGGCACGCCTTCGCCGGCCTGCACGGGCTCAACGCCACGGACCTCCAGGCGCTGATCGCGGTGATGGACGCCGAGCTGGTCGGCCGGCCGATCACCCCCGGCCGCCTGGGCGAGGCGCTCAACCTGTCGTCCGGCTCGGTCACCGCCCTGATCGACCGGCTGGAACGCGCCGGGCACATCCGCCGCGACCGCGACACCACCGACCGGCGCAAGGTCTTCCTGCACTACGCCGAGCGGGGCGCCGCGCTGGCCATGGAGTTCTTCCGGCCCCTGGGCCGGCGCACCGACGACGTGATGGCCGGCTTCAGCGACGACGAGCTGGACGTGGTGCACCGGTTCATGACCGCGATGACCGCCTCGATGGGGGAGCACCGGGACGCGGTGCGCGCCGCCCGCGACGAGCCGGCCCGGCGCGCGAACGGCTGACGTCGTGCTCGACCGGCTGGCAGCCCGCCTCGCCACCGCCGCGCTGCGGTTGCCGCCCGCGCGCACCCGTCGGGTCACCCTCACCCGGGGCATCGCGGTGCGGGTACGCGACGGCGTGCCGCTGCGCACCGACCACTACGCCCCGGCCCTGCCCGGCGCGCCGACCGTGCTGATCCGCACCCCGTACGGTCGGGGCGGACCCATGCGGCTGCTCGGCCGGCTCGCCGCCGAACGCGGCTTCCACGTGGTGATCCAGTCCTGCCGCGGCACGTTCGGCTCCGGCGGCACCTTCGCCCCGCTGGTGCACGAGCGCGAGGACGGCCTCGACACCCTCGACTGGCTGCGCCGCCAGCCCTGGTGGACCGGCGCGTTCGGCATGTTCGGCGCCAGCTACCAGGGCTTCGTGCAGTGGGCCCTGGCCGCTGACGCCGGGGAGGAGCTGCGCGCGATGGTCGCGGTGGTGACCGCCTCCGGCACCCGCGACTCGACGTACGCCGGGGAGTCCTTCGCCCTCGACACCGTGCTCACCTGGGCCGAGCTGCTCCAGGCGCAGACCGTGCCGTGGCTGGCCCGGCAGTGGGAACTCAAGCGGGGCCAGCCCCGGCTGGTCGCGGCGCTGGCCCACCTGCCGCTGGCCGAGGCGGACCGGGTGGCCACCGGCGTCACCGTGCCGTTCTTCCAGGAGTGGCTGCGCCACCACACCCCGGACGCCGGCTACTGGCGTACGCGCGTCTTCGGCGACCGGATCGCCGAGGTCCACGCGCCGGTGGCGATGGTGAGCGGCTGGCACGACATCTTCCTGCCGGCCCAGCTGCGCGACTTCGCGGCGCTGCGCGCGGCCGGCGCCCGGCCCCGGCTGACCGTCGGACCGTGGACCCACGGCAGCCCCGGGCTCTTCCTCGCCGCGCTGCGCGACGGGCTGGACCACCTCGACGCCCACCTCGCCGGGCGGCCGACCGGCGCCGGCGCGGCGGCCCCCGTGCGGGTGCACGTCGGCGGTGCCGGTGGCGGCTGGCGGGACCTGCCCGACTGGCCGCCGCCGGCGGTGCCGACCCCGTGGCACCTGCACCCGGATGGCGGGCTGAGCACGGCCGCGCCGGTCCCGTCGGCGCCGGACGGCTTCCACTACGACCCGGCCGACGCGACGCCCTCGCTCGGCGGGCCGCTGCTGGTCGCCCAGCGGGCCGGGCCGGTGGACAACCGCCCGGTCGAGGCCCGGCCCGACGTGCTCACCTTCACCAGCGCCCCGCTCGACGCGCCCGTCGAGGTGATCGGTCCGGTACGCGCCGAGATCCACCTGCGCAGCGAGCTGTCCCACCTGGACGTCTTCGTGCGGTTGTGCGACGTGGACCGGCGCGGCCGGTCCTGGAACGTCTGCGACGGCCTGGTCCGGGTCGCGCCCGGTCGGTTCCCCGCCGACGGGGCCGGCGTGGTGCGGGTGCCGGTGGAGCTCTGGCCCACGGCGCACCGGTTCGCGCCGGGACACCGGCTGCGGGTGCAGGTCTCCGGCGGCGCCCATCCCCGCTACGCGCGCAACCCCGGCACCGGCGAGCCCCTCGGCACGGCAGTCACCCTGCGTGCCGGATGGCGGGAGATCCTGCATGATCCACAGTGTCCGTCCGCTGTGGTCCTACCGATCATGCCGTCGAGGTCGCAGGTTTCCGCCGGCGGAAAGAACCTGCCCTGAGCTGGGCATTCGTCAATCGACAGGGCTATGGTTGGGCCACTGCCCGACGCCGTGCACCAGCCGGTCGGGCCCGCGCGTGAGGCTTCCGCGCCGCCTACGCGGTGTCACTGTCGTGCCCGACCCCGAACCCGTCCCCGAGGGGGAACCCATGACGCGGGCACCGCAAAACCTGTTGGCCGTCCGCCGCCTGCTGCTCGACCACCTCAACGTCGACCCCGACACCGTCCGCGAACAGGACCTCGAACCCGCCGAGGTCGGCATCGTCGGCGACCCCGCCCACCGGGGCGGCTACCACTGCGGCTCCGACCGGGTGGTGCCCAGGGACTACTCCGTCGTCGAATCGCCCCGGGACTCCTCCGGCCTGACCCTCGACGCGGCGGCGCTCGACGTCGGTCTCTTCCGGGTCGTCGTCGCAGGACGGGCGCACGACCTCCGCAGCTTCTCCACCTGGTGCGTCGCGCAGTGCACCGCGGGCACCCCGGACAGCCGGGACCTCCGCGAGATCATCTACTCCCCGGACGGCAAGGTCGTCCGGCGGTGGGACCGCCTGCGCAAGCGGACGAGCGGGGACAGCTCCCACCTGTGGCACACCCACTTCAGCTTCTTCCGCGACTCGATCAAGGCGAACCGGGACCAGACCCCGCTGTTCCGCCGCTACCTGACGACCATCGGATTGATCGCACCGCCAGCAGAGGAGTCCGACATGGAACAGACCGACAAGCTCGTCTACAACACGGGGTCGCCCACCCGTACGGTCGGCCAGGTCCTCGCCGACCTGGAGAACCTGCGCAACTGGCTGATCTCGCCCGTCGGGACGCCGGGTCTGCTGACGCCGCCGCTGGCGGAGTCGCCGTTGATGCTCCTGCTCGCGATGGCGCAGGCGTACCCGGCCCTGGTCGCCCAGGTCAAGGCTCTGTCCGAGAGCGACTTCAGCGACGAGCAGGCGATCATCGCCGGTGTGCTCGCCGGCCTCTCGCCGGAGCAGATCGCGGAGGCAATCCCGCCCACCATCGCCCAGCAGGTCACCGACGAACTGGCCCGCCGCCTGGCGGCCTGACCACGCCGCGTCCGGCGGGCGCGTTCAGGCCCGGCGGGCCGACGGACGCGCGACGCCGGGGCGACCGGGCGTGACGAGGGAATCGGCAACGGCAGTTGCGCAATAGGTGTTGCGCAACTGTCGTTGCCGATGTCAGGCTGGCGGCATGACGAACCCCGACGTACGCCACGTGACCGACTCGCGGGTGCTCGCCGCGCTGTCCCATCCGCTGCGCCGCCGGCTGATGGACGTGCTCAAGGTGCACGGCCCGTCCACCGTCGGCCTGCTCGCCGAGCGGACCGCGCAGGCGCCGGCGAACGTCAGCCACCACCTCAAGGTGCTGGCCGGCGCCGAACTGGTCGAGGAGGCGCCCGAGCTGGCCCGCGACCGGCGCGAACGCTGGTGGCGCCTGGTCACCCGGGGTGTCCGCTGGTCCCAGTCGGACTTCGACGACCCCGCCGCCCGGGCCGTCGCCGACGCCGCCACCTCGCTCAACCTGGACCGGCACGTCGCCCTCGCCCGCGCCTGGCACGCCACCGACGAGGACAGCCGGGCCGCCTGGTCGCAGGGACCGTTCTCCACGGACCGCTGGCTGCACCTGACCGATGCCGAACTCGCCCAGCTGGCCGGCGAGCTGAACGAGGTGCTCGCCCGGTGGGGCGACCGGGACGTGCCCGACGACGGGCGGAAACGCGAGCCGGTCTTCCTGTTCGCCTACGGGATCCCGGCCACGCCGTGACGCCGCCCGCCGGCACCACCCCGCCGACCCGTACCGCCGCCGCCCCGCCGGCAGACGCGCCCCGCCCGGGCGCCGACCCCGCGACCGGGCCGGCGGTACGGCCCGCCGGTCGGCCGGCGGCAGCGGCGGCGCCCCGGGGAGGGCTGCTGCGGCACCGGGACTTCCGGCTGCTCTGGGCCGCGCAGACGGCCAGCGCCGTCGGCAGCAACGTCACCGCCGTGGCGCTGCCCCTGGTCGCGGTGACCGTACTCGACGCCAGCACCTTCGGCGTCGCGGTGCTCACCGCCGCCGCCTGGCTGCCGTGGCTGCTCGTCGGCCTGCCGGCCGGGGCCTGGGTGGACCGGTTGCCGCGCCGGCCGGTGATGATCGTCTGCGACCTGGTCTCCGCACTGCTGTTCCTCAGCGTCCCCGCCGCCGCCGTGCTCGGCGTGCTGACCGTGACGCAGTTGCTGGTGGTGGCGCTGGGCGCCGGCCTGGCCCGGGTCTTCTTCGAGACAGCCGACCAGGTCTACCTGCCCGTGCTGCTGCGCCCCGAGCAGGTGCCGGAGGGCAACGCCAAGCTCCAGGCCACCCAGACCGCGAGCTACGTGCTCGGCCCCGGTCTCGCCGGCGTGGTCGCACAGGTCGCCGGCGCCGTCACCGCGCTGCTGCTCGACGCGCTGAGCTTCCTGTTCTCCGCTGCCTGCCTGCTGCGCATCCGCACCGTCGAGCGGCGTCCCGAGCGCGTCGGGCCCGCGCGGTCGCTGCGGCGGGAGATCGGCGAGGGGATCCGGTTCGTCGCCCGGGACCCGTACCTGCGGGTGCTCACCGCCTTCGGGGCCGCCAGCAACGTCGGCCTGGTCGGCTACCAGGCGGTCCTGGTGGTCTTCCTGGTCCGGGAGGCGCGACTCGCGCCGGCCCCGGTGGGCGCGCTGGTCGCGGCGATGAGTCTCGGCGGCATCGTCGGCGCGCTGTCGGCCACCCTGCTCGGCCGTCGGCTCGGCACCGCCCGGGCCATGCTCCTGGCGGCGGTGTTCACCGGGCCGCCGGCGTTGCTGATCCCGCTCGCCGGACCCGGCGGCCGACTCGCCCTGCCGGCGATCGGCGGGATGCTGGTCAGCCTCGGGGTGGCGGTGGGCAACGTGCTCAAGGGCAGCTTCCGCCAGACCTACACGCCACACCAACTGCTGGGCCGCGTCACGGTGAGCATGCAGATGCTCAACTACGGCATGATCCCGCTGGCCGCCGTGCTGGCCGGTACGATCGGCGCGGCCTACGGGGCCGGCACCGCGATCGCGGTGATGACGGTCTGGCTCGCACTCACGCCGGCGATCCTGCTGATCGGGCCGCTACGGCGGCGACGGGACCTGCCCGTCGCGCCGAAGCGGCCCTGAATACGCGCTGCGGCGGCGGCCGTCAGTCGGCCGCCGCCACCGGCACGGGATCTACAGCGGACGGACGTTGTCCGCCTGCGGACCCTTCTGACCCTGGGTCACCTCGAACTCGACCTTCTGGCCCTCGTTCAGCTCCCGGTAACCGCTCGACGCGATGGCCGAGTAGTGGACGAACACGTCCGGCCCTCCGCCATCCTGCTCGATGAAGCCGAAGCCCTTTTCCGAGTTGAACCACTTAACCGTGCCGGTTGCCATGCATCTCTCCCTGTTCCAAAGCGGGTGAACCTCGGTCGTCGACCGATGATCGCCCGGTGCCACCCCGAGAGTAACCGGCCGAACCCCGATTCGCTGGCCGAACTCTCGGCGCGGCGACGCGAAAGCCGGGCGGAGCGAGGTCGGCTGGGGCATGCTTGCCCCGATGAAGGGTGCCACAGCCGACGCGCTGACCGAGATCGAGCGGGAGATCGACGCTCCCGGGGGCGGGCTGGACCGGCTCCGGCTGGTGCGGATCCCGTTCGTCCCCGAGGTCCGGCTGCACCTGGCCGAGGACGCCATCGTCTGGTGGGCCCGGATGGAGGCGCAGGCCGGGCACGCCCTGCCCGCGCCGTACTGGGCCTCGGTCTGGGCCGGTGGCCAGGCCCTCGCGCGCCACCTGCTCGACCACCCCGACCTCGCGGCCGGCCGCCGGGTGCTCGACCTCGCCGCCGGGTCCGGCCTGGTGGCGATCGCGGCCGCGCTGGCCGGCGCCGAGCGGGTGGTCGCCAACGACATCGACCCGTACGCGGTCGCGGCGGTCACCGTCAACGCCCGGGCCAACGACGTGACGGTCGCGACCACCGGCGGCGACCTGCTCGACAGCGATCTCGACGGGGTGGACCTGCTGCTGGCCGGGGACGTGCTCTACGACGCGACGATGGCGGCGCGGGTGCTGCCCTTCCTGCGACGGGCGGCCGCGGGCGGCGCCGAGGTGCTGGTGGGCGATCCCGGGCGGGGCCACCTGCCGCCGGGCGTGCTGGCTACGGTGGCGAGCTACCCCGTGCCGACCACCGAGCCCTCCGTGGACTCGACCGTGCGCCGGGTGCAGGTGCTGCGCCCCCGGTGACCCCGGGCTCTCAGGGTCGACCCCGAGCCCGATACCAGGGGGCGGTGGGGGACCGGACCCGATGCCCCGGGTGGCCGGGCGGCCATAGCGTACGGGCATGGCGGATTGGCTGACCCAGATCGGAGAGCTCCCCACCACCCTGCTCATGGGGGTGCTCGGGGTGGTGATGCTCTTCGACGCCGTACCGCTGCTCGGGGTGCTGGTCCCCGGCGACGTGGCGATCCTGGCCGCGATGGGCGTCGGCGGCCCGACCACCGGGGCCGCCACCTTCGCCGTGGTGGTGGCCGGCTGCCTCGCCGGCTGGTCGCTGAGCTTCCTCGCCGGCCGCCGGTACGGCGATCGCCTGCGGCACAGCCGCCTCGGCGACTGGATCGGCGAGGCACGCTGGGCGGCGGCGGAGGGGATGCTCCAGCGCGGGGGCGGCCGGATGGTGCTGGTCGCGCCCTTCCTGCCGGTGTTCAACGCGCTGCTGCCGCTGGCGGCGGGCGGGCTGCGGATGTCGTACCCGCGCTTTCTCGGCTGCGCGACGCTCGGCGCGGCGGCCTGGGCCGGGCTCTACCTGGTGCTGGGCACCGCCTCGCGGTCGCTCGCCGGGCTGCTGCCGGGCGAGTCCAGCCCGATGCTGGTCACCATGGCGGTCGGCCTGCTGCTGGCGGGCGTGGTGCTGATGGGCACGCGGCGTCGAGTGCGCGCGGTCACCGGGGCCTGACCGGCGCCCGACGGGGCTGCGGAAAGCCGAGGAACCCGACGGGGGGAGCGGGGGGACCGACGGGGGGAGCGGGGGGACCGACGGGGGGAGCGGGGCCGGGCGCGGATCGCGCCCGGCCCCGCTGAGGTTCACCAGCCCCGGGCGCGCCACTGGGGCAGCGCGGGGCGTTCCGCGCCGAGCGTGCTGTCCTTGCCGTGGCCCGGGTAGAACCAGGTCTCGTCGGGCAGCCGGTCGAAGAGCTTGTGCTCGACGTCGTCGATGAGCGCGGAGAACCGCTCCGGATCCTTGTCGGTGTTGCCGACCCCGCCCGGGAAGAGGCTGTCGCCGGTGAACAGGTGCGGCGACCCCGCCGGGTCGCGGTAGAGCAGCGCGATCGAGCCGGGGGTGTGCCCCTTGACGTGGATGACCTCCAGCGCACACTCGCCCACGGGCACGCTGTCGCCGTCGGCGAGCGTCCCGGCCTCGATCGGCAGCCCGGCGGCGTCGTCGGCGTGCACCAGGGGGCGGGCGCCGGTCTTGGCGACCACCTCCTCCAGCGCCACCCAGTGGTCCATGTGCTGGTGGGTGGTGACCACCGTGGCCAGCCCCGCGTCGCCGACCAGTTCGAGCAGCCGGGGCGCCTCGTTGGCGGCGTCGATCAGCACCTGCTCGCCGGTGGCCCGGCAGCGCAGCAGGTAGGCGTTGTTGTCCATCGGGCCCACCGACACCTTCGTGATGGTGAGCCGGTCGAGCTCGCGTACGGCCGGCGCGCCGCCGGGCGTGACGTCTCCGCTGTAGGTCATGAGGTCGTCTATATCCATTCCGGTGGTTGCGGCAGGGGGCCGTCGGGGGTGACGGTCAGCACGGTGCCCGGGCTGCGGCCGATCAGCCAGGCGGCGAGTTCGGGGGCGGCACCGGTGACCGTGGGCGCGGCGGCCCGGTCGCCGACGACCAGTTCGTGCCGGCTGCCGTCGAAGCGCAGCACCATCGGCGGCACGTCGGCGCGGCCGGCGAGGTCGGCGACCACCTCGTGCAGCAGCCGGTGGCCGAACGCCTCGGGCCAGTCGGCCGGCCGGTAGCCGGTGTCGAGGTCCACGTGGTGCACCTCGATCTCGCGCAGCCGGCCCCAGACCAGCATGGCCGCCGGCCAGGGGCCGCGCCGCGTCTGGACGGTGGCCGCCCACGCCTCGACCGGCATCGCGGCGACCGCCTCGGCGAACCGGACGGCCGATCGGCGCAGGTCGTCCAGGTGGGCGGCGGGCGGGCGGGCCGCCCCGGCCTCGATGTCGGCGTCCCGGGCCGCCGCGGAGGCGTACATCGGGATCGGCTCGCCGGTGCGGGCCGCGACGAGCAGGTTGACGAAGCCGTCGGCGTTGCGGGCCAGGTGGGCCAGGACGTGCCCCCGGCTCCACGCCGGCAGCAGCGAGGCGGCGGCGAGGCCGGTGTCGTCGAGGGCGGCCGCGGTCCGCAGCAGACGGTCCGTGGCCGCGTCCACCTCGCCCGTCAGCAGAAGCGGATCCGTGGTCACCCACCGACCCTATCCGCCGGGGGACTTCGCGTCGCCGGGGAAATCGCTTTCGGCGCGTCGCGGCGCGTCCTACCGTCGGCGTGGAACGCGGCACCGGACGGCGGGGAGGTGATGACCATGCCGGCAGCAGCACGCGTGCGTCAACCGCTCCGACACCGATGAGGATGCCATGACCATCGACCTGACCGCCCTCGGCTGGGATGCCGAGCGGGCGGCACACGTACCGCGACGCGGCGGGCACCGACCGGGCCGGGTGGCCCGGGTGGACCGCGGCGTCTGCACCGTGCTCTGCGCGGACGGCCCGGTCCGCGCCACCCTGGGCGGGGCGGTCCTGGCCGCCGCCGCCCGCGACCTGACCCGCCTGCCCTGCGCGGGGGACTGGGTGCTGCTGGGCACCTGGCCCGACCGCAACGTCACCGTGGAGGCGGTGCTGCCGAGGCGCACCGCCCTCGTCCGACGGACCGCCGGCAAGGACGCCAGCGGCCAGGTGCTGGCCGCCAACCTCGACGCCGCCGCCGTGGTGGAGCCCGTGCACCCCGAGCCGGACGTCGGCCGGATCGAACGGCTGCTCTCCCTGGCGCACGAGTCCGGCGCCCGGCCGCTGGTCGTGCTCACCAAGGCCGACCTGGCGGCCGACCCGGAGGCCGTCGCGCGCCAGCTCACCGGGATCGCCCCCGGGGTGCCGGTGCTGGCCGTCAGCGCCGAGCACGGCACCGGGCTCGACCCGCTGCGCGCCGAGGTGGCGCCCGGCCGCACGCTCGGCCTGCTCGGCCCGTCCGGCGCGGGCAAGTCGAGCCTGGTCAACGCGCTGGCCGGGGCGGCGCTGATGCCGACGCAGGCGATCCGGCGCGTCGACGGCAAGGGCCGGCACACCACCACCTGGCGGGCGCTGCTCCCGGTGCCCGGCGGTGGCGCCGTGCTGGACACCCCGGGGGTACGGGCGGTCGGCCTGCTCGACGGCTCGGCGGGGCTGGACCGGGCGTTCGCGGACATCGCAGAGCTGGCCACCGGCTGCCGGTACGCCGACTGCGGGCACGACGGGGAGCCCGCCTGCGCGGTGCGCGAGGCGCTGGAGACCGGCGAGCTGCCGGCGCGGCGCTGGGAGAGCTGGCGCAAGCTCCAGCGGGAGCTGGCCTTCGAGAGCCGGCGGCGGGAGGTCCGGCTGGCCGCGCAGCGGCGCGGCGGCTGGCGCGCGGGCCGGCGGCGGGCGGCCCGCCCCTGACGCAGGTACGCACGGGCGGGACCGGTCGACGACCGGTCCCGCCCGTTTCTTCAGGGCCGGCTTCTCCGCCCGCTGCGGATCGGCTTCTCGGGCGCGGCGACCCGCTTCCTCGGGCGCGGCGGACCGGCTTCATCGGGCGCGGCGGACCGGCTTCCTCGGGCGCGGCGGACCGGGCTGAGCTGGGGGAATGTGCCGACGAGGGAAGTTGTCGTACCTCGGGGCTAGAGTTGCCGAGGCGCCTTTCTGCGCGCCCACAACCACTCAGACAACCGCTCAGACCAGCCTTGGAGCGGACAATTTCTCCTCATCTTCTTCACCCGGGAGTACACGGACAGTGGCCGACCGACTGATCATCCGTGGCGCGCGCGAGCACAACCTGCGTGACGTCAGTCTCGACCTGCCCCGGGACGCCCTGATCGTGTTCACGGGGCTCTCCGGGTCGGGCAAGTCGAGCCTGGCCTTCGACACGATCTTCGCCGAGGGGCAGCGCCGCTACGTCGAGTCGCTGTCGTCGTACGCGCGGCAGTTCCTCGGCCAGATGGACAAGCCGGACGTCGACTTCATCGAGGGCCTGAGCCCGGCGGTCTCCATCGACCAGAAGTCCACCTCGCGCAACCCGCGCTCGACGGTGGGCACCATCACCGAGGTCTACGACTACCTCCGGCTGCTGTTCGCCCGCATCGGCGAGCCGCACTGCCCGGTCTGCGGCGAGCGGATCTCCCGGCAGACGCCGCAGCAGATCGTCGACCGGGTCCTCGCGATGACCGAGGGCACCAAGTTCATGGTGCTCTCGCCCGTGGTGCGCGGCCGCAAGGGCGAGTACGTCGACCTCTTCGCCGAGCTCCAGGCCAAGGGCTACGCGCGGGCCCGCGTCGACGGCGTGGTGCACCCGCTGACCGAGCCGCCGAAGCTGAAGAAGCAGGAGAAGCACACCATCGAGGTGGTGATCGACCGCCTCACCGTCAAGCCGAGCGCCAAGCAGCGGCTGACCGACTCGGTCGAGGCCGCCCTGGGCCTGTCCAACGGCCTCGTCCTGCTCGACTTCGTCGACCTGCCCGAGGACGATCCGGACCGCGAGCGGCGCTACTCCGAGCACCTGGCCTGCCCCAACGACCACCCGCTCGCGATCGAGGACCTGGAGCCCCGGGTCTTCTCCTTCAACGCGCCCTACGGCGCGTGCCCCGAGTGCACCGGCCTCGGCACCAAGAAGGAGGTCGACCCCGAGCTGCTCGTCCCCGACCCGGAGCGCACCCTGCGCGAGGGCGCGATCCAGCCCTGGTCGACCGGGCACAACCTGGAATACTTCCTGCGCCTGCTGGAGGCCCTCGGCGCGGCCGAGCACTTCGACGTCGACACGCCCTGGCGGGCCCTGCCGTCGCGGGCGCAGAAGACGATCCTGCACGGCTCCGACGACCAGGTGCACGTGCGCTACCGCAACAAGTTCGGCCGCGAGCGCTCCTACTACACCGGCTTCGAGGGCGTGGTGCAGTGGATCGAGCGCCGGCACACCGACACCGAGTCGGAGTGGTCGCGGGAGAAGTACGAGGGCTACATGCGCGACGTGCCCTGCGCGGCCTGCGGGGGCGCCCGGCTCAAGCCCGAGGTGCTCGCGGTCACCCTGGCCGGCAGGAGCATCGCCGAGGTCTGCAACCTCTCCGTCGGCGAGGCCGCCGACCTGCTCGCCGGCATCGAGCTGACCGACCGGCAGAAGATGATCGCCGAGCGGGTGCTCAAGGAGATCAACGCCCGGCTGAAGTTCCTGCTCGACGTCGGCCTCGACTACCTCTCCCTGGACCGCCCGGCCGGCACCCTCTCCGGCGGCGAGGCGCAGCGCATCCGGCTGGCCACCCAGATCGGCTCCGGCCTGGTCGGGGTGCTCTACGTCCTCGACGAGCCGTCGATCGGGCTGCACCAGCGCGACAACCACCGGCTGATCGAGACCCTGGTCCGGCTGCGCGGTCTGGGCAACACGCTGATCGTCGTCGAGCACGACGAGGACACGATCCGCACCGCCGACTGGATCGTCGACATCGGCCCGGGCGCGGGCGAGCACGGCGGCAAGATCGTGCACAGCGGCTCCGTGCCGGCGCTGCTGGAGAACCCGGAGTCGGTGACCGGGGCCTACCTGTCGGGCCGCCGCTCGATCCCGACGCCGCAGGGGCGCCGCGCGCAGACCCCGGACCGGGAGCTGGTGGTGCACGGCGCGCGCGAGCACAACCTGCGCAACCTGACCGTGTCGTTCCCGCTGGGCCAGCTCATCGCCGTCACCGGGGTCAGCGGCTCCGGCAAGTCGACGCTGGTCAACGACATCCTCTACGCGGTGCTGGCCAACCAGATCAACGGGGCCCGACTGGTGCCCGGCCGGCACACCCGGGTCTCGGGGCTGGAGCACGTCGACAAGGTGGTCGGCGTCGACCAGTCGCCGATCGGCCGCACCCCGCGCTCCAACCCGGCCACCTACACCGGGGTCTGGGACCACGTCCGCAAGCTCTTCGCCGAGACCACCGAGGCCAAGGTCCGGGGCTACGGCCCCGGCCGGTTCTCGTTCAACGTCAAGGGCGGCCGCTGCGAGGCGTGCTCCGGCGACGGCACGATCAAGATCGAGATGAACTTCCTGCCCGACGTGTACGTCCCGTGCGAGGTCTGCAAGGGCGCCCGCTACAACCGGGAGACCCTGGAGGTGCACTACAAGGGCAAGACCGTCTCCGACGTGCTGGAGATGCCGATCGAGGAGGCGGCCGATTTCTTCTCCGCCATCCCGGCCATCCACCGGCACCTCAAGACGCTTGTCGACGTCGGCCTCGGCTACGTCCGGCTCGGCCAGCCCGCGCCCACGCTCTCCGGCGGCGAGGCGCAGCGGGTCAAGCTCGCCTCCGAGTTGCAGAAGCGCTCGACCGGGCGGACGGTCTACGTCCTCGACGAGCCGACCACCGGCCTGCACTTCGAGGACATCCGCAAGCTGCTGATGGTGCTCGAAGGGCTGGTCGACAAGGGCAACACGGTGATCACCATCGAGCACAACCTCGACGTGATCAAGACGGCCGACTGGCTGATCGACATGGGCCCCGAGGGCGGTCACCGGGGCGGCACGGTGCTCGCCACCGGCACCCCCGAGGAGGTCGCCGAGGTGCCGGGCAGCCACACCGGCCACTTCCTGCGCCAGGTGCTCAAGCTCGACGGCGACGCGAAGGGCGCGGCGGCGGCCACCTCCCGGGCGGCCAAGGCCAACGGCACCAAGGCCACCCGCCCCCGCAAGGCGCGGGCCGAGGCGCGCTGACGGCACGCTCCCCGGGTCGTGTGGGTGCGGGTCGACCAGGGCGACGACCAGGGACGGCGCGATCGACACCAGCCGGGCAGTCGCCCGGTCACGCCGTCCGGCCGCCGGCAGGGGGCGGATCGCCGACGGGGCCATCCGGGGCGGGCCCACGGCCCACCCCGGGTGGCCCCTCGGTCGCCGATCAGGTGAACCGTCGGGCAGAGTGATCCGTGTACCCGAGTGTGGCCGCGGATCATGACCAGGCGGCGGCAGCCGAGAGAAGGGCGAGGCATGAGTGACGATCAGGGGCTGACCGGGCCGGCGACGCGGACGCGACGCGCCCTCCTCACGGGCGCCGGCGCGGTCGGCGCGGCGGTGGTCCTGGCCGCCTGCGGCAGCGACGACTCCGGCGACGGGGCGGCCCCGACCAGCGGCGGCCCGCCGGTGCCCAGCACCGGTGACGCCGGCGGCGGCGACCGCCAGGGCGCGCAGTCGCTGGCCCGTACGGCCGACATCCCGGTCGGCGGCGGCACGGTCTATCCCGCCCAGGGCGTGGTGATCACCCAGCCGCGCGAGGGCGAGTTCAAGGGGTTCGACTCGATCTGCACCCACCAGGGCTGCCCGGTGACGAACGTCGACGGCGGCACCATCAACTGCACCTGCCACTTCAGCAAGTTCTCGATCGAGGACGGCTCGGTGAAGGGCGGCCCGGCCACCAAGCCGCTGCCGCCGAAGAACGTCAAGGTCACCGGCGACCAGATCTCGCTGGCCTGAGCCGTCGGGTGCGGCCGGCGACCCGAACCGGGCCGCCGGCCCCGCTCAGTCCGCGGCGGCGCTCGCGTCGACCACCGACGGCCGCTCGCCCGCTGCCGGCCGCTCGCCCGCTGCCGGCCGCTCGCCCGCTGTCGGCCGCTCGCCCGCTGCCGGCCGCTCGCCCGTCGGCGGCGGCTCGCGCAGGGCGGCCGGCGGCAGGCTCCGCTCCAGCAGCAGGATGCCGGCGACGCCGACGGCGTTGAGCAGCGCCAGCACCAGCCAGGGCGCGGCGGTGTCGACCTCGTACAGGGTGCCGAAGAGGGCCGGCGCGACCATCGAGGCGAGGGCGAAGGAATACTGGAAGGCCGCCAGGTAGCGGCCCCGGGCGGCGATCGGGGCGGCGGCCGCGGCCAGCGCGGCGGACGCCGGCGCGTGCACCAGTTCCGCGACGGTGAACAGCAGCGTCGCCGCGACCAGCAGCGCGGCCACCACGCCGAGGCGCCCCGGGCCGAGGGTCGCCATGGCGAGGCCCCAGAGCGTCCAGAGGGCGGCGGCCAGCGCGACCGCACGGGTGCGGCGGTGCTGCGGCAGGCGGGCGCCGACGGGCGCCGACAGCACGGCGACGAGGAACGCGTTGCCGGCCAGGACGGCGGAGGTCAGCCACGCGGGGCCCCGCAGGTCCGTGAGCATCATCGTGGGCAGGGCCAGGCCGAGCATCATGGTGCTCAGCGCGAAGACGGTGTTCAGGCCGATGAGGGCGAGGAACGGGCGGTCCCGCAGCAGCGTGGCGTACCCGCCCCGCCCGGATCCCGCCGGGCGGTCGGTGGCCGGCGGGATCCGCACCCGGGCGGCGATGAGCACCGCGGCGAGGGCGAAGCAGGCCGCCGCCGCGTAGGCCACCGCGCGGTAGGTGCCGGCCCGCCCGTCGGCCACCACCACGCCCGTGGTCAGGCCCCCCACCGCCAGGCCGGCGGTACGGGCGCCGTTGCTGATCGCGTACCAGGTGTCGCGGGCCCAGCCGCCCGGGCTGCCGTCGGCGTAGTCGGCGACCGCCGTGAAGACGGCGGACCAGAAGAACCGCACACCGACGGCGACCAGCGCCGCCGCCACGAAGACGCCGACCGGCCCCCGCACCCAGGCGTACGCCAGGTAGCCGGCGGCCTGGAGCAGTTGGGAGGCGACGACCACCGGCAGCGCCCCGATCCGGTCCGCCAGCGATCCCGCCCACAGCGGCACCGGCAGGGTGAGCACGGTCGCCGCGCTGAGCAGCACCCCGAGCAGCGCCAGGGGCACGTCGGTGAGCCGCAGGAAGTACACCAGCGACAGGGGCAGGAAGAGCCCGTTGCCGACCGAGTCGACGGTGAGCGCCGCCACGAGGACGGCACCCCCTCGGCTGCGTCCCGCGGGGTTCGCGCCCATGTCCCCGTGCTCCCCTCGCGTCGCCTCCGCCAGGGGCGGATGTTAGCGGGGAGCGTTTCCGGCGGCACCGCAGTTTCACCACCGTCGGGGGCTCGCCCCCGGCCTGGGACGGCCGGCACGACCGGGGCGTGGCACGGCCGGCGGGCGGGGCGGGGCGGGGACGCGGCGTCCGGGGAGCTGTCGGGGGCGCGGACTAGGCTTGCTGCCGTGGCTGACCCCTCGACCTACCGTCCCGCGCCCGGCACCATCCCGGAGTCACCGGGGGTCTACCGGTTCCGCGACGGCACCGGCCGGGTGATCTACGTCGGCAAGGCGAAGAACCTGCGCAGCCGGCTCAACTCCTACTTCGCCGACCTGTGGGGCCTGCACCAGCGCACCCAGCAGATGGTCACCACCGCGGAGTCGGTGGACTGGGTCACCGTCGGCACCGAGGTCGAGGCGCTCCAGCTCGAATACACCTGGATCAAGCAGTACGACCCGCGTTTCAACGTCCGCTACCGCGACGACAAGTCCTACCCCTACCTCGCGGTCACCCTCGACGAGGAGTTCCCCCGGTTGCAGGTGATGCGGGGCGCCAAGCGCAAGGGGGTGCGCTACTTCGGGCCCTACTCGCACGCCTGGGCGATCCGCGAGACGCTCGACCTGCTGCTGCGGGTCTTCCCGGCGCGCACCTGCTCGGCGGGGGTGTTCAAGCGCGCCAGCCAGGTGGGCCGCCCCTGCCTGCTGGGTTACATCGGCAAGTGCTCGGCCCCCTGCGTCGGCAGCGTCACCCCCGAGCGGCACCGGGAGATCGTCGACGGTTTCTGCGACTTCATGGGCGGCCGCACCGACACGATGGTGCGCCGGCTCGAACGGGAGATGACCGAGGCCAGCGAGCAGTTGGAGTTCGAGCGGGCGGCCCGGTTGCGCGACGACGTGGCCGCGCTGCGCCGGGCGATGGAGAAGCAGACCGTCGTGCTCGGCGACGGCACCGACGCCGACGTGGTCGCGTTCGCCGACGACCCCCTCGAAGCGGCCGTCCAGGTCTTCCACGTGCGCGACGGCCGGGTCCGTGGCCAGCGCGGCTGGGTGGTGGAGAAGACCGAGGAGCTCAGCACGGGCGACCTGGTGCACCACTTCTGCACCCAGGTCTACGGCGGAGAGCAGGGCGAGGCCGACGTGCCGCGCGAGCTGCTCGTGCCGGCGCTGCCCGCCGACGCCGACGCGCTGGCCGACTGGCTCTCCGGTCACCGGGGCAGCCGGGTGAGCCTGCGGGTGCCGCAGCGCGGCGACAAGCGGTCGCTGCTGGAGACGGTCGAGCGCAACGCCAAGGACGCCCTGGCCCGGCACAAGCTGCGTCGGGCCGGCGACCTGACCACCCGCAGCAAGGCGCTCGACGAGATCACCGAGGCGCTCGACATGCGCACCTCGCCGTTGCGCATCGAGTGTTTCGACATCTCCCAGATGCAGGGCACCGACGTGGTGGCGAGCATGGTCGTCTTCGAGGACGGGCTGCCCCGCAAGAGCGAATACCGGCGCTTTATCATCCGGGGCGCCACCGACGACCTCTCCGCCATGTCCGAGGTGCTGCGCCGTCGCTTCGCGCGCTACCTCGACGCCCGCGCCGAGACCGGCGAGGCGGGCGTCGAGCCGGCCGACGACCCCGTCGCCCCGGCCGGGCAGCCCGCGCCCGGCGATCCCCACGAACCCGGCGGGTCCGGCGGGTCCGACGAGTCCGGCGGGTCCGACGAGCGCGCCGTCGGCGTCCTGATCGACCCGACCACCGGACGCCCCCGCCGGTTCGCGTACCCGCCGCAGCTGGTGGTGGTCGACGGCGGCGCGCCGCAGGTCGCGGCGGCGGCCCAGGCGCTCGCGGAGCTGGGCGTCGACGACGTGGCGCTGTGCGGCCTGGCCAAGCGGCTGGAGGAGGTCTGGCTGCCCGACGACGAGTTCCCGGTGATCCTGCCGCGCACCTCCGAGGGGCTCTACCTGCTGCAACGGGTGCGCGACGAGGCGCACCGCTTCGCCATCACCTTCCACCGCCAGCGGCGCTCCAAGCGGATGACCGAGTCGGCGCTCGACAGGGTGCCCGGCCTGGGGGAGGTGCGGCGCAAGGCGCTGCTGCGGCACTTCGGCTCGCTCAAGCGGCTCTCCGCCGCCACCGTGGAGGAGATCACCGAGGTGCCCGGCGTGGGCCGGCGCACCGCCGAGGCGATCCTCGCCGCGCTGGGCGGCGAGGCGAAGGCCCCGGCGGCGGACTGACCGCGTCGGCCGGGCGGTGCGCGTCCGGCAGGCCGACGGCTACTCGGCCAGGACGGCCAGGATCTGCTCGCCGTACTTCGCGAGCTTGTTCTCGCCGACGCCGCTGACCGCGGACAGCTCGGCCAGCGACGTGGGCGCGTCGGTGGCGATCTGCCGCAGCGTGGCGTCGTGGAAGATCACGTACGCCGGGACGCCCTGCTCCTTGGCGGTGGCCCCCCGCCAGGCGCGCAGCCGCTCGAAGACCCCGGCGGCGGTCGGGGACAACTCGGCGACGACGGTGGCCGCCCCACGTGGCTTCGCCGACCGGGACGAGGTGACCTTCTCCGGCTCGCGGCGCATCATCACCGTGCGGCGGCGGCCCAGCACCTCCGCGCTGGCCTCCGTGAGGGCCAGCGTGCCGTAGTCACCCTCGACGGCCAGCAGCCCCTCGGCCAGCAGCTGCCGCACCACGCCGCGCCACTCGGCCTCGCGCAGCTCGCCGCCGATGCCGAAGACGGTCAGGGAGTCGTGGCCGTACTGGGTGACCTTGTCGGTCGTGCGGCCGAGCAGGATGTCGACGCAGTGCCCCGCACCGAAGCGCTGGTTGCGTTCCCGGTCGAGCCGGAAGATGGTGGAGAGCAGCTTCTGGGCCGCGACGGTGCCGTCCCAGGACTCCGGCGGGCTGAGGCAGGTGTCGCAGTTGCCGCAGGCGGCGGTCGCCTTCTCGCCGAAGTAGTCGAGCAGTTGGCCGCGCCGGCAGCGGACCGTCTCGCAGAGGGCGAGCATCGCGTCGAGGTGGGCGGCGAGGTTGCGCCGGTGGGCGAGGTCGCCGTCGGAGGTCTCGATCATCTTGCGCTGCTGCACCACGTCCTGGAGCCCGTACGCCAGCCAGGCGGTCGACGGCAGCCCGTCGCGCCCGGCGCGACCGGTCTCCTGGTAGTAGCCCTCGACCGACTTGGGCAGGTCCAGGTGGGCGACGAACCGGACGTCGGGCTTGTCGATGCCCATGCCGAACGCGATGGTCGCCACCATCACCAGGCCGTCCTCGCGCAGGAAGCGCTGCTGGTTGCGCGCGCGGGTCGCCGCGTCCAGGCCGGCGTGGTAGGGCAGCGCGGCGACGCCGTTGGCGGTGAGGAACTCCGCCGTCTTGTCCACGGAGGCGCGCGACAGGCAGTAGACGATGCCCGCTTCGCCGGGGTGCTCGTCGCGCAGCAGGCTCAGCAACTGCTTGCGCGGCTCGCGCTTGGGCACGATCCGGTACTGGATGTTGGGCCGGTCGAAGCTCGCCACGAAGTGCCGGGCGTCGGTGAGCTTGAGCCGGGTCGCGATCTCGTCGCGGGTCGCGCTGGTGGCGGTGGCGGTGAGCGCGATGCGGGGCACGTCGGGCCAGCGCTCGTGCAGCATCGACAGGGCGAGGTAGTCGGGGCGGAAGTCGTGCCCCCACTGCGACACGCAGTGCGCCTCGTCGATGGCGAACAGGGCGATCCTGCCCCGGTCGAGCAGCTGCTGCACCCCGCGGGTGCCCAACGCCTCCGGGGCGAGGTAGAGCAGGTCCAGCTCGCCGCCGACGAACGCCCGCTCCACCACGCGGCGGGCGTCGAGATCCTGGGTCGAGTTGAGGAAGCCGGCCCGCACACCGACCGCCGTCAGCGCGTCGACCTGGTCCTGCATGAGCGCGATCAGCGGGGAGACCACCACCGCCACGCCGTCGCGGACCAGCGCGGGGATCTGGTAGCACAGCGACTTGCCGCCGCCGGTGGGCATCAGCACCAGCGCGTCGCCGCCGGCCACCACGTGGTCGATCACCTCCTGCTGGAAGCCGCGGAAGGCGTCGTAGCCGAAGACCCGGCGCAACACCTCCAGGGCGTCGGCGGAGCGCAGGTCGGTGGGGGAAGCCATCCGGGGATTCTACGAACCTCCCCCGACAGCCGGCGGACCCGAGCGGGCGGGTCGCGGATCAGGGCGGACCGCCGGACCGGAGCGTCGCGGTCCGGCGGTCCTCCGGGTCGCTCAGTCGGGCTGGGCGGAACGCTTGGCCAGCCCGCGCGGCGGGGCCTTCATCCCGACCACGATGTCGACGATCTCGATGTAGCGGGCCTTGTTGCCCATCCGGAACGCCGTGGCCGCCGCGTTGATCTCCTCCAGGGTGTCCGCCTCGACCATGGTCACCTGGTCGTAGCGACCGTTGACCCCGGTGCAGACCACGTGGGTGAGCTGCTTGGCGAAGCGGCCCAGGTCGCGGGCGTGCTCGGCGGAGACCTCGTGGATGCCCTCCCGGCCCAGGGCGAAGTACTCCGGGTTGATCCTCATGAACAGGAAGCCGACGTATTTGTTCTTCTCCGCCAGATCGTGCATCCCGCCTCCCAGAAACCAGTCGCCACCTGCGGCGATCACGTGCAGCGTATGGACGTTGACTGATCGTCATCAAGGGGTCCGCCTGTCGGGAGCACGACCCTCGCGCCCGGGTCCGACCCTCCGCCGGGGCGGACGCCACCACGGCGGCGGCCAGGGACGTGCCGGCAACGCGCGAGTGGTGCGGGATAGAGTCGCTGATTGACCACGCGCGGCCGGGGGTGCCGGCCGCGGCGCCACGGCTTGGGGGTAGTGGGTGAGCGAGGCGCGTACGGCCGAGGAACGGGGCGAGACGGTGACCGGGCAGCAGACACCGGCGGAGTCGGACACCACCCTGGTGGTGGTCACCGGGCTCTCCGGCGGCGGCCGCAGCACGGTGGCGAGGGCGTTGGAGAACGTCGGGTTCTACGTGGTGGACAACCTGCCGCAGGCACTCATGCTCGACATGGCCGAGCTGGCGTTCAAGGCGGGCGGGGCGGCCCGGCGTACGGCGATGGTGCTGGACGTGCGCTCGCGCGCCTTCTCCACCGACCTGGCGGGGGCGATCCGGGAGCTGAAGGAGCGCGGCTTCTCGCCCCGGGTGGTCTTCGTCGACGCCGACGACGAGGTGCTGATCCGGCGGTTCGAGAGCGTCCGGCGTTCGCACCCCTTGCAGGGCGACGGGCGGCTCGCCGACGGCATCGCGGTCGAGCGCGGCCTGCTGGAGGAGGCCCGCGACCAGGCCGACGTGATCATCGACACCAGCCACCTGAACGTCAACCAGCTGCGTCGCCGCGTCGAGGAGCTCTTCGGCGGCGAGGACGCCCGCCGGCTGCGGGTCACCGTGCTCTCCTTCGGCTTCAAGTACGGCCTGCCGCCGGACGCCGATTTCGTGCTCGACGCCCGCTTCCTGCCGAACCCGTACTGGGTGCCGGAACTGCGCGAGCACACCGGCCGGGAGGAGGCGGTCAGCTCGTACGTGCTGGGGCAGGAGGGCGCGGACGCCTTCGTCGGGTCGTACGCCGACCTGGTCAACGCGACCACCGTCGGCTTCGAGCGGGAGGGCAAGCGCTACCTGACGGTGGCGGTCGGCTGCACCGGCGGCAAGCACCGCAGCGTGGCCATCGCCGAGGAGTTGGCCGCCCGGCTGCGCCACTCCGGTCTGGCCGCGAACGCGCAGCACCGCGACCTGGGGCGCGAGTGACGGCGACGCGTGTGGTCGCCTTCGGCGGCGGGCACGGCCTGTCCGCCTCGCTACGCGCCCTGCGCCGCTGCGCCCCCGAGCTGGACCTCGACATCACGGCGGTGGTCACCGTCGGCGACGACGGTGGCTCGAGCGGCCGGCTGCGGGCCGAGCGGGGCGGCCTGCCCCCGGGCGACCTGCGGCAGGCGCTGGTCGCGTTGGCCGGCGACCATCCGGCCACCCGGCGCAGCGCCAAGCTCTTCCAACACCGCTACGCCGAGGTGCCGCCCCCCGGCGGCCCGGCTCCCGCCGGGGGCGGACCGGCGGGGCGCCCCCGGGTCTCCGGTACCGGGCGGGCCCCTTCCGGCCCGGAGCCGGCCGGGGTCGCCGGAGGACGCGCGGGTGCCGGTGCGGCCGGGCGGGCGGGCCCCGAGGCCGGCGGGCTGGCCGGGCACGCGGTGGGCAACCTGGTGCTCTGCGGGCTGATGGAGCTGCTCGGCGACCCGGTGGCCGCCCTGGAGCACGCCGGCGCGATGCTCGGCGCGGTCGGCCGGGTGCTGCCGATGTCGTGCGAGCCGGTGGGGATCGAGGCGCGGGTACGCGGCGCCGACCCGAGCCGGCCGGACGAGGTGCGCACGATCACGGGCCAGCACCAGGTCGCGGTGACCACCGGCCGGGTGGAGTCGTTGCGGCTCACCCCGGCCGCGCCGGAGGCCTGCCCGCAGGCGGTCGCCGCGATCGGCGCGGCCGACTGGCTGATCTTCGGGCCGGGCAGCTGGTACACGAGCGTGCTGCCGCACCTGCTGGTGCCGCAGCTCGCCGCCGCGATCGTCGCCAGCCCGGCGCGGCGGCTCGTCACGCTGAACCTCGCCGCCGAGAAGGAGACCTCCGGGCTCTCCCAGGCTGACCATCTGGCCGCGCTGCGCTCGTACCTGCCGGAGCTGAGGGTCGACCGTGTGGTCGCCGATTCCAAGGCGGCGGGTGACCCCGAACCGGTCGAACGTGCGGCAGAATCGCTGGGTGCCCGCCTGGTCCTCGCTCCCGTCGCGGTCACCGACGGCACTCCCCGTCATGATCCGGCCGCCCTGGGCGCCGCACTGGTGCCTGTCCTGGGCGCCGATCGTTAGACACGTACGTAATCTCCGGCGACACGCCGGAACAGGTCCGTGAGGGGACGCACAATGGCGATGACGGCTGCGGTCAAGGACGAGCTGAGTCGGGTCGACGTGCCCAAGCCCTGCTGCCGGCGGGCGGAGATGGCGGCGCTGCTGCGCTTCGCCGGCGGGCTGCACATCGTCTCCGGTCGGGTCGTGGTGGAGGCCGAACTCGACACGGGGGCGGTGGCCCGGCGGCTGCGACGGGAGATCGCGGAGGTCTACGGCTATCCGAGTGAGATCCACGTGCTCGCGTCCGGTGGCCTGCGCAAGGGCAGCCACTTCATCGTGCGGGTGGTCAAGGACGGTGAGGCCCTCGCGCGGCAGACCGGGCTGCTCGACGTGCGGGGGCGTCCCGTGCGGGGGCTGCCGCCGCACGTCGTCGCCGCGAACGTCTGCTGCGCGGTGTCGGCCTGGCGCGGCGCGTTCATGGCGCACGGCTCGCTGACCGAGCCGGGCCGCTCCAGCGCGCTGGAGATCACCTGCCCGGGCCCGGAGTCCGCGCTGGCCCTGGTGGGCGCGGCCCGGCGGATCGGCATCACCGCCAAGAACCGCGAGGTGCGCGGCGTGGACCGGGTGGTGGTCAAGGACGGTGACGCGATCGCCGCGCTGCTCACCCGCATCGGTGCCCACTCCAGCGTGCTGGCCTGGGAGGAGCGCCGGGTGCGCCGCGAGGTGCGGGCCACCGCCAACCGGCTGGCCAACTTCGACGACGCCAACCTGCGCCGCTCGGCGCGGGCCGCGGTCGCCGCCGCCGCCCGGGTGACCCGGGCGCTGGAGATCCTCGCGGAGGACGCGCCCAACCACCTCACCTCCGCCGGCCGGCTGCGCCTGGAGCACCGGCAGGCCTCGTTGGAGGAGCTGGGCGCGCTGGCCGATCCGCCGCTGACCAAGGACGCGATCGCCGGCCGGATCCGCCGGCTGTTGGCGCTGGCCGACAAGCGGGCCCGGGACCTGGGCATTCCGGATACGGAAGCGGCAGTCACACCCGACATGCTCGTGGTCTGATAGGACAGTGCGGGTCGGCGGCGCCGGTGGGGTCACCACCCGGCGCTGCACTGCGCCGCACGCTCGGATAAGGTCGCTGCGTACGGCAAGGGGGCCGGCACAGGCACTCCTCGCCGTGCACACCGCCTCCGGCGGTCAGGTCCTTCGAGACCGCGGCGGGGCGGCCGAGATGAACCGTCAACGGCCGGCTCGAACGGTCGGCGCACACACCTCCGCCGGCCCGGGTCTTACGCCGGCGGACCAGAACGCAAGGAGATGGGACCTGTGACCATCCGGGTTGGCATCAACGGCTTCGGCCGGATCGGCCGCAACTTCTTCCGGGCAGTGCTGGCGTCCGGCGCTGACATCGAGGTCGTGGCGGTCAACGACCTGACCGACAACGCGACGCTCGCCCACCTGCTCAAGTACGACAGCATCCTGGGTCGCCTGCCGCACGAGGTGAAGGCCACCGCCGACGAGATCACCGTGGGCGGCAAGACCATCAAGGCGTACGCCGAGAAGGACCCGTCGAAGCTGCCGTGGGGCGACGCCGGCGTGGACGTGGTCATCGAGTCCACCGGCTTCTTCACCGACGCCACCAAGGCGAAGGCGCACGTCGACGGCGGGGCCAAGAAGGTCATCATCTCCGCCCCGGCGAAGAACGAGGACGTCACGGTCGTCATGGGCGTCAACCACGACCAGTACGACCCGGCCAAGCACACCATCATCTCGAACGCCTCCTGCACCACCAACTGCCTGGCGCCGATGGCGAAGGTCCTGCACGACACGTTCGGCATCCAGCACGGCCTGATGACGACGATCCACGCATACACCCAGGACCAGAACCTCCAGGACGCGCCGCACTCCGACCTGCGTCGGGCCCGCGCCGCCGCCCTGAACATCGTGCCGACCTCGACCGGCGCGGCGAAGGCGATCGGCCTGGTGCTGCCGGAGCTGAAGGGCAAGCTGGACGGCTACGCGCTGCGCGTGCCGATCCCGACCGGCTCGGCCACCGACCTCACCGTCGACGTCGCCCGGGAGACCACGGTGGACGAGGTCAACGCCGCGCTGAAGGCCGCCGCCGAGGGCCCGCTCAAGGGCATCCTGGTCTACAACGAGGACCCGATCGTCTCCTCGGACATCGTCACCGACCCGGCGTCGTGCATCTTCGACGCGCCGCTGACCAAGGTCGTCGGCAACCAGGTCAAGGTCGTCGGCTGGTACGACAACGAGTGGGGCTACTCGAACCGCCTGGTCGACCTGGTCAAGCTGGTCGGCCAGTCCCTGTGACGAAGCCGACGGTCACGAACGGAGGCCTGGCCTAAGTGAGCATCCGTACCCTCGACGACCTGCTCGCCGAGGGGGTGTCGGGTCGGCGCGTGCTGGTGCGCGCCGACCTGAACGTCCCGCTCGACAAGCAGACCGGTGACATCACCGACGACGGCCGGATCCGCGCCGTGCTGCCGACGCTGAGCGCCCTCACCGGCGCCGGCGCCAAGGTGGTCGTCTGCTCGCACCTGGGCCGCCCGAAGGGCGCGCCGGACCCGCAGTTCAGCCTGCGCCCCGTCGCCGGGCGGCTCGGGGAGCTGCTCGGCGCGCGGGTGCACTTCGCCACCGACACCGTCGGCGAGTCCGCCCGCTCCACCGTGGACGCGCTCGCCGACGGCGAGGTCGCGCTGCTGGAGAACCTGCGTTTCAACAAGGGTGAGACCAGCAAGGACGACACCGAGCGGGGCGCCTTCGCCGACGAGCTCGCCGCCTTCGGCGACGCGTACGTCGACGACGCGTTCGGCGCGGTGCACCGCAAGCACGCCAGCGTCCACGACGTGCCGGCCCGGCTGCCGCACGTCGCGGGCCGGCTGGTGCTGCGCGAGGTGGAGGTCCTGTCCCGGCTGACCGGTGAGCCGGAGCGCCCGTACGTCGTGGTGCTCGGCGGTTCGAAGGTCTCCGACAAGCTGGCGGTGATCGAGGCGCTGCTGCCGTCGGTCGACCGGCTGCTCATCGGCGGCGGGATGTGCTTCACCTTCCTCAAGGCGCAGGGTCACGAGGTGGGCTCCTCGCTGCTGGAGGAGGAGATGGTCGAGACCTGCCGCAGCCTGCTGGAGCGCTCCGAGGGCAAGATCATGCTCCCGGTCGACGTGGTGGCCGCGGACGCGTTCGCCCCGGACGCCGCGCACGACACCGTGCCGGCCGACGGCATCCCCAGCAAGCGGGTCGGGCTCGACATCGGGCCGGAGACGGTCGCCGGCTTCGCCGCCGCCCTCAAGGGCGCGCGGACGATCTTCTGGAACGGCCCCATGGGCGTGTTCGAGATGCCGGCGTTCGCCGACGGCACCCGCGGGATCGCCGAGACCATCGCCAAGAGCGAGGCGTTCACCGTCGTCGGTGGCGGTGACTCCGCCGCCGCGGTGCGGGCGCTCGGGCTGGACGAGTCGTCCTTCGGGCACATCTCCACCGGCGGTGGCGCCTCCCTGGAATACCTGGAGGGCAAGACCCTCCCCGGCATCGCGGCCCTGGAGAACTGATGGCGAGCGTCACCCGCCGGCCCCTGATGGCCGGCAACTGGAAGATGAACTGCAACCACCTCGAGGCCAACCTGCTGGTGCAGAAGCTGGCGGCCAGCCTCACCGAGAAGCAGCTCACCGACGTCGAGACGGTGGTCCTGCCGCCGTTCACCGACCTGCGTACGGTGCAGACCGCCGTCGACGGCGACAAGCTGCTCATCGGCTACGGCGCGCAGGACCTCTCGCCGTACGCGTCGGGGGCCTACACCGGGGAGATCTCCGGCCCGATGCTGGCGAAGCTGGGCTGCACCTACGTGGCGATCGGGCACTCGGAGCGGCGGGCCTACCACCACGAGGACGACGCGCTCGTCAACGCCAAGGTGCAGGCGGCGCTGACCCACGGGCTCACCCCGATCCTCTGCGTGGGGGAGGGGCTGGACGTCCGCGAGCAGGGCACCCACGTGGCGCACTGCAGCGAGCAGCTCGACGGCGCCCTGAAGGGGCTCACCGCCGAGCAGGTGGAGAAGGTCGTGGTGGCGTACGAGCCGGTCTGGGCGATCGGCACGGGCAAGACGGCCACCCCGGAGGACGCCCAGGAGGTGTGCGGCGCGGTCCGTCAGCGCCTGGCGGAGTCCTTCGGCCAGGACACCGCCGACAAGGTCCGGGTCCTCTACGGCGGGTCGGTCAAGTCGTCGAACGTCGCGGCGATCATGGCTCAGCCGGACGTCGACGGGGCGCTCGTGGGCGGCGCGAGCCTGGACGCCGAGGAGTTCGCGAAGATCTGCCGGTTCCCGGAGCACATCTCCCGCTGATCGCTCGCTATCCTTGACTCCGCCCGTCCGTCGGTCGGTGCCACCGTGCCCGATCTGCCCGGGCGAGGATCGTAACGAGAGGACTGACCCCAGCCATGCCGATCTGGTTCGCATACACGTTGATCGTGTTGCTGGTCATCACGAGCGTTCTGTTGACCATGCTGATCCTGCTGCACCGCGGTAAGGGCGGCGGGTTGTCGAGCATGTTCGGCGGTGGCGTCAGCTCCAGCCTCGCCGGTTCCTCGGTGGCGGAGAAGAACCTCGACCGCTACACCGTCCTGGTGGGCATCGTCTGGTTCGCCTGCATCGTCGGGCTGGGGCTCTGGCTCCGCCTCCAGATGGCCAGCGGCACGGTCTGAGCCCGCCAAGTCGTACAATCTGCGCGCGGTCCGTCGACGACGGGCCGCGCGCAGTCCGTTCCACCCGCTGCACCGCGTCGCCCGCCGCCCTCTCCGCGGCGGTTCCCCTCCGACGACAGGAGCGAGCAGCCGTGCCCATCGGCAACGTCATCCCGGGCACCCGGGTCGGATCCGCGCCCGAACGCCACCAGCCGGCCCCGTGCCGGACGGTGACCTACTGGTGCCGCAACGACCACCACACCGCGATCCGGCTCGCCGCCGAGGTCGAGGTGCCGGAGGTGTGGGACTGCCCGCGTTGCGGCCTCCCCGCCGGCCAGGACGCGCAGAACCCGCCGGGCCGCGTCCGGCCCGAGCCCTACAAGACCCACCTGGCGTACGTGAAGGAGCGGCGCACCGCCGAGGAGGGCGAGGCCATCCTGGCCGAGGCCCTCGCCGCCCTGCGCCGCCGGCGGGGCCGTCCCGCCGGCTAGGCGGCGACCCCACTCCGGTGTGAGGAAGGGCCCCCTGCTGACGCTGTGCGTCAACAGGGGGCCCTTCCTCACACCTCAGCGCAAGCTGCGGAAGCGGGCCGGGACGTCGGCCGCCGCCGCCCGGTCCAGCAGCCAGAGGGTCCGGCCCGTGCCCTGCACGCCGGCCGCCGGCAGTTGCACCGGCCCCGCCCCGGCCAGTGCCATGCCGACCGCCCGTGCCTTGTCGGCCCCGCTGGCCACCAGCCAGACCTCCTCGGCCGTTTTGATCGCCGGAAGGGTCAGCGTGGTCCGCACCGGCGGGGGCTTCGGGCTGCCCCGTACCGCGCTGACCGGCCGGCTGTCGTGGTGCACCGGATGCTCGGGGAAGACCGAGGCGACGTGCCCGTCCTCACCGACGCCCAGCATCAGCACGTCGAAGTGGGGGAGCGCGGCGTGTCCCGGCCGCGCCGCGCGGGCCAGTTCCTCGGCGTAGCGGGCCGCCGCCTCCTCCGGGTCGGGCCCGGCCGGACCGTCGGAGGCCGGCATCGCGTGGACCCGGGCCGGGTCCAGCGGCACCGCGTCCAGCAGCGTGGCGCGGGCCTGGGTCTCGTTGCGCTCGGGGTCGCCGGCGGGCAGGAACCGCTCGTCGCCCCACCAGACGTCCACCCGGGACCAGTCCACGGCGTCGCGGGCCGGCAGCGCCGCCACCGCCCGGTGCACCGCCGCGGCTATCCGCCCGCCGGTCAGCACCACCGACGCCTGGCCCCGCTCGGCCTGCGCGTCGAGCAGCTTGACCACCAACCGGGCGGCCACCGCCTGGGCCAGCAGGTCTGCGTCGGCGTGGACGGCGACACTCGCCTCACTCATCTGTGTGCCTTCGTTTCTCCGGCCGCCGCGCGGCCGGTCATTCGTGGTGCCCCGAGCAGTCGGGCGCTCAGTGCTCGGCGCTCGTTCCCACGTGCGCGGTGACCCCCGCCTCGGCCCGCTGGGCCGTGGCCGGGTCCTTCCAGACGTGCACCCGCTGCGGCGGGCGCTGGTCGAGGTCGGCCAGCCCGGCCGCCGTGCCCAGCGCCTCCGCGTACACCTGGTCGGCGTCGAGCCGGCGCAGTTCCTCGGCCAGCTCGTCGCCGAGGGGTCGGCGGACGAGCGGCAGCTGCCGGTCCTCCTGGCCGGTACGCCGGAACGTCGCCACGCTGTCGTCGCGGCTCAGCGTCAGCGTGTCGCCGTTGGCGCAGCGCAGCTGCACCTCCCGCATCCGCGGCGACGCGTCGGTGTGCTCCCACACCGGCTCGATGCCGAGCCGCGCGGCCAGCCAGCCCTGCATCAGCGCGGCGGTCGGGTCGGTGGGCGGGGCCACCACGGTCGCCTCGGTCACCCTGGCCTGGGTGGTGTCGAACGCGCCCGCCACGAGCGTGCGCCACGGGGTGATCCGGGTCCACGCCAGGTCGGTGTCGCCGGGCGCGTAGTCCCGGGCCCGCTGGCGCATCGCCTCGATCGGGTCGGCGGCCTGCGCGCAGTCGGTGATCCGCCGGTCGGCCACCACGCCGAGGAAGTCCGTGGCGATCTCGGCCGGCGGCTCGCCGTGCCACCACGTCACCACCGGCACGTCCGGCACCAGCAGCGGCATCACCACCGACTCCGCGTGCAGGGCGAGCCGCCCGTACATTCGGGTGACCACCGCCTCGCACGGACCGAGCCGGCCGCCGACGACGATCTCCGCGTCCAGCCGGTTGCGCTCGCGCTCCACGTCGGTGCGGACCACCACCAGCAGCCGGCAGGGGTGGGCGGCGGCCGCTATCGTCGCCGCCGCCTCCGCCTCGCGGACCCGCTTCTCGTCCACCACCACGATCAGGGTGAGCGCCATGCCGCTGGCCACCCCGCCCGCGCTGCGCCGCTCGGCGGCCAGCGCCTTGACCACCTCGTTCCCGGTGGTGTCCCACAGGCCGATCAATGGAGCCTCCTGGTCTGCTCGCTGCGGCTGCTCACGGCACGTGCCTTCGTTCGCGACTGCGGGGCTCGCAGAACCGGCTCACTCCTCGCGCTCACGCCCGCCGCCACGCCCGGCCCTCGCGGGCCAGCATCTCGTCGGCGGCCCGGGGACCCCACTCGCCGGCCCGGTACGGCTCCGGCTTCGTGCCCGCCCACGCGTGCTCCAGCGGGTCCACCACCTGCCAGCTCTGCTCGACCTCGGCGGCGTCCGGGAAGAGGGTACGGTCGCCGATCAGCACGTCCAGCACGAGCCGCTCGTACGCCTCGGGGCTGGCCTCGGTGAACGCCTCGCCGTACTGGAAGTCCATCGCGATGTCGCGGACCTCCATCGTCGTGCCGGGCACCTTGGAACCGAACTTGAGCACGACGCCCTCGTCCGGCTGCACCCGGATCACGAGCTGGTTGTTGCCGAGCGACTCCATGTCGGCTTCGTTGAACGGCAGGTGCGGCGCCCTCTTGAACATGATGGCGACCTCGGTGACGCGGCGCGGCAGCCGCTTGCCGGCCCGGATGTAGAAGGGCACCTCCGCCCAGCGGCGGTTCTGGATGCCGAGCCGGACGGCCACGTAGGTCTCCGTGGTCGAGTCCTCCGGGACGCCCTCCTCCTCCAGGTACCCGACGGCACGCTCGCCCCCCACCCAGCCGGGCAGGTACTGGCCGCGCACGGTGCCCTCGGCGACGTCCTTCGGCAGGGTGATCGCCCGGAGCACCTTGAGCTTCTCCGTGCGGATCTCGTCGGCGTCGAAGCTCGTCGGCTCCTCCATCGCCACCAGCGCCAGCAGTTGGAGCAGGTGGTTCTGGAACACGTCGCGGGCCGCGCCGGCCGAGTCGTAGAAGCCGGCGCGGGTGCCGATGCCGACGTCCTCGGCCATGGTGATCTGCACGGAGTCGACGTACTTGGAGTTCCACAGCGGCTCGAACAGGTTGTTGGCGAACCGCAGGGCGAGGATGTTCTGGACGGTCTCCTTGCCCAGGTAGTGGTCGATGCGGAAGACGTCCTCGCGGGTGAAGACGTCGTCGACCAGGTCGTTGAGCGCCTTCGCCGAGGGCAGGTCGTGCCCGAACGGCTTCTCCACCACCACCCGGCGCCAGCCGCCGGACTTGGCGTTGTCAGCCATCCCGGTGCGGGCCAGCTGCTTGAGGACCACGGGGAACGCCGCCGGGGGGATGGAGAAGTAGAAGGCGGCGTTGCCCGGGATCCCGTGCGTCTGGCGCAGCTCGTCCAGCATCTCGGAGAGGTGGTCGAACGCGGCGTCGTCGTCGAACGAGCCGCCGACGAACTTGATGTTGCCCACCAGCCGCGCCCACACCTCCTCCCGCCAGGGGGTGCGGGCGTGCTTCTTGGCGGCCTCGTGGGCGAGCGACTCGAAGTCCCCGTCGCCCCAGTCCCGGCGGGCGAAGCCGAGCACGGCGAAGCCCGGGGGCAGCAGCCCTCGGTTCGCCAGGTCGTACACGGCCGGCAGGAGCTTCTTGCGGGCCAGGTCACCGGTGACGCCGAAGATCACCAGAGCGCACGGCTCCGGGATCCTCGGCAGCCGGCGGTCCTGCGGGTCGCGCAGCGGGTTCACGCCGCCTCCTCGCTCCGCGTCATCCACGGTCCTCATCGTCACGCCCGCAACGCCCCGACGGCATCGAGCAGCTGGGCCACGCCCGCCGACCGGTCGGTCAGGTGCAGCCGGACCACCGGGCGCTTCCGCTCGGCCAGGGCCTGCCGGTCGCCGGTGGCCTGCGCCGCCTGCAACTGCCCGAAGGTGTAGGGCCTGCCCGGCACCGGCAGGTCGTCGACGACCGCGCCGGTGAGCTGGAGGTAGCTGCCGACCTGCGGACCGCCCTTGTGGTACTGGCCGGTGGAGTGCAGGAAGCGCGGGCCCCACCCGAAGGTGACCGGCCGGCCGGCGGCACCGGCCAGCAGCGGCCGCAGCCGGGCCGCGTCGGCGTCGGCGAACCGGTCGAGGTACGCCATCACCGCGAGGTAGCCGTCGTCGCCCGTCGCGTCGACGAGCTGGCGGAGCACGCCGGCCAGGTCGCCGGGGGCGCCCTGCGGCGCGTACACCTCGATCGCGCCCTCGGTGAACGACGGCGTCTCCGCCGGCGGACCGGAGTCGAGGATCCGGTTCGTGTTCTCCTTGGACTCGGTGACGTTGGGCTGGTTGAACGGGTCGATGCCGAGCACCACGCCGGCGATCGCGGTGGCGTACTCCCAGGCGAGGAAGTGCGCGCCGAGCGGGCCGTTGACGGCCACGTCGGCGTCGGCGCCCCCGCCGGGGACGGCGCCGGCGGGCAGCGCGCCGCCGTAGGTCACGGTGAGCACGTCGTCGCCGGCGGCGCCGGGACTCTGCGGCGACTCCACGACGACCGGCAGGATGCCGACCCCGGCCTTGCCGGTGGACTCGGCGATCAGCTGCTCGGCCCAGTCGCCGAGGCCCTCGATGCCGGTGCCGTCGGAGATCAGGGCGACCTTGTCCCGGCCCATGGTGGCCGCCGCCCCGAGGGCCGCGCCGAGCGCCAGGGCCGGGTTGTCGCGGTCCCCGCCCAGCGACCGCGCCAGCGCGTCGGCCTCGTCGAGCAGCTCGGCCACCTCGACGCCGGCCAGCGCCGACGGGACCAGCCCGAACGCGGTCAGCGCCGCATACCGGCCGCCCACGTTCGGGTCGGCGAGTACGGTGAAGGCACCCATCTCGGCGGCGGTGGCCTCCAGCGGCGAGCCGGGGTCGGTGACGACGACGAAGTGCCGGCCGGCCTCCGCCTCGGTCATCCCCGCGTTGAGGAACGCCTGCCAGTACGCCCGGCGGTGGCTGTCGGTCTCGACCGTCGAACCGGACTTGCTGGCCACCACGACCACGGTGCGCTCCAGCCGATCGGCCAGCGCCGCCCGGATCTGCCCCGGGTCGGTGGTGTCGAGCACCGTCAGCTGCTTGCCCAGGGTGCGGGCGATGACCTCGGGGGCCAGCGACGAGCCGCCCATCCCGGCGAGCACCACGTGGTCCAGGTCGGCCAGCTCCGCCTTCAGCTCGGCGAGCTGGGGCAGCAGTTCCCGGCTGCGCAGGTGGGTGTCCACCCAGCCGAGGCGGATCTTCGCCTCCGCCTCGGCGTCCGGACCCCACAGGGTCGCGTCCTTCGCGGCCAGCTTGCCCGGCGTGCCGGCGTTCACCAGCGCGTCCCGGGTGGAGGCGGGGGCCGACTTGTCGACGGCGTCGGCCCCGTGCACGGAGAGCCCGGCGGCGGCCTCGACCGCGCCGTTGAGCAGATCACTCACGCCGCCACCTCGCTCCGCTCGGCGGCGGCGCGAGGCGCCGCACTGCTGAGCCTGATGGTTCGCTCGCTACGCTCGCTCACGCGTTTCCTCCCGACTGCTGCGCGGCCTGCGCGTTGTCCTTCGCGGCGTCGCTCGGGTTGCCGGCGCCGCGGCCCGCGGCCGCCAGCGACTTGCGGACGCCGTCGAGCAGTTCCTGCCAGCTCGCCTCGAACTTCTCCACGCCCTCGCGCTCCAGGGTCTCGATGACGTCGGCCATGTCGATCCCGACCGACTCCAGGTCCGCGAAGGCCGTGCGGGCCTCGTCGTAGGAACCGGTGATGGTGTCGCCGCGGGTCTCGCCGTGGTCGGCGTACGCGTGCACGACCGGCTCCGGCATGGTGTTGACCGTGCCGGGGGCGATCAGCTCCTCGACGTAGATGACGTCCCGGTAGTCCGGGTTCTTGGTCGAGGTGGAGGCCCACAGCGGCCGCTGCGGGTGGGCGCCGGCGTCGGCGAGCGCCTGCCACCGGTCGGAGGAGAACACCTCGCCGTAGCGCTCGTACGCGAGCTTGGCGTTGGCGACGGCGGCCTTGCCGCGCAGCGCCTTGGCCTCGTCGGAGCCGAGCTTCTCCAGCCGCTTGTCGACCTCGCTGTCGACGCGGGAGACGAAGAACGACGCGACCGACCCGATCTTCGACAGGTCGTGCCCGTTCGCCTTCGCCTGCTCCAGGCCGGCCAGGAAGGCCTCCATCACCTGCGAGTAGCGGTCCAGCCCGAAGATCAGCGTGACGTTGACGCTGATCCCCTCCGCCAGGGTGGCGGTGATCGCCGGCAGGCCGGCCTCGGTGGCCGGGATCTTGATGAAGAGGTTCGGCCGGTCGACCAGCCACCACAGCGCCTTGGCCTCGGCGACGGTCCTGTCGGTCTCGTGGGCCAGCCGCGGGTCCACCTCGATGGAGACCCGGCCGTCGACCCCGCCGCTGCCCTCGTACGACGGGCGCATCACGTCGCACGCCCACCGCACGTCGTACGTGGTGAGCATGCGTACGGCCTCCTCGACCTCCACCCCACGGGAGGCGAGGTCGCGCAGCTGCCAGTCGTACTCGTCGGCGTCGCTCAGCGCCTTGGCGAAGATCGTCGGGTTGGTGGTCACCCCGGCCACGTGCTTCTCCCGGCGGAGCTGGTCCAGCCCGCCGGAGGACAGCCGTACCCGGGAAAGGTCGTCGAGCCAGACCGCCACGCCTGCGGCGGTGAGTTCACTCAGCCTGTCCGTCATGCCGTCCACGCTCCCCTCAGTTGCCGGTGGTGAAACCGGTGATGTCGCCCATCCGGGTCAGTGCCGCGTGCGCGGCGGCAACGATCCGGTCGGGGGTGAATCCGAACTGCTCGAAGAGCACGGAGTGCGGGGCACTCGCGCCGTAGTGCTCCAGGCTCACGCTCTCGCCGCAGTCACCCACGATGCCGCGCCACGACATGCCGATGCCCGCCTCCACGCTCACCCGTGCCTTTACCCCGCGCGGCAGCACCGACTCCCGGTAGGCCTCGTCCTGCTCGAAGAACCACTCCTGGCAGGGCATGGAGACGACCCGGGTCGGGGTGCCGTCGGCCTCCAACCGCTCGCGGGCGGTCAGGCAGAGCTGCACCTCGGAGCCGGTGCCGACGAGGATGACCTGCGGCTTGCCGTTGGACGCCTCGGCCAGCACGTAACCGCCCCTGGCCACGCCCTCGGCGCCGGCCAGGGTCGACCGGTCCAGCGTCGGCAGCGGCTGCCGGCTCAGCGCCAGCGCGGTCGGCCGGTCGGTGTGCTCCAGGGCCTGCCGCCAGGCCCACACGGTCTCGTTGGCGTCGGCCGGCCGGACCACGTCCAGGCCGGGGATGGCGCGCAGCGCGGTCAGGTGCTCCACCGGCTGGTGCGTCGGGCCGTCCTCGCCGAGGCCGATCGAGTCGTGCGTCCAGACGTAGACCACCGGCAGCTTCATCAGCGCGGCGAGCCGTACCGCCGGGCGCATGTAGTCGCTGAAGACCAGGAAGGTGCCGCCGTACGGGCGGGTGCCGCCGTGCAGGGCGATGCCGTTGAGGATGGCGCCCATGGCGTGTTCGCGGATGCCGAAGTGCAGCGTGCGGCCGTACTCGTGGCCGGGGAAGTCCTTGGTGGCGTGGACGGCGGGGACGAAGGACGGTTCGCCCTTCATGGTGGTGTTGTTGCTCTCCGCCAGGTCGGCCGAGCCGCCCCACAGCTCCGGCAGCACTCCGGCGAGCGCCTCCAGGACCTTGCCGGAGGCGGCCCGGGTGGCGACGCCCTTGGCGTCGGCCGGGAACTCCGGCAGCGACTCGGTCCAGCCGGTCGGCAGGACCCGCCCGGCCATCCGGTCGTAGAGTGCGCGGCGCTCCGCGTTGGCCTTGGCCCAGCCGTCGAACGCCGTGGTCCACTCCTGCTGGGCCCGGGCGCCGCGCTCCATCACCGTGCGGGCGTGCCCGAGCACCTCCTCGTCGACCTCGAAGGTGCGGGCCGGGTCGAAGCCGAGCAGCTGCTTGGTGGCCGCCACCTCGTCGGCGCCGAGCGCCGAACCGTGGATCTTACCGGTGTTCTTCTTGTTGGGCGCGGGCCAGCCGATGATGGTGCGCAGCGCGATGAACGAGGGGCGGGCGGTCTCGGCCTTCGCCGCCAGCAGCGCCCGGTGCAGGGCCTCCACGTCCTCGTGGTAGTCGCCCTGGTCGGCGTCGCCGGCACGCCAGTCGACGGTCTGCACGTGCCAGCCGTACGCCTCGTAGCGGGCCGCGACGTCCTCGCTCTTGGCGATGCGGGTGTCGTCCTCGATCGAGATCTCGTTGTCGTCGTAGATCACCGTGAGGTTGCCGAGCTGCTGATGCCCGGCGAGCGCGCTGGCCTCGTGGCTGATGCCCTCCTCGATGTCACCGTCCGAAACGATGCACCAGATGTCGTGGTCGAAGACCGACCGGCCCGGCTCCGCCTCCGGGTCGAACAGGCCGCGCTCACGGCGGGCCGCCATCGCCATGCCGACCGCGTTGCCGAGGCCCTGCCCGAGCGGCCCGGTGGTGGTTTCCACGCCGGGGGTGTGCCCGTGCTCCGGGTGGCCCGGGGTCAGCGAGCCCCACTGCCGCAGCGACTTGAGGTCCTCCAGGGCCAGCGGGTAGCCGGAGAGGAAGAGCTGGATGTAGAGGGTGAGGCTGGAGTGACCCGCGGAGAGCACGAAGCGGTCCCGGCCGGGCCAGTTCGGGTCGGCCGGGTTGTGCCGCATGACCCGGTTGAAGAGCAGGTACGCCGCGGGCGCGAGGCTCATCGCGGTGCCCGGGTGGCCGTTGCCGGATTTCTCCACGGCGTCCATGGCCAGCACGCGGACGGTGTCGACGGCCCGGCGGTCGAGGTCGGACCAGTTGAGTGCGGGGTGCTCGGGTCGGTTGGCAGCCACGATGGTTGTGCTCCTCGGCAGATGGGCGGAACCCTCAGTGATGACCCTATCGAGCGGTCCTAAACGTCCGCCCAGGGATCTCTGCATGCCGGTCTGTACTGGTCCGCGCCGGTGCGCGGTGGTGCCCCGACGGTGTGACGGCCCGCACCGTTGTCGGGTCGCCCGGGCAGCCAAAACGACGACGCGTAGTCTGTGGTCCGGCGTGTGGCCCCAGTCGGGTCCGGCCGATCCGACCTCCCCTGCCGACGCCGGAAGGTGGCAATCCGTGAGCATGATCACCGAGCGCCCCGTCAGCAACTCTGCCGGGCAGCCGCCGGTGCGGACTGCGGCGGAGGCGTCGGCGGTGGCCCGCCGGGACGTCCGCGCGGTGGTCGCGGCCTACGTGACGCTGACCAAGCCGCGGATCGTCGAGCTGCTCCTCGTCACCACGGTGCCGGCGATGATGCTCGCGGACGGCGGGATGCCGTCGCTCTGGCTGGTGGCCGTGGTGCTGGTCGGCGGCTCGCTCGCCGCGGGCGCGGCCAGCGTCATCAACTGCTACATCGACCGGGACATCGACCAGTTGATGCGGCGCACCAAGCGCCGCCCGCTGCCGACGCACACCGTGACACCGCGCAACGCGTTGATCTTCGGGCTGGTGCTGGCGGCGGTGTCGGTCGCGATGATGGCGGCGTTCACCAACCTGCTGGCCGCCGGGCTCACGCTCGCCGCGATCGTCTACTACGACGTCGTCTACACCCTCTGGCTCAAGCGCACCACGACGGCGAACACGTTCTGGGGCGGGGCCTGCGGGGCGGCGCCGGTGCTGATCGGCTGGGCGGCGGTCACCGGGACGCTCTCCCCGGCCGCGTGGGCGCTCTTCGCGGTGGTCTTCTTCTGGCAGATGCCGCACTTCTACCCGCTGGCGATGAAGTACAAGGACGACTACGCCCGGGCCGGCATCCCGATGCTGCCGGTGGTGGCCTCCACGCGGCGGGTCAACGCCGAGATCATCGGCTTCGCCTGGCTGACCGTGGCGTCCTCGCTGGCCGTGTGGCCGCTGGGGATGAGCCTCATCTACGGCGTGCCCGCCGTGGTGGTCGGCGCCATCTTCGTGGTGGAGGCGCACAAGCTCGCCCGCCGGGTGGCGCGGGGGCAGGCCGTCAAGCCGATGCGGCTGTTCCACTGGTCGACGACATACCTGACCATCCTCTTCGCCGCCGTCGCGCTCGACGCGCTGATCTGACCCGGCTGCGCCCGCCGCTCCGGCGGGCCGCCGCGTCGAGCCGGATCCCGGCCTGATTCGTCCCGCCCCGGTTCCGGCCGGGGGCCGTGCCGCCCGGTCCCCGGCGGCCGGAGGCCGTACCGGCAAATCATCATCGTGCATGGCTTGTCCGGGTTTCTTGTCACATCGGTGACGCCGTCGGTATGGTTCCAGAACCGCTCGGATGCCCTGGGCCGGCCCGGTTCGGGCCGCCCTTTTGGCGGGATAAGTCCGGACAAGACCGGGCATTCCGCCTGTGGTTCTCCTTAAACCTGCGGGTAATTGGCATCACAAAAGGTTCATGGTTCTCGCCCGCCCGGGTGCAAGTCTGCTTACGCTTCCCGACATGGCAGATGGTTCCGATACGACGCTGACGGCCGAGCAGACCCCCGGGCAGGCCCCGCAGGGCCTGGTCGCGGGCATCAAGTCGTTCGCCGCCGGTCACGGCGGGGCGAAGGCGGTCATCGAGTACGTCGGCAAGCGTGGCGCGCGCATCGTCCTCGTGGGCGAGGACGGGGTGTGGGGCGACCAGTTCGCCGACGACACCGTCGTGGCGCGGCAGGCCTGCGCGAAGGCGGGAGTCACCGTCGAGAACGCCTGGGAGCGTGAACTGATGGACCAGATGCGTCCGAGCAACGACCTCTGGCGGTCGATGGCCCGGCGCACGATGGCCCGTTGACATAAACAACTTGACCGATCAACACCAGCCGACCCGGGGGAAACCCCGGGTCGCTCTCGTCACCTGTGCCGACCTGCCCGACCTCGACCCCGACGACCGGCTGCTGCTAGACCCGCTGGCGCGCCGCGGCGTGACCGCCGAGGCGGTGGACTGGGCCGAACCGGCCGCCGACTGGACCGCGTACGACCTGGCGGTGCTCCGGTCGCCGTGGGACTACGCGCTGCGCCGCGACGAGTTCGTCGCCTGGGCGTCGCGGGTGCCCGCCCTGGCCAACCCGGCCGACGTGGTGCGATGGAACACCGACAAGCGGTACCTGGCCGAGCTGTCGGCGGCCGGGGTGCGCACTGTGCCGACGTCCTGGGTCGCGCCGGGGGAGGACTGGCGACCACCCGCCGCCCACGGCGAGTACGTCGTCAAGCCGGCCGTCAGCGCGGGCAGCCAGGACACCGGCCGCTACGACCTGGCCGATCCGCACCACCGGGAACTGGCCGTGGCGCACGTGCGGCGGCTGTCGGACGCCGGGCGGCTGACCATGGTGCAGCCGTACCTCGACGCGGTCGACACGGCCGGCGAGACGGCGCTGCTCTTCCTGGCCGGGCCGGACGGCCCGACGTTCAGCCACGCCATCCGCAAGGGCCCGATGCTGACCGGCCCGGACCTCGGCGCCGACGCGCTGTACCGGCCCGAGGAGATCACCGCCCGCACCGCCACCCCGGAGCAGTTGGCGGTGGCGGAGCGGGCCCTCGCGGCGGTGCCCGGCGGGCCGGGACGGCTGCTCTACGCCCGGGTGGACCTCATCCCGGGCCCGGACGGCGTGCCGGTCCTGGTGGAGCTGGAACTCACCGAGCCGTCGCTGTTCCTCGGCCACGCCGACGGCGCCGCCGACCGCCTGGCCGACGCGATCCTCACCCACCTGGGCCGCGCCGCCGGCTGACCGTCGGGGCGGGTGGGGGAGCGCTCAGGTGCACAGCCGGCTGGGCCGGGCGCGGTCAGGCGGCGACGGGGACGGCCCAGTCGGCGTCGTCCGGGGCCGGGGCCGGCCCGACCGGGCGGCGCTCGCGGGTGGACCACTGCACCGAGAGGGTGGCCAGCAGCACCAGGCAGGAACCCAGCATGTGCGCGCCCACCAGCAGCGCCGGCAGGTTGGTGAAGTACTGCACGAACCCGATGAGGCCCTGGCCCAGCTCGACTGCGACGAGCACCAGCGCGGCCCGCGCGGCCCGCTGCGCGCCGACCGCGCGGAAGGCGAAGACCAGCGCCACGGACAGGCCGATCAGCAGGAAGACGCTGTCGGCGTGCACCTGGGAGATCGTCTCCGGGTCGAGCCCGTTGCGGGCGGCGCCGTGGTCGCCCGCGTGCGGGCCGCTGCCGGTCACCCAGGTGCCGATCACCAGCACCGCCGCGCTGACCACGGTGGTGATCGCGGTGAGGGTCCGCAGCGGGGCGGGCACGACGGCCTCCGCCGGGCCCACCGGGTCCTTGATCCGCCGCCACAGCGCGTACGCGGCCGCGATCACCAGCATCGAGGCGAGGAAGTGCAGGCCGACCACCCACGGGTTGAGGTCGGTGAGCACGGTGATCCCGCCGATGACCGCCTGTGCGGGGATGCCGAGGAGCACGGCGACCGCGAGCGGGACCAGGTCCCGGCGCCGGGGGAGGTGCAGCAGCACGGCCAGCAGGACCGCCAGCGCGATGAAGCCGACGGCGAAGGTGAGCAGGCGGTTGCCGAACTCGATCACTCCGTAGATGCCCATCTCCGGTGTCGTCACGTACGACTCCTCGGTGCACCGGGGCCAGGTGGGGCAGCCGAGGCCGGACCCGGTGAGCCGGACGGCCCCGCCGGTGACGACGATGCCCACGTTCGCGATGATCGAGGCGAGCGCGAGACGGCGCAGCAGGGCGGTGGAGACCGGGAACCGGACGGATTGCTTCACGGCGCAAATCCTACGCACCGTAGTGGAGCCCGATCGGGTGACTCCGTCCGTGCGGTGGTTCGGATCACCGCGACCCGGGTTTGCGGGCCCCGGACGAATTACGTAACGTTGGCGTTGTGAAAAACGCGGCGGCGCTCTCCGGGCACCAGCCGGCGGTCGTCCCGGCCGCCGGTCAGTCCGCGTCCGTCGCGGATCTCTCCACCCGTGACCGGGTCACCCAGCTGCTGCTGGAGCGGGGCGCGACCACCGCCGCGCAGCTCGGCTCGGCGCTCGGGCTCAGCCCGGCCGCGATCCGCCGGCACCTCGACGCGATGCTCGCCGACGGCGACGTGCTCGCCCGCGAGCAGACCGTCCGGGGCCACCGCGGCCGGGGCCGGCCGGCGAAGGTGTTCGTGCTGACCGACGCGGCCCGGGTCCGCTGCGGCACCCACCACTACGACAACATGGCCACCGCCGCGCTGCGCTGGATCGCCCGCAACGGCGGCGCCGCGGCGGTCGAGGCGTTCGCCACCGACCAGGTCGCCGCGCTGGAGACCCGCTGCCGGGCCGCCATGGAGGACGCCGGCGACGACCCGCTCGCGCGGGCCGAGGCACTCGCCGGAGCGTTGACCGCCGAGGGTTACGCTGCGAACGCGTCCACGATCGCCACCGGCGGCCAGCTCTGTCAGCACCACTGCCCGGTGGCGCACGTGGCCGCCGAGTTTCCCCAGCTGTGCGAGGCCGAGACCGCGGTGATCTCCCGCCTGGTCGGCACCCACGTGCAGCGCCTGGCCACCATCGCGCACGGCGACGGAGTGTGCACCACGCACATTCCCGCCCAGCCGGGGCGTGCCCGTTCCGGTAAGACCGTCACCACTGTGAGGACAGATAGATGACCGAGCAGATCGTCCAGCCCCTGACGCAGGAAGAGCAGCTCGCCGCCCTGGGGCGCTACGAGTACGGCTGGGCCGACCCCGACGTCGCCGGGGCGGTCGCCCAGCGCGGCCTCAACGAGGCGGTGGTGCGGGACATCTCGGCCAAGAAGAACGAGCCGGCCTGGATGCTCGACCTGCGGCTCAAGGGCCTGCGGCTGTTCGGCCGCAAGCCGATGCCGGCCTGGGGCGCCGACCTCACCGGGATCGACTTCGACAACATCAAGTACTTCGTGCGGTCCACGGAGAAGCAGGCCACCAGCTGGGAGGACCTGCCCGAGGACATCAAGAACACCTACGACCGGCTGGGCATCCCCGAGGCGGAGAAGCAGCGGCTGGTCGCCGGCGTCGCGGCGCAGTACGAGTCCGAGGTCGTCTACCACAAGATCCGCGAGGACCTCGAGGAGCAGGGTGTCGTCTTCCTGGACACCGACACCGCCCTGCGCGAGCACGAGGACGTCTTCAAGGAGTACTTCGGCACGGTGATCCCGGTCGGCGACAACAAGTTCGCCGCGCTGAACACCTCCGTGTGGTCCGGCGGCTCGTTCATCTACGTGCCGAAGGGCGTGCACGTGGAGATCCCGCTGCAGGCCTACTTCCGGATCAACACGGAGAACATGGGCCAGTTCGAGCGGACGCTGATCATCGTCGACGAGGGCGCGTACGTGCACTACGTCGAGGGCTGCACCGCGCCGCTCTACTCCTCCGACTCGCTGCACAGCGCGGTCGTGGAGATCATCGTCAAGAAGAACGCCCGGTGCCGCTACACGACCATCCAGAACTGGTCGAACAACGTCTACAACCTGGTCACCAAGCGTGCCGTGTGCCACGAGGGCGCGACCATGGAGTGGGTCGACGGCAACATCGGCTCCAAGGTCACCATGAAGTACCCGGCGGTCTACATGACCGGCGAGCACGCCAAGGGCGAGGTGCTCTCGGTGGCGATGGCCGGCGAGGGGCAGCACCAGGACGCGGGCGCCAAGATGGTGCACGCCGCGCCGCACACCTCCTCCACGATCGTCTCCAAGTCGATCGCCCGGGGCGGCGGCCGGACGTCCTACCGGGGCCTGGTCCAGGTGCTGGAGGGCTCGCACAGCAGCCGGAGCACGGTCAAGTGCGACGCGCTGCTGGTCGACACCATCTCCCGCTCGGACACCTACCCGTACGTCGACATCCGCGAGGACGACGTGTCGATGGGGCACGAGGCGACCGTCTCCAAGATCAGCGACGACCAGCTCTTCTACCTGATGAGCCGGGGCCTGAGCGAGGACGAGGCGATGGCGATGATCGTTCGTGGGTTCATCGAGCCGATCGCCAAGGAGCTCCCGATGGAGTACGCCCTGGAACTCAACCGCCTGATCGAGCTCCAGATGGAGGGCGCGGTCGGCTGACGCGCCCCGACCCGCTGCGGGCCGCGCGAACGCCAGCCCGCTGCGGGGGCCGGTGGACGCCGACCCGTCCGACCGGGCCGCGCGAACACCGACCGACCTCCGACCAATGACACCGTCGTCGTAGAACAGACCAAGGAAGAGATGACTACCCAGGCTTCCGCGCCGCCCAGCACCAAGTCGCAGGCGCTCCGCTCGTACGACGTCGCCGACTTCCCGGCCCTGACCGGCCTGGAGGAGGAGTGGCGCTTCACCCCGCTCAAGCGGCTGCGCGGGCTGGTCGGCGCGTCGCCGGCCGCCACCGGCGCGGTCCGCCACGAGCACGGCGACCTGCCCGAGGGTGTCACCGTCGGGCGGATCGGCTCCGACGACCCGCGGGTGGGCAGCGTGCTCACCCCGGTCGACCGGGTCAGCGCGCTGGCCTACGGCGGGGCCGACCAGGCGCTGCTGGTCCAGGTCGCCCGCGACGCCGTGGTGGCCGAGCCGGTGAGCCTGCGGGTGGTCGGCGAGGGCGTCGAGGGCCTGGCCTTCGGGCACACCTTCGTCGAGGTGGGCCGGTTCGCCGAGGTGACCCTGGTGGTGGAGCACGTCGGCTCGGCCACGCTGGCCGACAACGTCGAGGTGTCCGTGGCCGACGGGGCGAAGCTGACCCTGGTCACCGTCGCGGACTGGGCCGACGACGCCGTCCAGGCCCAGCACCTGAAGGTCCGGCTGGGCCGCGACGCGAAGGTGGTGCACGTCCAGGTCTCCCTCGGCGGCGACCTGGTCCGGCAGTACACCTCGGTGGAATACACCGACCGGGGCGGCGAGGCCGAGCTGTACGGCCTCTACTTCGCCGACTCGGGGCAGCACCTGGAGCACCGCCAGCTGGTCGACCACACCGTGCCCGACTGCCGCAGCTACGTCGGCTACCGGGGCGCCCTGCAGGGCGAGAGCGCGCGCACCGTCTGGGTGGGCGACGTGCTGATCGGTGCCGAGGCGACCGGCACCGACACGTACGAGATCAACCGGAACCTGCTGCTGACCGACGGCGCGCGGGCGGACTCCGTACCCAATCTGGAGATCGAGACCGGCGAGATCGCCGGCGCCGGGCACGCGAGCGCGACCGGCCGCTTCGACGACGAGCAGCTGTTCTACCTGATGGCCCGGGGCATCCCGGAAGCCGAGGCGCGGCGCCTGGTGGTCCGCGGCTTCTTCGCCGAGCTGATCAACAAGATCCCGGTCGAGTCGCTGCGGGAGCGCCTGGGCGACGCCATCGAGGCCCGGCTCACCAAGGCCGGCGCCTGATGATCCGCCTCTGCGCCACCGAGGACGTGCCGAAGGGCACCGTGGTCAGCGCGGACGTCGACGGCACCCCGATCGCGCTGGTGCACGGCGAGGACGGCGTCTTCTACGCCGCCTACGACGAGTGCTCGCACGCCGCGGTCGCCCTCTCCGAGGGGGAGGTCGAGGGATGCACGCTGGAATGCTGGCTGCACGGATCCCGTTTCGACCTGAGGACCGGCGAGCCGACCGGGCTGCCCGCCACCGAACCCGTTCCCGTCTATCCCGTCGAAGTCCGAGACGGCGACATCTACGTCAGTCTCACGCCGAGCAATGGAGTGACCCGATAATGAGCACCCTGGAGATCCGCGACCTGAAGGTGTCGGTCAAGCTGCCCGAGGGTGAGCTCAAGCCGATCCTGGCCGGTGTCGACCTGACCGTCCGCTCGGGTGAGACCCACGCGATCATGGGCCCGAACGGCTCCGGCAAGTCCACCCTGGCCTACTCGATCGCCGGCCACCCCAAGTACGAGATCACCGGCGGCTCGGTGACCCTCGACGGCGAGGACGTGCTGGCCCTGTCCGTGGACGAGCGCGCCCGCGCCGGCCTCTTCCTGGCCATGCAGTACCCGGTCGAGGTCCCCGGCGTCTCGGTGGCGAACTTCCTGCGTACCGCCAAGACCGCCATCGACGGCCAGGCGCCCAAGCTGCGCACCTGGGGTGGCGAGCTGCGCGGGGCCATGGAGCGCCTCCAGATGGACCCGGCCTTCGCCCAGCGCAACGTCAACGAGGGCTTCTCCGGCGGCGAGAAGAAGCGGCACGAGATCGTGCAGCTGGAGCTGCTCAAGCCGAAGATCGCGATCCTCGACGAGACCGACTCCGGCCTCGACGTGGACGCGCTGCGCGTGGTCAGCGAGGGCGTCAACCGGGTCCGCGACAACGGCGACACCGGGATGCTGCTGATCACCCACTACACCCGGATCCTGCGCTACATCAAGCCGGACTTCGTGCACGTCTTCGTCGCCGGCCGGATCGTCGAGCAGGGTGGCCCGGAGCTGGCCGACAAGCTCGAGGAAGAGGGCTACGAGCGCTACGTCGCCGGGGCCGGCGCGGCGCGGGCCTGAGTCCTCTCGGAAGAATGGGTGGGCCGGTCGACATGACTTCCATCGCGATCCCGTCGGGGATGCCGCAGTACGACGACGTGCCGCGTTACGACGTGGCGAAGGTGCGCGCCGACTTCCCGATCCTCGACCGGGAGGTCAACGGGCACCGGCTGGTCTACCTCGACAGCGCCAACACCTCGCACAAGCCGCGGCAGGTGCTCGACGTGCTCGGCGAGCACTACGCGATGCACAACGCCAACGTGTCCCGCTCGGTGCACACCCTGGGCACCGAGGCCACCGAGGCGTACGAGGGCGCGCGGGCGAAGATCGCCGCGTTCATCAACGCGCCGAGCGTGGACGAGGTGGTGTTCACCAAGAACTCCACCGAGGCGATCAACATCGTGGCGTACGCGTTCTCCAACGCGTCGCTGCGGCCCGACGCCGACCCCCGCTTCCGGCTCGGCCCCGGCGACGAGGTGGTGATCTCCGAGATGGAGCACCACTCGAACATCGTGCCGTGGCAGCTGCTCTGCGAGCGCACCGGCGCGACCCTGCGCTGGTTCCCGGTCACCGACCAGGGGCGGCTGGACGAGGCGGGGCTGGAGGACCTGGTCACCGAGCGGACGAAGATCGTCTCACTGGTGCACACGTCCAACATCCTCGGCACGGTCAACGCCACCTCGCGGATCACCGCGCGGGTCCGCGAGGTGGGCGCGCTGCTGCTGCTCGACTGCTCCCAGTCGGTGCCGCACATGCCGATGGACGTGGTCGACTACGACGCGGACTTCATCGTCTTCACCGGGCACAAGATGTGCGGCCCGACCGGCATCGGCGTGCTCTGGGGCCGGACCGAGCTGCTGGCGGCGATGCCGCCGGTGCTGGGCGGCGGGTCGATGATCGAGACGGTCACCATGGCCCGGTCGACGTTCGCCGCGCCGCCGGCCCGGTTCGAGGCGGGCACCCCGCCGATCGCCGAGGCGGTCGCGCTCGGCGCGGCCGTCGACTACCTCGCCGGCATCGGGATGCGGGCCATCCAGTGGCACGAGAAGGAGCTGACGGCGTACGCGCTGGACGCCCTCGCCACGGTGCCCGGCCTGCGGATCTTCGGGCCGGCCGTGCCGGTGGGCCGGGGCGGCACCATCTCGTTCGCCCTCGGCGACATCCACCCGCACGACGTCGGGCAGGTGCTCGACTCCCTCGGCGTGCAGGTGCGCGTCGGCCACCACTGCGCCAAGCCGGTGTGCAGCCGGTTCGGCGTGCCGGCCATGACGCGGGCCTCGTTCTACCTCTACACCACCACCGGGGAGATCGACGCCCTGGTGGCGGGCCTGGAGAAGGTGCGGAAGGTGTTCGAGTGAGCGGCGACGCGGGAGCCCGCGGATCGACGGGAGTTCACCCTGATGCAGCTTGAATCTCTTTACCAGGAGATCATCCTGGACCACTACAAGCACCCGCACGGTCGCGGCCTGCGCGACCCGGACGCCACGGGCGCCCGGGTCGCCGAGGCGCACCACGTCAACCCGACCTGCGGTGACGAGGTCACCGTGCGGGTGGCGACCGACGGCGACGTGCTGCACGACGTCTCGTACGACGGCATGGGCTGTTCCATCAGCCAGGCGTCGGCGAGCGTGCTGCACGAGCTGCTGGTCGGCCGGGACGCGGGCGACGCGTTCCGGGTGCACGAGGCGTTCGTCGAGTTGATGTCCGGCCGTGGCCAGGTCACGCCGGACGAGGACGTGCTCGGTGACGGGGTCGCGTTCGCGGGCGTCGCCCGCTACCCCGCCCGGGTCAAGTGCGCGCTGTTGCCGTGGATGGCGTTCAAGGACGCCGCGGCACGCGCCGGTGTGGGCGTGAGCCCGACGGAGGTTGAGGCATGAGCAGCGAGGACACCGCCACCGCGGCGACCCCGGCGACCGAGGGCGCGGCCGTGCCGGCCACGGACGCCGCCGCACCGGCCACGGACGGGGCGCCGGCCGCCGCGTCGGCGGCCAAGGGCAAGGCCGCCGTCGCCGACGTCGAGGAGGCGATGAAGGACGTCGTCGACCCCGAGCTGGGCATCAACGTGGTCGACCTCGGCCTGGTGTACGGCGTGCACGTCGGCGACGACAACGTCGCCACCCTGGACATGACGCTGACCTCGGCGGCGTGCCCGCTGACCGACGTGATCGAGGACCAGGCCCGGCAGGCGCTGACCACGGGACCGGGCGGCGGCCTGGTCGACGACATCCGGATCAACTGGGTGTGGCTCCCGCCGTGGGGGCCGGACAAGATCACCGACGAGGGGCGCGACCAGCTCCGCTCCCTCGGCTTCAACGTCTGACACGTTTCTCGTCGAGCGCGTCGCCCCTCCGGGGGCGGCGCGCTCGCCGTTGTCTCGGCAGCGATCACCCTGAATCGCCCTGGTCTCGTGACGTGGCTCCGGCTGGGCTTCCTGGCGCATCTCACGTTCCAAGACGCGCCTGGACTCCACATTTCGCGAAGGTGGCTCGTCAGCCCAGCCGGACGAAGGCGTCTGCCCAGGACGTGTGGTTGAAGCCGTTTCCGGAGTCAGCGGCACGCACGACCAGCCGTAGCAGCCGGGCCTCCCGAACGTCGACGTCCACCGGTTCGGGTCCGGTGGACGCCCGCAGCACGCCGCTGGTGTGGACGAGCCGGTCGTCGGCCCATACCTCGGCGATCGTGTTGCCCCGCGAGCTCTGCCGGGCGCTGAAGTCGTCGATCCCCACCACCGAGGTGAACCGGGCCACCCGGCCTCCGAGGTGGTAGGTGACTTCGGAGTGGGAGTGGACACCGAGGCCCTTGGCGTAGGCGGTGCCACCGAGGGAGATCGGTGGGCCGTCCCCGGCGGCCTGCCTGCCGTTACTGGTGTCCAGTTCCACCGGGCCCCAGCCGTTGACCGCGGTGAGCCAGGGCAGATCGCTCAGGTACGAGTCGGTGGCCGGCGGAGGCGGCGGCGGGGTGAAGCGGCGCTCGGCGCGGAAGGTGAGGGGCGCGTCGCGGGCGACGGCGTAACCCGACACGGTCAGCGGCCACTCCTTCGCCGTGGTCTCCCCGGGCACCCGGACCCGCCAGGTGGTGCTCACCCGGGCGCCGGGGGAGAGGCGTCCGAGCCCCCGGCTGGTCGCCGGCTCGACGGTCCACCCCCGAGGGGCGGAGAGCACCAGCCGAGCGCCGGTCCAGGCCACCGCCGAGCCGTTCGCGAGGGTGGCGGTGAGCTCGTAGGTGACGCCGGGAAGCAGCAGGTCCGGGGTGTCGAGTTCGACGCCATAGCCTTCGCGCGTGACCTCGTCGATCCAGGACTGCCGCAGGAGGCCCACCAGTCGGTTCGCGACCTCGGGGTGGGTGGCTGCCAGGTCGGTCGTCTCACCGAGGTCGCGGGCAAGGTCGTAGAGTTCGACCTGCCACTGCTCGTCCGGGACGGTCCGATCCTTGCCCGGCGCCCAACGGATCGCCTTCCAGTTGCCTTCGCGTACCGCCTCCGCTGCCCGCTGCAGGCGGCCGGCATCGACTTCGCGGGCCCGCCTGGTGTTGCCGTTGTCGAGCCGCCAGAAGTAGAGGTACGGCTGCGCGGGGGCCGCAGTCGGACGCGGCTCGAGCAGAGAGCTGAACGACCAGCCGTCGATGTCGCGCGGTCCGGGGACGCCGGCCAGGTCGGCCAGCGTGGGGAGCAGGTCGGTCTGCTGGGTGAGCCGGTCGGTCACGCCGGGCCGGATCCGGCCCGGGGCCCAGGCTATCAGCGGGATCCGGACACCGCCCTCGTACAGGTTGCGCTTGTAACCGGTGAGGGGGCCGTTCGCGTCGAACCGGTCCGGGTCGAAGCCACCCTCCTCGTGCGGACCGTTGTCGCTGGTCACCAGGACCACCGTGGACCCGAGCAGTCCCTGCGCGGCGAGCTCGTCGACCAGTTCACCGACGTACGTGTCGATCCGGGTGACCTGGGCCGCGTGGCCCCGGTCCGCCGAGGGCCAGTCCTCGTCGGCGTACGGCTCCTGGCTGGGGACGTCGCTCGGGGCGTGGGGAAGGTTCGGGGTGACCACGAGCAGGAACGGCTCGGAGCGGTGGGTCCGGATGAAGTCGAGAGCCCGGTCGTGGAAGAGGTCGGGGGCGAAGGTGGTCTTGTCGGACCCGGCGTTCTCGGGCAGTTCGAACCGCTCTCCGTTCCGCCACAGGTACGACGGGTAGTAGTCGTGGGCGTGGCCGTGCGTGAGGTAGCCCAGGAACTCGTCGAACCCGCGGGCATTGGGGTGGCTTGGCTGGTCGCCGCGCTCGGGACCGAAGCCCCACTTGCCGAACAGTCCCGTGTGGTAACCCCGGGCGCGCAGCACCTCGGCGAACGTGGTGTCGCCGTCGGAGAAGGCGATTGAGTCGGGGTCGCCCCCAGGGTTGTTGCGCACCGCCCCGTGGCCCGCGTGCAGGCCGGTGAGCAGTGCCGAGCGTGAGGGCGCGCAGACGGCCGCGGCGGAATACGCGTCGGTGAAGCGCAGCCCTTCGGCGGCGAGCCGGTCCAGGCGCGGCGTCGCGATGGTGCGCTGCCCGTACGCGCCGAGCTCGCCGTATCCGAGGTCGTCGGCGAGCACGAGCACGATGTTCGGCCGGGGCCGCCCTGTGGTCTTCGGCTCGGCTGTTGCGGTGGACGGGAGCGCTGCGACTCCGAGACCGGCGGCGGTGCCGGCGAGGAGCTGACGACGAGTGATCAAGGAATGGCCTCCGATGCAGAGGAAGCGGCAGGAAGAGACAGCGCTCGCCGTGAGAGCGAGCGTGGACGTGGTGTTGAATGCCGGCGGGATGACGCGAGGGCGCCTCCGAGCAGGTGGGTCGCCCGGATGGACGTTCAGGCGCAGCGGAAGCCGATGTTGGAGGCTGCGGAGTCAGGGGTGTTCCCGGAGCGGGCCGCGACCCGGTAGCGGTAGCAGTAGGAGTCGTGGCACAGGAACGATCCGCCGCGCATCACGCGCCGGCCTGAGACGTCCGGGTTCGCTGGCCCGCGAGGGTCGACGACACCGGTGCCGGCGCGCCGTGCGTAGGTGTCGGTGGCGAACCAGTCCTCGCACCACTCCCACACGTTCCCGACCATGTTGAACAGGCCATGGCCGTTCGGGGCGTACTGCTTGACAGGTGCGGTGCCGATGAAGCCGTCGTCGGTGGTGTTGAGGCGGGGGAACTCGCCCTGCCAGATGTTGCAGTTCCACCGGCCGCGCGGGAGCAGATCGTTGCCCCAGGGGAACCGTGCCCGGTCGAGGCCGCCACGGGCGGCGTACTCCCACTCGGCCTCGGTGGGCAGGCGCTTGCCCGCCCACGCGGCGTACGCGCGGGCATCGTTCCAGGTCACCTGGACCACAGGGTGGTTCTGGAGGTCCGCGATCGAGGAGGCCGGCCCGTAGGGGCGACGCCAGTCGGCGCCGCGGACCACGAGCCACCAGGGGGTACCGGTGGCGGCCCCGACGACGTCGCTACGTTCAGCCTTCACCTGGAGATGGAAGACGGCGGAGACGCCGAGCACCTCGGCCTCGGTGACATAGCCGGTGGCCTTGACGAAGGTCGCGAAGGCTGCGTTGGTGACCGTCGTGGCATCGATGGTGAAGGCTCCGACGGTGACCTCGTGCACCGGACCTTCCCCGTCGCCCGGGTAGCCCTCACCGAATGCGTCGCCCATGGCGAAGCTTCCGCCGGGCAGGCTGACCTGGCCGCGCGTGGAGCGCGACCGGCCAGCCTCCCAGTCGACGGGGTCGGGCTGCCGCGGCCGGCGGCCGACCTGCAGCAGCCCGCCGGTCGCCGCGGTCTGCTGCGGGCCGCCGGGTGCACAACAGCTCGGCGTGGTGGACCCGGCGGTACGGTGGTGATGGTCGGAGGTCATCGGTCGGTGACCGCCGTGGGCAGCAACGCCGGCACCTCGTCTCCCGGCTGGAACGTCAGCCGCGTCGGCTCGTCGTAGTGGGTGATCTTCCCGTTGGAGTACGCCGTGCCCCGGAAGGTGACGGTGATCGGGGCCTTGCCCTCGCGCAGCGTGGCCAGCGGCGCGTCGACGTCGTCGAGCCAGCGGATCAGCCGGCTGCCGAGCCGCTTGGTGACATCGGGGTACGCTGCGGCCAGGTTGGTGGTCTCACCGATGTCGCTGTCCAGGTTGTAGAGCTCCCAGTCCTGGGTCTCGTAGCGGTAGCTGAGCTTCCACGGCCCCGACCGGATCGCCGTCTCGGGGCGCTGGTCCCGCGCGCCCGCGATCAGGTACCCAGGCAGGTGCCAGAAGAGGTGGCGCGTGCCGAGCTCGGCGCTTTCGTTGCGCCAGATTCCGCTCAGGTCCACACCGTCGGGGCGCAGGCCCTTGGGCAGCTTCGCACCGGCCAGCGATGCGAACGTCGGCAGGTAGTCGACCGCGTGGATCGGTGTCGAGTCGACCACGCCACCGTCGACCAGGCGCTCGTTCCCGCTCCACACGATGGCCGGAACCCGCAACCCTCCCTCCCGCAGTTCGCCCTTGTAGCCGCTGAGCCAGCCGTTGTCGGCGTCCGCGGTCCCACCGTTGTCGGAGGTGAAGACCACGATGGTGTTGTCCGCCAACGGGTGCCCGGGGTTGCGGGGATCCGGGGTGGTCTCGAGGTGGTGCACGATGCGGGCCAGCCCCTGGTCGAGGCCTTCCAGCAGCGCCGAGTACGACGCATTAGCCGGGTGACCGGGAACAGCCGGCTTGGCCTGGTACTTCGCAAGCAGGTCGGCGCGTGGCTGCTTGACGCCGATCGGGGTGTGCACCGCGTAGTTGCTGATCCAGGTGAAGAACGGCTCGTCCGCGTGGCGGTCGATGAAGTCGACGGTCGCGTCCGCCACCGCGTCGGTCACGTGCTTGTCGGTGCCGACGAGGGCGTCCAGGGCCGTGTCGTCCGCGCCGTGGGAGTAGGGCTTGATGTTCTCGTCGACGTACTTCTGGGTGTAGTCGGCCGCGAACCTGTCCAACGCCGGGCCGATGCTGTTGTTGAACGTCCCGTCGATGGCGTGGTACTGGCTGGCGTGTCCCGAGTTCGAGCCGCCCAGGTTCTCCTCGAACCCGAAGTCGGCCGTGATCTGGTCGGCGCTCCTGGTCACGTGGAACTTGCCGACGTATCCGGTCGCGTAGCCGGCGTCACGCAGCGCCTCGCCGACGGTGTAGGCCTCACGCGGCAGCGCGTCGTCGCCGTCTGGGAGCCCCTGCGGTGCCCCGTCCAGTAGCGTGCCGTCCCCGCCGCGGTCCAGGTCGCCGACCAGGTAGAGATTGTTCGTCGGCCGGGGCGCGTAGAGCCCGGTGAGGAGAGCGGCTCGGGTCGGCACGCAGTTGGGACCGCCGTAGGCGTTGTCGAAGGCGACGCCCTCCGCGGCGAGGCGGTCGACCGTGGGGGTTTCGTTGTAGGTGTTGCCCGACCCCTTGTTCGTGAGGCCGGTGCTGAGATCGGCCCACCCCAGGTCGTCGGCCAGTACGAACACGATGTTCGGCTGCCCGGGGCCGGCATGAGTGGCTGCGGCGCCGAGCGGAGCAGCGGCGGTGCCGGTGGCAGCGAATGCAGTGCAGCCCAGGGCGGCGGTGGCGGCAACTGCGCCCAGTCTCATTGTCAACGGTGACATCAGGGGACGTCCTCTCAGTAGTTGGGTATGGGCTCGGATCTGACGAGTAACCGCACTTTCACGACCGCCGCGCAGAGCGGGACGCGCAGTCTCCGGCCATGCGTCGGCGCGGCGAGCGGCTGTTGGTCGGGCTTGCGGAAAACGCTGCCGTGTCGTCTTGAGTCGGCGACGCGGCGGTAGGCGAGAAGTCAGGGGACGCAGGCTCAGCGGCAGCAGCCGCAGGCGGCGGTCCAGCCACGGCAACATCCCCGCGACACTGCGACTGCGGTGCCGTCAAGCAGGGCTTCCCGACCAGTCATGGCGGTGACGCTAACCTACTTTGCCTACCTGACAAATAGGGATTCTACCTTCTGGGACGGAAGCGTGGGCAGAAGGCGATCACCGCAGTACGCGAGAGCTGGTCGACGCCGAGCTGACGGCCCGCGCCGCCCGGCTCGTCGGCCCGGATGCTGCTGCCGATGGTCGTGGATGTGCACGCCCGGTGCCTGCTGGACGACCTGACACTGGCCGGGCGCGGCTACGGCCACAGCGTCGGCCGGCACGGCGACCAACTCGCCCGAGCTGCCGCCGACCAGTGGGAGCTCCGCATCCCCCGTACTGCGTTCGACGCCTTCGTCGCCGAGGCAAAGTTCACGGCGGCTCCCGCACCGGGAGTTCGGGCAGTCGACACGAAACACAACGTCGGCGGCGGCAACCTGTGGGACCCCGAAACCGCCAAGACCGTCTCCGGAATCGTCGAGGAACAACCCATCGCCGACGGCACGCGCCGATCGGTCCTGCTCAACCTTCGACGCACCCGACGTGGTCACCGTGTACCTGTACGCCAGCCGCGGCTGAATCTCGCGGACGTCCTCTTCTGCCGCGAAGCACCCGTCACGCAGGGTAACCAGGTCGCGGGGGCATGCATCCGGACGTGCCGATGTGCGGATGCCGACAGCTTGGGGACGAAGGGACGCGCTGAGGGGATCGGCAGCAGATTTCCCCTAGCCAATCTGCTGCCGATCCCTTGACCGATCCGGTCAGCGGCCCGACTGGGTAACCCGTCCTCGCCGGGTCCCGCGCCGGAGGCAGGCCGCCGTCATCTGCTCGCCCACACAGAGCGACCCAGCCGTAAGCCGTAGCGGCATAGCGCGGGATCCGATCCGGCTGGGGCGAGCCCATCTGGTCAGGGCAGCTGGCCCGGCCGGTCGACGATTGCGACCCGGAGCAGCGCGGCAGCCGATTGCAGCGACTCCTTGCCGTTCCGCACCACCGACCCACGGATGCCAAGGTAGACGTGGGTGTCTCGGTCGAAGATGAAGTCTTCGTTACCACCGATCACACCGGGCATCCGAATCGCCACCCCATGCCGGCCTGCGGCGTCCACCACGTCGCCCGATATGACGACCGCTCCGGGCTCCCGTGCCAGCAGTTCGAACAGCGCCGCCAGCGCTCGGGGCGGCACGTAGCCGTCGAGCATCGACCGCGCGGTGGTGTACGGCATGCTCTCGCCCCCGTACACGGCCTGCTCATCGGCTGCCTCGGGGAGATGCAGGTCAACCGGGTGTTCCCGAAGGTATTGAAGCAGCTCGTCCGGATCGGTGGGCAAGTCGCCGTGGTACGCGGGCGACGGGAATACATCGAGCTCCTTGTCGGGATCGGCGGGATCGTTCGGGCGGAGCACCTTCAGTTCGCTCCACCCGTTCGGATCGGTCTCCGGTCGGTAACGTGCCTGCGTGTGCGCAACTCCCCCGGCCGACTGCCAAATCTGCGTCCGTACGGTGGTGTACGGGCCGCTGTCCGGCTTCTCCCGCGTCGTCGCCAGGACTTCCGTGAAGACGTACTGATCGGGTCGGGCGGTGAGCTCGGGCTGTTGCCGGGCGGCATCGGCCGCCATACGGAGGATCTCCGACGCGCTGGCCGTGGGCGGCGGCTGGTTGCCCACCCTCATCGTCTGGACCGCCAGGCCACCGACGGTCAGTGCGACTGCCAGCCCGAATGCTCCGGCGAGGCGCCAACCGCGCAGGAACCGGGTACGGCGTCCGACCGGACGGGCTGCCGAAACCATCTCGGCCCGCCGGACGACGTGTGCCGTCAGATCCGTGAGGAGCTGCTCCTCGAAACCGTGCGGCGACTGTTCGATCTTGTTCATAGCGTCATCTCCGTCTCATCAGACGAGGGTGTTGGCCGGGTGGGCGAGCCCGGCGCGGACGACGCGACGGGCACGATGCAGGCGGACCCGAGCGGCGACCGGGGACATCCCGAGCGCGGTCGCCGCCTCCGCGACGGTGAGGCCGTCCACGGCGACGAGTTCGACCAGCGTCCGGGTGCCCTCGGGTAGCTCGCTCAGCGCTCGATGGGTACGGCGGGCCGCCGACTCGGCGTCGATCCGCTCCTCGATGCGGGCGATGTCGTCGGCGCCCAGGTCCCGTCGTCCGGCCAGTCGGCCGGTCACCCGCAGCCGTTGGGCCGCCCGACGCCGCTCGTCGCCGATGACGTTGCGGGCCACCCCGAACAGCCAGCCGATCTGGCTACCCCGGTCTGGCCGGTAGCCGGCCGCCGATTCGATCACCGCCAGGAACACGTCGGCGGTCAAATCGGCGGCGAGGTGTGGGTCGTCGACCCGCCGCGCCACGAACCGGCCCACCGCCTCCAGGTGCCGCCGGTAGAAGACCTCGAAGGCCACCGGATCGACTCCGATGCCGGAGATGTCACCCTCCGCTTGGCTAGGGTCATTCACAGGCCGTCCTCTCTCGTATCCGCTACACCCCTTCTTCGTAAGGCGGAGCGCGGGTGTTACCGAACCATCCGGCACGACAAACAGGTGGATGGCGGGTAGGGAGGACGACGGAACAGCAAGATCGGGCGCACTGATCTGCCGCTCAGGGCGGACTGGCGTTCATCGCTGCTGGTGACGCACGGTGATGTATGACTACCTCTCCTGCTCCCGCTTCCAGCGTCGCACCGACCGATCAGCTCGTTCTACGTGCCGCGGTGTCCGCCTTTCTGGGCCGCTACCGTGGGCAAACTCGCGTCCATACTGAGTCCAACCTGCGAGTCTTCCTCCGCTGGTGCACCGACCAGGCCCTTGATCCGCTCGCCATGGCGGATGGACGTCGAGCGGTACGTGCGCTGGCTGCAGGACGTACGCCGCTACCAGCCCTCGACGGTCTCGCGGCGCCTGTCGGTCGTGGTCGGGTTCTATCGGGTCTGCGTCATCGACGCCATCCTGGAGCATTCGCCGGCCGACTACGTCCGCCGGCCCACGGTGCCGTCCGAGTCGCCGACCCTTGGGCTGGGGCACCTACAGTTCGAGGCTCTAATCACTACCGCCCGGCTGTCGGCCAACCCGAACGACTTCGCCCTGGTCGCGCTCCTGGGTCTGCTCGGGCTGCGGATCTTCGAAGCTTGCGGGTCGAACATCGCCGACCTGGATGAGGAGCACGGGCACCGGGTCCTACGCGTGCGCGGCAAGGGAGGCAAGGTCGTCCTCGTCCCGCTGCCACCCGCGGTGGCCCGAGCCATCGACCGGGCCGTCGACGAGCGCACCAGCGGGCCGATCCTGCGCAATACCCTCGGTGTTCGGATGGACCGGCATGCCGCCACCCGCCGGCTCAAGCACCTGGCCCACACGGCGGGTCCGGATGCCGAGGATGCACCCACATATGCTGCGGCACACGTTCGTGACCACCATGCTCGACGCCGGCGTCAGCCTGCGTGACGTGCAGATCGCCGCCCGCCATGCCGACCCGCGAACCACCATGCGCTACGACCGCGCCCGTAAGAACCTCGACCGGCACCCCAACTACATCCTCGCCGCGTACATGGCCTCTGGAACATGATCAGCCGCTCACGGCTCTGCCGAGAGGAGGACGTCCTGTCGGGGCTGCCCTTCCCTTCGCCCGGCGTGAGCGCTAGATCTCCAGCCGCAGTCCGGCCCATCGGTCGAGCCATCCCTTGACCTGCACGCGGCGCTGTACCTTCGCGCGGCCCGCCGCATTGTTGAAGGCTGGAGAGGGGCGGACAACCATTCCTACAAGGTCGGCCAACCCGTGGCAGGACACCAGGCGAACAGAGCCACCCCGCAGGGTAACCGCGACGCACGTTGCCGTTTCGGGCCAGCGCGATATCGCGTCCATGGCGGACGTGTAGGGCTCATCGCCATTGCGCAGATGCATCCGTGCTTGATTACGAATTTCCCACGGCACCCCAGGCAGGGCCACCATGGCCTGGGCTTCGGCACGTGCGTCCTCGCGTGGGTCCAGCTTTTCCGGGTCGAAGTAGGCGACATCCACGTCGCGCTCCGGCGAGGCCGAGATGTTGCTGATCGCGTCCCAGACGCGGTTGCGTACGAAGCCGGCACCGATCCACCAGTCCGACAATCCAAGGTCGGCCGTAACTCGAAGGACTTTCATTGCTCCCGGGTCTGACTCGATTACGCCCACAACGTCCTGCGCGCTCCTGACCACCCCAGGGACCCTAGGCCAGCGGACGTACGCGGAATGCCTTCCACGCCGCCTCGACGTTGTCCACCCGGTCCGGAGCCAGGCCCCGTCGGCGTGGCAGTCCGGCCAGTTCTTCCGGCGAGTCACGCCACGCGATACCCACGCTTCAACCGCCCCGCTCGGAACCGCAACCATGTCCTACGGTGGGTCCATGGACTGGAAGATCGAACTCATCCCCGTTCCGGTGACCGATGTCGACCGGGCCAAGGCGTTCTACCAGAAGGTGGGCTTCAACGCCGACCACGATCACAGGGTGCACGAGGGCCTGCGGTTCGTCCAGCTCACACCACCCGGCTCGGCCTGCTCCATCGTGATCGGCGAGGGCATCACCGACAAGACTCCCGGCACCCAGGAAATCCAGGTTGTGGTCGCCGACGCCGAGGCGGCGCGCCGGCAACTGCTCGACGCTGGCGTCGATGCCAGCGAGATCGAGGTGCAGCCATGGGGCAGCTTCGTCTACTTCGGCGATCCTGACGGCAACAGGTGGTCGCTGCAGGCGATCGAATCACGCCCCAACGGCTGATCGATGGCCCACGACAGCCCTGGCAATGCCTTGACGTACTGCTGACTGTGCGCCGATCTGCCAAGATCAGCGCACGTTCGTCCGCCCATCGCTCGTCATGCAAGGCGACGCGCGGTCTTGCCGACGTGCGGGCGTTTGCCAGCTTCCAACCCCGTTACGGATGATCGTCGGCCGCTGCCCGTGAATCCTCTCCAGCGCCGCCGCCAAGGTCACCGCTCGTAACTGGGGGTAGTGGCCGAACCCGTTGCGGAGCCCGGGGCAGCAGGACCTGACCGCTGTATCCGGGGCCCAGGACGATGGCCGCCCCGTTGGGGGGCGGGGCGCCGACGACGCTGCTCTCCGCCGCCGGTATCGCCGGAGCGAAGTCCGGCCCGCCCAGGTCGCCGGCGTCCGCCGCGTCACCGTCGCCCATGATCACTCCTTCTTGGCGTGGGCTCCGCGCATGCCGGGGCCCGGTGAAACCCGCTGGCGCCAGCCTGGCTCCTGACGGGAAGGATATCTTGTCTTCCACTATATTAGGCCGATGAGTTCTCGGGCCATGACAGAGCCAGCCTTCTTCATCCTCACCGCGCTGCTCGACGCTCCGCGGCACGGCTACGGGATCGTCGCGGACGTGGCGGAACTGTCGCGGGGCCGCGTGCAGCTGAAGATCGGCTCCTTGTACGGGGTCCTGGACCGACTCGTCGGTGACGGCCTGGTCGAACTGGACCGCGAGGAGGCATGGCAAGGACGGTTACGCCGGTACTACCGGGTGACCGAGCGGGGCCGCCAGGCCCTCGAAGCGGAGGCGCAACGGCTGGCCGCCAACGCGCGCCTCGCCTCCACCCGGTTGCGCGAGCGGCGGAACCCGATCACGGGAACGCCGTCGTGAACCGGCTGGAAGAGCGCTACCGGTTCGTCCTCCGGCTGCTGCCCGCCGCCTACCGGCAGGAATGGGAAGACGACATGGTCGCCGCCTTTCTGGACAGCATGGACACCGGCGACTCCGAGACCACCGCGTATGTCACGGACTACGGCCGGCCGAGCCTGTCCGAGGTCGCCAGCATCGTCTCCCTCGCCGTTCGGTTGCGTCTCGGCGGGGCTGACGCGCCACCCCGCTCGTTCGCCTGGGGACAAGCCGTACGCCTGGCGGCCCTGATGGCGATGCTGGCCAACGCCGTCATGGTCACCGCCAGCATCGCCGTCACGCTGTGGCTCTCCCGGAAGATCGCCTGGTTGCCGGCTCCTGAACTGGAATGGCCACTCAGCCCGTCGTCGAACATCTGGCACACCGCGTGGAATCTCGCCGACTACGCGTGGTTGCCGGCCTACGTCGCGCTCGTCCTCGGACACCGGCGGGTGGCCCAAGCGGTCGCCCTGCTCGCCATCGTGCCTCCGGCCATCACCACCGCCTTCGAACAAGGCGTCGGTGACGTACCGCTGTCCGTGACGCCCTGGGCGATGCGATTCGTCGACGTGCTCCTGCTACTCGCGATGGCGGCTTTTCACCGAGGCGCCCCACCGGTGCCGCGCCGCCCCTGGCTCCTCGCGCTGCCGATCGGCATCTTCCTCGTCCCCGTGCCGCTGTTCACCATCCAGGCGGCGAGACCGGCGCTGAGGCTGCTGGACTGGCCGGGCCTGTCCTGCGCGGTGGTCACTGTCGCCATGGTGGTCCACCTGGCCGGTCGAGTGTCCAGCCGCCAATCTCGGAGGCTGCCATGGTCACTGGCGCTCACCCTGCTCGCCGTGACCGCGCTCGCCCTGCGAACCGCAACCCTGCCCGACTACAGCAACCAGGCACAGCGGACGACACTCGCCACGATCGCCTCCGTAGAGGTTGTCGCCGTGCTGGCGGTAGGCGTACCGCTCGCCGTACTGGCCATCCGAGCACTGCGCCGACTTCCACCGATCCCCACCGTCGCCCCAAGACCCACCACACCGACGTAGGAACTCGTCCGGCGGGGCGACTGTGACCCTCGGGTAACGCCACCCCAGCCGAGCCCTGCGGTCGCGTCCACCTGCGGATGAACGGCGTCGGTGGGGAATTCGGTGGCAGGGCCGCGGTGGCGGGGCCGAGGATGAGCGGGTGATCGAGACGTACCCGACGAAGACCGTCCCCGTCGCCGCGGCCGCCGCCGCACGGCGACAGCGGACCGCGTCCGGTCGCGTCCCGACCCGCCGCCGACCGTCGTGACCGGCGCGTTCCTGGCCGGTCTGCTCGCCGGCTACGGCGTCGCCATCCCGGTCGGTGCGATCGCGGTCCTCATCCTCGGGCTCAGCGCCCGCACGTCGTTCCGGGTCGGCGCCTCCGCCGCGTTCGGGGTGGCCACCGCCGACGGGCTCTACGCCGCCGTGGCGGCCCTCGGCGGGGCCGCCGTCGCCGGGCTGATCGCCCCGGTCGCCGGGCCGCTGCGGCTGGCCGCCGCACTGGTGCTGCTCGTCCTCGCCGGCCACGGCGCCTGGCGCGCGCTGCGCCCCCGCGCCGCGACCGGTGCCGCCGGCGTCCGCCGGGGCCTGGACACCCCGGTCCGCGCCTTCACCGGCGTGCTCGCGCTGACCCTGCTGAACCCCGCGACCGTTGTCTACTTCGCCGCGCTCGTGCTGGGCCGTACGGACCATGCCGAGCCGGATCCGCTCGCCGCCGGCCTCTTCGTGCTCGGCGCGTTCGTCGCCTCGGCGAGCTGGCAGCTGTTGATCGCCGGCGGAGGCACCCTGGTCGGCCGGGTGCTGACCGGACCGCGCGGTCGGCTCGTGACCGCGCTGCTCTCCAGCGCCATCATCGCCGCCCTGGCCGTGGCGATGCTGCTGCCCGGCTAGCCGAGCCGGTCGTCCGCTGCCCGGCTGGGTCCGGGTCGGTGGCCTGCCGCCCGGCGGGGGCGGCGGCCCGCCGCGGGCGTCCACCCACCCACGGCGGTCAGTTGGCGTCGCCGTGCCGTAGGTTCGGGCGTATGAGCAGCCGACCGGCCGCCGGAGGCGGCCGCTGGGTCGAGGTGGACCCCGCCCGGGCCGCCCGGTGGGTCGAGGGCTTCGCCGACCGGCACGGCCCGCCCACCACCACCGTCGAGGCGTACGGGCTGCTGCTCGCCGCCCCGGACGGCGCGACCGCCGAGCTGCACACCCCGCCCGGCGCGCCGGCCACCCCGGATGTGCCCGGCTTCGTGGCCGCCGCGACCGCGCCGCGCCGGATCGGGCTGCTGCTCGCCCGCAAGGGCGCGGTGGCGGTCGGCGTCGCGGCGGGGGAGGAGCTGGTGGTCTCCAAGGTGGACACCCGCTACGTGCAGGGGCGCACCGCCGCCGGGGGCTGGTCGCAGCAGCGCTTCGCCCGGCGGCGCGACAACCAGGCGAAGGCGGCGCTGGGCGACGCGGCCGACCTGGCCGTACGGCTGCTGCTGCCGGAGGCGTCGTCGTTGGGCGCGCTGGTCTGCGGCGGCGACCGGCGGGCGGTGGACACCGTGCTCGCCGACCGGCGGCTCGCCCCGCTGGCGGCGCTGCGTGCCGACCGTCTGCTGGACGTGCCCGAGCCCCGGCACGCCGTGCTGGTCGGCGCGATCGCGGCGGCCCGGGCGGTCCGGATCCTGGTGCGCGATCCCGCCCCGTCCTGAGCGGCGACCGCGTCGGGAGCGACGCTGGCTGCACTGCGGACACCCGCCCCTTCCCACGCTGGGACGGACCGCCAACGACCGGCCGGTCGACCCCACGCACGACGGCGGCCGGCGGGCGAGGCCCGCCGGCCGCCGAGGGCGGTCTCCGGTCCGGTGCTCAGAGGCTGCCGCGGAAGGTGTCGCAGGACTTCGGGTCGCCGGTGTCGTAGCCCCGGGTGAACCACTCCTTGCGCTGGGCGGAGGAACCGTGGGTGAACTCGTCCGGGTTCACCGGCCGGTTGGCCCGCTTGGAGATGGCGTCGTCGCCGATCTTCTCGGCGGCGTCGACGGCCTGCTGAATGTCCTGCTCGCTGATGCTGGTGAAGATCTTCTGGCCGCTCGCGTCGGCGGTGCCGGTGGCGTTCTTCGCCCACGCGCCGGCGTAGCAGTCGGCCTGCAACTCCAGCTTCACCGAGAGCGCGTTCGCGCTGTCCGGGTCGCGCTGCTGCTGGCGGCGCATCTGCGCCTCGGTGCCGAGCAGGTCCTGCACGTGGTGGCCGTACTCGTGGGCGAGCACGTACGGCTGGGCGAACTCGCCGGAGGCGCCGAGCTGCTGGGCGAGCACCTGGTAGAAGGTGAGGTCGATGTAGACCTGGTCGTCGGCGGGGCAGTAGAACGGGCCGACGCCGGAGTCGGCCTGCCCACAGGCGGTGTTGACGCCCTGGCTGAAGAACACCGTCTTCGACGGGCGGTACTGCTCGCCGAACGCCTCGGGCAGGGCCTTCTGCCAGTACGCCTGGATGGAGTTGACGTAGAGCGCGTTGCGGCAGTCGAGCTGCTGGAGCGCGTCCTCGGCCGAGCACTTCTGCTCCAGTGACGAGTTGTCGCCCTGCGGCTCGTCGCCGCCGTTGGTGGCCGCGTTCAGGCCGAAGCCGCCGCCGACGAGCGCGACGAGCACGGCGATGACGATGCCGACGATGCCGCCCCGACCGCCGCCGATCGGGATGGGTATGCCGCCCAGCCCGCCGCCCCCGCCGGATCCTCGCCGATCGTCCACCTGGCTGGTGTCGACCCGCGCGTTCTCGTTCAGCTCCATGTCTACCCCGATCACCGATTTGATCCGTTTTGGTGGTTGCGGTACCGGACCGGGTCCGGACGGCGATTCGGTACCCGATGATCTTGATCGGTAATCCGGCGGGGCGATCCGGCGGGGCCCGGTACACTTGGGCCCGTGCTGCTCTGCGAAGGCTGAACCGCCCCGCGCCGACGGGCCTCGTGCTCGCCGGCGCTTTCGCGTGCCCTGAGTCAGCCCTTCCAGACCCCGAGAGCGAGTCCTCCGACATGATCACTGCCACCGGCCTGGAGTTGCGCGCCGGCGCCCGGATCCTGCTGTCCGACACCACGCTGCGGGTGCAGCCGGGTGACCGGATCGGCCTGGTCGGCCGCAACGGCGCCGGCAAGACCACCACGCTGAAGGTGCTCGCCGGCGAGGGCCAGCCGTACGCCGGGCAGCTCGATCGCCGCAGCGCCATCGGCTACCTCCCGCAGGACCCCCGCACCGGCGACCTGGAGGTCACCGGCCGCGACCGGGTGCTCTCCGCCCGGGGCCTGGACGTGCTGATGGCCCAGATGAAGGAGATCGAGGCCAAGCTCGCCGACGACGCCGCCGACAAGCTGGTCCGTCGCTACGGCGCGCTGGAGGACCAGTTCGCCTCCCTCGGCGGGTACGCGGCCGAGGCCGAGGCCGCCCGGATCTGCGCCAACCTCGGCCTGCCGGACCGGGCGCTCGCCCAGACCATCGGCACGCTCTCCGGCGGTCAGCGCCGCCGCATCGAGCTGGCCCGGATCCTGTTCCGCGACGCGGGTGAGAACGGCGGCGGCATCCTGCTGCTCGACGAACCGACCAACCACCTCGACGCCGACTCGATCACCTGGCTGCGCAGCTTCCTCGCCAACCACAAGGGCGGCCTGATCGTGATCTCCCACGACGGCTCGCTGCTGGAGTCGGTGGTCAACAAGGTGTGGTTCCTCGACGCCACCCGCTCCGTGGTCGACGTCTACAACCTGGGCTGGAAGGCGTACCTGGAGGCCCGCGAGACCGACGAGCGGCGCCGCCGCCGGGAGCGGGCCAACGCCGAGAAGAAGGCCGGCGCGCTGATGGCGCAGGCCGACAAGATGCGGGCCAAGGCCACCAAGACCGTCGCCGCGCAGAACATGGCCCGCCGGGCCGAGAAGCTCATCTCAGGCCTGGAGGAGGTACGCGTCTCCGACCGGGTGGCGAAGGTGCGCTTCCCGAACCCGGCCCCCTGCGGCAAGACCCCGCTCACCGCGACGGGCCTGTCCAAGTCGTACGGCTCGCTGGAGATCTTCACCGACGTGAACGTGGCGGTCGACCGGGGCTCCCGGGTGGCCATCCTGGGGCTCAACGGCGCCGGCAAGACCACCCTGCTGCGGATGCTCGGCGGCCTGCTGGAGCCGGACACCGGCGAGGTGCACGCCGGTCACGGCCTGCGGCTCGGCTACTACGCGCAGGAGCACGAGACGCTCGACGTGGACCGTACGGTGCTGGAGCACATGCGCAGCGCCGCCATCGAGCAGACCGACACCGACCTGCGCAAGATCCTCGGGGCGTTCCTGTTCTCCGGCGACGACGTGGACAAGCCGGCCGGGGTGCTCTCCGGCGGCGAGAAGACCCGGCTCGCGCTGGCCACCCTGGTCTGCTCCGGGGCGAACGTGCTGCTGCTCGACGAGCCGACGAACAACCTCGACCCGGTCAGCCGGGAGCAGGTGCTCGACGCCATCGCCCGCTACCCGGGGGCGATCGTGCTGGTCACCCACGACCCCGGCGCGGTCATGGCGCTGAAGCCCGACCGCGCCATCCTGCTCCCCGACGGCGACGAGGACGCCTGGAGCGACGACCTCCTCGAACTGGTCGAACTGGCCTGACCGCCCTGCCCTGCCCTGCCCTGCCCTGCCCTGCCCCGGTCCCGTCCCGCCCCCGGTCCGCTCCGCTCCCGTCCCGCCCCAGTCCGTTGATCATGAGGTTGTTGCCCTCCGCCCCGGCGTGTCGTGACAACAACTTCATGATCGACCAAGCGGGGCGGCCAGGCGGACGACCAGGTGGGGCGGCCAGGCGGGTGGCCAGGCGGGGCGACCTGCGTGGGTGGCACGGTGGGGTGGGTGCGCGGGTTGCGGTGGGGCGGGTGGGGCGTGCGGTCAGCGCAGGAGGTCAAGGAGGCGGGGCAGGACGCCCGAGGTGGCCAGGATGACCACGCCGATGGCGATGAAGACCGCCGGGACGAGCCAGTGGCCGACGCGTCCGACGAGCCGTGTCACCCGGGGGTGCCCGCCCAGCCACGCCCCGGCGGCGCACCACAGCGCGATGAGTACCACGAAGACCAGCAGGAAGACCGCGCCGTCGGCCGGGCCGAGCGCCCGGAACACCGGCACGTAGACGGCGATGTTGTCGGCGCCGTTGGCGATCGTCACCCCGGCCACGCCGAGCGTCGAGCCGACCACCGCCGGGGCGTCGTCGGCGTCGTCACGCAGCAGCGCGCGGACGCCGAGGGCGACCGGCAGCAGGCCGAGCAGCCCGGTCCACGGCTCGGGCACCACCAGCAGCCCGGCCGCGACCACCGTGCTGGCCAGCGCGAGCGCGCCGATGCCCAGGTACTGCCCGGCGACGATCTGCCAGGTGCGGGGCCGGCCTGTGGTGCGGGCGGCGACGAAGAACAGGGTCAGGACGACGATGTCATCGATGTTGGTGGCGGCGAACACCACGGCGGCGCCGGCCGCGGCGCCCAACAGGTCGATCACGCCAGCAGGGTACGGCTCGGTCACCCGTCACGCCCGGCGCCGGGGGCGGGCGGGGCCCCGGGCCGCGTCGGGAGCATCACGCTATCGGGAAGCTGACATTGCATAGCGTGTCGGTTGGCGAAGAGTTGATATCTGGCGCATGATCGTTCGAGGCGGTCTAATAGGTGGGACCGTATCCGAACCGCACAGTCTGGGACGTGAGGACACAGCATGGCAGCCACTGGCACAGCCACCAGCACTGAGAAGGGTCGCCGGATCGTCGGAGCCGAGCGTCAGACGCTCGCCAAGGACCTGGTAAAGCGGTACACCTCGGGTGAGAGCATCCGCGCGCTCGCGGCCTCGACCGGCCGTTCCTACGGGTTCATCCACCGGGTGCTCACCGAGTCCGGGGTCCAGCTGCGGCAGCGTGGCGGCGCCCGACGCCGCAAGAAGGCGTGACCCGCCCACCAGCGTCGTCCATCAGCGCCGCTCCCCGGATCGCTCGGTGACCGCCGAGACGACCGGGGTCCGGCTGGAATGCGACGGGCCGGTCGCGACGGTCACGTTGTGCCGGCCCGACGTGCTCAACGCGCAGACCCCGGCGATGTGGCGCGCGATGAGCGACTTCTCGCGGGACCTCCCCGGCGACGTCCGTGTCGTGGTCGTATGCGGCGAGGGGCGGGCATTCTCCGCCGGCCTCGACCTGTCGGTGGCCGGTGCCTCCGGTCCCGGGTCGTTCGCCGAACTGGCCACCCTGCCCGAGCAGGAGTGCGCCGACCGGATCGCGGAATACCAGGGCGGCTTCACCTGGCTGCACCGTCCCGACGTCGTCTCCGTCGCCGCCGTGCAGGGGCACGCGATCGGCGCCGGCTTCCAGCTGGCGCTCGCCTGCGACCTGCGCGTGCTCGCCGAGGACGCGAAGCTCTCCATGGCCGAGGTGACGCTCGGCCTGGTCCCGGATCTCGCCGGCACCGGCCGCCTGGTCGACCTGGTCGGCTACAGCCGTGCCCTGGAGATCTGCGCGACCGGCCGGCGGATGGACGCCGCCGAGGCGGACCGGATCGGCCTGGCCACCCTGGTGGTGCCGAACGCCGAGCTGGACGCCGCGGTGCGTGACCTGACCGCCGGGCTGCTGGCCAACGACCGCAACGCGGTGGTGGAGATCAAGGCTCTGCTGGCCGGCGCGACTGGTCGGTCCGCCGCCGACCAGCAGCGGGCCGAGCGGGAGGCGCAGACCCGCCGGCTGCGTGATCTCGCCGGGCGCGGAGAGTAAGTCGTAAGGACCGTTCGGGAAGATCAGGGTTACGGCCGAGGTTGTCAGAGTCGTCGGGAGAATTGACCTGACGGTGCGGTCAGCCCGACGACCCGGAGGTGAACGTGTCCCACTCGATGTCGGGCGGCGGCATGACCGGTTGGAGCATGCTCCGGTCAATGCGCAACCGCGACGAGATCTCCACCCACCGACTCAAGCGCGGGGTGGCCCGCAGGATCGTGGCCTTCGCCGGGCCCTACCGCCGTGACATTGTCGTCTTCCTGGTCACGGTGGTGCTGGCCGCCGTCATCGGTGTCGCCACCCCGGTGCTCGCCGGCGACGTCATCGACACGATCACCCGGGGCGGCGCCGACGCCGGCAACGCGGTGGTCCGGCTGGCCCTCGTCATCGCCGGGCTCGCGGTGTTCGACGCGCTGCTCTCCCTCGCCCAGCGGTGGTACTCGGCCCGCATCGGCGAGGGCATCATCCTCGACCTGCGCACCCGGGTCTACGACCACGTCCAGCGGATGCCGCTGCAGTTCTTCACCCGCACCCAGACCGGTGCGCTGGTCAGCCGGCTCAACAACGACGTGCTCGGCGCGCAGCGGGCGTTCACTTCGACGCTTTCCGGGGTGGTCAGCAACGTCATCCAGCTCGTGCTCACCGCCGCGGTGATGTTCACCCTCTCCTGGCAGATCACCGCGCTCTCCCTGGTGCTGCTGCCGGTCTTCATCATCCCGGCCCGCCGGGTCGGCAAGCGGCTCGCCGAGATCACCCGCGAGTCCTACAACCTCGACGCGAAGATGAACGCGACGATGACCGAGCGGTTCGGCGTCTCGGGCGCGTTGCTCGTCAAGCTCTTCGGCCAGCCCGAGGAGGAGGCGCGCCGGTTCGCCGGGCGGGCCGAGCGGGTCCGCGACATCGGCATCCAGTCCGCGATGTACTCGCGGACCTTCTTCGTGGCGATGCTGCTGGTCGCCTCGCTGGCCCAGGCGCTCACCTACGGGCTCGGCGGCTGGCTGGCGGTCACCGGCAACGTCAGCGCCGGCACCGTGGTGACCCTCGCCCTGCTGCTCACCCGCCTCTACGGCCCGCTGACCGCGCTGTCCAACGTCCGGGTCGACGTGATGAGCGCGCTGGTCTCCTTCGACCGGGTCTTCGAGGTGCTCGACCTGAAGCCGACGATCGAGGAGCGGCCCGACGCGGTGGCGGTGCCCCGGGCCAGCGGCCGGGTCGAGTTCCGCGACGTCCGGTTCCGCTATCCCAGCGCCGCCGAGATCTCGCTCGCCAGCCTGGAGGAGGTCGCCGCCCTCGACCGTACGATCAACGAGCCCGTGCTCAAGGGCGTCTCGTTCGCGGTCGAGCCGGGGCAGATGGTGGCGCTGGTCGGCCCCTCCGGCGCCGGCAAGTCGACGCTGTCCATGCTGATCTCCCGCATCTACGACGTCACCGACGGGCAGGTGCTGGTCGGCGGGGTCGACGTCCGCGACGCCACCCTCGCCTCGCTGCGCGACGAGATCGGCGTGGTCACCCAGGATTCGCACCTGTTCCACGAGACCATCGCCGAGAACCTGCGCTACGCCAAGCCGGACGCCACCGACGACGAGATCTGGGCGGCCCTGGCCGGGGCGCAGGTCGCCGACCTGGTCCGGTCGCTGCCGGAAGGGCTGGAGACCCTCGTCGGCGAGCGCGGCTACCGCTTCTCCGGCGGCGAGAAGCAGCGCATCGCCATCGCCCGGCTGCTGCTCAAGGCCCCGTCGATCGTGATCCTCGACGAGGCCACGGCGCACCTCGACTCGGAGAGCGAGGCCGCCGTGCAGCGGGCGCTGTCGGTGGCGCTGACCGGGCGTACCGCGCTGGTGATCGCGCACCGGCTCTCGACCGTCCGCGACGCCGACCAGATCCTGGTGCTGGACGACGGGCGGATCGTCGAGCGGGGGCGGCACGAGGAACTGGTGGCCGTGGGCGGGCTCTACGCCGAGCTCTACCGCACCCAGTTCGCGGTCGCCGACTCGCCCACCCCGTACGTCGACGCGACCGGGCCCGAGCCGGTGGCCGTGCCGCCGCTGCGGCCCTACCTCGCCGACGAGGCGCTGCCGCCGGCGGCGGCCAACTGACGCTGCCGCCGGCCGCAGCCAACTGACGCGGCCGCCGGCTGCGCCAACTTGCCGGCTGCGGCCAACCGACGTCTCAGCCGGTCGCGACTGCCGCCCGCAACTCCCCGAACGCGGCGCCGAGCGTTTCGGGGGTGAAGTGCGCGTTCAGGCCGCTGGGGTTGGGCAGCACCCAGAGGCGGGCGCCGGCCAGCCGCTGCGGCTGCGGCCCGAAGGCGGCCTTCGGCCGGGCGAATCCGATCCGGTACGCGGTCACCCCGACCACGGCCACCCACCGGGGGCGGTGCCGCTCGACCTTGCCGGTGAGGATCTCCGCGCCCTCGACCAGCTCGGCCGGGGTCAGCTCGTCGGCCCGGGCGCTGGCCCGGGCGACCATGTTGCTGATGCCCAGCCCGTACCCCGGCAGCTCGTCCTGCTCGCTGGGATGCAGCAGCCGGGGCGTGAACCCGCCCCGGTGCAGCGCGGGCCAGAACCGGTTGCCCGGCCGGGCGAAGTGCCACCCGGTCGCGGCCGACCACAGGCCCGGATTGATGCCCACGAAGAGCACGTCCAAGCCGGGGGCGATGACATCGGGGATGGTGCGCTCCGCCGCCGCGGCGAGTTCCTCCCGCGTCGGCCGCGGATACCGCCCGGCCTCCCGCGCCACCCGCGTCCGTCGCCGGAGCGGCGATCCGGCGGGCGATCCGTCGGCGGGGGGACCGGCGGGCGATCCGTCGGCGGGCGGACCGGCGGACGATCCGTCGGCGGGCGCGGCCATCACAGGCTCCGCAGCACGCCGCCGTCGACCGGCACGGTGACCCCGGTCAGGTAGCTCGCGGCGGGGGAGAGCACGAACGCGGCCACCCGGCCGAACTCGTCCGGCGCGCCGATGCGGCGCAGCGGAATGGCGGCCTCGGCCTCCGCGCGGGCCCGGTCGGGGTCGCCGGTGGCGGCGAAGAGTTCCACGTTGCGGTCGGTCATGATCCGCCCGGGCAGCAGGCCGACCACCCGCACGCCCCGGGGCCCGTACTCGTCGGCGACGTCCTTGGCCATGCCCACCAGGCCGGGCCGCAGGCCGTTGGAGATGCCCAGGCCGGGCACCGGCCCGCGCGCCGAGGTCGACAGGACCAGCCCGACCGCCCCGCCCCCGCCCCTGGCCAGGTGCTCGGCGACGGTGCGAACCATCCGGACGGTGCCGAGGAAGACCGTCTCGAAGGAGCGGCGCCACTGCTCGTCGGTGACCGAGGCGGCGCTGCCCGGCGGCGGCCCGCCGACCGAGACCAGTGCCCCGTCGAGCCGTCCGAAGTGCTCCCGGGCCGCCGCCACGAGGCGCTCCGGCGTCTGCGCGTCGGCCAGGTCGGCGGTCAGCCCGACCGCCCGCTCCGGCCCGCCGAGGCGGTGCGCGGCGGCGGCCACCGCGTCGGCGTCGCGGGCGGAGAGCACCACCCGGGCGCCGTCGGCGACGAGACACTGCGCGGTGGCGAAGCCCAGCCCTCGGGAGGCGCCGGTGAGTACGTACACCCGATCGGTCAGTCCGAGATCCATGCCGTCGATCCTGCCGCACCCGGCCGGATCCGCCAGCGGGGCCCTCGGGCCGGTGCGCGGTGGGCGCTCAGCGGCGGGCGGTCCGGTGGCGGGCGGTTCAGCTGCGGGCGGGACGCAGCAGGCGTACCCGACCGGCGAGCTGGACCGCGACGGCCCCGCCGGCGCGCCCCCACGCCGGCAGCCGACGCGGGCGCGGCGGGGTGTGCCCGTCGTAGCGGTGGGCGGCCTCGCGCGCGGCCAACTCCTCCGCGCCGAGCGGCGGCAGCGCGCCCCGGTCGCGCAGGTCGCGGGCCAGGTCCCAGCCGTCGCGCAGCGAGCCCCCGGTCGGCCGCCCGGCCGCCCAGCGGGCGAAGGTCTCCGGCCACCGGGGACCGAGACCGGCGGCGAGCAGCGGCCAGTGCCGGGCCACCTCCCCGGCGCGCTTGCGCAGCAGCGCGGTCCCGGCGGCGGCGAGCGCCGCCGGGTCGAAGCCCGCCGGCACCGGGCCGCCGGCGACCAGCGCCGCCACCAGCGCCGCCTGCCGCTCGGCCAGGTCGCCGCTCACGTCACCACCGGGAAGCCGGACACGGCGGCGAGGGCGTCCAACTCGGCGCGGAGCACCGGGGCGGGCGGGTAGTGCCCGTCGCGTTCCAGCAGGAACGCCGGCGGCCGGCGGCGGGCGCACAGCTCGCGGATCAGGTCGAGCACCGCCGGGGGCACCGGATCGGTGTGCGTGTCGTGGTAGTAGCCGCCGTGCTCGGCGCCGCCCGCCACGTGCACGTAGGAGACCCGCTCCAGCGGCAGCCGGTCGAGCAGCGCCAGCGGGTCGGTGCCCCGGTTGCGGGCGTTGGCGTACACGTTGGCGACGTCCAGCAGCAGGAACGCGCCGGTGCGGTCCAGGATCTCGGTGAGGAAGTCGGCCTCGTCCAGCTCGTCGTCGGGCCAGTCGAACAGGGCCGCGATCGGTTCCAGCGCGAGCGGCACCGGCAGCGCGGCCTGCGCGCGGGCGACGTTGGCGCAGACCGCGTCGACCGCCTCCCGGCTGCGGGGCAGCGGCAGCAGGTGACCGGCCTCGACGCCGCCGGCCCGGACGAAGGCGATGTGCTCGCTGACCAGCGGCGCCCCGACCAGCTCCGCCACCGCGCCCAGGTGGGCGACGCGCGCCGGGTCGACCGGTTCCGCGCCGCCGAGGGAGAGGCGCACGCCGTGCGGTACGACCGTCACGCCGCGCTCGCGCAGCGCGGCCAGCCCGGCGGGCGGTGGCCCGGTCGCGGCGACGCTCTCCGCGACCACCTCCACGAAGCGCAGCCCGGGCAGGTCGGCGACGAACCCGGCGATCTCCGGCCGCCAGCCGATGCCGACGCCGGCGGGGCCGGTCATCCGCCGCACCCGCCTCCGCCGCAACCCCCGCCGCCGCCGCACGAGCTGCCCCCGCTGCACGAGCTGCCGCCGCCGCATCCGCCGCCGGTCGAGGAGGCGCCGGAGCCGCTGATCGCCTGGCGCTGGATCTCGGCCTGGCTGGCGAAGCCGGGGTCCATGGCGTAGAGCGACGCGGTGCCGAACAGCGCGACCCCCATCGCGGCGCCCGCCGCGCCGTAGGTGGCGTAGGCGGGGGCCGAGGCGGGCGCGAGGTAGGTGTGCTGACGCCGCAGGCCGCGCAGGGCCTGGGTGGCGGCGCGGGTGCGCCACGGCACCCGGTACAGGAGGACGGCCACGACGATCAGCGGGAGCTGGCTCAGCACGAGCCAGCCCACGGGACGGTCGTTGCCCAGGCCGGCGAAGATGCGCAACACGCCGACCAGCAGCAGGGCGGTGAGCAGGAACGCGCCCCGGCGCAGCGCGGCCCGGCGGGCCGGCGGGAGCGCGAGTCCGCGCTGCTCCAGACTCGTCCGGAGCTGGTCGAGCGCCCGGACCGCCCACTCGTCGCGGGCCAGTTCCCGGGTGGTGGCGTTCCGGCCGGCCGCGAAGTGGATGGCCTGGTCCAGTGGCGTGATCCCGGCCGGCAGCGCACCGCCGGTGGTGAGCCGCCGGTCCGGGCGTACGCCGATGGCCCCGCTGCTGCGCAGCCCGCCGAGCGAGGCCCAGATCGCCAGTTGCTGCCCGCCGTTGAGGTAGGCGACCTGCTGCGGGCCGAGCTGACCCACGTCGCCCACCTGCGGCCCGGCGAGGACCGAGAGCCGGTGGACGACCGTGCCGACGATGATCACGACGGCTGCGAGGAGATAGACCCCGAGGAAGGCGGGACCGGAGATGCCCCAGGTGTCACCAGGTGCGGCGAGGACGGTCATGTGCTGCTCCTGTCGGGCGAGGGGGATCGCGACCCAATTGTGGAGCAGGCCCGCCAGGGTGGACCCACCGCGTGGACCGAGTTACCGGACCGATACGCAGTGGCGCGAGGGCGGCCGGTCAGCGGCGGCGGACGGCCTCCTCGACCAGGTCGAGCACCGGGCCGAGGTCGCCGGCGGGACGGCCCATCGCCAGGTGCAGCACCAGGCCGTCGTAGGCGAGTTCGAGGAACTGGGCCAGCACGTCGATCGGCATGTCCTCGCGGAGCACGCCCGCCTCCCGCTGCCGGGCGAGCCGGTCGCGGGTCGCCTCGGCGATCGCCGCCGACCGTTCCGCCCACCGCCTGGCGAACGCCGGGTCGGTCCGGAGCCGCCGGGACACCTCCAGTTGGCTGCCCAGCCAGCCGGTGGTGTCGGGGGAGACCGCGCCGGCCAGGAGGTCCCGCATGACCTGGACCAGGCCGTTGCGGGCCACCGTCTCCACCATGGCCGCGGCGTCGTCCTCGGCCACCGCCAGGAAGAGCGAGTCCTTGTCGCGGAAGTGGTGGAAGATCGCGCCCCGGGACAGCCGGGTGGCCTCCTCGAGCCGGCGGACGGTGGCGCCCTCGTAGCCGTGCCGGGCGAAACAGGCCCGCGCGGCGGCGAGAATCTCCTGCCGGCGCGCGTCGAGCTGGTCCTGACTTACTCTGGGCACGGGTCGATCGTGACAGCTCGCCCCCCGCCATGCAAACCGTACGTACGGCTTGGTTTGGCCGCGCGCATGATCATCCAAGGTCGGCGCGTCGGATTAGGATCGGCCCGTGATGCCACTTCCCACCGCCGTCGCGGTCCCCGCCGCACCGCTGATCGTCGCGGCCGTGCAGGCCGAGCCCGTCCCCGGCGACGTGGCCGGCAACGCGGCGAGCGCCGCCCGGCTGGTCCGCCAGGCCACGGAGCGGGGCGCCCGGGTGACCGTGCTGCCCGAGCTCTTCCTGCCCGCGTACCACCTGCCGACGCTCGCGGCCGATCCGGCCGGCACCGACGTCGCGGCCGACCCGGCGGCCCGGGTGGACGACCCGCGGCTGGACCCGCTGCGCGAGGCGGCCCGCGACGGCGGCGCCGCCGTGGTGGTCGGCGCCGCCGTCCGGCACCCGGACGGCCGGCGGACGATCTCCGCCCTGCTGATCGACCGCTCCGGCGAGGTCCGCGTCGGCTACGACAAGCAGCAGCTGTGGAGCGGCGAGCGGGAGCTGTTCGTCGCCGGTGACCGGGGTACCACCCTGCTCGTCGACGACTGGCGGCTCGGGCTCGGCATCTGCTACGACGGCTGCTTCCCCGAGCACGGCCGGGCAGCGGCGGCCGACGGGGCGCACGGCTACCTCTGCCCGAGCGGCTACCTGGCCGGCTCCGAGCACCGCCGCGACCTCTACTACGCCGCCCGTGCGCTGGACAACACGATGTACGTGGTGTTCGCCAACCTCGTCGGCGGCGCCGACCCGTGGCGGTTCAACGGCGGCGCGGCGGTCTACGACCCGGAGGGCCGGCCGCTGGCCCGGGGCGCGGACACCGGCGAGGCCGTACTGGTCGTCGCGCTCGCCCCGGAGGCCCTCGCGGCGACCCGGGCGGCCCACTGCATGCTGCTCGACCGTCTGCCCCACCAGGGCGGCGCCCGCTCCGCGCTGCCGGCCTGACGGGCGCGGGGCGGAGTCGGCACTGTCGCCGGGCGGTCGCGCTCCCGTAAGGTGCCCGAGTGCCGCTGCTCCTGCTGGACCTGGACAACACGCTGCTCGACCGGGCCGGTCCGTTCCGCGCCTGGGGGGAGCGTTTCCTGGCCGGTGTCGGCGCGCCGCCGGCCGACATCGACTGGCTGCTGTCCATCGACGCCGACGGGCTGACCGACCGGTGGGACGTGGCCGACGCCGTGCGTGACCGGTACGGGCTGCGGATCCCGTCCATCGACCTGGTCGAGGAGCTGCACGACGGCGTGGTGGCCAACATCCGGCTCGACCCGCTGGTCGCCTGCGCGCTGCGGATCGCCGACGGGGCCGGCTGGACGCCCGTGGTGGTCAGCAACGGCGGGGTACGCCAGCAGGAGGCCATGATCCGGCGTACCGGGCTGGACCGCTTCGTCGCCGACTGGGTCATCTCCGAGGAGGTCGGCGTCAGCAAGCCCAACCCGAGGATCTTCGCGCTGGCCGCCCGGCGGGTACAGCTGCCCCTGCGCGGCGCCTGGGTGGTCGGCGACGGCCCGGAGGCGGACATCGGGGGCGCCGCCGCCGTGGGCCTGCCCAGCGTCTGGCTGCACCGGGGGCGGAGCTGGGTCGACGACCGGTTCGCCCCCACCCGCACGGCGGACGGCGTGATCGCCGCCGTCGCGACGGTGCTCGCCGCCTGACGGGGGAGCGCCACCAGCCGCCCGGTGAGCCGGCGCGGCGGCTGGCCAAGGGGTTTCCGCCCAGCCCCGGCGGGGCGCCGGACCTGGGCTGGCGTAATTCGGTTGACCGGGGCGGCGTCGGACCGCGAGCATGGTCGGCGCATCGTGCAACCGGGTCCGCGCCCGGTCGAGGAGAGGGGGTCGGTCATGGCCGTCTTCGCAGGTCACTACCACCTGCCCCCATCAGCCTCGAGCAAGGGATCACCACCGCAGTGCGCGATCACGACCTTCCGGCGCGCGAGCGCCGTACCCGCGGCAAGCGCCGCTTCGACGACGACGAACAGCTCTTCCTGAAGCGTGGCCGGGCCGCCGAGCCCGCCCTCGCCGACCCCGACGCCGAGCCCGACCCCGACACGGGGGAGCGCTGGTCGTCCTGGGACGACGCCGTGCACGGCCCGCAGCCTCACCCCGAGTGGCTGGTCACCGAACTGGCCGCCAAGGACACCGAACTCGGGATGCTCAAGACCGGCAAGGAGGCGGACGTCCACCTCGTCCGCCGGGCGGTGCCCGGCACCGACCGGTCCTGCCTGCTGGCGGCCAAGCGGTACCGGGACCCCCAGCACCGCCTCTTCCACCGCGACGCCGGTTACCTGGAGGGCCGCCGGGTCCGCCGGTCCAGGGAGAACCGGGCGATGGCCGGTCGCACCGCCTTCGGCCGGCAGATGATCGCCGGGCAGTGGGCGGCGGCCGAGTTCGCCGCGCTGGCCCGGCTCTGGGAGGTCGGCGCCCGCCACGGCACGATCACCGTCCCCTACCCGGTGCAGCTGCGCGGCACGGAGCTGATGCTGGAGTTCCTCGGCGACCAGGAGGAGGGGCTGGCCGCGCCCCGGCTGGCCCAACTACGGCCGGAGGCGGGGGAGCTGCGCGAGCTGTGGGGGCAGCTCGTCGACGCCCTCGTGGTGCTCGCCCGCGCCGGCCTCGCACACGGCGACCTGTCGCCGTACAACCTGCTGGTGCACGCGGGGCGGCTGGTGCTCATCGACCTGCCGCAGGTGGTCGACGTGGTGGCCAACCCGCAGGGGCCGGAGTTCCTGGCCCGCGACGTGCGGGTGGTCGCCACCTGGTTCGCGGCCCGGGGCCTGCCCGCGGCGGACGCCGACCCGGCCGCGCTGAGCGCGCTGCTGCTGCGGGAGGCGGGGATCCGCTGACCGCGACGTCCCGGGTGGCCAGGCACCGGCCACCCGGGACCCGGGTCACTGGAGGTAGCGCTCGACCGCCGGCTTGGGGCGCGTCCCCTGGGCGTCCGGGTCGCCGTGGGTCTCCCGGGCGGCGCGTCGCCGACGCAGCAGGTCCCAGCACTGGTCGAGGGACTCCTCCAGCTCGCGCAGCCGGGTGCGGGCGTCGTCGTCCGTGCCCGACTCGCCGGCCTGCGCGTCGGCGCGCAACCGGTGCTCCTCGTCGACCAGTTCCGAGATCCGGTTGAGGATCGTCTTGTCGTCCATGCCCTGAGCCTGGCACAGGCCGCGCGGGCGCGCCCGGGTTCCACCGCCGCCCGCCCCCGCCGCTGCGGTAGGTTGCCCAGCCATGGTTCCCACCGTCCGGGCCGCCGGCCCCGCCGACCTGGCGCCGGTCGCCGACCTGCTCCGCGCCGCCCGGCCCCACCTGGTGGTCACGCCGGAGCTGCTCGCCTGGCAGGCGACCGGCAAGCCGGCCGAGCGCTTCGGGATGCTCGTCGCCGAGGCGGGCGACGGGATCGCCGGCGTCGCCCGGACGGGGCTGCTGTACGAGAGCGCCGAGCCGGGGCTCGGCTTCGTCAACCTGGTCGTGCGCCCCGAGGGGCGGGGGCGGGGCGTCGGGTCGGCGCTGCTCGCCGCCGCCGAGGAGCGGCTCGCCGGGCTGGGGGTGCGCCGGGCGTACGCGCGGGTCGTCGACGAGCCGGCACCGCTCGCCTTCGCCGAGCGGCGCGGCTACCGGCCCGGCCGGCGCAGCGTGATCCTGGGCCTGGACCTGGCGGCGGCGCTGCCGGCCGCGCCCGATCCGCCGGCCGGGGTGCGGCTGGGTACGGCCGCGGACCTGGTCGACCCGCGCCCGTTGTACGAGGCGGACCTGGCCGCCGCCGCGGACGAGCCGGGCGACGTCGGGATGGACGAGATCGGCTTCTCCGACTGGCGGGCCGCGTACTGGGACCGGCCGGACCTGGACCGGGCGCTGAGCACGGTGGCGACGGCCGACGGCGTGGTGGTGGCGTTCAGCCTCGCGCTGACCGACGGCCGGGACCGCTACCTGTCGGGAATGACGGGCACCCGCAGCGGGTGGCGGGGCCGGGGTCTCGCCCGGTCGGTCAAGCACGCGTCGCTGCGGGCGGCCCGGTCGGCGGGCTTCCAGTGGGCGTCCACGATCAACGACGCCGGCAACGACGCGATGCGGGCGGTCAACGCGTGGTTCGGGTACCGGCCGGTGGCCGCCGAGTGGCGCCACCTGCGCACCCTTCCGAAGTGACGCCCGACACGAAATCCTTCATGGACGAGCATTCCCATGAGCAAAATTCTCATTCGACGGCTAGCGGAGTCTCGACGGGTGATGGCATGCTTCCCGAATCGTGACGCAAGGCAGCCGTTCGCATGACGGTCCGTCACAACGGAGCGTGACCGACGGGAGGAGCCACGGGTGCGGGATGCCATTGCTGAACGGGGTGCCGACGACTCACGAAGTCGTCCGGCGCGGTCCGCGCCACTGTGGAGGATGCTGCCGGGCCTGCTGCGTGACCCGCTGGGCCAGCTCGTCGCGATGGCGGACGCCGCCCCGGGCGAGGTCCTGCGGCTCAACCTCGGGACGATCCGCCCCTACCTGGTCACCGAACCCGCCCACGTGCAGTACGTGCTGCGGGACAACGCGGCCAACTACACCCGCGGCGGCCAGAGCATGCTGTGGCGGCCGGTACGACGGCTCACCGGCGACGGCATCATGTCCGACGGACCGGAGTGGCAGGCCAGCCGCGGGCGGATGCAGCCGCACTTCACCGCCAAGCGCATCGACTCCCTGGTGGACTCCATGAGCCAGGCCGTCAGCGAGGCCGTCGACGAGTTCGACGAGCCGGCCCGCACCGGCCGGTGGCTGGACGCCGGCGCCGAGCTGGGCCGGGTCATCTGCCGGGCGATCAGCAGCGTCTTCTTCGCCGACCGGGTGAGCCTCGCCGACCAGCTGCGGATCGTGGCCGCCCAGGACACCATCGTGACGGCGCTGCGGGCCCGCCTGCTCCTGCCCTTCGTGCCCGACGCCGTACCGGTGCCGGGCGACCGCGCCCTGCGCCGCGCCATCGGCGTCGTCGACGACATCATGCTGCCCCTGGTGCGGGCCGAGCGGGCCCACCCGCGCGACGGCGACGACCTGCTCGCCGCCCTGGCGAACGCCCGCGACGACGACGGCCGCCCGCTCGGGGAGCGACGGGTCCGCGACGACGTGGTGTCCATGTTCGCCACCGCGACGGAGACGACGTACGCCGTACTGACCTGGCTGTGGCCGATCCTGGACGCCAACCCGGAGGTGGCCGGCCGGCTCTACGCCGAGCTGGACGAGGTGGTGGGCGCGGACCGGGTGATCAGCCGGGAGCAGTTGCTCGCCCTCACCTACACCCGGTCGGTGGTCGACGAGCTGCTGCGCATGTACCCCGCCGGGTGGCTGGTGCCCCGCACGGCGGTGGCGGACGACGTCATCGGCGGCGCCAGGATCAGAGCCGGCAGCATCGTCGCCGTCAGCTCCTACGTCACCCAACGGCTGGCCCGGTACTGGGACCGCCCGGACACCTTCGATCCCGACCGGTTCCGTGGCGACCAGCCGCGGCGGGAGCACCGGTACGCGTACTTCCCGTTCGGCGGCGGCCCGCACCAGTGCCTCGGCATGTACCTGTTCAACCTGGAGGCTCCGCTGGTGGTCGCGACGATCCTCAGCCGGTACCGCTTCCGGCTGCGCGACGCCGGGATGCCGCCCAAGCAGCTGGCGGCGACCCTGCGTCCGGGTCGGCCGGTGGTCATGGCGCTGACCCCGGTCCACGAGCGGAGGCCGGCGTGACCGCGGTGACGCCCGACCGGTCGCGCGACGCGACGCCGGGCGGGCGCGACGAGATGCGGGACGCGCAGGAACAGGGCCGGATCTGCGGCCTGGCGGTACGCGGCCAACGCGACCTCCAGGCGTCGGCCGCGGCGCACCCCGAACTGTTTCCCGCCGACCCGTTCGACACCATGTTGTTCGCCAACATCTCGCTGGCCATCGCCTTCGGCGCCCCGTGGTGCACCGCCGGGCAACTGCGCGCCGCGAACCGGACCGTGCTGTGGGGCTTCGCCCTCGACTGGCTGATCGACCACCGGGCGCGCTCCCGCGACGAGGTCGACGGCCTCGTCGCGCGCTGCCTCGCGGTGGCCGCCGGCGAGCCGCCCGCCGCCGACGACCACCTCGGCGACTACCTGGCCGCGCTCCAGGGTGAGCTGGCGACGTCCGACGCCTTCGCGGCGCACCGTCCGCTGTGGCGGAACCGGGTGGACGCGACGGTGCGGGCGATGGCCCGCGAGTGGGAGTGGAAGGCGGCCTGGCGGCCCGGGGACCGGTCGTCCCTGCCGAGTCTCGACGCGTACCTGGACAACGCCGACAACCACGCCTGCACGATCGTCAACGTCGCGCACTGGCTCTACACCGGCGACGAGGCCACCCTCGCCCGGCTGGACGAGCTGGTCGCGGTCAGCGACCAGGTGCAGCGCGCCCTGCGCCTCGTCAACGACCTCGGCACCTACGAGCGGGACGTGCGCTGGGGCGACCTGAACGCGTTGCTGCTGGTCGAGGACCGCGCCGAGGTGGAGCAGCGGCTCGCCGAGCTGGTGGACACCTGCCACCGGATGCTGGACCCGCTCCGGGAGACCTGCCCGCGCGAGGCGGACTACCTGGCCCGGCAGGTCGGCTTCAGCAGCGGCTTCTACCAGCTGGCCGACTTCTGGGGCATGTCGTGACGGCGGCCCCGGTCGCCGTCCGGGACTCGGGGGGCGCCGCGCTCGCCGTCGCCGGCCGTGAACTGGTGGCGGCGATGCTGGCCGCCCCCGACGGCACGGTCTCGCCCTCGGTCTACGAGACCGGTCGGCTGGTCAGCGACGCCCCCTGGCTGCCGGGGCACGCCGAGCGGCTGCGTCACCTGCTGGCCGCCCAGCGCGCCGACGGCGGGTGGGGGGCGCCGGGCGCGTACGGCCTGGTGCCGACCCTGAGCGCGGTGGAGGCGCTGCTGAGCGCCCTGCGCACGCCGGGGCGCGCCCGCCCACGGGAGGCGCACCGGCTCTCGACGGCCGTGGACCGGGGCGTCGCGGTGCTGCGGGACCGGCTGCTGGTCGCCGCCGAGCCCGTGCCGGACATGCCGGGCGTCGACCTGATCGTGCCCGCCCTGATCGACCGCGTCGACGCGCTCCTCGACGGCACGGCGGCACCCGGGCGGCCGGCGGCGCTGCCGATGCCGCACGGCATGACCCGGCACCGGGCCGAGGCGGTCGGGCGGCTCCTCGCCGCGGGCGGGCCCGTACCGGAGAAGCTGTGGCACGCCTTCGAGGTGCTCGACGAGCGGGCACGGGTGGGCCTGCCGGCCCGGCCCGTGTCCGGCGCCGTCGGGGCCTCGCCCGCAGCCACCGCGGCCTGGCTGGGCGATCCCGCCCGTCCCGGCGCGGACCGGAGCGCGCTGGAGTACCTGACCGGAGCCGTGGTGCGGGGCGGCGGGCCCGTGCCGTGCACGACACCCATCGCCGTGTTCGAGCGGGCCTGGGTGCTCAGCGGGCTGGCCCGGGTCGGCGCGGCGGCGGACGTCCCCGCCGAGCTGACCGGCAGCCTGGCCGCCGCGCTCGGACCGACGGGCGCGGCCACCTCGCCCGGCCTCCCGACGGACGCTGACACCACCGCCGTCACCCTCTTCGCGCTGGCCCGGCTCGGCCGCCCGATGGCGCCCGACAGCCTCCTGGCGTACGACACGGGCACGCACTTCTGCACCTGGCAGGGCGAGGACGGCTCGTCGGTCACCACGAACGCCCACGTCCTGGAGGCGCTCGGCTGGCATGCCCGGCACCGTCCGGGCCGCCCGTACGCCGACGTGGCGCGGCGGGTGGCCGGCTGGCTGGTGGACGGTCAGCTCGCCGACGGCAGCTGGACGGACCGCTGGCACGCCTCGCCCTACTACGCGACGGCCAGCGTCGCGGCGGGCCTCGCCGAGTACGCGCCCGACACCACCGGCGGCCGGCTCGACCGGGCGGCCGACTGGGTGCGCGACACCCAGCGCGACGACGGCTCGTGGGGGCTGTGGACGGGCACGCCGGAGGAGACCGCGTACGCCCTCCAGGTGCTGCTCGGCACGGGGCGACAGCCCCGGCCGGGCCTCGCCACCGCCGTGCGCCGCGCGCTCGCCTACCTCGACGAGCATCGCGACGAGGACGGCGACGGCGTTCCACTGTGGCATGACAAGGATCTCTACCACCCGGTGCTCATCGTGCGGGCCGCCGTGCTCGCGGCGCGGCACCTGGCGCGGCTGAGCGGCCACGCAGGACGGTGAGCCCCGCGACCCGGTGCCCCCGATGACGCACCGGTCATGATCAGCACTGCTTGAGTGATCGTCGGGACACTGCTACCGTGCGCCGGGTCGGTCGAAGCGCCATGCGGAAACCGCCGATCGGATGAATCAGACTCCCCGCCAGGGATGGTTTTAAATGGGTTCCCGCAGCTCCAATCTGCGCCGGAAAGTCGTGGCTCTGCTGGCCTCACTCGTTGCGCTGTGGGCGTTCGCCGCGTGGGTGACCCTCCGGGAGGGCGTCAGTCTCCTCTGGGTGCAGGTGCTCGACGCCCAGGTCGCCCAGCCGGGTGAGCCGCTGGTGCTCGAGTTGCAGGCGGAACGCCGGGCGTCCGCGGCGTACCTGGGCGGTTCGGGCGCGGCCGAGCGGGAGCAGCTCGACGCGCAGTGGCGGCGGACCGAGGGCGTCGCCGACGACTTCCGCAAGTCCGTCAGCAGCTGGCGGGTGGACCTGGCAGCCGACGAGAGCCAGCGGCAGATCGACACGGTCGTCAGCGGGCTGGACCGGCTCGCCGCCGTACGCGAGTCCATCCGCGACCGCCAGGTGGACCGCGCCGCCGCCACCCGGGAGTACACCGAACTCATCGACTCGGTGCTGCGGATGTACGGGTCGCTGGGCAACCTGGACGACGAACAGTTCACGCGGGAGACCGCGGCGCTGATCCAGCTCGTCCGGATCCGCGAACTCATGTCGCAGGAGGACGCCCTCGTCACCGGCGCCCTGGCCGCCGGCCGGATGACGCCCGAGGAGACCGCCGCCTTCGCCCGCGCCACCGGCGCCCAGCGCTACCTGGACAGCCAGGTCCGTACCGACCTGTCGAGCGGCGACCGGGCCCGTTACGAGGCACTCGTCGGCGGCGAGGCGTACACCGCGTTCCGGTCCCTGGAGGACCGCGTCGTGCAGGGACGGGCGGGCGGCGCGCCACCCGTGTCGGCGGCGGAGTGGCGCGCGGCGGCCGACGTGGTGGTCGGCGAGCAGCAGCGCTTCATCATCGAGGCCGGTGACGCGCTCGTCGAGCGGGCCGCGCCGATCGCCGTCGGCGTCGTCCTGCGGCTGGTGCTGGCCGCCGGTCTGGGCCTGCTCGCCGTCGTCGCCTCGATCGTCGTGTCGATCACCACCGCGCGGGCCCTGGTGCAGCAGTTGGAGCGGCTGCGCGAGGCCGCCATCCGGCTGGCCAACGAGCGGCTGCCCAGCGTCGTCGAGCGGCTCGGCCACGGCGAGGAGGTCGACATCGCCAAGGAGGCGCCTCCGCTCGAGTTCGGCGACGACGAGATCGGCCAGGTGGGCAAGGCGTTCAACGCCGTGCAGGAGACCGCCATCCGCACCGCCGTCGAGCAGGCCGACCTGCGCCGCAACGTACGCGAGGTCTTCCTCAGCCTGGCCCGGCGCACCCAGGCGCTGGTGCACCGCCAGCTCACCCTGCTCGACGCGATGGAGCGTCGCGAGCACGACGCCGAGGAACTGGAGGACCTGTTCCGGGTCGACCACCTCGCCACCCGGATGCGGCGCAACGCGGAGAACCTCATCGTGCTCTCCGGCTCCACCCCGGGCCGCGCCTGGCGGCGCAACGTGCCCATGGTCGACGTCGTCCGGGGCGCGGTCGCCGAGGTCGAGGACTACACCCGGGTCAACGTGCTGCCCCTCGGCGCGGTCTCGCTCACCGGCCGCGCGGTCGGCGACGTCATTCACCTGCTCGCCGAGCTGATCGAGAACGGGCTGTCGTTCTCCCCGCCGCACACCTCGGTCGAGGTGCGCGGGCAGCAGGTGGCCAACGGCTTCGCCATCGAGATCGAGGACCGTGGCCTGGGCATGAGCGAGGAGGACCTCGCCGCCGCGAACCACCGGATCGTCGACCAGTCCGAGCTGAACCTGGCCAACGCCTCCCGCCTCGGGCTCTACGTGGTCAGCCGGCTGACCGAGCGGCACGGCGTACGGGTGCAGCTCAAGGAGTCCGCGTACGGCGGCACCACCGCCGTCGTGCTGATCCCGGCCGAGCTGGTCACCGCCGCCGACGAGGACCCGAGCACCTCCGGCGGGTTCCCGGCCGGCCTGCCCGCCGGCGTCCCGGTGGCCGGCGCGTCCGGTCAGGCGCCGCCCGCCGCCGAGCCACCGCTCGCCACGGCGCCGGTGGCACTGGCCGAGCCGCTCGCGCCCCGCCCCCGCCCGGCGTCGGACGCCGACGCCCCCGCCACGGGGGACGCCGACGGTGGCGCCCTGCCGACCCGGTCGCGCGGCCGGAGCCTGCCGACGACGGGCCCGGCCCTCGACCCGCGGCTGCCCGTGCGCCCCCGTGGCGGCTCCGAGCAGTACGCCCTGGACGGCCCGACCTTCCCGACCGGCCTGCCCGTGGCCGCCCGGCCCGCGCCGGCGGAGGCGCCCGACACGACGGGGACCCCCGCACCGGAGGCGGCCACCGGCTCCACGACGACCGGCGGTCCGGCGCCGACGGCCCGCCAGGTGACGGCGCGTACCGACTCGGGCCTGCCGGTCCGGGTCCGGCAGGCCAGCATCGTGCCGGAGCTCCGCGACGATCCGGCCGCCGGCGGGGACGACGACGGGGACGACGACACGGCGCGCCCGCCGGAGCAGGTACGCCGGATGATGAGCTCCTACCAGACCGGCACCCGGCGGGGCCGTACCGACGCCGCCCGGCTGCTCGGTGGAGCGGGCGACAGCCGAACCGAGGCCGGCGAGGAACCCGACGCCGGCAACGACCTGCAAGCGACCTGACCGGTGCCGTCGCGGTGCGGGGGATCCCCGCACCGCAGCGGTCAGCCGAGACGAGCACGGCGACAACAGCCGGGGGAGAAGAGGACGACGAGTGGCGCAGAAGACGGCTTCGAGTGCCGACCTGACGTGGTTGCTGGATGATCTGGTCGGCCGGGTGAAGCAGGCCGACCACGCGGTCGCGCTCTCTACGGACGGCCTGTTGATGGCCGCCTCGCGAGGGCTGGGCCGGGACGACGCCGAGCACCTGGCGGCCATGGCGGCCGGCATCCAGAGCCTGGCCCGGGGCGCGGGCAAGCGCTTCGGCGGCGGGCAGGTGCAGCAGACCATCATCGAGATGCAGTCGTCGTTCCTGTTCGTCACGGCGGCCGGGCGCAACGCCTGCCTGGCCGTCCTCGCCAGCGAGGACGCCGACGTCGGCCTGATCGCCTACGAGATGGCGATGCTGGTCACCCGCGTCGGCAAGTACGTGGCGTCGCCTTCGCGGACCGGCGAGCAGCAGACCGGCGAGAAGTAGCCGCGATGACGGTGCAGGGGGAGTCCTCGGAGCACCAGTGGGTCGACGACCATGCCGGCCCGGTCGTGCGCCCGTACGCGATGACGCGCGGCCGGGCCCGGCCGGTCACCGGCACGTTCGACCTGATCTCCCTGGTGACGGCGACCCGTGCGGACGTGATCCCGGAGATCGGACTGGGCCCGGAGCACCTGGCGATAGTCGGGCTCTGCCAGCGGATCCAGTCCGTCGCCGAGATCGCCGCCCACCTGGACCTGCCGGTGGGCACCATCCGGGTCCTGCTCGGTGACCTGGCGGCCCGCAGCCTGGTGCAGGTACGTGAGCCGCACACCACAGCCGGCCTTCCCGACAACAGCGTTTTCGAGGCGGTAATCAATGGACTACGGGCACTCTGAGCGGCCGGCGGGAGCGACGCCACTGCCCACCGCGATCAAGATCCTCGTCGCGGGTGGCTTCGGCGTGGGCAAGACCACCATGGTCGGTGCGGTCAGCGAGACGCGTCCGCTGCGTACGGAGGAGGTGTTGACCGAGTCCGGCGTCGGCATCGACGACCTCTCCGGGGTGGAGAGCAAGACGACCACCACCGTGGCGATGGACTTCGGCCGCATCACCATCAGCGACGACCTGGTGCTCTACCTCTTCGGCACCCCTGGCCAGGACCGGTTCTGGTTCGTCTGGGACGAGCTGGCGCTCGGCGCGCTCGGCGCGGTGGTGCTGGCCGACACCCGGCGGCTGGCCGACTGCTTCCCCTCGATCGACTACTTCGAGGGCAGGGGCACGCCGTTCGTGGTGGCGGTCAACTGCTTCGAGGGAAGCCGGCAGTACCGGCTCGACGAGGTGCAGGCGGCGCTCAACCTCGACCCGGGCGTGCCGGTGCTGCTCTGCGACGCGCGGCAGCGGGAGTCCAGCAAGGAGGTGCTCATCACGCTGATGGAGCACGCCATGAAGACCCGCGAGGCCCGCCGCCGCGCCGCCGCCACCGACTGACCGGCCCACCGTCACCACCGTGTAGCAGCCGCTACGGTGCCGCAGCCGCCGTCGCGCGGGTAGCGGCCGTTGGGGCTGCCCCGCGTCGCTGCCTGCTGCTCGCGTCGTTGCGGCTGCTCCGTGTCTGCTGCGTCGCTGTCCGCTGCGTCGCGTCCCTCGACGCGCAGACCGGATCTTGGCGAGAAACGGCCCCTATGGGGGCACGTCCGTACCAAGATCTCCGGACCTGCACGGGTGCAGCGCACCCGTGGGTTGGCAGCTCGCTTCCTTAGGTGCCCGTGCGCGTGGTGGCGGATTGGTCGCGGGGCCAAAGTGTCGCTGGGCTGGTGCCTACTCGAGCACGGAGCGCACGCACAGAGCAGAGAGCGCACAGAGCGCAGAGCACCCGCACGGAGCACACGTACGGAGTGCGGACCGCCAGGATCGACGGCGCGAGGTGCGCGCGACGGGGGCAGGGCCGATCGATTGACTTCGATCAGATGGGCTGCCTAGCATGGTGCTCGGAAAGCGCTTTCCGCCGTCCATCACCTGGCTGATCGCCGGTGCCGGTCCGCAACCCCGACGCGAACCAGTCCCCACTCGCGTCTGGTCCCGCGCGACCGCGCCCAGGCACCCGAACCCGCGCGACCGTGCCCCAGCATCCGAACGGCACGCGGCCCGTCGTGCGCCGGCTCCGGCGATCCGCCGTACGAGAAAGGCGGAACCTCATGCTCACGACCCTCAACCCGGACGGGCCGCCACGGCCCGGGCGTCGCCGACGGCTGCTCGCCGCCGTCGGCCTCGCCGCCGCACTGGTGGCACCGGCGTCACCGGCCAACGCCGCGCTCCCGACCACCCCGCCGGCTCCACCCGCCCCGACGGCCGCATCCGGCAACGCTCCGGCCGCAGCGGCATCCGGGACCGCCCCGCAGGCAGCGGCCGGCACCGCCTCGCGGACGGCGCCCGGCCCTGCTCCGGCTGCGGCGGCGGACGGGTTCGCCAGCGTCCACGCCCTCGGCCAGAACGGGACCACCGGTGGCGCCGGCGGGCCGGTCGTCACGGTCACCACCACCGCGCAGTTCCTCGACCACATCGCCCGCCCGGGGCCGTACGTCGTCCAGGTCGCCGGCACCATCACGCTGCCCGCCGGCGGCAACGACGGGATGTGGAACGTCGCCTCCGACAAGACGATCGTCGGTCTCGGCGACGACGCGACGCTCGCCGGCGGAGGGCTCAACATCGGCGTGCCCGTCGACGACGACGTGACCTCGCCCCCGGCGAACGCGGTGCACAACATCATCATCCGGAACCTGCACCTCACCGGCGCGACCGACGACCTGATCAACGTCCAGATGTTCTCGCACCACATCTGGATCGACCACAACGAGTTCTCCGACGGCGACGACGGCGCGGTCGACATCAAGCGCGGCTCGGACTTCGTCACGGTCTCCTGGAACCACTTCCACGACCACGACAAGACGCTGCTGCTCGGCCACGACGAGGACGCCGGCCCGCAGGACATCGGCCGGCTGCGGGTCACGTACCACCACAACTTCTTCGACCGCTCCGACCAGCGCAATCCACGGGTGCGCTTCTCCGCGCTCGCACACGTCTACAACAACCACTACAACGACAACAGCTACGGGGTGGCCTCCACGTACGACGCCGCCGTGCTGATGGAGAACAACTACTTCTACAGCGTGAACAATCCGGGCCGGGTCGACTTCAGCGGCGACCTCGGGCGCATCGTCGAGCGGGGCAACATCCTGGTCGCCTGCAACCACGCGATCGAGACCCGGGGCACGGTGCCGGACCCGCGCGGGTACTACCCGTACACCCTCGACCCGGCCGCGAGCGTGCCGACCATCGTCCCGGCGGGTGCCGGGCCCGGCAGGACCACGGCCCTCGCCGCGCCGGCCTCCGTCGCGCCGGTGCCGGCCGTCGCGGGCCCGGACGGCTTCGCCGCCGTGGCGGCCCTCGGCCAGAACGGCACCACCGGCGGCGCCGGCGGGCCGACGGTGACCGCGACCAACGCCGCGGACTTCCTGGAACACATCGACACGGTGGGCCCGCTGGTCATCCAGGTGACCGGGCGGATCGCGATCACCAGCAAGCAGGGGGTACGCCCCCACAAGACCATCGTCGGGGTCGGCAACGCCGAGATCACCGGCGGCGGGCTGGACTTCTACCGGTCGTACAACGTGATCGTCCGCAACATCAACTTCACGAACGCGGAGGACGACGCGGTCAACGTCGGCCAGAACTCGCACCACATCTGGATCGACCACAACCGCTTCTCCGGCGCGGTGGACGGCTCGGTCGACATCGTCCGGGGCGCTGACTACGTGACGGTGTCGTGGAACCACTTCGACCACGCCGACAAGTCCATGCTGATCGGCCACTCCGACGGCTCAGCCTCCACCGACGTGGGCCGGCTGAAGGTCAGCATCCACCACAACTTCTTCGACAACAGCCGCCAGCGGCACCCCCGGGTCCGCTTCGGCGAGCCGGTGCACGTCTACAACAACTACTTCCTCGGCAACGCCCTCTACGGCGTGGCGTCGACGGAGAACGCCGGCGTGCTGGTGGAGGGGAACTACTTCCGCGACGTGCCGCACCCGCTGTGGTCGGCGAGCGGCTACGCCGACAGCGGACCCGGCCGGGCGGTGCAGCGCCACAACGTGTACGTCGGCTCGGGCGCGCCGGAGACGAACGGCACGGTGGTCGAGCCGCGCACGTACTACCCGTACAGCCTCGACCCGGCGGCGGACGTGCCCGCCCTGGTCCTCGCGGGCGCCGGCACCGGCCGCATCTGAGCGGACACGCGAGGGGCCCCCTGCCGTCGTGGCAGGGAGCCCCTCGTCCGTGTCGTCAGTTGGCGATCATGCGACGCAGCACGTACTGCAGGATGCCGCCGTGCCGGTAGTAGTCCGCCTCGCCCGGGGTGTCGATCCGGACCACCGCGTCGAACTCGACGCCGGTGTCGGTGCTGACCTTGACCGTACGCGGGGTCTGGCCGTCGTTCAGCGCGGTGACCCCGGCGATGGAGAACGTCTCCGTGCCGGTGAGGCCGAGCGACTCGGCGGTCTCGCCGGCCGGGAACTGCAGCGGCAGCACGCCCATGCCGATCAGGTTCGAGCGGTGGATCCGCTCGTACGACTCGGCGATGACCGCCCTGACGCCGAGCAGCATGGTGCCCTTGGCCGCCCAGTCGCGCGACGAGCCGGAACCGTACTCCTTGCCGGCCAGCACGACCAGCGGGATGCCCGCCTCCTGGTAGGCCACCGAGGCGTCGTAGATCGAGGTCTGCTCGCCGGTCAGGTGGTTGACCGTGAAGCCGCCCTCGACGCCGGGGACCAGCTGGTTGCGTAGCCGGATGTTGGCGAAGGTGCCCCGGATCATCACCTCGTGGTTGCCCCGGCGCGAGCCGTACGAGTTGAACTCGTGCCGCGGCACGCCGTGCTCGGCGAGGTACGTCCCGGCGGGCGAGTCGGCCTTGATGGAACCGGCCGGCGAGATGTGGTCGGTGGTCACCGAGTCGCCCAGCTTGGCCAGCACCCGCGCCGGACCGATGTCGACGACCGCCTTCGGCTCCCGCTCCATGCCCTCGAAGTACGGGGGCTTGCGGACGTAGGTGGACTCGTCCGCCCAGGCGAACGTGTCGCCGGTCGGGGTGGGCAGCGACTGCCAGCGCTCGTCACCGGCGAAGACGTCCTCGTACGCGGCGCTGAAGCCGGTGGCGCCGATCGCCGAGGCGATGACGTCCTGGATCTCGGCGCTGTTGGGCCAGATGTCCCGAAGGAACACCGGGTTGCCCTCGCCGTCCTCGCCGATCGGCTCGTTGGCCAGGTCGATGTCCATCGTGCCGGCCAGCGCGTACGCGACCACCAGCGGCGGGGACGCCAGGTAGTTCATCTTGACGTCCGGGTTGATCCGGCCCTCGAAGTTGCGGTTGCCGGAGAGCACGGAGACGACGGCCAGGTCGGCCTCATTGACCGCGGCCGAGACCTCCTCCGGCAGCGGGCCGGAGTTGCCGATGCAGGTGGTGCAGCCGTAGCCCACCAGGTGGAAGCCGAGCTTCTCCAGGTAGGGCGTGAGGCCGGCCCGCTCGTAGTAGTCCATGACGACCTTGGAACCCGGGGCCAGGGTGGTCTTCACCCACGGCTTGCGGGTCAGGCCCTTGTCGACCGCGTTGCGGGCCAGCAGGGCCGCGCCGATCATCACCTGCGGGTTGGAGGTGTTGGTGCAGGAGGTGATGGCCGCGATCACCACGGCGCCGTGGTCCAGCTCGTACTCGACGCCGTCGGCGCCGGTGACCCGGGTCGGGTTGCTGGCCCGCCCGCCGGAGCCGACCGCCGCCGTCTCCAGGTCGCGTGGCGCGTCGGCCGGGTCGCTGACCCCGTTGGCCGGGGAGTCGCTGGCCGGGAAGGACTCGGCGCTCGCCTCGTCGGCGTGGCCCTGCACGCCGAACGGCTTCTCCAGCTGCGGCACGCCCGACTTGCGGCCACGGTCGCCGCCGGTCTCGTCGGCGGCCACGTAGTCGGTCAGCGCCGAGCGGAACAGGGTCTTGGCGTTGCCCAGCGGGACCCGGTCCTGCGGGCGCTTCGGGCCGGCCAGGGACGGCTCGATCGTGCCGAGGTCCAGCTCCAGGCGCTCCGAGTACTCCGGCTCGGCGTCCGGGTCGTGCCAGAGGCCCTGCTCCTTGGCGTACGCCTCGACGAGCGCGACCTGCGCGGCGTCGCGGCCGGTCAGCTCCAGGTAGCGGACGGTCTCGGCGTCGATCGGGAAGATCGCGACGGTGGAGCCGTACTCCGGGGACATGTTGCCGATGGTGGCCCGGTTGGCCAGCGGCACGGCGCTCACGCCCGGCCCGTAGAACTCGACGAACTTGCCCACCACGCCGTGCTTGCGCAGCATCTCGGTGATGGTGAGCACCAGGTCGGTGGCGGTGGTGCCGGCCGGCATCTCGCCGGAGAGCTTGAAGCCCACCACGCGCGGGATCAGCATGCTGACGGGCTGACCGAGCATCGCGGCCTCGGCCTCGATGCCGCCGACGCCCCAGCCGAGCACGCCCAGGCCGTTGACCATCGTGGTGTGCGAGTCGGTGCCGACGACCGTGTCCGGGTACGCCTGGCCGTTGCGCTCCATGATCGTACGGGCCAGGTACTCGATGTTGACCTGGTGCACGATGCCCGTGCCCGGGGGGACGACCTTGAACTCGTTGAACGCGGTCTGGCCCCAGCGCAGGAACTGGTAACGCTCCTTGTTGCGCTCGTACTCCAGCTCGACGTTGCGCTCGAAGGCGTCCTCGCGACCGAACAGGTCGGCGATGACGGAGTGGTCGATGACCAGCTCGGCCGGGGCGAGCGGGTTCACCTTAGTGGCGTCGCCGCCCAGGTCCCGTACCGCCTCGCGCATGGTGGCCAGGTCGACCACGCAGGGCACGCCGGTGAAGTCCTGCATGAGCACCCGCGCCGGGGTGAACTGGATCTCGACGCTCGGGTCGGCGTCGGATTCCCAGGCGCCGAGCTGCCGGATGTGGTCGGCGGTGATGTTCGCGCCGTCCTCGGTCCGGAGCAGGTTCTCCAGGAGGATCTTCAGGCTGTAGGGCAGCCGTTCGTGGCCGTCCACCTTGCTGATCTTGAAAATCTCGTAGCTCGCGTCTCCGACGCGTAGCTGGGTCTTCGCACCGAAGGTGTCGAGGCTCGCCACGTCGTACTCCTTCACACCAGCGACCGTGAGTAGTCCTGAGCAGTCTGTCGCACCGGTCGGGGTGCCGCCGTGGTTAGGGGACACTTACCGCCGATCTCGTCGTCAACAAAACCGTACGTCCGTCTTGCTAACTTCGCAACCTCGTGCCATCGTTCGGGACGAGGAGGTGCCACCATGATCCATCACGTCCAGCTCGCCTGCCCACGCGGCTCCGAAGAGGCGTCGCGGGCCTTCTACGTCGGGGTGCTCGGGATGGCCGAGAAGCCCAAACCGCCCGCCCTCGCGGCCCGTGGCGGCTGCTGGTTCACCGGGCACGGCGCGGAGCTGCACCTGGGCGTGGAGGACGACTTCCGGCCCGCCCGCAAGGCCCACCCCGGCCTGCTGTGGCCGGACCTGGACGCGCTCGCCGCCCGGTTGGTCGCCGCCGGGTACCCGGTGAGCTGGGGCGACGACGAACTGCCCGGGCTGCGCCGCTTCCACTCCCAGGACGCGCACGGCAACCGGCTGGAGTTCCTCGCCCCGATCGACTGACCACCGGCGAGTTGCTCGCCTCGGTCGGCTGCCCTGCCGGCGGATGCTGGAGGTTGCTCGCGTTGGCCGGCCGTCCTGCCGGCGGACGCGGAAGCTTGCTCGCCTCGGTCCGCTGCCCTACGCCTACCACGACCCGATCGACACCCTGCTTGCCGGCGGGCGCTGGAGGTTGCTCGCGTTGGTCGGCTGACCTGTCGGCGGACGCTGGACTTTGCTCGCCTTCGGTCGGCTGACTGTCGGCGGATGCTGGAGTTTCTCGCCTCGGTCTGTGCCCGCCTGGGGTGGGCAACGCGGGCTGGCCACCGCGGGTGCCCCCGGGCTCTGGCTGCGGCTCGGCCCCGGCTGCCGCCCTGGGCCTCGGCTTCGGCTCGGCCCGGCCTACCCGGCTACAGACGTTGGGTGAAGGTGAAGACGACAAGGGCCGGCCCCTTGTGGGGGTCGGCCCTTGTCGTTGGGGTGTTGCTGGGCGGCGCGTGTCGTTGGTGTGTGTCAGGCGGTGTAGCCGCGGGTGGCGATCCAGTCGGCGAGGTTGTCGACGCTCATGCGGTAGGAGGCCTGGTCGGGG
>NZ_JBNCKW010000004.1:631776-658949 GCF_049841735.1 Micromonospora sp. DT46 | reverse complement strand
CTGTCGTGCGGGGCGGGGGACGCCCTCACGTCGGCCGGACCATGTGTAACCACCGCCGGCCCGCCATCATTCCGGGGCCCGGGCCCGCCATCGGTCGGGGCGGCGTGACCTCAGCGGGTGGTCTTGCTCGGTCGTACGCAGGGTGTAACGACCCCGCCCCGGCCACGATTCCGCCCCCACGATGCCCCCGGTCACACCCCCGAACCGGACATCTCATCACTGGGCGACCCCGACGACCACAGACCGCGGCCGCAGCAAGCGTACCGACGGGCACACACCCTGCAACGAAGCCCCATCCTGGACGCCGGGCTTGAACCGGACGCCGCGCGCGGACGCCTCATCGGCGGCTCTCCGGCGGGTCGGACGCCACGCGCGGGGACCCCTCATCGGCGAGCTGCGGGAGACCTTGGCAGATACGGGCCCCTGGCGGGGCCTGTTGCTTCCAAGATCGGCGACTGGCCGGCCGAGGCGCAGCGGACGTATTCAAGAGCAGGGACGCCCACGACCACCACCGGTGGAACACCATGGGTGTCTCCCGGCACCGGTGACACCCGTGGTGTTCCACCGGTGACCTCGGACGGCGGCGCGAGCCAGGGGGCTGGGAGGTGGTCTCGTGAACGGGGCAGCTCGACAGGGCCCGGCTGATCCATCACGACGAGATGCTGCGCCGGCTGCGGCCGGACAGCGGTTCAGATGCGGGCGTCGTCGGCATGGACGCGACCGGCCGGCCCCCGAGGCGAGGGCCGGCCGGTGTCACGCGGGTGTCACCAGAGCTGGGAGACGACGTCCGCCGCCTGCTCCTCCCACTGCGCGTACGCGAAGGGGTAGGCCGAGACCTGCACCGTCTGCGCGGCGGAGGTCAGCGGCAGGTCCTGCCAGCCGCCCACGTTCTTGAGCGCGCTGAAGAACGCCTGCGAGGCGTACTCGGGGTCGGTGATCTGGTCGGGCGAACCCCAACCCGACGACGGGCGCTGCTGGAACAGGCCCTGCGAGTCGTGGTCGTTGTACGCGCCCAGGTGGCCGAGGTTGTAGAGCTTCGACTCCTGCAGCGAGGTGGCGATCCCGATGACGGCGCCCCGCTCCCCCACGCCGGTCTCCTTGGCCTCCTCGATGATGGCCCTGGCGTTGGCGAGCTGCGCGTCGTCGAGCGGGATGCGCGACTGGGCGCCCTGCACGCCGTGCGGGACCAGCTCCTCGCGGCTGGGCTTGTCGGCGGACGGCTTGGTGGTGGTACCGCCCGTCGTCAGGGCCGACTCGTCGGCCGCGCCCGGCCTGCCCTTGCCGGTGGCCTGCTCGATCGCCGCCACGGCGCCCTCGTGGGGTGCGGTGGTGACCGGGGCGGCCACGGCCGTCGGCCCGAGGGCCAGGCCGCCGAGGGCGGCGACACCCACCACGCTCAGCGCGATCCTGCGGTTCGAGTCCTTCGAGTCCTTCGCGATGGCCGGGAGCCATCGAGTGAAGTCGTACTTCACGATGGTTGCCCTTTCGGTCAGGCGAAGCGCTCCCTGGATGAGCACTCCTTCGGGGGAAACTTCCGCGCCGGACGGGGTTTCGGTTCCGGCGGTACGGGGGACACAACCAGCCCGACCCTGTCGGTCATTCCGGATATGAGCAGTTGCCGGCCTGCTGTGACCCGGGTCACTCGACACTCGTGACAGGCAGGCACGGGCGGTGATGTCCCGGAGGCTCGCGGCGCAACCGGACGGCCGGGACGATCCACCCGGTCGAGGCGGCGGCTCACCCGACGACAGGCGCGCAGGATCTGGGGGCCGGGCGTCCTAGGTGGCGCGGGGGGCGCCGAAGCGCACGAGGACGTGCCAGAGCTGCTTGAGGTGTTGGAGGGTGACCTCCATCGGCCCGCGGTCGGCCCAGCGGGACGGCTCCGTGACCACCGAGACCGCCGCGCGGCCGATCAGGGCGGCGTCGATGAGTTCGCCCGGGCGGGCGAACTCGGCGTGCACCCGGGCGGCCAGCGGCGGGATGGCCGGCCCCCGGAACTCCGCGTCGATCCGGTCGACGGGCAGCGCGAACCCGGCGTGCCAGCGCAGGGCGAAGCCGTGCCGCCGGGCGAGCGCGGCGAGCGTCGCCCCGGTGTCGGTACCCCGGAAGGACGGGTCGACGACCATCGCCGCGACGTCCCGGGCGAGGCTCAGCTCGCCGTGGACCTGCGCCTCGATGTAGTCGTCGAGCGCGCGGCCCGCCGCGCCGGGGGCCCATGCGGCGTCCTCGCGCCGGCGCAGCAGCGCCCGGGTCAGGGTCACCACGTCGCCCGGCACGCCGAGGCTGACCCCGGTGCCGTCGGTCGCGGCCAGCAGGGCCGCCAGCACCGGTTCGAAGACGTCCACGGTGCCCAGGTCGCGGGGCCCGAGGTGGCTGTCGCCGAAGCAGAACGTGGCCCGCGCCAGCACCTGCGGACGCAGCCGCAGGTGGCAGGAGCCGAACCGGGGGCACGCGCCGTCCGGATGGTCGAGCAGGTTCAGGCCGCCGTACTTCGGCCGGTCGGCGGGGCGTACGCCGGCCGTCTGGTAGGCGCCGCCGAAGAGCGTCTCCTCCCAGCGGTCCCGGTCGCCGCCGGGGAAGGCCGTCAGGCCGCCGTTGGAGATGCCGGTCTCGAACTGGCTGCGGTAGACGCCCTCGGCGGTGAGGGCGTCGGCGACCGTACGCCCGTCGGCGAGCAGCCGGTCCGGGTGGAAGTTCAGGGTGAGCCGCCCGTTCGCGCCGACCGCCGCGATCAGGTGCTCCCGCCCGTGTGCGACGCCCGAGCCGGCGAGCGCCCGGGCGATGGCGGCCAGGGCGGCGGGACGCTCGCGCAGCGCCGCCTCGCGTACGTGCGCGAGGGCGGCGCGTTGGGCGGGGGTGAGTGCCGGCGCCGCGTGCGTGGCGGCCGGTTCGGTGGTGGGTCGCACGGCGACGAATCTCCCTTATCAGCGGGCCGGGACGCACCCCGTTTTCGGATCCGGAGGGCGAGGCGTCGCGGCTGTCGTCCACCCTCCAGGGCCACCCGGAGGTCGCCACCAGACGAGCGATGGTGACCCCTGGTCACGGCCGTGGGCGGGCGGTGCCCGGCCCGTGCCGGGCCGGATGGGCGGCGTCGTTTCACCCGGTGGGCCGGCACCGGGACCGGCGATTACAGTGGGGCCCGAAGCGGAAGGCGACGAATGACTGGTGGTGCGGTGGTCGAGCAGGTGCCCCACCAGATGGTCGCGCGGTGCCGCCACCACCGGCGGCTACGCGAGACCAGGTTCGCCACCGCCCTGGGACAGCCGGCGTGACCGGGGCGCGGCACGCGCAGGCGGCGGGCGCCTTCGTACACGAGGGGCTCTTCTACCACGATCGGGACGGTCTCCTCGCGGGCACGGTGCCGTTCATCACGGACGGTCTCGCCGCCGGGGAGCCGGTGCTGGTCGCGATGCCTGGCGCGAACCTGCGGCTGGTCCGCGCCGCCGTCGGCCCCACGGACGCGGTGCGCTGGGCGGACATGTCGGAGGCCGGCCGGAACCCGGGACGGATCATCCCCTGGGTGTTGCAGGCGTTCATCGAGCAGCACGCCGGCCGCCGCGCACGGATCATCGGCGAGCCGATCTGGGCCGGGCGCAGCGACACGGAGTATCCGGCGTGCGCCCAGCACGAGGCGCTGATCAACATGGCGTTCGCCGGCCGCGAGGCGACCATCCTCTGCCCGTACGACACCGTTGGGCTCGACGCCGACGTGCTGGCCGACGCGTACGCCACGCACCCGATCCTCGTCGACGACGCCGGGCGACGGCCGAGTGCCCGGTACGCCCCGGCGGACGTGGTCGCCCGCTACAACAAGCCCCTGCCGAGCCCGACGGAGCCCGTCTCGGCGCTGGTCTACGAGGTCGACACGCTGTCCGCGGTGCGCCGGTTCGTGGCCGGGCACGGCGCGGCCGTGGGGCTGGACGAGGACCGGCTGGCCGATCTGCAGATCGCGGTGACCGAGCTGGCGACGAACAGCGTCGCGCACGCCGGTGGCACCGGTGTGCTGCGCGTGTGGCGTACCGCCGAGCACCTGGTCTGCGAGATCCGCGACGACGGTTGGCTGGCCGACCCGCTGGCCGGGCGGCTGACCCCGGCCGCGAACGGCATCGGCGGCCGGGGGCTGGTGATCGTGCAGGCGCTGTGCGATCTGGTCCGCGTGCACACCACCGCCGCCGGGACGACCGTCCGGATGTACGTGCGGCACCCGGCGTGACCTTGCGCTCGACGCCGTCACCTCGGACGGCGGCCGGGAGAGCGCCGGCGTGACCGCACGCGGCAGCGCCGGACGCGAAGCGGCCCCGGACAGTCGCTGAGCGGCTGCCGGGACCGCTGGTGGCTGGGCGGAGGTCAGTGCCCGCGGGCCAGCCACTCGTCGAGGTGGGGAGCCTCCGCGCCGACGGTGGTGCTCTCCCCGTGCCCGGTGTGCACGACCGTCTCCGGCGGGAGGGTGAGCAGCCGGTCCCGGATCGAGGCGACGATCGTGCCGAAGTCGCTGTACGAGCGTCCCGTCGCCCCCGGCCCGCCGGCGAAGAGCGTGTCGCCGGTGAACACGACGCCGAGCTGCCGCGCGTGGAAGCTGCACGCGCCGGGGCTGTGGCCGGGCGTGTGCAGCACGGTCAGCGCGGTCCCGGCCACCTCGACGGTCTGCCCGTCGCGCAGCTCCTCGCCCGGCGCCTCGTCGGGGTGCACCATGTCCCACAGCACCCGGTCGGCGGGGTGCAGCAGCACCGGAGCGCCGGTGGCCCGGGCCAGCGCCGGGGCCACCCGGACGTGGTCGTCGTGCGCGTGGGTGGCGAGGATCGCCCGGACCCGTCGGTCGCCGACGGCGGCCAGGATCGCGTCGACGTCGTGCGGGGCGTCGACGACGACGCACTCGGCGTCGTCGCCGACCACCCACACGTTGTTGTCCACGTCGAAGGTCTGGCCGTCGAGGGAGAACGTTCCGGAGGTGACGGCGTGGTCGACGCGGGCCGCCATCAGAGGACCACCACCGAGCGCAGCACGTCGCCCCGGTGCATCCGGGCGAACGCCTCCTCGACCTGGTCCAGGGCGATCTCCTCGGTGACGAAGGCGTCCAGGTCGAGCCGGCCCTGCAGGTAGAGCTCGGTGAGCATGGGGAAGTCGCGGCTGGGCAGGCAGTCGCCGTACCAGCTCGACTTGAGCGCGCCGCCGCGGCCGAAGACGTCGAGCAGCGGCAGGTCGACGGTCATCTCCGGGGTCGGCACGCCGACCAGTACGACGGTGCCGGCCAGGTCGCGGGCGTAGAAGGCCTGCTTCCAGGTCTCGGGGCGGCCGACCGCGTCGATCACCACGTCGGCGCCGAAGCCGCCGGTGGCGGCGCGGATCGCCTCGACCGGGTCGTCGTCGCGGGCGTTGACGGTGTGCGTGGCCCCGAACTTGCGGGCCCAGTCGAGCTTGCGGGGGTCGGTGTCCACCGCGACGATCGTCGTCGCACCGGCCAGCACGGCGCCGGCGACCGCCGCGTCGCCGACGCCGCCGCAGCCGATCACGGCCACCGAGTCGCCCCGGGTGACCCCGCCGGTGTTCATGGCGGCACCGAGACCGGCCATCACGCCGCAGCCGAGCAGTCCGACGGCGGCGGGTCGGGCCGCCGGGTCGACCTTGGTGCACTGCCCGGCGTGGACCAGGGTCTTCTCCGCGAAGGCGCCGATGCCCAGCGCGGGCGTGAGCTCGGTGCCGTCGGTGAGAGTCATCTTCTGCGCCGCGTTGTGGGTGGCGAAGCAGTACCACGGGCGGCCCCGGCGGCAGGCGCGGCACACGCCGCAGACGGCCCGCCAGTTGAGCACCACGAAGTCGCCCGGCGCGACGCCGTCGACGCCCGGCCCGACCTGCTCGACGACGCCGGCGGCCTCGTGGCCGAGCAGGAACGGGTAGTCGTCGTTGATGCCGCCCTCCCGGTAGTGCAGGTCGGTGTGGCAGACCCCGCAGGACTGGATCCGTACGATCGCCTCGCCCGGCCCCGGGTCGGGCAGCACGATCGTGGTCACCTCGACCGGCGCGCCCTTGCTGCGGGAGATGACTCCCCTGACCTCCTGGCTCACGCTTCCTCCTGCTCCACGCCGACGCGTCGCGCCGCCGTCCGTCGGTGCCCTGACGCGGCACCCGATCACGTTCCTCGGGCCGAACCTACTCCCGATCGTCGCGGACGACCGGGGCCGTCGGGCGGTTATCGCGGGCGGCGAGGGGTAGGCGGGGGCACGGTTCGACGCTCGGACGGGAGTGCGCCATGAGGATCAGCCATCTGCCGCTGCGGGTCAGCATCGGCGCGTTCGTCCTCAACTCGGGGATGGGCAAGCGGTCGCTGGAGGGGGAGGCCGCGCAGGGCATGCACGGGATGGCCGTGGGCGCCGTCCCGCAGCTCGGCAAGCTCGATCCGGACCGGTTCGCCCGGCTGCTCTCCCGGGCCGAGATCGCCCTGGGCGCCGCGCTGCTCGCGCCGTTCGTACCGTCGGCGCTGGCCGGTCTGGGGCTGGCGGCGTTCGGCGCGGGCCTGGTGCAGCTCTACCTGCGGACGCCGGGGATGCGCGAGGCGGGCAGCCTGCGGCCCACCCAGCAGGGCATCGGCCTGGCCAAGGACGTCTGGCTGCTCGGGGCCGGCCTGACCCTGGTGCTGGACGACCTCACCCACGGCCGCCGACGGCACTGAGGTCTTGCGCCGGCGGCGCGGGACCACGCCCGCGCCGCATCGCGCCGCGCCCCGGGAGGGCGGTGGGCGTGACACGGCCGGTGCGGCGGGTCAGGTCGGCGTCGCGGCGGGTGTCCGCGCGGCGAGCTCGCGGCGGGCCGCGTTGCGGTAGCGCAGCACCTGGACCGCGCCGAGCGCCCAGAGGACGTACTGCACGGCGAAGGCCCACCGGAAGGCGGTCAGGTCCGGGGTGGCCCGACCGGCCGGGGTGGCCAGGTCGAGCACCACGCCGACGGCCAGCACCAGCACGATCGAGGCGACGAAGCCGCCGACGTTGACGACCCCGGTGGCGCTGCCGATCCGGTTGACCGGGTTGAAGCTGCGCGCGTAGTCGAAGCCGATGAGGGAGGCCGGGCCGTTGACCGCGAGCACCAGCACCAGCGTGACCAGCAGCCAGCCCGGCGCGCGTCCCGGCCAGGCGAGCACGACGGCCCAGACCACGGCGGTGGCGCCGGTGATCGCGAAGACCAGCACCGAACGGTGGAACGGGTGCCGGGCGCAGAGGTGCGCCACCACCGGCCCGGTCAGCAGCATGGCGGCAGTCATCAGGGTGAGCAGCGACGCCGCCCTGGTCGGGCTGAGCCCCTGCCCCTGCACCAGGAACGGGTACCCCCAGAGCAGGGCGAACACGGCGCCGGAGAACTGGGTGACGAAGTGCGTCCAGAGCCCCAGCCGGGTGCCCGGCTGGGCCCACGCGGCGGCGAGTTCCCGGCGGACGTCGGTGAGGGTGGGCGCCGCGCCGGCCGGGACCGGCCCGCCCGGGGTGTCCCGGACGGCGACGACGACCATCAGCAGCACGGTCGCCCCGACCGCCCCGGCGGTGAGGAAGGCGGGGGTCCAGCCCGCCGAGTGCAGCAGGGCCACCAGCGGTACGGCGCCGAGGATCGCCCCGAGCTGGCCGAGCGTGCCGGTGAGCTGGGTCATCATCGCGTAGCGCCGCCCCGGGAACCACAGCGCCACGATGCGCAGCACGCTGATGAACGTCATGGCGTCGCCGAGGCCAATCAGCACGCGGGCGGCGATCGCCAGGGGCACGTCGGTGGCCAGGGCGAAGCAGAGCTGGCCGGCGACCATCAGCGCGCCGCCGGCGATGAGCAGCCGGCGGGACCCGAACCGGTCGAGCAGCACGCCGACCGGCACCTGCATCGCCGCGTACACGGCGAGCTGGGCGACGGAGAAGGTGGCCAGCGCCGAGGCGTTGACCTCGAAGCGGTGTGCCGCGTCGACGCCGGTGACGCCGAGCGAGCTGCGGTGGAACACGGCGGCCACGTACGCGGACACGGCCACGCCCCAGACGAGGCCGCCCGCCGAGCGGAGCGGGGCGAGCGGCGCGGGCAGCACCCTCACCGCAGGGACCGCAGCACGGCCGCGGCGTTGTCGATGTGCGCGGCGACGGCGGCGAGCCAGCGCCCGGGGTCGTCGGAGTCGAGTGCGGCGAGCTGGTCGGCGTGCTCGGTGAGCGCCGTCTCGGCCCAGCCGGGCGAGAGCCGGAAGCTGGCCTCCCCCATCCGCAGCTGCCGGTCGCGCAGCCGCTGGTACAGCTCGGCGAGGATCTCGTTGCCGGCGGCGTCCACGACGGTGGCGTGGAACGCCCGGTCGGCCTGCATCAGCGCGGCCAGGTCACCGGCGGCGTGCGCGTCCCGCATCTCGGCCAGCCGGGCGGCGAGGTCGCCCCGCAGCACCGCGCGCCGGGGCCAGACCCGCTCGGCGGCGTGCAGCTCGACCAGCCGCCGCGCCTCGATCACGTCGGTGATCTCGCGGGCGGAGACCGGGCGGATCAGGGCGCCCCGCTTGGGGTAGAGGCGGACCAGTCCCTCCGCCTCCAGGCGGAGCAGCGCCTCCCGGACCGGGGTGCGGGAGACCCCGGTGGCCTCGGCGATCTCCCCCTCGCTGACCAGCGACCCGCCCGGGTGGATCTGCTCCAGGATCTCGCGCTTGAGGTGCCGGTAGGCGCGTTCGGCGGCCGAGGGCGCGGCCGTCCGGCCCGACGGGGAGGGATGCGTCATGTATCTATGGTGGGCTCCGCCTCCTCGGCGCGCCCCGCGCCCCCGCCGGGGGTGGCGCGGGCCACCGTCAGCGGGGATGGAGCGTCAGCAGCCCGTCGCCGTCGACGGTGAACCCGCGCGCGAACGGTGGGCCGAAGCCGCCGAGCAGCCCCGCCAACCAGCCGACCTCGTCGGGCGCGGCCCGCTCCAGCCGCATCCGGCGCATCCGTACCGGGGCCGCCCGCAGGCCCCGCAGCGCCCCGGTGTCCGCGTCGAGGGTCGGCAGCCAGAGCAGCCGCAGCTCCGGGCGGTACGCCTCCCGCCCGCCGATGCCCTCGTAGTCGTCGACGAGGTCGCCGCAGCCGTAGAGGATGAGCCGGTCGCGGTACACCTCGACGGGGCGGGGATGGTGCGACGAGTGGCCGTGCACCACGTCCACGCCGGCGTCCACCAGCCGGTGGGCGAAGTCGACGTGCGCGGGCGGCACCTCGTACCCCCAGTTGGTGCCCCAGTGCACGGAGACCAGCACCCGGTCCCCCGGCCCGGCCACGGCGGCGATCCGTCCGGCCAACGCGTCCGCCGAGGCGACCGAGACCTCCGGCAGGTACGCCACGCCGGGCGACCCGGCGGTGGCCGCCCAGGGCGGGGGCACCCCGCTGGACGGTACGGCCACCGACCAGACGAGCAGCCGGCCGCCCCGGCCGAGCAGCACCCGGGCGGGCCGCCAGGCCGACGCCGCATCCCGGCCGGCGCCGGCGGTGGCGATGCCGGCGTCGGCCAGCGCGTCGAGGGTGTCGGTGAGCCCGACCGGGCCGAAGTCGAGGCTGTGGTTGTTGGCCAGGGCGCAGACGTCGAGCCGGGCCGCGGCGAGGCAGGACAGGTTTCCCGGGTGCATCCGGTAGTGGATCGCCTTGGCCGGTGCGTGCTCGCCCCGGCCGGTCACCGCGGTCTCCAGGTTGACCACGCGGGCGTCGGGCCGCAGCTCGTCGAGCAAATGCAGCGCCTCGCCCCACGGCCAGGCCGGCGGCGCCGGGCGCGGGACCGGCCCGTTGGCGTCCCGGGCGAGGTCGACGTAGTCGCGGGCGTCGCGTACCGCCGGTTCGCGCAGCTCGGGCGGGCCGGGCGCGGGCAGGATCGCGTCCACGCCCCGGCCGGTCATCACGTCGCCGCCGAGGAAGAGGGTCAGCTCGGGCACCCGGCCCGCTTTCCCCGTCGCGCCGCCGGCTCACCTGCCGGCGGCGTCCGCGCCGGCCTCGGCCCAGAAGTCGACGAGCAGGCGGTGGAACTCCTCGGCGCACTCGATCTGCGGCATGTGCCCGCAGTCGGCGAACAGGTGGGTGCGGGCGCGCGGCAGCCGGGACCGGGCGGCGTCGAGGTGCGCCGCCGGCAGGATCAGGTCCCGGTCGCCCCAGACGACCAGGGTGGGCACGTCGAGCCGTTCCACCTCGGCCAGCAGCTCCTCGCGCCACTGCGGGCTGACGCCCCGGAAGGTGCCGAGGCTGCGCGCGGTCTCCAGCATCACCCGGGCGGCGTACGGCTGGCGGGCGACCGCCAGGGCGTGGGCGACGCGTTCGGCGGTGGCGAGGGCCGGGTCGTGGAAGAGCGACAGCTCGGCGCGGCGGGCGGCCCAACGGGTGGGCCGCAGCAGCAGCCGGCCCAGCGGGCGCAGCGCCAGCAGCCGCAGCGCGATGGTCACCTCCCGGCCGAAGCCGGCGCTGTTGACCAGCGTCAGGCTGGCCACCCGGGCCGGCTCGGACGCCGCGAGGCGCATGGCGACCGCGCCGCCGAGGGAGTTGCCGACCACGTGCGCCGGCTCCTCGACGCCGACGGCGTCGAGGTAGTGAGCGGCGAACTCGCCCAGCGCCGGCAGGGTGCAGGGGCGGGCCATCGGCAGCGAACCGCCGTAGCCGGGCAGGTCGACGCTGTGCACCCGGAACCGCCCGGCGAGCAGCTCGTGCAGCTCGGTGAAGTCGCGCAGGGTGCGGCCGATGCCGTGCAGCAGCAGCACCGGCGGCCCCTCGCCGTCGACGCGGTGGCACACCCGCCGGCCGTCCACGCTCACGTGCCGGCGTCCGGCCGGGGCGCTCACGCCGGTCCTCCGGCCGGGTCGGCCGCCGGGGGCGCCTCGGGCTGGCGCTGCGCCGGGACGGGCGATCCGGTGGTGAGCCGGCGGGTGGCGTCGCCCGCGACGCGGTCGAGCGCGAAGGCCACGACCCGCTGGTACGACACCGGCGCCACCCGGGCCAGCAGGTCGGGCAGCTTCGCCGACCAGCCGATCAGCACCCGGCCCCGGCGGCGGTGCACGCCGCGCAGGATCACCTCGGCGGCCCTCGCGGGGTCGATGGTCAGCAGCTTCTCGAACTGCCGGCGGCCGGTCTCGAACTCCTCGGCGGGCACGCCGGCGCCCACGCGGGCGTTCTGCGCGATCCGGGTGCGGATGCCCCCCGGATGCACGCAGGTCACCCCGATCCCCTCGCCGGCCAGCTCCTGGCGCAGCGCCTCGGTGAAGCCGCGGACGGCGAACTTGCTGGCCGCGTAGGCGGTCTGCCCGGCCGGGGCGATGATCCCGAAGAGGCTGGAGACGTTGACCAGGTGCGCGCCCGGCTCGACCCGCAGGGTGGGCAGCAGCGCGTGGGTCAGCTGCGCCACGGCCCGGAAGTTGACGTCGACGACCCAGCTGAACTCGTCCAGGCTCACCTGGTCGAACCGGCCGCCCAGCGCCACCCCCGCGTTGTTGACCAGCAGCCGGAGCGCCGGGTGCCGCCGGCGGATCTCCTCGGCCACCCGCGCGGTGGCGGCGGCGTCGGCCAGGTCGACCACGTAGGCGGTGAGCTGCCGGTCGGGGTGCGCGGCGCGGACCGCCGCGACGACGGCGTCGAGGCGCCCGGCGTCGCGGTCGACCAGCACCAGGTCGCTGCCCCGGCGGGCCAGCCCGTGCACGAGGGCCTCGCCGATCCCGCTGGCGGCGCCGGTCACCACAGCCGTGCCGCCGATGAAGACGAACCTACGCACGGGCGGTCCTCCGTTCCGGTGTGCCGGCGCGGGAGAACCGCACGCCGGGGTCGGTGAGCCGGCCGTGCCGCATCAGCAGGACGTCCCGGGGATAGTTCTGGTGCAGCCGCCACGGTGCCCGGGTGCCCTGCTTGGGCAGGGCGTCGACGCTGCGCAGCACGTAGCCGGCCGTCAAATCGATGATCGGCTCCAGCTCGCCGTCGGGCGGCGGCAGCGGGGTGACGACCTGCTGGCCGGTGCGGTCCAGGTGCCGCAGCAGCCGGCAGACGTAGGTGGCCACCAGGTCGGCCTTCAGCGTCCACGAGGCGTTGGTGTAGCCGAGGGTCATCGCGAAGTTCGGCACCCCGGAGAGCATCATCCCCTTGTAGGCGACGGTGTCGCGCAGCTCCACCTCGGCGCCGTCCACGGTCAGCGTCATGCCGCCGAGGGCGAGCAGGTTGAGCCCGGTGGCGGTGACGACGACGTCCGCGGCCAGCTCCTCGCCGGAGCCGAGCCGGACGCCCCGCTCGGTGAAGGTGTCGACGGTGTCGGTGACCACCGACGCCCTCCCCCGCGCCACCGCGGTGAACAGGTCGCCGTCGGGCACCACGCACAGCCGCTGGTCCCAGGGGTCGTAGCGGGGCGAGAAGTGCCGGTCGACGTCGTAGCCGGCCGGCAGCCGGCCCCGGGCGGCGCGCAGCAGCAGCCGCCGGACCAACGCGGGGGCGCGCCGGCTGAGCTGGAAGTTGGCGGTGGAGAGCAGGACGTTCTTCCAGCGCACCACCGGATACGCGGCCTTCGCCGGCAGCCAGCGCCGCAGCGCGTCGGCCAGCACGTCGCGCGACGGCAGCGCCAGGACGTACGTGGGTGAGCGCTGGAGCATGGTGACGTGGGCGGCCCGCTCGGCCATCGCGGGCACCAGGGTCACTGCGGTGGCGCCGCTGCCGATCACCACCACCCGCTTGCCGGTGTGGTCGAGGTCGGCGGGCCAGTGCTGCGGGTGCACGATCCGCCCCGCGAACCGCTCGGTGCCGGGGAACCTCGGGGCGTACCCGGCGTCGTAGTGGTAGTAGCCGGCGCAGGTGAACAGGAAGGAACAGGTCAGCGCGACCGTCTCGCCGGTGTCGTCGCGCTGGGCGTGCACCGTCCAGCGGGCGCTCGCGCTGTCCCAGTCGGCCCGCAGCACCCGGTGCCGGAAGCGGATGTGGTCGGTGACGCCGTACTCGTCGGCGGTGCGGCGGACGTAGTCGCGGATCGAGTCGCCGTCGGCGATGGCCTTCGGGTCGGTCCACGGCTTGAAGGAGTAGCCGAGGGTGAACATGTCGGAGTCCGACCGGACGCCGGGATAACGGAACAGGTCCCAGGTGCCGCCGATCGCGTCGCGGGACTCCAGCACCGCGTACGTCTTCTCCGGGCAGTTGCGGCGCAGGTGGCAGGCGGCACCCACGCCGGACAGGCCGGCGCCGACGATGAGCACGTCGACGTGTTCGGTGGCCATCTCGTCTCCGTCCGCGGGTGTGACCGGACACTAGCCACGGCTGTCGAGGCTCGTCAACACCCTGTCGAGTCGGATCGACACGGTGTTGATCCGGTGTAGAGTCCCCGGGCATGACACCCGCCCGTACGGCCACCGGCAGCGCGACCGGGCGCGGACGGCGCGCGGCGCGCTCCGTCGGTGACGAGCGGGAGCTGGCCATCCTGGCGACCGCCGAGCGGCTGCTGGGGCAGCGGGCCTTCGCCGACATCTCGATCGACGACCTGGCGCGCGGGGCGGGCATCTCCCGGCCCACCTTCTACTTCTACTTCCCGTCCAAGGACGCGGTGCTGCTGACGCTGCTGGACCGGGTCATCGAGGAGGCCGACGCCGCCGCCGGGAACGTGCTGGAGCGGCTGGCCGAGGACCCGCCGGCGCGCTGGCGGGAGCTGATCGACCGGTTCCACGAGACGTTCGGCGCGCACCGCGCGGTGGTGCTGGCCTGCGCCCAGGTGCGCGGCACCAACGCCGAGGTGCGCCGGCTCTGGGCGAGGGTGCTGGAGCGCTGGGTGCACGCGATCGAGACCGCGATCGTGGCCGAACGGCGGCGCGGGGCCGCCCCCGACGGCGTGCCGGCCCGTGACCTCGCCATCGCGCTCAACTCGATGAACGAGCGCGTCTGGTACGCCACCTTCGCCGGCGACGGGCCGGCGGTGGCCGAGCGCGACGTGGTCGACGTGCTGCGCGACGTGTGGCTGGCCGCGATCTACCGCGGCACCGCTCCCCCGCCGGCCTGACCACGCCGGACGGCGGGGTGTGCCGGCACGACCTCGAGGTCGTGCCCCCACCCACGTGCCCGGTTACCGTTGATCTCTCCCGTCGGCGACCCGCCCGGCCTTTCGTCCCCCTGGAGGAGACTTGCGCCCGACCAGCACCCCGTTCTCCGCCGAGTTGCGGGCCGCCAGCGCCGAGGCCCACCAGGGCGCGGAGTCCCAGCGGTACGTCTCCGCCCTGGTGGCCGGCGAGCTGGACCGCGCCGGCTACGCCGCGCTGGTGGGGCAGCACCACGTGATCTACGAGGCGCTGGAGGGCGCCGCCGAGGCGATGCGCCACGACCCGCTCGCCGGCCCCTTCGTTGACGACGCGCTGACCCGGCTGCCCGCCCTCGCCGCGGACCTGGAGTTCCTGCTCGGGCCCGACTGGCGCCGACGGATCGACCCGACCCCGGCGACGGTCGCCTACGCCGGGCGCCTCGGCGCGGTCTGCGCCAGCTCACCGGAGCGGTTCGTCGCCCACCACTACACCCGCTACCTCGGCGACCTCTCCGGCGGACTGCACATCGGACGGTCCCTCGCCCGGCACTACGGGCTGACCGGGGACGCCGGGGCGGCGTTCTACCGGTTCGACCGGATCCCCAGCCCGAAGGCGTACAAGGACGCCTACCGGGCAAGGCTGGACGCCCTCCCGCTCGACGAGGTGGGTCGGGCCGCGCTGCGGGCCGAGGTGCTCGTGGCGTACCGGCACAACACCGAGGTCCTCGCCGCCCTGTCCCACCTCGTGCCGGCCACGGACGTGGAGGTGGCCGCGTGACCGCCCCGTTCGGCGCCGACGTGGTCGCCGCCGTCTGCCGGCACATGAACGACGACCACGCCGGGGACTCGCTGCTCATCTGCCGCACGCTCGGCGGGCAGCCGGCGGCCACCCGGGCCCGGGCCACCGGCCTGGACGCCGAGGGGATGGAGTTCGCCGTGACCGTGGACGACATCGAGGTCCCGGTGCGGGTGCCGTTCGCCCACCGGCTGAGCGAACGCGCCCAGATCCGGCAGGAGGTGGTGCGGATGTACCGGGAGGCGTGCCAGCGGTCCGGTCTCCCACCGCGCCCGGCCGGCTGACCGACCGGCGGTCGCAACGCCACGTCCGATCGCCGCCAGCGCCGGCCGGCCGGCTCCCGGATAGTCGGCTCCGGTGGCGCGACGCACGGTCGCGCCCTCGGTGGAAGGTGGACGGATGCACGCGCCTTCCAGGTCGAGGTGCTGCGCGCGTACGTCGAGCAGGACCTCGTCATCCCCGGGACGAGCCACGTCGACCCGCTGCGCTGGGATCTGTTGATCATGAAGTTCTGCGAGTTCTTCGGCGGCGGGCACCACGTGCACCCGTCCCGACTCGCGGAGGGCTGGCAGATGCCCCACCGGCTCGGCGCGGCGTCGCGCTGACCGGTGGGCGGCGCGGCCGGTCCCACGCGGCACTCCACAGGGGACGGTGGCGGGGCGCCGGTCGTCGCCGGATTGTGCGACCCTGGGATCGACTGCCCGGGTCACCGGAGGTGATGGCCACGTTACGACTGTGCGAGCTCGTCGCCGTGCCCGGCGCCGCCGCGGTGACCCTCGACGTCGCCGCCGGTGCCACGGCCGCCCTGGCCGCCGCCCCGCCGATCGGCACCGCCGTCGCCCGGGTGGTGAGCGGGCTGGCCCCGCCGGTCGCCGGCCGGGTCCTGGTCGGCAACCGGGAGGTGACCACCCTGGCACCGCCGCAGCGCCGCATCGCCTACGTGCCGGCCGGCGGCGCGCTGCTGCCCCACCTGAGCGTGCGCCGCAACATCGCCTACGGCCAGCGCCGACGGGAACGGGTGCGGGACATGGCCGACGCGTGGACGGCGACGGTGGTCGACCGGCTGGAGCTGGCTCCGACGCTGGAGCTGCGACCGCACCTGCTGTCGGAGGCGCAGCGGTTCCGGGTGGCGCTCGCCCGGGCGGTGGCCTGCCTGCCCGAGGTGCTGGTGATCGACCTGCCGACCGGACCGGCCGGCGGTGGGCGGCTGACCGACCTGGTCGGCAGGCTCTCCTCGGCGAACACGCCGGGGGTGGCGGTGCTGGTGTGCACGGCCGACCCGGGCTCCCTGGCCGACGTGCCGGTCGTCGCCGAGGTGGGCGGGTGACGCCGGTGGGCCGGGCCGCGCCGGCGGCGCGGCTGAGCCGCCGCACCCTGCTGCGGGCCACCGCCGCGCTCACCGCGACGCCCGGCGCGGGCTGCGCCGCCACGCCGCCGGCGGTCCAGGTCGCGGTCGTGTGGAGCGGCGGCGAGCTGGCCCGTTTCCGCGAGGTTGTGGGCAACTACGGCGCCGACGTGCAGGTGATCAGCGCCGGCAACGACATCGACGCGTTCCTGCGCGCCCGCCAACTGGCCGGCACCAGCCCCGACGTGGCGATCCTGCCCCGGTCCGGGCTGGTCGTCGAGTACGCCCGGCGCGGCTGGCTGCGCGAGCTGACCCCCGCCACCAGCTACGCCCTCCCGCCCGGCATGGCCGACCTGCTCTCCGCCGACGGGCGCCGCTACGGCGTCTGGGTCAAGGCGGCCCACAAGTCGCTGTTCTGGTACTTCCCGTCGATGCTCCCCGCGCCGCCGCGCACCTGGGACCAGCTCGTGACGCTCACCCGGCGGCTCGGCGCGCGGGCCCGCTCGGGCGACGGCCCGGCGCCGCTGGCCGTCGGCGCGGCCGACGGGTGGGTGCTCACCGACTGGTTCGAGAACGTGCTCGCCGACGTGGCCCCGCCCGGCCACTACGAGGCGCTGGCACGCGGCGAGGCCGACTGGCGGAGCCCGTCGGTGCACACGGCGCTGGACCGGCTCGCCGAGCTGTGGGGCGTCGACGGCGCGTTCCCCGGCGGCGGTCGCCGGGCCCTGCTCACCCAGTACGAGGAGTCGGTGATCCAGGTGGTGCACCACCGGCGGGCCACGATGCTCTTCGAGGCCGACTTCGTCGACGACGTCAGCCGCCGGTTCCGCCGGGGCCCGGAGCAGCCGGAGACCTTCCGCTTCCCGGGCGCCCGGGTGGCCGACGGCCCGCTGATCGTCGGCGGTGACGCCGCCGTGGCGTTCGCCGGTTCGGCCCGTGGGGCGGAGCTGGTGCGCTGGCTCAGCGGCGGCTCCGCCTTCCAGCCGTGGCTGCGCGCCGGCGGCTACCTCTCCCCCAACGTGTCCGTGCCGCTGGGCGACTACCGCGATCCCGTCCGCCGCCGCCTCGCCGCCGAGCTACGCACGGCCGAGGCGGTGCGCTTCGACCTGTCCGACCGGCTGCCGGGCCCGTTCACCGGCTCCGACGGGGTGGGCATCTGGCGGATCATGCAGGACTTCTTCGCCGACGTCACCGACGGGGTCCCCGCCGGCAGGGCGACCCGGCGGGCCGTCGGGCAACTGGCGGCGGCGGCCCGGTCGGCGGGCGGCGGCCGATGAGCCGGGTCCTGGGCGAGCTGGCGGTCCTCGACGACGTCGGGCCGCCCCGGCGCGGGCGGGCCTACCCGGCGGCGGGGGCCACCTCGGCGCTGCTGCTGCCCGCCCTGCTGCTGCTCGGCGGGCTGGTGGCGTGGCCGGTGCTACGTACGCTGCACGCCAGCGTCACCACCGACGGCCGGTGGGTGGGCGCGGAGCACTTCCGCACCGCGCTGGCCGCGCCCGGCACCGGCGCCGTGGTGGGACGCACGCTGCTCTGGGCGCTGCTGGTGCCGGCGGTGGTCACCGTCCTGGGCTACCTGCTCGCCGCCGCCTCGCGCCGCTCGCAGGAGGGCGGGCTGGTCCGCCTCATCCTGGTGGTGCCCACCGCGCTGCCGCTGGTGGTCACCGGGGTCACCTTCCGGCTGATGTACGACCCGGACCCGGAACGCGGGCTGGCCACGCTGGTCGCCGCGACGCTGACCGGCCGGTCGGCGGCCGACGCCCCGCAACTGCTCGGCCCCCGCCTGGTCACGGTGGCGCTGATGTCGGCGTTCGTGTGGGCGTGGGTCGGGCTGGCCGTGCTGGTGTTCCGGGCCGCCCTCGACGCGGTGCCGCCCAGCCTCGCCGACGCGGTGCGCGCCTACGGCGGCAACCGCCGCGACGTGCTCTGGGACGCGCAGTGGCGGCCACTGCTGCTGCGCACCGTGGCGGTGGTGTTCACCCTGGCGGCGCTCGGCACCGCCCGGACGTTCGACCTGATCCTGGTGATGACGCCCGGCTCGGTGCGCGACGAGGCGTCGGTGCTCGCCCTGCGGGTCTGGCAGACCTCCAACGGCGCCACCACCGGCGAGGGCGCCGCGCTCGGCGTGGTGTGGCTGGTGGCGGTGGCCGCCGGCATGCTGGTAGCCGCGCTGTTCGTGCGGCAGGCGTGGCCGCCGCCCCGGGACCCGGTGCCCGTCGCGCCCGAACCGGTGGCGCCCGCGCCACGCCGGACGATCCGGCTGCTGGTGGCGGGCGCGGCGGTCGCCTGGCTGGTGCCGCTCGGGGTGCTGCTCGCCACCTCGCTGCACGGGACGGTGGACGCGGCGGCCCGGGGCTGGTGGTGGAGCCCGCCCGGCCTCGACTCCTACCGGGACCTGCTGACCGGCGCGGAGCTGTGGCGCACACTGGGCTTCACGCTGGTGCTGGCGACCGTGGTCACCGCCGTGGTGCTGGGCGTCGCGCTGCTCGCCGCGTACCCGCTGGCCTGGCTGACCGGGCCACCCGCCCAGGCCACCGGGCTGCTGCTGATGGCCGCCAGCATCGTGCCGGTACAGGTCATCGCCGGGCCGGTCAACGAGGTGCTCGGCGTGGTGCTCTCCTCCGGCACGGCGCGTGGCCTGGCGCTGGTGCACGTCGCGCTGGGCGTGCCGTTCGCCGTGCTGGTGCTGCGCAACGCGTTCGCGGACCTGCCCGCCGAGCAGGTACGCGCGGCCCGGGTGGGCGGGCGGCACTGGTGGGGCACCCTGCGGCTGCTCGCCCGGCACAACCGCCCGGCCGTGGTGGCGGTCGCGGTGCTGGAGTTCGTCCAGGTGTGGAACGACCTGGTGGTGGGTCTGCTGTTCAGCGGTCCGGGCGCGCTGCCGCTGGGGCTGTTCCTCGCCGGCCAGACCCGGGGCTTCGCGGCCAACAGCGGGGCGCTCGCCGCCGGCTCGGTCATCGCCTCCGTCCTGCCGGTGCTGCTGGTGGTTCTGGCCCGCCGCCAGCTCGTCGCCGGCCTGGTCGCCGGGGGCGTGCGGTGACGGGGCCGGCTCGCCGCTCGCGGCGGCCCCGGCGGCTGAGCCTGCTGCTCGCGATCGGCGGCGTGGTCGGCGGCACGGTCAGCGCGGTCCTCGGCAACGTCACCGGCAACCTGCTCTCCGAGCTGTCCGTAGCCCAGCTCGGCTCGGCGAGCGCCGGGGTGATCGTGCTCGGCCTCGCCGCCGCGATGATCGTGGAATGGCGCCGCCAGCGGCAGCAGGCCGCGACGCCGGACGACACCGAACCGCCGCCCGTCGCCGGCGCGCCCACCCTGCCGTGGCCGGCCGGGTTCACCGGGCGGGCCGGGCACGTCGACGCGATCATCGACCTGTTGGAGAAGGAGCATGCGGTCGCGGTGGTCGGCCGGCGGGCCGTCGGCACGTCGGCCTGCGCCATCCAGGCCGCCAACCTGTGCCGGGACGACTTCCCGGACGGCCAGTACTACCTGGACCTGCGCCGGGGCGGCCGGCGGCACGACGCCCGGCAGGTGCTGACCGCGCTGGCCCGGATCCTCGGCACCCGGCCGCCGGCGTCGGGGCGCGCCGACGACCTCGCCGACGCCGTCGACGAGCTGAGCGGCCAGCTCGACGGCCGGGCGACCCTCGTGGTGCTGGACAACGTGGACGACCCGGCCCAGGTCCGGCCGCTGCTGCCGCCGACCGCGCGGACGTGCCGCCTGCTGCTGGCCGGCACGGGAGCGTTGGCCGCGGTGGACGGGGTGGTGGCGCACGGGATCGCCGAGCCGGACGCCGACGACGCCGTCGAGCTGTTCGCCGCCGCCGGCGCCGCCGCGCCCGTCGCCCGGCCGCACCGCCCGGACCCGCGCACCGACCCGGCGGTACGCGACCTCGTCGAACTCTGCGGGCGGCAGCCCCGCACGGTCGCGGAGCTCGGCCGGCGTACGGCGCAGCACGGGTGGCGGCACACCGACGTGCTCGACGCGCTGCGCCGCGCCGTCGACACGCCCCCGCACCAGCACGTCGCCGCCTCCCCGGCGACCCTGCTGGTGACCGCGCGGGACACCGCGTACCACGCGCTGGGCGGCGAGGCAGGACGGTTGTGGCGGCTGATGTCGCTCAGCCCGGTGCCGCTGGACCGGCCGACGATCGGGGCGCTGGCCGGCCGCCGCCCGGACCGGGTGGCCGCCCTGCTGCACGAGCTGGCCGCCGGCGGGTTCGTCACCGGCGCGCCCGGGGACCGCTACGAGGTGCGCCCGCTGCTGGCCCCGTACGCCCGGATGCACCTGCGCGACGCGGAGCCGGCGCGGCGGCGGGTCGCCGCGCAGGCCCGGCTCACCCGGCACCTGGCCCGGCGGGCCGAGCGGCACGCCGCGAGCCTCGCCGTGGTCGGCTCGCCGCCGGACCGGGAGCCGACGCTGGCGCTGGACGACGACCCGTACGGCTGGTTCGACCTGCACCAGGAGCTGCTGCTGGCCGTGGTCAGGGTGCCGGCGGGCGCGGCGGAGACCCTGCCGCGCCGGGTTCGCCGCTGGTGGTTCCGCCTGGCGGTGGCGCTGTGCGGCTGGCTCGCCCACGCCGAGCGCCTCGACGAGTGGGCGGAGGTGTGCCGCACGGTGCTCGCCACGCCCACCGCCGACGACCGGCCGGAGATCGCCGGCTGGGCGCACAACGAACTGGGGGTGCTGCGCCGCCGCCGGGGCGACCCGCAGGCGGCGGCGACGGCGCTCAGCCTCGCGGTGGCGGAGCGGGGCCGGCGCGGCACCGCGCAGGCGCGGATGAACCTGGGCCTGGTGCTGCTGGACCTGGGGCAGTTCGACGACGCGGTGGAGCACCTGGAGCTGTCGCGGCGGCACCGCTCGGCGGCGGACCGGGCCGGGCACGCGCTGACCGATCTGGGCCTGGGCGCCGCCCGGCTGTCCCGGGGGGAGCTGGAGGTCGCACACCGCCACCTGGTCCGCGCGGCGAACGCCTTCCGCGCGCTCGGCGACGCCCGGGGCTACGCGGCGGCGCTGACCAACCTGGTGCTGGTGCACGCCGGGCTCGGCGAGCACCTCGACGCGGCGCAGTCGTGGCGGGCGGCGCTGCGGGAGTACGAGTCCGTGGCCGATCCGACCAACCGGGCCGCCGCGCTGCTCAACGCGGGTGCCGCGCTGTTGTCCACCACGCCGGCCCAGGCCCGGCAGGCGTACGAGCTGCTGGCGGAGAGCCTGCGGCTGCGCGACGGGCGGCCGACGGCCGGCCTGGGGCGGACCCTGCTGCACCTGGGCGACGCGGCGGCGGCCCTCGACAACGCCGACGAGGCCCGGCGGCACTGGGCGGACGCGGCGGGCGTGTGCGAGGAGGCGGGGGACGTCGACGGTCAGGCGGCGGCCGACGCCCGCCTGGTGGGCAGCGACGCGCCGGCCTGAGCGGGGTCGACGGCGGGGGCCCCACGCGGGGCGGTCACTCGGCACGCCAGACGGCCTCGCGGGGCGGCCCGGGCTCGGCCCAGCACAGCCCGCCCTTCGCCACCACGCCGGGCACCCCGTCGACCATCCGGCTGATGTCCACCACGGACGCCAGCGACATCACGACGTCGTTGCGTAGGTCCGCCACCGCCGTGTCGAGGTCGTCCTCCTCCGCCGACCAGTCGATGTCCGCGGCCCGCAGGTCGGCGACCGCGTGGTCGGTGAGCGCCTGCGGGTCGGTCACGGCCACCGTGAGCCGGCAGTACAGGTGGAGGATGAGCGGTTCGGGGGCGTCGACGTCAGTCACCGCACCAGCATGACCCACGCGCCACCGATGAGAAACGCCAGCGGCCGCGCGGCCGGCACCGGGTCGTTTCCGGGGGCAGGACGCGTTGCTGCGAAAAAGCCGTCGGATGCCTACCGCTCGGCACCGCGAGCTGCTACACCTTGGCTCACTGCCCTCGGCGCCCCTGGCACCGCCGACGCACGGAGGTCACATGACCACGCTGATCCTCAAGGTTCCGGTCGCCGACGGCGGCGACGAGTACGTCGAGGTCGAGGCGGAGCGTCGGGACCTCGGGAACATCGAGTTGGTGGCGACGGGCGACGGAGGCGCCCCGTGGGCCGGCGTCACGCTGACCAACTCGCTGGAGCGGGTGCTGCCCGCCGTGCGCGCAGTGGTCGCCGGGCTGCGGGCGGCGGCGTCCACCCCCGACGAGATCTCCGTCGAGCTGGGGCTGACGGTGGGCGGGGAGACGGGTCTGATCTTCACGAAGGGGACCGCCGAGGCGACCTTCAAGGTCAGCCTGACCTGGCGCCGTCCCGATGCTCCTGCGCCCGCCAGGTCAGCCGCCGCGGAGGCGCCAGCGGTGTGAAGCGGTCGCTGTCGCGCAGTTGCCGGTACTGGCGCACGCCGATCGGGGCCTCGTCACTCGGCATCCGGTCGGCGTCGGTGTAGAGCTTGCCGCCGAGGTGGTCGATCTCGTGGGCCACGCTGCGGGCCAGGGCCCCGGTCAGGACCACGTCCCGGTCGTCTCCCTGCGCGGTGCGGTGCCGCACACGCAGGCCGTAGGGCCGCCGGACCCGGCCCCGCACGTCAAAGAAGCTGAGGCAGCCCTCGAAGTCCAGCACCTCCTCGTCGGTCCGCTCGACGACGCTCGGATTGACCAGCTCGAGGTAGTCGTTCGACCCCGGCTGGCGGACGATCGCGATGGCGTACGCCATGCCGAGCTGCGGCGCCGCTATCCCCATGCTGACCTGCGGCTTGAAGGCGTGGTAGCGGTTGACCCAGCCGGCCACCCGGCGCAGATGAGCAAGGACCCGCACCGCCAACTGCCGGTCGTGGGGCGAGTCGAAGTCGATGAGCCGCGTCCTCGTCGGCAGGTTCGACGACTCGCGCCCACGGGCCGGCTCGCGCAGCTGCCGGATGCCGAACTGCCGCAGCACGCGTGCCGCGTCGTCGCACTCGCTGCTGTCGGGGATGCGGCGCCAGAAGAACCAGTCCAGTCGGACGCGGCGTTCCTCGGCGAGGTTCTCCTCCTCGGCGCTGCGGTCCCAGGAGTAGACGATCCGGTCACCCTCCACCCGTGTCTCGACGTCGGAGAGCGGTTCGAGGTCCGTCTCCGACGGCAGCGAGGTCATGCCCCAGCACTCCGGCTCCAGCTCGGCCGGCAGGTACGCCTCGATGGAGAGCCGGTCGGTGTTGGGCTTGACGTTGCGCTTGTACCACTGCCCCCAGATCTCGTCGCTGACCCGGTATCGGTACTCGATGACCGCCTGCTGGCCGGGCGTCAGCAGCCCCGATCCGGGAAAGCAGAGGTCGAAGTTGATCTCCTCATGGCGCACCTTCGTCGCCTTGACGTCCATCGGCCTGGTCCGGTCGTCGACCGTGCACCAGGCCTGGAGCCCGATGTCCCGGACCGGGTCGCCGACGCTGAGCGGATGCCGGGCGTGGTGGCGCAGGTTGCGGGACGCCTCGTCGTTGAGGAAGCGTGCCACCGACACCTTCATCTCGTACTTGGCGCGGGGACTACCCCCGCCGTGGCGCAGCAGCCGGCGCTGTCGCAGCGCGTAGTGGCTGCCGTCGTAGTGCACCTCACCGTGGTCGTGCAGCAGCGCCAGACCGGGGCGGGCGGTCGCGACCGCCGCCAGTGCCCGTTCCAGCAGCGCGCCGTCGAGCACGAGCACCTCGGCGGAACCGTCCGTGGTGATGGCCTGGAGCATGCCGAACACCAGCGAGGTGGCCGGGTCCCAGACCGGCCCCCCGCTGAACCCGGACTGCACCCGGAAGACCCGGAGCACCGTCTCGTCGACCTGGAGCCGGTGCTTGCCGACCGCGCCGAGCAGGCTGCCCCGCACGTGCCGTCCGAGGTCACGGCCGTGACCCGGCCCCCACATCTGCACGGCGGCGTTGTAGCGGTCGTTCAGGTCAGCCCTGATGCGCAGCGGCTCCGCGCCGCTGCCGCCCAGCCCTTCGCCGAGCCGGAGCACCGCCACGTCCCCGACGTCGAAGCTTTCGCCGGTGGGCAACCACGCCACCACCTCGGCACTGCGCTCGATCCAACTGTTCGGCGGCCCGAGCAGCGCGAAGCGGAGGGAGACGCGGATGTTCCTCGGCACGGGCTCCGCGTGCCGCGCCGGCCGACCGAGGGCCGCGTTGACCACGTGGGCACAGGTGATCATCAAACGCTCCCCGACCAGGAATGCCAGCCCGACGCGCTCGGCATCGCGTCGACCGAGCACGAAAGCGATGGCGCGCTCGACCCGGTACATCACCGGGACCTCCGTTCCGCTGCGGATTACCGATCCTATCGGCAATCACCGTTCCCGCCATGTCCGAATGTTGACCGGGAACGTCGAGGAATGGAGCATGGCAGTGGTGAGGAAGTGGGCCGTACTCTTCGATCTCGACGGCACCCTGGTCGACACGGCACCGCTGTGGCGGGCCGCGTTCACCGCGCTGATCGGTCGACGGCAGGCCGTGCCGGCAGGGGCGCTCGACGGGCTGCGCGGACTCACGGCGCTGGAGGCCGTCCGCACCGTGCATCGCCGCCTGGGCTGGTCGGAGGCGGATCCCACCAACGACACGGCCTGGGTGGAGCGGTTTGTACGACGGCGCCACCTCGACGGCATGGCGCGATGGGACGGTTTCGGGCTCTGCCTCGTCGCGGACCTGCGACGGCACGGCGTGCCGGTCGGGCTCGTCACGTCGAGCAGCCGGGAGATCGTGAACGTGCTGCTGACTCACAATGACGTTCCCCAATTCGACACCATCGTCTGCGGCGACGACGTGATTCGGGCGAAACCCGCGCCCGATCCCTATTTGCTCGGCGCGCACCGGCTGCAATTTCCACCGTCTCGATGCGTTGTCGTGGAAGATTCACCAACGGGAGTCTCCAGCGCGATTGCCGCCGGCTGCCCGGTGGTGATGGTCGGCGACGGATCGCCGGTCGCGCCCGGCCGACGGCTGGCCGACCTCACCGTGGCGCTGCTGTCCGCCGCGGCGCCACCCGGCAGCCCCGACCGGGAACCACGATGACGACCGTCCGGGGCGGCCGACGACTTCGCTTAGGGCTTGACCTAAGTGTTCGGCGCGGGCATACTTAGGTGCATGCCTAAGCAATCGGGCGGCGGAGCCGGAAGCGACGACGGGACCCTGGACGGCGTGTTCCACGCGCTGTCGGACCCGACCCGCCGCCGGGTCGTCGAGCTGCTCGGCCGGGGGCCCGCGACAACCAGCGAGCTCGCTCGTCCGTTTGACATGGCACTGCCGTCGTTCACCCAGCACCTGGGCGTCCTCGAGCGCTCCGGCCTGGTGACGTCGGAGAAGAAGGGGCGCGTGCGGACCTACCGGCTCGCCCCCCAGCCGCTCGAGCACGTCGACACCTGGCTCGCCGGTCAGCGCGCGACATGGTCCCGGCGCCTCGACCAGCTCGACTCGTTTCTCCACGACCTGAAGGAGCAGCAGACATGACCGCCTACCCGAGCGTGAACCCGAATCTCGACCTCGTCCTGGAGCGCACCGTCGACGTCGCGCCCGAGCTGGTCTGGAAGGCCTGGACCACGCCCGAGCTGATCGTGCAGTGGTTCGCCCCGCGGCCCTGGTCGACCTCGTCCTGCGAGATCGACCTCCAGCCCGGCGGCAGGTTCAACACGGTGATGCGCTCGCCCGAGGGCGAGGAGTACCCGAGCACCGGCTGCATCCTGGTCGTCGAGGAGGGCTCGACGCTGATCTTCACCTCGGGGCTGGGCCCCGGCTTCCGCCCCCAGGTGGTCAGCGACGACCTCCCGTTCACCGCGATCATCAAGCTCGAGCCCACCGGCACCGGCACGAAGTACACGGCCACCGCGATCCACGCCGACGCCGCGGCGAAGAAGTCGCACGAGGAGATGGGCTTCGCCGAGGGCTGGAGCGCCGCGCTGGACCAGCTGATCGAGGTCGTCAAGGGCCTCTGACGGACGCGGCGACGGGATGCGGGCCCCGCCGTACGGACCGGCCGCCGAGCCGGGGGCACGACCGGCTGGTCCCGCATCCCGTCGCCCCGCCGGGGCCGGTCGCGCAAGCCGCCAGGCAGCGGCCCACAGCGACGGCGGCCGTCAGATGTTGGCGGAGTCCGCCGGCACGTCGGTCGGCAGGGCGGGTGCGCCGGCCAGCGGGGCCTCCGTGCGGCAGGACGACCCCACGGTGTAGGCGGTCATCGACAGCGACCCGTACGCGTACCCGTCCACCAGCACCTCCGCGCCGTTGCCGGCGGCGCCGGCCAGGCCGGCGAGGTAGAGCAGCGGAATGAAGTGGTCCGGCGTCGGTACGGCCCGGCCGAAGTCACGGTGGGCGTCCAGCGCGGCCGCCTCGGTCGGCTCGCCGAGCATGACGTCCTTCGCCGCCTCGTCGAACCGCCGCGCCCAGTCGAAGCCCTCGTCGACCATGCGCGGGTCCACCCCCCGCAGGTTGTGCACCACGTTGCCGCTGGTCACGACGAGCACCCCGCGCTCGCGCAACGGGGCGAGCCGCGCGCCCAGGTCCAGGTGGTAGTCCAGGCCCTTGAACGCGTTGATGCTCAACTGGACGACCGGGATGTCCGCGTCGGGAAACGCGTGGGTGAGCACCGACCAGGTGCCGTGGTCGATCCCCCACGAGTCGACGTCCGCCCCGACCCAGGTGGGGTGGACCACGTCGGCGATCTCCTCCGCCAGCTCCGGCAGGCCGGGCGCCGGGTAGCGGACGTCGAACAGCTCCGGCGGGAAGCCGTAGAAGTCGTGGATCGTCCGCGGCCGGGGCATCGCGGTGACGGCGGTGGCGCCGATGTACCAGTGGGCCGACACGACGAGGATCGCCCGGGGCCGCGGGACCGCCCGCCCGAAGGCGCGCCACGCCTGCGTGTAGCGGTTGAGTTCCAGCGCGTTCATCGGGCTTCCGTGACCGATGAACGCGGCCGGCATCACCGCCGGGACGGTCTCGCTGCTCATGCTGCTCCCCCAGGCTCACGGTGAGGCGAGCGTAACCGCTGTCGCGGGGAGCCGCCGGTCATCGCCGGGGGGGGGGGGCCGGGGGAGGGCGCCCGGGGGGGGGGGGGAGGCCAGCGGGCGAGCGGAAGGGGGCAGGGGGGGGGGGGGCGGCGCCGG
>NZ_JBNCKW010000004.1:0-631766 GCF_049841735.1 Micromonospora sp. DT46 | reverse complement strand
CTCTGGGGGTGGCGAGCGACCCGGGTGGCGGGGGGCCCCGCCGTCCTTCCCGGCCCGCGCCGGTTTGTCCCGGGGGGCGCCCGGCGATCGCCGTCAGTCGGACACCTCGCGCCAGGCGGGGTGGTTGCCGCGCCACGCGCCGGCCAGAATGACCGCCGACGTCCGACCGGGGCACTCCTGCACCCGGGAGCGGCCTGACTCGCCGCCGATCCGTACCTGTACGTCCCATCGCTGCCCGTCGGTACGGATGTACACGTCCCGACGCCCACGCTGCGACGTGTCGCCGTTCCACCAGTGTTCTTCGACCCTCACCCCGCGACCGTATAGCAGTTCGTCCGTGGACGACACGGCCGGTGTCGGTCAAGACCACCCCTGGGTGGGGTCACCGGTCAGGCGGACTCCCCCGGCGCCAGGTGGCGGTAGCCGGGCACGGTCTCGGCGAACCAGCCGTTCACGCTGGTCAGGCCGCGCTCGTTGAGCTGCGCGTCGTGGATCGGGAACACCCGCTCGGCCCCGACGGCGGTGGCGAAGTCGATCGCCTCGGTGAGCTTCAGCCAGGAGGCCTGCGCCGGGACCAGCAGCGTCTCGACCAGCCGGTCCGGCCGGTGCAGCGAGTCGCCCGGGTGGTAGACCGCGTCGCCGACGAGGTAGCCCAGGTTGGCGCAGTCGGGCTGGCCGCCGTGGATGGCGGCGTGCCGACCGCCGAGCGCGGTCACGGTGAGGCCGGCGGCGGTGAACCGCTCGCCGGCGCCGACCCTGGTCACGGACAGCGGCGCCAGGTCGGGCAGGACGGCGCCCTGCGGGGCGAAGACCGGCACGCCGAGACCCGCCAACCGGAGCACGTCGACGTGGTCGGTGTGCTCGTGGGTGACGAGGACGGCGTCCGCGCCGGCCAGGGCCCGCGGCTCGCTCCAGGTGCCGGGGTCGATGACCAGCACGCCGCCGTCGTGCTCCAGCCGGACGCAGGAGTGGGTGAACTTGGTCAGCCGCATCCGGCGACCGTACGCCGGTGGCAGCGCCCCGTGTGCCCGGCGGCGGGCGGCACGGGCCGTGCCGGAGGGGTGGCGGCCCGCTTTCCCGGCCGGTTTCGCCGGACGGCCCGGAGACCGTCCCGGGCCACGTGAGAGGCTGCGGGGCGGAAGGGAGTACCGAGATGGGCGACTACGGCCACCCGCTGGCCTTCGGGGCGTTCCTGACGCCCGGCAACGCCGAGCCCGGGCGGGTGGTGGGCCTCGCCGTGCTGGCCGAGCAGGTCGGGTTCGACCTGGTCACCTTCCAGGACCACCCGTACCAGCCCGCGTTCCTCGACACGTGGACGCTGATGAGCTTCGTGGCTGCCCGCACCGGCACGGTGCGGCTGGCCGCCAACGTGACGAACCTGCCGCTGCGCCCGCCGGCCGTCCTCGCCCGCAGCGTGGCGAGTCTCGATCTGCTCAGCGGTGGCCGGGTGGAGCTCGGCCTGGGCGCCGGCGCGTTCTGGGAGGCCATCGAGGCGATGGGCGGGCGCCGGCTCTCCCCCGGGCAGGGCGTGCGGGCCCTGACCGAGGCGATCGACGTCATCCGCCAGGTCTGGGACGTCGGGGCGCGCGGCGGCGTCCGGGTCGACGGCGAGTTCCACCGGGTGGTGGGCGCGAAGCGGGGCCCCGCGCCCGCCCACGACGTGGGCATCTGGCTCGGCGCGTACAAGCCGCGGATGCTGGCGTTGACCGGGAGCCGGGCCGACGGGTGGCTGCCGTCGCTGGGCTACCTGCAACCAGGCGACCTGGGCAGGGGCAACACGATCATCGACGACGCCGCGCGGGAGGCCGGCCGCGATCCGGCCGACGTGCGCCGCCTGCTCAACGTCACCGGTCGCTTCGCCCCCGTCGGCCGGGGACCACTGGACGGCCCCGCCGAGCAGTGGGCCGAGGAACTGGCCGACCTCGCGCTCAGCGACGGGATCAGCACCTTCATCCTGGGCAGCGACGACCCGGAGGACCTGCGGCGCTTCGCCGCCGAGGTCGCCCCCGCCGTACGCGAACTCGTGGCCGGCGAGCGCGCGGCCGGCGCCGCTGCCGCCGTGACCCCGGCGACGCCCGAAGCCGGCGGGCCGCGGGCGACACCCGGGGGCGCCGGGGCGCAGCCGCCGCCCGCTCCCCGTCCGCCCGCCGGCGCGGGGTCCTTCGCCGTCGTCCCGACGCCCGACGACGGCGTGCGCCGCAGCGCGATCCGGGTCTGGGACGAGGCCACGCGCCCCACCGGCCCCGCGCCCGACCCGGCACGCACCTACAGCCCGCACGACCAGGCCGGCGCCCAGCACCTGATCGACGTGCACGACGGGCTACGCGCCGAGCTGACCCGGCTGTACGACCTGGTGGAGCAGGTGGGCGCCGGGCTGGTCGACGCGGGCACGGCCCGCTCCCACATCAACACCATGACCATCCGGCAGAACAAGTGGACCCTGGGCACGTACTGCGAGTCGTACTGCCGGGTCGTCACCACCCACCACACGCTGGAGGACCGGGGGATCTTCCCGCACCTGCGCCGGGGCGACGACCGCCTCGCCCCGGTGCTGGACCGGCTGGAGCAGGAGCACCACGCCATCCACGACGTGCTGGAACGCGTCGACCGGGCGCTGGTCGCGTTCGTCTCCGTCGCCGACGGGATGGCCGAGCTGCGCGCCGCGGTCGACCTGCTCAGCGACACCCTGCTGTCCCACCTCGCCTACGAGGAACGCGAGCTCGTCGAGCCGATCGCCCGGCTCGGCCTGAACTGAAGCCGCCGCCCCACGGCGTGCCGGCGGATCGGAACCGAGCCCGCCGTCGCGCGGCGTGGCGGAGGATCGGGGCATGCCGCGACCACCCGGGCGGGGGCACCGCCGCCTGCCGCACACCGCCGACGTCCGCATCGAGGCGTGGGCGCCGAGCCGGGAGGAGTGCGTCGCCGAGGCGGTCGCCGCGCTGGTCGGGACGTTCGTCGACCCCGCCGGGGCGCCACCGGGCCCGCAGCGGGAGTTCCGTGCGCCGGCCGGTGACGACGACGCGGACCTGCTGGTGGGCGTACTCGACGAGGTGATCTTCCGGATGGAGACGGCGGGTGAGCTGCCGCTGCGCACCGACGTGGCCGACGACGGCGCCGGCGGCCTGGTGGTGCGCTGGCGCACGGCGGACACCGACGCCGTCGAGCTGGTCGGCGCGGTGCCGAAGGCCGTCTCCCTGCACGGGCTGCGCTTCGGCCCCGACCGCGGGGGCTGGTGCTGCGCGGTGACGCTGGACGTGTGAGCCCCCGCGCCCGGTCCTACCCGCGCCGCCCGCTCAGCCCTTCACCACGCCGAGCGGGACCAGCCGGGCCACCTTGCGGCACAGTCCGGCGCCCTCGGCGGCGGCCACCACCGCCGAGACGTCCTTGTACGCCGCCGGCATCTCCTCGGCCAGGCCGCGCCGGGACGCCCCGCGAACCGCGATGTCCCGCGCCTCCAACTGGGCACGCGGGTCCAGCCCGCGCTCCGACCGCACGGCCTGCTTGCGGCTCTGCACCCGGCCGGCCCCGTGGCAGGTGGACGCGAAGGCCGGCGCCCCCGGCACGCCGGTGAGCACGTACGAGCCGGTGCCCATGGAGCCGGGGATCAGCACCGGCTGGCCCACGTCCCGCAGGTCGTCGGGCAGGTCGTCGTGGCCGGGCGGCAGCGCGCGGGTGGCCCCCTTGCGGTGCACACACAGCGCGCGGCGCTCGCCGTCGACGCCGTGCGTCTCGATCTTCGCGAGGTTGTGCGAGATGTCGTAGACCAGGTCGAGCCGGCTGCCGGTGACCCGGGCGAAGACCTTCCGGGCGGCGTCGGCCAGCAGTTGCCGGTTCGCCCGGGCGTAGTTGGCGGCGGCGGCCATCGCGCCCAGGTAGGCGCGGCCCTCGGCGGAGGAGACCGGGGCGCAGGCGAGCTGGCGGTCCGGCACCTCGATGCCGTGGCGGGCCATCACCTTCTCCATCTGCCGCACGTAGTCGGTGCAGATCTGGTGACCCAGCCCCCGGGAGCCGCAGTGGATCATCACGCAGACCTGGCCGGGGCGCAGCCCGAAGGCGGTGGCGGCGGTGTCGTCGTACACCTCCTCGACGGCCTGGACCTCCAGGAAGTGGTTGCCGGAGCCGAGGCTGCCGACCTGGCGCGCGCCGCGCTCGATCGCCCGCTCGCTGACCCGCGCCGGATCGGCGTCGCCGACGGCACCGGCGTCCTCGCAGCGGTGCAGGTCCCGCTCGACGCCGAAGCCGCGCTCCACCGCGTACCGGGAGCCGCCGCGCAGCACCGCGTCGAGTTCCGCGCGCGTCGACAGGTGCCATACCGCGCCCCTGCCCATGCCGCGTGGGGTCGCCTCGCCCAGCCCGTCCATCAGCGCGTCGAGGCGGGGCCGCAGCCCGTCGCGGTCGAGGTCGGCGGCGAGCAGCCGGACGCCACAGGAGATGTCGAAGCCCACCCCGCCGGGCGAGACCACGCCGCCGTTCGCGACGTCGGTGGCGGCCACCCCGCCGATCGGAAACCCGTAGCCCCAGTGCACGTCGGGCATGGCGTACGAGGCGTCGACGATGCCGGGCAGCGTGGCGACGTTCGCGACCTGCTCCAGCGACCTGTCCTCCCCGGCGTCGGGCAGCAGGGACCGGGACGCGAACACCACCCCCGGCACCCGCATCGGGTCGTGCCGGTCGATCCGGAAGCGGTACGGCGACTCCTCGACCAGCTCCATTCCCGGCGGCTACCCGAGCGGACGGCCCTTACACCCGCTCGCCGGCCGCCGGCCGCCGCATCGCCCAGACGTCGGGCCCGCCGGCGGGCACCCGGGCCTGGCCGGTCACCGAGAAGCCCAGCCGCCGGTAGAACCGCACGTTCGGCTCCGACGAGGTCTCCAACACGGCGGGCAGGCCGGCCCGGTCGGCCTCAACCAGGCCGGGCCGCAGCACCCGGGCCCCCAGCCCTCGGCCCTGGGCGGTCCGGCGCACGCCGACGGTGGCGAGCAGGAACGCCGGCTCGGCCGACCGCAGGGAGGCGCAGGCGGCGTCGGCGGCGTGCAGCGCCGGCTGCCGGTCGCCGGCAAGTTCGGCGTTGCGGGCCGCGACGGCGGCCCAGACCTCGTCCGGCACCGGCCGGTCCGGGCGCAGCCAGACCGCCACCGCCGCCAGCCGGCCGTCGGCGTCCGCCGCCGCCCAGACGTCGCCGTAGGGCAGCCCGACGGCGGCGACGGTGCCGGCGAACATCGCCCCCAGCCGCTCCCGGTGCCGGTCGGCGGCGACCGTCCAGGCCATCCAGGGGTACCCGTCGAAGGCGTCGGCGAGCACGTCGGCCGCCTCGGCTGTCGACTCCGGCCCGATCCGGCGTACGTCGAACTCCATGCCGTCCTCCTCGCGCGCCGCCGCCCGGCCGGCGCAGTGCGCGATCATGCCACGGCCCCCGGGGCCGGCGCCCGGGATTATCGGGTGCTCAGAGCCGGTAGAACGCCCGGTAGCGGCGGATCAGCCGCCACTGCACCAGCACCGCCGCCACGGTCAGCAGGATCATCACCAGGGTCGCGGCGGCGGCGTAGCCGTAGCGCAGGTACTCGAAGCCGGTGCGGTAGACGAAGAGCGACAGGTAGGTGGTGGCGTACGGGGGTGGGCCGCCGTCGGTCACCACGAAGGCCGGCACGAAGGAGAAGTGCAGGCTCTGGATGGCGTCGCGCACCGCCAGCAGCCCCAGCACGGGCGCCATCAGCGGCAGCGTGACCCGGCGGAACACGTCCCAGCCGGTGGCGTCCTCGATCGCCGCCATCTCGTAGACGTCGCGGGGCAGCGCGCGGCGGGCGGCCAGCAGCACCACGAAGGTCTCGCCGATGGTGAACAGGCTCATCAGGACGATCGCCGCGCGGGCGTCGGTGGGGTCGGTGAGCCACTGCGGCGGGGTGCGTCCCAGCGCGGTCAGGCCGTTCTCCCCGCCCGTGCGCAGCAGCTGGTTGATCGGCCCGTAGAGGGGGTTGAGCAGCCAGAGCCAGAGCAGCCCGTAGGCGATCTCCGGCACCGCGGTCGGCAGCACCGCCGCGGTGCGGGCGCCGCCGACGCCGACCGCGCGGCGGTGCAGCAGCAGCGCCAGGCCGAGGGCGAAGAGCACCCGCAGCGGTACGGCCACCAGCGCGAAGACCAGCGAGTTGGTCAGCGACACCCGGAACACCGGGTCGTCCAGCAGTGCGGCGAAGTTGTCCAGTCCCACCCAGCGGGGCGGGCGCAGCAGGTCGTACTCGGTGAACGCCAGCGCCAGGGTGACCGCGGCGGGCAGCAGCACCAGTCCGACCAGCCCCACCAGGTACGGCGCCAGCATCAGCGCCAACTGCCGGCGCGAGCGGCGGTCGGTCGTCGTCACGGGGCGTACCGGCGGCCGGAGCCGGCGTGGAAGACGTGCACGTCGGCCCAGCGCACCCCGACGCGTACCGGCGCGCCCCTACCCGGCCGGCGGGCGGCGGGCACCCGGGCGACGACGGGGTGCCCGCCGGCGAGCCTCAGGTACGCGTACGCGTCCTCGCCGACCACCTCGACCCGGTCGACGGTGGCGTCCGTCCCGTCGGTCGCGCCCAGGACGACCGCCTCGGGCCGGAAGCCGAGCTCCATCCCGTCGTGGTCCGCCCCCGGGACGGGGGCGCCGTCGGGGCGCAGCGGACCGTCGGCCGGGAGCAGGTTCATCGCGGGGGAACCGACGAAGCGGGCGACGAAGGTGGTGGCCGGGGTGCGCCAGATCTCGTCGGGGGTGCCGACCTGCTCGATGCGCCCGTCGCGCAGCACGGCGATCCGGTCGGCGAGCACCAGCGCCTCGGTCTGGTCGTGGGTGACGTGCACCATCGTCGCGCCCAGCCGGTCGTGCAGGGCCCGCAGCTCGGCGCGCATCTGCACCCGCAGCGCCTGGTCGAGGTTGGACAGCGGCTCGTCGAGCAGGAACACGTCCGGCTCGCGGACCAGCGCCCGGGCCAACGCCACCCGCTGCCGTTCGCCGCCGGAGAGCTGCCCGGGCCGCCGGTCCAGCAGCCCGGCGCAGCCGACCGTCTCGGCCGCCGCGTGGGCCCGCTCCCGGGCCGCCGCGCGGGGCGTGTCGCGTACCTCCAGGCCGAAGGCGATGTTCTCCGCGACGCTCAGGTGCGGGAAGAGCGCGTACGACTGGAAGACCATCGACACGTTGCGCCGGCCCGGGCGCTCGGCGGTGACGTCCCGGCCGGCGATGCGGATCCGGCCGGCGGTGACCGGCTCCAGGCCGGCGACGACCCGCAGCACCGTCGACTTGCCGGCCCCCGACGGGCCGAGCACCACCAGCAGTTCGCCCCGGGCGGCGGTCAGGTCCACCTCGTGCAGCACGGTCGCCCCCCGGTACGCGGCCGAGACGCCGGTCAGGGAGAGGCCCGGATCGCTCACCCGTGCTCCCCGCGGGCGAAGATCGGCCGGGTCTGCCGGTCGAGGTCGCGGATCACGTCGTCGAGCCGGTCGCCCCGGTGCATGGCGTTCTCCAGGATGCCGTAGGTGACGTCCTCGATCTCCGGCCAGGTGGAGACGGTCGGCAACGCCCGGACGGTGGGGATGGCGTCGAGGAAGACCTTCGCGCTGCGCGGCGGCTGGGCGGGGCCGAGGAACGCCGGGGACTGCGACACCCCGATGTGCGACGGGACGGTACGGCCGGTGGCCGCGATGATCCGCTGCCCCTCCTCGGCGATGGCGAACTCCAGGAACCGCCACGCGGCGTCCTTGTGCTTCGCGCCCCGGGTCATGCAGTACGCGTCGGAGTGCAGCACCCCGACCTGCTCCCGGTAGACGGGCAGCGGCGCGACGTCCCACTCGAAGCCGGTGATCGAGCGGAACGTGGTGGTGGAGCGGCGGGAACTCATCAGCATGGCGAGCCGGCCGTTGGCGAAGCGCGACTCGTCGTCCTCGGCCTCCACCTCCTCGTCGGTGGGCACCACCCCGTACGCCAGCCGCAGGTCCACGAGGTTCTTCAGCGCCTCCCGGGCGGCCGGGGTGTCCAGGGTCAGCCGGGTCGGTTTCGCCGGGTCGTCGACGATCTCGCCGCCGCCCGACCAGACGAACGGGGCGAGGCGGATGATCGACGGCTCGACGCCGAGGCCGTGCACGGCCGGGCGCAGCGCCGCGCCCTCGCTCTCGGTGGCCTTGACCACCACTCCCCGGGAGTCGCGGGTCATCGCGGTCGCGGTGGCGACCAGGTCGTTCCAGGTCCAGCCGGCCCTCGGCTCGGGCACGCCGTGCTTCGCGAACAGGGTGCGGTTGTAGTAGACGGCCAGGCTGGAGACGTTCTGTGGCAGGCAGAGCTGCCGGCCCTGCCACCGGAAGGCGTTCCAGGCCACCGGGTAGTAGTCGGCGGGGTCGACGGCCGCGGAGGCGGCCAGCCGGTCGTCCAGCGGCTCGATGACGTCCTTGGCGGCGAACTGGCCGTAGAAGCGGTAGTTCATCAGGAACAGATCGGGCGGGGCGCCGCCGGCCACCGAGGTGGCGAGCCGGGCCAGCAGGTCCTTGCGGTCGCTGGCCTCGACGAGCTGCACGTCGGCGCCGGGACGGGCCTTCTCGTACGCCTCGACGAGGGTGCGGTAGGCGGCGAGTTCCTCGGGGGCGCCGAAGACCAGCAGTCGCACCGGCCCGTCGGCGGACGACCCGGCGCCGGAGCCGCACCCGGTGGCGGCCAGCACGGCGGTGAGCAGCAGCGCGAGCAGTGCTTTCGGTCGCGTCGTCGGTCGCATCGTCAGTCTTGTCCCGTCGGGTCGTCGTGGTGGAGGAAGCGCCGCTGGGCGAGCACGAAGACGGCCAGCGCCGGCACCGTGGCCAGCACCGCGCCCGCCAGGAACACCGGGAAGTTCGTCGGGTCCAGCACCGACAGGGAGCGCAGCGCCAGCGGCAGGGTGAACAGGTCGCGGTCGTAGACGTAGACCAGCGGGTCGAGAAAGTTCGACCAGGTGAGCACGAAGGTCAGCGCGGTGAGGCCGGCGGTGACCGGACGCACCAGCGGCAGGGCGACCCGCCACCAGGTGCGCAGCGGCGACAGGTCCGCCACCAGGCAGGCGTCGTAGAGATCGGCCGGCAGCGCCCGGAACGCCAGGTGGTAGACCAGGACGTAGAGCGGCGAGGTGCCCAGCAGCGCCGGGGCGACCAGCGGCACCAGGGTGTCGGTCAGGCCGAGCATCCGGAAGATCGCGAAGCGGGGCACGAGCAGCGCCGTGGCCGGCACCATCAGCGCCACCAGGGAGGCCGCCACGACGACGCCGGTGGCGCGCGGGGCGATCCGGGTCAGCGCGAAGCCCGCCAAGGAGGCGACGAGCACGCTCAGCGGCACGGCGACGACCGCGACCAGGACCGAGTTGAGCGAGGCGCGCAGCAGCCCGCCCAGCTCGACGGCCTGCCGGCAGCCGGTGGTGGAGACCGGCTCCGGCACGAGCTGCGGGGTGGGCGGCGGCGGCAGGCCCGGCTCGGTGAGCGAACCGGAGAACAGCAGCAGCAACGGCGGGACGAAGACGAGCAGGACGAAGGCCGCGCCGAGGGTCCGCCAGGCGCGGCCGGCCGCCCCGGGCAGCGGTGCGGGGCCGCGCACGCGGCCCCGCACCGGGTCGTCGCCGATGGTCTCCTGCCTCAGAGCGTGAGCTGCCAGGCGCCGAGGCCGTGCGAGGCGGCGTAGAGCACCCGCTTGCCCGGCACGACGGTCAGCCCGGCGATCTCCACGTTCGGCATGCCCCGGGCCGCCTTCACCCAGGTCGTGGTGCCCTTGGCCAGCCGCAGCACGCCGAAGTCGGTGGCCGCGTAGAGGGTGCCGGTCACGTCGTCGCGGACCAGGTCGGTGATCGGCTGGTCGCCGAAGTCGTACGACCGGTCGGTCCAGGTCGCGCCCGCGCCCGCCAGCCGCACCTCGAACGCGTGCCCGAGGGTGGCCGGGGTGTTCGAGTTGAAGCCGCTGTAGGAGACCCACGCCCGCGCCGGGTCGGCCGGGTCGACGTGGACGCTCGTGACGAAGCGGTTCGGCGTGGCGGCGGTGTCGATGCGCGTCCAGGTGACCGCCGACGCCGGCTCGGCGTCGACGTTGCGGGACACGAACACCCGGCCGGTGCTGGTGGCCGCGTACGCCGTGGACGAGTCGGAGGCGACGCGCTCGACGACCGAGACGGCCCCGCCGGCCCGGTCGCCCCACGCGGCGTCGGTCAGGTTGACCGTGCCCAGCGGCGCGAAGTCGCCGCACTGCGCCTCGAAGGTGCCGGTCCAGGTGTTGCAGATCCGGTCGGCCTCGGCCAGGCTGCGGTCGCCCAGCCCGAACGTCTTCGTCCGGTAGACGGTGCGCGAGGTGCCGGCGAAGATCGTCCCGCTGACCTTCGGGTCGGTGGTCACCGGGGCGTAGAACAGGGTGCCCGGGTGCCCGAAGACCGGGTCGGAGATCGAGATCCAGCTGCCCACGTCGCCGTTGGCGAAGTTCACCTCGGGCGAGGCGTCGTAGAAGGTGTGGAAGCGGAACTCCGGCCTGCCGACGTCGAAGCCGGACGCGCCACCGTCACCGATCATCGTGTTGACCCAGCGCCGGCGCTCGCCCTTGTTCTCCCAGGTGCCGTTGTCCTGGGTGCCACCCTGGAGCAGCCGATGGTCGTGCGGGCTGGCCGAGAGACTGATGAACTGCAACGTGTTCATGCCCTTGTTGATGCCGTCCAGCTTCGACGGGATCTTCGACAGCATCTGCCGGCAGCGGTCCTTCTGCGCCTGCGTGGTCAGGTTGCGGTCCGGGTTGTCGCACCAGGCCGACCGGTCCACGAACTGGCCGCTGGAGCGCATCACGCCGCCGTCGTTGGCCTCGAAGAACTGGTACGGGTTGCGCGGGTTGGTGACCAGGGCGTGCTGGTCGGGGTGCAGTCCGTTGGGGTGCAGCTCGTCGGTGCCGTCGAAGGTCATGTCGGTGCCGCTGACGCCGGCGTCGGTGGAGAGCACCACGGCCCGCTTGTGGGCGACGGTCTCGCCGTAGACGTACGAACCGCCGGTGTAGACGATGTCCGGGTGCCCGGCCGGGGTGTGCACGAACACGTCGTACCAGCACTGGCCGGTGCACTGGTTGTAGGTGGCGTAGCCCGGGTCGGCCGGGTTGGCGCTGCTCAGGTCGGCGAACGCGGGGGCCCCGCCGGCCACGTCGTCGCTGCGGAACAGCCGCGAGTACGGGTTGCCGAGGTTGCCCTCGTAGACGTACATGCGGGTCTTGCCGTTCGGCAGGGCGGTCACGTCGATCGCGGCCCGGGTCTGGAAGACCGCCGGGTTGAGCGAGGGCTTGATCTGCGTCCAGGTGGCGCCGGCGTCCGTCGAGCGCCAGACCCCCCGGGCGTACGAGGAGGCGTAGACGGTGTTCGCGTCGCGCGGGTCGAGCTTGACGTAGCGCACGCCGCGCGGCGAGCAGGTGGCGGTGTTGCCGTATTCGGCGGCGCTGCCGGTGCACTGGGTGGCGTCGGCCGAGCCGTTGTGGATGAACTTCCAGTTCGCGCCGCCGTCGGTGGACTTGTAGAGGCCCCACTTCGCGGCGTCGGGCACGGGCCGGGTGACGCCCGTGCAGCAGGAGCCGGACATGCCGCGCAGGGCGGTGGTGGTGGCGACGTAGAGCGTCTTCGGGTCGCCGGGCTTGACGGTGATCTCGCCGATGCCCTTGCCGGCGAGGGCGTCCTTGCCCAGCGGGCCCTTCCAGGTGACGCCGCCGTTGGTGGACTTGTAGAGCCCGACGCCGGCGACGCAGCCGGAGGCGCAGGTGTTGGCCTCGCCGGTGCCGACGTAGATGGTCAGCCCCGTCCTGTCGTTGCGGTCGATCTTGACCGAGCCGGCCGCGTTGATGCCGAGCGGCCCGCCCAGGTAGAACCACTTCGGCTCGGCGGCGAGGACGTTCAGGGTGCCCCAGACGCCGCCGCCGGCCGGCGTGACGTACGCCCGGCAGAGCAGGGCGTTGCAGTCCGGGGCGATGTCGATGGAGGTGACCCGCCCGCCCGCGACGTACGCGTTCGGCACGTAGTTGCCGGCGTTGCGGAACTCGGTGAACGGGTAGAGCGCCTCGCTGGGGCCGATGTTCGTCCAGCCTCGGGTGCCGCCGGTGCGCCGCTCGGCGGCGGCGTACGCCGACTTGGAGCGGTCGACCTGGGCGATGCTGATCGTGTCGGCCGGGTACGCGCGCTCCAGGAACTCCTGCTGCGCGGCGTTGCCGGGCCCGTCCGGCGACATGCCGTCGCTGCCCGGCACGGCCTGGCGCAGCCGTTCCATGTGGGCGCCGAGCGCGCCCGGCATCTCCCCGTCGCCGGCGGCCGCGACGGGGGTCGGCACCTCGGCGCCGGCGAAGTGGATTCCGATGAGACCGGTCGACGCCACCAGGGCACCGACCGCCAGTCCTGCGAGCAGATGACGACGTCTGCGCTTCACGAGGTCCCTCCGGCAGATGACGGCGCCACTCAGCGCGACCCTCCGGAATGCCGACCGCCGCTGGCAGCGTCCACGGTGGAGAATGACAGAGCGCATCGACGCAGACAACCCCCGGTAGCGACGGGATCGAGTGCGGGGTTGCATCCGCGCGGAGTGGGTAGTGCGCCGGCATGCCATCGCGTTACGAGAACTACCCGAGGATCGCCATCGTCACCGGCGCGGACTCCGGCATCGGCCGGGCCTGCGCCGTCGCCCTCGCGGAGGCCGGCTTCGACGTCGGCGTCACCTGGCACCGCGACGCCGACGGCGCCGAGCGGACCGCCGCCGAGGTACGCGCCGCCGGCCGGCGCTGCGAGGTCGCCGAGCTGGACCTGACCCGGCTGCCGGGCGCCGACGCGGTCGTCGACGAGCTGGCCGACCGGCTCGGCGGTCTCGGTGTGCTCGTCAACAACGCCGGCACCGGGGCGTCCACGCCCTTCGTCGACACCGGCTGGGAGCAGTGGCGCGAGGTGCTCTCCGTCGACCTCGACGGGCCGTTCCTGTGCGGGCAGCGGGCGGCGCGGCGGATGCGGGCCGCGGGGCTGGGCGGACGGATCGTCAACATCACCAGCGTGCACGAGCACGCGCCCCGGGTCGGCTCGGCCGCGTACTGCGCCGCCAAGGGCGGGCTCGGTCTGCTGACGAAGGTGATGGCGCAGGAGCTGGCGGCGGACGGGATCACCGTCAACGCGGTCGCCCCGGGCGAGATCGCCACCCCGATGACCGGTCAGGAGGACGTCGACCCGTTCACCGAGGAGCGTCCAGGGGTGCCGGTCGGGCGGCCCGGCGACGCGCGGGAGGTGGCCGCCGTGGTCGCGCTGCTCGCCTCGCCCGCCGCCGCGTACGTCACCGGCGCGTCCTGGCCGGTGGACGGCGGCATGCTGATGATGGGCCCCCAGGCCAACTCGTTGGAGTCGCACGACTGGCGCTCGGTGCGGGGGTGAGGCGCCGCCGCGCCGGGACGCCCCGGCGCGGCCCCGCCCGCCGGGCGCGCACAGCTCGGCACCCCGGGGCCCGGTGACCGTCGCGGCGGCGGGACAATGGGAGCCTCCGCCCGCGAGGCCGCCGGCGGGGTCCCCCGATCGGCAGGAGAACGGTCAGCGTGTCGGAAACTCCCGGGGCGACGTCGCCGGCGGACGGGCTGCGCGCCGACTGCGCCCGGTGCTTCGGGCTCTGCTGCGTCGCGCCGGCCTTCGCCGCGTCCGCCGACTTCGCCATCGACAAGCCCGCCGGGCAGCCCTGCCCCAACCTGCGGGCCGACTCGCGGTGCGGCATCCACGCCGACCTGCGCGACCGGGGCTTCCCCGGCTGCACCGTCTTCGACTGCTTCGGCGCCGGGCAGCGGGTGGCCCAGGTCACCTTCGGCGGGCGGGACTGGCGCGACGCGCCGGAGACCGCAGCGCGCATGTTCGACACGTTCGCGGTGATGCGACCCCTGCACGAGCTGCTCTGGTACCTGACCGAGGCGCTCGCGACGCGCCCGCCGCAGTCGCTGCACGACGAGTTGTCCGTCGCGCTCGACGAGACCGGGCGGCTGACCCGGGAGCCCGCCGACACGCTGCTGGGTCTCGACGTGGACGCGTACCGGGGGCGGGTCAACCCGCTGCTGTCCCGCGCCGGGGACGCGGCCCGGGCCCGGGGCGGCCGGCCCGGCGTGGACCGGCGGGGCGCCCACCTGTTCGGCGTCGACCTGCGCCGGACAGACCTGCGCCGGGCGAACCTGCGCGGGGCGCTGCTGATCGGCGCCGACCTGCGCGGCGTCGACCTCGGCCTGGCCGACCTCACGGGCGCCGACCTGCGCGGGGCCGACCTGCGCGGCGCGGACCTCTCCGGTGCCCTGTTCCTGCACCAGTCCCAGCTCGACGCGGCCCGGGGCGACCGGCACACCGCCCTGCCGCCCGCCCGGACGCGACCCGGGCACTGGTCACCACTGTCGCTCACCCCGCTGCCCCGCGCACCCCGCTCCCCCGCCCGCACCACCCGCCCACCACGCCCCCGTTGACCCCCACCCCCGCCTCCCCTCCCACCCCGCTCTTCCCCTGCATCCTCACCCCTCCGGCTCCCTGGTCCGACACCTCCCGCCCGTGCTCCCACCCCACCTCTCGCTCTTCGCGATCATGCAGTTGTGGTGCTGCGCATACCGGCGGCAACCCGGCCATAACGGGCACCACGACTGCATGATCGCCCCGCCGGGCGGGCAGCGCGGGACGGGGCAGACGAGGCGCGGCGCGGGGGTCGGAGGCGGGCGGGTTTTGGGTGGAGGGCTTCGGGTAGCCGGGGGCGGACACGGCATCGGCGGAACGCGGCGGTGCGACGGCACGGGGAGGCAGTGGTGGGGTATCGGGCGCGCGACGGGGAGCTGCCGGTCGATCCGGCGCACGCCGAGGACGAGGCCGGCCAGGCCCGGCTGGTGCAGGTCGAGGCAGACACCGACGTCCCGGCGCCGGACGACACGACGACGAAGCCCGACATCGTCACCGAGGACGACGGGTCGGGCATGGCGGGCGGCGCGTCGGGCAGTTCCAGCGGCGGCTCCGGCATGCCGGGCCACCCGGACGCGGCTCGCTGAGCACCGCGGAGCACGTTTGCGGGCAGGCCACCCGGACGCGGCTCGCTGAGCACCGCGGGGCACGTTTGCGGGCAGGCCACGGGGGCAGGAGAGCGGCATGACCGATCAGAACCGTACCGACCGGGCCGCCACCGACGAGCCGGACGGCGCCACCGCCATGCAGGCGTCGCTGCGTCCGCCGGGCGAGTCCCTGCGCAGCACCGACGACACCGGCGACGACTTCGCCGACCTGCCCGCCGAGGACCGGCGGTCGGCCCGGGAGGTCAGCCGCGCCGGCTACGACGTGGACGCCGTCTCCGGCACCACCGACCCGAGCCGCACCGAGTGACCTGAGCGCCGGCCCGCCCGCCGGTCCGATCAGCGGCCGGCGGGCACCGCCGACGCGCGGGCCTCGGTCATGCCCCGGTTGGCCAGCGCGTCGGCGCGCTCGTTCTCCGGGTGGCCGTTGTGCCCCTTCACCCACAGCCAGGTGACCTCGTGCCGGGCGCACGCGGCCTCCAACCGCTGCCACAGGTCGGCGTTCTTGACCGGCTGCTTCGCGGCGGTCCGCCAGCCGTTACGCTTCCACGAGGCCAGCCAGCTGGTGATGCCGTTGCGCACGTACGTGCTGTCGGTGTGCAGCTCGACGGTGACCGACCGGGTCAGGCTCTCCAGGGCCTGGATGGCCGCCATCAGCTCCATCCGGTTGTTGGTGGTCGGGGTCGCCTCGCCGCCGCACAGTTCCCGCTCGTGCGCGCCGTAGCGCAGCACCACGCCCCACCCGCCGGGGCCGGGGTTGCCGCTGCACGCCCCGTCGGTCCAGATCTGCACGACCCTGCCGGCCGTCTCGTCCACCATGCCGGCAACCTACCGAATCCGCACGGCCTCCCCCGCCGTCGGGCGGCGGCGCGGCGTGGACGACCTTCCCGACCTTCCACTGCGCCGCCTGAGGCGGCTCAGCCGTCGGCGTCGGCCCGGTCGCCGACCACCGGTCGCGGGACCGTCCAGGTCGCCGCCCGCCGGGTCGGGTCGACGCGGTCGCGGAGCCGGGCCACGGCGTCCTTGGCGGTGGCGGCGACCATCGGCCGCAGCCGGGTGGTGCCCATCAGCGCCACCTCCTCCGCCGGGGTGGTCGCGCCGTCGAGGAACCGCAGCACCCGCTCGGCGGGATTGCGGTCGAAGAGCCGGCCGAAGAAGTCGGGCCCGCCGACGCCGCCGGCGTCCAGCGCCCGGAGCGCGACCGCGTCCATCCAGCGGTGCCGACGGGGGTACGCGGCAGCGGGCACCGGCGGGCGGCCGGCCGCGAGGGCCCGGGCGACCTGCTCGGCCTGGCGGTGCATGGCGGAGAACGTGAAGCCGGTGGAGGGTCGGGTGGCCCCGCCGGCCGTGCCGAGTCGGACCACCCGGGGCGAGGGCCGGGCCTCGAACGGGCCGTCGGTCATCGGGATCACCCCGTTCTCCACCTCCCGGACCCGCAGCCGGGCCGGGTCGAGGCCGAGCAGGTCCCGGTAGCCGGCCAGCGCCGCGTCGTAACCGGCGTCGGTGAGCAGGTCGGGGCCGAACTCGGTGTACTCCACCAGGGCGTACCGGTCGCTGACCGGCAGGACGTACCCGAACGACACGCCCCGGGCGGGCTGCGGGGTGCGGAAGTCCATCAGGACGGCGCGGGCCGGGTCGAAGACCGGCACGGCGGACTCCAGCCACCAGCCCCGGAAGTGCTGGAGCCAGTTGGTGCGCCCGGGTCGCCGGGGCGGCCGGGGCCGGGAGTCCAGCACCCAGGTCGCGCGGACGGCCGGCCCGTCGCCGCCGCCGGCGCATACCGTGACGTGCTCCCCGTCGTCGTGCAGGGCGTCGACGGGCGCGACGATCCGCCGCACGCCCAGCCGCCGCTCGGCCTCGGCAGCCCGGGCGTAGACCGGGCCGGAGCGCAGCATGGCGTACCGCAGGGGGGCCAGGTCGAGCACGCGGCGGCCGTCGGGCATCGCCACCTCGACCTGGTCCCAGCTCGCGGCCAGCATCGGGTCCAGGTCGCTGCCGGGGCGGTCCCAGAAGGCCCAGGTCCGGTCCTGGCCGCGACGGTGGACGGGGTCGACGACGGCGACCCGGAGGTCCCGCACGCCGTGCCGGTCCAGGGCCGCGAGGACCAGCGACGCGGCGCCGCCGCCGCCGACCAGCGCCAGGTCGACGTCCAGCGGCGCGGAGGTGTTCACGCCGCCCACGCTGCCACACCAGCCCGGACGCCCGGGCACCGACCGGCCCGGGTCGGGGGCATCGGGCGGTCGCCGGGCGGCGGTAGGGTGCCAGCGGTCGCCCCCGGGCGACGGCCACCGTGCAACCGGGAGGACGCCCGCCGATGAGCATCACCGCCGCCAACGCGCTCACCGCCCGTTGGGCGTCCACGGTGGACGCCGGGCAGACGGTCGTCTCCGGCGCCGGCGTCTATCCGCTGCTGGCGCTGCTCGCCCGCTACGCGACCGGTCCGGTCCGCGACGAACTGCTCGCGGTCGCGCCGGAACCGGCCCGGTTCGACCTGGACCGCTCCCCCACCACCCGGCTCGCGCTCGCCGCCTGGGCGCGGCGGGACCTGCCGCTGGCCGACCGGTGGGTGCGGGAGGTGCCGGCGGCCATGCGCGGGGAGCTGACCGGCGATCCGGCGCACGACCAGCAGGCCCTCGACGGGTGGGCCGCGACCCACACCGACGGCCTGGTCCCCCGGATGCCGGTGCGGGTCACCCCGGCGACCGCGATGGTGCTGGCCAGCGCGCTGTCGCTGCGCACCGAGTGGGCCGCGCCGTTCCGCGACGCCTGGTGCCAGCCGTCCGCCGGGCCGTGGCACGGTCGCCGGCTCGCCGGGCTGAGCCGGACGAGCTACGACCTCGACGCGCTGCGGGCCGCCGACACCCCCGCCGGCCCGCTCAGCCTGCTGACCGTGCGGGGCGCCGAGGACGTCGACGTGGTGCTCGCCCTGGGCGCGCCGCAGCACGGGGCGGCGGAGGTGCTGCCGGCCGCCGTCGGCGCGCTCGAGGCGCCGGCCGCGCTGCCGATCGCCGCCGGCCCCGGCGTCGACGAGCAGGTCGTCGACGCCCTCGACGACCGGCCGGAACTGCTCGTCCGCACCGTGGCCTTCACCGCCTCCGCCGACCACGACCTGCTGGAGCGGGCCGCGCTGTTCGGCCTGTCCACCGCGGCCGGCGACGGCGACCACTTCCCCGGCATCTCCCGGCTCCTGGCGGTCTCGCAGGCGCGGCAGAACGCCACGGCCACCTTCAGCGCGACGGGTTTCCGCGCCGCCGTGGTCACCGCCGTCGCCACGCGGGCGGGTTCCGCCCGCCCGCGGCTCACCGCCCGCAGGCGGCGGGTACGTTTCGACGTCGACCGGCCCTTCGGCTTCCTCGCCGTGCACCGGCCCACCGGGCTGGTGCTGCTCGCCGGCTGGGTGACCGATCCCGACCCTCGCGGCTGAGCACCGGGCGCGCCGCCGATTCCGCCGGCCTCGGCTACCGTTCGGCCATGATCCTCACCGACCCGGAACTGGCCATCGTCGCGGCGGAGGCGGGCGCGGCTGTCGTCCGGGCCCGGTTCGGCGGGCCGCTGGAACGGTTCGACAAGTCGCCCGGTGACTTCGCCACCGCCGCCGACCTCGAGTCGGAGCGGGCCGTCCTCGACGTGCTGCGCCGCGCCCGGCCGCACGACGCCGTGCTGGGCGAGGAGAGCGGGCACACCGGTTCCCGGTCGGCCGACCGGACCTGGCTGGTCGACCCGCTGTGCGGCACGCTGAACTACGCGGCGCGCACCCCGCTGGTCGCGGTGAACGTGGCGCTGCGTACCGGTCCGGAGGTCACCGCCGCCGCGGTCGCCGACCCGTTCGCCGGGGAGGTGTTCTGGTTCGGGGACGGCAGGGCGGCCCAGATCCGTCGCGACGGCGTCGACGAGCCCCTCGCGCCGTCGGCCAGCTCCCGGCTGGTGGACGTCAACCTCGACCCGCCGTTCCCGAACGCCCCCGCGTTCCGGGCGACCGGGATGCTCGCGGACGCGGAGTTCGCCGCGCGGTTCGGGCCACGGGTGCTCTCCACCACGCTGGCCGTCGCGTGGGTCGCCGCCGGTCGACGGGCCGCGTACGTCACCGACGGGGACCTCCGCGACAGCGTGCACTTCGCCGGCGGTATCGCCCTGTGTCAGGCGGCCGGGTGCGTGGTGACCGGGCTGCGGGGGCAGCCCCCGCACACCGGCGTGGGCGGTCTCATCGTGGCGGCGGACGCGGAGACGCACGCCGCCCTGCTGGCCGTCGTCGACCGGCAGTTCCGGGGGGCGCCGGAGCGAACGGCGGCCCGGCCCTGAGCGGCGCCGCCGGCCAGCGACGCGCTGGTGATCAGCGGCCGGCCGACCGGGGCCTGCCGCCCGACGCTCAGCGCTCCCCGGCCCGCTTGCGGTAGACGACCTGCCGGCGCAGCGGACCGGAGTCGACCTCCGGGTCGTCGAAGTCGTCGGCCGGATCGGTGGTCATGCCCAGGCGACGCATCACCGCCTGCGAGCGCAGGTTGGTCGCGGTGGTGATGGCCAGGATCTCCGGCAGCCCGACGGTGTCGAAGCCGTACCGCAGGACGGCCCGGGCCGCCTCGGTGGCGTAGCCGTGACCCCAGGCGGAGCGGGCGAGCCGCCAGCCCGCCTCCACGCCGGTGACCGGCACACCCTCGTCGACCCGGTCCAGCCCGGCGAAGCCGACGAACGCGCCGCCGGCGCGGACCTCGACGGCCCAGAAGCCGTAGCCGAGCCGGTCGAGGTCGGCCTGGAACGAGCGCGCCGAGGCGGCGGCCTGCTCGGCGGTGAGCAGCGGGCCGAGGTGCTCGCGCACCTCCGGATCGGCGTTCATCGCGGCCCACGGCGAGAGGTCGGACTCCCGCCAGTCGCGCAGCAGCAGCCGTTCGGTCCTGATCTCCGTCACCGCGCGACCCTATGCGCCGGGCAGCCGCCGGGGCACGCGGATTCGCGCCGGCCGGTCAGTCCCGGGGGATGGCCCCGATGGTCGCCATGTTCCGTTCGCCCCAGTCGCCGAGTGGCATCAGCGCCTCGTTGAGGGACCGGCCGAAGTCGGTCAGCGAGTATTCCACCTTGGGCGGGACCTGCCGGTAGACCTCACGGTGCACGAGGCCGTACGCCTCCATCTCGCGCAGTTGCTGGATCAGCATCTTCTCGCTGATCCCGGTGATCCCCCGGCGCACCTCGGCGAAGCGGCGGGGGCCCCCGTCCAGCTCCCACAGGATCAGCGCCTTCCACTTGCCGCCCACGACGTCGATCGCGGGGTGCCAGGTACGTCGACGGCGGCATCATGGCCGTTCCGTTCATGTCGGGCGAGCACGACGCCGACGGGTCCTCCCTGGGGATGCAGGCCGCCAGCTTCGGCAACCTGCTGGCAGCCTGCCGGGACCTGGGGGTCGACGCCGGGCTGATGCGCCCGGTACGTGACCTGCTGGACGAGGCGGTCGCCCGGGGCCACGGCAAGGAGGGCCTCTCCGCGCTGGTGGGGCTGCTGCACGACGACGTCGGTCGCCCGGCCTGACCGCCCCCGCCGCCCCCTGACGGATGGATGCGGCGACATGCTGGACATGCAGTCGTCCGGTTGCCTAATCTGACAGGCAGCCGGACGGCTGCGTGTGCGAGGTGGGCAGGGTGGACGACGTGTTCCGGGCGCTGGCCGACGCGAGTCGGCGCCGGCTCCTCGACGACCTCAACCGGCGCGACGGGCAGAGCCTGCGCGAGCTGTGCGCCGGGCTCGACATGACCCGGCAGTCGGTCAGCAAGCACCTGGCGGTGCTTTCGGCGGCCAACCTGGTGACCACCGTGCGACGCGGCCGGGAGAAGCTGCACTACCTCAACCCCGTCCCGATCAACGCCGTCGCCGAACGATGGATCGACCGTTACGACCGCGAGCGGGTGCGCGCACTCGCCGACCTACGGACAGCGCTGGAGCGGGAGCCGATGGACAGTCCCACCTTCGTCTACACCACCTACGTCAACACCACCCCCGAGAGGCTCTGGGCCGCGCTGACCGAGCCGGCGTTCACCCGCCGCTACTGGGGCGGCGTCGCGCTGCGCTCCGACTGGCGGGTCGGCTCCCCCGTGCTGTGGCAGGACGAGCCGGGCGGCGAGTTCCGCGACCTCGGCCAGCGCGTCCTGGTCGCCGAGCCGTTCCGCCGGCTCTCCTACAGCTGGCACGGCTTCCAACCGGAGCACGCCGCGCACTTCGGCTGGTCCGACGAGGAGTTGGCGGCCCGGCTCGGCGAGCGGAGGTCCCGGGTCACCTTCGACATCGCCCCGTACGGCGAGTTCGTCAAGTTGACCGTCACCCACGAGGACTTCTCCCCGGGCAGCGAGATGTACCGGGCCGTCAGCGGTCAACTCGACGGCGGTGGCGGCTGGCCGGAGCTGCTGGCCAGCCTCAAGTCGCTGCTGGAGACCGGGGAGCCGCTGCCCGAGCCGCGCCCCGAGAGCGCCACCGCGCAGGGCTGAGCACCTCGTCGCGGCACGCGGCCGGCACCGGCGGACCCACTGCCGGGCGACCGGAACGGCGGCGCGTCCTGCCCGGAGCAAACCGGCCAGGACCGGACCACCGCGGCGGGCCGGGCGCGTACGCGCCCGCCGCGGGGCACCGTTCACGAGAGGGGCCGGGACGGCCCAGCCGCGACAGCACGACCCCCGGTGACATCGGCACGGCCAACCCTCGCGGGTGGGCCGTGCCGGCATTTCCGCTGCTCCCTCCGCCTCCCGGGTGGACACGTGACGGCAACGAGGATTTCTCATTTTCATCGGATCGGGGTCCCAACCCTCCTAGGGTTGGTCACACCGGTGCTAGTCACGGAGTTGGCCACCCGAACGACGTCCCACGCAGTCAGCGGACGAAAAGTGAGGGAAGACGCGTATGAAGGCAAAGACAGTTCTCGTATCGGCGGCGCTCGGCGTGGGTCTCGGCACGCTCCTGCTCCCCGGCGCGGCGCTGGCCGACACCGTCGTGTCACCGGCCACCACGCCGGTCGGCGGGACGGTCGTGCTCACCGCGACGACCTGCAACCCGAAGTCCGGCGACGCGATCTTCCGCGTCACCGGCCCCGACCGCGACCAGAACGTCCGGTCCACCACCGCGGCGGCCGGCGGCGGGCTGAGCGCCGAACTCTTCACCGCCGGCTTCACCCTGGGCACCTACACCGTGACCGCGACCTGCGGCGACGGCAGCGCGGCCGGCAGCGCCACGTTCACCGTCACCCCGATCGGCGGGGCCCAGGCCGGCGGGCGCGGCGGCACCGACGGGACCGGCGCGTTGGCGGCCGGCGGCGCCCTGCTCGGCTCCGCCGCGGGCGGTGCCCTGGTCCTGGCCCGCCGCCGGCGCCACATGGCGGCGGCCACGCTCTGACCGACGGCCCCGTGCCGTCCACTTCCTGGAAGTCGTCCATCCCTGCAACGGGTGCCCGCACCGGTGAACCCACCGGAGCGGGCACCCGGGCGCACGCGTACGGAGGTGGGATCGTGTCCTGGCGCAGGCCCGGCTGGGCGGCCACGGTCGTCGTCCTGCTCGCCACGACCGGGCTCGGCCTGGTCGCCGCCGGGCTGGCGACGACCCCGCCCCGTCCGCCCCGGCCGGAGGCCGCCCACGCCCCCGCACCGGCCCGCTCCGCGCCGTCGGTGCCGCCGCTGCACCGGGCCGCGCCGGTCGACGTGCGGATCCCGGCCATCGACGTACGGGCACGGATCGTCCCGGTGGGCGCCGACGCCGACGGGCACCTGGAGGTGCCGCCGCTGGACCGGCCCACCCTGGCCGGCTGGTACCGGCACGGTGTCAGCCCAGGCGAGACCGGCAACGCCGTGCTCGTCGGGCACGTCGACTCCGCCGCCGGCCCCGCCGTCTTCTTCGACCTCGGCCGGCTGCGGCCCGGCGACACCGTGCGGATCACCCGCGCCGACGCCAGCGTCGCCACCTTCGCCGTCGACGGCGTCGGGTCGTACCCGAAGGACCACTTCCCCACCGACCTGGTCTATGGGCCCAGCGACGCGACCGGCCTGCGGCTGATCACCTGCGGCGGCCGGTTCGACCGGGACACCGGCAACTACGTCGACAACGTCATCGTGTTCGCCACCCGGGTGCCGTGACCCCCGGACCCGCCCGACCCGAGTACGGTGTCCGCGCGGATGCCGGTGCGGCGGAGGGGGACGGGTGGTTCGGCGGGCGAGGGAACGGGTCAGGCTGTCGGCCGTGTTCGACCGGCTGCTCGGCCGACCGCTGCCCGGGCAGCGCGCGCCGGAGCCCCGTCGCTCCAATCCCGACGCCGTGGTCGACTGTGCCGTCTACGTCGGCGGGCGGCGCGAGCCGGGCCGCCTGCACTACGCCGACGCGTACGCCCGCAGCCGTCGCGGCCGCGACGCCTTCGTCTGGCTGGGTCTGCACGAGCCCGATCCGGCGGTGATGGCGGCCGTCGGCCGCACCTTCGGGCTCGACGACCTCACCGTCGAGCAGGCCCTCGCCGACGGCCACCGCCCCACGGTGCGCCGCGAGGGCGACGTCACCCTGCTGGTCCTGCGCACCGCCCGTTACGTCGAGCACGCCGAGCTGACCGACACCTCCGAGGTGGTCGACACCGGCGACGTGATGGTGCTGGTCGGCGACCGCTTCGCCGTCACGGTGCGGCACGGCGCCGCGGGCGCGCTCACCTGCGTACGCGCCGACGTCGAGCAGCGCCCCGCGGTGCTCGCGCAGGGCCCGTGGGCGGTCGCCTACGCGGTCTGCGACCGGATGGTCGACCTCTACCTGGAGGTCGCCGGGCACGTCGAGCGGGACCTGGAACGCGTCGAGGAGGCGGTGTTCGCCCGCGACCGCTCGGCCGACATCCAGCACATCTACCAGCTCAAGCGGGAGGTGGTCGAGTTCAAGCGGGCGGTGCAGCCCCTCCAGGCGCCGCTGCGCTCCCTGCTCGACCAGCGGCCCGACAACCCGCCGCGCGGCCTGCACCGATGGTTCGTCGACGTGGACGCCCGGCTGACCCGGGCGGTGGACCGGGTCGCCGCCTACGACGACCTGCTGACCTCGATCGTGCAGTCCCGGTTGGCGCAGCTCGCGGTGGAGCAGAACAACGACATGCGCAAGATCGCCGCGTGGGCCGCCATCGCCGCCACCCAGACCGGCATCGCCGGCATCTACGGCATGAACTTCGCCAACATGCCGGAGCTGCACTGGCGCTACGGCTACCCCACCGCGCTCGGCCTGATGGCGCTGACCGCGTTCGCCCTGCACCGCCTCTTCCGCCGCTCGGGTTGGCTCTGAGCGCCGCTACTCCATCGTGGACGGCTCCGGGATCGCGGGCGCGGGGCTGGTACGCGGCATCGGGACCTCGGTGGCCCGGACCGCCGGGGCCGACGCCAGCATCCGGTCGAAGACGTTGCGCAACAGGGTCGACATCGCCGGATCGTCCGCCAGGGCGCCGACGAACGAGATCGAGGACGCGCTGAAGACCAGGGCGCCGTTGGGCCGCTCCAGGAAGACCATCGCGGCGCCCTGGCCCCCGGGGTTCTCGCCCCGGGCGATGACCTGCGCCGGGGACGCCTCGCCGGCCAGCCCGCGCAGCCCGTCGGTCTCCCAGCCGCTGGCGGCGCCGTTGTAACCCGTGCGGCCGAACCTGCTGCCGACCACCAGGCCGGTGCCGGCCAGCAGCGGGTGGTCACGCAGCACCTGGTACGGCGCGTACGTGCCGGCGTCGACGTAGTTGGTGCCGAGCAGTTGCGAGGCGGGCAGGCCCAGCTCCGTGTAGATGTCCCGCCTGCCGTCCGACCGGCGGTAGGTGACCACCGTACGACCGGAGTCGACCTGCACCCGCTCGTACAGGCCGTTGCCGCCCGGGTAGATCAGCCGGCCGCCGCCGGCCTGGAAGTTGACCAGCCGCTGCCGCATCGTGTCGGACCAGTACTCGGGATGGCTGCCCAGCACGAGCACCCGGTAGTTGGTGAGCCAGCCGTTGGAGCCGTGCAGGTCGGCGTCCTCGTAGACGTCGAAGGCGAGCCCCTGCCGGGACATCCAGCGGGTCAGCAGGAGATCCGAGTAGAGGGTGTGGTCCCGGATCCCGGGGTCGTCGACGTTCAGCTCCGTCGACGGCCGACGTACGGAGAGGGGTCGCCGGCCCGTGGTGTCCGGGCAGTACTGGCTGTGCCCGCCCCAGCTGTTGTAGGCGTTGTAGGTGAAGGTGGGCAGCAGCACCGCGATCCTGTTGGTGGGGCGGGTCGGCCGCACGAGGAACGGCACGTACCGGTGCAGCCCGTTCGGGCCCTCCAGCCGGGCGGCGTAGAGGCCGGGCTGCCAGTCGGCGGGGACCCGGAACTGCAACCGGTCCGACCAGCCGCAGCCGACGCCGAGGAACCCCACCGGAAGCGACTGCACCCCGCCGGTGACGGGCAGCGGCGGCGAGACGACCACGGGGGCGCCGGGGTTGGGTGCCAGCCGGACCATCGACGCGGTGAGCGACGGGAACCCGGTGGACACCGCGAAACGCGCCACCTCGCCCTGCGCCACGCTCGGCGTGTTGGCGTAGCCCTGGAGGGCGGCCTGCGTCTGCACCGTCCAGCCGGAGCCGACCCGCTTGCCGGTGCCGCTGTTCATCCAGGCGGCCCGCCCGTCGGGGCCGGCGGTGGTGTGGTTCGTCAACCGGTACTGCGTGAGCGCGCCGCTCTGCCGGGCGGTGGCCGCGTCCGGCGGGATCGCGTACAGCGCCCCCTGGCCGGTGCACCACACCCCGTCGTTGAGGAAGAAGTTGCGGAAGCCGGAGCCGATCCGCAGGCCCGAGCCCGACGCCCAGGCGCCGCCGCCGAGGTGCCGGTGCCAGCGGATGTCGCCGTAGTGGTAGGCGTAGAGGACCCCGGAGGTGTCCGCCTGCAACACGGCGCCGGTGAAGCCGCCACCGATACGCGCCCCCTGGACCGTCCACGTCTTGCTGACCAGGTCGTACTGGTGCAGGAAGAGGTCGCCCGCGGCGTTCTGTCCGTAGAACGCGCCGTGAAACCCGCACAGCCGGGGATAGCGCTCGAATCCGGCGCCGATCTGCCCGCCGCTGATCCAGGTGCCGGCGCCGGTCGTCGAGTTGGTCAGCCGGTAGCGGTAGTAGTGGACGGTGCCGTCGCCGCGTACGGCGTAGAGCGAGCCGTCGAGCCCGCCGAAGACCGCCCGGAACTGGTGCCAGCCGGAGCCGATCCGGCGGCCCGAACCGCTCGCCCACGTGAACGCGCCGGTCTGCCAGCCCGTGTGCCGGTACCAGTACAGCGCGCCGTCGGCCTGGATCGCGAAGATGACGCCGTACCCGCCGCCGACCAGGCGGATGAACCGTTGCTGCGGGTCGTACTGGGGCACGGCGGCCGACGCGCCGGACGAGCCCGCCAGCAGCAGCGGCGGCACGGAGGCGGCGATGACGGCGCCGTCGCGGAGCAGCCGTCGGCGCGGTACGCCCCCCAGGCCCGGCACGTTTCCCATGGCGACCCCTCTCCGGCGAGGCGGATGTGCTGGGCAACCTACGAAGCCGACGGCGCCGGCGTGGCCCCGCCAAGCGCCCTGAGCGGGGAAATCGGATGATCCGCGAGCACCTCCGACCGGCCGGCCCGCGCCGATCCCGCCGATCAAGCGATTGACGGAAGGCGATTGACTGTTGTCGATCGAGGCGCCGGGCCCGGCGCCTCCCGGCGGCAACCTGATCAGCGGCGGCCGGCTTGACGCGTCGGTCCGGGCGTGCGGGGCGGCGTGTCGGTCAGAGCGTCGGCCGGCTTGACGCGTCGGTCCGGGCACGCCGGGCAGCGCGTTCGTCAGAGCGCGTTGGTCAGAGCGCGCCGGGCGGCGCGGCGGTCAGGGCGTGTCGGGCAGCGCGTCGCCGACCGCGAGGGCGCGCAGGGGGACGGGCTTGACCGGCGCCTGCGCGGTGAACGCCCCGACCTCCTCCGGCCCCCGGCCGGTCAGCGTGCAGATGAACTGGCAGAGGCCCGGCTGGCAGGACCGGCCCTGACACAGGCCCATCCCGGCGCGGGTCACCAGCTTGACCGCGTTCGCGGTGCCCAGGTGCGGGTTGGCCGCCAGCGCCCGGCGCACGTCACCGGCCCGCACCTCCTCGCAGCGGCAGAGCACGGTGTCGTCGGTGACCAGGCTGCCCAGGGCCGCCCGGTCCGGCGCGAAGCGGTCGAGCACCCGGGTGACGAAACGTCGCCGGCGGCGCAGCTCCCGGCGCACCGGGTCGGCCAGCGCGGCGGCCCGACGCTCATCGAGCAGCCCCAGGTCGCGCAGCACGCCCAGGGCGGCCAGCCGGCCCTCGACCGCCGCCTGCTCGGCACCCGCGACGCCGGTCAGCTCGCCGGCCACCGCGATCCCGGGCACCGAGGTACGCAACCACTCGTCGTGCCCGACCACCCAACCGCCCGCGGGCGAGTCCCAGGTCACCGCGCAGCCGGCCTGCCGGGCCAGCTCGACGGAGGGGACGAAGCCGTAGCCCAGCGCCAGCACGTCGCAGGGCACCTCCCGGTCGGTCCCGGGCACCGGCTGCCCCGTGGGGCCGACCTCGGCGAGGGTCACCGCGCTCAGGTCCGGGTCGCCGTCGGCGCGGCGGACGACCGTGGCGAACCGGACCGGCACCCCCGCCCGGCGCAGCACGCGCAGCGCCCCCACGCCCTCGGCGATCTTGCCGCCCGCGCCCGCCACGGCGGCCAGCCCGGCCGGACCGGGCAGCAGGTCGCGGCGGCGTTGGACCAGCGCGACCTCGACCACCCGGGCACCGGCGCGCACCAGCTGGGCGGCCACCACCAGCAGCAGCGGGTGGCCCCCGGCCAGCACGAACCGGCCACCCGGCAGCAGGCCCTGCGCCTTGACGAACGTCTGCACACCGCCCGCCGTGAGCACGCCGGGCAGCGTCCAGCCGGGAAACGGCACCGGCAGGTCGTACGCGCCGGCGGTGAGCAGCACCGCCCGGGGTTCGAGCAGGCGGACCCCGGCCGGGCCGTGCGTGGCGACCCGGTAGCGCCCCGGCGCGGGCTGGTCGCCGGCGTACCCGTCGAGGCCGGCGCGGGTGCCGAGGACGCCCCACACCGTGGTGTCGGCGAGCCACCGGACGCCGGGCGCGGCGGTGGCCTCGGCGAGCAGGGCCCGACCGGCGGAGGACGGTGCGGCCGGCGGGGTGAACCCGGCCGGCGGCCGGCGGTAGATCTGCCCGCCCGGCTGCTCCTGCTCGTCGACGACGGTGACGGCGGCGCCGTGCCGGCCGAGGGTGGCGGCGGCGGCCAGCCCGGCCGGGCCGGCGCCGACCACCACCACGTCGGGCGCGCTCACCGGGGCACCGCCGTGCGGACCCGCATGCCGGCCCGTACCCGGATCAGGCAGGACCGCTGGCAGGGCACGTCGTCCACCGTGACGACGCACTCGAAGCAGATCCCCATGTTGCAGTAGGGCCCCCGGCGGGCGCCGCCGCGCGTGGCGCCGACGGCCCGCTCCCCGGCGGCCAGCAGCGCGGTGGCCAGGGACTCGCCCGGGTGGGCGGGCACCGGCCGCCCGTCCACCTCGATGGTGACCGGCTCGGGCCGGCCCATCGCGGTACGCCTCGGCGCCTCGGCGGGCTGCGGCGGGCGGTGTTCAGACAAAGTTCAGCGCTCCGAAGCGGGCGGGTGAGTAGTCCTCGATCGCACGGTCGGGCTCGCCGGTGACGACCATGGCGGCGAGGAGCCGGGCGTAGGTGAGGCCGAGGGTGAAGGCCGAGCCGCCGGTGGCGACGTACAGCCCCGGCCGGCGCGGCACCGCGCCGAGCAGCGGCAGGTGGTCCGGGGTGAGCGTGGTCATGCCCGTCCACGTCCGGATCACCGGCAGGTCCCACACCGCCGGGACCACCCGGGCGGCGTCGGCGTTGCCGACCAGCGACTCGTAGCGCAGCTCCGGGTTGGTCTCCAGGTCGACCTGTCCGGCGCGGCTGACCAGCTTGGCCGGCCAGCCGCCGCCGATCAGCACGTTGCCGTCCTCGGTCTGCTTCATCGACAGCCGCCGGCCGACGTGCTGGATCAGGTGCGGCAGGAACGGCCGGCTGCGGGCGGTCGCGCTCATCGTCAGCCCGACCGGGAAGACCGGCAGCCGGACGTCGGCCATCGCGGCCAGCTCGGCGGTCCACACGCCGCCGGCGAGCACGACCGTGTCGGCCAGGTGGGTCTCCCCGGCGGTGTCTCCCGGGCCGGCCCCGGTGCGCAGTTCCCAGTGCCGGCCGCGCCGGTGCAGCCCGGTGACCCGGCAGCCGGTGCGCAGCACGGCACCGTGGCGGCCGGCGGCCCGGGCCAGCGCCGGGGTGACCAGCCGCGGGTTGGCCTTGCCCTCGCCGGGCACGTGGCCAGCGGCGAGCACGGTGTCGGCCAGGTACGGCGCGAACCGGCGCAGCTCCGGGCCGGAGAGCACGGCGACGTCGAGGCCGTACTCGCGTTCGAGGGCCGCCTTGCGGTCCAGCACGGCGATCTCCGCCGGGGTCTCGGCGAGCATCAATCCGCCGGTGCGGGACACCCCGCACCGCTCGCCGAGCTCGTCCTCGATGGTCGCCCAGGCCCGCACGGCGTCCAGGTGCAGCGGAAGCGCGCGGGCCGCCGCGCGGGCCGCGTCGTCGCCGTGCTCGACCATCCGGAACTCCAGCTGGAAGTGCAGGCTGCCCGCGTTCTGCCCGGAGGCGTGCCGGTTGACCTGGTCCTTCTCGACGAGCAGGACGCGGTTGCCGGCGCGAGCCAGGTGCCAGGCGGTCGCGCAGCCGAGCAGGCCGCCGCCGATGACCGCCGTGTCGTACGCAGTCACGGGAGCAGGTCGAGCTGGCTCATGGTGGCCCGGACGCGGTCCTGTTCGGCGGGGGTCAGCGGGAGCAGCGGCGCACGGACGTGCCCGGCCGGCACGCCGCGCAGGGTGAGCGCGTACTTCATGATCGCCTGGGCGTTGCCGAACCGGGCGCCGTAGTCGGGCCCGAACCAGTCCTCCATGATCACGCGGTCGCGGGCGCCGAGGACCCGGGCCCGGTCGAGGTCCCCGGCGCGCAGCGCGCGGAAGAAGTCGGGGTGGTCGGCGCCGAGCACGGCGCCGGCGCCCATCAGCCCGTCGCCGCCGATCGTGGTCATCAGCTCGATGCCCACCTCGTTGGTGGGGATGCCGAAGTAGCGCACCCGGTGCCGCAGGGCCACCAGGCTCCGGACGAAGCCGCCGAAGTCGGGGGTGGAGTTCTTGACCGCCACCACGGTGTCCAGCGCGCTCAGCTCCAGCAGCAGGTCGGCGTCCAGGTCGACGCCGGTGCCGCGGGGCCAGTTGTAGACGCAGAGCGGGATGTCGACGGCCTCGGAGACGGCCCGGTAGAACGCCACGACCTCGGCGCGGGTGGGCACCACGTACGGCGGCGGGGTGAGCAGGATGCCGTGCAGGCCGGCGGCGCGGGCGGCCTCGGCGTGCCGGATGGCCTCCGCCGGCGTGTACGCGTTGCAGCCGCCGAGCACGGTGAGCCGGTCGCCGACCCGCTCGGCGGCCGTCCGGAACAGCTCGGCCCGCTCCTGTTCACTGAGACTGAACCACTCGCCCGTGGTGCCGCCGACGATCACCCCGTGCAGTCGCTCGGCGGCGAGCCAGTCCAGTTGCCCGCGCCAGGCGGCGAGGTCCAGCTCGCCCGTGGCGGTGAACGGGGTGGTGACGGCCGGGAGGTAGCCGAACCAGTCGACGCTGTCACGGTCCACTGCGGGTCCTTTCGACGGGCGGCGTCGTACCGCCCACGTGCGCGTACGCGGGCCGGGTGACGTGCCGGGTGGGTCAGGGGGTCGGCGGGGTGACCGCGATGATGAGCCGGGCCCGCTGGTCGCTGGCGTTGCGGTAGAGGTGGGGCAGCCGGGAGTCGAAGGTGATCGCCTCGCCGGTCTTCAGCACGTAGTTCTCGCCGCCGATCTCCGCGACGACCTCACCGGTGACGGCGATCGCGCACTCCGTGGAGGGGTGCGCCCACGGCTCGGTGGAGCTGGCGTCGCCGGGCGCCAGCTCGGCTTCCAGCACCTCCAGGTCGCCCCGCCCCGGCGTGAGCCGGTCGTAGGCGATCTGCCCGGGAGGCGCGGCGAGCCGGGACCGCGAGCCGGGCCGGCTGATGTGCACCAGCGGGGCGTCCGGCTCGGAGAACAGCGCCGCGATGGAGGTGTCGAAGACCTTGGCGAGCTTACGCAGGGTGGCCAGGCTGGGGTCCGTGGCGCCGTTCTCGATCTGGCTGAGCAGGGCGGGCGACACGTCGGCCGCCGCCGCGAGCTGGCGCAGCGTGAGGGAGTGCTGCTGGCGCAGGTCGCGGAGCTGGTCACCGAGCATGCGTCTTTCCTCGTTCCGAAAACAGTGTGGCTAGAAATGTTTGACGTGACTATACGCCGCTGTCTAGGGTGGTCAAACATAAGGTGAACGCGTTTGGCGCTACTAGACAAGCGGCGTTGAGACATGAACCGGACACGAGTCCCGTCCGGGTACATCCAACCCCATGACGGCACAACGGCGCAGACCCGCGAAGCCGCCACGGTTGCACCAACGGCCCCGGCCGCGGCGTCACCGACGTCACCGGGTGTGACAGCCCCCAGAGCCCGTCCCGCGCGGGCCGGCCCATACGAAGGTAGGAACAGCATGTCGGTGTCCCCTCGCCGGCTCCGCGTCGGAGCGATCGCTCTGGCGGCGCTGGCCATAGCCTCCAGCACCGCGTGCAGCGCGGGCGGCAGCGGAGGAAACGGTGACGGCGGTTCGGCCAAGACCCTCACCGTCAACACCTCGTTCGTCCTCAAGACCCTCGATCCCGGCCGGATCTACGAGGCGACCGGCCTCACCGCCGTGCACTCGCTCTACGACACCCTGCTGACCTTCGAGGGCTCGGACGTGAGCAAGCCGGTCCCGGCCCTGGCCGAGTCGTTCGAGGCGTCGCCCGACGCCAAGACCTTCACCTTCAAGCTGCGCGAGGGCGTGAAGTTCTCCGACGGCACCGCGCTGACCGCCGACGACGTGGTCTTCTCCCTCAACCGGCTGAAGAACGTCAAGGCCAGCCCGGCCGTCATGGTCAGCGGCCTCACGTTCGCCAAGACCGACGAGCGGACCGTGGTGGTCACCTCGGCGACCGCCGACCCGAACATCCCGGTGGTGCTCGCGATGCCCTCCACCGGCGTGGTGAACTCCAAGGTCGCCAAGGAGCACGGCGCGACCGACGCCGCCGACGCCGCCAAGAGCGACACCGCGCAGCAGTACCTCGACACGAACTCCGTCGGCAGCGGCCCGTACGTGCTCAAGTCGTACGACCCGTCGGCGCAGGTGGTGCTGGAGGCCAACCCCAACTACTGGGGCGACAAGCCCGAGTTCAGCCGCGTCGTGCTGCGCAACATGGACGTGCAGACCCAGAAGCTGACCATGCAGCGGGCCGGCGGCTCCGAGATCGCGCTGGACATCTCCGGCAAGCTGCTGGAGGGGCTGCCGGGCAGCCTGAAGACCTCCGCCATGCAGGACACCGTCTACTTCCTCTTCCTCAACGCCGACCCGGCCGTCTCGCCGGTGAGCTCGAACGCGAAGTTCAACCAGGCGCTGCGGGCCGCCATCGACTACGAGGGCATCGCCGGGCTGTACGGCAAGGGCGCCGCCCCCGGCGCCGGCCTGGTGGCCCCGGCCTACCCGGGCGCGCTGCCCGCCGAGGAGCAGTCGAAGCGTGACGTGGCGAAGGCCAAGGCGTTGCTCACCGAGGCGGGGCTGACCAACCCCACGGTCAAGTTCAACTACCCGGCCATCACCTACAAGGGGGTCGACCTGGGCACGGTCGCGACGAAGGTGCAGGGCGACGCCGCCGAGGCCGGCATCAAGCTGGAGCTCACCCCGCAGCCGCTGACCACCTTCCTCGACGAGATGCGTACGGGCAAGATGGCCCTCGGGTTCACCCCGCAGAGCCTGAACTACCCGGTCGCCGACTCGCTGATCAACAACATGTCCCCCGGCCAGGCCACCGCGCTGCGCTCGGGCTGGACGGTGGAGCGGGCCGACCCGGCCGTCGTGACCGCCGGCAAGAAGGTCACCGAGACCCTCGACCTGGCCGCCCGGGCCGCCGCCATGCAGGAGTGGCAGCGGGCGATGAACGCCGCCTCGCCGTACGTCGTCCTGGCCAGCAACTCCTCCACCGTGGTGGCGAGCGGCGACCTGACCGGCACGGACTACACCGCCGCCGGTTGGCAGGTCGACCTCGCCGCGGTGGGCCGGGGGTAGTCACTCCATGACGACGACAGTCGACGACGCCGAGCCGGGCGCGGTCACCACGACCGTGTCCCGGCCCCGGCCGCACCGGGCACTGCTGGTCTTCCTGCTCAAGCGGGTGGCCATCACCGCCGGCCTGCTGCTGGGCGTCACGATCGTGACGTTCGGCCTGGTCACCGTGGTGCCCGGCGACCCGGTCACGGCCAACCTCTCCGACCAGGCGCTCAACGACCCGGCCGCGGTAGCCGCGTTTCAGGAGAAGTGGGGCCTGGACCAGCCGCTGTACGTGCAGTACTTCCAGTACCTGGGCAACCTGCTGACGGGTGACCTCGGCATCTCCCAGCAGACCGGCCGCACGGTGGCCGACGACCTGTTCCAGTACGTGCCGGCGACCATGGAACTGGCCATCCCCACCATGGTGCTGGCGCTGCTCATCGGCACCGGGATCGGCATGCTCGCCGCCGTGCGCAACGGTCGGGTCACCGACCAGCTGATCCGCGTCGGCGCGCTGCTCGGCCTCTCCACCCCGCCGTTCTGGCTGTCGCTCGTCGTGCTCTACGTCTTCTTCTACCAGCTCGGCCTGGCGCCCAGCGGCGGACGGCTCTCGACCGACTTCAGCCCGCCGCCCACGGTGACCGGCATGTACACGGTCGACGCCGCCCTCGCCGGCCAGTGGGACGTCGCCTGGGACGCCGCCCAGCACCTGATCCTGCCGGTGCTCGTGCTGACCAGCCTGACCGTGGCGATGCTCGTCCGGTTCGTCCGCTCGTCCATGCTGGAGGTGCTTCAGCAGGACTACATCCGGGCCGCGTACGCCAAGGGCCTGCCCGCCCGGGTGGTGTTCCGCCGGCACCTGCTGCGGGCCGGCCTGGTCCCGGTGATCACCGTCTCCGGGCTGGCCTTCGCCTCGCTGCTCTCCGGCACGGTGCTGGTGGAGAACATCTTCGGCTGGCCGGGCCTCGGCCAGTACGCGTACCGCAGCGCGACGGCGCTGGACCTGCCCGCGATCCTCGGCGTCAGTCTGTTCGTGGCGCTGGTCTACACGCTGGTCAACCTCACCGTCGACCTGCTGTACGGGCTCATCGATCCGAGGATCCGACTGTCATGACCGCACTCGCACCCGATCCCGTGGCGCCCGACCCGAAGGCGACCGCCGCGCTGACCCGGCGCCGCTTCCTGGGCGGCCGGCTGCGGGGACGTTCGACGGCGCGGCCCATCTGGCGCCAGCCGATCGCCGTGGTGGCCCTGGTCATCCTCGGCGGGTGGCTGCTGGCGGCGCTCCTCGCCCCGCTCGTGGCGCCGTTCGACCCGCTGGCGCAGAGCCCCGACGCCTACGCGCCGCCGTCCGGCACGCACTGGTTCGGCACCGACTCCCTCGGCCGGGACGTGTTCAGCCGGGTGATCCACGGCTCCCGCCTGTCGATCCCCCTCGCGCTCGCCATCGTCTCGCTCGCCCTGCTGATCGGCGGCCTGCTCGGCCTGGTCGCCGGCTACGTGGGCCGGTTCGTCGACGAGGCGCTGATGCGCCTGACGGACCTGGTCTTCGCGTTCCCGCAGATCATCCTGGCGATGGCGGTCACGGCCGCGTTCGGCCCCAGCACCCGCAACGCCGTCCTCGCGCTGGTCATCGTCTCCTGGCCGGTCTACGCCCGGGTCATCCGCAGCGCCGTGCTGACCATGCGCGGCGAGGACTACCTCAGCGCCGCCCGGCTGCTCGGCATCGGGCCGATGCGCGCGCTGCGCCGCGACGTCCTGCCCAACAGCGTGGGTCCGGCGATCGTGCTGGCCACCCTCGAACTGGGCAACGCCGTGCTGCTGCTCTCCGCGCTGTCCTTCCTCGGCCTCGGCCCCCGCCCGCCGGCCGCCGAGTGGGGTTCGATGGTGGCGCTCGGCTCGCAGGACCTCTCCATGTGGTGGGTCAGCGTCTTCCCCGGTCTGGCCATCCTCACCGTGGTGATGGCCTTCAACGTGCTCGGCGACGCGCTGCGCGACCGGATCGACCCCCGCTACGCGAAGGGACGTTGAGAAATGGCACCCCTGCTCGAGGTCGACTCCCTGGCCGTCACCCTGCCCGGCCCCACCGGGCCGCTGCCGATCCTGCACGACGTGTCGTTCACCGTCGACGAGGGCGAGATGGTCGGCATCGCCGGGGAGAGCGGGTGCGGCAAGAGCCTCACCGCGCAGACCCTGCTCGGGCTGCTGCCCGCCGGCGCCAAGGTCACCGGATCGGCCCGGTTCGCCGGCACCGAACTGCTCGGCCTGGACACGAAGCGCTGGCAGAAGGTACGCGGCGCCGGCATCGCGATGGTCTTCCAGGACCCCACGGCGGCGCTGCACCCGATGCTCACGATCGGCCGGCAGCTCACCGAACACATGCAGGTCCACCTGGGCCTGGACCGGCGGGCGGCCGACCGGCGGGCGGTGGAACTGCTCGAGCAGGTCCGCATCCCCGACCCGCAGCGGGCGGTGCGGGCGTACCCGCACCAGTTCTCCGGCGGCATGCGGCAGCGGGCGGCCATCGCGATCGCCCTCGCCGCCCGCCCCCGCCTGCTGATCGCCGACGAGCCCACCACCGCGCTCGACGTGACGGTGCAGGCCGGCATCCTGGCGCTGCTGGACCAGTTGCGCGCCGAGACCGGGCTGGCCGTCGCGTTCATCACCCACGACCTCGGGGTGCTCAGCGCGCTCACCACCCGCGGGTACGTCTTCTACGCCGGGCGGGTGGTGGAGACCGGTCCCACCGGGGCGCTGCTCACCGCGCCGCGGCACCCGTACACGGCGGCGCTGCTCGGCGCCCGCCCGCACGGCACCCAGGCCGTCGGCACGCTGCGCCCCATCCCGGGCGGGCCGCCGGCGCCGGGGCAGGCGCCGCCCGGGTGCCCGTTCCAGCCCCGGTGCGGGTACGCCGAGCCGTCCTGCGGCAGCGCGCCGCCCCCGCTCGCCCCCGCCGGCGCCGACCGGTCGGTGGCCTGCGTGGTCCGTCCGCACCTGGAGGTGGCGGCATGAACGAGCCCGTCGGCTCGGGCAACCTGCTCGAGATCAGCGACGTCGAGGTCGAGTACAAGGCGCGCGGCCGGGGGCCGGTGCGGGCCGTGGCCGGGGTGAGCCTCGAGGTGGCGCCCGGCCAGATCGTCGGCCTGGTCGGCGAGTCCGGCTGCGGCAAGTCGTCGCTGGCCCGGGTGGCGGTCGGGCTGGCCGCGCCGAGCGCCGGGGCGATCCGGTTCGCCGGCCGCCCGGTCACCCCGCTCGGCTGGCGGCGCCGGCCGGAGCCGCAGGTCGGGCTCCAGATGGTCTTCCAGAACCCGTACGCGTCGCTGAACCCCCGGCGCACCATCGGCGCCCAGCTCCTCGACGGGGTGCCGGACACGGTGACCGGCGCCGCCCGCCGGGCGAGGGTCGCCGACCTGCTGGACCGGGTCGGCATGCCGGCCGGGGCCGCGGAGCGGTACCCGCACCAGTTCTCCGGCGGTCAGCGGCAGCGGCTCGCCATCGCGCGGGCGCTCGCGCCGGAGCCCCGGATGATCATCGCGGACGAGCCGGTCACCGCGCTGGACGCCTCGTCCCAGGCGCAGGTGGTCAACCTGCTCGTCGGGCTGGTCCGGGACCTGGACATGGGCATGCTGTTCATCTCGCACGACCTGTCCCTGGTGCACGAGATCGCCGACGTCACGGCGGTGATGTACCTGGGCCGGATCGTGGAGACCGCGCCCACCCGTCAGCTGTGGCGCTCGCCCCGGCACCCATACAGCCAGGCGTTGATCGACGCGGTGCCGCAGATCGGCCCGCACCCGCAGCTGCCCAGGACGCTCGCCGGGGAGGTGCCCGACCCGGCGCACGCGCCGACCGGGTGCCGGTTCCGGCCGCGCTGCCCGCACGCGTTCGCGCCGTGCGGCGAGCAGCCGCCCACGCTCGACCTCGGCGGCCGCAGCGCCGCCTGCTGGCTCAACGACCCGACGGTGGCGCCAACCACCGCGCCCGCCGCGTAGAGGACTCCGCATGCACATCCCCACCGAACAGGTCCTGGTCAACCTCGCGCTCTACGACGGCGTGCGGGACGACCTCCAGCGCGACCAGGGCATCTGGGTCGGCGCCGACGGCACGATCCGCGCGGTCGGCCCGGTCGACGACGTCCTCGCCGAGGCCGGCGGCGCCCGGGTGGTCGACCTGCACGGCGACCACGTCATGCCCGGCCTGACCAACATGCACGTGCACCTCTCGCTCGGCCTGCCCGGCCACTTCGGCGACGAGGTGCACCGCTCGAACCTCGCCGAGCTGGTGCTGCTGATGGCCGACTCGGCGCGGCGGACCCTGCACTCCGGGGTCACCACCGCCCGGCTCGTCGGCGAGAGCCGGTACGCCGACTTCGCCCTGCGCAAGGGCATCGAGCGCGGCGCGGTGGACGGCCCACGGATCTTCACCGCCGGGCACGCCCTCTGCTGCACCGGGGGGCACGGCTGGGAGGCCGACGCCCTGGAGGCCGACGGGGCGGACGGGTTCCGCCGGCTCACCCGGCAGCAGATCCGGGCCGGCGCCGACCTGATCAAGGTGTGCATCTCCGGCGGCATCGCCGGCGAGTTCGAGTCGATCGACACCCCGCAGCTGCTCGACGACGAGCTGGCGGCGGTGATCCGGGTGGCGCACGACTGGGGCCGCAAGGTCACCGCGCACGCCGGCCCCGCCGAGTCGGTGCGCCGCGCCGTGGAACTCGGGCTGGACTGCGTCGAGCACGGCTACGAGCTGACCGACGAGGTGACCCGGCTGATGGCCGACCGGGGTGTCTGGTACGTCCCGACCATCGTGGTCAGCCGCTGCGAGCAGTTCTTCCGCGACGCCGGGGTGCCGGGCTGGCTGATGGACCGCGCCCTGGGCGCCGGGCCCCGGCACTGGGAGAGCCTCCAGCACGCCATCCGCAACGGGGTGCCGATCGCACTGGGCAGCGACATGCCGCCGCACGCCGGCTACGACGAGACGACCGCGACCGTGCGTGAGCTGGAGTTCATGGTGGACGCCGGGATGCCCGTCGCCGACGCGCTGAAGTCCGCCACCATCCGCCCCGCGCAGTGGCTGGGCCAGGCCGACACGCTCGGCAGCGTCGAGGTGGGCAAGCACGCCGACCTGCTGGTCCTGCGCGACGATCCCACCCGGTCGGTGTCCGCGCTGCGCACCCTGCACGCGGTGCTCAAGGGCGGCGTCGGATACCGCGACGACCACGGCCGCCTGGGCTTCGCCCGATGACGACCATCACCGAGGTCGCCGACGGGTACCTCGACGCGCTCGCCGAGCTGGACCCGGAGGCCGCCGAGGCGGCGGGTCGTACCCCCGGATCGCACTTCGCGGACCTCTCCCCCGACGGCTTCGCGGCCCGCGCGGAGCTGGCCCGTGGCACCGCCACGGCGGCGGCCGGCGCCGACGCCGACGGCACGGCGCAGCGGGCCCTCGCGGGCGCGCTGCGCGACCGGCTGGCCAGCGAGGTCGACCTGTACGACGCGGGCTTCACCACCCGGCTGCTCGCCCCGCTGGCGACGCCGGTGCACCTCGTCCGGCAGGTGTTCGACAACCTGCCGCGCGCCACCGACGAGGACTGGGCGGTCGTCGCCGCGCACCTGCGCCGGGTGCCCGCGGCGCTCGGCCAGTACGCCGAGACGCTGCGCTGGTCGGCGCAGCGGGGACACCTGGTGGCCCGCCGGCAGGTGCTGGCGGTCGCCGACCAGTGCACCGCCTGGGTCACCGCCGACGACTTCTACGGCCGGCTGGTGGCCGGCCACCCGGGCGGGCCGCTCGCCGGGGAGCTGGCTGCCGGGGCGCGGTCGGCCGCCGCCGCGACGGCGGACTTCGCCGCGTTCCTGCGCACCGAGCTGGCGCCCCGGGCCACCGACGTCGACGGCGTCGGCCGCGACCTGTACGCCGTCACCGCGCGCAGCTTCCTCGGGACGACCGTCGACCTGGACGAGCTGTACGCGTACGGCTGGGCGGAGCTGGCCCGCACCGCCGCCGAGCAGCGGGCGGTCGCCGCCGAGCTGGGCCACCTCGACGTGGCGTCGGCGCGGGCCGCGCTGGACGCCGACCCCGCCGGCCGGGTGCCGGTCGGGCCCGACCTGGAGCGGTGGCTGCGCGAGCGCACCGAACAGCTCACCGACGCCCTCGACGGACCGCACTTCGACATCCCGGCCGCCACCCGCCACGTGGTGTGCCGGCTCAGCCCCGCCGCCTCCGGCGTCATGTACTACACCCCGCCCGACGCCGGGCTGACGCGGCCGGGCGGAATCTGGTGGTCGACGCCCCCCGGCGAGTCGACGGTGCCGGTGTGGCGGCACGTCGGGACGCTCTGCCACGAGGGGCTGCCCGGGCACCACCTCCAGCACGCGATCACCCTCACCACCGCCGAGCTGCACCCGTGGCAGCGGTCGCTGTGCCAGGTGCACGGGTACGCCGAGGGCTGGGCGCACTACGCCGAACGCCTCGCCGACGAACTCGGCCTCTACGCCGGTCCCGCCGAGCGGCTCGGGATGCTCGACGGGCAGATGTGGCGCGCGGCCCGGGTGGTCATCGACCTCGGCCTGCACCTGGACGTGCCGATCCCGCCCGGGAACGGCGTCACCGACGCGCGCCGGTGGACCCCCGAGCTGGCCGTGGACTTCCTGGTCCGCGTCGCCGGGCTGGACCCGGCGACCGCGCGGTTCGAGGTCGACCGCTACCTGGGCTGGCCGGCGCAGGCGTTGGCCTTCAAGGTCGGGGCGCGGCTCTGGCAGCAGGCCCGCCGGGAGGTCGAACGGCGCGAGGGCGCGGGATTCGACCGCAAGCGGTTCCACCACCGCGCCCTGCGGCTCGGCCCGATGGGGCTGGATCCGCTGCGCGCCCGCCTCGCCGAACTCTCCTGATCCACCGTCACCCCCGTCACCCCCGTCCGCCCCGACCGGAAGCGAGCCCCGATGACCGTTGACGATCTCACCGCCGCCATCACCGACATGTACCGGTCGTTGGGCGACCGGTCGGCGTTCGACGCCCGCCTGCACCCCGAACTGACGATCTGGGAGTCCGACGCGCCCGAGCTGCTGGACGGGCTGGCCGCCCTGGACGACCTGCGGGACCGCCGGGCGGCGGACCGGGGCTCGGCCGCGCCCCCCACCTCGGTCGCGCCCGAGCAGTTCCGGGTCGAGTCGTGGGACGACACCGGCCTGGTCCGCTACGTCCTGCGGGCCCGGTACGCGGGCGGGCAGCCGGACGACTGTTTCCGGGTGACCGACGTGCTGCGCCGCGACGAGCGGGGCTGGCGCATCGTGCACCACCACGCGGAGGCGGTCCGATGAGCGCCGAGGAACCGGTCACCGACCTCTACGACCTGCGGGTCGTGGTGGAGCGGATCGAGGGCCGGTCCGTCTGCGGCCTACGGCCGGGTGACTACATCGACCTGACCGAGTCGAACCGGCTCAGCATCCCGACGGGCAAGCACTTCTGCCTCTACGCCCTCGCCGCGTGCCTGCCGCTGCTGCCGGCCAAGCAGCGGCCGCTGCCGCCGGAGGACTGGCTGGCCCGGGACAGTCACGTGGCCTGCCCGGACCCGGACGAGCGGGTCATCATGCGCATCGAACGGACCGCCCGGCGGCAGATTCCCACTGGAGACCTGACGTGAGCACCGACGACGGACGCCGACTCGTCGGCATCGGACTTCAGTCCGACAAGAGCGCCGACGAGTACGCGGCACTGGCCGAACTCGCCGAACGGCACGGCTTCGACGTGCTGTCGGTCTTCGGCGACCTGATGTACCAGCCGCCGATCTTCCCGCTGCTGGTGGCCGCCCGGCACACCCGGCGGATCCGGCTCGGGTCGGCCTGCCTGAACCCGTTCACCATGCACCCGGTGGAGATCGCCGGGCAGGTCGCTGCCCTGGATCTGGCGTCGAACGGGCGGGCCTACCTCGGGCTGGCCCGGGGCACCTGGCTCGACCAGATCGGGGTGCCGCAGGCCCGGCCGCTGCGCCGGATCACCGAGACGGTCGACGTGGTGCGGCTGCTGCTCTCCCGCGACGAGGGCGGCTTCGCGGGCCGGGAGTTCACCGTGGCGCCCGGCACGGCGCTGCGCTACGCCCCGGTCCGCGCCGACGTGCCCGTCCTGGTGGGGACGTGGGGTCAGCAGACCGCCCGGACGGCTGCCGCCTTCGCCTCGGAGATCAAGGTCGGCGGGTCGGCCAACCCGGCGATGGCCAAGACGATGCGCGCCTGGCTGGACGAGGCCACGCCCGCCGGCCGGGACCAGGTGGGTGTGGTGATCGGTGCGGTCACCGTGGTGGACGAGGACGGCGCCCTGGCCCGCCGGGTGGCCCGCACCGAGGTCGCCATGTACCTCGCCGTGGTCGCTGCCCTCGACCCCAACGTGGACATCGACCCGGAGCTGCTGGCGCGGATCCAGCAGCACGTCGCCCGCCAGGAGCACGATCTCGCCGGCGCGCTGATCGGTGGGGACCTGCTCGACCTGTTCGCCTTCTCCGGCACGCCCGAACATGTCGCGGCGCAGGCCGCGGCGGTGTTCGACGCCGGGGCCACCCGGGTGGAGTTCGGCACCCCGCACGGGCTGACCCCGGCCGGTGGCGTCGACCTGCTCGGCCGCCGGGTGCTGCCGCTGCTCAGGGAGTGACGCCCCGGTGGGGGCGGGCCGGAAGGGGTTCACGACCCGCCCCCATCTGACAAATTTCCACGCCCGGTCGTGTTCTTTCATTCTTGGGTCTCGCTCTTGCATTGTGGAGTCGCCTACTGCACCATGGCCATCGATACCTTTCCGCTACCGGAAGGAAGACGGCCATGGCGGTGTCCCGTCGCAGACTCATCGGATCCCTCGCCGCCGGTTCGGCGCTCGCCGCCGTCTCACCCACCGACCTGGTCTCCGCCCTGCGCGGCACGGCGTACGCGGCCAGCCCGCCGGGCGACGTCGTCGGCAAGGTCTCGGTCGGCTACCAGGGCTGGTTCAGCTGCCCCGGTGACGGCGCGCCCATCGGCGGCTGGTGGCACTGGAGCCGCGACCGGTTCCAGTCGCCCTCCCCGGCCAACACCACGATCGTCTCCTGGCCCGACATGCGGGAGTACGCCCGCGGCTACACCACCGCGTACCCGCCGCTCGGCAACGGCCAGCCGGCGCAGCTCTTCTCCTCCTACGACCAGCAGACCGTCGACACCCACTTCCGCTGGATGCAGGAGCACGGCTGCGACACCGCCGCCCTGCAACGGTTCAACCCGTTCGGCGACGAGGGGCCGACCCGCGACGCCATGACGGTCAAGGTCCGTGGCGCGGCGGAACGCCACGGCCGCAAGTTCTACGTCATGTACGACGTCACCGGCTGGACGGCGATGCAGTCCCAGATCAAGCAGGACTGGCTCGACCGGATGTCCGCGCACACCGCCTCACCGGCGTACGCGCGGCAGAACGGCCGGCCGGTGGTCTGCGTCTGGGGCTTCGGTTTCAACGACGACGGCCGCCCGTTCGCGCCGGCCGCCTGCCTCGACGTCGTCAACTGGTTCAAGGCCCAGGGCTGCTACGTCATCGGCGGCGTGCCGACCTACTGGCGGCAGGGCGTCAACGACTCCCGGCCGGGCTTCTCCGAGGTCTACCACGCGTTCCACATGCTCTCGCCGTGGATGGTCGGCCGCACCGGCACCCTCGACGGGCTCGACTGGTTCCACACCAACGTCAACGTCCCCGACCTGGCCGACTGCGCGGCGCACGGCATCGACTACCAGCCCTGCGTGATGCCCGGCGACCTGTCGGCCGGGCACCGCCGCCACGGCGACTTCTACTGGCGGCACCTCTACAACATGACCCGGCTGGGCGCGCAGGGCCTCTACGTCTCCATGTTCGACGAGTACAACGAGGGCAACCAGATCGCCAAGACCAGCGAGACGCAGGCGACGACGCCGGCCGGGGCGGGCATCCGGGCGCTGGACGAGGACGGCACCGTTTGCTCCGCCGACTACTACCTGCGGATCACCGCCGACGGCGGCCGGATGTTCAAGGGGCAGCTCGCCCTGACCCCCGTACGACCGACGCCGCCCGTCCTCGGCGGCGGCCCACAGCCCGGGGGCGACCTGGCCGCCGGCCGGCCGGCGTCGGCGAGCAGCCAGAACGGCGCGTTCGCCGCCGGCAACGCCGTCGACGCCGACCCGAACAGCTACTGGGAGTCCGCCAACGGCGCCTTCCCCCAGTGGTGGCGGGTCGACCTGGGCGCGAGCCACCCGGTGGCCCGGGTCGTCCTTGCCGTGCCCGCCGGCTGGGAGGCGCGCACCCAGACGGTGACGGTGCAGGGCAGCACCGACGGCACGAATTTCACGACGCTCACCGGGCCGGTCGGGGTCCGGTTCGACCCGGCGACCGGCAACACCGCGACCCTCACCGTGCCGTCCACCGCCGCCCGCCACGTCCGGGTCACCGTCGCGGGCAACACCGCCTGGCCGGCGGCCCAACTCGCTCAGGTCAAGGTGTACGCGGCGACCGGCACGCCCACCACGCCCACCACGCCGGGCGGCCTCACGGTGACCGGCCGGACCTCGACCAGCGTGTCGCTGGCCTGGACGGCGTCGACCGACCCCGACGGCATCACCGGCTACCAGGTGCGCCGCGACGGGCAGACCGTCGCGTCCGTCCCGGGCACCTCCGCCACCGTCGGCGGGCTGACGCCCCAGACCACGTACACCTTCACGGTCGTCGCGGTGGACGGCGCCGGCACGCTGTCGGCGCCCTCCGCCGCCGTGTCGGCGACCACCGCGCCGGCGCCCGGGGCCGACCTCGCCCGGGGCAGGTCGGTGACGGAGAGCAGCCACGTGCAGGCCTACGGCTGTGCCAACACCGTCGACGGCGACGCGGACACCTACTGGGAGAGCGCCGGCAACGCCTTCCCGCAGTGGGTGCGGGTGGACCTCGGCGCGATCGTCCCCGTCGGACAGGTCGTGCTCCGGCTCCCGCCCGCCGCCGCCTGGCAACGACGCACCCAGACCCTCTCCGTCGAGGTGAGCCCGGACGGCACCGCGTGGAGCACACCCGTCGCCCCGGCCGGCCGGGTCTTCGATCCGGCCACCGGCAACCGGGTGACGATCGCCGTCCCGGCGGCGCCCGGCCGGTACGTGCGGATCCGCGTCACCGGCAACACCGGCTGGCCCGCGGCGCAGCTGTCCCAGCTTGAGGTGTACGCCGCGTAGCGGCGGTCACTGCCGGCCGCGCGGCCGGACCCGTCCCACCACGAGAAGAGTCACGCCATGCCCCTGAGCAGATCTGCGCTGCCCGGACCGTCGTCGCGGCGACGGCCCCGGGCGGCGGTCGCCGCCACCGTCGCGCTCGCGACCGCCCTCGGCGTCCTGGCCGGCGCGCCCGGCCCGGCCACCGCCACCCCGCCCGCCGGCACCGCACCGGTGGTGACCAGGGCCGGCCTCGACCAGCACCTGGTCGCGGGGCGCGGCGCCGACGTCGACTTCGTCGAGCAGGAGGCGGAGAACGCGACCACGGACGGCGAGGTCATCGGCCCCGACCGCACCGCCTACACGCTGCCCGCCGAGGCCTCCGGCCGCCGCGCCGTCCGGCTGACCCCCGGCCGGTACGTCGAGTTCGTCCTGCCCCGCGCGGCCAACGCGATCACCGTGCGCTACAGCATCCCCGACGCCCCGCAGGGCGGCGGCATCACCGCCCCGCTGGACGTGGCGGTCAACGACCGGCGGGTCCGGACGATGACCCTCACCTCGCAGTACGCCTGGCTCTACAACCAGTACCCGTTCTCCAACGACCCGACCGCCGGCCTGCTGCACCCGGACTGGTGGATCACCGAGTGCTCGTGCGTGCCGGCGGCCACCACCCCGTACCCGAGCATCCCCACCCCGTTCCGCCCCAGCCACTTCTACGACGAGCAGCGGCTGCTGCTCGGCCGGACGTACCGGGCGGGCGACCGGATCCGGCTCACCGCCCCGGCCGGCAGCAACGCGGCGTGGACGGTGATCGACCTGCTCGACTCCGAACTCGTCGGCCCGCCGCGCGTCCGGCTGCGCGCCGCGAACGTGCTGGCCTTCGGCGCCGACCCGACCGGCCGCCGCGACTCCGCCGCCGCCCTGGAGCGGGCCATCGCCTTCGCCCGGCGGGCGGACGTACCGGTCTACCTGCCACCCGGCACGTACCAGGTCAACCGGCACATCATCGTCGACGACGTGACGATCGAGGGCGCCGGCAGCTGGTACACGATCATCAAGGGACGCGAGGTCGCCCTGCCCACGCCCGCGCCGGACGGCTCGGTGCACACCGGCGTCGGCTTCTACGGCAGGAGCGCCGCCGACGGCGGCAGCCGCAACGTGCACCTCTCCGGCTTCGCCATCGAGGGCGACGTGCGCGAGCGCATCGACACCGACCAGGTCAACGCGATCGGCGGCGCGATGAGCGACTCCACCATCGACGGGCTGCACCTGCGCCACACGAAGGTGGGCATCTGGTTCGACGGGCCGATGAGCAACGTGCGGGTCACCAACACGATCATCGTCGACCAGATCGCGGACGGGCTCAACTTCCACACCGGCGTCACCGACTCGCTGGTCGCCCACACCTTCGTCCGCAACAGCGGCGACGACGGGCTCGCGATGTGGTCGGAGAAGGTCGGCAACGCCCGCAACCGCTTCGACCACAACACCGTGCAGTCCCCGGTGCTGGCCAACGGCATCGCCCTCTACGGCGGCACCGACCTCACCGTGTCGCACAACCTCGTCGCCGACCCGGTGCGGGAGGGCAGCGCGATCCAGGTCGGCTCCCGCTTCGGCGCGCAGCCCTTCACCGGGCGGCTGCTGATCACCGGCAACACCACCGCCCGCGCCGGCACGTACGAGCTGAACTGGAAGATCGGGCTGGGAGCCATCTGGTTCTACGCGCTGGACCGGGACATCGACGCGCGGATCGAGGTGATCGGGGACAGCTACCTCGACAACACGTACAACGCCATCATGCTGGTCAGCGACTGGCCCGTGAAGGACCTCCACTCCATCACCGGCGTCCGGTTCCAGGACATCCGGGTCGACGGCACGGGCACCTCCGTGCTGAGCGCCCGGGCGGCGGGGTCGGCCTCGTTGCGCAACGTCGACGCCCGCAACGTCGGCGCCGTCGGCGTCAACAACTGCGGGTCGTTCAACTTCCCGGCGACCGGCTCGGAGTTCGCCCTCACCGACCTGGGCGGCAACGACGGCGGTTGGCTGGCCCCGTGGCAGCTGCCGAACACCATCACCTGCGACGACCGGCCGCCGGTCGTGCCGCCACCGCCACCGTCGGCCTGGTGAGCCCCTCGCGGTGGGCGGTGGACTCCGCCGCCCACCGCACCGGCCAGTCCTGTCCGGCGGGTGCCCAGCGCCAGGTCGGAGGGGCGATCGTAGGCTCGGCCGACTCCGCCGCGCCACCGCCAGCCGCCGCCGTACCGGGACACCCCGGCACGGCGGCGGCTTTCTCGTGCCCCGCCCGACGGGAACCGTCGGCCCAACCCCGCACCCACCCGCCGGCCGTATGACGGGTCAGCCGTTCACCACGATTGACGAATATCGACCAAATGTGCTAACAAACCGCCTTGTGAATGTCGCCGAAAATGGCGGAAACCCTCCCCTTTCCGAAAACGGACACGGTGTGCGACAGGCGCGTGACACATTGCCTTTCGTCGTTGCATAATGGCCGCCGCACGCGCTGTCGCACCGTCGGTTTCCGATGCGGCGACGCCGACCGAAGGGGACACAATTCCGTGAAGCGGGACCACTCACCTGTGCTGCCTGGCGACGGCGCCACGGACTATGCGCGCTACATGCGGCTGGACGCGCTGCTCGACCTGCAACGGCGTCCGGAGGAGATGCTCCACCGCGACGAGTTGCTCTTCCAGGTGGTGCACCAGTCCACCGAGTTGTGGCTGAAACTCGCCGCCGCCGAGCTGGCCGAGGCGGTCACCCGGCTGCGCGCCGGCGAGCTGGCGGTGACCGAGTCGCTGCTGGCCCGGGCGACGCTCGGAATCCAGCTGGTCACCGACCAGCTGGAGATGTTCCGGCACCTGTCCCCGGCCGACTTCCAGGCCATGCAACCGGCGCTGGGCAAGGGATCCGGCGCGGAGTCGCCCGGCTGGCGGCAGGTCCAGGCCACGAGCCGACAGCTCGGCCGGGCATTCGCCGAGCAGCTGGAGGCCCAGGGAATCGACCCGGCCACACTGGGCCGGCCGGATCCGGCGAACCCCGTCCAGCGGCTCGCCGAGGCGCTCGTCGAGTGGGACGAGCGGGTGTCGCTGTGGCGGACGCGGCACTACCAGATCGCCCTGCGCGTCGGGGGCCACGCCCCGGACGGCGCCGAGGCGACGATGCTCGCCAAGCTCGTCGGGTACCGGTTCTTCCCCGAACTGTGGCGGGCCCGCCTGAAGCCCACCGACGAATCCGGTAACGAATCACAGGTCGGTCGTCCCTGACAATCGTCGTCCACCAGAAATTGTCAATCCCTCCCCACCTGTCTGCGTGGCGACCGAAATGTCGAGGTACGGTTCGTGCGTGAACTGACGAGTTGGCTGTCCGGTGCCGGTGAGCCCGACAGTTTCCCATACTCCGCCGTGCTGGCGGAGTTTCACCGGGTCGGCAAACACTTCGTCGAGAAGGAACTGCTGGCCCTGCTCGACCAGGCCCGTGCGCAGTCGACGGTGCCGGCGGCCGCGCGGGATGCCCACGCCCGGTTGCTGGGTGACTTCCTCGACGCCGCGCTCGACAAGTGGGACGGCCGGTACGACTACCGCAGTTACCTGGCGCTGCGGCTGCTTCGGCTGCCCTGCGGGGACGACGTCGACGACGGGCCGGCCGCCGACCCGGTCGGTGCCCGGCGGGACCGGGACCGGCTCCTCGTCCGCCTGGTCGCCGACGCGCTGGCCTTCGAGCTGACCGCCGCCTCCGGCGCCACCGACCTGCTGCCCGAGCGGCGCCCGAGCCGGGACGTGGTGGCCAAGCGCTACCGGCTCGGCGTACGGGCCGCGTCCCCCGCTCTCGTCCGGCTGGGCCTGGCCGGCACGGTCCCCCACCGGGAGGCGGTGGCGACCCCGGACGAGCTGCGGGCCCTCGCCGCCGACCCGGATCCCACCGGGGAGCTGGTGCTGCGGCTGAGCATGCTGCCGGTCCACGTGACACACGACGAGTACCTGTTCATCCGGGTGCTCCAGGCGTACGAGTGCCTCTTCGCGGGAATCGCCGACGAGCTGCGCGCCACCGTCGCCGCCCTGACCGCCGGCCACGCAGGACCGGCGGTCGAGCGGCTGGCGTACGCCCGCGAGCAGCTCACCGCCGCCGGACCGCTGTTCTCGCTGCTGGCCACCATGCAGGCGGAGGCGTTCCGGACCTTCCGGGAGTTCACCGAGGGGGCGAGCGCCATCCAGTCGCGCTCCTACAAGCTGGTGGAGTCGCTGTGCCGTACCCCGGAGGGGTCGCGGTTGGACTCGGCCGCCTACCACCAGGTGCCGGAGGTCCGCGACCGGGTGCACGCCGGGCGGCCGTCGGTCGACGACGCGTTCCGGGCCGCCGTACGCGACGGACTGCTCGCCGCGCCCGGCGGCGAGCGGGTCGAGGAGGAGATGCGGTCGTTCGCCGCTGCGGTCGTCCAGTGGCGGCGTACGCACCACCGGCTGGCGACCCGGATGCTCGGCCCCCGCCCCGGCACCGGCTACACGGAGGGCACGCCCTACCTGGCCGCCGTCCGGTCCATCCCGGTCTTCACCTCCGTCGCCGACGACTCCCGATCCCCGTCCCCGACCGCACCGACCGGAGGCAGCCCCGAGTGAGCCCGCCCGAACCGCACCCCGACGCGCACCTGCCCGAGTGCCTCGACGCCACCGCGCACGCCGCCCTGCGCGCCGAGTTCCCCCTGCTCCAGAGCGCCGTCTATCTCAACAACAACTCCACCGGCGCGGTGCCCAGAGGGGCGGAACACGTCCTCACCGGCTACTGGGAGACGCTGCGGAGCTGGCGCGACGAGGTCTGGCAGGGCTGGCACGTCGGCCTCGACCGGTACGCCGACTCGGTCGCCGCCCTCATCGGCGCGCCGGCGGGCAGCGTCGTCACGGACGCGAACCTCAGCACGCTGCTCGCCCGGGTCGCGTCCTGTTTCGACTACCGCCCGCCGCGCGACCGGATCGTCACCACCGACCTCGAGTACCCGACCGTGCCGTTCATCTGGAACGCGTTCCGCCGCTACGGCGCCCGACTCGACGTGGTCGGCTCGGGCGGCCCGCGGTTCGACGAGGACGCCCTCGAGGCGCGCGTCGACGAACGCACGCTGCTGGTGTGCGTCCCGCACGCCAGCTTCTCCTCCGGCGCCACCATCGACCTGCACCGGCTGGTGCGGCGCGCCCACGACGTCGGCGCCCTGGTGGTGGTCGACGCCTTCCAGAGCGTCGGGGTGATGCCGCTGGACGTGACGGCGCTCGGCGTCGACGTGGTCCTCGGCGGCGCGCACAAGTGGCTGTGCGGGGTCGGCACCGCCTTCCTCTACGTCCGCCCGGGCCTGGTCCCGGAGCTGGAACCGGCGGCGACCGGCTGGCAGGCCGGCGACCGGGCGTTCACGTTCCAGCCGTCGACCGGCTGGGCCGACGGGGCCCGGCGGTTCGCCGGCGGCACCCCGTTCCCCCTCACCTCGCTGGTCTCCCAGGTCGGCCTGGACCTGCTGGCCGGGGTGGGCGTCGACGCGATCCGCCGGCACTCGCTCGCCTGCACCCAACGGGTCCTGGACCGGGCCGCGGCGGCCGGCATCGACGTGGTCAGCCCGACGGACCCGCACCGGCGCGGCGGCGTCGTCTGCCTGGACGTCGCCGACGGCGAGGCCGTCAAGCGGCGGCTGGTCGCGCGCGACATGGTCTGCAGCTGGCGGGGCCACCTGCGGGTCGGCCCGCACGTCTACAACACCCTCGACGAGATCGACACGTTCATGGACGCCCTGGAAGAGGAGCTGAAACGGTGAAGGTCACGCTGTCCCCCCGGGCGCTGATGAGTCTGCTCGCCAACGGGCCCAAGGCCATGGACGTGCTGGAGACCGCGCTCGGCATGGGACTGCTCGACGCGCTGGAGCCCGGGCCGGCGAGCCTCGGCGAGCTGGCCGCCCGGTTCGGCGTACGGCCCCTGCGGCTCTACAAGTTCCTCGACTGCCTGGAGAGCCTCGGCGTCGTCGAGCGCAGTGAGCCAGGCGACGACATCACGACGGCCACGTACCGCGCGGTGCCCGGCCTCCGGGACGCCGTCACGGCGGTCGTCGGCCCCGGCGCCGTCGAACGCGACCGGGACCGCTACCCCTGGCGGCGGCTGCACGGACGGCTGGCCGAGAGCCTGCGGGGCGAGGTGAGCATGAGCGACGACGACTTCGCCTGGCCCCCGAAGACCGACGAGCAGACCGCCGACTTCGAGCGCAGCATGGCCGTCGGTCTCGGCCCGGTGATCGAGACGGTGCACCGCAACGCCGACCGGCTGTGGCCGGACCGGCGTCGCCTGCTGGACGTCGGCGGGGGCGACGGCACGCTCGCCGCGCACGTCCTCGACGACGCCCCGGGGCTGCGGGCCGACGTGTACAACCTGCCGGCCGTGGCGCCGCTGGTGGCGGCCACCGCGGCCCGCGGGGGGCATGCCGACCGGCTGGGTTTCGTCGGCGGCGACTTCTTCGCCGAGCCGCTGCCCACGGGCTACGACGCCATGGCGTTCGTCCGGGTGCTGCACGACTGGCCGAACGACGTCGCCCGCCGGCTGGTCGAGAAGGCGTACGCGGCCCTCGAACCGGGCGGGCTGCTGGTGATCTGCGAGGAGTTCCGCACCCCGGACCGGCTGGCGATGCAGTTCTTCTGGAGCTACTTCCTCATCGGGGTCGACAGCTGCGTCAGCCGGCTGCGGGAGGTCGAGTTCTACACCGGCCTGCTCAAGGAGGTCGGCTTCGACCGGGTGGCCGTGCTGCCCGGCGGCTGGGAGCTGGTCTGCGCGTACAAGCCGGTGGCCGGGGTGTGATCCGCCGGGCCGGCGTGGCGGGGCCGCTTCCCCGCCACGCCGGCTCGGCGGCGTTTGACCGCCGGGGCCGGGGGAAGACCGTGCGCCCAGGGCCGATTCCGGAGGAGCGACGATGGCGGACGCAGGACGGGCCAGGAAGGCCACCGGGGCGCGCAAGGCCCCGATGAAGCGGGCGGCGGCGGCGAAGAAGGTGGCGACGGCCACGAAGCGGGCCACCGGGGCGACCGCGGCCAGGTCCCCGGGCGGGAAGCCCACCCCGACGACCGCCCGCGCGGCCCGGAAGAAGGACACCTCGGCCACGGCGGCCCCGGCCCGCGCCCGCAAGGCGCCCGCCACCGCCGCGCCCGCGAAGAAGGCGCCCGCGAAGAAGGCGGCGAAGGCCGCGGCGACCCGCGCCGGCGCGGCCTCGAAGGCCCCGGCCCGCAAGGCGACGACCATGGAGTCGTTCGGCACCCGACGGGCGCCCCGGACGAGCGCCGGCTGAGCCGGCACCACGACGCGCGGCGGGGTCCGGACGCCGGCGGCGCCGGGGCGTCGGCCAGAATGGGCCGGTGGCGAAGCGATCCCGCCGGCGGGCGGCCGACGACCGTGACCGGCCCTGCCCCTGCGGCGCCGGCCAGCCGTACGCCGGATGTTGCGGGCGGCTGCACCGGGGCGAGGCGGACGCGGCGACCGCCGAGGCGCTGATGCGCTCGCGGTACAGCGCCTTCGCCGTCGGCGACACCGCGTACCTGCTGCGCAGCTGGCACTCCTCGACCCGGCCGGGCGCCCTCGACCTCGACCCCGGCCAGCGCTGGACGGGCCTGGAGATCGTCGACACCGACCGGGGCGGGCTGTTCGACGCCACCGGCACCGTCGAGTTCCGGGCCCACCACCGCGCCGGCGGCCAGCCGGGTACGCAGAGCGAGCGCAGCCGGTTCGTCCGCGAGGACGGCCGTTGGGTCTACCTCGACGCGCTGCCTGACTGACGCCCGGTCGCGGCGCCTGGGCACCGCGACCGGGACGCGCTCAGCCGTTGGCGGCGACGCCGTGCGTCAGGCCGAGCCGGTCGACCGCCGCCGAGACGAGTTCGTCAGGCGTCAGCGACAGGTCGAGCACCAGCACCGACTCGTCGGGGTGGTGCTGTTCCAGGGTGGCCAGCTGCGACTCCAGCAGGCTCGGCGGCATGAAGTGCCCGGCACGCCGGGCCATCCGCTCCCGGATCACCTCGGCGGCGCCGTCCAGGTGGACGAACTCGACGCTCGGCGGCCCCTGCCGCAGCGTGTCGCGGTAGGACCGCCGCAGCGCCGAGCAGGCCAGCACCGTCGACACGCCCTCGGCGGCGCGGGCGGCCATCCAGCCCGCCAGCTCGCGCAGCCAGGGCAGTCGGGCGGCGTCGTCCAGCGGCACGCCGGCGCGCATCTGCGCCACGTGCTCCGGCGTGTGGAACTCGTCGGCCTCGGCGAAGACCAGTCCGGTACGGGCGGCGATGCCCCGGGCCACGGTCGTCTTGCCGGCGCCGGACACCCCCATCACGACCACGTGCCGCGTCGGGGACGCGCCCTCACCAGTCATGGACGGTGCCGTCCTGGAGCCGGTTGAACGGCAGGTACGCCGGCACGTACGGGAACTTCGCGGCGGCCTCCTCGTCCAGTTCGACGCCGAGCCCGGGCTGCTCCCCCGGGTGCAGGTAGCCGTCGATGAAGGTGAACGACTGCCGGAACACCTCGTTGGTGAGCGCCCCGTGCCGCATGTACTCCTGGATGCCGAAGTTGTGGATGGCCAGGTCCAGGTGCAGGGCGGCGGCCATGCCGACGGGCGAGATGTCGGTCGGGCCGTGGATGCCGGACTTGATCTGGTACTGGGCGGCGAAGTCGAGCAGCTTGCGCATGGCCGTGATGCCGCCGGTGTGGGTGACGGCGGAGCGGACGTAGTCGATGAGCTGCTCGCGGATGAGCGTCTGGTAGTCCCAGACGGTGTTGAAGACCTCGCCGATCGCCAGCGGCGTGGTGGTGTGCTGGCGGACCAGCCGCAGCGCCTCCTGGTTCTCCGCCGGGGTGCAGTCCTCCAGCCAGAACAGGTCGTACGGCTCGAGGGCCTTGCCCAGCTTGGCGGCCTGGATGGGGGTCATCCGGTGGTGGCCGTCGTGCAGCAGCGGCAGCTCCGGGCCGAACTCGTTGCGGACCGCCTCGAACACGCCGGGCAGGTGGCGCAGGTAGGAGCGGGTGTCCCAGTCCTCCTCGGCCGGCAGCGGGATGCGCTGGGCCGGCTCGTAGTCGTACCGCTTGCCGTCGGCGCTGGGCTGGGCGGCGACCCCGTACACGGCGTTGATGCCCGGCACCGAGGTCTGCACCCGGATCGAGCGGTAGCCCTCGTCGAGGTGCCGGCGGATCGAGTCGAACAGCTCCGGCAGGTCCCGGCCGGAGGCGTGGCCGTAGGCCATGATCCCGGTGCGCGACGCCCCGCCCAGCAGTTGGTACAGCGGCATGCCGGCGGCCTTGGCCTTGATGTCCCACAGGGCCACGTCGACCGCCGCGATGGCGGCCATGGTGACCGGCCCGCGACGCCAGTACGCCGAGCGGTAGAGGAACTGCCAGGCGTCCTCGATGCGGTGCGCGTCCCGGCCGATCAGCAGCGGGACGACGTGGTCGCGCAGGTACGAGGCGACCGAGAGTTCCCGTCCGTTGAGGGTGCCGTCGCCCAGGCCGGTGACGCCGTCCTCCGTGGTGATCTTCAGGGTGACGAAGTTGCGGTCGGGGCTGGAGACGATGACGTCAGCGGCGACGATCTTCACGGGGTGCCTTTCTTCTTCGGGGTGCTCGGTGGTCAGCGGAGGACGTCGCCGGCCTCGTGGCCGTCGAGGAGGGACAGTTCGGCGCGGCGCGGCAGCCCTTCCCAGTCGCCGGGGCTGGAGACCGCGAAGGCGCCGAGGGTGGCCGCGCGGCGCAGCCGACCGGCCAGGTCGAGCCCGTCGAACCAGCCGGACAGGTAGCCTGCGGTGAACGCGTCCCCGGCGCCGACGGCATCGACGGCGGTCACGGTCAGCGCCTCGGCCTGCCGGACCCCGTCGCGGGTGTGCGCGCGGGCGCCGTCGGAGCCCAGCTTGACCAGGACCGTGTCCACGCCGCGGCGCAGCAGGTCCGCCACGACGGTGGACTCGTCGGCCCCGGGGTCGCCGACGAGGTCCAGCTCGTCGGCGGAGGCGACGACGGTCGAGGCGTACCCGGCCAGCGGGGTGAGCACCTCGCGGGCGGTGTCGCGCGACCAGAGGCGTTCGCGGTGGTTGACGTCGAGGCAGACCGGGATGCCGGCGGCGACGGCTGCCTCGGCCGCCCACCGGGTGGCCGCGCGGGCGGTGTCGGACAGCGCCGGGGTGATGCCGCTCAGGTGCAGCATCCGCGCGCCGGCGGCCAGCGGCGCCCGCAGGTCGTCGACGCCGAGGGCGGAGCCGGCCGATCCGGCCCGGTGGTACTGCACCCGGGTCAGGTCGGCGGTGCGCCGCTCCAGGAACATCAGGCCGGTCGGCCGGTCCGGGTCGCGGGTCACGCCGTCGACGGCGACGCCCTCGGCGCGCAGCTGGCGCAGCACGTACTCACCGAACTCGTCGGCGCCGACCCGGCCGACCCACGCGGCCCGGTGGCCCAGCCGGGCCACCGCGACGGCCACGTTGGACTCGGCGCCGGCCAGGTGCATGGTCAGCGGCCCTCCGGCGGCGAGCGGGCCGGCCGAGCGCAGCGACACCAGAGCCTCGCCGACGGTGAGCAGGTCGGGTGCGGTCATGACTGCGTCGACTCCCGCACGGCGGCGAGGTAGCTACTCGCCCGCGCCCGCAGGGCGTCCAGGTCGCCGCCGGAGGCGGCGTCGCCGACCAGGGGGCCGCCGAGGCCGACCGCGATCGCGCCGGCCCGGAAGTAGCCGGGCACGTCGTCGCGGCCGACGCCGCCGACCGCGACGAACGGGATGTCCGGGAAGGGGTCGCGCACCGCCCTGAGGTACGCCGGGCCGCCGACCGACGCCGGGAAGAGCTTGACCGCCGACGCCCCCATCCGCACCGCGGTGTAGGCCTCGGTCGGGGTGAGCGCCCCGGCGGCCACCGGGAGGCCGCGGCGCGCCGCCTCGGCGATCGACTCGACCACGGCCGGCGTCACCACGAACTGCGCGCCGGCGGCGGCCACGTCGGCGACGTCGGCGGTGGTGAGCACCGTGCCGGCCCCGACCAGCGACCCGGCGGGGGCCGCCGCGCGCAGCGCCTCGATCGCCCCGAGGGCGTCCGGCGTGGTCAGGGCCACCTCGACGACGCGTACGCCCTCCTGGAGCAGCGCGGTGCCGGCGGCGATCGCGGCGGCGGTGTCGGTGCCGCGGATGATCGCGAGGATGCGCGCCGCGGTCAGTTCGGCGGTCAGGTTGACGGTCATGTGATCACCATTCCGCGTAGGAGCCGTCGCGGTGCCGCCACGTGGGGCTGCGCCACGCGTGTCCGCGCTTGTCCGCCGCCCGTACGGCGTGCTCGTCGATCTCGATGCCGAGGCCGGGTGCCGTGAGCCGCTCGACGTACCCGTCGACGAACGTCAGCGGGGTCTTGTCGAGGCAGTAGTCGAGCACCTCGGCGCCGAGGTTGTAGTGGATGCCGATGCTCTGTTCCTGGATCAGGTAGTTCGGCGTGGCGAAGCCGACCTGGAGGCAGGCGGCGAGCGCGATCGGCCCGAGCGGGCAGTGCGGGGCGAGCTGCACGTCGTACACCTCGGCCAGCGCGGCGATCTTGCGCACCTCGGTGATGCCGCCGGCGTGCGAGAGGTCCGGCTGGGCGACCGCGATGCCGGCCTGGAGCACCGGCAGGAACTCCTGCCGGTTGTAGAGCCGCTCCCCCGTCGACACCGGCGTGGTGGTGGAACGGACGAACTCGCCGATGAGGTGCGAGTTCTCCGGCACCACCGGCTCCTCCAGGAAGAACGGCCGGTACGGCTCGAGCAGCGGGGCGACCCGGCGGGCGGTGGCGAGGGTGAACCGGCCGTGGAAGTCGACCGCCACGTCCCGCTCGTCGCCGAGCACCTCGCGGGCGGCGGCCACCCGCTGCACCACGCCGTCGATCTCGGCGACGGACGCCACGCTGCTCATCCGGCCGGAGGCGTTCATCTTCACCGCGGTCAGGCCGGTGGCGACGGCGGCGGCGATCTGGTCGCGTACCTCGCTCGGCTCGTCGCCGCCGACCCAGCCGTAGACCCGGATCCGGTCCCGGACCGGGCCGCCGAGCAGCTGGTGCACCGGCGCGCCGAAGTGCTTGCCGGCGATGTCCCACAGCGCCTGGTCGAGCCCGGCCACGGCGCTGGCCAGGATCGGCCCGCCCCGGTAGAACGAGCCCTTGGTCATGACCTGCCAGTGGTCCTCGATGCGCAGCGCGTCCCGGCCGACCAGCATCTCGCTGAGCTGCTCGACGGCGGTGCGGACGGTCTCGGACCGGCCCTCGCAGGTCGCCTCGCCCCAGCCGACGATCCCGGAGGACGTCTCGACCCGGACGAACAGCCAGCGCGGCGCGACGAGGAAGGTCTCCACCCGTTCGATCGTGGTCATGGCGTCCTCAGCCCTTCGTGGCGCCGGCGGTGAGGCCGGAGACGACGTACTTCTGCACGAACAGGGCGATCAGCATGATCGGCAGGGTGACCACCGTGGCCGCCGCCATCAGGCCGCCCCAGTCGATGCTGGCGTAGCCGACGAAGTCGAAGATCGCCACCGGGAGCGTCTTGGTGTCGGCCCCGGACAGCACGAGGGCGAACATGAAGTTGTTCCAGGAGAAGATGAACGACAGGATGCCGGCGGTGGCGATGCCGGGCACCGACAGCGGCAGGGTGATCCGCCGGAACGCGCCGATGTGGGTGAGCCCGTCGACGAGCGCCGCCTCCTCGAGCTCGGTCGGCAGGCCGTCGAAGTAGCCCATCATGATGTAGACGATCAACGGCAGCGACACGAACATGTGGCTGAGGATCAGCACGGTGAACCCGCCGACCATCTGCAGGTTCGAGAAGACGTAGTACCAGGGCACCAGCAGCGAGACGCCGGGGATGACCCGCGCCATGAGCACGACGAGCGCGGACTTCTTCATGTTGAAGCGGCTCATCGAGTACGCGGCGGGCACGCCGAGCAGCAGCGACAGCACGGTGGCCGCGAGCGCCACCCAGAGGCTGTTGCCGATGAACTGGATGTAGTTCGCCTGCTGGAGCACGTTGGAGTAGTTGTCCATCGTCGGGGAGAAGACGAAGGCCTTGTCGGTGTCGTAGATGTCGACGTTCGTCTTCAACGACGCGGCGACCATCCACACCAGCGGCGCGATCAGCGCCAGCACGACGAGGACGAGGGCCACCGTGCGGAAGATCTTGTACGGCCTGCGCAGCTTCATCGGTCCAGCCCCTTCTTGCGGTAGGTCAGGGCCCACATCACCCCGATGATGATCAGGAAGAAGATGATGAGGACGGTCGATGAGACGCCGTAGTCGTTGTAGTCGAAGCTGAGCCCGTAGGCGTACACGTTCAGGGTCTCCACCTCGTGGAACGACCCGCCGCCGCGCCCCTTGGTGGCGTAGAGGATGTCGAAGGTCTTCAGGGCGTCGATGCCGCGCAGCAGGATCGCGACGATCACGGTGGGCATCAGCAGCGGCAGGGTGACGTGCCGGAACCGCTGCCAGGTGCTGGCGCCGTCGATCAGCGCCGCCTCCTGCGGCTCGTCGGACAGCGACGTCAGGCCGGCGAGCAGGATCAGCACGACCATCGGGGTCCACTGCCAGATGTCGATGAACATCGTCGTCGGCAGGGCCGAGTTCTGCCCGGAGAGCCAGGGCTGGGGATCGATGCCGACCCAGCCGAGCACCTGGTTGGCCATGCCGATGTTGGGGTCGAAGATCAGCCGCCACATCATGCCGACCGCGACCGGGGTGGCCACCAGCGGCAGGAGGATCGCGACCCGGACCCACTTCTCACCGCGGAACGGCCGCCACAGCAGCAGGGCGATGGCCATGCCGAGGACGACCTCGAAGAAGAGCACGACGCCGGTGAAGAGGGCGGTGCGCCACACGGCCGGCCAGAACCGGTCGGTGTCGCCGAGCACGTCGAGGTAGTTCTGGAAGCCGATGAACGAGCTCTCGGCACGGACCGAGCCCTCGGCGTCGGTCAGGCTGAGGTACCCGGTCCACGCCACCGGAAAGATGATCAGCACGGCGACGAACAACATGGCGGGTGCCGCGAAGAGCCACTTGCGGTGCGCGTTGGCCCAGCGCGACCAGGCCGAGGTCTCCGGGGACGCCGGACGCGCCTCGGGCGATCTTTTGACTGGTGTGGTGACGGCTGACATGAGGTCTCCGGGTGGGTCAGGGCAGCGGCCCGACGCGGGGTGGCGGAGCCGGTCGGCTCCGCCACCTGCGCTTCGGGCTACTTCGCCTCGTCGTCGAGGAACTTCTGGAACGCCTCGTTGGCCGCGTCCGCCGAGGCGGCCGCGTCCTTGCCGGTGATCGCGTCGACGATCGGCTGGCCGACGATCTCCCGCGCCTGGGCGACCTTCTCGACCAGCGGCCGGTCGTGGCCCACGCCGTTGGCGGTGCTGACCGTGGTGGCCTCGGCGAGGTCCTTCGGGTAGGTCGCCGCGCCCTCCGGGTTCTCCCAGACGGAGGTACGGGCGCTGGGCACGCCGGCCTTCTGCTGCGCCAGCGCCTGCTCCTTGCCGGCCGCCCACTGGATGAACTTCCAGGCGTTGTCCTGGTTCTTGGACGCCTCGTTGACGCCGAGCGCCCAGGACGGGATGTTGTACGGCTTCGAGCCGGCCGGGCCGGCCGGGAAGGCCGCGAACCCGACGGTCTCGGAGACCTTCGACTTGGCCGGGTCGGTGGCGTTCTTGTAGAGCGAGTTGGCCTCGGTGTAGAAGGCCGCCTTGCCCTGGGTGAAGATCGCCATCGCCTCGGACCAGCTCATGTCGGTGCTGATGTTCTCCGGGCCGTGCTCACGCAGCATCCCGCCGTAGTAGGCGTACGCCTGCTTGGCCTGCTCGGTGTTGATCGAGGCCTTGCCGCTGGCGTCGACGAAGTCGCCGCCGAAGCTGTAGAGGAAGCTGGAGAACTGGGTGACGGCGGCGGCCTTGCCGGTGCGGGACACGAAGCCCGCCACGCCCGGGTTGTCCGCCTCGACCTTCGCCGCCTGCGCCTTGAGCTCGTCGAGGGTCTTCGGCGGGGCGGTGAAGCCGGACTTCTCCAGCAGGTCCTTGCGGTAGTAGAGGACCTCCTGCTCGGTGATGATCGGCACGCCGACCACCTTGTCCTCGTACGTGGTGGCCTGCACCGGTCCGGACTGGAAGTCGGCGATCTCGAACGCGCTGTCCGACTTGCTCTTCTCCGTCAGGTCGGCGAGGTACTTGTTCTTGGCGAACAGCTTCCCCTCCTGCAGCGGCCGGTACATCATCACGTCCAGGTCGGTGGACCCGGCGTTCAGCTTGACGTTGTACTGGTCGGAGAGCTGGTCCTCACCGAGCTGGGTGACCTCCACCTTCAGGCCCGACTGCTTCTCGAACTCCGGCAGGGCCTTCTTGATGTTCTCCGTCCAGACGTGGTTCACCAGCGTCACGCGAACGGTGTTCGAGCCGCCGGCGTCGTCCCCGCCGCCACCGCAGGCGGACAGGCCGAGGGCGACGACCATCGCCAGGGAAGTCCCAATAACTGATCGACGTCTCACGTCCATCTCTCCTTATGCCGTGGCCGTGGCCGCCGCCCTGACGGGTGGGCCGCCACCTCGCGGTTTACATCCGCTTAACAACCGGATGCTAGGCCGAAAAAACAGATTTATACAAGGGGTAGGCCCAACTGATATGCTCCATGACGTGAAATCGTCCTCCTCGGGGGCTGTGGCCGCCCAGCTCGCCCCTGTCGAGGCTGGCCTGCACGCACGCGTCCTCGATCGCCTCGGCACGGCCATCTGTGACGGCGAGCTGACACCGGGGTCGGTGCTCAACATCGACGACCTGGTCGACCGCTACGCCGTGTCCCGCTCGGTCGTCCGCGAGGTGCTGCGGGTGCTCGCCTCGATCGGGTTCATCGAGACCCGGCGCCGCGTCGGGGTCATGATCCGCCCGTCGGAGGACTGGAACGTCTTCGATCCGCAGGTGATCCGCTGGCGGCTCGCCTCGGCCGGCCGCATCGTCCAGCTACGCTCGATCACCGAGCTGCGGACCGCCATCGAGCCGCACGCCGCCTGGCTGGCCGCCAACCGGGTCGGCCACGACGAGGCGAGCGACCTGGTCGGGCTCGCGGCGAAGATGTGGGCCGCCGGCAAGGCCGGGGACGAGGAGCGCTTCCTCCAGCTCGACATAGAATTCCACCGCCGGATCCTGGTCGCCTCCGGCAACGAGATGTTCGTCCGGTTGCAGGACCTGATCGCGGAGGTGCTCACCGGCCGGCACCAGCACCACCTGATGCCGCACCACCCGCACGAGCAGGCCCTCCAACTGCACGCCGAGGTGGCCCAGGCGATCCAGCGGCGCGACGGCGAGCGTGCCCGGCGGGCCATGGTGCAGCTCATGGAGCAGGCCTTCGACGAGATGAGCTCGATCTGGGAGCAGACCGGCGAGACTGCCGGCGCCTGAGCGCGACCCGCCGGGCTGGCGGCGTACCGGCGCGGGCGGCTCGGCGCCGACAGCCCTGCGCGGGCGCGGACTCCGGGACCTCGGCGGCCACCGGTGGTCGTTCCAACTGACGGCGGCGGGCCCGGCGGCGGTCGCACGGACCGCCGCCGGGCCGTGGTCAGCCGGGGTGCCCGGCGGTCGTCCGCGCCGGCCCGCGGCGGGCCGAGCGGCCCACGCGGGTCACCAGCAGCAGCGCCACGATCAGGTACGGCACCGCGGCCACCGCGAACGCGACCCCGTTGCCGGCCCCGGTGGCGAGCAGGCCGTAGCCGCCGTAGACCGCGATGACCGTCACGTCGGTGGCCATTCCGGCCAGCGAGGTGACGGTGGCGCGGCTGCCCCCGCTGATCCGGGCCTGCAACCGGGCGTCGGCGAGCACGGTGGCGAGCTGGAAGCCGCAGAACGCCGCCGCGACCAGCGCGAAGCCGGCCGGCCGGGCGGACAGCGCCCCCGCGACCAGGGCCAGGGCCGACAGCGCCAGCAGGCCGGCGTACCCCCGGGCGGTCAGCCGCTCCCCCGCCGGGGCCAGCAGGCCGCCCACGGCCACCCCGAGCCAGGTGAGCAGGAGCAGCAGCGGCACGGTCGCCTCGCCGACGCCGGTGTCCCGGGCCAGCAGCGGGGTGTACTCGTCGAGGGCGCCCCAGACCGCCGCGACGACCGCGACCAGCAGCACCGCCGCGCGCACGCTCCGGTCGGCGCGGACCTCGGCGAGCCCCGCGCGCAGGCTCGCCCACCAGCCGAGGTCCTCGTCGTCGTCCGCCCCGCCGTCGTGCCCGGTCCGCTCCGGCCCCCCGCCGCCCAAGACGAGGGCGGGCGCGGCGTCGACATCGGCGGACTCGGCGTCGGCCCGGACAGGCGCGGCGTCGACATCAGCGGACGCGGCGTCGGCCCTGACGGACTCGGCGTCGACAGCGGCGGTCTCGGGTCGGCGGTGTTCGGGGAAGCGGGTGGCGACGGCGGCGGCGAGCAGGCAGGCGAGCACGCTCGCCACGCCGACGGCCGGGTAGCCTCCGACGGCGAACACGGGGCCGGCCAGCAGGATCGAGGCGAGCACGCCGATCGTCCCGGCCGTCTTCGCCCGGCCGATGACGCGGGCGTAGCGGCCGGCGGCGCCCAGGCGGTCGAGTTCGGTGAAGACCAACGCCTCCAGCGCGCCCGAGGCGAGCGCCCCGCCAGCGCCCCAGAGCACGAACCCGACGGCGAAGGCCGGGTACGAGGGCACGAGCACCCAGAGGGCGAAGCCGGCGGCGGTGACCACCGGCGCGAGGCTGAGCAGCAGCCGCCGGGAGACCGCGTCGGCGAACGCGCCGGAGGGCACCTCCAGCAGGATGCTGGCGGCCGACCAGATCACGAACAGCGACGAGATCTGCCACACCGACAGGCCGGTGTCGCTGAACAGCAGCGCGTACAGCGGATAGAGCAGGACGAGTTCGCTGAGGAACGCGTACCCGTAGAGGGTGGCCGCCAGCCGGCGGACGCGCGCGTCGGACGCGCGCGGAGGGTGGACAGTCATGGGACCTTCCCGTGAGGACGAAGCGGACGCCGGACGTACGGCGACCGCGGCGGCCCACGGCAGTGGCCCCTAGCAGTGCATCAACATCGCCACGTCATGCCGCGATGGTAGCCGCGCCGGCCCGGGCCGTCACGCCCTTCGCCGGACACACGCCGGGGTGGGATCCGATGTGGATCCCACCCCGGTGGTGTGGTCAGCGGCGGCGTTGCTCGCCCTCCAGCGGCGGGATCACCATGGTGGCCTCGCTGTCCTCGCCGGCCGGGCGGGCCGGGACGGTGGCACCGCCCGAGGTGACCCGGGTGGCGTCCGGGTCGCCCTGTCGCGGCACGGGCACGGTCGGGTCGGTGTCGACGCGGGGACCGGAGACCACCTGCGTGGCGTCCGGGTCCGCCCCGACGCGCGGGGCGGAAACCACCTGGGTGGCCTCCGGGTCGGTGCCGACGCGCGGGCCGGAGACCACCTGCGTGGCGTCCGGGTCGCCGCCGTGCGTCGCCGCCGCGGCGAGGTGGGTCTCGCTGTCGCGGCGTCCGGCCTGGTAGGCGCGCGCGTGCGTGGCGATCAGCCGCGACTCCTGCTCGGCCCGGCTCAGCCACGACTCCCAGCGGCTCTGCATGGGACGGACCAGCCCGCCGCCCACCCCGACGACGAGGATGCCACCCACGGTGGCCAGCACCGCGATCAGCACCGGAGTGGTGACCGCGGTGGCCACGCCGATCTGGTTGAGCGCGGCGATGACGCCCAGGCCGAGGATGAACACGGAGGCGATGGTGGCCAGGAGCCGGCCGTACGACAGCCCGCCGAGGGCGCCGCTGATGATGTCCTTCACCGCGTTGGCGATGGCGGCGGCCACCACGACGATGACGATCGCGACGAAGGCGCGGGGCAGCCAGGCGATCACACCCGCGATCAGGTCGGAGATGGGATTCGGCCCCCAGATGCCGAAGGCCAGCTGGAGGGTCACCAGCAGCACCCCGTAGTAGGCCAGCTTGGCGACGATGTCACTGGCGTCGTACCGGGAGCGGGCCAGGGCCCGGCGGACCCCACCGCGTTCCACGGCCCGGTCGAAGCCCACCCGCTCCAGCACCTTGTCCACGATCTTCAGCACGGCCTTGGCGATCAGCCAACCGGCCACCAGGATCGCCACGAAGGCGACGGCCTTGGGCAGGAACAGCATCACCGACCGGAGGGCGTCCCCCACCGCGTCGCCGAAGTTGTCTCTCATCGGAATTCCTCCACACGGCATCCGGGTTCGTCCGGCCCGACCTACCCCCGGCGGCGACCGGGGAAACGCCCGGTCACCGGCGCCGGCAGCCGTAGGACACCGGGGTCTGGGCCTGCACCGGAGCCGGTGAGGTGATGTTGACCGTGGCCGTCTCGGTCGTGCTGCCCACGCCGCTGAAGGCCCAGCGCAGCGTCAACTCGACGGTGCGCTGGCCGCGCCCGACCCGCTCGGTCAGCAGGCTGCCGGGCACGCTGCCGGTGCGCAGCCACTGGTAGCGGATCTCCCCCGCCCGGCCGTTTGTCGACACGGTGGCGACCACGTCGACGGTGACGTCGCACCGGTCGCCGGCCGGCTGCGGAACCGCCACCGTCACCCCGGTCACCTCGAGCGGGCTGATCCGCTGCCAGAGGTGGAGGCCGACAGCGACGAGCAGCGCGACGGTCAGCAGGGTCGACAGCACCGAGGCCACCGTCCGCCACGGCGACCGCCGTCGCGGCGGCGCCGGCCACGCGGGTGCCGGCGGCGGGGTCGTCGGCACGCCCGGCCCGAACCGCACCTCCCCGCCGGGCGGGGCGGCGGGCCCGCCGGGCGGCGTCCCCGGACCGGGTCCGGTGGTACGCCCGGCACCGGCCACGTGCCCGACCTCCGTAGCCGTCGCCCGGGCGGTCCACTCCCCCGGCGCGTGCCGCGCCGCCGGCCACGGCCCGGGCCCCCCGCCCGGTGCGTGCCGCGGCATCGTCGCCTCACCGGGTTCCGGGCGCACGGTCGCCGCACCGTGGGCCAGGGACGCCGTGGGCTCCCCCGCCACCAGGCGCACGGTCGCCTCACCCGAAGCCGGGGATGGTGCCGTCCCCGCCAGGTACATGGTCGCGTCGCGCGAGGGCAGGTGCGTCGTCGGCTCCCCCGCCGCCAGGTGCACGGTCGCCTCATCGGAGGCAAGGCGCGCGGTCGGCTGCCCACCAGCCAGGTTCCCGGTCGCGTCGTGGGAAGGCAGGTGCGCGGTGGGCTCCGCCCGTGGCTGCGGCTGGTGGACGCCGAGGCGGGCGGTCGCCGCGCCGTCGTCCGGCTGACGGCGGGCGGGCAGCGCCTCGGTCGGGTCGTTCGGCTGGGTCACGGCGGCCCGCCCTCCGTCGTCGTGGTCGGCATCGAAGTGTCGGGCTTCAGCCCGGCGTGCAGAACGAGCGCAGCGTCACGTACACCGGCGAGCCCTCGGGCGAGGCGTTGCCGGCCTCGTCCACGGCGACGACCCGGACCGGGATCCGGGTGCTGGTCTTCGGTTGGGGCAGCTCGCCCAGGACGCCCCGGAACACCCCGCGTGCGCCCGACGCCATGGGCACCTCGGTGGTGCGGCCGTCCAGCGTGTACCGCAGGCTCACCCTCAGGTCCCCGGTGGCCGTACTGTCGTCGGCGACGACCGCGGAGATCGTGCTGGACGTCGGCCCGTACGGGCAGCCGCGGGGGTCGAGTTCGCCCGGGCTGGCCGCGACCCGGCCGACGGAGGGCGCGACGGTGTCCGCCGGCGCGGCGCTGGCGCTGGCCGACGCGGTCGGCGGGGCGGGGGCCGACGTCGTCGGCGTGCCGGTCCCGGCCGGCTCCGGTGCGGCCGTCGTCGCCGTCGGTGCGACGGAAGGGGTCGGGCTGGGCGTCGTCCCGGCCGTCGGGCTCGGCGCGGGGGCCGACGCGGAGGGCGCACCCGTCGGCTCCGCCGGCGCCTCGGGTGCGGGCGTCCCGGCGGCGGGCAGCGGCTCGTCGCGGCCGGCGTAGCTGAACCCGGCGCCGCCGAGCAGCAGCGCCGCCGCCAGCCCGCCGCCGACCAGCGCCGCGCGGGCCCGGCCGGATCGCAGCCACGTCCACCGGTCCGTCGCCTCGCCGAACGCGGTGCTGGCCAGGCTGGTGGCCCCGCCGGTGCCGTCCGGGAACGGCAGGAGGGCGGCGAGCAGGGCCGCCCGCCGGGCCAGCTCGCGCAGGCCACGCTCCTCCCACCGCCGCCCGTACGACTCGGCCGCCACCCGCTCCAGCACGGCGAGGAAGACCTGGGCGGGTTGCGGCCGCTCGGCCGGTTGCTTGGCCATGCCGTGCCGCAGCAGTTCGTGCACCGGCTCGGGGGCCGGTTCGGTGGGGATCGGCGCGTGGGCGTGCTGCTGACGCAGGGTGAGCAGGTCCCGCCCGTCGAAGGGCGGCCGGCCGGTGAGGCACTCGTAGAAGGTGGCGGTGGCCGCGTAGATGTCGCAGGCCGGGCTCGCCGGAGCGCCCGTCCACTGCTCGGGGGCCATGTAGCGGGGAGTGCCGGTGACGCTGACCCCGGAGCCCTCACCCACCGGCATGGCGATGCCGAAATCGGCCAGTTTGCTGGCGCCCTCGGCCGTGACCAGGACGTTCTCCGGCTTGTAGTCGCGGTGCACGACGCCCCGGGCGTGCGCCGCGCCGAGCCCCGCCAGCGAGCCCTTGAGGACGCAGAGCGCCGACTCCGGCGTCGTCGCTCCGTGCGCGCGCAGCAGCTGCCGCAGCGACACGCCGTTGACCAGTTCCATGACGATCGCCGCGCCGCCGGGCGACTCGACGTACTCGTAGAGGCGGGAGACGTGCGGGTCGTCGATGCCGGCCAGCAGCCGGGCCTCGGCGCGGAACGCGGTACGGAACGCCGGGTCGTCACCGATGCCGCCGGTGAGGTACTTGATCGCCACCGGGGTGCCGGTCGCCTCGTGCACGGCGAGGTCCACCCGGCCGGACGCGCCGGCGCCGAGCTGCCGCACCGGGCGGTAGCCGGAGACCTGCCAGCCGGTCACGCGTCCACCTCCCCGCTCCGGGGACGGTGGGGCCGCCCCCCGGTCGCCATTGTGGTCGCGGGAGCCGGCGCGGCCATCGGCGCAACGGCTGCTTCCGGCCCCCGGACGTCCGGGGCGTCCCGGCGGGTGGCGGCATGGTCGGTTACGGACACACGTCACTGGTACCACCCGCCGGCAACCGCACCGCGCCACGGCGCTCCCGGCCGGGCCGGCTGGACTAGGGTGCAGGCCGTGGGCAGCGAGGCGACTCCCGAGGCAGCGACCCGTCGGCCGATGACGACCCGGCGGTGGCTCACTGTCCTGTTGCTGACGATGACCGCCCTTGTCCTGCTCGGCGGGGGCGCCGGCGCCGCCGCGCTGAGGCACACCGCCGCGGTCTCCAACCACCTCGCCGACCAGGTCGCCCCGGCCAGTACGGCGGTCGGCCAGCTCGACAGCGGCCTGCTCGCCCAGGCGGCGGCCGTACGCGGCCACGTCGTCACCGCCGACCCGCGCTTCCTCGACGCGTACCGGCGGGGCGTCGAGAGCGAACGCGCGACCATGTCCCGGCTGCACGAGCTGCTCGCCGGCGAGCCGGAGGCGCTGGCCGACCTGGACCGGGCGCGGCGGCTGGCCGACCGCTGGCGCACCGAGTACGCCGAACGCCTGGTCGCCTCCCGGCAGGCCGGCGGGACGCCGGAGGAGCTGGCGCCGCTGGTGACCGGGGACGCGGAGACCTTCGCGGCGGTACGCGCCGAGCTGACCGGGCTGGTCGGCCGCCTCGACGGGATCCGGGACGCCGGCCGGGACGACCTCGACCGGGCCCGGGCGTTGCGGGACCTGACCTTCGTGGCGATCCTGGCGGCCCTGCTGCTGTGCGGGATCGTCGGATCCGTGCTGGTGCGCACGAGGGTGCTGCGCCCGCTGGACCGGCTGGGCGCCTCGGTGCGGCAGGTGGCCGGCGGCGACTTCCGGCACCGGCTGCGGCCCGACGGCCCCGCCGACATCGCCCGGCTGACCAGTGACGTGGAGACGATGCGCCGCACCGTGGTGGAGGCGTGGGAGCGCAGCCAGCACGACCGGGACGCCCTGGAACAGCAGGCGGACGAGCTGCGCCGCTCCAACGAGGACCTGGAGCAGTTCGCGTACGTGGCGTCGCACGATTTGCAGGAGCCGCTGCGCAAGGTGGCGTCGTTCTGCCAGATGCTGGAGCGCCGCTACACCGACCAGCTCGACGACCGCGCCCGGCAGTACATCGGCTTCGCCGTCGACGGGGCCAGCCGGATGCAGGAGCTGATAAACGACCTGCTGACGTTCTCCCGGATCGGCCGGGTCTACGGCGAGCTGCGGGAGGTCGACCTGGCCGAGGTGTTCGCGCAGGCCGAGTCGAACCTGTCCCGGGCGGTGGACGAGTCCGGCGCGACGATCACCCGCGACCCGCTGCCCACGGTGCGGGGCGAGCCGACCCTGCTGACCATGCTCTGGCAGAACCTGCTGGGCAACGCGGTCAAGTTCCGCAGCCCCGACCGGGCGCCGCTGATCCGGGTGACGGTGACGGACACCCCGCAGGACTGGTCCTTCGCCGTCGAGGACAACGGCATCGGCATCGACCCCCGGTACGCCGAGAAGATCTTCGTCATCTTCCAGCGCCTGCATCCCCGTGGCACGTACCCGGGCACCGGCATCGGGCTCGCGGTGTGCAAGAAGGTCGTCGAGTTCCACGGCGGCACGCTGAGCCTGGACGAGGCGTACCGCGACGGGACCCGCTTCGTGTTCACGATGCCGCGGCTGCCGACGGCGGTCGTACCCGCGCAGCCCAGCGAGCCGGCCGCGGAGTCGGCGGCCGGAGTCTGAGGGCCTGCCCGCCGCCCCGGGTCAGGCCTGCGGGCGCCGGTGGCCGTCACCGGGCACCGGCGCGGCGGGTTCCGGCCGCCCGGCCGGCGGGCGCTCCGCCGCCGGTGGCTCCGCGCCCCGGGTGAACTTGTCGAAGAAGCGCAGCAGCTCCACCGGGAACGGCATCACCAGGGTGCTGTTCTTCTCCGCCGCCACGTCCACCACCGTCTGCAACAGCCGCAACTGGTAGGCCCCCGGCGTGTTCGCCATCGCCCGGGACGCGTCGGCGAGCCGGCGGGACGCCTGGTACTCGCCGTCGGCGGCGATCACCCGGGCGCGGCGTTCGCGTTCCGCCTCGGCCTGGCGGGACATCGACCGTTTCATCCCCTCGGGCAGCGCGACGTCCTTGACCTCGACCCGCTCGATCAGCAGCCCCCACGGCCCCTCCGTCGGCGCGTCGATGACCGCCTTCAGCTCGGCGTTGACCCGGTCCCGGTCGCCGAGCACGGTGTCCAGGTCGGCCTTGCCGATCACCGAACGCAGGGCGGTCTGTGCCACCTGGAGCACGGCCGAGGGGTAGTCGCGGACGTTGACCAGCGCCTTCACCGGGTCGACGACCCGGTAGTAGACCACCGCGTCGACGGTGAGGGTGACGTTGTCCCGGGTGATCGCCCCCTGCGGAGGCACACCGATGACGGTCGTCTGCATGCTGACCCGGACCATCCGGTCGGCGACCGGGACGATCAGGCGCAGGCCGGGCTCCCGGACCGGCGTCAGCACCCGGCCGAAGCGGAAGACGACGCCGCGCTGGTACTGCTGCACCAGCCGGACGCTCAGCGCGCCGACGAGTGCCAGGAGCGCGGCCACGATCACCACGCCGATCACGACCGCTTCCACGGCACCCCCGATCCGAACGGCTCCCCGGGCCGCCCCTTTCCCGCTGCGCCGGGAAGTAGTCCCGGCGCAACGGGTGGCCGGCCGGCCCGTCGGATCAGCCGGCCGACCTGCCGCTGCCGGACGGGCGGGCGGCCACCAACGCGATCCCGCACGCCGCGACGGCGCTCAGCGGGGCGATCAGGAAGCCGACGGTCACCTCGCCCGCCGCGTCCAGCACCACGCCGGCCACCGCCGCGCCGCCCGCGCTGCCCACCGAGAACGCCGTCGCCGCCCAGGCGAACGCCTCGGCCACCGTGCCGGTGGGCGCCACGTCGTCGATCGCGACGAAGGCGATGGTCAGCAGCGCCGGCAGCGCGAGCCCGCTGACCGCCATCAGCGCCAGCATCGCGGGCGGGGCCGGGGTGAGCAGCAACGGCAGGTAGCCGGCGGCGAAGACGCCGACCACGCGCGGCAGCGTGGCGTGCCGGCGCAGTCCGCCGAAGCGCACGTAGAGCAGGCCGCCGACCAGCGCCCCGGTGGCCTGCGCGGCGAGCAGCCAGCCGGCCCAGGACCGGGCCCCGGCCGCCTCGGCGTATCCGGTCGCGGCGACTGTCACGCTCCCCACCGCCGCCCCGACCAGCAGCAGCGCCCCGAGGATCAGTCGGAGCCGGCCGGCGCGCAGCGGCCCGGCCCAGTGGCGTACCGCCGGCTCGCCCCGCCAGCGCCGGACCGCGTCGGTCGTGGCGAACCACGCGGTGCCGGCGGCCTGGAAGCCTGCGGCGGCGGCGAGGCCGCCGGTCGGGCCGGCCAGGCCCACGGCGGCGAGCGTGACCACCGGGCCGAGGATGAAGATCAGCTCCTGGACGGCGATGTCCAGGGTGTACGCGGTCTGCACCCGGTGTGCGGGGAGCAGGTCGCGCCAGAGCACCCGCAGGCACGACTCGAACGGCGGCGCGCCAGCCCCGGCCAGGGCGGCGGCGAACACGGTGACCGGCAGGTTGACGTGCGCGGCGGTGAGGGCGAAGCCGATCGTCGACGCCGCCACGGAGAGCCACAGCACCGGCGGCTGCCGCCAGCGCTGCGCCATCCGGGCGAGCATCGGCTGGCCCACGGCGGTGCCGGCGGTGAACGCGCCGACCAGCAGGCCGGCGACGGTCAGCGTCATCGTCTCGCGGGCGAAGACGAGCAGGGCCAGCGGTGCCGCGCCGAGCGGGAGCCGGCCGAGCAGGCTGGCCGCCAGGACCCGGGCGGTCTGCGGCGCCCGGAGCACGGCGAGGGCGGAGGTGTCGGCGGGGTCGACGGGCGGGTGGTCGGCGGGCGGTACGAGTTGGCGGTGATCGGATCCGGGCATGACTGAGCGCTCCCAAGCGTGGCGGAGATGGACCGGTGGGCGGCGGAGTGCCGGGCCGGTCAGGGAACGTAGTCGGAGCGATCGTGGCCGTCGCCGTAGAGCGGGAGGTCCGGGGTGATCCAGAGACCGTGCGCGGCGGCGACGGCGTGCGACGGGATCACGCTGGACAGTCTAGACCCGAACGCCGCCACCGGTGGGGGCCAGCCGCGCCGGATTGGCCCTGGCCACCGCGCCGACCGGCCCCCCTACGATGACGGCCCACGACTCGCCGCACCGCCGGGAGGACGTCATGCGGGAGCGCTTCGCCGACCTGTCCACGCCGCTGATCGCCGACGCCTGCGTACGCCTCGGCGTGCCCCCGCGCGCGGCGCCGGCCGGGATCCGGGCGGTCGTCCCCGGTCACCGCCTCGTGGGCCGGGCACTGCCGGTGCGCCACCACGGCAGCGTGGACGTCTTCCTGGAGGCGTACGAGAACGCGATCCCGGGCGACGTGCTCGTGATCGACAACGGCGGCCGGAGCGACGAGGCGTGCGTCGGGGACCTGGCGGTGCTGGAGGGCGTCGCGGCCGGCATCGCCGGGCTCGTCGTCTGGGGCCTGCACCGGGACACGCCCGAGCTGGTGGAGATCGACCTGCCCGTCTTCAGCTACGGCAGCCTCCCGGCGGGCCCGGCCCGCCTCGACGCGCGGGAGCCGGAGACGCTCACCAGCGCCCGGGTCGGGCCGCACGTGGTGACCGCCGACGACCTCGTTGTCGCCGACGACGACGGGGTGCTGTTCGTGCCCGCCGCACGGGCCGCGGAGCTGTTCGCGGCGGCGGAGCGCATCGGGACCGTCGAGCGGGTCCAGGCGCGGCGGATCCGCGCCGGGGAGACGCTGCGGGAGCAGACCGCCTTCGCCGACTACCTGGCCCGCCGCGCCGCCGACCCCGCCCACACCTTCCGGCAGCACCTGCGGCAGGTCGGCGGGGCGATCGAGGAGTGACCACCCGAAGGCGCGCGTGAGGGTGGTCATAGCGGCTGGACGCCCCACCGTGGCGGGCTGCTAGCCTCGTCGGCAGGTCATGAGCGCCAGCGTCAAGCCCCGGCTCGCTGGCCGGCAACCCTCGTCCGCGCAGGGGTGCCCCGGGTGAGGACCAGGCACCGGAGCAGCTCCGGTGCAAGCGCGGCCTGGTTCCCAGGTCGTCCCGACCGAGGAGAGCCATGCCCGTCCGCATCTGCGCCCCACCGGCGGTCCCCGCCGTGGCCCCGGCGTCGCCGGCGCTGATCCGGCGCCGCCACATCGACATGATGCGGGTCTGCGCCACCTCCTGTCGCCCCGGCGACGCGCGCTAGCCGCGCCACCCCTTCTTTCCCGCACCATTCCAGCGGTACGCCCACCGGGCGCACCGTCGGCGACGCGCGCCCCGTGCCCGTCGCCGCAGACACCTCATCGGAGACACCTGTGCGATTCCTTTCCTCCCTCACCCGCGCCGCCGCCCTCGGCGTGGCCGCCGTCCTGGCCGCCACCACCCTGACCGCCTGCGGCGACGACGCGGCCGGCGCGGCCGACAACCCGTACGGCCTGCTCCAGCCGGGCGTGCTGCGCACCGGCACGCTCACCGACGCCCCGCCGAACGTCTACCTCAAGGACGGCAAGTTCACCGGCTTCGACAACGACCTGCTCGTCGCGGTCGCCGGGAAGGTCGGCCTGAAGGTGGAGTTCGTCGGCACCGACTTCTCCGCGCTGCTCTCCCAGGTCAACAACCGCAAGTTCGACGTCGGCAGCTCCTCGATCACGATCACGGAGGCGCGCAGGAAGACCGTCGACTTCGGCAACGGCTACGACTTCGGCCACTTCGGACTCGACGTGCCGGCCGGCTCGTCGATCAGCGGCTTCGACCAGCTCGCCGGCAAGCGGGTCGTGGTCGTGCAGGGCACCGTCCAGGACGACTACGCCACCGGCGAGGGGCTCGACCCGGTCCGGGTGCCCGACTACAACGGCGCGATCAACCAGCTCAAGGCCGGCACGGCCGACGCCTGGATCGCCCCCGCCGAGATCGGCGACAAGTCGGCCGCCGACAGCGCCGGCAAGATCACCGTGGCGGCCAAGCTGCTCAGCCCGGCCCCGACGGCGTACGCGTTCGCCAAGGGCAACGACAAGCTGCGCGAGGCGCTCGACAAGGGCCTCGACGAGGTGATCGCGGACGGCACGTGGAGCCGCCTGCAGGCCCAGTACTACCCGGGCCGCCCGATCCCGGCCGACTTCACGCCGGGCAGCGGCACGGTCGCGGTGCCGTCGGCGTCGGCCACCTCCTGAGACGTACGGACGACGAGCGAGCGGGGCGGTAGGAGCGACGATGGATCCGTTGAGCACCCTGTGGGAGACCTTCTTCGACTGGGACTCCATGCGCGAGGCGCTGCCCGAGATGCTGACGGTGGGGCTGCCCAACACGCTGATCCTGGCGATCTCCGCCGCCCTGCTCGGCTCGGTGCTGGGCATGGCGCTGGCCGTCGCGGGCATCTCGCGTACCCGATGGTTGCGGTGGCCGGCGCGGGTCTACACCGACGTGTTCCGCGGATTACCCGCCGCGGCGACGATCCTGCTCATCGGCGTCGGCCTGGCGCCGCTGGGCATGCAGGTGTGGGGGCCCAACCCGTATCCCCTGGGCATCCTGGCGCTGTCGCTGATCGCGGCGGCCTACATCGGCGAGATCTTCCGCTCCGGTATCCAGTCGGTGGAGGCCGCCCAGTTGGAGGGGGCCCGGGCGCTGGGCCTGTCCTGGGGCGAGGCGATGCGCCTGGTGATCGTGCCGCAGGGGATCCGGCGGGTGCTGCCGGCCTGGGTGAACCAGCTGATCGCGCTCATCAAGGACTCCAGCCTGGTCTACTTCCTCGGCCTGCTGGCCAGCCAGCGGGAGCTGTTCCGGATCGGGCAGGACTACGCGGCTAACACCGGCAACCAGTCGGCGCTGCTGCTGGCCGGGCTGTTCTACCTGACGCTGACGGTGCCGCTGACGCACGCCGTCAACTGGATCGACCGGCGACTGCGGCACGGCCGGCAGGCCACCGCGCCCGCTGACGGCGACGACGACCTCGACCTGGCGCTGCCGGGCGCGGCGGGAGGGAACCAGCGATGAGCATCGACACGACGACCTCGGGGAGCCTGAGCGTCCGCGACGTGCACCTGGCCTTCGGGTCGCACCGGGTGCTGCGCGGGGTGGACCTGGACGTGACGCGCGGGGCGACGGCCTGCGTCATCGGCCCGTCCGGGTCGGGCAAGTCCACCCTGCTGCGCACGATCAACCGGCTGATCGAGCCCGACCGCGGCGACGTGCTGCTGGACGGGCGCAGCGTGCTGGCCGACGACCCGGACGCCCTGCGGCAGCGGATCGGCATGGTCTTCCAGCAGTTCAACCTCTTCCCGCACATGAGCGTGCTGCGCAACGTCACCCTCGCGCTGCGCCGCATCCGCAAGCTCGGCGAGGACGAGGCGGTGGCCGTCGCCCGCGAGCACCTCGAGCTGGTGGGGCTGGCGGCCAAGGCCGACGCCCGCCCGGCGCACCTGTCGGGCGGGCAGCAGCAGCGGGTCGCGATCGCCCGTGCGCTGGCGTTGCGCCCGCAGGTGATGCTCTTCGACGAGGCGACCTCCGCCCTGGACCCGGAGCTGGTCAAGGGCGTGCTCGGGCTGATGGCCGAGCTGTCCGCCGGGGGCATGACGATGGTGGTGGTCACCCACGAGATGGGGTTCGCCCGCGAGGTCGCCGACACCGTGGCGTTCATGGACCGCGGCGTGGTGCTGGAGGCCGGCGAGCCGGCCGCGATCTTCGAGCGGGCCGAGCACCCCCGGCTGCGCCGATTCCTCTCCCAGGTGCTCTAGCGCCGAGCCGGTCACGTCGGTGGACCGACCCGTCCGGTGCCGTGGGTCTCGTCCTCAACGCGTGGGAAGGCTCCGCAGTTCCTCGGTGAGCTGTTCGAGGTACTCGGGCGGCCCGGCCTCGGCGAACCACAGCCAGAGTTCGGCGGCGTGGATCGGCAACCAGGCCCGGACCATGGCCGGGTCAGCTCCGTAGCCCTCGACGAGGACGTCGAACGACCGTGGGTCCTTGCGCGCGGCGCCCCAGGCCGCACGCGACAGTTCTCGGAGCGGGTCGCCGAGGTGGGCCGCCTCCCAGTCGACGACCGCCGTGATCCCGCCGTTCGCGGCGAGGAGGTTCCCGTCGGTCCAGTCGCCGTGACAGAACACCGGGCGACTGGCCGGTGGAACGGCGAACGGCAGCGGGGGGCCGCCGGCTTCGCGGTAGCGACGGACGATCAGCGCATCGTCCGGCGCGGCCGGCAGCCCGTCGGGTGGCGGCAGCTCGTGGAGCCGACGGAGCAGTGCCGCCGAGGCACGCAGCCCGTCGAGTCGCACGTCGGCGTTCTCGCTGTCCAGTCGTTCACCCGGCATGAGCGTCATGAGGATCGAGCCCGGCCCCACCTCGACGAGTTCGGGAACCGGCATGCCCGTGTCGGCGAGCGCCCGCAGGGCGAGCACCTCCGTGTCGTGGCGGGAGGGTTGCGTCATCCGCTTCTCGACCAGCCGGCGCCCCTCGCGCTCCACCAGCCGGACGTGACCGACCGCTCCCTGCCGCATCCCGCCATCCTGCCAGGCGCGGAAGGCTGGCGTACCGCCGAGTCTTGGCAATATCCTCCACTGCACACGCGATGCCTGGAGTTCCTTTTCACGGGGCCGCCCCCGCCCCCACCTCCGGCCGCAGAGGAGAGACGCCATGCACGTCGAGAATTCCGCACTGGACCGCCGAACCCTGCTGCGGGCCGGCCTCGGCGCCGCCACGGTCGCGGTCGTCGGCAGCCAACTCGCCCTCCCCGGCGCCGCGCAGGCGGACCCCGGCACCGACCTGGACTGGATCTACAGCTGCGACGAGTGGGGCGCGCGCCCGCCGGCGGACCCACTGGCCGTCAGCGCCATCCCCACCAACAAGATCATCGTGCACCACATGGCGTTCCCGAACGTCACCGACTACTCCGAGGCGCAGGCGGTCAAGCTGGCCCGCGACTGCCAGAACCTGCACATGGACGGCAACGGCTGGTCCGACACCGGCCAGCACTTCACGGTCAGCCGCGGCGGGTACGTCATGGAGGGACGCCGGGGCAGCCTGGAGCGGTTGCACGCCGGCGACCGGCAGATGATCTCGGCGCACTGCCCGGGCGAGAACGGCCGGGCCATCGGCATCGAGAACGAGGGCACGTACGTCACCGAGACCCCGCCGGAGGCCCTGCTGGACTCGCTGGTCACGCTCTGCGCGACCATCTGCCGGCAGTACGGGCTGCACGCCCACGACATCTTCGGCCACTGGGACTTCCGCACCACCCTGTGCCCGGGCGCCACCTTCTACCGGCAGTTCCCCGCCCTGCGCCGCCGGGTCTTCGAGGCCCTCGGCACCGACCTCGCCGACGTGCCGGCCCGCCGCTGGCCGGACCTGTGGCGCTTCGTCGGCTCCCCCAGCGTCCGGGTGGTGCAGTACCTGCTGGCCCACCGCGGCTACACCGTGCCGGTCAACAGCGTCTTCGACGCCGCCACCGTCGCCGCGGTGCAGGACTGGCAGCACCGCAACGGCATCGCGGTCGACGTCGACGCCACCCTCACCGCCCCCACCTGGGAGACCCTGGTGCCGGAGCTGGGCGCCCACGCCAGCGGCGCGCCGGTCACCGCCGCGCAGTTCCTGCTCAACTACCGGGGCTACCCCGAGGTTGCCGTCACCGGCGAGTACGACCACGCGACCAGGACGGCCGTCAAGGACGTCCAGCGCCTGCACCGCCTGCCCGCGCACGGCAAGCTCGACCTCGACACCTGGTGCGCGGTCGTCGGCGGCGTCGTACGCCGGTCGTTCCGGGACTGAACACCGTCCGCCGGCCCGTCGGAGCGACCCGCCCCGCGGGCCGGCGAAACGCGGTCGCACCTGACCCGCTCCAGCCTCCTGATCTGCGACGATGAGGCAGTCACGACCGGAGGAGGGTGCTGTGGCGTCTCGACTCAACCCGTACCTCAGCTTCCCGGGCAACGCGCGGGAGGCAATGGAGTTCTACCAGCGCGTGTTCGGCGGTTCCCTGTCGACGAACACGTTCGGTGCGATGGGCACCGACGATCCCGCGCTGGTCGACAAGATCATGCACGCGATGCTGGAGACCGACCGGGGCTTCACCCTGATGGGCTCGGACACCGCGCCGGGAATGGAGCACGACCCCGGCAACAACGTCTCCGTGAGCCTCAGCGGCGACGACGCCGACGACCTGCGCGGCTACTGGGGCAAGCTCACCGAGGGTGGCACGGTGACCGTGCCGCTGGAGAAGCAGATGTGGGGCGACGAGTTCGGCATGTGCGTCGACCGCTACGGCATCGGCTGGATGGTGAACATCGGCCAGCCGCAGGGCTGACGAGGTGTAGCGGCAGCGCGAGCGGGTAGGGACCGCTGTCCGGCGGGCCCGGGCGACACCGCACCGGTGCGCCCCGGCCCGCAGCCGCCGGCCGGAGGGGTGCACCCGATGCTGTCGCCGCCCGCGCACCCGCAGCCCGCTCGCCCCGCCCGGCGCGCCCGCCCCCGCCCGGGCGCGCCCCGGCCGCGATGACCCGGGTCCGGAACCTGCGCGTCCGCCCGGACCTGCTCTACGTGGCGAGCGGCTGGAGCACCCTGGTGACCGACGTCCGCGGCCGGATCACCGGCGCCGACCCGCAGGGCTTCTTCGCCCGCAACACCCGGGTCCTCAGCACCGAACGCCTCAGCGTGGACGGCCACGAGCCGGTCCCGTTCAGCACAGCCAACGTGGCGGGGCACGCCCAGCTCTCGTACGCCGCCCTCGGCGACGGCGACACGCTGCCCTCCCGCGCGGCCTACCTGCTGGTGGAGCGCTTCGTCGGCGCGGGCCTGCGGACCCGGCTGACCGTGGTCAGCTACGCGGCCGTGCCCCTGGACCTACGGCTGCGGATCCACCTCGCCGCCGACTTCGCCGACACCAGCGAGGCCGAGACCGGCCGCCGGGTGCAGTCCGGCACAGTCGACGCGAGCTGGAACGACCAGGACCGGGAGCTCCGCCTGACCTACCGGTGCGACGGCCTCGACCGGGCGGTGGCGATCGGCGTACGGGCCGACATGCCCGTCCGGTACGCCGACGCCACCCTGACGGTCGACCTCGCGGTGCCGCCCCGGGGGTCCCGCCGGGTGGAACTCCTCGTCGAACCCGTCTTCGACGGGCAGCGCCTCGCCGCACCGCCGCCGACCTTCGCCGAGCCGGACGACGCGGCCGCGCGCGCCCGCGGCACCCTGGCCCGCGAACTCGCCCGGCTCGCCAGCAGCAACTTCGACGTCACCGCCGCCTGGCGGTGCGCGGTTGACGACCTGGCCGTGCTGCCGCTGGGAGAACCGGACGGGCCGACGGCGCCCATGGCCGGCCTGCCCATCTACCAGGAGATCTTCGGCCGCGACACGATGACCGCCTCGTGGCAGTCCCTGCTCGCCGGGCCGACGATGCTGGCGGACAGCCTGCGGCTCAACGCCCACCACCTCGGGCGGCGCATCGACGACTGGCGCGACGAGGAGCCCGGCAAGCCGTTGCACGAGGCCCGGCGGGGCCCGGTGTCCACGCTCGGTATCGACCCGTTCGACAGCTACTACGGCGACTGGTCGACCGCGCCGGACTTCCTGGTCTTCCTCGGCCAGTACCTGGCCTGGACCGGGGACCTCGACACGGTACGGGACCTGCTGCCGACCGCGCGGCGTGTGCTGGGCTGGATCGACCGGTTCGGCGACCTCGACGGGGACGGCTTCCTCGAATACCACCGCCGGTCCCCCGCCGGCCTGAAGAACCAGGGGTGGAAGGACTCGGACACCGCCATCGTCGACGAGCACGGCGAGGTGGTGCCGAACCCGATCGCGACCAGCGAGTTGCAGGCGTACTGGTACGCCGCCCTGCGGCACGCCGGGGTGGTGTTCGCCGCGACCGGCCACCCCGCGTACGGCGCCGGGCTGGTCCGCCGGGCCGCCGCCCTGCGGCGCCGCTTCCACCGGGCCTACTGGATGCCGGACCGGGGCTGCCACGCGTTGGCGCTGGGGCCGGACAAGCGGCAGGTGCGCTCGGTCAACTCCAACGACGGCCACCTGCTGGCCACGGGGATCGTGCCCGCCCGCATCGCGCCTCTGGTCGCCGACCGGCTGCTCGCCCCCGACATGTTCAGCGGCTGGGGGGTGCGCACCCTGTCCTCGGCACACCCGGCGTACGACCCGTTCAGCTACCACCGGGGCAGCGTCTGGCCGGTCGAGGCGGGCACGATCGGCCTGGGGCTGGCCCGGTACGGCTGCTGGGAACACCTGCACCGGCTCGCGGAGGGGATGTTCTCCGCGGCGGCGCTCTTCACGGAGCATCGCCTGCCGGAGGTGCTCAGCGGACTGCCCCGCGACGACGCCCATCCGCACCCGGGCGTCTACCCGGACTCCTGCTCCCCGCAGGCCTGGTCCGCCAGCGCGATCGTCGCGCTGGTCCAGGCGCTGCTGGCGCTACGCCCGGCCGCGCCGCTGCGTACGATCTTCGTCGACCCGCACCTGCCGGAGTGGCTGCCGGACCTCACGCTGGAGGGCGTGCGGGTCGGCGATCGCACCGTCGACCTGACCGTCCGCCGCGGGCGCGGCGGGCGCACGTCGCTGCGCGCCCGGGGCGACCGGATCACGGTGGTCCGCCGGCCCACGCTCCAGGCCTCGGCGACCCGCCGCCGGTCCTGACCGGCCGATGCCCGGACCAGGTCCGTGGAGACGCCGCGCCCGGGCCGGCCGGCACAACGCGGAATCGGCGTCCGCAGCCGTCAGGGCTAGGATCCGGTGGTGGCCGATCAGGGGCTCATCCAGGACGACGAACGGTTGCGCCGCATCGAGGCAGTGACCGACGCGGCGCTGTCCCGCCTCGACGCGGCCGACCTCTTCGACGAGCTCCTCGACCGCGTCCGGGACCTGCTCGACGTCGACACGGCGGCCATCCTGATGCTGGACACACACTCCCAGCAGCTCGTGGCCACCGCGGCCAAAGGGCTGGAGGAGGAGGTCCGGCAGGGGTTCCGCGTCTCCGTGGGCCGCGGGTTCGCCGGCCGGATCGCCCTGACCGGACGGCCGGTGATCATCGAGGAGGTCACCCCCGACGTCGTGGTCAACCCGGTCCTGCTGTCGATGGGGCTGCGGTCGCTGCTCGGCGTGCCGATGTTCGCCAGGGGCGAGCTGATCGGCGTGTTGCACGTGGGCACGCTGGGCCACCGCCGGTTCACCACCGACGACGTACGCCTGCTGGAGCTGGTCGCCGACCGGGCCAGCCTGGCCAACCTCGCCCGGTCCCACAACCTCGACCACAACGCCGCCCTCGCCCTGCAACGCAGCCTGCTGCCCGCCCGACTGCCCCGCCTGCCGGGCCTGGACCTGGCCGCCCGGTACGTGCCCGGGCACGTCGCCGGAATCGGCGGCGACTGGTACGACGTGTTCGTCCTGCCCTCGGGCTGGCTGGGCCTGGTCATCGGCGACGTGTCGGGCCACGGCCTGCAGTCGGCCGTGGTCATGGGGCGCGTCCGCAGCGCGCTGCGCGCCTACGCGCTGGTCTGCGACGACCCGGCGGAGGCGTTGACGCTCCTCGACCGCAAGGTCAGCCACTTCGAGGCCGGAAACCTCACCACGGCGCTCTACGCCATGGTCTCCCCCGACCGGACCCGCATCCGGCTCTCCGCCGCCGGGCACCTGCGCCCCGTCCTCGCCGTGCCGGGCCAGCGGGGCGCGCCCGTCCCGGTCCACGCCGATCCCCCGCTCGGCACGGGTCGCCGGCCGCCGCCCCGGCAGCAGGCGGAGGTGGACTTCCCGCCGGGCGCGGTGCTCGTCTGCTTCACCGACGGCCTCGTCGAACGCCGCCACGAGGTCATCGACGTCGGTCTCGACCAGCTCGCCCATGTGGTCCGGCCGGCACCGGCCGAGCAGGTGTGCGCCGAGGTCATGGACGCCCTCGGCGCCGAGCAGCCGACCGACGACATCGCCATGCTGGTCGTGCACCGGCTCCTGACCCCGCACTGATCCGTCAGGCCGCCCGCGCCCAGGTGCGCCGTCCGGACGGACGCCGCCACCCGCGTGGTCGCCGGCCCGTTTGGCGGGACGCGATCGCGGAAAGAGTGGCGGGCATGAAGTGGGCAAGCCGAGCCGTACCCGCCGCCGTCGCCGCCGTCGCGGCCCTCGCCGCGCGTGACCTGATCCAGCGCGACCACGCGTTGCTGCGTACCTTCCCGGTCCTCGGCCGGGCCCGGTACCTGCTGGAGTCCATCGGGCCGGAGCTGCGCCAGTACATCGTCGCGGGCAACAACGAGGAACGGCCGTTCACCCGCGACCAGCGCCGCTGGGTGTACGCGTCGGCGAAGCAGCAGAACAACTACTTCGGCTTCGGCACCGACAACGACATCGAGTTCACGCCCGGATATCCGATCATCAAGCACCGCACCTTCGGCCGGGCCGTCCCGCCGTCGACGCCGGGCGCCGGACACGACGTGCGGCTGCCGTGCGCCAAGGTGCTCGGCGCCGCGCGGGGCCGCGCCCACGCGTTCCGGCCCGAGTCGGTGGTGAACATCTCCGGGATGAGCTTCGGCTCGTTGTCCGGCAACGCCGTCGAGGCCCTCAACCGGGGCGCCGCCATGGCCGGCTGTTTCCAGAACACCGGCGAGGGCGGGCTGTCGCCGTACCACCGCAAGGGCGGTGACCTGGTCTTCCAGATCGGCACCGCGTACTTCGGCTGCCGCGACGAACGCGGCCGGTTCAGCCTGGACCGGCTCAAGGACCTGGTCGCCGGCGCGCCGGTACGGGCACTGGAGATCAAGCTCAGCCAGGGCGCGAAGCCCAGCCTCGGCGGCCTGCTGCCGGCGGCCAAGGTCTCCGCGGAGATCGCGGCGACCCGGGGCATCCCGCAGGGGCGCGACTGCGTCAGCCCGTCGCGGCACGCCGAGTTCTCCGACTGCGACAGCCTGCTCGACTGGGTGGAGCTGCTCGCCGCCGAGACGGGCCTGCCCGTCGGCATCAAGTCCGCGGTGGGCGACCTCGGCTTCTGGGAGGAGCTGACCACCCTGATGCGCGACACCGGGCGCGGGGTCGACTTCGTCACCGTCGACGGCGGCGAGGGCGGCACCGGCGCCGCGCCACTGATCTTCACGGACTCGGTGTCGCTGCCGTTCCAGCAGGGCTTCACCCGGGTCTACAAGGTCTTCGCCGAGCGCGACCTGCACGAGCAGGTGGTGTTCGTCGGCGCCGGCAAGCTCGGCCTGCCCGACAACGCGGTGGTGGCGTTCGCGCTCGGCTGCGACATGGTCAACGTCGGCCGGGAGGCGATGCTGGCGATCGGCTGCATCCAGGCCCAGAAGTGCCACACCGACACCTGCCCCACCGGCGTCGCCACCCAGAACCAGTGGCTCGCCCGGGGCGTGGACCCGGGCTCGAAGTCGGTCCGCGCGGCCAACTACATCCGGACGCTGCGCCGCGACCTGGTCAAGGTCGCAGAGGCGTGCGGCGTCGAGCACCCGGGCCTCATCGACACCGACGCGATCGAGATCCTCGACGGCCGGACCGCCTCGCACCCCCTGCACGAGGTGTACGGCTACCGCCCCGGGTGGGGCCTGCCGTCCGCCGCCGACCGGGCGCGGATCGCCCGGCTGATGACGGCGGAGGCCCCGCAGGGCGGCACCGCCCCGCCCTCGCCGACCGCGATGTCCTGACCCACCGCGACGCGCCGCACGAGTACGCGCGGAGTTCCTGGCCGCCGCGGGAGGACGCCTAGCATCGCCGGAATGTCGATCACCCCTCGGCGGTGCCGGATCCTGATGCTCGCCGCGGCCGTCCTCTTCGTGCTCGTCGCCCTCGTCGTGCGCGCGGCGGCCGGCGGCGGCCTCGAACAGCACTCCGGCACCGCGCTGTACGCCTGCGTGGTCTGGGCCGGCGTGTTGTTCCTCCGGCCGCGGCTGTCGCCGCCGGTGGCCGGAGCGGTCGCGGTCGCCTTCTGCTGGGCGGTCGAGTTGTCGCAGTTGACCGGGGTACCGGCGGCGCTGTCGGCGCGCAGCCCGCTGGCACGGCTCGCGCTCGGGGCGCAGTTCGACCCGGTCGATCTCGCCTGGTACCCGGTCGGGGTGCTCCCGCTGGTGGCGGTGCACCGGATCGTCGCCGCCCGCGCCCGGCGTCGGCGGACCACGGGGTGAGCGGGCGACGCCGTTAATGGCGCGCGTCGGGTGCACGACCGCACCTATCGTGGCCCGGTGCTGATCAGACGCGAGACCCCCGCCGACGTCGACGCGATCCGGGCGGTGCACCTGGCCGCCTTCGCCGACCCGGAGAAGCCGGACGCCGTACCCGTCGAGGCGGGGTTGGTGGACGCGCTGCGGGCGGACGACGGGTGGCTGCCGGCCCTCTCCCTCGTCGCGGCCGACGACGCCGGGCGGGTGGTCGGGCACGTGGTGTGCACCCGTGGCCGGGTCGCCGGCGAGCCGGTCGCGCTGGGGTTGGGCCCGCTCGGCGTGCTGCCGGACTGGCAGCGGCGCGGGGTCGGCTCCGCGCTGATGCACGCCGTGCTCGGCGCGGCCGACGCGCGCGAGGAGGCCCTGGTGGTGCTGCTCGGACACCCCGACTACTACCCGCGCTTCGGGTTCCGCCCGGCGGTCGACCTCGGCGTCACCCCGCCGCAGCCGTGGGGGCCGCGATACTTCATGGCCCGCCCGCTGAGCGCGTGGCGGTCGTCGATCCGCGGCGGGTTCAGCTACGCCCGCCCGTTCGACGAGCTGTAGGCGAGCCGCCAGCGGCCTGACCGACGGCCGGAACGATGCTTTCCGGCGACGTTCGGGCAGGTCAGTGCCGCAGTCGCGGGTCCGCATGCGAACATGTGTTCGTGTCGCGAGAGGCCAGGATCCTGCACGCCGACCTGGACGCGTTCTACGCGTCGGTCGAGCAGCGGGACGATCCGCGCCTGCGCGGCCGGCCGGTGATCGTCGGCGGGGGCGTGGTCCTCGCGTGCAGCTACGAGGCGAAGGCCCGCGGCGTCCGCAGCGCGATGGGCGGCCGGCAGGCCCGGCGGCTCTGCCCCGAGGCGATCGTCGTGCCGCCGAGGATGGCGGCCTACACGGCGGCGAGCCGCGCGGTGTTCGAGATCTTCCGGCGGACCACCCCGGTCGTCGAGGGGCTCTCCATCGACGAGGCGTTCCTCGACGTGGGCGGGCTGCGCCGGCTGGTCGGCCCGCCCGCCGACATCGCCGCCCGGCTGCGCCGGGACGTACGCGAGGAGGTCCGCCTGCCGATCACGGTGGGCGTGGCCCGGACGAAGTTCCTCGCCAAGGTGGCCAGCGGCGTCGCGAAGCCCGACGGACTGCTGGTCGTCCCGCCGGACGGGGAGCTGGCGTTCCTGCACCCGCTGCCGGTGGAGCGGCTGTGGGGCGTCGGGCCGGTGACCGCGACGAAGCTGCGCGAGCGGCGCATCCGTACGGTCGGGCAGGTCGCCCGCCTCGGCGAGGCGACGCTGGTCTCGCTGCTCGGCGCGGGCGCCGGTCGGCACCTGCACGCCCTGGCGCACAACCGCGACCCCCGGCCGGTGCAGGTCGGCCGCCGGCGCGGGTCGATGGGGGCGCAGCACGCCCTCGCCGCCGTTCCGCACTCCCCCGCCGAGTTGGAGGCGGTCCTCGCCGGCCTGGTCGACCGGGTGACCCGGCGGATGCGGGCGGCGACGCGGGCCGGCCGGACGGTGACGCTGCGCCTGCGGTTCGGCGACTACACCCGCGCGACCCGCTCCCACACGGTGGCCAAGGCGACCGCCGACACGGCCCCGCTGCTCGCCGCGGCGCGGGCGCTGCTGCGGGCCGCACTGCCCGAGATCGAACGGCGGGGCGTGACCCTGCTCGGCGTGTCGGTCGGGAACCTGGACGACTCCCCCGTCCAGCCGCCGCTGCCGTTCGACCGCGATCCGGGGGCGGACCTGGACGCGGCCGTGGACGCGGTCCGCGACCGGTTCGGGTCGGGGGCGCTCACCCGGGCGGTGCTGCTCGGCCGGGGCCCCGGCCTGGAGATGCCGCTGCTGCCGGACTGAGCCCGGGGCGGCGAGTCAGGACGGGGGCAACGGCGGCAGGACGCTCTCCTCGTGGTCCAGCTCCCGCTCCAGGATGCGCATGTCGGCGTCGGCGAGGCGACCCGCGTCCCGCCAGGCGAGCAGTTCGTCCCGCTCGGCGGCGATCATCTCCCGGCGGGCCAGCAGGGCCGCCCGGTAGCGGTCGTCCACCGGCAGCACCTGGTCCTCGACGTGGGAGAGCAGTGCGACCCGTTCGGTGTAGCGCTTGTGCCGGCCCTCGGCGGCCCGGCGCAGCGGGGCGGCGACGTCGCGTACGCCCGGGTCGGCCTCGGCCAGGGCGGTCAGCCGGTCGAGGGCGGCCTGCACCGCCGCGGCGCGCGCCTCGTTGCGGGTCAACGCCCGACTGACGGCGGTGCCCGGCAGCCGCAGCCGGCGCAGCAGCGGCGCGAAGGTCAGGCCCTGACCGACGAGCGTGACCAGCACGACCAGGTACGCGCAGAACAGCAGCAGGTCCCGGGCGGGCGTGCTCGCGGGCAGCGTGAACGCCGCCGCGAGGGTGATGACGCCCCGGGTGCCCGCCCAGCTCAGCGCGAGCAGTTCCCGACCGGACAACGGCGGGTTGTCGGGACGGGGGTCGCCGCCGAGGCGGGCGTGCATCCGGGCGGGCAGGTGCGCGGCGGCCAGCAGCCACAACGGACGCACCAGCAGCACGATGCCGACGGTGACGGCCCCCGCCGCGACGACGGTGCCGAGGTCGTAGGCGGCCAGCCCGCGTACGACGGCGGGCAACTGCTGGCCGATGAGCAGGAACACGTAGCCCTCGAGGAGGTACTCCACCAGGTGCCAGACCGAACGGGTCTGCAACCGCGCGCCGCTGGACTGCAGGGACGCGCTGCGGTGGCCCAGCCAGAGGCCGGCCACGACGACCGCCAGCACGCCGGAGACGTGCAGGCTCTCGGCCGCCACGTAGGCGGCGAACGGGGTGCCCAGGGACAGGGCGTTGTCGGTCAGCGGATCGGAGGCCATCTTCCGCAGGTACGCGATGACCCACGCGACGGCCATGCCGACGGCCAGCCCACCGGCGGCGACGAACAGGAAGTCGCCCACGGCGTGCCCGACGGAGAACCTGCCGCCGATCGCCGTCGCCACGGCGACCTGCAGGATCGTCAGGGCGGTCGCGTCGTTGAGCAGCCCCTCCCCCTCGACCAGCGTGGTCAGTCGGGGCGACATGCCGGCACGTCGGCCGATCGACAGCGCCGCCACCGGGTCCGGCGGGGAGACCGCCGCGCCGACCGCGATGGCGAAGCTCAGCGGGACGGCGGCCACCACCGCGTTGAGCCCGAAACCCACGGCGAGCGCCGTGACCAGGACGAGCGCCACCGACAGGCCGATCACGGTCCGGGCGTTGCGGCGCAGCGCGGTCAGGCTCGACTGCAGGGCGGCGCCGTAGAGCAGCGGGGGGATGACGAGGTAGAGCACGACCTCGGGATCGAGTTCCAGGTTCGGGCCGGGCAGGTAGCCGTAGCCGACCCCGGCGAGCACCAGCAGCACCGACGCCGGCAGGTGGGTGCGGCGGGCCACGGCGTTGGTCAGGACGACCACGACCAGGCCGCCGAGGGCCAACGCCACCAGCTCGCCCATCCCGCCGGTCCCTCCCGCTGTCGGCCTCCGCCCCGGCCATCACCGTAACCGATCATGCGGCGGTCGCCGGCGGGGCGCGCCTCCCCCCGCCCGGGGCGGGACGGCGGGCCCGCCACGCCCCGGGTGGGGGGCGGCAGGCGGCGAGGGTGCACCGGGTGGACCCCGACGCACCCCCGTCAGCGACCCGGTCGTCAGCGCCTCGGCGGTACGGCGGTGCCCTTGCGGTAGTTGCGGCCGGTGCCGTCGGGGCGGTAGTTGTTCTCGACGTTGCCCGCCGAGTCCACCGAGAACCAGTGGATCCGCGTTCCCGCCGGGACGGTAAGCGTCTCGCCGCCCTCCCGGATGCCGGCCGAGCCGTAGAGCTTCGACGCGTACGTGGGGGCGGCCCGGTCGAGGGTGTAGAAGACGGCGGCCGGCTCGCTGGCGGAGAAGTCAATCCCTGTCGATGGCCCGTCCGGGCCGCCGGTCGACCCGCGAGCCTCCCTGAGTAGGTGTGCTCACGCCCCGCCCGGAGGCCACCCACATACTTACCCGAGCAGGTTGGACAAGATCGCCGGGAGAAGGCCACAGGCATGACGAAGCAGCACCGACCGACATCTCCGATCACCGCGCTCGTCCTGGTTCTGTGCACCCCGGTGGCTGCCTGGTGGCTCATCGGGGACCTGACCGGCGACGAGGCCCGACGGCTCGCCGCCGAGGGCGTCGAGTTGGACTACGCGATCCGGCCGGTGAGCCTCGGTGCGACGGGAGACCGGGTCGTCGGCGTCCTGGCGTGCGTCGGCGTCGCCCTCGCGCTCGCCTGGTTGATCCGGGCCACCGCACGTCGCCGGCTCGATCGCCGGTGGTGGTGGGTGCTGGCTCCGCTCGTCGCGGCCGGCGTCCTCCTCGGCCTCGCCTGGCGGGTGCTCACCGCCGGCGGGATCGGCGCCAACATCGGAGCGGGGCTCATGGTCATCGCGGGTGGACCGGCCCTGGCGGTGCTGCTGATCGTCGCCGCAGTCGCGGCGCTGCGGATGCGCCGGAACCGGCCGCCGCGAGCCCCGCACCGCGCCGAGTGAATACCGGCCCGCCAGGGAGAACTACGTCGGCAACGGCAGCCCGCCGGCCTGTCTCGGCACGGCTGCTCGGTGAGCTGGCTCACCCGGCCCCGGCCTGCGCCCCGTCCGGCACCCTGTTGCGCAGCCTGGAAGGGGTGCCGAGGTTTCGCCGGCAGGCAAACTGGAGAAGGTGAAGATCGCACCTGCGCTCAAGGGGGATCAACTCGTGTCCGACACCACCGCTCGGTCCGACCGTCAGGCAGACCGTCCCGCCGAGGTGACCGACCCGCTGCTGTGGAAGCTCGCCCTGGACGTGGCCGACGCCCACGAGCCGGACGGGGACGGTGGTTGCCGCAACCTGCTCTGCGCGGGCCAGGCCTGGCCCTGCCCGGCCTGGAACAACGCCCAGCGCGCCCTGCGCATGGCCCGCACCGACTCCGGGCAGCCGGCGCCGCACGCGACACGGCCGGCGGGCGGCCAGGGCCGCTCCGACCTCTCGGTGCCCGGGTTGACGCAGCGCATCCGGCCGAACGACCCGCGGGCGGCGTCGGCAGCCTAGGCAGTGTCGTAGCAGTGCCGGTGACGCCGGTCAGCCGTCCACGCGGTAACGCGCGAAGATCGTGCCCTGCGAGAAGGTGTGCTGGTCGAGCAGGGTCAGGTTGCGGCGGACGCGGTCGGGGAGAGCGCGCGTGCCACCGCCGACGAGCACCGGGCAGATGATGAGGCAGATCTCGTCGACCAGGCCGGCCCGGTGGGCCTGGGCGGCCAGGTTGGCTCCGCCGATCGCCAGGTCGCGCGTGGCGGACTCTTTGAGCGCGCGGACCGCCTCCGGGTCGAACGTGCGCTCGATGCGGGTGCGGGCGCTGCGCGGCTCCTCCAGCGTGGACGAATACACGATCTTGTCGGCGGAGCGCCAGATCTCGCTGTAGTCGAGGATGTAGTCGGGGTGGCCGGGCTGCTCGTGCGCGGTCTCCCAATAGGACATCACGTCGTAGAGCCGGCGGCCGTACAGGTGGGTGCCGATGCCCCGGTCCAGGTCGTTGAGGAAGCGGTGCACCTCCTCGACCGGCTCGCTCCAGCCGAACTTGCCGTTCTCGTCGTTGACGTAGCCGTCGAGGGACACGATGTCGGTGTTGATCAGCTTGGCCATCTCTCCGCCTAGGGGTCGGGTCGTGGCATGCGACCGTCAGCAGTCAGGTGGCCCAGTATGAGACGGGGGCCCGACAATCTGGCGGCCCGTCCGGGCCACCTCCCGGCCCGCCTACCGGGCGGCTTCAGTCGTCGCGTCCGGCACCGCGATCGGGCGCGCTCATGTCCCCCGTCGCGGGCGTGCCGTCGGCGAGCCCGTAGCGCAGGTAGACGGTGCCCTTCGGGCCGGCCACCGGCGGTTCGAGCAGGGTGACGTTCGTGGGCACCGCGCCACCGTCGAACACCTTCTTCCCGACGCCGAGCACGATCGGGTGCACCCAGAGGTCGAGACGGTCGAAGAGCTTCTCGCGCAGGAGGGTCTGCACCAGGTCCAGGCTCCCGACGACCTTCACGTGTTCGTGCCGGTCGCGGATCTCGCGTACCGCGGCGGCCAGATCCGGGCCGAGCTGCGTGGACCCGGCCCACGAGAGGTCGGGCCTGCCGCGGGAGGCCACGTACTTCGGGACCCGGTTGAAGAGCGTGGCGATCTCGTCGTCCTCGCCGCCCTCCTGGTGCGGCCAGTAGGCGGCGAAGATGTCGTACGTCCGCCGGCCGAGCAGGAGGGCGTCGGTGCCCTCGTAGGCGGCACCGACCTGCGCCCCGGAGACCGCGTCCAGCAGGGGCGCCTGCCAGCCGCCGAACGGGAACCCCACCGGGTCCTCGTCGGGGCCACCGGGCGCCTGCCCGACGAGGTCGAGGGTCGCGAACAGTTCGATGTGGATCAGGCCCACGTCCCACCCCCGGTAAGTTGGTGTTGGATCCGGCACTCGGCACTCACGATAGGTCACGGACCGGGTCTGGACGGGTGACCGCGCGCCCTGCGGCGTGCCGAGCGAAGATCTCGCGGACGGCGGGCAGCTCGTCGCCCTCGTCGGGCGACGCGCGGCCCGGACGGCCGGGTGGCCGGCCCCGTCGGGGCCGGCCACCGGTGGCGTCAGCGCCAGGTGTCGGTGCGGGTGTGGGTGCCGCCCGCCGGGGTGGTGAAGCTCCGGTTGCCGCCGGACTCCCAGGTGACGGAGCCGTCGGCGTTCTTCTTCAGGTACTTGTACTCGACGGCGGTGTTCGGCGGCAGGCTGACGGTGGCCCGCCAGATCGGGTAGTCGGCCGGGGAGAGCGCGACGGCGTTCGCGGGGTTCCAGCCGCCGAGGGCGGGCAGGTTGCCGACGACGTACACGTTCTGGCCGAATGAGGTGGTGGCGGTGGCGTGGAAGGCGGTGGCGACCGGTCCGGCGGTGTCGCCGCGGAAGGTCTCGGTGACGGTGTGGGTGCCGCCCGCCGGGGTGGTGAGGCTCCGGTTCGCGCCGGACTCCCAGGTGACGACCCCGGCCGCGGTCTTCTTGACGAACTTGTACTCGACGGTGGCGGACCGGGGCAGGTCGACCACGCCGCGGAACACCCCGCCGGCGGCGGGTAGCCGCACCGCGTTCGCCGGCGCCCAGTTGCCCAGCGCCGGGACGCCGCCGACGACGTAGACCTCCTGGCCGGCGGCCACGGTGGCGGTGACGGTGAAGGTCGTGGCGACGGTGTCCCCCACGGGCCCCGGCACGTAGGCGTCGGTCCGGGTCGTCGTACCGCCGGCGGGGGTGGTGAAGGTGCGGCTGGCGGCCTCCTGCTCGACCACCGTGGTTCCGCTCTTGACCAGGTACCGGTAGGAGACGGCGGTGGCCGCCGGCAGGTCGACGGTAGTGGTCCAGGAGCCGGTGGCGGTGCGGGTGAGCGGCACGGAGCTGGCCGGGTTGCCGTTGCCGAGCGCGGGGGTGTCGCCCACGAGGTGCAGCGTGCGGTCGGCGGGCAGCGCGGCGGTGGCGGTGAACGTGGTGGCCACCTTCGCGGCGGGGCCGCCCCGGGCGTTGGCGTGGATGGCGATGGCGCCGTTGGCGGGGATGGTGACGGTGGCCCGGCCGCCGGTCACGGTGACCGTGGCGTCGGTGCACCCGGCGGCGGTGGCGGCGCCGGAGATGACGTCGCAGTACGCGCCGTCGGCGAGGCCGGTGACGAACTGGGCGGTGCTGGCGGCGGCGGAGTCGTTGATGCCGATCCACCCGCGATCGCCCCGGTGGAAGCCGATGACGTTGCTGTTGACGACCGTGAAGTCCGAGATGGTCTTGACGTTGCGGGCGGTGTTGGCCCAGCCGACCATGCCCTTGATCCCGGTGGACCGGGTCAGGCAGGTCCAGGCGCCGCCGCAGACGGTGTCGGTCACGTGGCCGCTGCCGGTGGCCGGCGGCGACTCGTTGCGGTTCGACCAGGTGAAGCTGTCGTAGACCGAGGGCTTACCGTGCGGGTACGCCAACGCGAAGTAGTTGGCCAGGGTGTAGTCGCTGCCGTTCTTGTAGGACAGCACCACCCCGTCGCGTTCGAGGTCGTGGTTGGTGACCATGGCGAAGACGTTGGCGCTGGGCGCGTCGAGGTTCCAGTTGGGAACGTTGGCGAGGTTCGCGATGGAGCCCTGGAAGCTGGAGCGCAGGCCCTTGGCGTACCCGAAGTCGAGCACGTCGCCGTTGCCGATGAACGCCCGCGCCTTGAGCGCGTCGTTGGAGGCGCCGTCGAAGATCTCCTGGGCGACGTACGGGCGCTTGTTCTCCGCGACGGTGTTGTTCAGCTTGCCGAGGATGGCCGCGAAGTCGGCCTTCTTGACGTGCTTGACCGCGTCGACGCGGAACCCGTCCACGCCCAGTCCGATGAGGTCGTTGAGATACGCGGCGATCTTGTTGCGGACCTGCTCCTTCTCGGTGTACAGGTCGGACAGGGAGAGCAGCTCGCAGCTGGTCACCTGGGACTCGTTGTTCCAGTCGGTGATGCCGCCGGAGGTCGGGCAGTTGTCGCCGGGGTGGTGGAAGTCGCCGTGGCCGTACGGCACCGCCGGGTAGTCGTAGCCGGTGAAGGTGGTGCCGGCGTAGCCGACGGTGCCGGCCGCGTTGTTGACGCCGGCCATGTGGTTGACGACCGCGTCGACGTAGACGCGCACGCCGGCGGCGTGGCACGCCGTGACCATGGCGGCGAACTGCTGGCGGTTACCGAACCGGCTGTCGAGCTTGTAGGACACGGGCTGGTACACCTCGTACCAGGGGTGCGCCCCGTCGGCGCTGTTGGGCAGGCTCACCGACTCCTGGGGCGGCGCGACCTGGACGGCGCCGTAGCCCGCGGGGCCGAGGTGGTCGGTGCAGGCCGCGGCGACCGAGTTCCAGTTCCACTCCCACAGGTTGGCCGTCACCTCGCTGTCGTTGAGGGCGACGGCGGCGCGGGCGGGCGCGGCGGCGGTCGCCACGAGCGGGGTGGCGCCGGACGCGACGACGGCGGCGGCGAGGAGCAGGCGGGAGATGCGGGCGCGCAGGGGCGGTGTCGATCGTGCCATGACAGAAGGACCTACTTCCGGGGACGAAGAGGCACTGACGAGAGGACGGCCGTCCGGGTAGCAAAGACAATGCTCGATCGACAGCAGGCCCTGCAATACCTTGCAGCAAACTTCTCGAAATTTCATGGCAACATTGCCGACGGGCCCCGACAGGTCTCGTCCATAGCCCCCAAAAGCCACGAAGCCGACGATCCATGGTGGATCGTCGGCTTCGTGCTCTGCAAGTCCTTGCAAGGGCCGCCGGGCCCGACGGCGGCGCCGGCCGGGCCGGTCAGCGGGGGGTCGGCACCGCCTCGCGGGCGAGGATGACCGCGCCGAGCAACGCGGCGTCGTCGGCGAACCGCGACAGCACCACCTCCGGCGGGTACGGAAGGACCGCCGCCATCCGCTCCCCCAGCAGGCCGCGGATCAACGCGTTGCCGGCCACCCCGCCGACCAGCACCACCCGCTGCGGGTCGAGCAGCAGGCAGCAGGTGACCAGGTGCCGGGCCAGCTCGTCGGCGCGGGCGGTCAGCGCGTCCCGGGACGGGCCGGGCCGCTCGGCGGCGGCGGCCAGCCCCCGTGCCCCGCCCGGCACGCCGAGCGACTCGGCGAGCCGGTCCAGCGCCCGGCCGGAGAAGCCCAGCTCCAGCATCGTGCCCGGCCACGGGCCACCGGCCACGGCGTACCCGATCTCGCCGGCCGCCCCGTGGTGGCCGGCCAGCACCGACCCGCGGACCGTGACCGCCGCCGCCACGCCGGTGCCCAGGCCCACCACCAGGCCGGGGTCGGCGTCGCGGAGCGCGCCGAGCCGCAGCTCGGCCAGGGCGGCGGCGTTCAGGTCGTTGTCGACCGCCACCGCCGGCACCGCCAGGCGGTCCCGGACCGCGTCGGCCAGGCGCAGCCCGTCCCAGCCGGGCACGTTCGGCGCCAGGTCGATGCCGTCGGAGCGGACCACGCCGGGCGAGGCGATCCCGGCCGCCGCGACCGGCGCGCCGACCTCCCCCACCAGCTTCGCGGCCAGCTCCAGGGCGCGGTCCAGGGCCTGCGGGGCACCCCGCTCGGCGTAGGTCGGCACCCGCTCGCGGGCCAGCAGCCGGCCCTCGCCGTCGGCCACCCCGACCGCCATCTTGGTGCCGCCGAAGTCGATGCCGAGCAGCACGCCCGCGTCACCGGCCGGCGACGCGGACTGGGCGGCCCGGCCGGCGAGTCGCACGCTCACCGGACCACCTCCACGCCCCCGGCCGCCGCGTCCCGCGCGCTCATCGGGCCGCCCCCTGCGCGGCGACCGCGTCCAGCGCCTCGTCGGCGGCGGCGAGGCGGTCGCGGACGGCGGCCAGCCGGCCGGCGACGGCGTCGAACGTGCCGCGCAGCACCGCCACCTGGGCCCGCACCGCGTCCGCGCCGGGGCCGTCCACCTGGGCGCGGTCGAGCACCAGTTCCGGACGTACGGCGGCGGCGATCAGGTCGGCGACAGCGTCGTCGTCGAGCTCGTCGGCGATCCCCTCCGCCGCCGCCCGGACGGTCTGCGCGGTCCAGGTGGCCGGGGCCCCGCCCCGGACCAGTCGGCCGACGACCGAGTGAGCGGCCCGGAACGGCACCCCGTGCCGGGTCAGCGCGTCGGCCGCGGCGGTGGTGGTGGCGCCGGAGGCGACGATCTCCTCGGCCGACGGCGGCTCCAGCGGCTCGATCTCGGCGAGGAAGCCGCCGAGCAGGGCGAAGAACCGGTCGGTGCGGTCGTTGCTCTCCCAGAGCCGCACCTGCACGTCGGTGGTGGCGTTGTTGGAGTCCTCCCACCAGGCGGCGCCGACGTTGTTGAGCACGCTGGCGGCGTCGGCGGCGGTGGCGCCGGCCATCGAGACGAGGTGCTCCAGCACCACCGGGTTGCGCTTCTGCGGCATGATGCTGCTGCCCTGGGTGAAGTCGCCGGGCGTGCTCACCCAGCGCCAGCTCAGCCAGTCCATGAGGGTGCGGGCCAGCCGGGCGCCGGTCGCAAGGGCCTGGGCGTTGAGGGTGCCGACCCGCACGAGGTGGTCGGCGCCGGCCACCGCCTCGTACGAGTTGGTGACCAGGCCGTCGAAGCCGAGCAGCTCGGCCACCCGGGCGGGGGCGATGTCCAGGTCGGTGCCCGCGAAGGCGCAGGAGCCCAGCGGCGAGACGTTGAGCTGGTCGATCAGCTCGGCGTAGGCGACGGCCTCCCCGGCGAGGGCCTCGGCGTAGCCGGCGAGGGCGTGCCCGATGGTGGTGGGCTGCGCCGGCCGGCGGTGGGTGTAGCCGGTGATCACCACGTCGGCGTACCGGTGCGCGGAGTCCAGTGCGGTCGCGCCGGCGGCGAGCACCCGGTCGAGCACGCCGAGGAGCTGCTCGCGCAGCAGCATCCGGAACACCCCGGCGTCGAGGTCGTTGCGGCTGCGGGCCATCTGCACGTCGAGCTCGGAGGTGGGGATGCCGCACGCCTGCGCCAGCCGCTTCTCCATCAGGTAGTAGGTGTCCTCGAAGGTGCCGTCGAACTCCGGCGCGCCGGAGGTGTCGGCGCGCAGCTCGGCCAGCCCGCGCAGCAGCCGGGCGCCCCGCTCGGCGGGCACCAGCCCCTGCTCGACCAGCATCACCACGTGGGCCTGGCTGGCCCGCACCATCGCCGGGAAGAGGTACCCGACGTGGTGGTCGTAGGTCGGCCGGAGGTGGTGCCGCTGATAGGTGGTCAGCGCGGGTGTGCTCATGACGGTCTCTACTTCCTTCCGTGCCGGGCTCGGCGTCGCGCGCCGCTCCCGGGCGTCAGCCGGTCAGTCGTCCAGGCCGAGCAGGCGCTCGGCGTTCCCGGCGAAGATCGCGCGTAGGTGGTCGTCGGGCAGCCCCAGCTCGCGGCAGATCCGCAGCTGGTCGTCGAGGTAGCGGGTGACGTACCCGCGCGGGAACCACGACGAGTCGCTGCCGAACACGATCCGGTGCGGGCCGATGGTCTCGTAGCAGCGCCGGAACAGCTCGGCCAGCGTCAGCTTGTACGGCATCCAGCGCACCCACTGGTTCGACCCGGAGGTGTCGACGTGGATGTTCGGGCAGCCCCACGCGGCGAAGAGCAGGTCCTGCACGTGCTGGACGCCGAAGTGCGGCACCACCACGGCCAGCTCGGGGAAGCGGCGGGCCATCCGGGCCAGCTCGTCCGGGCCCCCGTACCGGCCGTGGGACAGGCCGCCGGCGCTGCCGTAGTGTCCGATGTGGATCAGCACGGGCACGCCGAGGCGCTGGGCGGCGCCCCAGAGCGGGTCGAGGGACTCGTCGTCGAGCGGGCCGCGCAGCAGCGGGGCGAAGAGCTTCAGCCCGCGCAGGCCGCGCTCGGTGACGGCGCGTTCCAGCTCGGCGGCGGCGTCCGCCCCGTACGGGTCGTGGTGGGCGAAGCCGAGCAGCAGGTCGGGGTGGCGGTCCACCACGTCGGCGACGGTGTCGTTGCCGCCGCCGGTGACGAAGACCGCCCGGCGCACGTTCACCGCGCGCAGCTCCTCGGCCCAGCGGTCCGCCTCGTCCTGCCAGCGCTCGGCGGGCGGCTCCGGGTCGGGAAAGCCCCACGCCTGCCGCCACTGCCGCGCGTACGGGGCGGAAGCGGCGGCGCGGACCGCCCGCCCGTGCTCGCCGCCGGGGTGCATGTCGGCGGCGTGCTCGCAGGCCCGGATCGTCTCGTCGGCGCCGATGCGGAAGTGCAGGTGGAAGTCGACGACGTCCAGTCCACGGTCGACGGTCACGGTGCCTCCTCGGGCTCGGGCCCGCCGGCCGACGGCGCGTCCGCGGCCGGTGCCACTTCGGCGGGCAGCGGGGCGTCGGTGGGCGGGGCGGGCGGCGGGGCGGCCACCCAGGCGGCGACGACCTCGCGCAGCCGCGTCCCGGCGAGTTGCCGGACGCGGCGGCCCGCCTCCTCGCCGGCCAGCGAGATGTGCCCGGACCAGCCCTGCCACGGGTCGGGCCGGGACTCCACCAGCACGTACGGGTGGGTCACCGGCAGCTTCGGCTTCGGCGGCAGGTCGGCGACCGCGTAGAGGCGGACCGCGTCGGGGTCGAAGCCGAGCACCCCGGAGGTCTCGTACGCCCCGCCGTGGCCGCGCGACGGCAGCGGCCCGTACAGCTCGGCGGTCTCGGCCGGGGTGACCAGCTGGAACCAGTTGACCAGCAGCAGGCTCGCCGTGCGCCGCCCGGAGACCCACTCCATGGCGGCGCGGACGGTCGACATGTTCGCGTCGTGTCCGTTGACGATCAGCAGGCGGGGGAAGCCGGCGGCCACGATCCCCTCGATCACGTCGGCGAGGTAGCCGACCGCGATCTCGGGCCGGATCGACACCGTGCCGGGCCACGGCCGGGTCTGGCCGGGGCAGGCGGCGTACGGCACGGCGGGAAAGAGCACCCCGCGCGGGCCCGCCGCCGTGGCCCGATCGCCGGCCGGAGTCGCGCCGCCGTCGCCGGGCGCCGCCGCGCCGTCGCCGCCGGGGATCGCGCTCTCGGCGGCGAAGCCCTCGGCGAGGATCAGGTCGGTGCCGAGCGGCAGGTGCGGGCCGTGCCACTCGACCGCGCCGACCGGGAGCACCGCGAAGTCCGCCGCTTCGGCGACCGCCGCGAGTTCCCCGCCGGGGATCCGGGCGGCGGGGACCAGCCCGCCGCCCGTCGGCCAGGCCGCGCTCACGCCGTCCACTTGGCCGCCTCCCGACTGGAGCGCCGGCCGCCCTCCAGGCGACCGGAGACCACCATCACCACGAAGATCAGGACAACCTGGAGCATGCCGTACGCGGCGGCGGTGCCGACCTCGAACGAGTACATCCGGTTGTTGATCTCGACGGAGATCGGCGCGGTCTCGGAGGTGTAGATCAGCACGGAGGCGACGAACTCGCCGACGCCGTGCACGAAGGCGAGCAGCGCGCCGGCCACCACGCCGGGCAGCATCAGCCGCAGGGTGACCGTGCCGAACGCCCGCCACCAGGACGCGCCCAGGTTGCGCGCGGCCTCCTCCAGCGACGGGTCGATCTGCGCCAGGGTGGCCGAGCTGGACCGGAACACCAGCGGCAGGAACCGCACGAAGTACGCCAGCGGCATGATCCAGAAGGTGCCGATCAGCACCTGTCCGAAGCTGAACGCGTTGCCCGTGCTGAACGCCGAGATCAGGTTGATCGCCACCACCGTGCCGGGCAGCGCCCAGGCCAGCATGACCGCCACGTCCAGCAGTCCCCGGCCGCGGAAGTCCAGCCGGCGTACCGCGTACGCGATGAGCACGCCGACGACGACGCAGGCGACGGTGGCGATGAGGCTCATCTGCAACGAGTTGAGGATCGGCTGGAACGCCGCCGGGTCGGAGAAGATCGTGACGAAGTTCTGCGTGGTGTACGCCGCCGGGATGACCTCGGTGGTCCAGGAGCCGTCCTCGGAGAACGCGACCAGGGCGATGGTCGCCACCGGCGCGAGCAGGACCGCGGTGGCCAGGACCGAGGCGGCCAGGGCGAGCCACTTGCCCAGCGGGTTGGTGATCTCGCGCCGGTGCGCGGCGACGCCCTTGGACTGGGAGCGGTAGCTGCGCCGCCCCTCGTACCAGCGCATGCCGAGTAGGAACAGCACCGAGACCACGCCGAGCACCGAGGCGTACGTGGAGGCCATCGGCAGGTCGCCGTTGGTGCGGTTGATGTAGATCTGCATGGTCATCGTCTGGTCCACCCCGAACAGCAGCGGGGCGGTGTACGACGCCAGCGAGGTCATGAAGACCAGCAGCGAGGCGGAGACCAGCGCCGGGGTGAGCATCGGCAGCAGCACCGTGCGCCACACGCGGACCCGGCCGGCGCCCAGGTTGTACGCCGCCTCCTCCACCGACGGGTCCATGCCCGACAGCGCGGCCGAGGCGGACAGGTAGAAGTACGGGTACATGGTGAACGTGTGCACGACCAGCACGCCCGCGATGCCGCTGAACGGCAGCACCGGGTTCTCGGCGCCGAAGAGCTGCTGGAGGCCGCGCGGCAGGATCCCGGTCTCGCTGTAGAGCAGCTGGAACGAGATCGCCCCGATCAGCGGCGGCAGCGCCGCCGGCACCAGGATGATCGCCTCGATCAGCTTGCGGCCGGGGAACGAGAAGCGCTTGAGCAGGAAGGCCATCGCCACGCCGACGACGCCGCAGAGCAGCACGCTGGCCGCGGAGATGATCAGCGAGGTGACCAGGGAGGACCGGGCGACCCCGCCGCCGGTGACGAAGCTGCCGTAGTTCTCCACGCCGTCCACGCCGACGCTCTCGGCGAAGGTGGCGAACATCGGCTGCACCACGTACCCGAAGAGGATCAGGGCGAGCGGGAAGACCAGGACGTACGGGAACCAGCGCGAGCCGGTGCCCCCGGCGAACCGCTCGGCGAGCCGGCGGCGCGGGCCGCGCGGCGGCGTCGGCTCGCCGGTGATCGGCGCGACGGTCGCCGGGCTGGGGGTGGCGGGGAGGGTGCTCACGGGCGCACCACCCACATCCGCTCCCGGTTCAGCCGCAGCCCGACCTGGTCGCCGGCGGCGATCCCGGCCGGCACGTCGATCGCGGCGACCTGCACGGGCTCGCCGGCCACGTCGACCACGAGGTTGGTCGCCATGCCGGTGAACTCCACCTCCGTGACGCGGCCGGGCAGCGCGCCCGCCTCGGTGGCCGAGGTCAGCCCGATGTGCTCGGGCCGGACGGACACCGACGCGGTGTCGCCCTGGCGCAGGCCGTGGTCGGTCGGGGCGGGCGCGGTGATCTCGCCGCCGGCAGGCAGCCCCACGGTGACGCTCTGCGCGTCGGCGGCGACCACCGGCAGGGTGAGCACGTTGCTGCGGCCGATGAAGCGGGCCACGAAGCTGGTCGCCGGGCGGTGGTAGATCTCCTGCGGGGCGCCGATCTGCTGCACCCGGCCGGACTGCATGACCGCGATCCGGTCCGACATGGCCATCGCCTCGGCCTGGTCGTGGGTGACGTAGATGGAGGTGGTGCCGGCCTCGCGCTGGATGCGGCGGATCTCGACCCGGGTCTCCTCGCGCAGCTTGGCGTCGAGGTTCGACAGCGGCTCGTCGAGCAGCAGGGTGCGGGGCCGGATCACCAGCGCCCGGGCCAGGGCGACGCGCTGCTGCTGGCCGCCGGAGAGTTCGTCGATGCGCCGGTCGCCGTAGCCGGCGAGGTGCACCTGGCCGAGCGCCTCCTCGACCCGCCGCCGCGCCTCGACCCGCCCGACCTTGCGGATCTTCAGGCCGTACGCGACGTTCTGCGCCACGCTCATGTGCGGGAAGAGGGCGTAGTTCTGGAACACCATGCCGGTGTCGCGCTTGTTCGGCGGCCGGCGGGTGACGTCCTCGGTGCCGAACCGGATCCGGCCGGAGGTGGGGAAGTAGAACCCGGCCACCATGCGCAGGGTGGTGGTCTTGCCGCAGCCGCTCGGGCCGAGCAGCGTGAAGAACTCCCCGGCGGCGATGGTGATGTCGACGTCGTCCACGGCCGCGGTGTCGCCGCCGCGCGCGAAGCGCTTGCTCACCGACTCGAGCGTGACATCGATCATGAGGTCCTCTCCTTCGTGCGGTACCGGACCTGGACGGTCGTCAGGATGGGGGGGCGCGGGGGCGGGACGGGCCCGCCCCCGGGACGCCCGGGCGGTCAGCCCTTGTTCTTGATCTGGCCGTTCCAGTGGTTGATCCACTCGGTCTCGTTCTTGCCGATCACGTCCCAGTTGACGTCCAGCGGCTTGAGGCCGAGCTGGGCCAGCCACTCCGGCTTCTCGGCGATGTCCACGGCCGGGATCTGGTAGTAGTCCTTGGCCAGGTCGGCGCGGAGCTTGTCGTCGAAGAGGAACTCCATGAACTTCTGGGCGCCGGTGGTGTTGCCGCCCTTGACCGCGGCGATGCCGTCGACCAGCACCGGGGCGCCGGAGGCGGGCATCACGTAGCCGAACGGCATGTTCGACTGGTTGGCCTGGAGCAGGACGTCCTGGAGGTTCCAGGCGCTGAGCACACCCTGCTGGCGGGAGAGCTTCAGGTAGAGGTCGGTCGGGTTGGCCGCGTACGCGCCGGTGTTGGCGTCGAGCTTCTTGAGCCAGTCGTAGCCGGGCTGCGGGTTGCTGCCGTCCGGGGACTGCCGCATGATCATGGCGGCGTAGATCGACCGCATCGTGCCGGACGCGGCCACGTCCCGGATGATGATCTTGTCCTTCCACTCCGGCTTCAGCAGGTCGTCCCAGTCCTTCGGGGCCTGCTCCGGGGTGAGCGCCTTGTTGTTGTACATGATGACCTCGGGGAGCAGGATCTCCCCGAACCAGCGGCCCTCGGCGTCCTTGTACTTCGGGTCCATCTTCGCGGCGAACGCCGGCTGCCAGGAGGTCAGCAGGTCCTCGCCGGCACCGGCGGAGAGCCCCTGCTGGGTGCCGCCCCACCAGACGTCGGCCTGCGGGTTCGCCTTCTCCGCCCGGACCCGCTCCAGGATCTCCTGGGCGCCCAGGTTGAGGATCTCGACCTTGCCCTTGTACTCGGGGTACTTGGCGGTGAACTGGTCCACCACGTAGGTGGAGACCTTCTTGTCGCGGGCCGTGTAGATGGTCAGCTTCTCGGCGCTCGCGCCGCCGGCCGTGTCGTCACCACCGCCGCCGCCGCAGGCGGTGCCGGCGGCGAGCACGGTGGCGAGCGCACCGGCGAGGAGAAGTCGACGTCTCATGGGGTACCTCCGAGGGGTGTGGGGGGAACTGCGGTGTGCGTGGTGTGTGGTCAAGGAGTCGGCAGCAGTGTCGGCATGCCGGCGGCAGCCGCGGAGAGGGCGTAGCTGACCGCCCCGTGCAGCACCGCCCGGTCGCCGAGCACGGCCCGGCGCACCTCGGTGCTGCTCGGCGCGGCGGCGGTGACCAGCGTTTGGAGCCGGTCGACGGCGGCGTCGTCGAGGTGGGCGGCGGCCCCGCTGAGCAGCACCCGCCCGGGGTCGACGACGCAGACGCAGGAGACGATGAGCCGCGACCAGGCCGCGAGCACGTCGTCCAGGTAGGCGGCGGCCCGGTCGTCGATGGCCGCCAGCGCCACCAGGTCGGCCACCGGCGAGTCCGGCCGCCGCCCGGGGGCCAGGGCCACCATCCGCTCGGCGATGGCGTTCTCCGACCAGCGGGCCTCGAACGGACCGATCCCGTCGTGACCCCGGTCGGTCGGGTCCAGTGGCAGGAAGCCGACCTCGCCGGCGGCCCCGCCGGCGCCCCGGCGGACCTGCCCGTCGAGCACCAGGCCGGCGCCGATGCCGTCGGCCACGTGCAGCAGCAGCAGGTCGGCGACGTCGCTGCCCGCGCCGACGGCGTGCTCGCCGGCCGCCATCAGGTTCACGTCGTTGTCCACCACCACCGGCACCCCGAGCCGCCGCTGCACCGACTCCCCCACCGGCCGGCCCTCGACGAGGCCGACCGAGGGGGCGAGGCGCACGGCGCCGCCGGTGGAGATGCCGGGCGCGGCGATGGCCACCCCGCGCAGCGCCGGCAGTCCGTCGCCGGCGAGTTCGGGCACCGAGCGACAGATGGTGTCGACGATGTCGCCGGCGAGCCGGACCGCCCGGTGGGCGATGACGGCGCCGTCGCTGTCGGCGATCTCGCAGCTGATCCGGGACGGCTCCAGGGAGACGGCGGCGACCAGCTCGGCCCGCGGGTTGAACTCCAGCATCGCCCGTGGCCGGCCGGTGCGGGAGGTCCCCGGGCCGCGCTCGATGAGGTACCCCTCGGCGATCAGCTCGCGCACGAGCGGGGTGAGCGTGGCGGGGCTCAGCCCGGTGAGCTCGGTCAGCTCGGCGCGGGAGAGCACCCGCACCTGGCGGGCGGTGGAGATCACGGACAACCGCTTGATCTCCTTCGACCGCTCCCGGCTCACCGGGCTCGTTGGTGGCGTCACCACGTCAGTCACACTTCCTTCCTACGGCGAACGAACTATCGAGTCAAGTAACGAAACCGTCTCGTTACCTTGCGGCCTCCTTCTTGAGCAGCAGAAACGCCCTTCCTTGGGCCTCGGGGAGGCCCAAGGACGGGCGCACTCACCGCCCGCAACACCTCGGATGGCGGGGGGTTAGTTTCTTTCGCAAATAAAGAAAGACCTTGCAAAGCATTGACGGGCCGCCGCGCCGGTCCCTAGCGTCACCGGGCGAAGGCCTTCCAGTGTGTACGGACCCCCGTGCCGCTGCGTACCTGAGGTGACGCCGGCGCTCCCTCGTGCCCCGGCGCCCCTGCCCGCCCTCTCACCGTCCGACCGCGACCCCCACGTCGACGCCCCGCGTCCGACGTCGCCGGCCGCTGCCCGGACCTCGCGTCACGCGAAAGGATCCGCATGCGTCTCAAGGCGTTCCTGCTACCCACGGCGCTCGCCCTGGCCCTGTCCGGGACACCGGCCGTGGCCCTCGCCGCACCCCCCGACGCCCGGCCGACCGACGCCGTCGACCTGGACGTCCTCTTCGTCAGCGCGCACCCCGACGACGAGGCCGGCAGCCTCGCCACCCTCGGCCAGTGGAAGGAGAAGCACGGCGCCAAGGCCGGCGTCGTCACCATCACCCGCGGTGAGGGCGGCGGCAACGCCGTCGGCCTGGAGGAGGGCCCGCCGCTGGGCATCATCCGCGAGCGCGAGGAACGCACCGCGATCGGCCGCGCCGGGGTGGAGAACCTCTACAACCTCGACCGCGTCGACTTCTGGTACACCGCGTCCGCGCCCCTGTCCGAGCAGATCTGGGGGCACGACGACACCCTCGCCCAGATCGTCCGGGTGATCCGGCAGACCCGGCCCGAGATCGTCATGACGATGAACCCGTCGCCCACGCCCGGCAACCACGGCAACCACCAGCAGGCCGCCCGCTTCGCCGCCGAGGCGTTCCACGCCGCCGCCGACCCGAAGGCGTTCCCGGAGCAGGTCACCAAGGAGGGGCTCAAGCCGTTCCGGGCGGCAAAGTTCCTGCGTACGGGCGGCAGCGGCAGCTCGACGACCGGGCCGCAGTGCGCCACCGGCTTCGTGCCGGCCGTCCCGACCGACCAGGTGTTCGGCGTCTGGGAGGGCGCCCGCAGCGCCGGCGGCAAGACCTGGGCCGAGGTCGAGGTCGACGCCCGCCGGGACTACGTGACCCAGGGCTGGGCCAACACCGCCGCCGCCCCCACCGATCCTGCCAAGATCCGCTGCGACTTCTACACCCTGGTCGACAGCCGTGTCCCGTACGACCCGGCGGACACCTCGCCCGAGGCGATCCTGCGCGGCTCGGTCCTGCCCCCGGCCGCCGGCGGGCTGCCCAAGGGCACCGAGCTCTACCTGACCGCCGACCGGTTCGACCTCGCCCCCGGGCAGAGCGTCGAGGTCACCGCGCACGTGCGGGCGCCGGGCAACCGGGCCCTCACCTCGCCCCGGGTCTCCCTGCGGCTGCCGCAGGGCTGGACCGCCAGCGGCTCCGGCGCGGTGCGCGGCGCCGTACCGGCTGGCAAGGAACGGACCGTCACCTTCACCGTGACCGTCCCCGCCGGCGCCGACACCAACGAGCAGCACCTCGTCGGCGCGTCCCTGAGCACCGGGCAGGGCACCGGCCGTACGGACCGCGCGGTCCGGGTGGTCGCCGACGTGCGCGGCACCCTGGAGCCGCTGCCCGAGGTGGGGCTGTTCCGCACCTGGGCCGGCGACAGCGGCTATCCGCAGCTGGACACCCTGATCAAGCCGGTGCTGACCCTCGGCTCCGGGAAGAGCCGGACGGTCCGGGTCGACCTGCGCAACCACGGCGAAACCGCCCAGAGCGGCACCGTCGCCCTCGGCCTGCCGGCCGGCTTCACCGCCGACGCGCCGACCAAGAGCTACGCGGCCCTGGCGCCGGGCGCGACCGGGGCGGTCACCTTCACCGTCACCAACAGCGACGCCAGCCTGCCGACCGCCAACGAGGGCGGCGACGGCGGCGACTACGGGATCACCATCACCACCACCAGCGCCGCCGGCAGCACCGTGGAGACCGGCGCCCTGGAGATCGTGCCGACCAGCGAGGTGCCGCACGCCGGGCACGACCACGCCGTCGACGGGGTGGCCTCCCCCGGCGAGTACCCCGGCGAGGAGCTGGACCTGTCCCGCATCTGGGAGGGACAGGCCACCACGCCACAGGACGCCTCGGCCACCGGCCGGATCGCCTTCACCGAGGACGCGCTCGTCGTGTTCGTACAGGTCACCGACGACGTGCTCGGCAAGAAGGTGGTGCCACAGGACTGCAAGCGGCAGCGGCGCACCGACAGCGTGGAGATCATCGTCGACCCGAAGGGGAACTCGACGGACACCTCCACCGTGTTCAAGGCGGGCATCTTCCCGGTCACCGACGACCCCGCCAACGGCGACCCGCCGTGCTGGCAGCGCGACGCCGACAACCGGCAGGGACCGGGCGCCACGACCGCCCCGGGGATGACCGTCGTCAGCAAGGTCACCGCGCCGTACACCGGCTACACCATCGAGGCGCGCATCCCGTTCGCGGTGCTGCCCGACGCCATCGACCCGGCGCGGATGGGCTTCAACGTGCTGGTGTACGACTCGGACACCCAGGACCTCAGCTCCCAGTCCCGGCTGGGCTGGTCCACCTTCACCGGCGTCCGGGCCGACCCGTACCGCTACGGCCTGGTCACCCTGCCCGGTCTCACCCCGGCCCAGCGGCAGCCCAGTGCCCCGGTCTTCCCGGACACGGCGGCCCGTAGCGTGCACAGCCCGCAGACCATCGCGCAGTCGGCGGTGGACGGCGTGGCTCCGGCCGCCGTCACCCGGCTGCCCGAGCGGGCGCTGCGGCTGACCGGCCAGCGGCAGGTGGCCGGCGGCGTGCAGGTGACCGTCCGGGCCGACCGCGCCGGCACGGTGTACCTGCACACCTGGGACGGCGACCGGTCGCTCGGTGAGCGTTCGGTGCAGGTGCCCTCCGGCCGCCCGGTGACCGTCGTGGTCCCGGCGACCGGTGGCACGCCCACCTCGGTCCTGGCGGCCTTCGAGGCCGGCGGCGCCGCGCTCGCCCGCCAGGTCCCGCTGACCTGACCGGTGCGGGAAGGGCCCCTGTCATCCGCGTGGATGGCGGGGGCCCGTCCCGTCGTCTGGGCCGAGTCCCCCTGCGGTCGGTCGGGCACGGCGGCGCGGTCTACAGGACGTTACGCCCCAGCAGGATCAGCCCGAAGACCACTCCGAACGCGACGACCACCGCCCTGAGCGGGCCGCCGGGAAGTCTGCGCAGCAGCCGGGCACCGACGTAGCCGCCGACGACGGTGGCCGGGGCGAGGATCGCCACCCCCGCCCAGTTGACGGTGCCGAAGAGGACGAAGAGCACCACCGCCGTCAACGAGATGACGGCCGACAGCAGGTTCTTGAAGGCGACCGTCCGGGTGAGCGGTTCGCGCTGCAGGAGCGCCAGGCCGGCGATCAGAACGATGCCGAACCCCGCGCCGATGTAGCCGCCGTAGACGCCGCTCAGGGCGACGGACACCTGAAGGGCCGCCGGGTGTTTCCGCCCGTGCCGCAGGATGGAGCGCCGGGCCAGGCCGTCCAGCCGGCCCCGCAGACCGAGGACGGCCGACGCAGCGATCACCAGGAACGGCACGATCGCGTCGAAGACGCGGCTCGGCGTCACCAGCAGCAGCACCGAGCCGACGACGCCACCGACGACCGCTGCGGGCAGGACGCGGCGGACTTCGCCGCGGGGCGGCAGGTCCCGGTACCCTCCGGCGACGCTCGCCACGTTGCCGGGAAAGACGGCGACGGTGCTGGTCAGCTTGGCGGTGAGCGGCGGTATGCCGGCGGCGATCAGCGCCGAGAAGGCGATCAGGGAGCCGCCGCCCGCGACCGCGTTGAAGGCACCCGTGGCGACACCGGCGGCGACGAGCAGCGTCGCCTGGATGGGATCCATCGGGTCTCAGGCTAGTGGCGATGCCGGGCGGCGGGGCGGGTGTCGGCCGGGCCGCCCCACGCGGCCACGGCGGGGCGGTGCGGGGCCGGCGGGCGGCGGGCGCGGCCCGGCGAGGCCGCTTCGGCGAAGTTCACCCTCTCCGGGTGAGGCGGTGGCGGCGTCTGCGGGGAATGGTGGCCGGTGAGGAGGGATCGCGATGGCGGATGCCACCCAGGATTTCTTCCACGGCCTGGCACGCCGTGGGCACGACCGCCGGCTGAGGAGCATCGACGAGGGCAGCGTGCGCTTCGACATCAGCCGCGACGGCCGGACCGCCCACTGGCTGGTCTCCATCGAGAAGGGCGACATCCGGGTCACCGAGGAGGCGACCGGCGGAGACGCGGTCGTCGAGGCGGACCGGGCGGTGTTCGACCGGATCGCCAGCGGGGAGGCGTACTTCCTGACCACCGTGCTGCGCGGTGAGGCGGCCGTGGCAGGCAGCCCCCGGCTCTTCGCGACCGTCCGGAAGCTGTTTCCGCCGCCGCCCACGTCCCGGCCGGCGCGTCACGGCGGAGGCGGCCGTGGGTGACGACCAGGTGGGCATCCTGGACGGCACGACCTTCGTGGTCTGTGACCGGGCGGGCGACATGGTCCCGTCGCCCGACACCCCGCTCGGCCTCTTCGCCCACGACACGCGCCTGCTGTCGAAGTGGGTGCTGACGATCGACGGGGAGCGGTTGAGCACCCTCGCCATCGACGACATCCACTACTTCGAGAACCGGTTCTACCTGGTCCCCGGCCACCAGGACGTCTATGTCAACAGCACGCTCTCCGTGCGGCGGGTACACACGCTCGACGCCGGCCTGCACGAGGAACTCAGCATCACCAACCATGCCGGCCAGCCGGTCGACCTGACCGTCCGGGTCGAGGTGGACGCCGACTTCGCGGACGTCTTCGAGGTCAAGGACGCGACGGCGCGGAAGAAGGGCCGGCACTACCGGCGCGTCGACGACGGGCGCCTCGTCCTCGGCTACGAGCGGGAGCGGTTCAGGCGGGAGACGATCGTCTCCGCGACGACGCCGGTGGAACTGGACGAGGACGGGCTGACGTTCACGGTCCACCTCGAACCGCACGGCAGGTGGCGGACCAGGCTGACCGCGGAGCCGGACCTCCCGATGCCGCGGGGGCTGGAACGGCTCACGATTCCGGGGCGGACGCGCGGCCGGGACAAGGAGCGTCGGCTCAAGGACTGGCTGGCGGAGGCGCCCCGGCTGGAATCCGGATTCGAGCCCCTGCGCGGCGCGTACCGGCGCAGCCTCATCGACCTGGCCGCGCTGCGGTTCAGCCCCTTCCTCGCCGAGGACCGGAGCGTGCCGGCCGCCGGCCTGCCCTGGTTCATGAGCCTGTTCGGCCGGGACAGCATCCTCACCAGCCTGCAGGCGCTGCCGTTCGCGCCCGATCTCGCCGCCACCACCCTCAGGGTGCTCGCGCTCCGGCAGGGCAGCCGGGTCGACGACTTCCGGGAGGAGGAGCCCGGCCGGATCCTGCACGAGATGCGGTACGGGGAGATGAGCGTGTTCGAGGAGACGCCGCACACGCCCTACTTCGGCAGTGCCGACGCCACTCCCCTGTTCCTGGTGCTGCTCGACGAGTACGAACGCTGGACCGGCGACGCCGCGCTCGTCCGCTCGGTCGAACAGGAGGCGCGGGCGGCGATCGACTGGATCGACCACTATGCCGACCTGACGGGCAGCGGCTACATCTCCTACGAGCGGCGCAACACCCGCAACGGCCTGGAGAACCAGTGCTGGAAGGACTCCTGGGACGGCATCTCGTACCAGGACGGGCGGCTGCCCGGCTTCCCCAGGGCGACCTGCGAGTTGCAGGGGTACGCGTACGACGCGAAGATGCGCACCGCCCGGCTCGCCCGGACGATCTGGGACGACCCGGCGTACGCGGACCGGCTGGAACGGGACGCCGCCGAGCTCAGGCAGCGCTTCAACCGCGACTTCTGGGTCGCCGACGGCGAGTACATGGCCCTTGCGCTCGACGGTGACGGCCGCCAGGTGGACGCGCTGTCGTCCAACATCGGCCACCTGCTGTGGAGCGGCATCGTCGACGAGCCGAAGGCCGCCGCCCTGGCGCGACACCTGATGTCGCCCGCGCTGTTCAGCGGCTGGGGGGTGCGCACGCTGGCCGAGAGCGCGAGCCGCTACAACCCGATCGGGTACCACGTCGGGACGATCTGGCCGTTCGACAACTCGTTCATCGCCTGGGGCCTGCGCCGCTACGGCTACGCCGACGAGGCGGCCCGGATCGCCGCCGGGATCCTGGACGCGGCGGTCTTCTACGACGGCCGGCTGCCCGAGGCGTTCGCTGGCTACCCCCGGGCCGAGACCAAGTATCCGGTCAACTATCCCACCGCGTGCAGCCCGCAGGCGTGGTCCGCCGGGGCCACCCTGCTGCTGTTGCGCACGATGCTCGGGCTGCAACCGGTCGGCGAAGACCTCGTGATCAGGCCCGCTCTGCCCGCTAGTCTCGACTTCGTGGCGCTGCTCGACATTCCCGGGCGGTGGGGGCGCCTCGACGCGTACGGCAGAGGGCCGGCCGGCGCGGGCGGACGCGGCCACCAGCCGGCGCCGCAGCAGCTCTCCGCCCCGTGACGGGAGGGACGATGCGAGAACTCGACCCGATGCGGACCGCCGTCGTCGGCGTCCACTGGCAGCACGAGGTCGTCAGTCCCGACGGGGTGTTCGGTCCGTTCTTCGCCGAGCAGGTCTCCCGGCACCGCGTCGCCTCGTACGCGGCGCAGGTCGCCACGGCGGTGCGCGCCAGTGGCGGCCTCGTCGTCTACACGCGGGTCGCGTACCGACCCGGATATCCGGACCTCATCCTGAACACGCCCAGCTTCGCCCTGGTCCGGGAGCGGCAGGCCTACCTCGAGGGCGCGCCCAGGGCCCGGATCGTCGACGAACTCGCGCCGGAGGCCGGCGACGTCCTCATCACCCACGTCCGGCTCACCGGCTTCTTCGGCAGCGAACTCGACACCGTGCTGCGGCGCCGGGGCGTGGACACCGTCCTGTTCACCGGTGTCGCCACCAATCTCTCCGTCACCGGCACCGTGTTCGAGGCGGTCAACCTCGGCTACCGGCCGGTGGTGGTCTCCGACGCGTGCACCGCCGCGACCGACGAGGCACACCGGGCCAGCCTGGAGACGCTGGGCCAACTCGGCGAGGTGGTCACCACCGCCGAGGCCGTCGACCGCCTGTCGAGGTGAGCCGTCGGGCCAGGCGGCCCGTCGCCCGGCGGCCGCCCCGGCCGGGCCACTCCGGCGGGCGGCCGGCCAGCCCCGACAACTGCCCGGACAGCCCCTAGCCCGGCCCGTTTGCATTGACGACGGACGTGCCGCGCTGGCAGCATCCGGCGCATCATGATCAAGGAAAGCGGTTGGTCAGCGCCCCCCGTCCCCGCCCGGCCGTCCGGCCAGCCCGCCGGGGGCGAGCCACACCACGCGGACCTCGTCCATGAGGCGATCGTCCGGCATCCCGCCGACGCGTTGGCGCTGGGCACGGACGACGCCCTCGTCACCTACGGGGAGTTGCGCGCACGCAGCAACCGGCTGGCCCGGCACCTGCGGGCAACCGGGGTACGCCGAGGCGACCTCGTCGCCGTCCTGCTGCCCCGCGGCGTCGACGGGATCGTCAGCGTACTGGCGGCGCTCACCGCCGGCGCCGCGTACCTGCCCATCGACGCCGGCTACCCTCCGCAGCGGGTCCGGCACATGCTCACCGACTCCCGGGCGCGGGTGCTCGTCACCGTACGGTCGCTGGTCCGGGCCGACCTGGTGGTTCCGGGCACCCCGGTCGTCCTGCTCGACGACGACCGGGCCACGCTCGCCGCGTACCCCGACCGGCCGCCGGCCGTGCCGGTCGGCCCGGGTGACCTCGCGTACGTGATCTACACCTCCGGGTCCACCGGCCTGCCGAAGGGGGTCATGGTCGAGCACGGCTCGCTGCGCGGGCTGGCCCGGTGGCGGGCCGACGCGGAGCGCCTCGGCCCCGACGACCGCTGCCTGCACCTGTTCTCCCCCGGCTTCGACGCCTCGGTGTGGGACATCTGGGCGCCGCTGGTGGCCGGCGCCAGCCTCTGGATGCCCGACGACGCGACCCGGGTCGACCCCGACCGGCTGGTGGACTGGCTCGCCGCGCACGCGATCACCTCGGCGACGCTGCCCACCCCGCTCGCCGAGGCCGTGCTGACCCGGCCGGCGCCGCCCGACGGGGCACTGCGCATCCTCGGCGCGGGGGGCCAGCAGCTGCTGGCCCGCCCCCGCCCCGAGCACGCGTTCACCACCGTCAACCTGTACGGACCCACCGAGGCCACCGTGCTGGCGATGGCCGGGGAGGTGGCGGTCGAGGGCGACGGGCCGCCGTCGCTCGGGCATCCGGCCGCGGGCGCCGCCATCCGGCTGCTCACCGACGACCTGCGTCCGGTGCCCGCCGGCAGCCTGGGCGAGGTGTTCATCGGTGGGCCGGGGGTGGCCCGGGGGTACCACGATCGTCCCGCCCTGACCGCCGAGCGCTTCCCGCCCGACCCGTACGGGCCGCCGGGCAGCCGCCTGTACCGCACCGGCGACCTGGCGCGTCAGCTACCGGACGGCACCTACCACTTCGCCGGCCGGGTCGACGACCAGGTGAAGCTGCACGGCCACCGGATCGAGCTCGGTGAGATCGAGAGCGTGCTGCTGCGTCATCCGGGCGTACGGGCCGCCGCGGTCCGTGTGCACGAGGGCACGGCCGGCCCCCGGCTCGTCGGCTACGTCGTGCCCGAGGTCGGTCCGGACGACGCGACGCTGGCCGAGCACGCGGCCCGGTACCTGCCGGCGACCATGGTTCCCGCCGCGTGGGTCCGTCTCGCCGCCCTGCCGCTCACCCCGCACGGCAAGCTGGACCGGGCCGCGCTGCCCGCGCCGGCGGAGCAGGTCAGCGAGGCGCCCCGCGACGACCTGGAACGGCGGGTGGCGCAGGTGTGGGCGGAGGTGCTCGGCAAGTCACCGGGCCGCGACGACAACTTCTTCTCCCTGGGCGGGCACTCGCTGCGGGCCACGATGGTCGCCGTCCGGTTGCGCGAGCGGTTCGGGCTGCCGATTCCCGCCGCGATCGTGTTCGAGGCGCAGACCGTGGCCGCGATGGCCGACCGCCTACGGGCCGAGGTGACGGCCGACCCGTCGACCGGCGGCGAGGACGATCCGGTCGTGTCCGGCACCGGGCAACCGAGCGAGCCGGATCCGGCCCTCGTCCCGCCGGGCGGCAAGACCTCGTCGCCGGGTCGGGTCCTGTCGTTCGCGCAGCAACGCCTGTGGTTCCTGCACACCCTCGACCCGAAGTCCACCGCCTACAACACCCAGACCGCCTGGCACATCGACGGCGAACTCGACCTCGACCACCTCGACACCGCCATCGACGAGATCATCCGCCGGCACGAAGTCCTACGCACCACCTTCGCCGAGCACGACGGCATCCCCGTCCAGATCGTCCACCCCCCGACCACCCACCACAGCACCCGCCACGACCTCACCCACATCCACCCTGACCACCACGACCACCACGTCCGCGACATCCTGCGCGCCGAACTCGACCAACCATTCGACCTCACCACCGGCCCGTTACTGCGCAGCCACGTCCTCCAACTCGCCCCCACCAGCCACGTGCTCTGCCTCACCTGGCACCACATCGTCCTCGACGGCTGGTCCGTCAGCGTGTTCCACACCGAACTCGACCACCTCTACACCGACCTGGCCCACGGTCGCGCCCCTTCGCTGCCACCCCTCACCACCCAGTACGCCGACATCGCCCAACGCCAGCGTCACCACTGGCAGAGCACCGACGCCCAACAGCACCTCCACGAACTCGCCGCACGACTACGCGACGCCCCACCCGTCTGCCACCCACCCACCGACCGACCCCGCCCCGACACCGAACCCGGCCCCACCGCCGTCCACCACAGCCAACTGAACCCCGACACCCTCACCACGCTGACCGCCCTCGCCGCCCAAACGGGCTCCACCCCCTTCGGCGTCCTCCTCGCCGCCTTCCAACTCCTCATCCACCGCTACACCCACCAAAATCCCATCGTCATCGGCACCCCACTCACCGGACGCACCGACCCCGACGCCGAAAAACTCATCGGCTTCTTCGTCAACACCCTCCCCCTCGCCGTCGACATCAACCCCCACCACACCTTCCGCCAACTCCTGCACCACTCCCGCACCGTCCTCATGCACGCCATCACCCACCAGGACATCCCCTTCGACAAACTCGTCGAACACACCCGACCCACCCGCGACCGCCACACCCCACCCCTCATCCAAACCGTCTTCACCACCATGGAAGGCACCGATCCGGCGCCGCTGCACACCGCCACGATGCGGCCACTGCCGATCGACGAGGGGGTCGCGAAGTTCGACCTGACCGTCCAGGTGCAGGTGGAGCCGGACGCCGTCCGGGTGCTCTTCGACTACGCCTGCGACCTGTACGAGCCCGCGACGATGGCCGAGCTGGCCGACAGCTACCGGGCCCTGGTCGCCGCCGTACTGGCCGAGCCGGACCGGCCGCTGTCCACCGTGGTCGCGGTCACGGCCGCCCAGCGGGAGCGGCTCGCCGACGCGTTGATCGCCAGCCCGGTTCCGGTCCCGCCCGGTGATCTGGGATGCGTGCCCCGGCTGGTGGCGGAGACGGCCCGACGCCAACCCGACGCGCTCGCCGTCGTCGACGGGGCAGGCGCGATCACCTACCGCGAACTCGACGAGCGGTCCAACCACCTCGCCCACCAACTCCTGCACCACGGCGCCCGACCCGACCACCCCATCGCCGTCAGCCTCCCACCCGGCACACCCGCCATCACCGCCATGCTCGCCGTCCTCAAAACCGGCGCCGCCTACCTCCCCATCGACCCCACCGCACCCACCACACGCCGACACCACCTCATCACCAACTCCGCCGTCACCATCCTCATCACCGAAGACCCCCACGACACCGACACACCCCCCGGCGTCGTCGCCCTCGCCCCGCAGGCCACGGCCACGGCCACGCCGCCCCCGCTCGACATCCACCCCGAGCAGGTCGCGTACGTCATCCACACCTCCGGCTCGACGGGCACCCCCAAGGGCGTCATGGTCCCCCACCGGGCGCTGACCAACCTGGTCCACTGGCACCTGGACACGCACCCCACCGGCCCCGGCCAACGCCACGGCCAGGTGGCCAGCCTCGGCTTCGACGCCGCGATCTGGGAGATCTGGCCCGCGCTGGTCAGCGGCGCCACCCTGCACATCGCCGACCCCGCCGACCGCCTCGACCCCGCTGCGCTGCACGACTGGCTGGTCCGGGAGGACGTCACGAGGACGTTCCTGCCGACCCCGATCGCGGAGGCCGTCCTCCGGCTGCCCACCCCGTCCACCAGCCGCCTGCGGACGATCTTCACCGGCGGGGACGCCCTCACCACCCGGCCGTCCGCGCACGCGCCGTACACCCTGTTCAACATCTACGGGCCGACCGAGACCACCGTCGCCGTCACCGTCGGGCCCGTCCGCCCGGACGGGGTCCACCGGCCCGACCTCGGCGTCCCCATCGCCGGCGCCCGCATCCACCTGCTGGACGCCGACCTCCAACTGGTCCCGCCCGGGGCACCCGGCGAGGTCTGCGTCGCCGGCGACGTGGTCAGCCGCGGCTACCTGAACAAGCCCGGGCAGACGGCGGAGCGGTTCCTGCCCGACCCGTACGGACCACCCGGCAGCCGCCTCTACCGCACCGGCGACCTCTGCCGCCTCCGCACCGACGGCACCCTCGAATTCCTCGGCCGCACCGACGAACAAATCGCCATCAACGGCTACCGCATCGAACCCGGCGAAATCGAAACCGCCCTACGCGCACAACCCCACATCGAAGCCGCCCTCGTCACCACCCGCACACTCCCCACCGGCCGCCACCTCATCGCCTACGTCACCGGCACCCACATCGACACCCACCAACTCCGCGACACCCTCCACCACACCCTCCCCCGCCACCTCGTACCCCACGCCATCATCGCCCTGCCCCACTTCCCCCTCACCCGCAACGGCAAGATCGACCGCAACGCACTCCCCGCACCGGACCTGTCCGCGCGCGGTGAGCCGCCCCGCGACGACCTGGAGCGGCGGGTGGCGCAGGTGTGGGCCGACGTCATCGGCCGGCTGCCCGGCCGCGACGACAACTTCTTCGCCTTCGGCGGGCACTCCATGCAGGCCACCATGATCGCCGCCCGGCTACGCGAAACCCTCGGCGTGCCGGTCTCGGCGGCGATCGTGTTCGAGGCGCAGACCGTGGCCGCGATGGCCGACCGGCTACGGGCCGAGGTGACGGCCGGTCCGTCGACCGGCGGCGAGGACGATCCGGTGGTGGCCGGCGCCGGGGAACCGAGCGAGCCGGAGCCGGCCCTCGTCCCGCCGGGCGGCAAGACCTCGTCGCCGGGTCGGGTCCTGTCGTTCGCGCAGCAACGCCTGTGGTTCCTGCACACCCTCGACCCGAAGTCCACCGCCTACAACACCCAGACCGCCTGGCACATCGACGGCGAACTCGACCTCGACCACCTCGACACCGCCATCAACGAGATCATCCGCCGGCACGAAGTCCTACGCACCACCTTCGCCGAGCACGACGGCATCCCCGTCCAGATCGTCCACCCCGAGCCCACGCATCACCGCACCCGCCACGACCTCAGCCACATCCACCCGGACCACCACGACCACCACGTCCGCGACATCCTGCGCGCCGAACTCGACCAACCATTCGACCTCACCACCGGCCCGCTCCTACGCTGTCGAGCCCTGAGACTCTCCGACACCGCACACGTGCTCTGCCTCACCTGGCACCACATCGTCCTCGACGGCTGGTCCGTCAGCGTGTTCCACACCGAACTCGACCACCTCTACACCGACCTGGCCCACGGTCGCGCCCCTTCGCTGCCACCCCTCACCACCCAGTACGCCGACATCGCCCAACGCCAACGTCACCACTGGCAGAGCACCGACGCCCAACAGCACCTCCACGAACTCGCCGCACGACTACGCGACGCCCCACCCGTCTGCCACCCACCCACCGACCGACCCCGCCCCGACACCGAACCCGGCCCCACGGCCATCCACCACACCCACCTACCCGCCGGCACCCTCACCACCCTCGCCACCCAGACCGGCTCCACCCCCTTCGGCGTCCTCCTCGCCGCCTTCCAACTCCTCATCCACCGCTACACCCACCAGAACCCCATCGTCATCGGCACCCCACTCACCGGACGCACCGACCCCGACGCCGAAAAACTCATCGGCTTCTTCGTCAACACCCTCCCCCTCGCCGTCGACATCAACCCCCACCACACCTTCCGCCAACTCCTGCACCACTCCCGCACCGTCCTCATGCACGCCATCACCCACCAGGACATCCCCTTCGACAAACTCGTCGAACACACCCGACCCACCCGCGACCGCCACACCCCACCCCTCATCCAAACCGTCTTCACCGGCGGGAACGCCACGGGCATCGCCGACGAGCCCATGCCGTTGCACACCGCCACGATGCGGCCGGTGTCGATCGAGCCGGGAACCGCGAAGTTCGACCTCACGGTCCACGCGGAGGTGGGCACCGACACCGTCGACGTGTACTTCAGCTACGCCCGGGACCTGTACGAGCCCGGCACGATGGCCGACCTGGCCGACAGCTACCGCGCCCTCGTCGCCGCCGTGCTGGCCGATCCCGACCGGCGCCTGTCCAGCGTGGAGGTTGTCACCGACGACCAGCGCCGGCGGCTCGCGGCGGTGTCCACGGGGCGGCGGAGCGGATCGGACCCGGCTCGTGTGACGCGGCCGGCCGTGGCCTACCCCGCTGACGGTACGGACGTCCAGGCCACCGGGCCGGGCGGCATGGCCGGATGGTCGGACGGCGCTCCGGGGTGCGTGCCCCGGCTGGTGGCGGAGACGGCCCGACGCCAACCCGACGCGCTCGCCGTCGTCGACGGGGCGGGCGCGATCACCTACCGCGAACTCGACGAGCGGTCCAACCACCTCGCCCACCAACTCCTGCACCACGGCGCCCGACCCGACCACCCCATCGCCGTCAGCCTCCCACCCGGCACACCCGCCATCACCGCCATGCTCGCCGTCCTCAAAGCCGGCGCCGCCTACCTCCCCATCGACCCCACCGCACCCACCACACGCCGACACCACCTCATCACCAACTCCGCCGTCACCATCCTCATCACCGAAGACCCCCACGACACCGACACACCCCCCGGCGTCGTCGCCCTCGCCCCGCACCGCTCCGCCTCCCCGGCGGCACCCCGGGTCGACATCCACCCCGAGCAGTTGGCGTACGTCATCCACACCTCCGGCTCGACGGGTGTCCCCAAGGGCGTCATGGTCGCCCACCACGCGCTGGCCAACCTCGTCCGGTGGCACCTCGACACCTATCCCAGCGGGCCCGGCGAGCACCACGGGCAGATCGCCAGCCTCGGCTTCGACGCGGCGGTCTGGGAGATCTGGCCCGCGCTGGTCAGCGGCGCCACCCTGCACATCGCCGACCCGGCCCACCGCCTCGACCCCACCGCGCTGCACGACTGGATGCACCGGCAGGGTCTCACCGAGGCCTTCGTGCCCACCCCGATCGCCGAGGCCATCCTGCGGCTGCCAACGCCGCCCACCACCGCGCTGCGCACGCTGCTCACGGGTGGGGACGCCCTCACCACCCGGCCGTCCGCGCACGCGCCGTACGCCCTGGTCAACCACTACGGGCCCACCGAGGCCGCGGTCGTCGCCACCGCCGGGCCGGTGCGCCCGGACGGGGTCCACCGCCCGGACCTCGGCACCCCGATCGACGGCGCCCGCGTCCACCTCCTCGATGCCGGGCTGCGACTGGTGCCGCCCGGCGCGCCCGGCGAGCTCTGTATCGCCGGCGACGGACTGGCCCGGGGATACCTCGGCCGCCCGGCGCAGACGGCGGAGCGGTTCCTGCCCGACCCGCACGGACCACCCGGCAGCCGCCTCTACCGCACCGGCGACCTCTGCCGCCTCCGCACCGACGGCACCCTCGAATTCCTCGGCCGCACCGACGAACAAATCGCCATCAACGGCTACCGCATCGAACCCGGCGAAATCGAAACCGCCCTACGCGCACAACCCCACATCGAAGCCGCCCTCGTCACCACCCGCACACTCCCCACCGGCCGCCACCTCATCGCCTACGTCACCGGCACCCACATCGACACCCACCAACTCCGCGACACCCTCCGCCACACCCTCCCCCGCCACCTCGTACCCCACGCCATCATCGCCCTGCCCCACTTCCCCCTCACCCGCAACGGCAAGATCGACCGCAACGCACTCCCCGCACCGGATCCCACGACCATCCGCTCCGCGCCGCCCGGCGACGCCGTGCAGCGACAGCTCGCCGGGATCTGGGCGACGGTGCTGGGCACCCCCGTCGCGGGCATCGGAGTCCGCGACGACTTCTTCGCCGTCGGCGGGCACTCCCTGCTGGCCACCCAGGTCACCGCGCAGGCCGGCGCCGCGTTCGAGGTCGACCTGCCGGTCGCGGCGCTGTTCCGGGACCCGACGATCGCGGGGCTGGCCGACGAGCTGCGCCGCGTCGAGCGCCGGCCCGGCTGGGTGGACACCGTGGCCGGCCTGCGCGAGGCCGTCGCCGCGCTCACCGAGGACCAGGCCCGACGAGCGCTGGCCGCCGCCACCCGGCCCGGCCCGCCGTACGACGAGACAGGAGCGCCCCGATGAGCGGCCCGTCGCCCGACCCGGTCACCGCGCTGCTGCGACCGCCGCCCGGCTGGCCGGCGGAGGAGCACCGGCGGCTGTTGGTACGGCTGCTGCGCGAGCGGCTGCCCGCCGCGCCGACCGGTCCCGCCACCGTGGCCCAGCGGCAGCTCTGGTTCCTGCAACAGCTGGAGCCGACGAGCACGGCGTACCACATCCTGACCGTGGTGCGGATGACCGGCGAGCTGGACCTGCCGGCCCTGCGGGGCGCACTCGCCGCCGTCACGGACCGGCACGACCTGCTCCGGGCCACCTTCGCGATGGTCGACGACGAGGTGCTCGTGCGGATCGGTCCCTGCGCGCCGGTGCCGGTGCCGGTCGTCGACCTCGGCGCGACGGACGCCGCGACCCGCGAGCAGCGGGTCCGGCAGGAACTGGAGAGGGCCCACGACGAGCTGTTCGACCTGGCCGACGGCCCGCTGCTGCGGGCGGTGCTGATTCGTTGCGGGGCCGACGAGCACCTGCTCGCGGTCACCGTGCACCACATCGTCTTCGACGGCGGGTCCCGCCCGGTCTTCTGGGGCCACCTCGCCACTGCGTACGACGCGCTGCGGGCGGGAAAGACGCCGGACCTCGATCCGCCGGTGCCCGACGACGAGGACGACGAGGACGGCTTCGCCGACGACCCGGAGGACCCGGACGCGGCACTGGCCTACTGGCGCGAGCGGCTGGCCGGCCTGCCCGACCTGGACCTGCCCGGCGTACGCGACCGGGTGCCCGGGGCGTTGGCCTCCGGCCGGCGGCTGGACGTCCCGCTGGACCGCGGCGTGACGACCGCCCTCACCCGGCTGGGTCGGTCCCGGCGGGCCACCTCGTTCATGACGCTGCTGGCCGCGTACCTGGTGCTGCTGTCCGTACGCACCGGCAGCAGCGACGTCGCCGTGCTGTCGCCGACGACGGGCAGGACGAGCGAGGCGGACGAGAGCCGGATCGGGTACTTCGTCAACACCGTGGTGCTGCGCGGGGACCTGGCGGGGAACCCGACCTTCGCCGAGGTGGTCGACCGGGTCCGGGAGCTGACCCTCGGGGCGTACGCCCACATGGCGGTGCCGTTCGAACGGATCGTGGACGAGGTGCGCCCGGCGCGGGTGCCGGGCCGGATGCCGTTCTCACAGTTCGCGTTCAGCGTGGAGGGCCGGCCCGCGCCCCCGCCCCGGCTCGCCGGCCTGAGCACCGCCTGGGTCGACGTCGACACCGGCACGGCAAAGTTCGACGTGCAGTTGGACGTCCTGACCGACGCCTCGGGCGGGCTCGTGGCGGCCTGGACCTGGCGCGACGGGCTGTTCGACCCGGCGGACATGGCCGCCGTCGCCGACGACTTCGTGGCGCTGCTGGACACGGTCGTCGCCGACCCGCACGCCACCGTCGACGCGCTGCCGGTGCGCCGGCCCGTGCCGGGCGTCCGGGCGGCGACCCCGTCGCCCGCGGCGCGTACCCGGCCGGGCGGGACGGGGTCCGGCACGCTGGTGCACCTCGGCGGGCCGACCGACCGACCGCCGCTGATCCTGCCGCACCCCGTCAGCGGCACGGTCGGCGCGTACGCCGAACTCGCCCGGCTGCTGCCCGCGTACCACCTGGTCGGCATCGAGTCGGCCGCCGACGCCACCGGCGACTCCATCGACGCGCTCGCCGAGGCGTACCTGGACGACGTCGTCGCCCGCTGGCCGGCCGGCCCGTACCGGTTGTGCGGCTGGTCGATGGGCGGCCTGCTCGCGTACGAGATGTCCCGCCGGCTGGTGCGGGCCGGACGCGCCGTCGACCTGCTGGTGGTGCTGGACACCGCGCCCGGGCAGGCACGCCCGGCCGGCGAGGGGACCGACGACGCCGCGACGGCGGCCCGGTTCGCCGCGGACCTCGCCGCGTCCCTCGGCCGGGACCACCCGGCGCCGACGGCGGCGACGCTCGCCGCGCTGCCGGTCGAGGAACAGACGATGCTGCTGCGCCGCTGGCTGGTGGACGCCGGGGTGACCCCGGTGGCGCTGCCGGTGCGCGAGGTGCGCCGCCGGGTGGAGACCTTCGCCCGGCACGTCACCGCCGTGGCCGGGTACCGGCCGGAGGGCGCGGAGCTGCCGCTGACCGTCGTGCAGGCCGCCGCGTCGCCGCGCTGGCAGCCGCGCTGGGAGCGCTACGTCGGCGCCCGGACCACCGTCCACGAGTACGAGGGCGACCACTACTCGCTGCTGCGCCGGCCCACGGTGCAACGGATCGCCGGTTGGCTGGCCCGGGCGCTGGACGACCGGTGAGCGACGGCGCCCGGCCCTCGGGGGGAATTCCGGGCGGCCCTGCGGAGGGTGGGCGCCGTCAGGCGGTGGGGGTGCCGGCCGCGAGGGGCTGGTCCGGCGACGCCAGCCCGATCTCCAGGCACCGGCGGGTCTCCGCGAGCAGTTCGTCGGTGCGTCGGGCACTGTAGGAGGAGGCAGCGGCGTACAGCTTGATGCGTAGCTGCTCCTGGCCGTCGAGCTGGTCGAAGTAGCCGCCCAGACCGGCGGTGTCGTCCAGCGCCGAGGTGCTGTCCAGCTCGATCGCCTCGGCGGTGGCGCCGGGCCAGTCGATCGCCCGCAGCAGGGAGTAGTTGACCGAGACCGGGGCCAGCAGGTGCACCGGCACCCCACGCCGCTTCAGCTCCACGACGACCCGCTCGAAGGGGACGGCCTGGTGGCCGAGCGACTCGGCGGCCTGGTGGGCGACCCGGCGGCTGAGGTCGGCGAAGCCGATCCCCGGCGGTACGTCGACCCGCAGGACCGCGGCCTGGCTCAGCTGGCCGACGACGCGTTCGCAGTCGAGGAACGACCGCATGTCCACGACGAAGGCCACCCGGAACGACCGGGTGGCGGCGGGCCCGCCCAGCGCGCCCAGCAGGGCCGCGGTGTACGCGGCGAACGGGGAGACCCGCAGGCGGCGCACGGCCGGCACGATCCCGCCGGAGGGGACGTGCGCCTGGGCGAGGTGGCCACCGGGAGCCGGGGGTGGCCCGTCCGGTGCCGCGTCGAACGGGTCGGTCAGGTCGGCCCCGGTCTCCACCGGGCCGAGCCGGCCGAACGTGTCGAGCCACCAGTCGAGGTCCTCCTCCGCCTGTTCCTCGCCCAGCTCGAAGAGCCGGTCGAGGACGTCGTCGATCGGCTCGGCGGCGGGTGGCTGGCCCGTGCCGGCGCCCAGCTCGGCCCCGTAGAGGACGGCCAGGTCGTCGACCAGCAGGTCGAGGGAGTGGTGGTCGAGAAGCGCCATGTGCGCGCGCAGCAGCAGGTAGGAACTCCCCGTGCCGGTCCGGGCCAGCGACACCGTCCAGCACGGTCCGGCCCACAGGTCCACCGGCCGCCGCAGGGCGGCCTGGCACCAGTCGAGGGCGGCCCGGTCGTCGGGCACCTCGACGACCTCCAGGTCGGCCCGATCGCGGCCGTCGCGCAGGACCACGTAGCCGTCGTGCTCGGCGAACGCCCGGCGCAGCAACGGATGCGCCTCGGCCAGCCGCCCGACGGCGCGACGCAACGCCTCGACGTCGACGTCGCCGTCCAGGCGGTGGCACACCTGGGTCATCAGGGTCGCGGGACCGACCCGGCCGTCGAGACGGCACAGGTATTCCTGGTGTTCGCTCGTCTCGAAATGGTCCCGCACCCTGAATCCCCCGAAATAATAGATGGCCCCGGCGGACCAAATATCAACTGATCTGCGAACTGACGAGATCGCCTACCGACGTTCCGGAAGACGCATTTCAGAGGGTCGTACCAGAATTGCCTCGGAGACCGCGGTCTCCTGTTTTCCAGCTGTCAGGCGAGCCGGCTCTTGCGGGGCCGAACCACGAGGTCGATGTCCACCAGAGTCGTTGCCGTGTAGCAGTGAGCACGCATCTTGACTCCCATCCGGAACCGCCGGGGTCCACTGTGGATAGACGTTAATATCTCTGTCCCGGCTCCGCAACCCGAAGTTCTTCCTGCGATAAGCAGGACCCACGCACACAATTACCGCCCGCCGCTTTCCGCTCGCGGGAAGTAATCGTGGTACGGACGGGAGGCGGGCCCGACCGGACGACGCGCGCCGCGCGGCCGGGACCCTGACGTCTCCTACCCTGCCTCGCCCGCCATCGCCCGGCGCAGGCTCAGCGGGCGCATGTCCGTCCACACCGAGTCGATGTGCTCCAGGCACCGGGCGCGCGGCCCGACGAAGCCCTCCTCCCGCCAGCCCGCCGGGATCTCCCGCCCGTCCGGCCAGATCGAGTACTGCTCCTCGTCGTTGACCACGACCCGGCAGATGTCGGCCGTCTCCGTCTGCTCCACCGTCATCTTCTTCTCCTCACAGCTCGGACACCTCGGTCAGGGCCCGGTCGATCCCGGCGATCCCGGCGGTCAACTCCTCCGCCGTGATGGTCAACGGAGGGAACAGGTGCAGCCGGTTGCCCGCCGCCAGCGGCCAGACGCCGTGGCGCTTGCACGCCGCCAGGACGGCGGCCATCTCGGGCGCCAGCGTCCCCGGGGCCGCGTACGGCGCCAGCGGCTCGCGGGTCGCGCGGTCCCGGACCAGCTCGACGGCCCAGGCCAGGCCGACGCCGCGGACGTCGCCGACGATCGGGTGGCGCTCGGCCAGCTCGGCCAGCGCCGGGCCCACCACGTCGCGGCCGAGTGCGGCCGCCCGGTCGACCAGGTTCTCCTCCCGCAGCACCCGCAGCGCCGCCACGATGGAGGCGCAGGCCAGCGGGTGCCCGGAGTAGGTGAGCCCGCCGGGGTAGCGGCGGTGCGCGAAGTGGGCCGCCACCGCGCGGGACAGCAGCACCCCGCCCACCGGCACGTAGCCGGAGTTGACCCCCTTGGCGAAGGTCATCAGGTCGGGCACCACGTCCCAGAGGTCGCCGGCGAACCACCTGCCGCACCGGCCGAAGCCGGTCATCACCTCGTCGGCGATCAGCAGGATGCCGTGCTCGTCGCAGAGCCGGCGGACGCCGGCCAGGTAGCCGTCCGGCGGCACCAGCACGCCGTTGCTGCCGACCACCGGCTCGACGAGGATCGCGGCGATCGTGTCCGGGCCCTCGTACCCGACGAGCCGGCGCAGGTGCTCCAGCGCCCGTTCGCCCTCCTGCGCGGCGTTCTCGGCGTGGAACTCGCTGCGGTACGGGTACGGGCCCGTGAAGTGCACGGCGCCGCCGCTGGCCGTGTCCACCGGCCAGCGCCGGGGGTCACCGGTCAACGCCAGCGCCCCCGCCGTCGCCCCGTGGTAGGACCGGTAGGCGGCGAGCACCTTCGGCCGCCCCGTCACCACCCGCGCCATCCGCACCGCGTGCTCCACGGCCTCCGCGCCGCCGGTGGTGAACAGGACCGTCTCCAGGTCCCCCGGTGCCACCTCGACGATCGCCCGGGCCGCCTCGTCGCGGACGTCGACGGCGAACGACGGCGCGATCGTGCACATCCGTCCGGCCTGCTCGCGCAGCGCCGCCACCAGGGCCGGGTGCTGGTGGCCCAGGTGCAGGTTGCCCATCTGGGCGTGCAGGTCGAGCCACCGGTTGCCCTGCTCGTCCCAGAACCAGCTGCCCGCGCCGCCGGCCACGCGGACCGGATCGATCTCCTCCTGCGCGGACCAGGGGTAGAAGACCGGCCCGGTCACGACGCCTGCCGTTCGCGGACCAGGTCGACCTGCTCGGCCAGCGTCGGCGCCGCGAACACGTCCTGCAGGGAGAGCCGGACCTGGTACGCCTTGCGGATCCGGCTGATCAGGCGGATCGCGAAGAGCGAGTCGCCGCCCAGGTCGAAGAAGTCGTCCCCGGGCTCGACGCCGTCGACCTTGAGCAGGGCGGCCCAGATCTGCCCGAGCTGGTCCAGCACCTCGGAGCGGCCGTCGTCGGTCGCCGGGCCGGACGGCGCGGCGGTCGGCTGCGCCGGGTCCGGGGCGGCCTCCGGCGGGGCGGTCGGCCGCCCGGGGGCGGCGGGCACCAGTTCCAACCGTCCAGCCGTGGTCCACCGCACGGTGGCCCCGGTGTCCCGCATCCGCGCGCCCGGCGTGCCGGCGTACGGGTCGTCGACCTCGCCGGCGCCGCTGACCCACAGCCGCCCCGGGGTGTTCACCGGCACGGGCCGCGCGCGGTCGTCGAGGACGTAGCAGCGGGCCACGGCCGGCAGGTCGTCCTGGCCGACCAGCGCGTCCGGCAGCCGCGCCGGGTTCCAGCCGTCGAGCACGGCCCGCAGCTCCCGGCGGGGCATGGCGGACAGCTCCCCCACAGGCCGCTCCTGGTCGGCGACGAGCTGGTCGAGCACGGTCAGCATCGAGTCCAGGATCCGCTGGACGGTGGCCCGGTCGAACAGGGCGAGCCGGAAGTCGAGGCTGCCCACCATCCGGTCCTCGCCGACCTGGTTCACCGCCAGCGCCAGGTCGTACTTCGCCGAGGTCCACTCCGGCGGTTCCAACCGCAGCGCCTCGACCGCGCCGAGCCGGAACCGGTCCGGCACCGCCCGGCCGTACCGGACGCAGACCTGCACCAGCGCGGAGACCGCCGGGTCCCGGCGCGGGCGCAGCTCGCCGACCAGCGTGTCGAAGGGCACCCGGCGCAACTCCAGCGCGGTCAGCACGCTGCCGCGTACGTCGTGCAGGAACTGGGCCACGGTGGCGTCCCGGTCGACCCGGATCCGCAGCGGCAGCAGGTTGACCAGGCAGCCGATCAGGTCGCGGGTCGACTCGTCGTCGCGTTGCAGGCTCGGCGTGCCGATGAGCAGGTCGTCGCCCGCGCCGTACGCGTTCAGGGTGCGGGCGAACGCGGCGGTGAGCAGGGTGAACGGGCTGGTCCGCGCGGCGGCGGCCGCCGCCACCAGCCGGGCGGCGAGGTCGTCGTCGACGGTGAAGCGCACCGACCCGCCCCGGTGGTCCAGGACCGGCGGTCGGGGCCGGTCCGTCGGCAGGGTGATCACCTGCGGAGCGCCGTCCAGGTAGCGCCGCCACCGGGCGAGCTGGTCGGCCGCGCCCGGCCCGGCGAGTTCGGCCTGCTGGCGGCGGGCCACGTCCGCGTACCGGCACGGCACGTCCGGCAGCCGGAGCGGCTCCCCCCGCGCGTACGAGGGGTAGAGCCGGGCCAGCTCCGCGAAGAAGATCTCCGCCGCCGTCGGGTCGGCGGCGACGTGGTGCACCACCAGCAGCAACGCCGTCCGGCCGGCGGGCAGCTGCACGGTCGCGACCCGGATCGGCCACTCCCGGGCGAGGTCCCACCGGCGGTCGCGGAACCCGGTCACCCGCTCGTCGCCCGCCCAGCCGTCGGCCGGCGCGTCGCTGAGGTCGAGGCGGGCGATCGTGAGCGGCGCCGCCGGGTGGATGCGCTGGACCGGTTCCTCGTCGACCTCGACGATGGTGGTCCGCAGCGCCTCGTGCCGGCGAACGATCTCGTCGACCGCCGCGTGCAGCGCGGCGGCGTCCACCGGTCCGGTCAGCTCGACCGCCGCGTCGAGGTGGTACGCCGCTCCGCTCGTGCCGGCCTGCTCGGCCAGCCAGATCGCCCGCTGCGCCACGGAGAGCGGGGCCGTGACGTCGTCGGCGTCGGGCCGTTCGAGGGTTGCCGCGCGGGGCAGCTCCAGCGTCGGGGCGGCGTCGGCGTCGTGGCGCACCGTCAGCACCGGCGCGACGTCCCGGGGCACGGTCAGCGCGTTGTCCGCGTCCGCCCCGGTGACCGCCAGCCGGACCCGGTCGCCCGCCGCGAACCGGTACGCGATCGGGTGCAGCTCGATCTCCAGGCGGGAGTCGCCGGGAGCGCCGTCGACCTGGCCGCAGCCCTCGGTGACGTACAGGGAGGTGCCGTCGGGGGCGACCGACTCCAGGTAGGCGAAGACGTCCGCCGGGCCGTCGGTGACCCGGGCCGCCAGGCGCAGCACCGGGGCGCCGACCAGCTCGACCGCCTCGGTCAGCGGGTCGGAGGTCCAGCACAGCGCCCGGGTGTCGTTGTCGGTCAGGTCCGGCCGCTGGAAGGGCGAGCCGTAGCCGCTGGCCCACCGGCTGGTCTTGCCGGACGTGGTGGCGTAGTCGACCTCGTACCGCCGGGCCTCGCCGGCCCGGGGTTCCGGTCCCAGCTCGCCGGCCGGGCCAAGGTGCCAGGTGCCGGTCGTCGCCGGCTCCGGCGGCCAGGACCGGGCGGTACGCCACGCGTCGGCGCCCAGCACGTGGTACCGGACGGCTGGGCCGTCCATGATCCCGGTGTCCCGGCCCCGCAGCCAGTGGTCGAACCATCGCACGTGCTCGTCGGCCAGGTTGTAGCCGGCGCCGCCCAGCACCCCGCCGGTGTGCGGCCACGGGCCGATGACGACCCGGTGCGGCACGGTCAGCCGGCGGGCCCACTCGGTCGCGTCGCGCGCCCAGACGTCGTGCCAGCCGCCCAGGTGGTAGACGGCGACCCCGGAGGCGTTGATCGCCTCCAGCAGCGCCGACGGGCTGCGGGTCAGGTACGCCGCCTCGCCGGTGTCGGCCAGCCGTGACTCGCGCCCGGGCAGGCCGGCGAACATCGTCCGGACGTCCCGGTTCGCCACGTGCTGCTCGCGGGCGGCGGTCAGCAGGAGGCCGTCGGGGTCGTCGTCGAGGGGCGCGACGGGGCCACGCAGGTCGAGTTCGCGCACGTCCTCGCCCCAGGCGCGGGCGAAGTCGTCCCGGAACACCCCGCCGTCCCAGGCGAAGCGGTGCAGGTCGAACAGCGCCATCTGCGGGAAGATCGCCGCCAGGTGCGGCGGGGCGGTGCTCGCCGCGAGGTACTGCGAGACCCCGAGGTAGGAGCGGCCGAACATGCCCACCCGGCCGTCGCACCAGGGCTGGGCGGCGATCCACTCGGTGACGTCGTACGTGTCGGTCGCCTCGACCGTGGAGAACGGGCCGTCGCTGGTGCCGAACGACGCGCCGCTGCCCCGGCTGTCCACCACCACCACGACGTAGCCGCGGGCCAGCAGGCGCTGCGCGACCGGGAAGGCCCGCAGCGTCACCTCCCCGGGGGCCACCTCGGCCACGCCGAGGTCGTCGATGTCGGTGAGGTCGACGTCCGCCAGTTCGGCGCGTACCACCGCCAGGAAGTCGTCGCGCCCGGGGCGCGGCGACACCTGGTGGTAGCGGTCGTGGGCCCAGACGGCGGGCGCGGGGTCGCGCTGGCCGACCGGCCGGAAGACGTACGCCGCCAGCCGGGTCCCGTCGCGGGTGGCCACGTACTGCGAACGGCAGGTCCAGGTGGGGCTCATGCCAGGTCGGCCCGTCCGTAGAGTTCCCGCGCCGGCACCCCGACGTCGGCGCAGCGCTGGAAGAACTCCGCCATCTGCTTGAGCTGGTACGACTCGTCGGTGTAGTTCGTCGCCATGACGAACACCAGCCACGGCTCGCGGCCCATCGCGTACACGTACGCCTGCCGGGCCCGCAGCCGCCGCACGATGCCCATCGCCTCGACGGCGTCGGAGCCGTTGAGCTTGCGGCTGCGGCTCATCTTCTGGTCGATGCGGCGGGAGAAGAGCGGACCGTACATCCAGGACAGCGGGGCGCCGTCGCACTCCATGCCGAGGAACGCCATGTCGACGTCGCCGATCATGTCGTGGATGTGGCCGAACAGGGCCGGGTCGACGCAGCGGTTGTCCGCGCCGAAGTAGAGGTTCTTCCCGCCGGTACGCACCGAGTAGGTGACCTTCGCGGCGATGTCGAGGTCGCAGTGTTCGCCGACGAACGGGCACACCACGATCTGCCCGTCGGGCAGCTCGATGGTCTCGCCCGGCTCCACGTCGACCACGTTGGGGAAGCCGAGCGCCTCCAGGCACAGCCGCAGCGACGGGTCCTGCAACGCCCCGGCGGCGGTCTTCGGCACCACCACCGTGCCGATGCGGTGCCGCAGCTTCAGCAGGGAGGCCAGTTCGAGGTGGTCCTGGTGCCCGTGCGTGATCAGCACGTAGTCGATGACGTCGGGCAGGTCGGCGTAGGCGTACCGGTCGCCGTCGCCGAGGGCGTCGGACAGGAACGGGTCGGTCATCACGGTGACCGGGCCGGACTGCACCACCACGCAGGCGTGCCCGAAGTAGCGCACCCGCAGCCCCGGGCCGTCCAGGTTGCGGTCCGGGCTCCCGCCCGGCTCGGCGGAGAACAACCCGCTGAAGGTCGCCAGGTCGGCGTCGGAGACGTCGAACGCCTCCCGCAGCTCGCCGAAGGGCCGGGCCGTGGTCATGGTGGAGAAGAGCAGGTCGATGCGGGGGTCCCGCAGCGGCATGGTGGCCTGCACGTGCCCGTTGCCGGGGAACCGCGGGGTGGTCATCGCGAAGGGCCGCTCGTCGCCGGTGGCCAGCGACAGGTCCACCGAGTGGGCGGTCTCGTCGAAGTGCCGCGACCGGTAGAGCATCCGCTCGGCGAGCCGGATCCGGGCGTGGTCGTTGAGGTCGTAGACCAGCTCGACGTAGCCGCGCAGGGCCGGCGGGATCTCGCCGTAGCGGGGCGTCAGGTCGAACCCGTCGGCGAGCTTCTCCAGGTTGACCGTCAGCTCGTCCATCGCCGCCGACAGCTCCGGCATGGGTCCGTCGGCGAGCCGGGCCGCCAGGTCGGACACCCCGTCGAGCTGGTCGTCCTCGAGGTCGACGAACATGCCGCCGCGCAGCTTCGGGTCCCGGGCGGAGCGGCGGTGCAGCGCGGGCGCGTCGAGGAACGAGCGCAGCAGCGGCACGTGCAGCTTGGCGAAGTTCATCGCCGCCGGCACCGGCGACACCAGGTTCAGCCAGGCGTAGTACCGGTGGATGAGCGGTTCCAGCGCCAGGTTGGGGCGGGCGTGCACCAGGTCGTGGCTGGCGAAGGGCTGGTTCATCGCGCTCCCTCGGTGGAGTCCGTACGCAGTCGGTCCCGGACGGTCCGGACGACCTGTGCGAGGTGGTGGAAGTCTTCGTCGTCGGTGGGGGTGTCCAGCACGAAGGTGCGTACGCCGGCCCGGATCATCGCCAGCAGTCGCTCGACGGCGCCGGCGTGGTCGGCCACCAGGTACGGCCCGTCCGCCTGGCCGGAGCGGAACGGCGCGAGCCGGTACGCCGGGTCGACGGTGACGGCGCCGTGGCCGGCCTCCGCCTCGGCGAAGAGCCGCTGCTTCCAGACGGAGTCGGTGTTGGCCATGGTGATCGCGGTGATCTTCGCACCGTCCGGATCCTCCGGGAAGCGTGCCTCGGCGACCCGCTCGGTCTCCTCCGCCGTCGCCCGGGTCAGCAGCCCGAAGTTCAGCGCGCCCGGTGCCCCGTCGGCGTCGGGCCGGGCCGCCGTGAGCATCTGGATGCTGGTGGCGCCCACCCGCTCGGCCACCTGCCGGGCGGCCGGGGACTGCCCGGCGACGAACAGCCGCGGCAGCAGGTGCGCGGGAAGGCCGGGGGTGAGCTGCAACCGGGACACCTGGTAGAACCGCCCGTCGAAGCTGAACGGACGGCGGCTGCCCAGCACCCCCATCATGATCTCGACGTACTCGGCGAGGCGCGCGTACCGGTCGTCGTGGTCCAGCCGGTCGCCGAGCGCGTCCAGGTCGCTCACGGCGGTGCCGGTGATCAGGTTGAGGTCGATCCGCCGCTGGTAGAGCAGGCCGAGCGAGGCGACCATCCGGGCCGCGGTGAACGGGTGCTGGTAGACGGGGTTCACCGCGACCAGCGGGCTGAGCCGGGTGGTGCCGGCCGCCGCGGCGGTCGCCAGGACCCAGGGGTCGAGCACCGCGCCGCTGCCGGTGAAGATGAGCACCCCGTCGAGGTCCGCCGCGTCGGTGCGGCGGATGACGGACATCGCCGTGTCCGCGTACGCGGTCAGGTCCCGGACCCGGGGCACCACGGTGATGAAGCTGACGTCGGGCACGGCCTCACGCTCCCTCTTCGGAGACCGCGGCGAGCGCGGCCCGGATCTCCTGCGCCTCGCGCAGCTTGCCGTCGATCACCTCGGCGAGCGCGGCGACGGTGGGGGTCTGCAGGAACACGCCGAGTTGCAGGTCGACGTGGAAGGCCTGGGCGAGGTCCCGCAGCGTCCGGGCGGCGCTGAGCGAGTCCGCGCCGAGCATCAGCAGCGAGTCGTGCAACCCGATCCGGTCCACCCCGAGCCGGCGGCGCCACACGGCGGCCACCGCCTCCTCCAGGACCGAGCCGGCGGCCGGCTGGGCGTCGGCGGCGGGCTGGGCGTCGGCGGCCGGGGCCGTCGGCGTCGGGCCGGTCACGGGCGCCACGGCCACCGGGTCGACCCAGTGCCGCGTCCGCTGGAACGGGTACGTCGGCAGGCCGACGCGACGCCGCGACGCGCCCTCGTGCAGGGCGGCCCAGTCCACCTCGACGCCCCGGCGCCACAGCTCGCCGAGCGCGTCGAGCAGCCCACGGAGGCTCCCGGCCTCGTCGGTCAGGGCCAGCGTCGACGCCTCGGCCGGGCCGACGGCCAGCGTCAGGTCGGCCTCGGCCGGCGTCCCGGCCGGCGCCGGCGGGTGGCTGCCGGCGCGCAGGGCGCGCCCGGCCTCCGCCACCGTCCAGCGGCCGTCGACGACGGCGGCCGTCACGGCGCCCGGACCCTCGCCGTGGGCGGCGACCGGGGACACGCCGCAGGCGCCCAGCAGCCGGGCGAGCGCGAGCTGCCCGGTGACGGTGGCCGCGTCGGAGCCCGGCCCGCCGGCAGCCGGGTCGACGCCCAGCTCACCGGCCACCCGGTCGACCTCCGCCCGCAGCCGGGGCAGGGCGTCGCACAGCGCGGTCAGGTCGGGGCAGGTGGCGGGGAACGCGTACGCCACCGTGGCGGTCTCCGGCGACGCCTCGCCCGCGCCGACGGCGGACAGCGCGCGGGCCGCCTGCCCGGCGTCGGTCGCCACCACGAAGGCCCGGTGGCGCAACGCGCGACGGCCGACCTGGCTGGTGTAGGCGACGTCGGCGAGGGCCTGCTCCGGGTGACGCCCGAGGTGCTCGGCGAGCCGGTTGGCGGCGGCGGCCAGCGCCTCGCCGCCGGCCGCGGAGACGGCGAGCAGCACGGCCGGCGGGTTCGGCCCCGGCGGCGCGGGCGGCGGCGCCTGTTCGAGGATGACGTGCGCGTTGGTGCCGCCGACGCCGAACGAGCTGACCGCCGCCCGGCGCGGCCCGGTGACCTCGGGCCAGTCCCGCAGCATGTCGTTGACGCGGAACGGTCCCCGGTCGAGCGAGGTCTGCGGGTTGGGCTTGCGGAAGTGGATCGACGGCGGCAGCTCACCGTGGTGGACGGCGAGGACCGCCTTGATCAGCGAGGTCACGCCGGAGGCGGTGTCGAGGTTGCCGACGTTCGGCTTGACCGAGCCGATCGCCCAACCGGCGCCCGAAGCGCCGGCGGCGCCGTACGCCTCCTCCAGGGCGGACACCTCGATCGAGTCGCCCATCAGGGTGCCGCTGCCGTTGGCCTCGACGTACTGGATGGAGTCCGCCTCGACGTCGGCGACCCGCAGCGCCCGGCGGATCACCCGCACCTGGCCCGACCGGCCGGGCGCCACGAAGCTGACCTTGCCGGCGCCGTCGTTGTTCACCGCCGAGCCCTTGACCAGGGCGTAGATCCGGTCGCCGGCGTCCTCGGCGTCCTCCCGGCGGCGCAGCACCACCACGCCGGCGCCGTCGCCCAGGTGGTAGCCGGCGGCCTCGGCGTCGAAGGCCCGGCAGCGGCCGTCGGGCGAGTTGATGCCGTCGGCCTCGTGCCGGTAGCCGCGGGGCACCGGGTTCTTGACGCTGACCGCGCCCACGATCGCCATGTCGCACTGGTAGTCGAGCAGGCTGCTGATGGCATGGTGCAGCCCGACCAGGGCCGAGGAGCAGTTGGTCTGCACCGTCATGCTGGGCCCGGTCAGGTCGAGCTTGTACGAGATGCGGGTGGCCAGGTTGTCCTTGTCGCTGGCGACGGCCATGCCCAGCCGGCCGGCGGAGTCGACCAGCTCCTGCTGGGGCAGCAGGTGGTAGAGCAGGTACTGGTTCAGGCCGCAGCCGGCGTACACGGCGATGTCGCCGGGGAAGCGGCGGCTGTCGTAGCCGGCGTCCTCCAGCGCCTCCCAGGCGCACTCCAGCAGGATCCGGTGCTGCGGGTCGATCAGCGTCGCGTCCGTCGGCGAATAGCCGAAGAACTGGGCGTCGAACCGGTCGGCGCCCTCGATGCCCGACCACACCGGCACGTACGCCGGGTCGGCGCGTTCCTCGGCCGGGACGGCGTCCAGCTCGGCGGCGGTCAGCTCGCGGCCGGCGTCGACGCCGTCGCGGAGCAGCTCCCAGAACTCGGCGACGTTCGCCGCGCCCGGAAACCGTCCGCTCATCCCCACGACGGCGATGTCCATCTCGCTGCTCATCGACTTCCCACTTCCTGAATACGCTGGCGCATCAACCGGCGGCGGTTCGCCACCTGCTCGTTGCGGTCGGGCCCCGGGTCGACGGGCGGGTCCGTCGCCGGGCGCGCGGGCTCGCCGAGGTGCTCGGCGAGCTTGCGCACGGTGGTGTGCTCGTACAGGTCGACAAGCGGGAACTGCCGGCCGAGGAGTTCCTGGATCCGGATGTGCACCTGGACCAGGCTCAGCGAGTTGCCGCCGACGTCGAAGAAGTTGTCGTCGAGCCCGACGGCGCCGACGCCGAGGACGTCCAGCCAGATCTCGGTGACCTGGGCCTGGAGCCCGCCGGCCGCCGGGGCGAGCGGCCGGGCCGTGGCGCCCGCGCCCAGCCGGGCCAGCGCCTCGGTGGCCTCGGCCGCGACGGCGCGCCGGCTCACCTTGCCGGTCGCCGTGGTGGGCAGCTCGTCGACCAGGTGCAGCAGCGGCACCATGAACTCCGGCAGCCGCTGCCGCAGGTGGGTGCGCAGGTCGTGCAGCAGGTCCCGCCGCGCGGTGGCGCCCAGCGGGTCGTTGGCCAGCTCCGGCCAGTCGGCGCGCCGGGCCCGCGGCGGGGTCCAGCCGACCGTGTCGTCCGGTCGGGCGGCGGGCCAGAACCGCAGGTCCATCGTGTACGGGTCGCGCGCGGTCGACGGCACCACGGCGGTCCGTCGGCCCAGCGCCTCGCCGATGCTCCAGCAGTCCTCCGGGTCGACCCCGGGCGGCAGCTCGCCGGTCGGGCGGGTCACCGGGTCGGCGTCGGCGAGACCGGCCAGCCGGCGTACGGGGCCGGCGACCGTGACGAGCCGCGCGTTCGGCACGTCGCGCACCTCCACCGGCCGGTTGCGGTTGCCGCGCAGCAGGCTCCGCAGCCGGGCGACGTCCAGCCCGTCGCGCGTCCAGTCCAGCCGCACCGGCTCGACCGGCTCGGCGGCGTCGCCGTCGGGGGCGGCGCCCACGTGCAGGACGACGTCATAGCGGAACGCGCTCAACTCGTTGGCCTGCCGGCCGCGCTTGAGGTGCAGCTCCACCCCGGTCACCCCCGGCAGCCAGTCCGGCGCGGTGAGGAACAGGTCGGGGGCCAGCACCAGCTCGTCGTCGGCGAGCACCCGGGCGGCGACGCGGCGGCGCAGCTCGGCGACGGTCAGGCCGGCTTCCGGCTCGGCGCCCAGCTCCACCGAGGCGTGGAACACCTCCAGCAGGTCGAGGTCGCGTACGTCGCCGAGGTAGATCCGCCCGCCGGGCGAGGCCGCGGTGACCGCCGCGCGCAGCACCCCGCGCAGGTAGTCGTGGTGGGGGAAGTACTGGGTCACCGAGTGCAGCACCACGGTGTCGAAGCTGCCGGCCTCGATGCCGGTGACGTCGTCGGCCTCCCGCAGCAGCAGCGTGACCGTGTCCCGGTCCACCCCCTCGGCGTCGAGCCGCTGTTCGAGCACCTTCAGGCCGGCGGCGGAGAAGTCGGTGCCGACGTACGCCTCGCAGTCCGGCGCCAACGCCAGGGTCAGGTTGCCCGTGCCGCAGCCGAGTTCCAGCAGCCGGCGGGGACGCAGCTCCCGGATCCGCCGGACCGCCTGGTCGATCCACTCGCCCATCTCGACGTCGGTGAACGGCGCGCCCGTGTAGCTACTGGTCCAGATCGCCTGCTGGGCCTCCTCGGCGGGACCGGCCTCGGTGTACATCCGGTCGTAGAGCAGCCGCCAGTCCGACACCCGGGTGGTGGCCGGCGCCCCGCCCGGGTCGGCTCCGGCCGGCGCGGACGACCCGCTGCGCTGCCGGGGCACGACCGCCGCGACGATCCGCTGCTCGCCGCCGCCCGGCGCCTGGGCGAGCGCGGCCACGGCGGCGGCCACCCCGGGGTGGGCCCGCAGCGTCGCCTCGATCTCGCCCAGCTCGATCCGGAAGCCGCGGACCTTCACCTGGTGGTCGGCCCGGCCCAGGAACTCCAGCCGCCCGTCGTGGCTGAACCGGCCCCGGTCACCGGTGCGGAACAGCCGCCCGCCGTCGCCGTACGGGTCGGGAACGAACCGCGTCGCGGTCAACGCCGGTTGGTCGAGGTAGCCACGGGCCAGGCCGGCCCCGCCGACGTAGACCTCACCGGCGAAGCGGGGCGGCACCGGCCGCATGGCCTCGTCCAGGACGTAGATCCGGGTGTTGCCGACGGGCCGCCCGACGCTGCCGACCCGCTCCGGTCCGGTGACCACGTCCAGGGTCACGTCGGCGGAGATCTCCGACGAGCCGTAGAGGTCGACCAGGACGCAGCCGGGCAGGGCCGCCAGCCACCGCGCGGCCAGGTCGGCGGTGAGCGCCTCCCCGCTGGAGTGGCAGTAGCGCAGCGCCGACAGGCGTCCGCCGACGTCGGCGACGCCGTCGAGGATGGCCCGCAGCAACGACGGTACGGCCACCAGGCGGGTGACCCGGTGCCGGGCGAGCAGGTCGACCAGGCGTACCGGGTCGCGTCCGACGTCCTCGGGCACCACGACGACCGGGGCGCCGGCGAAGAGCGGCAGGAACATCTCGCCGCCGGAGTCGAAGAAGCTCAGCGAGGTCTTGTGGCTGCCCACCTCGTCCGGCCCCATCGGGAAGCGGTCCATGATCCACCGTTGCCGGTTGACGATGCCCCGGTGCAGGCCGAGTACGCCCTGCGGGGTGCCGGTGGAGCCGGAGGTGTAGACGACGTAGGCCACGTCGTCGGGGTGGGCCGTCGGCAGCGGATCGCGGTCGTCCTCGGCCGCGAGGGACTCCTCGGCCGGGTCGACCACCTCGACGTCCGGGAGTCCGACGGCCGCGCCGGGGGCGGCGACGAGCAGCCGGGCCCCGGAGTCGGCGAGCATGAACCGCAGCCGCTCCACCGGGTACGACGGGTCGAGCGGCACGTAGGCGGCGCCGGTCTTGAGGATCGCCAGCACGGCGGTGAGGCTGACCGTGGAGCGGGGCACCAGCAGGCCGACCCGGGTGCCCCGGCCGGCGCCCAGCCCGATCAGCCGGTGGGCCAGCCGGTTCGCCGCCGCGTTGAGCTCGGCGTAGGTGAGCCGGGTGGTGCCGTCGATGGCGGCCGGCGCGTCCGGGGTCCGGCGGGCCTGCTCGGCCACGATCTCCGGCGCGCACCGGTCGGTGTCGTAGTCGGCCGTGGTGTCGTTCCACTCCACCAGCACCTGCCGGTGGCGCTCGGCGCCGAGCAGCGGCAGGGCGCCGACGGGGGTCGCCGGCGCCGCGACGGCCGCGGACAGCAGCGCGGTCAGCGCCTCGGCCAGCACGCCCATGGTGTCGGCGTCGAACAGGTCGGTGCTGTAGTCGAAGGTGCCCAGCAGTTCGCCGTCGTGCTCGCCCAGGTAGAGGGAGAGGTCGTAGTAGGTGGCCCGCTGCCGTACCGGCCGGCTGCGCACCCGCAGCCCGGCCCAGTCACCCAGTGCCCCCTCGTGGTTCAGCACCATCGGCGTGAGGCCGAGCCGGTCGGTGCCGCGCCCGTGCTGGTAGGCGAAGGCCGCGCTGAGCAGCGCGCCGCGGCTGGCGTCGGCGGCCTGCCCGAGCCCCTCGACGATCCGCCCGAACGGCACCTCGGCGCGATCGGAGGCGGCCAGCACCGCGTCGTGGGCCGCCCGGGCCAGGGCGCCGAACTCCGGGTCGGCGGACAGGTCCACCGACACCGGCAGCGGGTTGACCAGGTAGGCGACCAGGTCGGCGAAGCGGCCGCGGACCCGGCCGGCGTGCACGAAGCCGAGCGGGAACGTCGCCTGGCCGGCGTAGCGCGACAGCACCGCCGCGTAGCCGGCGAAGAGCACGGCGGTGCGGCTGATCCCTTGCGCGGCGGCGAGCGCGTCGATCCCGGCGCACAGGTCGGCGTCGAGCCGGAACGCGTGGGCGGCGCCCCGGAAGGTGCGCACCGACGGGCGGGGCCGGTCGGTCGGCAGGTCCAACGGCACGAGGTCGGCGACCTGGGCCTGGCACGTCGCGGTCAGCTCCCGGCCGGCCGGGCCGTCCAGGAAGGACCGCTGCCAGGCCACGAACTCGGCCGGGTGGGCGGCGGGTGCGGGCGGCGCCGCGTCGTCCCCGGCGGCGCGCCGGCCGTAGCCGGTCGCCAGGTCCTCGACCAGCACCGCCAACGACCACACGTCCATGACGCTGTGGTGGGTGCAGAGCAGCAGCGTGTGGCGGTCCGCCGCGTGCCGGAACAGCACGGCCCGCAGCAGGGGCGGGCCGGCGAAGCCGACCCCGAGTTCCGCCTCGATCTCCTCGTCGAGCCGGCCCGCCGGCCAGCCCGCCGCGTCGCGCACCTCCAGCGTGACCTCGGCGTCGTCGGCCACCCGCTGGGTCACCTCGGCGCCGGCGTCGTCGTAGCGGGTGAGCAGGGCCGGGTGCCGCACGCCGAGGTCGCGCACGGCGCGGGCCAGCGCCGCGGCGTCCAGTTCGCCGTCGACGGTCACCGCGCGGCACAGGTTGAGGTTGGCCGGGTCCTCGGCGAGGGCGCCCTGGAACCAGATCGCCCGCTGGCCGTACGACAGCGGGTAGGGCCCGTCGGCGGCGGCCGGGGTGGCCGGCGGGTCGGCCGGCGCGGGCGCGGACGGCAGCGCGGCGGCCAGTTCGGCCACCGTGCTGTCGCCCAGCAGGTCGGTCAGGGCCGGGCGGACGCCCCACTCCCCCTCGATCAGGTGTTGCAGCTCCACGGCCCGCAGCGAGTCGAACCCGAGCTCCGGCAGGGAACGGTCCGGGTCGATCCGCTCCGGGTCGACGTCGAGCAGCCCGCCGGCCAGGGCGCGCAGTCGCTGCGCCTGCGCCGGCGCGGCGGCCGGGGCGGGGCGCGCCGCCGGGCGCAGGGGGTCGTCCGCGACGATCGTGGCGCTGCCCGCCGCGTACGCCCGCGCGCAGTCGCCGCGACGGGTCTTGCCGCTGGTGGTGACGGGGATGGTGCCGGGCGGTACGGCCAGTACCCGGTGCAGGTCCAGGCCGTGGACGGTCACCACGGCCCGGCGGGCCGCCTCGGCGATGGCCGGTGCCTCGTCCGACGCCCGGTCGGAGCGGGTCTCGTACCACAGGACCACGGCCTCGCCGACGCCGTGGCCGTCGTCGGCGACGTCCACACCGAACGCGGCGATCCGCCCGCCGAGGCGGGGGCAGGCGGCGCGGACGGTCTGCTCGATGTCGTCCGGATAGTGGTTCTGGCCGCGGATGACCACGGTCTCCTTGATCCGGCCGCGGACGTACAGGTGGCCGTCCTGGCGGAAGCCGAGGTCGCCGGTGCGCAGGTAGGGGCCGTCGTCGCCGCCGAGGGTGGCGTGCAGGGTCCGCGCGGACTCCTCCGGCCGGTTCCAGTACCCGTCGACGACGCTGCCGCCCCGGACCCAGATCTCGCCGGCCGTGCCGTCGGGGACGGGGTGGCCGGTCGGGTCGACGATCCGGACCTCCGCCTCGGGCAGGATCTCGCAGCCGACCACCTCCGTGCCGGGGCGGTGGGCGGGTCCGGCGGGGTCCGGGTCGGCCACCGTGGTCACGACGGGCCGCTGCGCCCGCGCCCGCCCGGCGACCAGCAGCGTCGCCTCGGCCAGTCCGTAGCAGGGCAGGAAGGCCCGCTCGTCGAAACCGTGCGGGGCGAACGCCGCGGCGAAGGCGCGCAGGGTCGCCGCGCGTACGGGCTCGGCGCCGTTGAACGCCACCCGCCAGGAGCTGAGGTCCAGGGCGGCACGGTCGGCCTCGGCGACCTTGCGCACGCACAGGTCGTAGGCGAAGTTGGGCCCGCCGCTGATGGTGGCCCGGTACCGGCTGATCGCCTGGAGCCACCGCACCGGGGTGCGGATGAACGTCGCCGGGTCCATCAGCACCGTCGGCACCCCGAGGTAGACGGGGGTGAGCAGGGTGCCGATCAGCCCCATGTCGTGGTGCGGCGGCAGCCAGGAGGCCATCACCGTCGCGTCGTCGAAGGCGAAGGAGCGGCGGATGGCCCGCAGGTTCTCCAGCAGGTTCGCGTGGCTGACCATCACGCCCTTGGGGGTGCTGGTGGTGCCCGAGGTGTACTGGAGGAACGCCAGCCCGCCCTCGGCCACCGCCGGCTGCCAGCCGGCGGGCGCGGCGTCGAGGGACTCCAGCTCCAGCACCGGCAGCCGGCGACCGGGCATGAGCGTGGTCAGGTCCACGGCGCTCGTGACCGCGCGGGCCGCCAGCACCGCGGTGGCCTGCGCGTCGTCGAGGATCCGCCCGACGACCGGGGCGCTGGCCCGGTTGAGCCGGGCGGCCAGCGGCACCGGCACGGTGCCGGCGTAGAGGCAGCCGAAGAAGCCGGCGAGGAAGTCGACACCCGCCCCGACGAGCATCAGCACCCGGTCACCGGGACGGCAGTGCCCGGCCAGGGCCGCGCCGACCCGGCGGGCCCGGGCGTCGAGCGTCGCGTAGTCCACCGTCTCGGTGGAGCCGTCCTCCGCCACCAGGTGCAGGGCGGGGCTGTCGGGCTGGACCCGCGCCTGGTGCGACAGGGCGGCGCCCAGGTTGACGACGTCGGTCGCCTCGTGGATCAGGGCGCCGGTGTGCTCGGTCATCTGGCTCTCCACTCGATGCACAGGGGTCGGACCGGGGGTCACGGCTGCCCGGGGGCGAGCCGGGCGGCCAGCTCCGCGACCGTCGGCGCGTCGAAGATGACCGCCACCTCGACGTCCGCCCCCAGCTTCGCGCTGGCCAGGGCCACGATCCGGGTGGCCGTGAGGGAGTCCCCGCCGAGGTCGAAGAAGTCGTCGTGGATGCCGATGCCCTCGCGTCCGAGCACGTCGCACCAGATCTCCAGGAGCACCCGCTCGCGCTCGTCACGCGGCCCGTCGGCCCCGGCGGCGCCGGGCTCGTCCTGCCCCGGCGGTGGCAGCGCCGCGACGTCGAGCTTCCCGTGGTTGGTCAGCGGCAGCCGGGGCAGGCTGACGAAGGCGGCCGGCACCAGGTAGTCCGGCAGCCGCCGGCGCAGGTGGGCGCGCAGGTCCGCGTTGCCCGGCAGGTCGTCGCCGACGACGTAGCCGACCAGCCGGGCGTCCCTGCCGGGCGGGTCCCGGCGTACGACGACGGCGGCCTCGCGCACCGCCGGGTGGCGGCGCAGCGCGGACTCCACCTCGCCCGGCTCGATGCGGTAGCCGCGCAGGTTCAGCTGCCCGTCGCCCCGGCCGAGGAACTCCAGGACGCCGTCCGGCCCGAACCGGGCCAGGTCGCCGGTGCGGTAGACGCGGGCGCCGGGCGCCTCGGCGAACGGGTCGGGCAGGAACCGCTCCGCGGTCAGGGCGGAGTTGTCGAGGTAGCCCCGGGCCAGCCCGGCGCCGCCGACGTACACCTCCCCCGCCACGCCCGGCGGTACGGGCTGCATCGCCTCGTCCAGCACGTACACCCGCACGTTGGCCATCGGCCGGCCGATCGGGACGAAGGGCCGCTCGTCGTCGGGGTCGCACGGCCAGGCGGTGCAGGAGACCGACACCTCGGTCGGGCCGTACAGGTTGAACATGGTGACGTCGAGCCGGTCGAAGACCAGCCGTTGCGTCTCGGGGGTGAGTTCCTCCACGCCCGACACGATCCGCCGCAGCGACTTCAGGTCCGCGGCGTCGGCGGTGAGCAGCACCTCGCGCAGGGCGGTCGGCGCGAAGTCGGCGTCGGTCACCCCGTGCTGGGCGATCACCGCCGCCAGCCGGCGCGGGTCGAAGGTCGCCGTCTCGGGCATCAGCACGCTGGCCGCGCCGTTGAACAGGGCCCGGAACAGCTCGTCCAGGGAGACGTCGAAGGTGCAGGCCGCCTTGCGCAGCACCCGGTCGTGCGGGTCGAGCGGGAAGTTGCGCTGTGCCCACAGCATCCGGTTGGTGAACCCGCGGTGGGTGACCTGCACGCCCTTGGGCTGCCCGGTGGAGCCGGAGGTGAACAGCGTGTAGGCCAGGTTGTCCGGGTGCAGCGGCACGGCGGGGTCGGTGGCGGGACACGTGGCGGTCAACGACGACTCGCCGTCCAGGTCGATGATCCGCCGGCCGGGGCTCCACACCTCGTCGCACAGGTCCCCGGCGGAGATCGCGACCGCCGGGCGGACCTGCCCGAGCAGCGCGTCCCGGCGGGCCTGCGGGTCGCGCGGGTTGACCGGCAGGTGGTAGCCGCCGGCCTTCAGCACCGCCAGGATCGCCACCACCTCGGCGGCGCAGCGGGGCAGGCACACCGCCACCGGGTCCTCCACGCCGACGCCGAGGTCGCGCAGGTGGTGCGCCAGGCGGTTGGCCCGTTCGTCGAGTTCGCGGTACGTCGTGCGGACGTTGCCCTCGACGACCGCCACCGCGTCCGGCGTACGCCGCGCCTGCGCCTCGACGAGGCGGTGGACGAGCGCCTCGGGGCCGAGGTCGACGGCGGTGTCGTTCCACTCGTGCAGGATCCGGTGGCGCTGCCCGGCGTCGAGCATCGGCAGCCGCCACACGCTCGTGTCGGGCTCCCGCACCGCCTCGACGAGCAGGAGCTCGAACTGCCGGGCCATGTCGCGTACGGACTCGCCGGTGAAGAGGCTGGTGTCGTACTCGAACTCGCCCACCAGTCCGTCAGCCGTCTCGGTGATCTTCACCGTCAGGTCCATCCGGGACCGGCCGGTCTCCATCTGGTGCACGTCGACCCGCAGCTCGGGCAGGTCCAGCCGGCTGGTGGGCACGTTCTGGAGCACGAAGGCGACCTGCGCGAGCGGCTGGTGGCTGCGGCTGCGCTCCGGCTGCAACGCGCCGACGAGCCGCTCGAACGGCACGTCGCGGTGCCGGAACGCGTTCAGCGAGGCTGCCTTGACCCGGCCCACCAGCTCGGCGAAGGTCGGTTCGCCGGACAGGTCGGCGCGTACCACGATCATGTTCAGGAAGCAGCCGATGAGGTGCTCCAGCTCGTGCTGTTCCCGCGTCGCGATGGGGCTGGCGACGACCATGTCCCGCTGCCCGCTGTGCCGGGCGAGCAGCACGGTGAAGGCGGCGAGCAGGGTCATGTAGGTGGTGGCCCCCTGACGCTGTCCGAGGGCGCGGATCCGGTCCGCGTCGGCGGCGCCGAGCCGGAACCACTCGGACGCGCCGACGAACTGCTGGACCGCCGGCCGCGGGCCCTTGGTGGGCAGGGCGAGCAGGGGCGGCACGCCGGCCAGCTCGTCGACGCGCTCGCGCAGGTGGGCCGCCATCCGCTCCTCGCCGACCGCGGTGCGCTGCCAGGCGGCGTAGTCGGCGTACTGGATCGGCAGCTCGGGCAGGTCCGGCGTCGCGCCGGCGGCGAACGCGGCGTACGTGGCGGCCAGCTCGCGGCAGAAGATGGTGAACGACCACAGGTCGCAGACGAGGTGGTGCACGGTGACCCCGAGCACGTGCACGTCGGGGGCGATCCGGTAGAGCACCGTCCGCATGCTCTGGCCGGCGGCCAGGTCGAGCGGGACCCGCATCTCCCGCTCGACGGCGGCCCGCAGCACGGCGTCGTCGGGGTGCGCGGTGGCGCCGGGCAGGTCGACCACGTCGATGCTCAGCGGGGCGGGCGGCGTGACGGCCTGTACGACCCGCTCGCCGAGCTGGCGGAAGGCGGTACGCAGGATCTCGTGCCGGCGGACGACCTCCTCGATGCTCCGGCGCAGCGCGACCTGGTCGAGCGAGCCGGTCAGGATCAGCAGCGTGGCGTCGTTGTGGTGGACGGCGTCGTCCTCCAGCCGTTCGATGAACCAGAGCCGCTCCTGCGCGAAGGACAGGGGTGCCTCGGCGGCGTCCAGGCGGGGGATGGCGGCGCTGGCGGGTGCCGGATCGGAGCGGCTGGCGCGCAGCCGCTCGTCGAGCAGCGCCCGCGCCGAACTGGACAGCCGCGCCACGCGTTGCGTGACGTCACTCGCGACCGGATGCTCCTGCCGTCCCACTGGTCCTCCGTTGTCCGTCGGTGATCCGGTCCGCGGTCCGGGGCCTCCACCGGATGCGAGCGTCGCACCGATGCGGGTGCCGATCCTCGATCTCTACCAGGCTCACTGAGCGCTTAGTCAGCAGGAGGAACGGTTATAGGGGTTTGACCTCACAATTCACGACATCTGTTCCGAGTCCTAGGGGTTGGGCAACCCGTTTCCCTGCCACATGATGGGCACGCTTGTGACGCCGCCGGCGCGCCAGCACGCAGCCCGTCCGACAGCCCGACCGGAGGTGATGCCAGGTGCGCGACGACCTCCGGATCCTGGCCGACCGGTCGTACCGGATGCTGTTCCTGGCCCGCACGCTGTCGCTGCTGGGCAGCGCCGTGATCCCGGTGGCGCTCGCCTTCGCCGTCCTCGACGCGCCGGGCGGCTCCGCCACCGACCTCGGCCTCGTGCTCGCCGCCCGGTCGCTGGCGCAGGTCGCGCTGCTGCTGTTCGGCGGCGTCCTCGCCGACCGGATGAACCGCTTCCGCCTGATGGTGGGCTCCGACCTGCTGGCCTTCGCCGCGCAGGCGGTCCTGACCGTGGTGTTCGTCAGCGGCCGGCCCTCGCTGCCGGTCGTGATCGCCCTGTCCGCCGTCAACGGCGCCGCCGCCGCGCTCTTCCTGCCGGCCTCCCGCGGCGTCGTGCCGCAGGTGGTGGCCCAGGAGCAGCTCCAGTCGGCCAACGCGCTGCTGCGGCTGTCGCGCAACAGCACCACCATCGGCGGCGCGGCCCTGGCCGGAGTGCTCGTGGCCGCGCTCGGCGCCGGCTGGGCGCTGGCGGTCCCTGCGGCCACCTTCCTCGGCTCCGCACTGCTGCTGGCCGGTGTCCGGGTGTCGCACCCCGCCCGGGCCGCCGCCAGCACCATCCTCGCCGACCTGCGGGAGGGCTGGCGGGAGTTCAGCTCCCGGTCCTGGGTCTGGCTGGTGGTCGTGCAGTTCGCGTTCGTCAACGGCTGCTTCTCGGCGATCTACGTGCTCGGCCCGCTGACCGCGAAGGAGCAGCTGGGCGGCGTCACCGCCTGGTCGGTGATCGTCACCGCGCAGGCCGTGGGCCTGGTCGGCGGCAGCCTCGTGGCGATGCGGATCCGCCCCCGCCGGCCGATGCGGGTGGCGGTACTGGCGACCTTCGGCTTCCTCCCGCCGTTCGCGCTGATCGCGGCCGGCGCGCCGGTGTGGCTGATCGCGGCCTCGATGCTCGTCAACGGCGTCTGCGTCGACATCTTCGAGGTCCTGTGGGACACCGCCCTGCAGAACCACGTGCCCAACGAGGCGCTGTCGCGGATCAGCTCGTACGACGCCATGGGCTCGTTCGTGCTCGGCCCGCTCTGCCTGGCCGTCGTCGGCCCGGTCGCCGAGCGGATCGGCGTCGCCCAGACGCTGCTCATCGCGGGCGGGGTGCTCGGTCTGGTGACCGTCGCGACCTTCTCCGCGCGGTCGGTGCGTCAGCTGCCCGCAAAAGTCCCCGCCGCACAACCCGCCACGGTGTGAATCCGGCGACCTCGCCGGCCACGGATCAGGGTGGAGATCGGAGCAGGATGGAGCACCGGATAAGTCGGCAGATGACCGACGCGACCGACGCGTACGGGCGGCGCTTGGGGGCCTACCTCGAGCAGTCCTCCTACTCGCGGCTGCGCGGCGGCCCGGGCGTGATCGACCTCGCCTTCGGCGATCCGCACGAGTTTCCCGCGCCGGCCCTGGTCGAGGTCCTGCAGCGGCACCTGAGCCCGCAGCACACCGACTGGTTCGCCTACACCCGGGACCACCCGCCGGCCCAGGAGTCGGTGGCGGCCACCCTCAGCCGGGAACTCGCCCTGCCGTTCACCGCCGACGACGTCGCCCTGACCAACGGGGCGTTCGCGGGCCTGACCATCTGCCTGCGCAGCGTCTGCGACCCGGGCGACGAGGTGGTCTACCTCGACCCCGCCTGGTTCTACTACGAGCCGATCATCGCCTCGGTCGGCGCGGTCCCCCGGCCGGTGGCGTTGACCCCCGGTTCCTGGCGACTCGACGCGGAACTCGTCGCGGCGGCGATCACGCCCCGGACCAGTGCCGTCATCGTCAACAGCCCGAACAACCCGACGGGCGCCGTCTACACCGACGAGGAGTACGCCGCCCTCGCCGAGGTGCTGCGGGAAGCCTCCGCCCGCAACGGTCGGCCCGTGTACCTGCTGTCCGACGAGGCGTACCGGCGCATCGTGTTCGACGGCCGGTCGTGTCCCAGCCCGGCGACGCACTACCCGTTCACGTTCCTGGTGCACACCTACACCAAGACGCTGCTGCTGCCCGGGGAGCGCGTCGGCTACGTGGCGATCCCGCCGACCATGCCCGACCCGGCGGTGCTCCGCCGGGCCCTGACCGTGGCCCGCCTCACCACCGGCTGGGCGTTCCCCAACAACTCGCTGCTGTTCGCCCTGCCCGAGCTGGAACAGCACGCGCTACAGGTCAAGCCGATCGAGCAGCGCCGCGACCTGCTGGTCGACGCCCTGCGCGAGGCCGGGTACGAGGTCCAGCCGAGCGAGGGAACGTTCTACCTGCTGGCCCGGGTGCCGGACGCGGACGACTGGGCACACGCGGCCGTGCTCGAGGAGCGCGGCCTCCTGGTGCTGCCGGCCTCGGTGATGGGCGCGCCGGGCTACCTGCGGCTCTCCCTCACCGTCACCGACGACATGCTGGAGGAGACCATCGGCCGGCTGCGATCGGCGCGGCCCTCGACCCGGGAGCACGCCAGTGTCCAGCGGTGACCTCCGCGAGGCCGACGCGGCCGTGACGCTCACCGCGGCGCCGGACGCGCCGGCCCCGGGACGCCGGGACGCGACGGTGTCCACCGAGGAGGCCCGGCCCGACGTCGAGGCCACCATGGCCCGCGCCCGCCGGGCCCAGGCGGAGGTCGAGTTCTGGCCGCAGGAGCGCGTCGACGACCTGGTCGCGGCCCTCGGCTGGGCGGCCTACCAGGAGGACACCGCCCGGTCGCTGGCCGACCTCGCCTACCGGGAGACCGGCCTCGGCGACCCCGAGCACCTGTTCACGCTCTACCGGCGCCGGGTCCTCGGCACGCTGCGTGACCTGCACGGCGTCGTCACCAGCGGGATCATCGAGGAGCTGCCGGAGCGTGGCCTGCGCAAGCTGGCCAAGCCCATCGGGGTGATCGCGGTGGCCAGCCCCGCCACCGCGCCCTGCTCCGGGGTGGTCGGCAACGCCCTGCCGATGCTGAAGACCCGCAACGCGGTGGTCATCACCCCCAACCCCCGGGCCCGGCACTCCGCGGCCCGCACCGTCGAGCTGCTGCGTCAGGCCCTGGAGACGGTCGGCGCCCCGCCGGACCTCATCCAGTGCCTGCCGGTCACCGACCGGCAGACCACCGAGGCCCTGATGGCCGCCGCCGACCTGGTGATCGCCGCCGGCGGACCCGGCACGGTACGCCGGGCGTACCGCAGCGGCACCCCGGCGATCAGCGCGGGCGTCGGCAACCCGGCGGTGATCGTGGACGACTCGGCCGACGTGGCCGCCGCGGCGGAGCTGATCGTGCTGGGCGGCAGCTTCAACAACGGCACCTCCTGCTCGTCGGAGAGCAACGTGCTGGTGGACGCCGAGATCGCGGCCGCCTTCCTCGACCAGCTGGCCCGGCAGGGCGCCCACCTGTGCGACCCGGCCGAGACGGCACGGCTGCGTACGCTGCTCTGGCCGGACGGGCGGGTGCTCAACCGCGACGCGGTCGGTCGACCCGCCGCGGCGCTCGCCGCCGCCGCCGGGATCGACCTGGCCGAGCCGACCAAGACCACCGCCCTGGTGGCCCAGCTGCCTCCCCTGGCGCCCGGCGGTGTCCCGGCGCTCGACGACCCGATGCTCGGCGAGAAGCTGGCGCCGGTCTTCACCGTGTCGACGTTCAGCGCCTTCGACGACGCGCTGGCCGCGGTGGAGACGCTGCTGGGCCGGATCGGGCAGGGCCACAGCTGCGGCATCCACACCGACCGGCCCGACCGGGTGGTCAGGTTGGCCGAGCGGGCCCGCGCCGGACGGGTGATGGTCAACCAGTCGACCGCCGTGGGCAACAGCGGCAGCTTCGACAACGGGATGCCGTTCACCCAGGTCATCGCCAGCGGCAGCTGGGGCGGTTGCTCCCGGTCGGAGAACGTGACCTGGCGCGACTTCCTCAACTACACCTACGTCTCACATCCCCTGCCGGTCAGCCTGCCGGACGAGGAGACCCTCTTCGGCGCCCACTGGCGACGCCTTCCCTGACGGAGACCCCGCACATGGACATCAGCCCTCCCGAGGCGCCACCGCGCGACCTGACCCAGGCCGAGATCGACGCGTTCCACACCGACGGCGTGGTCCGGCTCTCCGGCATGATCGACGACAAGTGGCTCGGCCGGATCGCCGAAGGCGTCGAGTATCTGCTCGCCAACCCGACCGTGCTGGCGCAGGCGACCGCGTTGCTGGGTGGCGGCGGGTTCGCCGGGGACGCCTTCATGTGGAAGACCCACGACGGCTTCCGCGACTTCATGTTCTTCTCCCCCGCGGCGCGCATCGCCCAGCAGCTGTTCGGTTCCACCGCGATCACCGCCTTCTACGACCAGATCTTCGCCAAGCCGGCCGGGTCGGGTGCCCCGACGCCGTTCCACGAGGACGTCAGCTCCTGGCCGATCGCGGGCGAGCAGGTGTGCGCGATGTGGATCCCCCTCGACCCGTGCACCCCCGACACCGCCGCGCTCCAGGTGGTGCGCGGTTCGCACCGCTGGGGACGGCGCTACGTGCCGATCACCCCGGGGGCCACCCACCTCGGCCGGCGCGAGGAACTCGAGGCGGTGCCGGACGTGTCCGACCACGAGATCCTGAGTTGGGACCTCACGCCCGGCGACATCGTGCTGTTCCACCCGGCCGCGTTGCACGGCGCCACCGGCACCGGCCCCGAGCGGCAGCGTCGGGCGTTCGTCTCCCGGTGGGTGGGCGACGGCGTCACCTTCCAGCCGCAGCACGCCGTCCTGCCGCTGCTGTGGGAACACGGCCTGCGGCCCGGTGATCCCATCGGGGGTCCGCTGTTCCCGAGGGTGCTGCCGACGCCGGTGCCGACGGAGACCGGCGCCCGCTTCGACGGCCCGCAGCAACCCCACGCCGAGCGGGCGGAGGAGTTCCTCACCATCCTGAGGATGCTGTAGGTGTTCGGAGAACTCACCGCCACGACCGCCGCCGGCCGGGAGCTGGTCTCCCTCGCCGAGGGCCACGTCGACACCCTCGCCGAACGGGCCGGCCGGCACGACCGGGACAACACGTTCGTCGCCGACAACTTCGCCGACCTGCGCGACAGCGGGGTGCTCGCCGCGTGCGCCCCGACCCGGCACGGCGGCCTGGGGGTCCGCTCCCTGCACGACATGCTGGTGGCCGTCTCCCGGCTGGCCCGGGGCTGCGGGTCGACGGCCATCTGCGCGAACATGCACATGGCCTCGGTGTGGGGGCAGGTCCGCCGGTGGGAGGGGGCCGAGGCGGACGGCGACCGGGTCCGGGCGGCGCAGCTGGACGCGATCCTGGAGGCGTTGGGCGGCTCCGACCTGATCATGGCCGGGGCCTCCACCGAACCGGGCGCGACGTGGAACGGCGCGCTCACCGAGGCCGTCCGCAAGGACGACGAGTACGTCATCACCGGGCGCAAGACCTTCGTCACCAACTCGGCGGTCGCGGACTCGTTCAACGTCGCGGTCCGGGTCGCCGATCCCGACGGCGGGTGGCGGCACGCCGAGGCCGTCGTCCTGGCCGGCACGCCCGGGCTGACCGTGCTCGGCGACTGGGACGCGTTGGGCATGCGGGGCTCCGGCAGCCACGGGCTCCTGCTGGAGGACTGCGTCGTGCCCGCCGACCGGGTCACGGTCGGGGAGCCGTTCGGCCCGCCGACGCCGGAGGACCTGGCACGTTCCTGCGCGATCAACTTCCCCCTGCTGGGCGCCTCACTGGGGATCGCCGAGGCGGCCTTCCAGATCGCCGTGGAACACGCCACCAGGGTGCCCCGGCAGCCCGGGCGGGCGGCGCCGGCACACCACCCGTCCGTGCAGCGGGAGGTCGCCACCATGGAGCTCGACCTGGCGGCCACCCGGGGGGTGCTGGAGCGCTCCGGACGCCTGGTGGACGCCCTGTTCGCCGCCGACGACCCGGCGCAGCGGTCCGAGGCCGCCGTCCGCGACGTCGTACGGGGGTGGCAGGCCGCGAAGCTGCTGGCGAACCGTACGGCGGTGAGCACGGTCGACCGGGCCATGACGATCTGCGGCGGGGCGTCCTTCAGCAGCCGGCACCCCCTGTCCCGGCTGTACCGCGACGCCCGCGCGGGCGGCTTCATGCAGCCGTTCGGATCGCTCGACGGCTACCCGTACATCGGCCGGGTCGCGCTCGGACTCGACCCGCACGCCGACTGAGGCAGCGGACAGCCGGCCGCCACGCGCGGTGGCGTGCGCCACGGAACCATCCTGCCGACCCGGGGCTGCCGGGTCGGGAGCTACCGTCGCGCGGCGGGCCTGCCGGGTGCCGGCAAGGCGCGCACGTCCAGCTTGCCGCTCGGCGTCCGGGGCAGCTCGTCGAGGCATACCACGGCGCCGGGCAGCAGGTAGTCGGGCAGCGTCTCGCGGAGCTGGTCGCGCAGCTCGCGGGCGGTCGGTCCGGGCGGCTCGCTCGGCACGACGTACGCGACGAGGCGCGGGACGGAGCCGGTCCCGGCGACCGGAACCACCGCCGCCCGGCGCACCCCGGCGCACCGGCGTACCGCCTGCTCCACCTCGCCCAGCTCGACGCGGTGGCCCCGGATCTTGACCTGGCCGTCGCGGCGGCCGTGGAACTCCACCAGTCCGTCGGAGTGGCGGGTCACCAGGTCACCCGTGCGGTAGCACCGGCCTTCGGGATGGTCGGTCGGGAACATCTCGCCGGTCGTTGCGGGGTCGTCGCGGTAGCCGCGGGCGAGCCCCGCGCCGAAGATGAGCAGCTCCCCCTCGACGCCCGCCGCGACCGGGCGCCGGTCGGCGTCGACGACGGCGACCCGCGCGTTGTCGATCGGGCGGCCGATCGGCACGGTGGCGGTGCCCGGGCGCGCCGCCGGGTCGGTCGGCACCTCGAAGGTGAGCGCGCCGACGGTGGTCTCGGTCGGGCCGTAGTGGTTGACCATCCGCACGTCCGACAGCTCGCGGACCTGGTCCACCAGCTCCCACCGGCACACCTCGCCACCGACGATGAGCAGGCGGCGGGGCAGGGCCCGCTCCGCCGCCTCGTCCAGCAGCGCCGCCAGGTGCGACGGGGTGATCTTCAGGACGTCGACGCGGTGCTCGTCCTGGTAGTCGGCGAAGTCGTCGGGGTCCGTCGCGGTCTCGGTGGGCACCAGGTGGACCGTGTCTCCCCCGGTGAGCGCCGGGAAGACCGCGGTGTGCCCGAGGTCCGTCGCGAGGCTGGTCACCGACGCGAAGCGCAGCCGTTCGCCGTCGGCCCGTTCCGGGTCGACCAGCCGGGCGACGAAGGCCGCGTAGTTGGCCAGCGCCGCGTGGGGGATCTCGACGACCTTGGGTACGCCGGTGGAGCCGGACGTGAACACGGTGTAGGCGAGCTGGTCCCCCGCGACCGGCGGCGGACCGCCCAGCGCCCCGGCGCGCTCCGCCGCCGCCCCCGCGCCGATCCAGCCGGCCAGGTCGACGGCGAGCACCACCTGCCCGGACACCGGCGGGTCGTCGCGATCCGTCACCACGACGGCCGCCCCGCAGCCGCGCAGCTGGCTCTCGACGCGGGCCCGGGGCTGGTTGGCGTCCACACAGGCGTAGCCGGCCCCGGCGTGCAGCGCGGCCAGGCACGCCACCAGCTGGGCGGCGCCGCGGTGGGCCAGGACGGCCACCGGGGCGGCTGTCGCACCGTGGCGCCGCAACACGTCGGCGAGACCCGCGACGGCGTGGCGCAGCTCGGCGTAGCTCAGTGTCGCGTCCGCGCCGACGACGGCCGTACGGTGGCCGTGCCGTTGCGCGGCCGCCCAGATCAGCGCGGGCACCGCCCGGTCGGGGTGCCACCCGGTCGGCGGTCCGGTCACCTCGGGATCGGCAGGCATGGCAGGTCCCTTCGGTTCGACGGCGGCGGGCCGACAGGTCGCCGGTCGACCGTGGGGTCGCGCGGCACGGGCTTGCGGTGGCAGCGATCGTGACACGGGGGCCGCACCGCGACAACACCTCATTCGTGCCGCGGACCCCCTATCGTCGGGGCCGCTCGGCGGACGACGAAGCGTCCGGTGTGGTCAGACGGCCACCATGCAGTTGTCGGAGCCGCTGTCGCGCCCCCGGGCGCTGACGATCCCGGCGGAGCCGTCGCCGTAGTAGCGGCAGAACAGGCCCGCCGCGCGGCCGCCGAACAACAGCGGCCCGATCACCGGGGCGACCTCGACGTCGTGTGGTTCGTCGGCGCCGTCGGCGACGAGCGAGACCCGGCACGTGCGTGGCGCCACGAAGTCCTGCACCACGCTGGTGCCGTCGGCGGCGGCCTCGGCGACGGCGGACTCCCACGTCGCCTGGTCGACCTCGCCGCCGATGACCACCTGCTTGCCGCTCTCCCCCAGGCCCGCCTTGAGCACCAGCAGGTCCCGGTTCGCCAGGACGAACGGGAGCAGTTCGACCTCGCGGCCCGCGCGGCTGGTGCGGCGGTCCGCGAGGATCCGCGTCCACGGCACGTACCTGTCGACGAGGCTCCGGTCGGCCGCGCTCATCCACGGCCGGCCCTCCGAGAGCAGGCCCATGGTCAGCTTGCTGTGCATGAAGGTCGACGTCTGGGTGCCCACGAGCAGGCAGCCGTTGTCGAGCGCGTCCTGCACGTAGCTGGTGTCGAGACCGGCGTCGAGCCAGTCCGGGATGGTGAAGTTGCGCAGCCCGATCGGGTAACGCAGGTGGGGCGGGCAGTCCCACGCCTCCGGCAGCTCCTCGGGCTCGAAGAAGCGGGCGGTGAGGCCGTGGTTGTTGAGGTAGTCGGCCTCCAGCTGGAAGTAGCGGCTCTGCACGCCGTAGACCCGGGCGCTGCCGACGATGGCCACCCTGGGCGCCAGCCCCAGCTCGGCGCAGAGCGAGCGGTACATCTCGGCGCGCACGGCGAACGGGTCCGGGGAGCTGAACGGGGTCCTGCCCGTCGCGTCGGCGTGCAGCCTGCGCCACACCTCGAGGCGGCAGCGCGTCTCCACCACGCCGCCGAGCGCGCCGCTGACGTTGAACTCCAGGAACTGGGGCCCGTCCGGCCCGATGACGACGTCCGGCCGCACGACGCAGTCCGGATAGCGCTCCTCGACGAACGGGTCCCGCACGAACAGCTGGTCCTCGCTCTGCGGCATGCGGTAGGCCGCCAGCCGGCCCTGCGTGGTGGGGGCCGTCTCGAGGGCGGTGCGGCGGAGCAGGTCGACCAGCGCGGCGGCCGCCCGGAAGATCTCGGCGTAGGACGCGCGCGGGATGGCGATCGGTGCCGCGGGCAGCAGCCGCTGGTAGGGCCAGCCCGTGTCCCGCAGCTCGTGGCGGAGCATCGCGCGGATCGTCTCCGCCGGCGCGGCCGGCGCCACGCGGTGGGTGCCGAACCACGGATGCCCGGCCGGCCCCGCACTGCCGACATGCTCGCGCACGGTCATCTGACGCTCCCCGGAATCGCACGTCGGGCCGGCGCCGGTGCGTGCTCGCGCGGGGCCGGTGTCTCCGAAACGATGATCGACATAGACTAACATTCACGTCCGACGGGGACCGCGTCGGTTCGTCCACCTCCGACACGGGAGAACCGCCGATGACCTTGCGTCATGTCCAGGGCAACGAGTACCGCGAAGAGCACGGCGGGGACTACGAGGACTTCGAGCCCGGCATGGTGATCCGGCACTGGCCGGGCCGCACCATCTCCGAGACCGACAACACCTGGCTGACCCTGCTCACCATGAACCAGCACCCGCTGCACTTCGACGAGCACTACGGCGCGGGCAGCGAGTACGGGCGGGTGCTCGTCAACAGCGGGATCACCCTGTGCCTGATCGGCGGCATGACCGTGCAGGCCCTGTCGGCGCGGGCGGTGGCGAACCTCGGCTGGGACAAGGTCCGCCTGCGGGAGCCGGTGTTCGTCGGGGACACGTTGTACGCCACCAGCCGCATCCTCGACAAGCGCCTGAGCCGGTCCCGGCCCGGCCAGGGCATCGTCACGGTGGAGACGACGGGCACGAAGTCCACCGGTGAGACGGTCATCGTCTTCGAGCGTTCCTTCATGGTCCGCTGCCGGGAGAGCGCCGCCTGACCTACGCCACGGACGCCGCCCCCTCGTGCAGCGCCACGGCGGCGGCGGTGTCCTCGATGGCCATCCCGACCGTACGCAGGACGGACGTCCGCCCGCCGACGCGCACCTCGCCGGTGACCAGCCTGCCCAGCTCGTGCAGGTCGTCCACGCCGACCAGGCCGGCGGCCAGGGCGGCGCGCACCTCACCGGCGCCGTCCAGCGCGGCGGTGCGGTCCTCGACGACCGCCACGGCGTCGGCCAGCAGTGCGGGGTCGAGTTCGATCGCGTCCGGGTGGGTGCCGCCGATGACGTTGACGTGCGCCCCGGGCGCCACCCAGTCCGCCTCCACCAGCGGCGTGTTGTCGCTGGTGGAGGTCGCCGTGCAGATGATCGCCGCGTCGGCGACGGCGGCCTTGGCGCTGTCGCAGACGCTCGCGTGCACGGGGTGGGGCACGGCGTCGCGCACCCAGTCGGCGAACTGCTCCGCCCGGTCCCGGGTCCGCGAGAACACCCGTACGCTGCGGATCCGGCGCACCGCCGCGACTGCCCGCACCAGCGACCGCGCCTGCACCCCCGCCCCGATGACCGCGAGGTCCTCGGCGTCCTCGGCGGCGCACCAGCGGGTCGCCAGGGCGGCGACCGCACCGGTGCGCACGGCGGTCAGCTCCGCGCCGTCGAGCAGGGCCGTGATCTGCCCGGTGGTCAGGTCCGTCAGCGCGACGACCCCGTGGATCAGCGGCAGGCCGCGCCCGGGGTTGTCGGGGGTGAGCGTGGTGATCTTGACGCTGCCCACCCCGCGCCGCTCCCAGACCGCGGGGCTGACCAGCAGGACCCGCTGGGGGCCGTGCTCGATGACGGTGCGCGCCGGGGAGTCGGTCCGGCCGGCGACCAGGTCCGCGAACATCTCGCCCAGCGCGTCGATCACCCGCACCAGCTGGGGCGTGCCCGCCATCTGGGCGGCGTCGACCGTCACCGGCCCGGTCATCCGGCAGCTCCGTCGGTGCCGAACCGGGCGGCCCAGGCGTCCTCGCGCGACACGGTGGCGCGGGCCATCCGGGCGAACGGCGGGCCGACCATGTTGCCGTCCAGCACGGCGATCCCGCCGTTGGCCGCCCGTACGGCGTCGGCCACCCTGCGGGCCAGGCGCAGGTCGTCGGCCTGGGGGCGCAGCACCCGGTTGATCTCGTCGAGCTCGCCCGGGTGCACCGTCGCCTTACCGTGGAAGCCGAGCGCCCGCACCCGGGCGGTCTCCTGCGCCAGGACGGCCGGCTCGGCGAGCCGGAAGTTGGCGGTGTCGATGCAGGCGGTGCCGTGCCGGGCGCAGGCCAGCGCCATCGCCTGCCGGGCGGCGAGCATGGCCTCCCAGGTGATCTCGACCCCGAGCGTGGCGGCCAGATCGGCCGAGCCGAGGACCAGCCCGTCACTCGCCCCGGCGATCGCGTCGATCTCCGTGACCGCCTCCACGGTCTCCACCGTCACGTAGATCTCCGGGTGCGCGTCCGCGCTGGCCAGGATCTGCCGCAGCAGGGCCACCTCGGCCGCCGACGTCACCATCGTCATCATGACGATGCCGGGCCGCACCGAACACTCCGTGAGGGCCACCAGGTCCTGCACCGCCGCGACGCTGCCCAGCTGGTTGATGCGCACCGCGACGTTCTCCGGCCGGGGCGCCTTCTCCAGCGCGGCCCGGCACACGGTGCGCGCGGCCGGCTTCTCGGCCGCCGGTACGGAGTCCTCCAGGTCGATCAGGTGCACGTCCGCGTCGTAGGACCACGCCTTCACGACCCGGTCCAGCGACAGCGCCGGGGTGTAGAGGATGCTGCGCGGGATCGCCCGCGCGGCGCCGGTCATCGGGTCACCGGCTCAGGTCGCGCGTCGGCCGTGCGGGCGCCCGCCTCGACGAGCACGGAGCACAGCCTGGTGATCTGCTCCTCGGTCTGGCCCGCGCGCAGCATGACCCGCAGGCCGGCGGTGCCGCGGGCGACGATCGGGAAGAACACCGGCGAGGTGTAGAACCCGGCCGCGAAGACCCGCTGGGCCGCCTCGACGACGGTCTCGTCGCTCATCGGCACCACCCGGATCGGGTACGTGCTGCCGGACTGCTCGGTGGCCAGCAGCGAGTCGAACAGCGCGATGTTGGCCCGTAGCCGCCCCTGCAACCGGGTCAGCTCCTCGGTGCGGTGGATCTCCGCCGAGGCGAGCGCGGCGCCCACGGCGGCGGCGTTCATCTTCTGCGAGTAGCCCAGGGGCCCCGCGAAGCGTTCGACGATCCGCCGCGTCTCCTTGGGGAAGCCGTCGAGCAGGATCGCCGTGCCGCCCGCCCCGAAGCCCTTGCTCAGGGTCGCGACGGTGATGGTGCGGTCGTCGCGCACCGGGCAGTGCGAGCGGACGTAGCCGATGCCGCGCTCGCCGTACGCCGACAGCGAGTGCGAGTCGTCGTAGAAGACCATCATGTTGTACTTGTCCTGCAGCACGGCCAGTTCCTCGACGGGCGCGTAGCCGCCGAGGCTGTCCGAGCCGTCCACGACGTAGCAGACGCGTTCGTAGGTGCGGCACATGTCCTCGAGGTAGTCGAGGTCGTGGTGGCGGCAGGTGACGACCTCGGTCTCGTCGGCACAGTTCGGCTTGGCGTTGGCCATCGACACGTGGGCGTTCTTGTCGAAGACCATCAGCGGCCGGGTGCCGTTGCCGAGGTGCCCCGACGCGATCAGCGGCAGCAGGCCGGTGCTGGCCGCCGCCGTGGAGATCGCGCTGATCACCATGGCGTCGAACAGCTCGCCCAGCGACTCCTCCAGCTCCAGCAGCACCGACGTCTGGACGCGGGTGCGCGGGATGCAGTGGTCCAGCACGCCGAAGCGGCGCAGCGCCGCGACGGCCCCGTCGATCACCTTGGGGTGGGTGTCGAGGTCCAGGTAGGAGCAGACGGTGAAGTTGACGAACTCGTGGCCGTCGGCCATCCGGAACACGCCGTCGGAGAGGTCGCCGACGATGCCGGCGACCCCGTGCTCCTCGGACATGTTCCAGAAGGTGTTCCCCACACCGATGAGCTTGTCGTTGTTGCGGTAGCGGTGGGTGGGGGTGATGGACTTGCGCTCGCTCATCAGGAGTTCACCTCGGTGGGCTTGTAGCTGTAGACACCCTTGACCCTCCGGTAGGCGTACGTGTACAGCGCGACGCCGAGCGCGTGCGGCCTGCGGAGGATCTTCTTCGACTTCAGCCAGAAATTGACGTTGATGTTCATCTCGTCCAGCGACTCGGCCTGGTGCCACCAGCCGAGCGGCAGGTAGAGCATGTGGCCCGGTTCGAGGACGAAGTCACGGCGCTGGGCCAGCTTGGGCGCCACCCTCGGGAAGCGCGCCAGGTCGACGTTGTCCAGGTCGAAGACCTGGGACTTGTCCCCGAACCCGCGCAGCACCGAGCGCGGATAGTACTCGCGGGAACCGGGCGGGGCGATGATGAACCGCTTGCGGCCCTCCAGCGCGATGTTGAAGTTCTCGAACTCGTCGAAGTGGTTCTTGGTGAACACGCCGCGGTGGCTGATCCACAGGTTCGCCGCGTACAGCGTGTCGCCGTAGCCGAAGAACCTGTCCGCGTCGAAGCCGATGACGGCGTTCACGTCGGCCGGGCTGTTGCGGATGTTCGACACCACCCGGTGCCACGTGCCCGGGGTCGTCAGGTGGCGCTCGTCGGCGAAGAAGTCGCGGAGCTTGATGTCGCGGGTCTCCCAGCGCCCCGGGTGGTTCTTGTCGCCCGGCTCGGTGAACAGGGTGACGGTCATGTCGGCCAGCCGGCTCGCCACGCCGTCGCGGCCGAGCCCCTGCACGTCGGGCGGCAGCGCGATCACCACGGGCACGTCGGCCTTGAAGAGGCCGCCGGGGCCGACGGCCATGAACTCGTCGAAGGTCATGCGGGCCACGGGGACACCCGTCGACCCGTTCGCGTTGGACACTGCGTCCGAAACTCCCATGTCGCCTTTCCTCACTGCTGAGGGCCGCGGTGCGCGGCCGGTCACGCGTTGGCCCTGCGGGCGCTCAACTCCGCCACCACGTCCACGATCAGGTCCTCCTGGCCGGCGATGGCCTGCCGCCTGCCGAGTTCGAAGAACACGTCGCGCGCGTCGACGCCGGCGCGGCCGGACAGCTCGACCACCCGGTGCTTGAACCCGGAGAACACCCCGGCCAGGCCGCTCACGATGGACATCGAGGCGGTGACGGGAGGGGCGGGCATGAGCTCGCGTTCCGCGAGGTCGGCGGCGTCGAGGAGCGCGTACAGGTCGATGCCGGTCGCGAAGCCGCTGCGCTCCAGCACGGGGACGAGCACCTCGAGCTGGGTGTTGCCCGCCCCGGCGCCGAAGCCCCGCGCGCAACCGTCGATGATCAGGGCGCCGGCCTGCGCCGCGGCCACCGAGTTGGCGACGGCCATGCCGAGGTTGTCGTGGCCGTGGAAGATCACCGGCGTGTCGACCGCCGCGGCGATCGCACCGATCCGCGCGGTGACGTCGTCGGGCAGGAAGTGACCCGCCGAGTCCATGATCCCGACCGCCTGCGCGCCGTACGCCACGGCCTGCGCGGCGTGCTCGGCCAGCTCGGCGGGGGACGCCATGTGGCTCATCATCAGCACGCAGTGTGCCTCGGCGCCGGCCTCGCGCAGGACGTCGAGGTGGCGCTCGGCCAACGACGTCTCGGTGGCGTGCACACCGATGCGGACGACGTCGGCGCCGTGGCCGATCGCGCGCCGCAGGTCGTCGGAGGTGCCCCAGCCCGGCAGCATGAACACGCCCATCCGGCTGTGCCGCAGCGCCTCCCGGACCGTCGACAGCATCTCGTCGTCGCTGACCGCGGCCTGACCGACCTGTAGGGACGACGCGCCGAGGCCGTTGCCGTGGCCGACCTCGACCACCGGGATCCGCGCCGCGTCCGCCGCCTCCGCGTACCGCCGCAGGGCGACGGCCCCGAGCTGGTGGCGGACCGCGTGCTGGCCGTCGCGCAGCGTCGGGTCGTGGATCACGACGTTCCTCATCGGGCCGCCTCCGTCCGGGCGCTCCGGCCCAGCCGGGCCGCGTGCTGCTCGGCGACCAGGATGGCGGCCGAGTTGATGATGTCGAGGTTGCCGGCGTACCGGGGCAGCACGTCGCTGTGGGCGGTGACCTGGAGGGTGACCGTCACCCGGTCGTCGACCACGGTGCAGGCGGTCACCGCGTAGCCGGGGGCGAACGACCGTACCTGCTCGGCCACCGGGTCGACTACCGCGCGCACCGCGGCGACGTCGGCGCCCGGGATCCGCGCGTGCACGGCCGTCCGGAACGTCGCCGGCGGCACCGCCGGGCTGATGTTGAGGATGGCCTTGACGTCGCGTACGCCGGAGAACGTCGTGACGGCGTGCCGGGTCGTCGCCACGTACTCGTCGAGGTTCAGCCGGGTGCCACGGCCCGCGACGTCGCTGGCCACCGTCGAGACGACCTCGATGTAGCTCACCGGGAAGCGGGCGGCGAGCGCGTGCGCGACCGGGATGGACGCCTGGCCGCCGCAGCTGATCAGGTTGATGTTGCGCCCGGTCGTCGCCTCCACCCCGGTCACGGTCGGCACCACCATCCGGCCCACCCTGCTGGGCGTCATGTCGACCACCAGCGGGCCGAGCGGCTCCAACAGCGACCAGTGGCGTAGGTGCGACGCCGCGTTGGTGGCGTCGAACACGACGTCGAACGCGTCCCCCGCCGCCAGCACGGCGTCGATCCCTGCGGCGCTGACGGGGTAGCCGAACCGCTCGGCGTGCCGCAGGCCCGCCGAGTCCGGATTGCGCCCGGCCACCAGGCGGCAGTCCAGCAGGGCGGATCGGTGGATCTTGCTGATCAGGTCCTGGCCGATCGCCCCGGTGCCGATGACGGCGACGGTGGCGGTGGCGGGTTCGACGACGCGGACCTCGGCGTCGGTCACGTCCGCGGTGAGACTCAAGGCGTGCCTCCAGGGCGCCGGAGCCGGCCGGTCCACGACCGCCGGGCGAGGGATCGGCGGGTACGGGTCGCGCGGCTCACGGATTCCGGGTCGTAGGTTCTCAAGTACGTCGTCCTCACCATTCGAAGTGCGCGGCGTCCCGGGCGGAACCTCGGGCGACACGACAGGGGTCGGTCGCGCGGGGTCGGCGTGCCGGGCGTCGCCGCCCCGCGGTGCCGCTCCGGGCTGCGGGTGCCCGGACGGCCCGCGCGACGCCCACGGCGGCGCGGCCGCCCTCGGGCGTCGCGGTCGGTGGACAGTCGGGAGACGGGTGCGCCGGGCGGATGTCGGGACACGTCGTGACCGGGAGTCGTTCGGCGGAATCCGTTCGGCCGGAATTGCCGAGTCGAACAACAATCGGACATATACCTTGATCTCAGAAGTCTCGACGTATTAACCGAAGAAGCCCCCGTTTACCTGCACGACAACCAATGCGGCCGTTGCGCTCCGTCAGCCGCAGCGTTCCGTCGGCATCGAAGCTATCAGATGGCCACGCCGAGTGGACCCGGCTGTTACGTCACTCTCGCGACAGTCCAGGCTGGAGTGTGAACCGTCACAGAGCCCGCGAACGGGCGACGTGCGGTGGCAGCCACCCGCCCCGCTCGCGGCGCTGCGGAGGGCCTCCGGGCAGGCCGTACGCCCGAGCTGCCCGCGCGGCCCTCCGGCGGGTCACCGATCCGTCGCGCGGCGCCGACGACACTTCACCCTCGACGCCGCCACGACCATTTGCGACTATCCTCGTCAGCTCCACCGTGCCGGCATTTTCGGACGGTCCGGCCGAATTGTCGAAGGCGGTGTATCGGCGGATCGAAAGGGGGAGGGAATGGAACGTCCGCCCACCCGCCCGCGAAGCCCGACCGGCGCCGGACGACGACCGCCGCCGCACCCCCTGCCGGCCCCGCCCGCCCCGAACCGGACGCGCCACCCGCCCCGAGAGGACACACCATGACGACCACCCGGCCGCCCGCAGTGAGCAGGTCGCCACTGGGCCGCGCGTACGCCGAGCACGTCGCCCGGAGCGCGTCGACGGACGACCCGACGGCCGCCGCCCTGGACTCGGTCATCCTCGAGCCGTACCGGGAGCGGTTCATGAGCGCCCCCGCCTTCCTGGCGGAGAGCGAGTGCCGGGCCGTAGCCCGGGACCTCCGCACGGTCTACGACCTGCTGCGCGCCCTGCCGGAGCGGGTGTTCGACGGGGACCTCACCGCACTGGCCGAGGCCGTCGGCATGGATCCCCGGCAGACGGCGCTGATCACGCGCGGCGCCCGCGCCGGGTCGCTCGTCCCGCTGGGCCGCGCCGACCTCTACCACGACGGCGCGGGGTTCCGGCTGCTCGAGTTCAACCTCACCAGCGCCCTCGGCGGCTTCGAGTCCGCCGACATCAACCGGGCGATGCTGGCGTACCCGCCGCTGCGGGAGTTCGTGGACCGGCACGGGCTCCGGTACCCGGACACACTGGGCTGCATCGTGCGGATGATGTACGCCGAGTGCGCCCCGATGGTCCCCACGGACCGGCCGCCCGTCGTCGCCGTGGTGGACACGACGGAGAACTACCCCATCGTGGGCGGCCGGCTCGAGGTGTTCGCCGAGCTGCTCGCCGGGTACGGGATCGAGGGGATCGGCTGCCACCTCGGCCAGTTCACGTACCCGCAGGGCCGGCCGACCGTGGCGGGCCGCGCCGTCGACGTCGTCGTGCGCTACTTCCTGCCCGAGGACCTGGCCGACCCGGTGGCGGCGGCCCAGGTGGAGCCGCTGCTGGTCGCCGCGGAGCAGGAGAAGGTCGGCCTGTTCAGCCGCCTGGACGCCGAGCTCTACGGCAACAAGGGCACCCTGGCCATGCTCTCCGACGACCGGCACCGGCACCTGTTCGACGCCGACGAGCTGGCCTGCGTCGACCGGCTCCTGCCGTGGACCCGGCACGTACGCCCGCGCGGCACCGATCCCGAGGGGGCCGAGGTCGACCTGCTCGCCTACGCCCGGGCCCGGCAGGACGAGCTGATCCTGAAGCCGACGCTGCTGCACGGGGGCAACGGCGTACTGGCCGGGTGGACGGTGGGCGGCGACGAGTGGCAGGCCCGGCTCGACGCCGCGCTGGACGGCCCGTACGTGCTGCAACGCCGGGTCCGGCCCGCCGCCGAGCCGTTCGCCGACGGCGTGGGCGGCGTGCGGGACCTCTACCTCAACTGGGGGGTCTACCTGGCCGACCGCGACGTCGTCGACGAGGACGGCTACGCCGGCTGCCTCGTGCGTGGCAGCACCGACCCGGGGGTCGGGGTGGTCAGCATGGCCGGCGGCGCGAAGATCGGCTGCACCTTCCACGGCGGCTGAGCGCCCGTCGCCGGCCGGGTGAGGTTGTCGCGCCCGTACCGCCGGCCGCCGGGCACCGGATCGCGGTGCCCGGCGGGCTCAGCGGTGCGCGACGGCCGGTGGGGCCGGCACGACCGGGCGCTGCGCGCCCGCACGTGCCGGCCGGTCGGTCGCGGGGCGCTCAGGCACCCGCGCCGGAGCGCACCCGGTCGATCCAGGCCTCGACGTCGTCGGCGGTACGCGGCATGGCCGACGACAGGTTCTCGTGACCGTCCTCGGTGACCAGCACGTTGTCCTCGATCCGGACGCCGATGCCGCGGAACTCCGCCGGCGCCAGCAGGTCGTCGGCCTTGAAGTACAGGCCGGGCTCGACGGTCAGGATCATCCCGGGCTTCAGCTCGCCGTCCATGTACTCCTGGCGCAGCAGCATCTGGCAGTCGTGCACGTCCATGCCGAGGTGGTGGGACGTGCCGTGGACCATCCACCGCCGGTGCCAGCCGCCGCTCTCCCGGTCCAGGGTCTGCTCGAGGGTCACGCCCTCGGGCAGCAGTCCCCACTCGTGCAGCCGGCGGGCGATGACCACGTTCGCGGCGGCGTGGATGTCGCTGAACTTGTTGCCCGGCTTCACCGCCGCCAGGCCGGCCTCCTGCGCCTCCAGGACCGCCTCGTAGATCTTGCGCTGCACGTCGGTGAAGCGACCGGTCACCGGGAGGGTGCGCGTGATGTCGGCGGTGTAGAGGGAGTCGACCTCGACACCGGCGTCCACCAGGATGAGGTCGCCCTCGCGGACCGGACCGGTGTTCTTCGTCCAGTGGATGGTGTTGGCGTGGTCGCCGGACGCGCAGATGGTCTCGTAGCCGATGCCGTTGCCGTCGTGGCGGGCGTACAGGCCGAAGAGACCCTCGACCCACCGCTCGCCGCGCTCCTTGCCGACGGCCTCGGGCAGCCCGGCGATGATGGCATCGAAGCCCCGGTGGGTGGCGGCGATCGCCTTGCGCATCTCGCCCACCTCCCACTCGTCCTTGCACAGTCGCATGCCCGACAGGTGGCGGGCCAGTTCCTCGTCCGCCTCGTGCTGCTGCGTGACCGACGCGGGCGTCTCCGCCTGGGCCCGGGTCTCGTCGACGAGCCGGGCGAGCTCGCCGTCGGCCCCCCGCACCACGCGCACCACGGTCGCGCCGGCGTCCTTGGCCAGGACGTCCGGGAGCGAGTCGATGTGCCGGGTGCCGATGCCCAGCCGCTGCTCGATGTCGCGCATCGTCGGGCGGGGTCCGACCCAGAACTCGCCGAACCGGGAGTCCGCGAAGAACTCCTCGCTGTCGCGCGGCGCGAGCGGCCGGAAGAACAGGATCGCCTCGTGGCCGTCGGGCCTGGGGTCCAGCACCAGGACGCTGTCGGGCTCGGTGTCGAACCCGAGACCGGTCAGCCAGGCGAAGGCCGTGTGCGGGCGGAAGGTGTAGTCGGTGTCGTTGCTGCGCACCTTGAGGCCGCCGGCGGGGATGATGAGGCGCTCGCCCGGGAACCGGCGTGACAAGGCCGCCCGGCGGCGGGCCGCGTGCTCGGCGACCTCCGCGCGCGGGACAGGTGCCGCATCCGTACTGGCCCAGCCGGAGGCGATGAAAGCGCGGAATGCGTCGCTCGTCGGGGTGTTACGGTGGCTGGCTTTCACCTGCTCGTCGCTTGTCATGGCCGATATCCTGCCACGCGCTGCGGAGCCACGGCAAAGCTGCCGCGACCCTCGACTGTGGCCCCTGGAGCGCCCCGGCGGCAGGCGTGGTCGCGGTCGTCACCGCCGGGCGTCCGGCGCGTAAGCGGGTATCGACGTTTGTGTCCACGGCACGGGCCGGAGAGTTTTGCCGAAACGCCACAATCGATCGACGTCTTGACATCCGTTGTAACATTTCCGAAGCCGCTCGATCGGCATCCGTGGCGCGCTTGTGAACGCCGCCGTTTCCGCTTTGTTTGATCCGACCGTCCGATGCGGTCGCCAACTCACGGAAAGCGAAGTGTCCATGCAATTGTCTGCGTTGAGTTCTGCGGTGAAGACAGCTTTCGGCAGTGATTCGCGTCGTCGGGGCAGGCGGATCGCCGTCGCGGCCGCGCTCGGGGTGGCGCTCGTGGGCGGGGCGGGCGCGGGTGCCGCGGCCGTGGCCCCCGCGCCGCCGCCGGAGCCGGCCGCGGCGCCCGTCGGCGGCCACGCCGTACGCCAGGGCAACGTCACGGTCGACGGCGCGACCCTGCGTTACACCACCAGCGGGAGCGGCTCGCCGCTGGTGCTGCTGCACGGCTGGCCGCAGACGTCGTGGGTGTGGCACAAGGTGCTGCCCAGCCTCGCCCAGCAGCACACCGTGATCACGTTCGACCTGCCCGGCCTGGGCGCCTCCACCGCCCCCGCCGGCGGCTACGACAAGGCCACCACGGCACGCCGGATCCGGCAGGCGGTCAACCAGCTCGGCTTCACCCAGGTGGCCCTGATCGGCCACGACCTCGGCGCCATGGTCGCCTACAACTACGCCCGCGACTTCCCCACCGAGGTCACCCGGATCGGCGTCGTCGAAAGCCCGCTGTCGGGATTCGGACTGGAGAACTTCTACGGGATCAGCTGGCACTTCCTCTTCAACGCCTCACCCGCGCCCATCCCGGAACGCATCATGGACAACGAGGACGTCCCCACCTATCTGGGAATGCTCTTCGACCGCGCGCAACATCCGGCGGCGATCGACCGCAACGTCTACTACCGCGCGTATTCCGACCCGGCGAAGCGGACGGCGGGATACGAGTACTACCGGGCGTTCAAGGCCGACGCCGCCGACAACCAGGCCCACGCGCAGTCGAAGCGCCTGACCATTCCCGTGATGGCCATGGGCGCCCAGTCCGTGTTCGGACCCGCCGTCGCCGCCTCCTACCAGCAGGTGGCCGACGACGTCCGCACCGTCGTGGCCCCCGACACCGGCCACTGGATCGCCGAGGAGAACCCGACCTTCTTCAGCGCCTGCGCGTTGCTCTTCTTCGGCCCCTCCACCGGCACCCCGTCCAGCCCTGAACTCACCGGCTGCGCCCCCTGACGGGAGCCCCTCCCGCACGCACCACGCCACGGCGAGGGCGACCTGCGTCGACCCGGGCCGGCGGTGGCGACGCCACCGCCCTTCCGGTCGACCCGGCTGCCCTCGCCGTGGCGTCGGCGTATCTCACCGGCCCTGACCCTGGAACTGGTCGCGGACGAGTGGGAGCGGCGGGGTCCGACGCCCCCGGCACGGTCGGCGGCCCGCGGGCCTAGCTGTCCGCGTAGACGAGGTCCAGCACGTCGGTGCGCCCGGACCAGCGCAGTTCGAGGTGCCAGCAGCCGGCCTGCGGCAGGTCGACGATCGACGGCCCCGGACCGCCGGCGGCCTCCCGCGTCACCCGGGTTCCGGTGCCGTCCAGGGTCGCGGTGATCCGCAGGGCGTCCGGGGTGGTCGCGGCGGGGGGCGTCGCGGCGGGACGGGCGACCCAGAGGATCTTGTTGTTCGTCCCGTGCTTCCTGGACCGGCTCAGCGGGTGTCCGAACAGCACCGCGACGATCTCGCCGCGCGCGCCGAGGACGTGCGGCATCCGGGTGCTCCCGCTGAACCCGGCGTCCGCCCAGTCGGGCAGCGGCCCCGTCTCGACCCGGGAACCGCAGCCGGTGGCGGCGCCCGAAGCCGCGCCCGTCGACGCCGTCACGGCCGGAGAGGCGGCCGGCTTGGCGGCCGAAGAGGCAGTCTTCGGGGCGGGCGGAGAGGCGGCCTGCGGGGCGGGCGGAGAGGCGGTCTGCGGGGCGGGTCGTCCCGCTGTCGTACACCCCGCCAACAGGACCACTGCCCCCAGCAACACCCTGCGCGCTGAACCCATCTCACGCCTCCCGACGACCTGCTCGTGCTTCCTCACTGTCGGGACACCGGCCGGCTCTCCCGGGTTCCCGACCCGGGCCCCGGGTCGGCACGACCGCCTAACCCAGCGACCTGGCGATCTCGATCGCCTCGTACCTGGTGAGGTCGCCCTCGATGCGGTAGCTGACGTCGGCCCCCTGCCAGATCAGGGTGGCGGCGGCGAGCCGCGCGGTCTCCACCCGGACGGCGCCGGTGCGATCCACGTAGGAGACCGGGTGCGGGGCGCCGATCCAGACGGCGAAGTCGCCGTCGACCTGGACCCAGCTGGCACCCGCCGCGCTGCTCTGCTTGTGGAAGGCCAGGTCGAGACGGCCGTCGAAGGCGTCGATGCGCAGCGCTCCCCCGCGGTAGAGCAGCGTCGCCACCCGGCAGAAGCCCGCGCCGTCGGGGTCGGCGACCAGCACCTGCTCGGGCGGGCCCAGCTTCGTCGGGGTGCGGACGGGGAAGCGCACCTTCCGCTGCGCCTCGGCCACGGTGGCGGGCCGCTGCGTCGGCAGTGGCGAGGCGACGCCGGTGGGACGCGCCGGGTCGGGCGTCGTGGCGACCGTGATGCCGGCGAAGCGCAGCAGCCCGGCGGCGGCGTCGGCGAGGGCCGCGCGACCCGGCGGCAGCGCCGCCACGACCAGGGCGGCGAGTGCCGCGGCCACGAGGTGGCGCCACCGGCGTCGCCTCGGCGGGGGCGCGGCGAGGCGTGCGCGTACCCGGGCGGTCACGTCGGGCGGGTCGGGCGTCTCCAGCCAGGCGGCGAGGTCGCGCAGTTCGCGTTCGAGGTCATCCACGGCGCACCTCCGCGACGTCGAGCAGGCCGCGGAGCTTCGCCAGTGCCCGGGAGGTCCGCGACTTCACCGTGCCGCGCGGCCAGCCCAGCATGGTCACGGTCTCGTCCTCGCTGAGGTCGAGGAAGAACCGGCACACGATCACCTCACGGTCCTTCACCGGCAGCGAGCGCAGGGCCCGCACCAGGGTGGCCCGGCGTTCCCCGGCGAGGACGGCCTCGACGGCGGCGTCCTCACCGATCTCCGCGGGCGGGTTCGCCACGGCCGCGCGCAGGGCGAGCCCGTCGCGCCGGCCGCGCGACCGGTGCAGGTTGCGGGTCTCGTTGGCCACGATCGCCAGCAGCCACGACCGGAACGACGACTCTCCCCGGTAGCGGGAGATCTTGCGATGTCCCTTCACGAACGCCTCCTGGATGACGTCCTCCGCGTCCGGACCCGCGCCGAGCAGCACCGCCGTCCGGTACGCGGACGCGGTGTGCCGGGCGACCAGGAGTTCGTACGCCTCCAGGTCGCCCGCCCGGGCGCGGGTGACCAGGTCTTCGTCGTTCAGGGGTACCTCCGATGGGGACACGTTGATGACACCACCGGCGCCCTGCGGGTTCCGCCGCAGCGCGAAAAGCTCTCCGGTCGCATCCTCCGCCGTCCCGCCGGCCACGCCGGGGTTCGGCCCGGCCTGTAGCAATCCTTCTTGACGATTCATCGATGCGTAGCTAAGTTTCAGCCATCCGGACTGAGAGGTCGTCGTCGATGAAGGCCCGACTCGTTACCGCGACCGTCCTGGTGGTCACCCTGTCGACCACCCTCGCACCGCTGCCCGTCCAGGCCTCCGCCGCGCCCGCGCGCCCACCGGGCGGCGAGCACGGCTGGGTCACCTCGACACTGCGGCACATGAGCCTGGCGCAGAAGGTCGGCCAACTCTTCGCCACCTACGTCTACGGCGCCGACGCCACCGAACCCTCGGCCGCCGACCGCGCCGCCAACCGCGCGGCGTTCGGCGTCGAGACGCCCGCCGAGGTCGTCGACGAGTTCCACCTCGGCGGCGTCTGCTACTTCTCGTGGTCTCACAACCTCGACAGCCCGCGCCAGATCGCCACCCTCTCCAACGGGTTGCAGCGGGCCGCCGTCGGCGACGGCACGAAGGGGCGGGTGCCCCTGCTCGTCTCCACCGACCAGGAGCAGGGCGTGGTGCTGCGCATGCCCGCCCCCGCCGCGCAGTTCCCCGGGTCGATGGCCCTGGGCGCCGGGCGGTCGCCCCGGGCCGCCCACGAGGCCGCGAAGATCACCGGACGCGAGCTGCGCGCGGTCGGCATCCACCAGCCGTACGCGCCGATCGCCGACGTCAACGTCGACCCCGGCAACCCGGTGATCGGCGTACGGTCCTTCGGCGCCGCCCCCCACCTGGTGTCCGAGCTGACCGCCGCCCAGGTCGCCGGGTTCCAGGACGGCGCCGGCGTGACCGCGGTGGCGAAGCACTTCCCCGGCCACGGCGACACGGCCACGGACAGCCACACCGACCTGCCCGTCATCGACCACACCCGACAGGAGTGGGACCGGATCGACGCGCCGCCGTTCCGGCGGGCGATCAGCGCGGGTGTCGAATCGATCATGACGGCGCACATCGTGGTACCCGCGCTCGACCCCTCCGGCGACCCGGCCACGCTGTCGCCGACGATCCTCACCGGCGTGCTGCGCGGCGAGCTCGGTTTCCGGGGCGTCATCGTCACCGACGCGCTGAACATGGCCGGCGTGCGGCGCAAGTACGGCGACGACCGGGTGCCCGTGCTGGCGCTCAAGGCCGGCGCCGACCAGCTCCTGATGCCGCCGGACCTGCGGCTGGCCCGGGACGCGGTGCTGCGGGCCGTCGCCAGCGGCGAGCTGACCGAGCGGCGCGTCGACGAGTCGGTCCGGCGCATCCTCGCCATGAAGTACCGGCAGGGCCTCGCCCGGTCGCCGCTGGTCGACGTCGAGCAGGCCGTACGCACGGTCGGGGCGCCCGAGCACCTCGCCGCCGTGGCGCGGGTCACCGACCCCACCCTCACCGCCGTCCGCAACGACGCGGGGCTGCTGCCGCTGGGCCCCGGGCAGCGCTCGGTGCTGGTCACCGGCTGGAACAGCGCCGCCTTCGCGCCGGTCGAGACCGTCGCCGACGGGTTCACCGCCCGCGGCGCCCGGGCCACCGCCCGGCCCGCGACCCTGCCCTCGGATCAGACGATCACCGCGACGGCCGCGCTGGCGGCCGAGCACGACCTCACCGTCGTGCTGACCAACAAGGCGTGGGACACGACCGTCACCGATCCGCGCGGCACCCAGCGGCGTCTCGTCGCCGCGCTGCTCGGCACGGGGAAGCCCGTGGTGGTGGCGGCGGTCCGGGACCCCTACGACGTCGCGTACCTGCCGGGCGTGACCACCTACCTGGCGACCTACTCGTACACGCGGGCGGCGATGGACGCCCTCGTCCGCGCGCTGCACGGCGAGTTGTCCCCCCGTGGGCGGCTTCCCGTCACGATCCCCACGGCCGAGGGCGCGGGCACCGTGCTCTACCCCTACGGCCACGGCATGAGCTGGTAGGAGGCAACCCACCATGTCGTCGCTCCGCCCACCCGCGCTCCGACCACTCGCGATCGGCCTGACCGTGGCCGTCCTGGGCGCGGCCCTGCCGGCCACGGCGGCCGGGGCCACGCCGCCGCCGGCCGGCTCGGCGCCGCCGGTCGTCACGCCCGCCGACATCCACTTCCGGCACGACACGCTGCGGCCCGGCCACGCCCGCCAGGTCGGTCTGCTCCCCGAGCACGTGGACCGCATGCCCGCCGACCTGGCGGCGTACCTCGAGCCGACGCCGGACCACCCCGGCCATCCCGCGTACGCGGGCGCCGTGGTCCTGGCGGCCAAGGACGGCGTGGTCGTGCAGCACGCCGCGGTGGGCGCCGCGGTGAAGTACGCCGCCGTCGGTCCGCCGCCCGGGCTGGCAGGGGTGGAACTCCCCGCCGACGAGCAGATCCCGATGCGGCCCGACACCATCTTCGACCTGGCGTCGGTGTCGAAGTTGTTCACCACCATCGTGGTCATGCAGCAGGTCGAGCGGGGACGGGTGGACCTCGACGCGCCGGTCGCCCGCTACGTCCCGGAGTTCGCCGCCGGCGGCAAGGCGACGGTCACCGTACGGATGCTGCTCACCCACACCTCGGGCCTGCCCGCCTTCGTCCCCCTGTGGAGCAGGTACCCGACGCCGGCGGAGCGGTTCGCCGCCGCGCTCGCCACGCCGCTCGCGCCCGGTGCGGAGCCCGGTACCCGGTACGTGTACTCCGACCTGGGGCTGATCGCGCTGGGCGTGCTGGTGGAGCGGGTGACCGGCCGCCCGCTGGCCGCGCTCGTCGCCGACGGCGTCACCGCCCCGCTGGGCATGACCGACACCGGCTACAACCCGGGGCCGCAGCGGCGGTCGCGGATCGCCGCCACCGAGTACCAGCCGTACGCCGGACGGGGCATGGTCTGGGGTGAGGTGCACGACGAGAACGCGTGGTCGCTCGGCGGCGTCGCCGGGCACGCGGGGGTGTTCTCCACCGCGGCGGACCTGGCCGTGCTCTGCCAGTCCCTGCTCAACGGCGGCGAGTACCGGGGGCGACGCATCCTGCGCGCGGACACGGTGCGCGCGATGCTGGTCAACTACAACGCCCCGCTGGAGCAGGCCTACCCCGAGAGCGATCGCGGGCTGGGCTTCGAGCTCGACAAGCACTGGTACATGATGGGGCTCTCCTCCCCGGTGGCGTTCGGGCACACCGGCTTCACCGGGACGTCGATCGTCGTCGACCCGCTCTCCCACTCGTTCGTCATCCTGCTCAGCAACCGCGTGCACCCCGACCGCGGCTGGGGCAGCAACAACGTCGCCCGGCGTGCCGTCGCGCGCGATCTCGCCGAGGCGATGCCGGTGCGACCCCGGTCCCGCGAGGCGTGGCGGGCCGACCCGCGCGACCTCGCGACGGTCACCCTCACGGCCCCGCTGCGCCGGCCGGCGCGGGGCGGCACGGCGAGCTTCCTGCTCTGGTACGACACCGAGCCCCGCTTCGACAGCGCCCGCTTCGAGGTCTCCACCGACGGCGGAGCGACGTGGGCCCCGGGACGACTGCTGCTGCGCCACGCCGACCGGCGGTGGAGCAGTGACGGCACGGTCACCGGCCACGGCGGCCGGGTCTGGTGGCAGGTCTCGGTCGAGTTGCCCGACCGGGCGACCCACCTGCGCTTCAGCAGCACCACCGACGCCTCCAGCCAGGGTCGGGGCGTCTACGTCGACCGGATCGTGGCGGCGGACCGGGACGGGTTGCTCTTCCAGGGCGAGGGCGCCGACGCCGCCCGGCTCGTTCCCGTCGGCTGGTCGCCTGCCCGCACCTGACCGGACCACGGCGCGCGCCGGCCCGCGCCGCCCGTGCCACCACCGCTCGGCCGGGCGCCGCAGCGTGACAGGAGTTTCGAAAACGCCGGCGGCGCCGGCCGAGGTGTGACGATTCGCCGGACCCGACGCGGGGTTTCCGGTCGCACCTGCCGAGCCATTGTCGGTCGCCGAACCCGCGCGTCCGGAGAACACATCGCGTCGAACAGGGTCAAGCCGCCATGAAGGGCCATGACCCGACTCGGCCCGCCGAATGCAGTCAATTTATCGACGCCTACGCGTCACCGTTTTTAACCGAAGCGAGACGAGCCACCACTAGGGTCAGTGAACCGATTGATCGGCGTCGTGGCTGGATCTGTCCCCGGGGTGGGTGGGGAACCGGAAGGGGTGGGAATGAGGGGGGTGGCTCCGCTGGTCATCGGCATTGCCTCCTCGCCGGCCGAACGCAGGCAGCTCGCGCGTCTGCTCGGTGGGACCGAGGCGCTTCTGATCGTCTCGAGCGTCGACCAGGCGCGCACGTTCCTCGGCGTGCCCGGCACACCGGTGCTTCCGCCCGGGCCCGTCGTGACGGCCCAACGCGTCGTGACGGCCGAACCGGTCGTGACAGCCGGACCGGTCGTGACAGCCGAGCCCGTCGTGACAGCCGGACCCGTCGTGACAGCGGAACCCGTCGTGGCAGCCGAACCTGTCGTGGCAGCCGAACCTGTCGTGGCAGCCGAACCTGTCGTGGCAGCCGAACCTGTCGGGACGGCCGAGCCCGGGCAGGGCGTCGGGACACCGCCGCCGCCCGACCTGTGCGTCGACTCCGACCGACGGGTGCTGCGCTGGCTGGACCGCGAGGTCGAGTTGACCCGCCTGGAGCACGACTTCCTGCGGTGCCTGGTCGGCGCGCCCGGGCAGGTCTGGACCTACGAGCGGCTGCACCTCGAGGTCTGGGGCAACGTGCACCTCGGGCGGGGCTCCGACATGCACTCGGTGGTGCGCAGGGTGCGACACAAGCTCGCCCGGCTGGGCGCCTCGGCGTCGATCCACGCGGTCCGCGGGGTCGGCTTCCGTCTCGCGTCGCTCTGACCCGTCCGGCCTCTTCGAGGTCCTCCGACGCGGTCCGGCCCGCCTGGTCGGAACCAGGCGGGCCGGATCTGTCAGCTGACGGTCGGTGTCAGCAGCGGACGGGTGACAACCCGAAGTCCTCCACCGTGGGGGTGGTGGTGTTGATCCTCGTCTGCCGGGTCTGGGGCTTCCAGTTGTCCTTGGCGACGATCATCGTCAACGGGTTGTTCCGACGGTCCAGCCAGTAGGCGTACTTGCCCTCGGCGTCCGTGGCGAACGTCCAGGACATCGCCCACGAGTCGACCTGCACGGTGGCACCGGGGAGCGGCGAGCTGGCACCCTGGCAGCTCGTCCCGGTGACCGTGCCCGTCAGCTTGCCCCAGGTGGTCGGCTGCAGCACGTTCATCGTGACCGCCACCGGCTCCACCGTGTACGGGGTGTTCTCCTTGATGGCGACCGAGGCGGTGTAGGTGCCGGGCTGGTCCACGTTCGCCGTCATGCCGACGTTGACCGTGACGGCCTCGCCCGGCGCCAGGGTGGCCGCCGTCTTGTCGATCGTCATCCAGCTGACGTCGGCGGTGCTGACGGCGCACTCCTCGAACCCGGGCAGCGCCTCGCTGTCCCGCGTCGCGGTGAAGCCGCCGGAGGAGCCACCGACCTTGTAGAAGCCGCACGCCGCGCCGCCGCGGTAGCGCGCCGTGTTGGCGTTCGGCAGGCTCGACCACGAGGAGGTGGCCGGGTCGTACGCGAAGCCCACGTTGGTGATGGCGCCACCCTGCGAGCCGCCGACGACCAGGAACTTCCCGTTGGCCACGGCGAACGAGCTGGCCCAGTTGTCGGCCGGCGCGTCGGCGATGGCCGTCCAGGTGTTGGCGCCCGGGTCGTAGGCGTAGCTCGCCTTCTGCGCCACGGAGCCGTCGTTGCCTCCGGTGCAGTAGACGATGCCGTCGATCCCGCCGCAGGAGAGGAAGGCCACCGACTTCGGGTAGTCCGCCAGGGTCTCCCAGCTGTCGCTGGCCGCGTCGTACCGCACGACGTCGTTCGACATCGGCGTGCAGGACGCCGTGGTGCAGCCACCGATGGCGTACAGCTTGCCGCCCGCGACCGCCTGGCCCGCGGCGGAGCGCGGCGCCGGGTTGTCGGCCTTCTCCGTCCAGGTGTTGGCCGCCGGGTCGTACGACCAGGTGGTGCCGTCCGGGCCGGCCGCCGCCCAGCCGCCGGTCGCGATGATCTTGCCGTCCAGGACGCCCACCGTCATGGCGGTACGCGCGCCGGGCAGATCGGCGATCGCGGTCCAGGTCTGCGCGACCGGGTCGTAGGCGTAGTTCTTCGCCGAGGACGCCGAGCCGGTGCCGCCAGCGATGGAGTACACCTTGCCGCCCAGGTTGACCACCCGGTTGTCCATCACCACGGCCGGGTAGTTGGCGATGTCGGTCCAGGGCGCGGCCTGCGGGCCGGCCTCGGGCGACGCCGCCGCCGTCGACTTGCCGGACGTCTTCGCCGCGAACGAGGTCGGGACCTCGAGCCGCTGCACCGGCGCGCCCTGGGAGCCGAGCACCTCCTGCTTGCTCATCCGGGAACCGTCGGCCCGCAGCAGCTCGAACCCGCCGGCGCGCTCACTGAACTCGACGGAGACCGGGGCCCCGCCGGTGTTCGTCACCGTGAACGCCTTGGTGACCTTGCCGCTGGGCATCCGGGCCGTGCCGGTGACCTGGGCCGGCTTGACCGACAGGCGGCCGGCCGCGAGCTGGAAGTTCGCCGCCGTGGCCCAGTCGGCCTGGACGTCGACCTGCTTGCTCTGGCTGACGTAGTTGCCGGCCCGGGCGGTGAACTTGTGGGTGTCCGTCAGCGTCGAGAACAGCCAGTAGAAGCCGTCCGCCAGCCCGGTGTCGTCCGGGGTCGCCACGGTGGTGGCCTTCTCCGCCGGCCGGTCGTCGCTGGTGACGGTGGCGCCGTTGACGTAGCCGTTGTCGTTCTTGTCGCGGACGTGGCCGAGCACCAGGCCGCCATCGACCGGCGTGCAGGTGAGCTGGCTGCCGATCAGGACGTTGTCGATCGACCACCACCACTCGTACGAGGCGTCGTAGTAGCGGAACCGGACCCGCGCCTGAGCCTGGCCAGCGGCCTGCGGGATGGCGACCTCGGTCACCTTCGGGCCACGGACGTCGGCCGCCTGCCGGAGCACGTTGGTCCAGGTGGTCCCGCCGTCGAGGCTGAGGTCGACGTCGGCGCGGTCGCTGCCCAGCCAGTTGTAGTCCTGGTTGAACCGGATGACCGGTGCGGTGACGCCGGTCAGGTCGACGACCGGGCTGACGAGCGAGGTGTCCTGCTTGCCGCCGGAGCCGTACTCGTCGCTGTCGACGATCGCGAAGTTGCCGGTGCCGCCGGTCAGGTTGCCCCGGGCACCGTCGTCCGTGAACTTCCAGACCTGGCCGCTGGCGGCGTGGTCCACCACGGACCAGCCGGCCGGCACGGTGCTGCCGTCGAAGGTCTCGTACTCGCCGTCGGAGCCGAAGCGGTAGCCGGGTGCGGTCGTGCAGGCGTTGGTCTGCACCGGCACCGCCACGTTGGCCGTGGCGTTACCCGTGCCGACCACGACCTGCTTGGTCACCGTCTGGTAGCCCGGGTACTGCGACTCGACCTTCAGGTCGTAGGTGGCGCCGGCCGGCAGCTTGAGGCTGTAGCGGCCGTTGACGGGGGTGGTGTAGTCGGACACGCCCGACTGACCCTGCACGGTCACCTTCGCGTAGAGCGGCCAGCCGTGCCCGGAGCCGTCGGTGACGGTTCCGCTGACGGTGACGCTCGGCACCGCCGTCAGCGCCACGTCGACGGTCGTGGTCGCGTTGCGGGCGACCGTGGCCGGCGTGGTCTTCGCCTGGTAGCCGAACGCCGCCACGGCGACCTGGTAGTCGCCGGCCGGAAGCAGGGACGAGTACGTCCCGTCGGCCCCGGTGGTCAGCTCGCGGTCCGCCGCGCCGGTCAGGGTCACCGTGGCGCCGGCGATCGGGGCGCCGGTGGTCGCGTCCGTGACCTTGCCGGCCAGGGTGCCGGTGTCGCCGATCGGGGCGGCGCTGAGCAGCGCGAGCGCGTCCAGGCGGCCCTCGCCGAACACGTTGTTGTCGTCGGTGGTGCCACCGCACTGGGTGTCGGCCTTGTCGGTCGCCGAGTTGTCCAGCAGCGCGCGGGTGGCGTTGACGTCGCCGACGAGCGCCGGAGCGGCGGACCACAGCAGCGCGATCGCGCCCGCGAGGTGCGGGGCGGCCATCGAGGTGCCGTTGTAGCTGGCGTACCCGCCGCCCGGAATGCTCGACCGGACGTTCACGCCGGGCGCCGCGATGTTGGGCTTGATCTCGCCGTTCTGGCCGGCGCCGCGGGAGGAGAAGCTGGCGATGTTGTTGTTGACGTCGTAGGCGCCGGCGGAGTAGTTGCTGACCAGGCTGCCCGGTGAGCCGCTGGTCTGGCAGGCCGATCCGCTGTTGCCGTTGGACCAGACGCCGAAGATGCCCGACGCGGTCCAGGCCAGCGTCACGTCCTCCATGAACGGGTCGTTGGAGGGCAGCGTGGTTCCCCACGAGTTGTTGATGATGTTCGGGCGCTTGCTCGCGTCCGGGTTCTGGCCGTTGAGGTCCGTCGGCTCGAGCATCCACTGGCCGGAGGTGACCAGCGCCGCGTCGCTCGGGCAGCATCCGTTGGCCGCGATCCACTTCACGTCGGGTGCGACGCCGATCTGGTTCGCACCGGCGGAGCCGGCCATCGTGCCCATCGTGTGCGTGCCGTGGCCGTTGGTGTCACAGGGCGCGGCGCAGGAGCCGGTGGCGCGGTACCAGTTGTAGTTGTGGTCGAACGTGCCGTCGCCGTTGTTGCCCCGGTAGGAGTTGACCAGCGCGGGGTGGTCGAACTGGACCCCGGTGTCGATGTTGGCCACCGTGATGCCGGCGCCCTTCGCACCGTACTGGGACCAGACGTCGTCGGCGTTGATGTTCGCGATGCCCCACTCGAGGGCGTTCACCGTCTTCTCGTCGGTGCCCTCGGAGACCTCCGGCACCTTGTAGGCGACCGGGGCGTACAGGCCCTCGACCTCGGCGTGCGCGGCGAAGCTCTGCGCCATCGTCAGGGAGCCGCCGCTGACCTTGATCGCGTTGGTCGCCCAGAAGGTCTCGTACTTCGTGCCCGTGCCGTCGAGCTCGGCCCGGATCTTGGACTGGCTGCCGGCGGCGGTCTTCTTCAGGGCGTCGGCGACGGCGGTACCGCGCTTGGCCCAGTCCTTGATGGCGGCGGCCTGGCTGAGGTCCGCCTTGTCCTTGAAGCGGATCCAGAAGTCGCCCTCCGTCTTGCCCTGGAGTGCCTTCGTGAGCTCTGGCCGGATCTTGTCGGACGGGGAGGCCTGTGCGCCTGACCCTGTCGCGGCCAGGCTTGTCGCGGCGAGGATCATCGCCGCACCGGCGCTGACCAGTGATCTGGCCCAGCGCCTGGTGGGTGGACGTGTGAACATTCGGTGGTGCCTCCTCCAGAACGACCCAGAGTGGAACGAGCCATGGTGGAGGGTGCAGGGGCTCGTCTCCGTTCGGATGAGCGGGATCCGACCCCTCCATGCCCCCCAGGGCACCGCGCGGGTCACGCCGGCTGCCCGTCTGGACACTATGATCGACAAGAATGGGCGATCAAGAACTTGCCGTAAGCAATTTGTCACTAGCCGTTGGCCGGCGAATGGGGAGCTTGCCAATGATTGTCACGGTCATGACGAAGATGGGCAGAGGCTGCCCGTAGTTTCCGGGTGGGTGCTGTGGGGGCACGCGACGAAAGCACTGCGCCGGGCGGACCAGATCCGGCCGACGAACCATTTCCGCTGGTGATCGCGGTGACGCCGTCGGCGGCCGAGCGGATACGACTCGCGGAACGGCTCGACGGGGTCGCGCCGCTGCTGCTGGTCGCCGACCTCGACGAGCTGCGCCGGCTGATCGCGGCGCCGCCGGGGCCCGCCCCGGCGGCGTCCGCGCGCCCGCCGACCGCCGACGACGACGCGCTGCTGATCGACTCGGCCCGGTCGACGGCCCGCAGCCGGGGCCGCGAGATCGGCCTGACGCGCCTCGAGCACGACCTGCTGGCCTGCCTGACCACCGAGCCGATCCGGGTGTGGAGCTACGCCGAGCTGCACCGCTCGGTCTGGCGTGACGAGGGCCGGGAACGCAGGGCGGACGTGCAGTCCCTGGTGAAGCGGCTGCGTCGCAAGCTCCACGAACTCGGCACCGGGGTGGCCATCGACGCGGTGCGCGGCGTCGGGTTCCGGCTGACCGACCATCAGCAGCCGAAGGTCAGCGGTTCAGGATGACTGCCTGACTTGGGCAGCCCGGGTCCGGCCCCGCGCGACCGGCGGGCCGAACCGGACCGGGACGCCGGGGGAATACAGCACGCTCACCGGCGCCCCGGCGGGCGGCGGCAGCCCGGCGGCGGCGACCAGTTCGTCGTCCAGGTGCAACAGCTCCGCCCGGTGCAGCGGCCAGCGGGGATGCCAGTTCGGCAGGTGCAGCGTCCGCCCGTACGCCCGGGTGTGCAGCCCCCAGCGGGCGGTGACGAAGTGCTCCAGCGGGGTCGGGTCGGCGACCGGCTCCCCCACCCGCACCACCATGCGGCTCGTCGCGCCCACCGGGCCGGGCCAGCGGCGCCGGCACCGGTAGGTGCGGCGGTCGCCGTCCCGGACCAACCGCATCGCCGACCACATGTACGGCAGCCCCAGGGTCACCCGGGCGACCAGCACCGGGACCAGCCGCGACGCGTCGAGCGATCGGAACACCACCGCGCGCCGGCCGGCGTCGTCCACCGAGTAGAGCCGGACGTTGGTCTCCCAGAAGCTGCCGAAGTACGGGATCCCCGGCCCTCGGCCGAGGCCCAGCCCCACCATCCGGAAGCCGATCAGACCCACGTGGCTGACCCCGTCGAGGGTGTCGGGGTGGGTTCCCTCGGGCAGCAGCGGCGCGACGAGTTCCGGCGCGACCGCCCAGTGCAGGAACGTCAGGTCTTCCCAGCGCTGCCGCAGGATCCCGCGCCGGAACGCCTGCTCGGGCGCGGCGTCGACCGGCTCGATGTGCACGTACCCCATCCTGCCCCGCCGGGGCGGGCGACGTCACCCCGGCAGCGTCCGGTCTGCCGCCTTGGGCGTCGCCGGCGACGCGCGCCGACGCGCGGCCGGTCAACGACGAGCGGCGGCCTCCTCGCCCTCGCGCCCCCTGGGGAGGACCGGATCGGGCGTGCTCCAGGACCGCCACAGGCGGCTGTACCCGCCCCCGGCCGCCAGCAACTGCTCGTGCGTGCCGTGCTCGACGACGCGCCCGTGCTCCAGGACGACGACGCGGTCCGCGGTGGCCGCCTGGCTGAGGCGGTGGGCGACGATCAGCGTGGTACGGCCCTCGGTGGCCGCCGTGGCGGCGCGGTCGAGGTCGCGCGCGCCCGCGCTGCCGGCCTCCGCGGTGGCCTCGTCGAGGACCGCGACGGCGGGGTCGGCGAGGACGAGGCGAGCCAGGGCGAGCTGCTGGGCCTGGGCGGCGGTGACGTGCCGACCGCCCTCCCCCACGCACGTGTCGAGACCGTCGGGCAGGGTACGGAGCCAGTCGGCGACGCCCACGAGGTCGAGCGCGGCGGTGATCTCGGCGTCGGTGGCGTCCGGGTCGGCGAGGCGCAGGTCGTCGCCGAGCGTCCCGGCGAAGACGTGCACCTCCTGGCTGATCAGCGCGATCTCGCGTCGGACGCGGTGCTCGTCCAGGTGGGTCAGCGGCACGCCGCGCAAGCGGACCGAGCCGCTGGTGGGCGCGATGATTCCGGCGGCGACACCGGCGAGCGTGCTCTTGCCCGCGCCACTCGCGCCGACGAGGGCGACGCGTTCCCCCGGTGCGAGACGGAGGGCGACGTCCCGCAGCACGACGGGTCCGTCGTCGTAGCAGTGCCGGTCGACGACCACCTCCAGCGCCGCGGGTTCGAGCGCGCCCGTCCCGGGCCGTTCCGCACGGGCGGGCCCGGAGCCGTCGGGCGCGGCGGTGTCGGGCAGTGTGGTGACGCCGACGAGCCGGGCGAGGCTCGCCCCGGCCTGGAGCACGGAGTCGGACTGGAGCAGCAGCAGGCCGATCGGGTTGAAGAGGCGGTGGAAGTAGAGGGCGGCGGTGGTCGCCGCCCCCACGGTCGCCAGGTCGTCGCGGACCAGCAGGAAACCGGCGAGCAGTACGGCGGCGAGCCCCACGAACTCGGACCGGTTGATCCGCAGCCCGAACCGGGTGTGCAGGCCGAAGATCTCCAACGACAGGTCGCGGGCCGTGGCGGAGCGATCGGCGATCCGATCGACGTGTGCGTCCTCCATCCGGTACGCGCGCACGGTCGCGGCGCCGCGCAGCGCCCCCGCCATGGCCTGTGCCCGCTCGCCGGTCGCCACCCGCTCGCGCGCGTAGTACGGGACGGACCGCTTCAGGTACCAGTAGAGCGCCAACGCGTAGGCGGGGGCGGCGGCCAGCCCGGCGAGGCCGAGCCGCCAGTCGAGGGCGAAGAGCCCCGCCGCGGTCAGCACGATGGACAGCAGCGCGCCGAGGAAGGCGGGTCCGCTGGTGGCGATCACGTTCGTCACCACGGCCACGTCGTCGCCGGCGCGGGCCACCAGGTCCCCGGTGCCGGCGCGCTCCAGCGTGGCCGACGGCAGGTGCAGGGCGCGGTCGAGGACCCGCTCCCGCAGCCGCGCCAGCACGGTCTCGCCGAGGCGTGCGGTGAGCGCGGCGCCGATCGCGGTGAGGAGGCCGGCGAGCACCGCGGCGCCCGCGATCACCCCTGCCCAGGCCACGATGCGGGGCGTGTCGGCACCGGCGATGACGTCGTCGACGAGGCGGCCGAGCACCCAGGGGGCGACCAGCCCGGCCGCCGCCGCGGCGACCAGCAACGTGCCGGCGGCGGCGCTGAGCCCGGGCAGCCGGGCGAACTCGACCCGGAGGGCGGCCCAGGTCTGCCGCGCGGTGGCCGTGGGCAGCAGCCGCCTGGTCCGCAGGCCGGGCGTGCTCGACTCGTCGGTCATCGCAGGACCTCCTCCCGGTAGCGGGCGTCGCTGGCGAGCAGGTGCTCGTGCGGGCCCTCGGCGACGACCCGCCCGCGGTCGATCACGACGACCCGGTGCGTGCTGCGCAGCAGGACCGGGCTGTTGGTGATCAGCACCGTGCCGCGGGCCGCCGCCGCGCGGGCCGAGGTCAGCCCCTCGGCGAGCAGTGCCTCGGTCACCGCGTCGACCGCCGTGGTGGGGTTGTGCAGCACCAGCACCGGCGGGTCGGCGACGAGCGCCCTGGCCAGCCCGATCCGCTGCCGTTGCCCGCCGGAGAGGTTGGCGCCCCGCTCGGTGAGCAGCCGGTCGAGGCCGTGCGGGTGGGCGGCGAGCACGTCCTCGGCCGCCGCGGCGCGTACGGCGGCGCGCAGGACCGCCTCGTCGGCGTCGGCGCCAGCGGCGAGGTTGGCGCGCAGCGTCCCCTCGAACAACGCCACGTCGTGCTGCTCGACCAGGAGAATGCCGCGTACGGCGTCGACGTGCAGGTCCTCGGCGGGCACGCCGTCGACGTACAGCGTGCCCCGGTAGTCCTCCCGGGGCACCCGGCCGGACAGCAGCGTCACCAGCGCCTCGGCCTCGCTCGGCTCGTGGGCGAGCACACCCAGGACCTCACCGGCGCCGACCCGCAGGCACAGCCCGTCGAGTCCGGCGTACCCGACCGCGTCGAGGGTGAGCCGCGCCGGGTCCGGGGCGGGTGGCCCGGCGGTACCCGGCCGGGTGAGCGGCTCGGCGCCGAGCACCCGGGCGACCCGCCCGGCGCTGGCGCGGGCCATGGCGAACAGCTGCACGGACCAGCCCAGCGTCTGCACGGGCTCGGCGACGAACTGGGCCAGCCCGACGACGGCGACGAGTTCGCCGACGGTGAGCCGGCCCTGGATCGCGAGCCAGCCGGCGACCCCGGCGACCGCCGCGAGGAAGAGGCCGTTGACGGTGGTGGTGAGCCCGAGGTGCAGGCCCTTGGTGGTGGCGGCGCGCAGGGTGACGTCGAGGGCGTGGCGGCTGGCGGCCGCGTAGCGGCGGGCGGCGTGGTCCTGCGCGCCGATGCCGCGCAGCACGCGCAGGCCGGTGACGAGGTCGACGGCGAGCGAGGTCGTGGCGGCGAGGGCCTCCTGCTGCGCGGCGCTGCGCCGGCTGAGCAGCGGCGCCATCCGTTGTAGGGCGACGACCACCAGCGGCACGCCGACGAGCACGCCCAGCCCGAGGGGGACGTCGACGACGAGCAGCGCGACGGCGGAGACCGCGATGGCGGTGAGCGCGGCGGCGCAGAGCCCCGCGACCCGTACGACGAGCGCGGTCAACTCGGCGTCGGAGGCGGTGACGGACAGCAGCTCACCGTCGCGCATGCCGGAGCGGTTGCCGCGCGGGTCGAGGGCGCTGCGGGCGATCTCGACGCGCAGGAGGTGGGCCTCCTGCTCCAGGGCGGCGTAGCCGAGGCGGGCGCCGGTGCGGTAGGCGAAGGCGAGGACGGTGAACAGGACGGCGAGACCGGCGAGGGAGAGCAGCAGCGCCCGTACGTCCCCGGTGGCGACCGCCCGGTCGATGATCACGCCGATCGCGACCGGGACGAGGGCCTCGGTGGCCTGGTGGGTGCAGAGCAGTGCGGTGCCGGCCACCACGCGGCCGCGCTGGCGGCGCAGGGCGCGGCGCAGGACCGTCCCGCCGCTGATCTTCTCGGCTGCCATGTGCGTCAGGCCCCGACGGGCGCGACGGGGACGCCCGGCCGGCCGGCGGACGGGGCGCCGCAGCCGGCCGGCACGGTGACGTCGGCCCAGGTGGTGACGTCGGCCCAGGTGGGGTTCAGGGTCCGCACCCCGGGGTCGCACGCGACCCGGAGAAACGACGATGTGTGCACGAGCTGCGCCCTCCCAGCGATCGAGGGCCAGGTTAGCCTCACCTAATGGCTCCGGTGAACGGGGGCTCGGCGACCGTCAGGCGCGCCGGGGCCCGGGCTGGTCGTCACGTGGTGGCGGCCGATCGGCAGCATCAGCGGCTTCTGCGACGTCGGATCGACGATCACCTGGCTTTCGAGGCCGAACACCGCGCGGACGCACTCCTGCGTCAGGACCCGCGCCGGCTCTCCTGCGGCGTGCAGCCTGCCGGCGGCCAGCGCGATGAGGTGGTCCGCGTACCGGGCGGCGAGGTTGAGGTCGTGCAGCACCATGACGATGGTCGTGCCGCGCGTCAGGTTGAGGTCCGTGAGCAGGTCGAGGACCTCGACCTGGTGGCTGACGTCGAGGAACGTCGTCGGTTCGTCGAGCAGCAACAGGTCCGTCTGCTGGGCCAGGGCCATCGCGATCCAGACCCGTTGCCGCTGGCCGCCGGAGAGCTCGTCGACCGGGCGGTCGGCGAGGTCCGCCGTCTGCGTCGCGTCCAGGGCCGCCGCCACGGCGGCGTCGTCCTCCCGGCTCCAGCGCGAGAACACGCGCTGGTGCGGGTTGCGGCCACGACCGACGAGGTCGGCCACGGTGATCCCCTCGGGCGCCGTCGGCGACTGGGGAAGCAGGCCGAGGGTACGGGCCAGTTGCCTGGCCGGCAGCCGGTGCACCTGCTCACCGTCGAGCAGGACGTGGCCGGCGCGGGGCGCCAGCAGGCGCGACATCGACCGCAGCAGGGTCGACTTGCCGCACGCGTTCGCGCCGACGATCGCCGTGATCTTCCCGGGCGGCACGAGGAGGTCGAGCGAGTCGATGACGACGCGGTCGGCGTAGCCGAGCGTCAGGCTCTCGACCGCGAGCGTGTGGGTGGTGGTCACAGCGTGCCTCCCGCGCGGTTCGTACGGATGAGCAGGTAGATGAGGTAGGGGGCGCCGAGCACGCCGGTGACGACGCCCACGGGGAAGCGTGTGTCGAAGGCGAACTGACCGGCGAAGTCCGCGACGAGCACCAGCAGGGCGCCGACGAGGGCGGAGGGCAGCAGCAGCGAGCCGGCCGGGCCGACGATCCGGGCGGCGATCGGCCCGGAGAGGAAGGCGACGAATGCGATCGGCCCGGTCGCCGCCGTGGCGAAGGCGATGAGACCGACGGCCGCGACGATGACCAGGATCCGGGTGCGCTCCAGGCGTACGCCGAGCGCCGCCGCGGTGTCGTCGCCCAACTGCATCATGGAGAGGTTGCGGGCCTGACCCAGCAGCACCGGTGCCAGGACGGCCACAGCGACCGCCACCGGGACGGTCTCCGCCCAGGTGGCGCCGTTGAGGCTGCCGGTCAGCCAGCGCATCGCCTCCTGCAGGTCCCATTCGGCGGCCTGGGTCAGGACGTACGCGGTGATGCTGTCGAGCATCGCGGCGATGCCGATGCCGATCAGGACGAGGCGGGTTCCCGCGACGCCGTCCCTGAACGACAGCGTGTAGACGACCAGCGCCACCGCCAAGCCGACGACGATCGCGAAGGCGGACACCCCCGCCTCCCCGAGGTGCAGCGTCACGATCGCGAAGGCGGCCGCGGCGCTCGCTCCGGAACTGATGCCGATGATGTCGGGGCTGGCCAGCGGGTTGCGCAGCATCGTCTGGAAGGTGACGCCGCCGAGCCCGAAGCAGGCCCCGGCCAGGATCGCGAGGACCGCCCGGGGCAGGCGGAGCGTGCCCACCGTGAAGGAGGCCCCGGGGACGTCCTCGCCGGCGATCACCGCCAGCACGTCCGCCGGCGGGTAGAAGGTGCGCCCCACCATCAGCGAGACGGCGAACGCGGCGACGACGAGGGCAGCCAGCACGACGAGCACGCCGCGTCGCCGGAGCGTACGGCGGACCCGGCCGTGGGTGACCGCCTCGAGAGTCGTGGTGCTCACAGCTCGCGCACTTTCTGCCGGCGGACGATGTAGATGAAGAAGGGGGCGCCGATCAGCGCCGTCACGATGCCCACGTCGATCTCCGCCGGGCGCGCCACCACCCGGCCGACGACGTCCGCGGCGGTCAGCAACGACGCGCCGAGGAGCGCGGAGTACGGCAGCAGCCACCGGTGGTCGAGCCCGACCAGCAGGCGGCACACGTGCGGGACGACCAGGCCGACGAACCCGATGGGTCCGGCGACCGCCGTGGCGGCGCCGCAGAGCAGCACGGCACCGATCGCCGCGACGGCCCGCACGACGGCCACCCGTTCGCCGAGTCCCGCCGCGAGTTCGTCGCCGAGCGCGAGCGAGTTCAGGGCCCGGGCCGACAGGAGGCAGATCGCGAAACCCACGGCGAGGAACGGCAGTGCCTGCCGGATGCTGTCGTAGGTCGCACCGCCGACCCCGCCGATCTGCCACGAACGGAAGCCGCCGGCCACGTCGTTGCGGGGCAGCACGAAGGCGCTGATCAGCGACGCGAGCGCGGCGGACGTGGCGGCACCGGCGAGGGCGAGCTTGAGTGGCGTCGGGCCACCGCGCCCCAGGGAGCCGACGGCGTACACGAAGACGGCCGCGAGGCCGGCGCCGAGGATCGCCGCCCAGAGGTAGCCGGTCGCCGAGGAGAGGCCGAAGGTGACCATCGCGGTGACCACGGCGAGCGACGCCCCCATGTTCACGCCCAGGATGCCGGGGTCGGCCAGCGGGTTGCGGGTCACGCCCTGCATGACCGCCCCGGACAGGCCGAGGGCCGCGCCGACGACCACGGCGAGCAGGGTCCGCGGGATCCGCTTGGTGACGGCGGCCTGCTCCATGGTGCCGTCCGCGCCCTGCAACGCGGCGAGGATGTCGGACCATCCGACGGTGCGGGAGCCCAGCGCGACCGACGCCACCATGACCGCCAGCAGCACCGCGGCCGCGACGAGGAACCACAGCAGCCGTACCCGGGCCGGACGCCGCACCACGGCGACGTCCGGCAGGGCGCGCGAGTCGAGCGTGGTCATGACACCTTGTCGGCGGCCTTGGCGAGCATCGCGACGTAGTCGTTCAGCACGAACGGGATGGCCAGCGGGGTCGGGTTCGCCGCGGTGCCCAGCGGCGTGCTGCCGGAGAGCATCACGACCGAGCCGCGCTTGATGGCGGGGATCTTCGACAGCAGCGGGTCGGCCTGCGCGGCGGCGAGCAGCTTCTCGTCTCCGTAGGCGACGATGACGTCCACGTCGTCGAAGACCTGGATCTGCTCGGCACTCTGGTCGAGCGTGAACTTGTCGGTGCCGGCGGAGAGCCCGGCGATGCTTGCCGGCGCCTTCATCCCGAGGTCCGCGAAGAACTGGGCCCGGGTGTCGTGCGTCGTGTAGAAGCCGATCTTACTGAGGTCGGTCGGGTCGACGTGCGTCATGAACATCGCCGACTTCCCTGCCAGTTGCGGGTGCTTCCCGGCGGCGTCGGCCATCTGCTTCTCGATGTCGGCGATCAGCGCGTCGCCCTCCTTGGTCAGGCCGAGGGCCTGGCTCTCCAGCTTGATCGTGTCGCGCCACGCCGTGGCCCAGGGCGCCTTCGGGTACGCGACCACCGGGGCGATCTTGCTCAGGGTGTCGTAGTCCTGCTGGGTCAGACCCGAGTACGCGGCGAGGATGACGTCGGGCTTGGTGTCCGCGACCGCCTCGAAGTTGATGCCGTCGTTCTCGTCGAAGAGCACCGGGGCTGTCCCGCCCAGCGACTTGAGCTTTTCGGCGACCCACGGCAGGACGCCGTCGTTGTCGTCGTCGCCGAAGTTGGCCTTCGCCATTCCCACGGGAACGATGCCGAGGGCCAGCGGAACCTCGTGGTTCGCCCAGGCCACTGTCGCGACCCGCTTCGGCTTCTCCTTGATCGTCGTCGTGCCGAGCGCGTGCGTGATCGTGACGGGGAACGCCGCGGAGCTGCCGTCGGTCGAGGCGTCGTCGGCCTTCGACGAACCGCCGCACGCGGTGAGCGCCAACGTGGCGGCCAGGGCGACGACCCCGGTGAGGAAGCGGTTTGAGCGCATGAAAGTACACCTCAATGCTGGTAAGGGGAGGCTAACCTAACACACGCTCCAAGGCTGTCCTGATCTACGGCGGGGTCGCCATGAAGGGCCCCCGCATGCCGTTCCACCTGCGGTTACGGAGGCGGCACAGTCCGCGCCGCGCCGCGCCGCGCGACCGACCGGGGGCGGGATTTCGGCCAACCCAGGACAGGCTAACCTAACTTCAGAGTCAGGAGATGGCTCGCGATCCACGAAGGAGCGACGTCATGACCGTCGGCACCATTGCGGTCGAAGCCGGGGTGATCAGGCGCCCGATGCTCGCCGAGGTCGTCGCCAACCGGCCGCTCACACCTCACCTGCGGCGCATCACCCTGACCGGCGCCGAGCTCGATCGCTTCGGCTACGACGGGCCCGACCAGCTGGCACGGATCTTCCTCGCCCCCGCACCCGGCGCCGAACTGCACCTGCCGGGCTCGCCGCAGTGGTGGCCCGCCCTGCAGGCCATGCCGGCGGAGCAGCGACCGGTGGTCCGCAACTACACCGTCCGGCGCCTGGACGCCGGGCGGCGCGAGCTGGACATCGACTTCGTGCTGCACGGCGACGGCGGGCCGGCCTCCGCCTGGGCGCGCAGAGCCGCGCCCGGCGACCGGATCGGCGTGCTCAGTGACGGCGCCGCGTACGCCCCGCCCGCCGACACCGACTGGCAGCTGCTCGTCGGCGACGAGACGGCCATGCCGGCGATCACCGCGGCTGTCGAGGCGCTGCCGCCGGACGCGCGGGCGATCGCGCTGATCGAGGTGGGTTCCGCGGAACACGAGATCGGGGTGCGCACGCCGGCCGGGGTCACGCTGACCTGGCTGCACCGGGGCGGCACACCGGCGGGCGGCAGCGACGTGGTGATCCGCACGCTGCGGGACCTGGCGTTCCCGGCCGGCACGCCGTACGCCTTCGTCGCGGGCGAGTCCGCCATGGTCACGACCGTCCGTCGGCACCTGTGCACCGAACGCGGCATCGCCAAGGAGCGCGTCTACTTCGGCGGCTACTGGAAGCTCGCCCCGCACTGAGCGCCCGCCGGCCGGTGTGCCCGCCGGGGCACCCGGAGCCGCCGCGCGCGGGGCAGCCTCCTGCGTACGCGCCCGGGGCCCGCCCCACGGTCAGGGCGGGCCGGGGTCCGCTGGCCGCGACCGGGTTGACGCGTCGGTGCGGTGGTGCTCGCGCCGCGCGGGTCGCAGCAGGCCGCGGGCGACCAGTTCGACGGTGAGGACGACGGCGACGGCCTCGACCGCGAGGAGCCCGACGAGCACGACCAGCTGCGTCACCCCGGCGGCCAGGGGGCTCGCTCCACCGAGCAGCACCCCGACGAACGCGCCCGGCAGGGTCACCAGGCCCACCGTCCGGGTCTGGTCCAGTGCGGGGACCAGCGCCTGCCCGGCCGCCGGGCGGCACACCAGCAACACCGCCTCGCGTGGCAGCAGGCCCAGGGCCAGGGCGGCCTCCACCTCGCCGCGCCGGCCGGTCAGCTCGTCCAGTGCCCGACGGCCGGCCAGCGAGGTGGCGGTCATCGCCCCGCCGATCAGGATCCCCGCCACCGGAACGATCGCGATGCCCCGCAGCGGCACCAGGCCCGACAGCAGCAGCCCCAGCACCACCAGCATGCTTCCCGCGACGATCGGAGCGCCGGCCCACCACCCCCGCCTGCCGCCCGTGACGCGCCGGCCGGAGGTGGCCGCCGCCACGGCGCACATCAGGGCCACGAACGCGGCCGTGGCCCAGAGCGACGCCACGATGGCCGCGATCAGCAACGACACCGCACCCAACTGGACCGCGGCACGGACGGCGGCGACCATCACCTGCCGACCGTGGCCCAACTTCCCCACGGTCACGACGGCCGCCGCCACGAGGGTCAACACCACCAACGCGACGCCGAGCTTCGGGCCGACCACCAACATCGTCGAGGGCATGCGGTCAGTCTCCCGCCACCCCGACGGCCAGCGCGCACGACGCCGGGCCGCGTGCGCCGACCGCCCAGGGGATCAGTTCCAGAACATGTCCATGGCGCGCTCGACGTTGACGTAGCCGGCCCTGACGAAGGCGTCCGCCATGGGCAGGTCGCCCAGGTCGGTGGCCGCACGGAGGCGCGGGACGGCCTCGTCGGCCGGGATGCGGGTGCCCTCGGTGGCCGTACCGGGGGCGGTCACGCGTCCGCCCGACCGGTGCGGTCGTAGGTCAGGAAGAGCGCGCCGCTGCCGAGGACGACATGGTCCGTCAGCTCCCAGGTGCGCGGCTCGAAGACGGCGCCGCGGCCGAACAGCGGGATGCCGGCGCCGATGGTCAACGGGGCCAGCTTGACCACGAGGCGGTCGATCTCGGGATAGAGGGCGCCGGCCAGGGCGCCGCCGCCGATCACCCAGACATCCCGGCCGTCGTGCCGCTTGAGCTCGCGTACGGTGGCGACCGGGTCCGCGGACAGGACCTCGACGGCCGGGTCCGGGCTCTGCCCCATCGTGCGAGAGAACACCAGGTGGCGCAGGTGCGGGTAGGCGTCGGTGAGGCCGGCCTTCAGCCCCAGCTCGTAGGAGTGACGCCCCTCCAGGACGGTGTCGAACCGGGCGCCCTCGCCGGTGATGCCGAACGCCTCCCGGGCCGGGCCCGGCAGCGTCTCCGGATACTCGGCGACGAGGTGTTGCAGGTAGTCGTCCGGGATCGGCCAGAATCCGCCGGGGCCGGTGGGGTCCGCGCCGTCGGGGCCGGCGATGAAGCCGTCCAGGGTGACGGCGATGTAGTACACGAGCTTGCGCACGGTTGTTTCCTTCTGTTCGGGAAGCTCAGGCGGTGGACGACGGCGTACCGCCCGTGCCGGGTGGGCGTACGGCGCCGTTCTGATGATCACCATCATGCGCAGGCGCGGCCCGGGCTTCAACGCCCGGTTCGGCACGGCTGACGAGCCGGTGACCTAGGCGTTGGCGGGGTCCTCGCCGGCCGCAGGCCGGTAGCAGTCGCTCGCCAGGATCAGGGCGACGCGGTCCCGGCTCGCGGTGGTGGTGAGGCTGATCGTGATTCCGGTGTCGGGGTCACGCATCGACACGGCGCCCCGGGTGCCGTCGGCGAAGGTGCGGTCCTCGGTGATCTCGTAGCCCTGCTGCCGCCACATGTCGCGGATGCGCCCCAGCGTGGCGATCTGGTCGGCGGGCGGGACCGGGAGTCCGGCGAAGCCGCTCAACGTCCACCGTCCGTCGTCGGCGATCTCGCCCCGCTGGCCCTGGCAGGGCGAGGTGTTGGTCCGCCAGGCGTCGAGCGCGACGCCGGCGGTGGTGGCGACGGCCCGGGCGCGAGCCTCGGCCAGGGTGCTCACCTCGGCGGCGGCCTTGGTCTGCAACGAATCGTCCTTTCCTGACGACGAGCCGGGTTCCCCGCCCGCGCAGGCGGTGGCGGGCACCAGCACGGCCGCCACCGCCACGGCGCGCCACCGGGGCGGGCGGTGACGCGAGGTCATGGGGCCTTGCCGTGGTCGAGGGCGGCTGCCTCGTAGTCGCCCACGATGACGGCCGCCTGGGAGCGCAGCATCTGACTGTTCTGCGCCCAGTATCCGCTGTGGCCGGAGGTGTCGACGTGCAGGACGTTGCCGCCGAACTCCGGGTCGTGCGGGGCGGGGCCGTGGATGCCGACGAGACCGTCGACCAGCCATTCCCCGACGACGGGTACGCCGTCGAGCCAGCCGATCGTCTCCTCCGGTCGCGCGACGACGGTGTCGTCGGCGGCGGCACCGGCCCACACGTGTCTCGGGTCGATGTTGAACTCGCCGGCGTTCTCGACGCGCATGCCGGGACTGCCGACGGCGATCAGGTCGTCCGCGGCGAGGCCGTCGCCGGTGCTGGCCGCCTCGCCGAGGACGGTCGACCCGTAGCTGTGACCGATGGCGGTGAGGTGGGAGGGACTGTCGTCGTGGGAGGCGCGCAGTCCGTCGACGAAGCCGTCGAGCGCGCGGGCCCCGGCCTCGGACTTGGCCCCGAACACGGCGCTGACGATGTCGAGGTTCACCGACGGGGTGTCGTAGCCGAGCCAGGCCACGACGGAGACGTCGGCGCCGGCGGGGGCAAGCTCGACCGAGGCCTCCCGCAGGTCGTCGGCCCGCCCGATCAGGCCACGGATGTCGTCGAGTTCGGTGCCGACGCCGGGTACGAGGACCGCGGTGTGGGCGGCGGTGTCCGGGTTGCCGATCGCGACCGCCGCCTTCCCGTCGCCCGCCGGATCGAACGAGAGCAGGTAGAGCCGTTCGTGCGGAGCCGCGTTCTCCGCGCCTTCCAGCTTGTCCAGCAGCATGAGCGCGGCGGCGTGCCGCGGGTCGTCCCGGTCGCGGTGCCGGCCCACGTCGTCACCGACGAACGTACGCAGCGCCAGTTGGTTCGCCGCGTCGCGGTCCGTGGCGGGCAGCCCGTCGAGTGCGCCGATCCGCTCCGGGTAGGCGGTGAGGTAGACCTGCCGCTCGTCGTCGGACAGGCCGCTCCACCAGGCGTGCACGTCGGCGGGGCTGCTGCCCGGCGCCGGGATGCTCTCCTCGCTGAGCTGAAGCGCCACGGCGGCGGCGAGGGCGCCGTCGTTGGCCCGGTCGTACTCCCAGGCGAACTGCCCCGGCGCGCCGGCCTTCAGCTGGGTCAGGGCGCGGGCGATCCGGCTGTCGGCCTCGGTGGCCTCGGTGACGATGCGCGTGATGAGCTCGGTGTGGATCGCGGCGTTCCGGACATGCCGACGGTGGATCGTCTCCGCGTCCGGGTCGTGCCTGTCCCCTGCCGCCATCGCCGGCGCGGACACCCGCCCGGCCTCGTCCACGGTCAGTCCGAGGGATCGGGCGGCGCCGACGGCCGACTCCAACCGCCGCTGCAGGTCGCCGAACTCCTCCGCCGCTTCCCGCAACACGCTCGCGGCGGTCCGCGTCTGCAGGCTCGCGACCTCGAACTCGTCGTCGAGCTCGCTGAGCCGGCCCATCGCGGCGCTGGCGGCCGGTCCCTGCCAGCCCGAGGAGCGCAGCGGCCCGGTCAGCTCGGCCCCACACCGCGCCTCCAGCTCCGCGCAGGCCCGCGACAGGTCCGTCCAGGCCTGCGCGACGTCCCGCAGCGGGGCGACGCGCGCCTCGCGCAGGTCCGCGTACGTCACCACCGTGCGGTCACCGCTCGGGGATGTCGAAACGGGCGGCGCTGGCCTCGTCGCTGTAGCGGTAGTCCATCGCGCAGCCCTGCAGAGCGTCGCCGACCTGGGACAGGTAGCGGTCCAACCCGGCCAGGTCGTCCGACCACGACCAGCGCAGCTGCTCCAGCGCCGCCCGGGTCTGCCAGCCGGGCAGCCCGGCGACCGCGGCCCGCGTCTCGTCTCCGACGTCGGACACACCGCGCCGCAGGTCGTCCCGCAGGTCGTCGCACATCCGCGACGCCTTCTCCAGCAACTCCGGCTCGACGTTAAGTTCGATCACTGACTGGCCTCCCGCGAAGATCGATGCGAGCCTACCTACCCGCCCCACGCGCCGCGCGGATCGGTCGACTCAGCCGGTGCCCAGCCCGGCGAGCACGTCGCTGGCGCGCAGCACCGTCCACGGGCGACCGGGCGTGCCGGTCACCGTCACCACCGTCGAGCCCGGCGCGACCGGGGCGGGCGCGGGAACCAGGCGGTCGAGGGCGTCGGGGTCGGCGGCGCCGGCCAGGACCGTGCGGCCGGCCAGGTCGGGCGGTACGCGGATCCCGCCGGTGTCCATCGACGCCGCCGCGCGGACGGCGGACACGTCGGCCGGCACCTCGATGTAGGTGCGGTCCGCGTGGCCGACCAGGATCCGGTCGGCGCGCCCGACCGCGTGCCACGCCAGCAGGTCGAGGACCGTGGTGTGGTGGCCGCCCAGGAAGTGCTCCCACTGGTCGGCGGCCGCCCGGGCGAGCTGGTCACCGTGGCGGTCGACGCTGTGGCCGTAGCCACGGCCGGTCAGGGTCAGGTCGGTCCAGAGCAACCGCCGGGAACGCAGGTCCACGACCATCGGCAGCAGCATCCGGGCGTTGCCGCGCAGGTCGAACCGCTGCGCGACGCGGGCCCCGTCGAACTGCTCGCCCCTGTTGAGGGGCAGCATGACGCCGGCGAGCGCCTCCGTGAGGGCCTCGAACGGCACGGCGTTGTAACTGAGGACGGTCGGCACCGCGTACTGCACGCCGCGCTCGGCGAGACGGGCCAGGTGGAGGTCGAGGAACTCGGTGGCCCCGAGCGGAGCCGGGGCGGAGGTGAGGTCGCCGGAGTGGATCGCGCCGTCGCCGGCGAAACGCAACCGGGTGAAGTCGCAGTGGCCCACCCGCTGCCAGTCCCGGTCGAAGAACACGCAGGACAGGTCGAGGTCGACCCGCGTGGCGCCCGGGTCCTCCCAGTGCAGGAAGAACCGCAACACCTGCGCGCCGGGCAGGGCCCGCACACTGCCCCGGGGCCACCCCGCCAGCTGCGCCGAGGCGGCCCGCTCCCGCGTCGGCGCGGGCACCTCGGCCAGGGCGGCGTCGAGGACGGCCACGTCGAACCGGCCGAGCCGGGCGGCGCGGGCGGTCAACTCGGCGTCGACCAGTTCGCGTACCGCGGTGATCGCCGGCACCGGCACCGGCGGGCGGCGCTCGGGCTCCGTCCAGGTGGTCACGACGCTGCCGCGGGGATGGAACACCCGCCGGGGCATACCGGGACCGGGACGGCCACCGACGATCCCGGACTCCTCGACGGTGTCGGGCTCCTCGACGGTGCCGCCTCCGGGCGGCGCCTCGGCGGGAGGGGATGCCTCGCCGCCCGGCCGGAGCGCCCCCCGCAGGAAGGCGGGGCCGGCACCGCGCACGCCCCGCGCGACGGCGCGCAGGACGTCGCCCAGGCCGACGGTGAGCACCGGGGCGGCACCCGCCTGCTCGGAGCGGCGGGACCGCGCCGCCGCCCGCGCCCGCGCGGTCGCCGCCAGCTCGACGGCCGTCGCCCGTACCGTCTTGTCGCGGCCGGTCAGTTGAGCCGCCGCCGCGGCGAGCACGCCGGGTGCCACCCGGGCCACGGTCCGGCGCATGGCTGCCTCGACGGCCGCGTACGCCGCCAGATCGTCGCCGGCGACCCGCAGCAGGTGGTCGAGCCGGCGCCACAGCTCGCCCGGACGTTCGGTGAGCAGGCGGGCGGCCTCCGCCGCGTCGTCGCCGGTCAGGGCCTCCTCCACCAGGGACGCGTGGGTCTTGACGCGGACCGTGACCGTGCCGTCGGGGTGCCCGGTCGGCACGAGCCGCCGGGGGTCGCGGGCGCAGGCCGCCACGATGGCCGCGCCGAGGACACCGGCGCGGGCCGCGCGGGTGCCGCGCAACGCGGCGAAGGCGACGGCCGCCGCCGGGTGCGCGGCCACGTTCTCGTACGGGTGCAGCCGCTCGCCCAGGCGCTTCCAGACGGCCGGATGCCGCCGCAGATCCTCCGCCGCGCCCCCGGCTCCGCAGGCGTCGAGATGAGCGAGAGCCGCACGCCGCAGCGGCCGGGGCAGGGCCCGCACCCGGGTGACCGGCACGACGACGGCGGGCTCGTGGACCGGACGCCAGGCCACGCCCGGAGCCGCGGACTCGTCGTCGCGCCGCGGCAGGACCAGCCCCGGGTCCCCACCCGAGTACGCCCACAGGGTTCGCGCCACGTCCGTCGCGGTCGACCACCGCCGCCGGGCCGCGGCGACCACGTCGCGGTAGCCGGGGGTGCCCGTCGCGGCGTGCAGCGCCCGGGCGACGACCAGCGCGAGGGTCTCCCGCGCGGGCACCACCTCGGGCAACCAGTCGAGGCGGCCCGGCGCGGTGGCGTCCACCAGCACCCCGAGGTCGGCCCGGTCGGACTCGCTCAGCGCGGCGGGCCGGGCGACCAGCTCGTCCCGGAGCCGGACCGCGGCGCCGACCGGGTCGGTCTCGAGCCCGGCGAGGCGCATCGGCAGCGGCGGCGCGGCCGGGACGGGGTGCTCGCCGGCGTCCCCGGCCGACGCACCGGCTCGTCGCGGCGGGCGGCGCACCGGGGCAGACGGCGCGACGATGGGGAGGTAGGTGTCGCCCGCCGCCAGCCGGCGGCCGCAGACCGGGCACGCGGTGACCTGCTCCGGCGGGAAGCACGCCGGGCAGACGGGATGGCCGCACGGGTCCAGCGGCGCGCCACCGTCCTCGCGGCCGCACAGCACGCAGGGCGCGCCAGGCATGGCGAACAGATGGGTCAGCAGCCGCCGTACGTAGACCGCCTCGACGTCGCGCGGGGTGTCGGGGAACGAACGGTGGAGCGGCAGCATCGGGCGGTCCGCGCCGACCATCTCGTCGATGGTCGCCAGCAGCCAGTCGGCCCACCGGACCCGCACCGCCGCCGGCAGCCGGGTCGCCGCCGTGCGCAGGTCGTCCCGGAGCAGCCAGCCACGACCGGCCAGATCGGCCTCGAGCGCGGCCACCCAGGCGACACCGTCCGCAGGGGCGGCGCCCGTGCCCACCCCCGCGACCCGGCCGGCGCGTCGCAGCAGCACCCCAGCCAGCGGATCCATGCTCGCGCCTCCCCGTGCGAAGCGGTGGGCGGAGAGTCGCGACGCTAGTTGCCAGGACAGGGTGAGAAGGAAGCACCGCGGGGAGCCGCCCACCGCGGGGAGGATCATACGGCGCGGCCACGGCCGACCTCACCCCGATTCCCGGCCGGCACACGCCCGGCTGGCTCGCCAGGGACAACGCTCGCAGGACGGTTCGGATTACCCTCGCCGGTATGAGCCGACGCACCGATCCGGTTCGGCGTCCCCTGTGGCGCGATCGCAACTTCGGCGCCTACTGGGCTGCGCAGTCGCTCTCCGCCGCCGGCGACTCGTTCGCCTACATCGCGGTGCCGCTGCTCGTGCTCCACGCGACCGGGTCGGTCGCCCAGATGGGCCTGCTCACGGCCGCGGCCGGTGCCGCGGCCGTCGGCGCGGGGATCTTCGGCGGCGTCCTGGTCGACCGGTACGACAGGCGCAAATTGATGATCACCGCCGACCTGGTCCGGCTGGTGCTCTACGGCCTCATCCCCCTGGCCTGGCTCGGTGGCCCGCAGGTCTGGCTGCTCTTCGTCGTGCTGCCGATCTGCGAGGCCGCGGGCATGGTGTTCCAGGTCGCCGCGGTGACGGCGGTGCGCAACCTCGTCGACCGGCCCCGGATCACCGAGGCCAACGGTCGCCTACAGGCGACGTACGCGGCGGCGGCCGTGCTCGGGCCGCTGCTCGCCGGCGTGGTGTCGGCCCGCTTCGGCGCCACGGCGGCCATCGCCATCAACGCGGCCAGCTTCGCCCTGTCGGCCTTCGGCCTCTGGCTGGTGCGGCTGCGGCGGTCCGACGAGGGTGCGACGGCCGGCGGCGCGGCGGGGCGCGAGGGCCGGCTGGCCGAGTTCCTCGCCGGTGCGCGGTTCCTCTGGCGGCAGCCCGTGCTCCGCTCGCTGACCATCCTGCTGTCGGTCTTCATCTTCCTGACGTACGGCTTCACCGACGTCCTCGTCTACCACGTCAAGCACGACCTCGGCGGCTCCGACGGCACGGTCGGCACGGTGCTGGGGTTGGCGGCCCTGGGCACGGTCGTCGGGGCGCTGCTGGTGGCGCCGCTGCGCCGCAGGCGTGGCTTCGGCATCACCTGGATCGGCGCGCACGCGGTGTGCGGCCTCGCCATCGTGGGCATCGGCGTCGTCGGGAGCGTACGGGGCGTCACCGTGCTGACCGCGGTCTACCTGTGCGGCGTCAGCGTGGGCGGGATCTGCTCGATGTCGCTGCGCCAGGAGATCACGCCGGACCACCTGCTCGGGCGGGTCACCTCGGCGTTCTGGAGCACGCACTACGCGCTCGGCCCGGCCGGCGCCGCCGTGCTGACCTGGGCGGCGGGCCGCTACGGCGTCACCGCGGTCACCGTCGTCGCGGGAGCGGGGTGCCTCCTGGTCGCGGTCGGCGGGCTGCTCACCCCGATCCGCCGCGCCGGCTCGGAGCCGATGGCCCGCCCGTCGGCGACCCCGCGGCCCGCGACCAGCCAGGCGTCGTGACCCCTGGGACGTACCACCCGCACGCCGGCACCCCGCCCCGCAGGTGCCGCCACCCTCGCCGGGGTCAACGGTAGCCCTGCCCGGAGCCGCCGAGCCGGCGCGCCGAGGGTGCCGCCGGGCCCACCGGCCGGCCGACGCGGGCCACGTGCAGCAGGCGCTCCGGCACCACGCCCAGCAGCGAGCCGAGGGCGTCGCGGGTCGCGGCGGTGTCGATCAGCTGGCTCAGCGGGTGCGCCGCCAGCCCGGCCGCGTGCAGGGTCAGCCACACGCGCGCGAGCACCCGACCGAATTCGACATGTGTCGCGTCGTCCGTCCCGGGCGGTCCGATCAGGACGATCACGGCGCCACCGCGTGCGAGCGGGTTGCCGGACGCCGCCGCGAGGAGCCGGGGCAGGCCCAGCGGGCGCAGGAACGGGTACGCCGCCAGCGCCGCCCGCAACGCGGTCGCCTCGCGCCCGGACAGACCCAGGCACCGGTCGGTGAGCCCGTCGGCGTGGTAGTCCGGGTGCGCCGGCGTGAGCCGCAGCCACGACCGCAGCTCGGCGACCACCGCGGGTTCCGCGTACGTCTGCCGGTCGGCGGTCCTCAGCAGGCGGGCCAGCCGGCCGGCGTCCGGTACGGCCCGGACCGTCCCGCCCGACGCCCGCGCGACGGCGTCGGCGGCGGCCAGCACCTCGGCGTCCGGGCCGGCCGAGAACCGGCCCCGGTGGGTGCGGCGGGTGAGCACCTGCGCCGCGTCGAACGGGGTGTCGTAGCGGTGCGGGGACGCCCGCAGCCAGCCTGCCCGACGGTCGGCGGCACAGTGGTCGGCGACGAAGCGCAGCCGGAGCCCGGCGTCGGCCGCGACGACCAGACAGGTCTCGACGAAGGCGCCCAGGGACAGCCGCAGGTCCCGGCCGGACGGATCGGCCGCCGGCAGGGTGTGCGCCGGCTCCCAGCCGACCCGGACCGCCCCGGGCTGATGGTCGAGGCGCCACGGCTGGGTGTTGTGCGCGCTCGGCGCCCGCCAGCAGAGCGGCGCCAGGGCGCGGAACGCCGCGAGGTCCATCTCTACAGCGCCTTCTCGTAGAAGGTGTACCCGTGCAGGGGCCGGCCGCCCGACGCCCGGTACTGCGCGGCCGAGGCCGGGTTGTCCCGGCCGACGTAGGTGCTGCGCAGCGTGGTGTACCCGCCGGCGTGCAGGTTGCGGCGCAGCGCGGCGGAGAGCAGCCGCTGGTATCCGCGCCCCTGGTACTCGGGCAGCACGCCCTTGACGATCAGCACCGCCTCCCGCCGGTACCGGCGGCGGACCGCCAGCAGCCGGAGCTGGTGGAGCAGGCTGAGGTCGCCCCGGACCCGGACGACGAACTCGCTGATGTCCGGCACGCAGAGCACGAACGCCACGGGCCGCCCGGCCCTGGTCAGGTAGAGCAGCAGCGACTCGTCCAGCAGGTACGCGAGCCCGTCGGTCTGCCGGCGCAGCTGCGCGGCGGAGATCTCGGTGTAGTAGCCGAGCTGGGCGAAGGACGCGTTGAGCATCCCGCGCAGCAGTTCGAGCTGCTCGGCGAGGCGCCGGACGTCGCCCCGGTGCACCCGCAGCTCCGCGCCGTCGGGGTCGGTGCCGGGCTGGTCGGTGCCAGGTTCGTCGGCGCCAGGCTCGTCGTCGCCGGCGGGGACCGGGCAGATCCAGGTGTCCGACTCGAACCGCCGCCGGAACCCGTACGACTCGTAGGCGGTCACGTACCGGGGCGGGTTCCAGGCGCTGTCGATGAAGCCCCGGTCGGCGTACCCGGAGGTGATGACGCCGCCCGCCTGGTTGGGCAGCAACGCCACCGGCCCGAAGAGCGCGTCCCGGTCGCCGGCGGCGCGGGCGGCCGCGACGATCGCCTCGAACAGCGGTCGCGCCGCCGCCTCGGTGAACTCGGTGAGCCCGAAGAGCTGACACCGCCGGCCGAGCTTGGCGTCGAGGGCGGCGTCGGTGTGCAGGGTGGTGCGCCCGACGACCGCACCGGTTCCGCCGTCGCGCAGCACGTACATCGGCACGCCGTCGCGCCACCACCGTCGCACCTGCTGGCGCGAGGGCGGCACGAAGCGCGGCTCACCGGCGTACACCCGGTCGGTGAGCGCCAGGAACTCGCGCAGGCCGCGCCGGTCGACGACCCGCTCCAGGCCGCGCGGGGCGGTCATCGCCGCACCGCCGGCCCCACCGTCTCCGAGCCCAGCGGAGTGAACGTCTCGATGTGCCCCAACTCGGCGGACTCGGCCCGCCACAGGCCGTTGGAGTAGCCGTCGGGTTCGGCGGTGAAGAGCCGGATGAAGCCCGCGGTGGCGTTGCGGTCGCCGTCGGTGAGCCAGACCATCAGCTTGCGGTGGTGGCGGGAGCGGGCGAAGCGCATCAGTGCCTCGCGGTCGGTGAAGAACGCGACGGTGCCGAGGGTGAACGGGAACTCCCAGTACACCCGGTGCCAGCGGTATCCGGACATGCGGCGCATGTCGCGGACCATCCGGCGCCAGGCCGGAAAGAGCCGCAGGATCGCCAGCGGCCCGCGGTAGCGGGTGGCGCCGAAGAACATGGCGCCGGCCTGGGCCCGCGCGGGGGCGCGGGAGAAGTCACGGGTACGCATCGCTCAGCCCTTCAGGTAGACGTTCTTGATCTTCTGCTGTCCGGCGAACGGGCCGGCGCCCGGTTCGTGCAGCTCGATGCGGAGATCACCGGCCGTCGGGTCCTCGGTCAGCGACTGCGCGAAGTCGCGGGAGACGGCCGCCAGGTGTCCGCGTACCCCGCTGCGGCAGGCGGCGGCGAGAGCCTCGCGGTCCGACCCGGACAGTGGGCGGCGCAGTTCCAGGTGGACCACGGGCCGGGTCTCCAGCGCGGCGTCCTCGGCCAGCGACAGGCAGAACCGGCTGATCTCGGCGGCGTACGGGTTGTCGGCGTAGAGGCCGTACTCCACGTCCTGGGGATAGAGGTTGGCGCCCAGGTACGACACCGTCGAGTCGCGCCGGCCGAACAGCAGCAGCACCGGCAGGGTCATCCGCTCGCTGGCCAGCGCCGCGCGGCACTCGGCCCAGCGCCGCGGGTCGCCGCGGACCAGGTCGAGGATCCGTCGATACCCGACGAGCAGCGCCTCGTCGCCGACGTTGTACCGCAGCCGTGGTTGCAGGACGTCGGGGCCGATGATCGTGCAGAGCAGTTCCCGGCGCTCGTTGGTCTCCAGGTAGGTGGCCAGCGGGTTGTACTGGAACGCCATCGGCAACCGCTGCTCGTCGGCGCCGAGCAGTGCCGCCCGCAGCTCGGGGTCGTCACGCAGGCGCCGCCGCAGCCACACGGTGAACCGGGTCTCCGCGCCGATGCCGATGGTCAGGTCCGAAGCGCCGTACGCCGACCGGACCCGCAGGAACCGCTCCTCCAGGTAGGCGCGCAACGCCTCCGTCATCGCCTCTCCCCCGCAGCTGGCGAAGATGCGGTGGCGCGACCAGTCGAAGCCCTCGGCGTCGAGCCGGTCGCGCAGGTGCTTGAGGAACGGCGGGTACGCGGTCACCAGGTAGTCGAAGTCCGGGCCGAACTCGCGAAGCGTGTCGACGATCTTGCCGAGGTCCGGGCCGGTGTTCTTGACCACCGCGATCCGGGCCATCGCGGCGCCGGTCGTCGTCCCGGTCGCCCACGCGCCCATCGAGTAGGCGTTGATGACGAACGGACGACGCATCGGGAAGACCAGGCTGGTGTAGCCGACGATGTCGCGGTGCACCGCGCGCAGCTCGCGCTCGCCCCGGGGCCAGTTGAAGGGCCGGCCCGACGAGCCGGCCGACTCGTCGACCACCACGCCCCGCTCCGGCAGTCGTCCGCCCCGGCAGCGCCGGGCCGCGTCGAAGGGGACGACGTAGCTCACCTTGTCGGTCTCCGGGAAGTCCCGCAGCCGGCGGCGGGACCCGGCCGGCCGGGCGCGCAGGAAGGCGCGGTACGCCGGGACGTCCAGCGCGGCGAGCGCGCAACCGGCGCGCGCGTTCGCCGCCGCGAGCACGTCCAGTGCCCGGTGGTGCCGCCGGGCCGACCACCGCCACGAGGCGGGATGGCTGCCGGCGAGCCGCACCGCCGCCCCGATCAACCGACCGGAGATCGTCAGACGTACCCGGCGCCAGCGCTCGCCGGCCGTCAGACGTGGTGCCGTGAGAAAGGACGGATCAGCGTATCGATGCAGCGTCTCGGCCATGTCAGAATCCTCGGCGCCGCCGACCGAGGATGCCTGAGCTGTCGCACCGGTCGGCGCTGAGTACCCGCACCCAGCTCGATCCGGGCGCCGGCCCCTACCCGAGGTGGGTGCAGTGGGCGACCGTGGCGTCGTCCGGGACCGGCGCATCGGGGCCACCGCGGGCGCGGTCCTCGGCCTGCCGGACGCGGCGGATGATCTCGGCCGGGCCGTGCGCGCCGAGCAGGTCCGCCACGCCGGACCAGTCGGTCAGGCCGTACGGGCTGACGATGCGGCTCGCGCCGTTGCTGAGCAGCGCGACGCCGTTGAGGTCGTCGAGGGGCCGGCTGCCGGTCACCGCCTCCTCCGCCGCGCGCGGATCGTCCTTGGCGATCCAGTAGCCGCCCGGCTGGTTCCGACGCGCCCGCAGCGCCTCCACGCAGGAGTCCCGGATGCGGTCGTACTCCCGGGTTCCCCTGGGGACGCCGTCCAGAGGCGCGGAGCAGATCCGCCTGGCGGTGACCTCGCGCTCGTCGGTGCGGACCTGCGGGCCGCCGCGGACCTGGTCGAGGACGAGGAAGGAGTCCGCGAGCAGGAGATGGTCCAGGCGACCCCGGTGCGCGCGGACGATCACCACGGTCGCCTGCGGGCTGCCGGGGTTCGTGAGGTCGCAGGTGTCGCGGTGCTCGGCGGCTGTCTCGTCGATCGCGCTGGCGAGGATCGCCACGAGGTCCCGCCCGTCGTCGCGCGACAGCCGGCCGAGCAGCGCGCCGCCGAGGCGGTGCGTGTACCAGGCGACACCGTGGGAGCAGATCGACTCCGTGCCCGGGATGCCGGCGCCGTCCAGCAGCACGGCGGCGCCGGGGACCGCGCCGACGAAGTCCTCGTTCGGCCTGCCGGCCCTACCGGCGCTGGTCGCCATGCTGACGTGCACTCGCGGGCTCCTCCCGGTCGCCCGGCCCGCCGCCGCGCCGCTGAGCGTCGCCGGTCAGGGACGGGAAGGGGAGCCGGTCACGGGGCCAGTCGCTGCGAGATCCAGTCGGCCGCCTGCTCGACCGCCCGCCGGGACTCGTCGGTGTGGTCCAGCATGTCGAACCCGTGCTGCCCGCCCGGTACGTCGATCACGTCCACCCGTACGCCGGCGTCGCCCGCCGCGTCGAGGAACGCCGCGACCGTCTCGGCCATCTCCTCCCCTTCCCGGCCGACCCGGGTGATCAGCAGCGGCGGTACGGGCCCACCCGCCGCGCCGATCGCCGCGCCCGGCGCGAAGCGCGGGTCGACGCCCCAACCTGGCAGCGGCGCGAGGACGGGGTACGTCAGTGCCACCGCCCGCAGCCAGGAAGGCCGGTCCCGCAGCCAGTCCGTGCTCAGCAGTCCCCCGCCGGAGAAGAACCACAGGGCGATCCGCCCGCCGTCGACGCGCGGGTCGGCGCGGACCCGCTCCACGGCCGAGGCGACGTCGAGGGCGGCGGTCGGGCAGTCGGTGACGGGGCCCTGCGGACCGACGACGACGCGCATCCGGTGCTCGACGGTGACGGCCAGGAGACCGAGGTCGGCGAGAAGGCAGCCGTAGCCGCGGAAGACCGGCCAGTCGCGGGGACCCTGGTGCGGGCCGGGTGGCAGCGGTCCACCGTGGACGAGGACCACGGCGGGGTGCGGACCGCCGCCCTCCGGCACGTACCAGTCGAGATTCGCCTCCCGCTCGGGCTGGCGTGCCGTCGGCGTCAGCACGAAGGGGCGAAGGAAGCTCGGCGTCTCGTCCATGATCGCAGTCTGGCACGGCTCGGCCACTCTGTGGTGCCCCTGCCGAGCGTCGCACCGTCGACCGCCCGCTGGCGCCCATGCGCCGGGGCGGTCCCCGCGAGGCGTACGGCGGCCGTTGCCGTCCGGCTCAGGCCCCGGTGCCGGGCGGCGGCAGCGGCAGCTCGACGGCGTCCACCGTCGCGACCCGCACGGCCGAATGCGCCGGCGGCAGCTTGTCGGCTCGCGGCGAACGACTGTGCACCCGGCCCCGGCCGGTCGGATCCGGCCGCCCGCTCACCTCGCAGGCCACCATCAGGATCGGCGCGGGCGGCGCGGTGAACCGGCCGGCGCCCCAGCGCACCCAGAGCGGGAGACGCCCCGCGTCGGCCTCGGCGAGCAACTTCTCCCAGGTACGGCGGCGCGTACCGTGATCGACCTCGACGACGACCGGCGGCCCGTCCGGGCGGGCACAGGCCACGTCGAGCACCGACTGCTGAGCGGACATCGGCGGCGGCAGCGGCAACACGCTGGACGCCCGCCGGTAGACCCGCCAGCCCCGCTCCCCCGCCCAGTCGACCACCGCGTCGATCAGCCGGGCGGTGACCTGGTCCGTGGTCAGGTCGGTGAAGGTGACCGCGTCGAGCCGGTCGGCCAGCGACGCCGCCAGCCGCTCCCCGTCCTCGCCGACCACCACCGCCGCAGGGTAACCGGCGCGCCCGGGCGTGGCCGCAACCGGGGCGACCCCTCCGTCGCCTACCGGGTTCTGCCTGCGGCAGATCCGGCCACCGAGGCAGACCCGTGGGCAGCCCTTCCGGCGCGGGTGGTGCTACAAGGGAGCGATGGAGCTGACCAAGTACGGCCACGCCTGCGTCCGACTGGAGAAGGCGGGGCGTGCGCTCGTCATCGACCCCGGCGCGATGACGCCCGAGCCCGAGGCGTTGGCGGACGTGGAGGCGGTGCTCATCACCCACGAACACTTCGATCACTTCGAGCCCGACCGGCTGCACGCGGCCGTCGCGGTCGATCCCGCTCTGGCCGTCTACACCTGTCCGGGTGTCGCCCGGCACCTGACGGGCCTGGAGGATCGGGTCCACGTGGTCCGCGAGGGCGACGTGCTGCACGTGGCGGGCTTCCGGGTACGGGTGGTCGGGGAGAAACACCACCGCAGCCACCCCGACGTCCCGCCCGTGGACAACGTCGGCTTCCTGATCGACGAGGAGGTCTTCCATCCCGGTGACGCGCTGACCGTCGTGGAGGTGCCCACGCTGCTCGTGCCCGGCCAGGCGCCGTGGATGACCGTCCCCGACCTGATCGAGCACCTACGCCGGACGGCACCCCGGCGCGCCTACGCCATCCACGACGGCCTCCTCAACGACTGGGGCCTGCGGGTGCTCGACGGCGTACTGCGGAGCGAGGCCGACCGCCTGGGCGCCGACATCCGCCGCCTGCGACCCGGGGAGCGTGTCCACCTCGTCGGTTGACCGTACGCTCGTCGGCCGAGCCGGGTCGTCCGTCCTCATGCGGTGGCGAAGCGGACGACCTGGGCGACCTCCCGCATCCGCAGCCCTTCGTAGAGCCGGCGTGGCACCGGGTATCCGCCGTCGCCGCGCGGGCCGACCACCGCCTGGGTGGCGCCGAGGTCACGTGCCGCCCGCAGGATCTCGGCGCACACGGCGCGCCCCAGTCCACGCCCGGCGTGGTGCGGCCCGGTCCCGACCGGCTCGAACAAGACCGACCCCGACTCCGCGTCGAGCCATCCCAGACCGAAGGCGGCCAGCGATCCGTCAGCTGCCACGGCGACCATGTCCAGCTCCCCGCGGTAGACCGGAGTGGCCGTCACCGCCAGGTGTCTGTCGATCGAGTAGCTCGAGCTGCCCTCATCGCCGGTCACCGGAAGGCCGAGCATGCGCCTGATGCGTGCCGGGTCCCAGCAGCGACGGTGCACCTCGACCCGAGCCGCCAGCTCGTCGGGACGGACGGCGCGAATCGAGTAGCCGTCGGGGGCGGTGTGCGCCTCGAGGTCGGACAGGTCCGCGAGACTGCGCCACAGCTGCGCGAACCACGGCCCACCGGACTCGACGAAACCCCGCGCCGACAGCGCGTCGATGAGCTCGGTCTGCTGTAGGGGCACCTCCAGGCTGACGCGGGGAGCGACCTGTCGTAGCTCGTCGAGCGCGTCCACCAGTTGGCGGGGGGGCATGGTCCGCGGCGACAGGTGGAGCGACGCGTTCGCCGGCTCCTCGGCCGACGCCGGTAGCCAGATGTCGGCGAAACCCAGCAGGGGGCGGCACCAGGCGAGGGTGCGGTCAGGGGCCGCGCTGCCGTCCCCGTGGGCGTGGGACCAGGCGACGTTGCCGACGTGCAGCCGCTGCTGCGGGGTCCAGGTTCGCCGGACGCAGGCCAGGCGCGCGGCGAGATCGGCAGTGTCCACCGGCAAAGTCCGCCAGAGACGCCCCGTCCGGTCAACACGATTACTGCCGGCCACCCCGTCGCGGTCCGTCCGGGCCGGGCGCCGCGGGCGAGCCTGGAAACCCCTCCTACCGCGCCGCGACGGCCACCGGTGCGCTGAGGCGGCCCTCGTTGCCGCTGCGGTCCAGGCCGGAGACGCAGTAGGACAGCGGACGGTCGGCCGGGGCGGTGCGGTCGACCCAGCCGGTGCCCCGGGCGATGCCGACGAGCCGGGCCGTGTCGCCGTCGACGCGGTAGACGGCGAAGCTCGCGGCGCCGTCCCCACGCCAGGTCAGCGTCACCCCGCCAACGCCCGCACGCCGCGCCCCGGTGACCGTGGGGGCGGCCGGCGGCGTCGCCGGCAGCTGTGCCATCACGGGCACCAGCGCCGGCCCGGCGTAGTGGGCCGCGCGGTACCGGCTGACCGCGCCGAGCTTGTCGGCGCGCACCTGCCTGGCGCTGAAGTGCACGCTTCCGCTCGCGCCGTGCCGGCGGTTGAGGGCGAGCTGGCGGTCCAGTTCGGCCGGGTCGCGCCAGGCGCCGCGCTCGCCCACCCGGTAGTCGGCCTGGCCGATGTAGAGCTGCACCCGGGTGCCCCGCACCGTGGCCGCCCACCACGGCAGCAGCTTGGCGTAGTCGGCCTTGTCGAAACCGATGTGCCAGTACAGCTGCGGCACGACGTAGTCCAGCCACTGCCGCCGTACCCAGAGTCGGGTGTCGGCGTAGATGTCGTCGTAGCTCTGCAACCCCGCGGTCGCCGAGCCGGCCGGGTCGGTGCGCTCGTTGCGCCAGATGCCGAACGGGCTGATACCGAACTTGACCCAGGGCTTGATCGCCTTGATCCGCTCGCTCATCTCGCGGACCAGCGTGTTCACGTTGTCCCGGCGCCAGGCGTGCTTGTCGGCGAACCCCCGGCCGTAACGGGCGAACGTCGCGTCGTCCGGGAAGTCCTGCCCGGCCTCCGGGTACGGGTAGAAGAAGTCGTCGAAGTGCACCCCGTCGACGTCGTACCGCTGGACCGCCTCCAGCATCGAGTCCTCGACGAACGTTCGCGCCTCGGGGATGCCGGGGTTGAAGTAGAGGCGGCTGCCGGGCCGGTCGGCGCTGGGGTAGGTCACCACCCAGTCGCGGTGCCGCCGCAGCGGGTGCGTCGGCGCGAGCCGGTCCAGCCTCGGGCCGGGCCCGCCCACCGTGGCCGGCTGCCCGCCCCGGTACGGGTTGAACCAGGCGTGGAACTCCAGGTTGCGGGCGTGCGCCTCGGCGACCATGAACTCCATCGGGTCCCAGCCCGGGTCGCGGCCGTCGCGGCGCCCGGTCAGCCACTCCGACCACGGCGCGTACGCCGACGGCCAGAGTGCGTCCCCGCTCGGCCGCACGTGCACGAAGACCGCGTTGTGGTGGTGCCGCACCGCCAGGTCCAGCCAGCCCCGGAACTCGGCCCGCGCCGCCTCGGGCGACAGCCCCCGCCGGCTCGGCCAGTCGATGTTGTTGACCGTCGTGATCCACATGCCCCGCAGCTCGCGGGGCGCCTCGGCCGGTCGACCGGCGCAGGCGGGGGTGCGATCCGCCGGGGCGGCCCCGAAGGGGGTCACGGCGCCCCGCTCCGACAGGCCGGGTCCACCGGCGACCCCGTCCCGCAGCGACCAGGCGCCGAGGGCGACCGCCACGGCGAGCGCGGCGACCACCGCGACGAATGCCTGGGTACGACGGCGGCGGGCGGGCGAGTCGGCGGCGCGCATCGCTTCAGTCTGCACAGTCGAACCTCCGGGCGCACCAGGCCGACCGCTACTTAACGGTCGGATAAGGCTGGCCGCCGACCCGGAGGACTGCGACGCGTCCGGCAGCGGGAGCGCTCCCCGGAGAGCGGCCACCAGAGCGGATCTGCCGTGACCGACCCGGTGATCTTCAGGCGCCACGGGACGCGGGACACCTGTGGCTACTGTCGGTCGGTTTTGTCAGCGGTGCTGCGGTCGGTGTCCCGGGAGACGAACGGGGTGCGCATGCGGGTCATCGCGTCCGCGCTCACGTCCACCGCCTGCCCGTGTTCGCGGTCGGTGTCCCGGTCGCTCCCTGAAGCGAAGGGATTCAGGACGGGCGGCGTCATATCTGCCAAAACGGACTCCAAGATGTCACAGGGCAGCGCACAACAGATCAGCTGGCAGCTGCAAGCCGGGAAGAAGGCGGGTGGTTGGGGCGCGTCATCGGCCGCCACATACCCGCCTTCGACAGCCTACCGCTTTCACGCCCTTTGCAGACGGTGAGGTGCGACCGGGGCAATCGCCCATCGCGCCGAACCGGGACCGGCGGTCATGATCTGCGCCGAGCTGACCGCAGAGATCGAGCTGACCGCAGAGATGGGGACGCGGCAGGTTCGCGGAGACCGTCTACGCTGAGCCGGCGCAGGTGTTGCCGTGTCTGGGCGTCGGGGTCAGCCGGCGTCCACCGCCGACCGGCCCGGAGCCGAGGTACTTGGCGCCCGCGTAGAAGTCGACCGTGCCGGACGGTGCGCGGTTGCTGATGGTCACCGGGTCCACCTCGGCGGTCGCGGTGACGTGGGTGCGGTGCGGGTTGCCAGCCGAGGTGGTGTCGACCTCCAGGCTGGTGGTGGTACGGAACGCCACGGCGCGGAGATAGTCGTCGAGCATCTGCCGCCAGACATCCCAGACATGGACACCGTTGATGTTGTGCTCGGTGACGTCGACGCCGGCCGGACGCCAGTTCTCGGTTCGAGCGAGCGAGTTCGGGGCGATGCCGATCAGCCAGTCCTGGAGTCCGGTGCCGACGTGGATGCCACCGGTCACGGTCTTCATCCGGTTGATCTGCTCCTGCGTCGGCGTCACCGCACCGCCGGCCGCGCCCCAGACGACGTGGTAGCCGACCAGGTCGGCGTTGTCGTAGAGGAGCGTGATAGCGCAGGCGCCCTCGGCGGACAGCCCGCCGCGCGTGCCTCAACGAGATGTTCACCGCGCTGACCGGCGTGATCGCCGAGGTGCTCGCCGGACGGACCGAGCATGGCCTGATGCCGAAATGTTCCCAGCCGGTGGCGCTCGACCTGCACGACCGGGTCGCGAACTGCGTTGCGGCCGGCGACGCCCGAGGCGCCGAGGCCGCGATGCGTGAGCTACTCGGTGATGCCCGACACGCGTCCGGGAGCGGATCGAACAGGTGACACCGACGGTGTGGGACGAGCCCACGGCGCACCAGCGCCGTTGCACCACCACTTGGCTCTGCCCGCATAATGCCATGATGACTGGCGAACGCGTCATGTTGGACGGCTCGCGGCCTATCCGGGAACGCGTCCAGCACCTCCACGACGCCTGGGCCCGGGACGGACGAGGTCGCGCCTTCCTGGTCACCGGCACGGCGTTCTTCGCGGTCTACTGCTGGAGCTTGAACTACAAGATCGGCGACTCGACGGCTCCGGCCCACGATGCCGAACTGGCCGAGTTCGTCGCCGCCTCGTACGAACTCAATGGCGGGTCCGTCGGCTGGAACGCCATGCTCAACAGCCGCGAGATCTGTTCCACCTGCCATGACCGGTACCGACTGGAGAACCTCGGGATCTGCACCGGCTGCATGCGATACACCTGCTACGGCTGCGGCGAGCATGAATGCTGCGCCGGCGAGTTGCTTTGATCGCGAGGCTGCCGGTCGAGCGACGCACTCTCACCGGCTGTTCGTCAACTGGCGCTACGACCGCAGGCCGGCCAGATGAGGGCAACGAGACAGCCCTGCCGACACCACGTTGGCTGGCAGCAACACCGCCGCCGATCCACTCCCCCACCTTCGCCCAGGAGCCGTTGCGACCCTCGCCCGATCCCGAGACCGGGCGCAGCCGGTGGTCAACGCCGGCCTGTTGCGATGGCGGGCCGTCGGTGTTGTGCTCGGCGCAACCCGAGCTTGGCACGAACTTCAGTACCAGTAGTAGCTCCAGTTTCCCTGGCAGTCGGACTCGAATGATTCCCGGCTCTCGAGAGCAATATCTACCGGGATGATGCTGGTCGACCCGAACTCGTCCTCTTCGGCGATGAGAGCGCGAAGTTGTCGTTCCCACTCATGCCATCGCGGTGTCTGCTGCAGTTGCGCGATCTGAGCCGCAGTGTGGACGAACACGGAGACGCGGTGAAGATCCGCGTTCACCGCGACGGTCCAGACGCTGTCTCCCCAGTCGTCGCGGGACTGGTCCCACCGCTCCTGCGGTATCGCTGCCATGACGCGTGCCGTGGCCTCCTCATCGAAGTACCCCAGCCCGCCCATGACCGGACCAGTTACGAACTCGACGCCGGCAAGTGCTGCGATGCGCCGGGCCCGCGAACTTGGAAGTTTCCCGATCCGCAACGCCCGTGCCGTGAACTGCCGCCACCGCCACGGACCGAAGTCGGCGACGATCTGATCGAGGACCGCGTCCGCCGGCAGGCGGCGATCATGGTCGGGTGCCGCGCCGCGTACCCAGGCGGTGATGGTCGGAACCCCCACGCCCGGGACTCCGTGGCCGGCCACAAAGTTCATGGACCCGCAGGTAAGGGCAATGAGGGGCTGACCGAGCCGAGCCTCAAGCGCCTCAAGTGCCGGGCGAAGTTCCGCGTCAACGGTCGCCCGCCCTCGAAGGACATCGGCGACTTCCTCGAACTCGTCGTCTTCCTCCGCGCTCACACCAGCATCCTGCCGCACCGGCAGAGCGGGCCCAGCGCAAGCTCCGGCGCCCCCGCCAGGCCCACGACAGGAGGCGGTGACGGGATCGGGTGCCGACGAGAGCGAGTGCACCGCAAGACCCTTTGAAGACACCGCCTAAGCCCCAACCCGATCCGTTCCAGGCTGCTTCGCCCGGTGCATACACTCGGCGGATGAGCTCACCTGGATACCCCGCCCCGGCCCGACCGCCGGTGGTCCGCCCGCTCTGGTCGCTTGCCGGTCCGGCGTTTGGTGCAATGGTCGCCGCCGGACTGCTCACCGCGCCGATCGGCCCGCTGGGTGGCGCGATCGGGCGTGATCTTGGGCTTTCCACCGCAGCCATGGCAGCGACTGTGGTTGCGCCGGGCGTGGTGGCGACGGCGGCCTTGGTCGTGCCCGGATATCTGCTCGGGCGGCGGTGGCCCACTGCAGCCGGGGTGCCGGCGCTTGTGCTCCTGGTCGTTGGGTGCATGGTGAGTGCGCTCGCGTCGGGGGCGGCGCTGATGACGGTTGGGCGGGTGATTGTCGGGCTGGGTGCCGGAACCGTAGTTGGTGTCGCCCTCGCCCTGTCCGGTCAGCTGGGCCGTTGGCGTTCCCGGGCGCGACTGGTGCTCGGCGTCGCGCTCGGTGCTGCACTCCTGTTCGGACCTGTCGCGAGCGGCGTGGTGGCGCAAGCGCTGAGTTGGCGGCCGGTGTTCCTGTTCGACGTGCTGGTGGTCGTGCTCGCGTTGGCCGGCACCATAGCGGGCGGCATCGCAATGCGGGTCGTGCGTCTGTCCCGGCCGAGCCCGCCGGCCGCGCCTGCCCGGGCGACGCGGCTTCCCGACGAGACCCGGTTCGGCGGCCAGCACGCTGACAATCCGTCAACTTGACCTGAACAACTTAGAGGCGTCTGAATTGCGAATTTCGTGAGTGATGCTGCCTTCAATCGTCTCGCCCGGCTGGGATGGTTTCGTCGGTGACGCGTTTGGTGAAGTTGTCGATCATGGCGATGCGGCTCATGCTGGCGGAGTTGTCGGGTAGGGCTTCGTAGTCGCGGGCCAGGCGTCGGTGGTGCATGATCCAGCCGATGTGCATTCGACGACCCGGCTCATTTGGGCGTCGGATGCGCTGCGGGGCCACCCACGACCTCAGCGCCGCCCGCGTTCACTGCATCATCGACGCGCTGAGCAGCGCCGACGTGATGAACTTCGTCGACAAGGGCTACCAGGGAGCCGGCGGGAGCCCGCAGGTCCACCTGACGGTCGCCCCGATGTACCCGCGCAAGATGCAGCAGCTCGCCGTTCACTTCGCTGGTCCGTCTGCCGGAGCTGAGGCATGCCTGATGGCTGGGGTTCGACACTATTGCTCACCGCATCGAGCACACCCACACCTGCGGTTCTCAGGTTGGCCGCGGGGTGCAGTTCGATCGACCTGCACCCCGCCACCCCGGCCAGGCGGTGCCGCGCCGCCACGCATGGAACCCGTCGGCATTGCCGGCCGGCGGCCGGCTCAGAGCCCCGTCAGCGGAGAAAGAGGGTTCCTTGCCATCCTGGGCCGTGTGCTGCCGTCGTCGGGAACATCAATCCGCTAGCGAAGCGGCCTGCATTGATGTTCGTGATGAGCCTGCCCTCACCGTTGATCGAGACCAGGTCGGCGCGACCGTCCCCGCTCAGGTCGGTCGGGTTGGGCAGCATGTTGGCGTTCCAACCCTGACCCACAGAAACTCGGGGTCCCAGGCTGGCACGTCCGTTCGTCATGCCCTGATTGCGGAAGGCGGCAAGCGTCCCGTCCACCAGTACACCGAGCACATCCGCAGGTCCGTCGCCGTCGAGGTCGACGACGTGCACGGCCAGGTAACCGGCCCAGCCCTCACCGATCCGTTGACCGGTGGCGAACATTCCGCCGGTGAAGCTACCGGTGTTCAGGTGGTGCCACAGCGATCCATCGGACTTGATGGACACCAGGTCGGCTCTTCCATCACCCGTGAGATCACCGACGATGGGACGCTCGGCGGTGCTCCACCCCTGGCCGACCTGGACGGCCAGACCCCAGGTGACAGCACCGTTGTTCATGCCGGTGTTACGGAACGCCTTGAGCGTGCCGTCCGGGAACACTCCCAGCAGGTCAGCGCGCCCGTCGTCATCGAGGTCAGTCAGGTGCACCGCCAGCATCCCCTGCCAGCCGCTGCCGACCTGGACACCTGCCGCGAACATGCCACCCGTGAAGGACCCGGTGTTTCTGAACTGCACGAGGGCCCCGGTGCTGGTCACTGTCAGCAGGTCCGCGAGCCGGTCACCGTCGAGATCACCGACGATAGGCAGCTGCGTGGCCGACCAACCCTGCCCGACCGTCTGGGTAGCGCCCAGCTCCGGCCAGTTCATTGTGGTACGCAGGTTCTCGTACGCGTTCAGCGTGCCGTTTGCCCTGACTGCCAGCACATCGGAGCGCCCGTCTCCGCTCAGATCCACGCTGTCGACGCCCCGGCGCAGCGCAAAGGTCACCAGCGGGTGGAGCACGCCGTGCGCCACCGACTCGGGATGGGCGGCGATGGCGGGAAGGAGGTTACGAATCTCCTGGCGAAGGTTGTTCGCCACGGTGGTCTGTCCGGCGCGCTCGGCGGTCAGGAGATCCACGGCGCGAGTCGCCACGTCCACGAGGCGCACCGTCTGCTGCAACCATGGTCCCGCCTCGGTCGTCAGGCTGGTGTTCATGGTCTGCAGGGCCGTACTGGCCGTCTTGAGGCCAGAGAGCCTCTGTTTGAGTGCGGCGGCGGCGTTGTCCACCCCGCTTCCGGTACGGAGGGCGTTGCGGAAGTTCCTGATGGCATCGGCCAGCGCCACCGAGTCGGTGTGGTCGATGACGGACGAACGGTTGATCTCGGCGAAGGTTCGCAGCTGGCTGGCCATCGATCCACCCAGGGTGTTGATGGCGCGGGACCAGGAGTCCTCTGGCCGGTAGTGGCCCGGATTCCAGGCGAAGTCGGCGGCAGTGAGCAGGGGCAGCTGGGAGGGGCCCTGCTGGGTCATCTCGTTGAACAGGATTCCCGGAGCAGCGGAAAGCGCAGCCTCGCGCCCGACCAGCGGGCCCATCTGGAGTCGGTCCCAGACCTGGTCGTTGACCGGGAAGTTGTCCCAGATGGCGAGGCGGTGCCTGGGGAACGCCAACTGTGCGTCGTCGAGGTTCTTCCGGGTGATACTCGGCGACAGCACCTCGGGACCGGTCCAGTACACGCCCACGGCGGTGTCGAGCCGAGTGTCGAACTCGGTCCGGTAGCTGCTCACCGCCATCCCGGCGTACTCGCTGCTGACCGTGTACAGCTGGCCCATGTCGGCGTGGGCTCGGACGAACTTCGTCTGGACGAAATTCGTGACGTCGGCCTGTGCCCGGGCCCACGCCGTTTCCCCGGTTCCGTACGTCTGGCCGTCGCTGACGCAGGAGAACGGCCGCGTCGGGAAGACGTCGTCCCAGGCGATGACGAAGTGCCTGACCCCGATCTGGTACATCTGGTCGAGCCGGGAGAGGAGGGTGTTGCGCTCCGTGGCGGAGGAGTGGCAGATGCCGCTAGCCTGGTCCAGCGGCATCTCGGGTGAGATCCGGTAGACGAACGCGACATGCAGGCTGTTGGCCTTGGTGACGACTTCTCGCAGGTCGCCAAGTTCCGCGTTCGTGTACGGGGTGCGCCAGTTGTTGCTTCCGCTACCCCCCGTGCGCGGGTCAGCCGCGGGCCCGTAGAAGAAGCGGTTCATCTTGTTCCGAGCGAGGACCTCCACCTGTTCCAGCCGGTCAGCCTTCGTCCACCGGGCCACCCCTGCGGGTGGGGGGTTGGCCGAGTCCATCCCACCGCGGAATGTGAAGGCTGGCCAGTCCTTGATCGTGACCCGCGCGATCTCCGCGCCAGAAGAGTCCGACGTCAGGAGCTGTTTCAGGGTCTGTGCGGCGTAGAAGGTGCCCACCTTCTGGCCGCCGGAGAGCACGATTCGCTGCCTGCCGGCAGAGTCCGTACCGGTGGCCAGCAGATAGCCCTGATCCGGCAAGGTGCTCGGCGCTGTGACACCGATTGCATTCAGGGCCGCCGCGCTGGCGGGCGTCTCCTGCTCTCCCCCGACGTAGACGGTTGTTCCGGCGCCCGGATCGGTGCCGGTGATGGTGACGCTCGTGTTGTGCGCGGTGAAAGCAGCCACCACGGCGTCAACGGCCGGCTGGTCCGCAGCCGTGCCACGAACAACTGTCAAAGCGGCCGGCAGGTCAAGTGCGGTTCCGGTAACGGACAATTCCCGTGGCTTGGGACTGAGAGATGGGGTGGCTGCAGCGCCACTGGCCGTGGGCGGTGAGCCGATCAGCGTGACCGCAACGAGGAGCGAGGCGAACGCGTAGGCGGCCACTGGGTTTGAAAAGCGCCAGCGTCCCTGACGGTAGCTGCTTCGCATGGGCGTACTCCTGGGCACTTGAGAATCATGACTGGAGCCGATGGCACCTAGCGACTCAAGGAGATACTGGGCTAGACCAGGTGGCCTCGTCAATGGATGCGGTCAGCCAAGCAGCCATGATCTTGAATCAGCCTGGATCCGCGGGTCCGCTGGGTGGCGGACCCCGCACGCAGCGGGCGCCCCGGGGCCCTGCGGGTGCCGAAAACCTCGTCCGCGCTGGTCAGATGGCGTTTTGCGTATTCGTGCAGGAGTCCGCCGAGTCGAAGCGTGTCCCTGGCGGCGGGGCCCAAGCCGGTCGCGGCGACCAGGTACAACATCGCCACGGTCCAGAGCAGGAAGGCGGCGCCGGTCGCCCATACCGCCGCGAGAAGCGCGCCGACCGTCGCCCCAACGATCTGTCCACGGCGATCATGATGTCTCATCGATGCACGAAGCCACCGGGCCGAGAGGCAGCGGCACGCTCATCGCCCCACACCGCACGTGCTGTTCGCGGGGATGTGCCGTCCACCACCGCCCGGGCCCAGTGGACCTCGGGTCGCCGGGCGCCGGGGCGGGTCGTACGCGATGATGTCGCCGCCGCCCTGGCCGACGCGGTCCGCTTCCTCGCAAGCGACGCCGGCAGATGCATCACGGGCCAGACCATCGACGCCACCGGCGGAACCCACCTGTGAGTCTCGGCGAAGCGGCTGACGATCTCCGCGAGCCGACGGCACGCGAAGGTGGGTCGGCACTGGGCCGACCGCCGACACCGCGGTCCTCCCCCGACCGGGCTACCGGGCGTCAGGTGTTGACCGGACGCGGGCGACCAGGCGCACGTGGGTGACCAGCCAGTCCAACGGCTCGCCGGCCGGGGTGCTGAGGGCGGCCACCGGGACGAGACGGTTGGTGACGATCCAGTCGTTGCGGGACGTTCCGCTCGCGGGGGGGCGATCTCGAAGCCGACGTCGGTGGGCAACGATTTCCAGTCGGCGTACTCCATGCCGCAAGATCGCGACCTGAATCACCGACTTCTACAACCGGCGCCGCCGGCACTCCGTCTGCGACCGGCGATCACCCATCGACTGAGAACGGTCAGAGACCCGCGCACCGGAGGCCTGGGCCGCATAACGACGCACTCCACGATTCCAGGGGATTGACACCCGTGGGCGAGGCCAGGGAAAGTATTTGCTTAGGCACTGATCACCGCTGTGAGCCCATGCAGTTAGCGAAGCTTGAGTAGGAGGTGCACACAGCTGCCAATTGCGGAATCGCGAACCGATCAGGTGTCGGTAGTTTGCGACTGTTCATGAACAGGACAGGCAATGCGCGCTCCTGGTCGACCCCGGCAAGGGTCCAGGAGGGCGCAGTTCCTGTTACGCCAACACCTAGAGGATGACAAGGAGCAGGTGGTCAGAGTTGTGCGCAGAACAACGAGCAATTCGGAACTGATTTTTGGCTCTAACAGCATCACGTCTCGCCAGGTTATCGAAATGCTCTCGTCGCCGGACATGGCAAGCAGGTGTCGCAAGCTTGGAATCTTCCGATCATATCCGGTCATTGGCGATGAATACTGCGTCATGGCAAGGGAGTTTGTCGCCGCGCATGGCGAGTTGATGACGCGACTCCTCTCTGGCGAAGCCGTCGAGGAGGAGGTGATCCACGTACTCATTCGAAACTATCTCAACTATCCGTCACAAGTGTCGGCCAAGACCTTTTTTGAGATAACGGCCGCCCGCGACCGCGCCCTCAACGCCACTATGATGCGACACCTCTCAGCTCTGCCCCCTCGAGATTCGATCAATATTCTCGGCTATGGAGCTGACTCGTGTGCGGATGAACGCCGGATCGCCGAGAGACTCATCAGGCGGGGGATCTGCAAGGAGGCCACCATTTTTCGCTACAATCCTTTCAGCAGCCTCCAGCATCCCGACATCAATGATCTGCAATCAACCGAGTTGGAAGGGATGGGCGGCACGAAATTCGATGTAATTCTAGCCTTCTGGACACTGCACCACGTCTTTCCTGAATATCGGTGGTCCGAGATAGGCGCTTTCCTGAGACGTGTCGCCCCCGAAGGAACTGTGGTGATACTGGAGGAAGGGGATCTTCAGTCGCCCCCCTCCGCGTCGCCAGCCGAGCGCGCATATCACTTCATGGTCCTTTGCCAAGACATCATCGTCAATCGCGCCCTTCGGCCAGAATGGCTCGGCACTCCAGAGAACTTCTATGCGAAATATTTGAGCAGCCAAGACATGCAGTTGATGGAGGCCTATTTTGCTCGCCCCTTCCAGCGCCATGACCCTTCCATCAACCGTGGAGGCGTCATTGACGAGACGATACTATTCTACGACTGCCCGTAGCCGCGATGGACGTCGATGCCAAGGGCGATAGTACTGTTCTGATGACGCACCTCGGTAGAACGGCTGCCGAGCAGGCGCAGCTTGGCGCTGCGCCACTTCCACCCGTAGGATCTGCGCCCTGCTCGGCGTGCCAATCGCTAACCTGGACCTGTTCGCAGCCACCACTCAGACGCTGGATTCACCACGGCCGAAAATGAGGACATGATGGTGGCCGCTCTGCTGTCGTGCCTCGACCAGTTCATGTAGTACACCAACGTCACTTGATCTTTCGGCTGGCTTGGTGACTGAGTCTGCGCTGGTAGTGGGACCGTCGGACTCGGGCTTGGGATGTTCGATCGTGGGCCGATACCGGGCCCGGACGCGGGTGGTGGACGGTCGGCACCGGCGGCGGGTGCGGCAGGCCCAGCACGAGGCCGGTCAGATGCAGGCCGCGCTCCGCAGGGCCGGTGCGCTCGTTCCGCTGGCCACCGGCGAGGATCTCCGAAGGTGCGCCTCTGCTCGTCGCTTCGCGCTTGCTAGGTTCCGCACATGATCGACACTGCTGCGGCGGTCGAGTGGGTGATCGCGCACGGCGACGAGTCCGACAGGCACCGACTGGCGACGGTGCTGACAGGGGTGTGGCCGGCGCCGCTGGATGTGGCGGACGCCCTGTTCGCCGACCAGTCTCCCGAGGGTGGTTTCCCGGCGCCCTGGTCACCCGGCGCCCCCTCGGTGGCGGCGACGTGCGAACGGCTTGACCGGATCATCGAGTTGGACCTGCGGTACAGCTCATGGGTGGATCGTTGCGCCGACTGGCTCGCCGCGCTGGTCGCGCCGGACGGCGCGGTGCGCTCCGCCGTGGACACCGGGCACCTGCCGTCGCGGGACCCGCTCTACCTGACCGCCAAGGTCGGCTGGTGCCTGGCGGTCCTGGACCGGCCCGAGGCGGCCAGACCGGCCGCCCGGGCGGTGCGCGACGCCGTCGAGGCCTCAGGGGTCTGGCCGTCGTGCCTCACCACCACCTGGCTCGCCGCCGCCCTGCTGTGGGCGGCGGGGCTGCGCGAGGAGGCAGACCGAGGGCTGGACATCCTGGCGCGACGGCTGCTCGACGCCCCGCCGGCCGACATCGCCCGCGCCGGATGCGCGCTACGGGCGACGTTGCTGCCTCCGGAGCATCCAGTGTTCCGCGTCGTGGTCCGGCGGCTCACCGCCACCCAGCGCCCGGACGGCTCGTGGCCGGTCGACGGCGCCCTTACCGAGCAGGTCGCAGTCGCCATCACCGCGATAGGCGCCGTCGCCGGCCTGGTCTGAAACGCCTCCACCGCAAGGGCGAAAGACCGGGTCAGGAGCAGGGGAGGTCGGCGCAGCCACCCGTGAATCAGCCGCACGGTCGTGGGCACCCCGATCACACGGGGACCACGCAAGCACCGCACGGTGGCCGCGGGGTCAGCGCTGGCGGCGGTTCCAGGGGCCGGTGACGGCGTACGTGATGCCCGGGTTGTAGACGTTGAAGAACATGGTCCGGCCGTCGGCGGAGAACGTCGCGCCGGCCAACTCGCCGAACTCCGGGTCACCGGCGGTGCCGACGTCGACCCGGTTACGTGCGAAGACGAACACCTCCCCGGCGGCAGTCGTACCAAGGATGTGCTGGTCCCCGATCCCGTCCTCGCACATCATGAGGCCGCCGTACGGCGACATACAGATGTTGTCCGGGGCGTCGAACTCCGGGTTCTCCGGTGCCGGGGTGGAGCGGGTGAAGATGGTCTCCAGGCGCAACGTGTTGGCTCGCGGGTCGTACCGCCAGACCTGACCGTCGTGGTCGCGGGCCGAGCCCTGCGCGCGCCGGGCGAACGACGAGACGAAGTAGGCGCAGCCGTCGTTCTCCCCCCACCAGGCGCCCTCGATCTTGTACCCACCGGTGATCGGCTTGCCGTAGTCCTGGGCACGGACCGACTCCGTCGTCGCCAGCGGGTCAGGCACGTCAAGCCACTCGACGCCGGAGAAGGACGTGCCCGCCGTCGTCACCACCGACAGGTCCGGCAGATCCGGGACGTGCAGGGCCTGCAGCACGCCGCCTGCCCGCAGGCTCCCGTGACCGCCGAGCGGCCGGTTCGGCAGGAAACGGTAGAAGCTGCCCAGCGGCGCCACGAACGCGTCCTCGGTCTCGTAGACGATGCCGGTCTGCGGGTCGACCGCGACCGCCTCGTGCTGGAACCGACCCATCGCGGTCAGCGGTGTCGGATCGATGTTGCGAGCATCGTCGTACGGGTCAACCTCGAAGATGAACCCGTGGTCCTTCGCGTACCCGCGGGCACCCGCCTTGTCTTCGGTCTCCTCACAGGTCAGCCACGTGCGCCACGGCGTCCGGCCGCCGGAACAGTTGATGGCCGTGCCGCCAAGGCTGACGTGCTCGGAGACGGCACGGTTCGACGCGTCGACGGCGAGGGTGCTGGTCCCGCCCCCGGCGGCCGGGTCGTACGTGCGTTCCGGCGGAGCCACAACCGTGATCCTCGCGGTCGGGGAGCACTCATGGTTACGGACCAGGCGGGTGCCGCGCGCCTTGTCGGCGAAGGAACCCATACCGTCGAACCGGCTCGGCACGATGCCACCGTCGGGCCGGACGGTGCCTTCGCGCGACAGCACCGTGTAGCGAAAGCCCACCGGCAGGTCGAGCATGCCGGCCGGGTCAGGCACGAGCGGACCGTACCCGGCCTCCGGGCCGGACACCCCCAGCGCGGGTGCCGCGGTGAACAGGGCGTCGGCCGAACCGGCCACGGCCACGGCGAGACCGACTCCGGCCGAGCGGGACAGGAACTGGCGGCGAGACAAAGACACGGACAAGCCTCCTGGACATCACGGACCGTCGCGTCCGGCCGACATCGACCCGAATCGCTCGATCCACTACGTCACATCCCGACCCACCCGTCAAGTAGATGACGGTTAGACAGTGGGACCGGGCAGGATGACATCGGCAGTCACCCCGAGGCAGTGGCATCGACAGTGGACTCGATCGAGCGCGGCGTGCTGCTCGCGCCGGAGATGCGCACCCGGATGTTCCGGTCGCAGGCCACTGGCGACGGTGACGCTCGCTCGGCCGTCCCCGGGCTCCACGCCGCGCCCGGTGAGCACGTACAATTGCGAACCTCCGTCGCTGGCTACCGTCGTCAACGATGACGCTTGAGCAACCACCACTTCTGGCCAACAAATGGCCACGCTTGGCGGCGGAGCTTGCGACCGCGCTTCACGAGGCGGACGAGGGCGACCTGGTCGACCAGGTCGACAGTCTCCGAGTGCTCCAGGAGCATGTTCGTCGAGGTCCTCGACCGTCCGCCGGTCAACTGACTGGGAGAACTCGGTCCGGTCCGCCCGCCACAGCAGCACCGCGGCGACGGGTTCCCTCCACTTCGGGCCGTACCCATCCTGCGCCAGCACCGCAGCAATGCGGGTCAACGGCCCGATGCTTCGTTGACGCCGTACCGCACCATGACGTGCAAGTCCTCGGCGAGTAGATCCCTTGCGAGGCCACGATCCACGAATGCTGCCAACGATCGGCCGATCTCGTCTCCCGCCACATCAGATAGGTCCTCATCGTGTGCGGCACGCCGCAACGCGTCCAACGCGCGCGGGTCGTCCCAGTTATATCTACCCGGGAAAAACGGCCTACGGCAGCTTTCCTGCGGCCACCGTCACGGTCCCGGAGCAGCCCGGGCCGCCGGGGCTCCCCGCCGGACACGGCGGCACGGTGGCCCCCGCTCATGTGCCCTCTTCGGAGGACCCCGTGGTCCGCCCCGGTCAGGCAACGTCCCTACGTTGGGGCAGGACGATGGCCAGTAGCGCGGCGGCAAGCGCGTAGGCGATCAGCAGCCCGGCCCCGGCCGGCGGGGAGAGGAGCTGCGGTGCGGCCCCGGCCGCGCCCTGGGCCGCCTGGGTGAGCGCGGTGAAATTGGTCAGCGCGGCGGTGGCGCCGCCAGGCAGGAACGGGTAAGCCGTGTTCACCTCGGGAATGAAGAGCAGCAGGTTTTCCCCCATGTAGAGGTACGCGCCCAGGCCGGCCAACGCGATCACCTGGTTGCGGACCAGTGCGCCGATGCCCACGCCCAGTACCGTGTAGGCGGCCATCGCCACGACCAGGCGCAGCAGCAAACCGACGACGACATCGAGTGTTGCGCCGGCGGGGATGTCCCGGACAGCCATCCCGGCGTAGAGCGCGATGCCGGCCGTGGTCGTGGTGATCAGCCCATAGGCCACTCCGGCGACGAGGTAGACGAGGAGTTTCGCGGCCAGCACGCTCCAGCGTCGAGGTGCGAACAGGAACGCGGTCGATATGGTGCGGTGCCGGTACTCGGAGGTGACCGCCGTTGCGCCGAACAGCGCAGGGACGATCACTCCGAGCCCGGCGAGGCCGAGTACCGCCCGGATGCCGGCCTCAGTGTCCATCCCGGGCAGTGGCGGGTTGACGTTCTCCGGGCCGATTACGGTGAGCAGCCCGACCAGGCCGCCTCCGAAGACGACCGCGGCGACCACCGCCCAAATCCAGAGGCGGGTGGCGACCAGCCGACGGAACTCGGCTCGGACGAGGTGGCTCATCTGGTGGTCCTCTTTTCCCCGGTCAACTGCAGAAATGCCTGTTCCAGGTCGGTGCGGTACGGAGTCAGTCCGTACACCCGCAGGCCCGCGCCCGCCGCGGTGTCAGCCACCCGTTCGGCGTTGAGGCCATGGACTCGGAGGGTGCCCGGACCGGTGTTCTCGATCTGGGGCGGGCGACCGTCGGTCGTCCCGACGTCGCCCAATAGCACGGCGAGGAGGTCAGCGTCCGGAGACTGGACCACGACGGCGGGAACGGTTACCGCAGCGAGTTCGTCGAGGGTGCCTTCGGCCATCAGGCGCCCACTGTCGAGCACAACCACGCGATCCACCATCTGCTCCACCTCGCTGAGCACATGACTGGAGACCAGGACGGTGCGCCCCTCGTTGGCGAACTGGCGCAGGAACCGGCGTAGCCAGGCGATCCCCCCGGGATCGAGCCCGTTGGTCGGCTCGTCCAGGAGTAGCACGGGAGCATCGCCGAGCAGGGCCGTGGCGAGGGCGAGCCGCTGGCGCATACCCGTGGAGAACTCGCCGGTCCTCCGGCCCGCGAATCCGGACATGCCCAGGGCCTCGATGACCTCGTCCGCGCGCCGTACCGGCAGCCCGGCCATGTCGCAGTAGATCCGCAGGTGGTCCCGGGCGCTGATTCCTGGGTGACAGCTCGATGCGTCCAGAGCCGCGCCGACGGTACGAGCCGGCTGCGGCAGATCGACGTAGTGTCGGCCACCGATGAGGGCGTCGCCAGAGGTGGGCCGGATCAATCCCAGGATCATCCGCAGGGTGGTCGACTTCCCGGCGCCGTTCGGTCCGAGGAAACCAGTCACCCGCCCAGGCTCCACGGTGAAGCTCAGGTCGGTGACGGCCGGGACGGCACCGAACCGCTTGGTGAGGTTGCGCACCTGCACCCTTACGCCGTCGGACGTCTTCGTGATGCCGGTGAGCGGCTCGTCGTGGTCATCGGGAATCAGTTTCCGGATCGCGGGCATGAGGCATCGCCATTCGTGGTGGGTCGGCAGGGGCCGGTGTGGCCACCGGCCGGGGAAGGACGGACGAACCGGTCAGGACTTCCGGGTGGCCTCTTCGATGAGCCGGACCGTCGCGCGGGGGTCGCTGACCTGGATGACGAGGCGGTTGTAGCGTTCGTCGGTCAGTTCGATGACGACGGCCTGGGCCGGGTCGCGAACGTCCCAGAACACCCGCTCGCCGTCGAGGTGGAAGGTGCCCGCGACGATGACCCCGGGAAGGTGCGCTCCCGGCGCTCGCAGCCCCTTCGACTCCTTGACGATTCCCGGGTCGGCGGTCGCGCCCCTGACCTTGACCAGCGGAATCGTGAGTCGGCTCTTCAATGCCCAGAGCTTGTCGAGGCCTTCGATCTCCACGACGAGGGCCTCGCCGTCGATGTGCACACGTGCCATGTCTCTCTCCTCAGATCTCGTGCCGGCTGAGCTGGTCGGCCACAGCGCCGCCGGCTTCGGTGGTGTGCGTTCCGGACGCGCCGGCCCTGGCTCGCAGGCGCAGACCCAGCACAGCGGCGGTCAGCTCGGTGGCCGGCGCCGCGACGCGAGCGGTCTCGTCAGCGCCCTGATACGTGGCGATCAGAACCCGGCCGAGGGCCTCGTCGAACTCCTGCAAGCAACTGGCGACAATTTCGGCGACCTCGGCGTCGATGGGCGCGCGTTCAACCGCGGCCCTCAGGAGCAGGTCGAAGCCGGGTTGCGCCGCGTCGGCGGCAAGTGCGCGATGCAGGGCCTCGGTGATGTCGTGGGCCGCCGAGACGGCCAGGACGAGTGGTCGCACCTGGTGCTCCACGTGCCAGCGCAGCGCCCTTGTGTAGAGCCCACGCTTGCTGCCGAAAGTCTTGTACAGGCTGTTGCGATGGACGCCGAGTTTGGCCACCAGGTCATCGACGGACGTGCCGTCGTAGCCCTGGTCGGCAAACACCTCCACAGCCGCCTGAACAGCCTGTTCCTCGTCGAACCCGCGTGGTCTTCCCATGTCAACCACGGTAGCGGGTTTAGGAACGACCAGTCAAGAACAGTCGTTCCTAAATTCCGTCGAGAGATGTCCGGTGACTAACCGCAAGCGGTAGGTGACCGTGGGCAACCCGCGCCCGCGTCCCGAACGACCGTCGCCCCAACGATGCGGCTACTCGAAGCAGCCCGGGTCTCCGGCCCCGTAGCGCAGGATCTCGGGCTCAGGTTGCGACAGGTCGACCACGGTGGTCGGTTCCTTTCCACAGTCGCCAGCGTCGATCACCGCGTCGAGGAGATGGTCCAGCCGTTCCTTGATCTCCCACCCCTGGGTCATCGGCTCGTCCTCGCCAGGCAGCATCAGGGTGCTCGACACCAACGGCTCGCCGAGCTCGGCCAGCAGCGCCTGGACGACCGTGTGCCTGGGGACCCGTACGCCCACGGTGCGCTTCCTGGGGTGCAGCAGCCGGCGCGGCACCTCGCGGGTCGCCGGCAGGATAAAGGTGTAGCTGCCCGGGGTGCACGCCTTCACCATCCGGAAAACCGAGTTGCTGACCTGCACGAACTGGCCGAGTTGGGCGAAGTCACGGCACACCAAAGTGAAGTGATGCCGTTCGTCCAGCCGACGGATCTCCCGGATCCGATCCAGACCGGACCGGTTGCCCGGCTGACAACCGAACGCGAAGCACGAGTCCGTCGGGTAGGCGATCAAGCCGCCGCTGCGGATCAGGTCGACGACCTGCCGGAGGACCCGGGGCTGCGGGTTGTCCGGGTGCACGTCGTAGTACCTCGCCATACGCCCGAGACTAGGTGTTGCCCGGACGACGCGCCTCCCCCAGTTCTGGTACGGCCACCTCGACGCGGTCGCCGCAGTTCGCACGGTCAGGGGGTCGACGGCGGCGTCGTGGCGGTCAGCACGGTCGCCGCCGCGGCGAGGCCGAGGAGGCAGGTCAGGGCCGCGACGCCGGCCATCCGGCCCGCCCCCGGGGTGACGACCGTCGGACCCGGTGGCATCGACTTCCCGCGCGCCGTCGTGGCCGGTCGCCGCCCAGTAGGGCGGCGCGGTGGGACGCACCTGGCGAGGGCGAGCGCGCCCACGCACAGCGCCGGTGCCGCCACGGCCGGATAGGCCCAGCCGCCGAGCAGCGGGGTGAGCAGTCGCGCACCGACGGCACCGGCCACCAGGAACGCCGCCGCCGTGCGCCGCCAGGCCAGCATGGTCCGCTCCAGTTGCAGGCCGGGGTCGCCGTCCAGGCGAGGGGGTGTCCCGGGTGGACCCGCCGACGCCGGGCGGTCCCCGTCGCGGGGTGCGGCGGCACGGCTCACCGGACGAGGCCGACCAGGATCAGGCCGGCTGCCAGGACCAGGCCCAGGCCGAGCGGCATCGCCAGCGCGGGTGGCGGCAGGCTCCGACCGAGGCGCAGCGCCGCCTCCGTACGCAGCCAGCCGATCCACGCCTGCACCGGGGCCGCGGCGCCGAGCACGATCAGCACGACGGCTGCGGCGCGGCGCAGCCCGGGCGCGATGGGCAGGGCCAGCGCCTCCAGGGCGATCCCGGCCGCGAAGAGCGCCAGCGACGTACGGATCCAGGCCAGGAAGGTGCGCTCGTTGGCGAGGCTGAACCGGGGGTCGGGATCGACGCCCCGGTCGAAGACCCGGCCGGGCCACCGGCGTCGCCCGGGCGTCCGCGAGGAGGTCTCGTCGTCCGTGTCGACTACCACAGGGCGGTCACTCCCTTTCCGACGGCGATGACGCTGCCGATCAAGGCCAGCCCGATGACCGATCCTCGGGCCCGCTCCTCCGGCAGCCAGCGGGACAGCACCTGACCTCCGGCGATGCCGACGGTCATCGCCACGGCGCAGGCCAGCAGCAGGGGCCAGGACAGCGCTGGCGTGCCCTTGGCGGCCAGCGACAGCACGTTGGTGACCAGGCCGACGACCTGCACGGTCGGCACGAAGCTGCGCTGGCCCCAGTCGGTGCTCACCGCGTAGACGGCCAGGGGCGGCCCGCCGGTGCCCGCGGTGGTGTTGAAGAACCCCGAGGTGAAGCCCGACAGCACCGGCCCGCCACGGCTACGGAGGAACCGCAGCGGGTTGCCCCGGGCGACCCAGGCGACGGAGATCGCCGTGATCGAGCCGACGCCGATGAGCAGCAGCGGACCGGGCAGGGACGCCACCACCCAGGCGCCGAGGGGGACGGCGACCACGACGCCGACGATCATCTCCACGGCCAACCTGCGGTGCAGGGCCCGGAAGGTCGAGGCCAGGACGACGAGGTTGATCGCGGCGGAGAGCAGGTTCGCCAGCACGACACCGGTGAACGGGCCGAGGATGATGACCAGGAACGGCGCCGCGACCAGCGCGAAGCCGAGCCCGGTGACCCGCTGCATGGCCGCCCCGAGGGCGACCGCCACCACCGCGAGGGCGGCGCCGAGGAGGGCCACCGTCAGCGGGACACGGCGTCGTCAACCACGTCGCAGAGGCGGCGCAGCCGATCCACGGAGATGGTCCGCAGGTCGTCGGCCATCGTCGGGCTGCCGACGACCGACGCCCAGATCGCCCGGCCCGCCAGGAAGCCCGACGCCCCGGCCTGGCAGGCGAGGCGGACGGCGTCGGGGAAGAGTTCGGCGGGTACGCCCGACGACAGCACCACCCAGGGCCCGGCGATGGACTCGCTCAGCCGGGAGCAGCCGGCGACGATCTCCGCCGGGGTGCCCTGCCCGGCGGTGGGGACCTCGGCCTTGTAGAGGTCGGCGCCGAGCGAGCCGAGTTCCCTGGCGGCGGCGAGGATGCCGGCGTCGTGGTCGAAGGCGCCGCCCTGGCGGGGAGCGCGGGACACCGGCTCGATGATGCTGACGAGTCCGTTGTCGCGGCACCGCCGCACGAAGTCCGTCACCAGGGCGATCCGGGGGGCGGGGTCCTCGTCGGGGCGCCAGAGCACGAGCAGCTTGAGCGCCTTGGCGCCCTGGGCGCGTACGGCGGCGGGGTCGACGTCGTCGTCGATGGCGACGTCGGCGACGAACTCGGTGGCGCTGGCGGTGAAGCGGTCGGCGGCGGCGATCAGGGCGCACTCGGCGGCGACGGCCTCCTCGGCGATGACGGCGTCCCAGCCGAACTGCTTGTCGACGAGGATCGCCGAGGCGTGGGGGCTCAGCGCGCGGGCCGCCGCGACCTTGAAGGCGGTGATCTGCTCGTCGGTCACCGGCTGGCTCTGGTGGGCGGCGAACATCGCCCGCAGGGCCTCCCGCTGGTCGACGGCGAGCATGGCGTAGCCGCCGGAGGGGCGGGCCAGAACGGTGGGCGACACGGTGGCGACGGTCATGGGGTACCTCCCGGGATTACCAAAGGACGTTGGCAACGTACCATCGGATGGTAGAAAAATAACATCCCTCGGTTGCTCTAAACTCTCCACCGAGCCCCGTGGGGTGACATCCGGCAGGAGGGCCCGGCGTGAGCGTGCAGACGTCCCGTTACGAGAGCGCCCCCCGGCGCCGCACGCAGATCATGGCCGCGCTGCGGCGGGCGGGCTTCCTCTCCGTGGCGGAGCTCAGCGCCCAGCTCGGCGTCTCGCAGATGACCGTCCGCCGCGACCTGCGCCAGCTCGCCGAGTCCCACGAGGTGACCCTCGTGCACGGCGGTGTCAGCCTGCCGCCCGGCGGTGTGGCCGGCCCCGGCTTCGCCTCCCGGGCGCAGACCCACACGCAGGCCAAACTCGCGATCGGGGCGGCCGCCGCCGCCCTGGTGCAGCCCGGCGACACCATCGGCATCGACAGCGGGACCACGGCCGCCGAGGTGGCCCACGCCCTGCCCGCCGAGTTCGAGGGATGCGTGGTCACCCACTCGGTGCCGGTGCTGGGGCACATGCTGTCGCGTCCGCGCGCCCGCGTCATCGGGATCGGCGGCGAGCTGCTGCACGACAACCAGGCGCTGGTCGGCTTCGCGGCCCTGGACCTGACCCGCCGCCTGCGGATCCGGATGCTCTTCCTCGGCGCCGGCGCCGTCGACGAGCGCGGGGTCTACGTGCGCTCGGAGATCGAGCTCAGCGCCAAGCACGCCCTGATGGAGATCGCCGACGAGATCGTCCTGGTGGTCGACGCGAGCAAGCTGACCGCCACCGCCCCGGTGCAGGTCTGCGGGCTCGACCGGATCGACAGCGTGGTCGTCGACGCGCCCCTGCCCGAGCCGGTCGCGACGACGGTGCGGCGCAACGGCATCCGCGTCATCACCGCCTGACTTTTCCGGCCCACTCCGCCACCGGCCGCCGGTCCGGCGGGCGGCACCGGGTGTCACGACGCCCTGCGGCGGGCCCTGCCGTCCCGGTAGCCCAGCGGCATGCCCGGCCGTCCAGCTAGCCCAGCGGCGGGCCCTGCCGTCCGCGTAGCCCTGCGGCGGGCCCGGCGGTCCGGGTAGCCCACCAGCACCACCGCGGCGACACGTCCCGTTGCGGGGCGCGTCGTCCTTTTTCGCCCGCCACCGCCGGTCACCGGGACGACCCAGTTTGTTTCCAGCCCTTGACGGGCGGATGAACGCCGGCTAGAACTGCATGCAGTTCTTCACAAGTGTGAGAGAGGCCTCATGGGACTCAGCGGAGATCTGCAGCACGCCCCGGACGTGGTCGACCAGGCCGCCCCCGCGGCCGGAAAGGCCGGCCCCTCGGTGGGCGCCGTGCGGCTGCCCGACGTCCCCGTCGCCGACGTGCGGTGCCGGGTGTTCCGCGCCCGGCCCGCCGAGCAGATCGCGATGTCCTTCGCCCCCCTGACCCACCGGGTGATGGTGCTGGTCGAGGTCGAGCTGGCCGACGGTTCGATCGGCGTCGGCGAGAGCTGGGCCAACTACCCGTCCTGGGCCTGGCGCGAGCGCATCGCCACGATCAGGGAGGGCGTGACGCCACTGCTGCTCGGCACGCGGCCGGCCGACCCCGCCGACGCGCAGCGGGCGCTGATGGCGAAGCTGGGTCCGCTGGGCCGCCAGTGGGGTGCGCCCGGCCCGATCCACCAGGCGGTGAGCGCGGTCGACATCGCGCTGTGGGACCTGGCCGCCCGGCACGCGGGGCGGAGCCTGGCGTCGCTGCTCACCACGCACCCCCGCACCGAACTGCCCGTCTACGGCTCCAGCCTCGGCCCCGCCGGGGTCGCCGAGACCGCGGCGCACTGCGGGGCGCTCGGGCTGACCGCCGTGAAGGTCAAGGTCGGCTTCGGCCGGGACCGGGACCTGGACAACGTCCGCACCACGCGGCGCGTCCTCGGCGACGGGGCGCAGATCTTCGCCGACGCCAACCAGGCGTGGTCGTTGCCCGAGGCGCTGCGGATGCTGCCGGCGCTGGCCGACCTGGGTGTCGCCTGGGTCGAGGAGCCGCTCGCCGGCGACCGGCCGGAGGAACTCGACGAACTCGGCACCCGCACCGGCATGCCCCTGGCCACCGGCGAGAACCTCTACGGCGCCGCGGCCTTCACCCCGTACCTGCGGGGCAGCGGGGTCACCATCGTGCAACCGGACCTCACCAAGGTCGGTGGGATCAGCGAGTACCTGACGGTGCTCCGGGCCGCCGAGGCCGCCGGCAAGACCGTCAACCCGCATCTGTACAACGGCGCGATCGCGACCGCCGCGACCGTGCAGGTGGCCGCCAGCAGCCCGGCGACGTCCCTCGTCGAGTGGGACGTCCGGTCCAACCCGCTGCGCCGGGCCGCCGACGAGTTCCTGACCGCCCACGGCACGGTCACCGTGCCCAACCGCCCCGGTCTCGGTATCGACCTCGATCCGGACCAGCTCGAGCCGTACGAGGAGCAGCTGTCGTGACCGATTCCCCGATCGTCGACGAGGTCCTGGCAACCCGGAGCGCGGTGCGCATCGGCGGCCGGGCGCTCCCGGGCGCCGTCACGGGGGCGCCCACCCTGCCCGTCGTCGACCCGTCCACCGGGACGGCCTTCGCCGAGGTCAGCACCGGCGGCTCGGCCGACGCCGCCCGCGCGCTCGCCGCCGCCACCGCCGCGCTGCCGGCCTGGGCGGCCACCCCGGTGGCGGAGCGCGCCGCGGCCCTGCGGGCCATCGCCGACGACATCGAGGCCCTGGCGACCCGCCCGGACTGGGCCGGGCTGATCACCCGGGAGACCGGCAAGCGGCTCGCCGAGTCCACCGCCGAGCTGGGGCTGACCGTGACCTACTTCCGGGTCATGGCCGACCTCGTCGAGCGGCAGGAGGAGCAACGGCTGACGGTGGTGCCGCAGCACGAGCACCGGGTCGCCGCCCGGCCGGTCGGGGTCGCGGCCGTACTCACCCCGTGGAACTTCCCGGTCTCCATCCCCGCCCGGAAGATCGCACCGGCACTCGCCGCGGGCTGCCCGGTGCTGTTCAAGCCCTCGGAGCTGGCTCCGCTGTCGTCGATGGTGCTCGCCGCGGTGTGCGAGCGGCACCTGCCCGACGGGGCGCTCGGCACCGTCCTCGGCACCCCGGCCGACGTCGTCTCCCCGTGGCTCGCGGCGCCGGCGGTGCGGGCGGTCTCGTTCACCGGTTCGACCCGGGTCGGTCGCCTGGTGGCCACCGAGGCGGCGCCGCGGTTCCTGCGTACGGTGATGGAGTTGGGCGGCTGCGCGCCGTTCGTCGTCCTCCCGGACGCCGACCCGCAGGCCGCGGCGCAGACCCTGATGGTCGCCAAGTACCGCAACAACGGCCAGTCCTGCATCGCGGCCAACCAGATCCTGGTCGCCCGGGAGGTGGCCGGGGAGTTCGTCGAGGCGTTCGTCGAGGCCACCCGCGCCCTGCGCGTCGGCGATCCCCGGGACCCCGGCACCGACATCGGCCCGCTCGCCCCGGCGGGCGACCCGGCGCGCATGGCCGCTCTGGTCGACGAGGCCGTCGCCCGGGGCGCCCGTGCCGTCGCGCCGCACGGCGCGGCGCCGTCCGCCGGGCACTACGCCGCCCCGACGGTGCTGCTCGACGCGCCCGTGGACAGCCGCGCCATGACCGGTGAGATCTTCGGACCGGTCGCGCCGGTGCACGTCTACGACGACCTCGACGCGGCGTTGGCGGTGCACCACGCCACGGGCTACGGGCTCGCCGGCTACGTGTGCGGCACCGACCTGGACGCCGCGCGGGCGGTCGCCGACCGGCTGCGCGCCGGCATCGTCGGGATCAACACGGGCACGCCGAACACGCCGTGGGTGCCGTTCGGCGGGCTCGGTGACTCGGGCGTCGGCTACGAGGGCGGCCGGCCGGGCCTGGAGGCGTTCCAGACCCACCTCAGTGTCGCCTCCCGCCCGGTGGGGGCCTGAGCGTCATGCGCCTGCTCATCGGCCAGACCGGCGCGCCGACCGCCGTCGTCAACGCGAGCCTGCGCGGCTTCCTGGAGGGCGCCGAGGGACACGAGGTCCTCGCCCTGCGCGGGGGCCCCGACGGTCTCGTCGACGGCCGGCTCACCCCGGTCACCCTCGCCGACGTCCCGCCCGCCTGGACCCACCGCGGCGGGTCCTGGCTCGGCGCCGGTCGCCGGGCGGTCACCGGCGACGACCTCGACGCGGCGGTCGCGACGCTCGCCGAGCACCGCGTCGAGGGGGTCGCGCTGATCGGCGGCAACGGCACGATGGCGCTGCTGCGGGCCCTCACCGAACGCGCCGAGCAGGCCGGGTTGCCCCTGTGCACCGCGGGCATCCCCAAGACCGTCGACAACGACCTGGTCGGCGTCGACCACTGCCCGGGATTCGGCTCCGCCGCGCGCTACCTGACCCGGGTCGTGCCCGACCTCGCCCGCGACCACGCGGCCATGCGGGCGATCGAGCCGGTACGCATCGTGGAGACCCTGGGCCGGTCGGTGGGCTGGCTGGCGCTGGCCGCGACGTGGCACCGGGAGGACCCGGCACACGCACCGCACCTCGTCCTGCTGCCGGAGGTGCCGTTCGACCGGGCGGACTTCCTGCGCCAGGTCGACGACGCCCTGCACGCGCACGGCCGCGCGTTCGTGGTGACCAGCGAGGGCGCCGCCCGCGAGCTGACCGACGAGCCCTTCGAGGCGGCCAACCACACCAGGATCCTGCTGGGCGGGGTGTCCCGCCGGCTCGCCGCGCTGGTCACCGCCGAACTCGGGGTCGCCGCCCGCGGCGAGGTCCTCGGCATGGTGCAGCGCTCGGCCGGCGCCCTGGCCGGCGACGTCGACCGCCGGGAGGCGACCGAGGCCGGACGGCACGCCGCGCGGCTGCTCGCGGACGGGCGCAGCGGACTCATGGTCGGCCTGCACCGCGTCGGCACCGACCCCTACGCCGCCGGGTACGACCCGGTGCCACTGGCCCAGGTGGCCGGCCACACCCGACCGGTACCCGCGCCGTGGCGCACGACCGACCCCGCCGACCTCGGCGACTTCCACGACTGGCTCACCCCTCTCATCGCCTGAGTGACCCCTCCATCGAAAGGCAGGCACATGCGGCACAGGTACCTGAGCGCGGCGCTCGCCCTGGCCCTGGTCGGCGGACTCACCGCCGGCTGCGGCTCGGACTCCGCCGGCTCCGCCAACGAGATCAACCTGATCATGTCGAACCACCCCTGGCAGCGGGCGATCGAGCCGTTGATCGACGACTTCGAGAAGGAGTCGGGCGTCACGGTGAAGGTCCAGACGTTCGCCGAGCAGCAGATGCGCGACAAGGTGCAGCTCAACCTCCAGTCGCGCAGTGCCTCGATGGACGTGTTCATGACGCTGCCCTCCCGTGAGGGCCCCCAGTTCGCCAAGTCCAACTACTACGAGCCGCTGGACGACCACGTCGGCAAGGCGGGGGCGGACTACGACGTCGACGACTTCCCGGCCGCCGTACGGGCCGGCATGACCGTGGACGACAAGCTGATCGCCGCGCCGATCAACGTCGAGGGCGTGGTGCTGTACTACCGCACCGACCTGTTCGACAAGTACGGCGTCACGCCGCCGAAGACGCTCGACGAGCTGACCACCGCCGCCGAGACGATCAAGCAGAAGTCCGGCGGCAGCGTCACCCCGATCGCGTTGCGCGGGCAGTCCGCGGCGCTGCCGTTTACCTTCGGCCCGTTCCTGCACTCGCAGGGCGTGAGCTGGACCAAGCCCGACGGCACGCCCAACTTCGACGACCCCAAGGCGATCGAGGCGATCGACCGCTACGCCACCCTGGCCCGCGAGTACGGCCCGCCCGGCGTCGTGAACAACACCTTCACCCAGTCCTCGGCCCTGTTCGCCGCCGGCAACGCCGCCATGGAGCTGGAGTCGAGCAACGAGGTCAGCAGCATCGTCGACCCCAAGACCTCCAAGATCGCGGACAAGATCGGCGTCCTCGACTTCCCGGCCGGCGCCGCCGGTTCCAAGACCACCGTGCTGTCCTGGGGCCTGTCGGTCTCCTCGTTCTCGAAGAACAAGGACGCGGCGTGGAAGTTCGTGCAGTGGGCCACCAGCGCGAAGACGCAGCTGGAGCTCACCAAGTCCGGCATCGCCCCGCCGCGCACCTCGGTCAGCCAGGACCCCGCCTACACCGCCACGCTCAACACCGAGACGCTCAAGCAGTGGAACGCGGCGCTGACGAAGGCGCAGACCGACGGTGACACCGAGGTCGGGCCGGTGGGTGTCGCGGCCCCCGAGATGCGCAAGGTCATCGGCGACGCGGTGGGCACCGTGATCCTCGGCCGGGCGAGCGCCGCGGACGCGGCCAAGCAGATCCAGGACGGCCTCACCCCGCTGCTGGCGAAGAACAGCGAGTAGGAGCCTCATGAGCACCGACACGACGACGAAACGCCCGACCGGCCCCCGCCCCGCCAGCACGGCGGGGCGGGGGGCGGGGCGCCGGCCGAGAAGGACGGTGCATCCGACCGCCCGGGGGATCTGGCCCTTCGTGGTGCCGGCCGCCGTGGTCACCGCCCTGCTGGTCCTGCTGCCGATCGCGTACACCGTCTGGTTGTCGGTGACCGACCGGCAGTCCGACGGCACGAACACGGGCTTCCTCGGGTTCGACAACTACGCCCAGATGTTCGCCAACCCGGCGTTCTACAACTCCCTGAAGGTCACGCTCTTCCTCTTCGTGGTGTGCCTCGCCGTGGAGACCGTGCTGGGACTCGCGCTCGGCTACGTGATGAGCCTGGACGTGCCCGGCCGGCGCGTCTTCCAGGGCATGATGCTCATCCCGGCGATCACCGCGTCGGTGGCGGTCGGCCTGCTCTGGCTGCTGATCATGGATCCGTCGCTGGGGGCGGCCAACGAACTGCTGGCCGTCATCGGGATCGACCCCGTGGTCTGGCTCGGTGACCCGTCCATCGCGCCCTGGTCCATCGCGCTCGTGGACATCTGGCAGTGGACGCCGTTCATGGCGCTGATCATCTCCGCCGGCATCCGGTCGTTGCCGGAGGAGCCGTTCGAGGCGGCGGCCATCGACGGGGCGAGCGGCTGGCGTACCGCGTGGAACATCGGTCTGCCCCTGCTGCGGCCGGTGCTCATCGTCGCGATGCTGCTGCGCACCGTCGACCTGGTCCGCTTCTTCGACACCATCTACATCATGACCCAGGGCGGGCCGGTCGACTCGACGAACACCCTCAACGTGTACGGCTACAACGAGGCGTTCATCAACCAGGCGCCCAGCTACGCCGCCGCCCTGCAGATCGCCCTGCTGGTGCTCGTCGTACTGATCGCCACCGTCTTCACCCTGGTCCGAAGGAGGGCCGCGAAATGAGCGCGGGCAAGCGGCTGGTCGGCGTCTACACCGCGTACTTCCTGTTCGCCGTGGTCTTCTTCGGCCCGGTGCTGTTCATGCTCTGGTCGTCGCTGCGGCGCAACGTCGACATCACCGGCTCCCTGTTCGACGTGGCCTCGCCGCTGACGCTGGAGAACTTCACCAACCTGTTCGAGCGGTTCGAGTTCGGCCGCTACATCGTCAACAGCTTCATCGTGGCCGGCGGCTCCACCCTGCTCGGCCTGGTGCTTGGCGCACCGGCCGCGTACGTGATCGTCCGGCGGCAACTGAACACGTTGGGCTTCGTGACGTTGCTCGCCCGGATGGCACCCGGTGTGCTGTTCGTGCTGCCGCTGTTCGTGCTCTCCATCCGGATCGACGCCCCGTCGAACACGGGGCTCAACTACGCCCTGCTCATCGTGGCGCATTTGATCGTCACGCTGCCGCTGTGCATCTGGCTGCTGATCCCGTTCTTCGAGGAGATCCCGATCAGCATCGAGGAGTCGACGCTCATCGACGGCGCCTCCACCTGGCAGCGGTTCCGCATGGTGGTGCTGCCGCTCGCCATGCCCGGCGTCTCGGTGGCACTCACGCTCAGCTTCGTCTTCTCCTGGAACTACTTCCTGTTCGCCCTGGCGCTCGCCAACGACCAGACGCTGCCGCTGACGGTCATCGCCTTCAACTTCATCGGCCAGGGATCGAACGACTTCGGCGGTCTGATGGCCGCCAGCACGCTCATCTCAGCGCCGGCCCTACTGCTGACGATCTTCGCGCAGCGGTGGCTGGTGCGTGGAATCACCGGAGGTGCCGTCAAGTGACGACCACCAGTGTCCGTGCCCGCTTCCTGGGCGACGGACGGATCGACTTCGAGCGGGCCACGCTCGGCCCGGTCGCGAACGGGCAGGTACGCGTACGCGTCGACGTCTGCGCCCTCTGCGGCTCGGACAAGCGGCTGCTGCGGTCGGGCTCACCCGTGGTGCCGGGGCACGAGATCGCCGGCACCGTGGTCGACGTCGGCGCGGACGTCACCGTGCCCGTCGGGACCCGCGGCATCGTCTACATCCCGGTCTTCTGCGGTACGTGCCGGCGCTGCGCCGCCGGCCGCACCAACCAGTGCCTGCACCTGCGGGAGCTGATCGGCTGGCAGCGCGACGGCGGGTTCGCCGAGCACGTCGACGTGCCGGCCCGCTGCCTGCTGCCGGTGCCCGACGACGTGCCGCTGGACACGGCGGTGCTCGGTCTGGACACCGTGGGCACCGCCGCGCACGCCCTACGCCTGTGGCAGCGCACCCAGCCCGACGGCGTCGACCGGGCGCTGGTCATCGGCGCCGGCCCGTTGGGCCTCGGGGTCGTCGCCGTGGCGGGCGCCTTCGGCGTCGGCGAGGTGGACGCCTTCGACCCGCACGAGGGTCGCCTCGCCACGGCCGTCGAGCTGGGCGCCCGGGCCGCCGGCGACCTGGCGGCGGAGAACCAGTACGACCTCGTGGTCGAGGTCAGCGGCGCCGCGGCGGCCCGGGAGACCGCGCAGCGGGTGGTCGCGCCCGGCGGCGCGGTGATCGCCCTCGGCGAGTCCGACGAGCCCTACACGATGCCCGCGACGCCCCGCTGGCGGCGCACCGACTGTTACACGGTGCGTTCCTTCTACTTCCCCACCAGCGAGGTCGAGGCGAACTGGGACCTGCTGCGCGGCCACGGCGCCGCGCTGCGGGACCGGCTGACGGTGCCGGTGACCCTCGCCGAGCTGCCGGACGCCTTCGCCCGCTTCGTCGCCGGCGACTACTTCAAACCCTGCATCGTGTCGGAGGACGCCTCATGAACCAGCCGCAGCACCTGCTCATCCTCGCGGTCGACCAGCGTCCCTGGCTCACCCAGGCGCTCTACGGCCACACCGGCACCGCCACGCGCGGCCAACGCGCGGCGATCGCCGACGGCAAGCACATGGTGGTGGAGGGTCTCCTCGCGGCGCTCGCGGACGAGCCGAGGCTCGCCGCGCACGCCGGCATCCTCGTCGACGCGACGCTCGGCCCCGGTGTGGCCGAGCGGGCCCACGCCAACGGGGTGACCGTGAGCATGCCGCTCGAACGCGGTGGTTGCGAGATCTACGAGACCGAGCCGGCCGACCTCAGGTCCCACCTGGAGCACCACGGACCGGAGCTGCCCAAGGTCCTGGTCCGCTACAACGTCGAGGGCGACGTCGACGGCAACCGCGTCCAGCGCGCCCGGCTGGCCGAGGTGTCCACGACGGTCCGCGACACCGGTGGCCGTTTCCTGTTCGAGCTGCTCGTGCCGCCCACGCCCGCGCAGCTCGACGCCGTCGGCGGCGACCCGGGACGGTTCGAGCGGGAACTGCGTCCCGCGCTGGTGCACCGCGCGATGACCGAGCTGCTCGACGAGGTGCCGGTGGACGTCTGGAAGCTGGAGCACCTCGACCGGCAGGAGCACTACCGCACCGCGGCCCGGATCGCGGCCGAGGCCGGCGGCGAGTGCATCCTGCTCGGCGCCAACGCGCCGGCGGCGCGGGTCGAGGGGTGGCTCGCCGACGCCGCCGCCGCCGGATTCACCGGCTTCGCTATCGGGCGTAGCATCTGGTGGGACGCGCTGCGCGGGCTGCTCGCCGGGGACCTGGCCCGCCCTCAGGCGGTGGCGGCGGTCGCCGCGAACTATCGCGGATTCGCCGCCGCGTTCCTCGCCGCGGTGCCGGTCGGGCCCGAGCCGCACGAGTGAGGACACCAGTGACGCCACCTTCCCCGCCCCGGCCCCCCGCCGCGACGCTGCCGGCGCCCGCCACCGCGCCCGCGCAGGAGGCGGACCCGCACACCGGTGAGCGGGTCGGCGAGCTGCTCTACCGGACGCTGCGCGACCGGATCATCTCCGGCGAGCTGCGGCCCGGCACCCGGCTGAGCGTCCCGGCGTTGGCCGAGGAGTTTCGGGTGAGCCGCAGCCCCGTGCGCGACGCGGTGATCCGCCTGGTGCAGGACGAGCTGGCGCGCGAGACCCTCAACCGCGGCGCGGTCGTCGCCCGCATCGAGGGCGAGGAGCTGGTCAGCCTCTACGAGGCCCGCGAGGCTCTGGAGTGGGCGGTGGCCCGGCTGGCGGCGCAGCGGTACAGCCCGGCGCTGCGCCGCCGCCTGCTCGCCCTGATCACCGAGCACCGGCAGGTCGCGGCGGACGGCGACTTCGCCCGCCACATCGAGCTCGACGCCGCGTTCCACCGGGAGATCCGGCAGGCCGCGCAGAGCCCGGTGCTGACCCGGATGCTCGACGGCGTCCAGAGTCGGGTCCTGATCGCGATGCGCTCGACCAGCCTCACCGGCGGCATGGCCCAGGCCGTCGCCGACCACCAGGCCATCTTCGAGGCGCTCTGCTCGGGTGACCCCGACGCCGCGGGTGAGGCCGCCCGGGCGCACATCCGCCGACTCAAGGAGCTGCTTCGTGCCGCTTACTGAAGCCCGCACGATCGCCGCCGTCCGGTGCCACGGTCCGGGCGACGTACGCGTCGAGCAGCTGCCCGAGCGCGCCCCGGGCCCCGGCGAGGTGGCCATCGAGCCCCTGGCCGTCGGGGTCTGCGGCACGGACGGCCACATCGTCGGCGGCAGCTTCCCGGCGGCCCGCCCGGTCGTGCTGGGCCACGAGGTCTGCGGACGGGTGCGGGAGGTCGGCCCCGGGGTCGACCGGCTCGCGCCCGGCGACCTCGTGACCGTCGAGCCCCACGACTACTGCACCGCCTGCGCGTACTGCCGGCTGGGGCAGGAACACCTCTGCGACGCCAAGCGGGGCTACGGCGTACGGCTCGACGGCGGGATGACCGAACGCATGGTCGTGCCGGCACGGATCGCCTACCGGCTGCCCCCGGACACCCCACCGTGGATCGGCGCCCTCACCGAGCCGCTCGCGTGCTGCATCCACGGCATGGACCAGCTCGCGCCCCGCTCCGGCCTGCCCGTGCTCGTCTACGGCGCGGGCCCGGCGGGGGCGATGATGGTGGCGCTGGCCCGCTCCCGGGGGCTCGCCCCCGTCGTCGTCATGGATCCCCGCCCGGACCGCCGCGACCTCGCGCTGCGCATGGGAGCCGACGCCGCCCTCGATCCGACCGACCCGGCCAGCGAGGCGGCGGCCCGGGCCCTGACCGACGGCCTGGGCTTCCCGTACGTCGTCGACGCCGTCGGCTCGGCGCGCCTGCTGGAGTCCGCGATCGGCATGGCCAGCCGCGGCGGCCGGATCCTGGTCTTCGGTGTCGCCCGGCCGGACGAGGAGGCCCGGGTACGCCCCAACGAGGTCTTCGCGCGTGAGCTGACCATCGTGGGGGCGGTCATCAACCCGTACACCCACCACCGCGCCGTGGGCATGCTTCCGACGCTCGGTCTGGACCGGCTGCGGCCGGCGTTCTTCCCGTTGGAGAAGGTCTCGCAGGCGCTCGAGGCCCAGGCCGTCGGCCAGGCCGACAAGGTCTTCGTCGCCCCGCACGGCGTCGACGCCGCCCGCCGGTAACCGGGCGGGAGCGGGCGGGGCCACCCCATGCGACGCCACCGGGGCCGGGCCCCGGTGGCGTCGCACGGCGTTGCCGACTTTTGACCGTCCGGACGAAAGTTCAGACGATCTCGCACAAACATCTAGACATTTAGATTTAAGAATCATAGTGTTGCCCTCACCAGGCAGCGGCGTGCCAGGCCAACCATCAGGACATGACAACGATGTCCGTTCGATGTCCGGGCCCGCCGCTGAGCCCGAGCGCCGCGCGACGACGTACGTCGTTGTCCCGCTCCCCTGGAGGAGAAGAATGCTCGGATCGTCCCGACGAGCACGCGTGCCCCTCGCAAGCGCCTTCACCGTTGTCGTCGCCCTCGCCGGCCTGTGGCTGTCCCCGCCGAGCGCGGGTGCGGCTCCGCCGCCGCAGGAACCCGGTGTCACCCTGCGCGTCTTCGACCTGCAGGTGCCGCTCAACAACCTCTGCACCCTGAAGGCCGGCCAGACACCGAACGTCGACAAGCTCATGCCGACGGTCGACTGGACGAGCGCGGCCGACTTCGGCATCGAGGACCACTTCCTGGTCCACGTCCTCGGCAACGTCAACATCACCCAGGCCGGCAGCTACACCTTCCGGCTCATCAGCGACGACGGCTCCCGCCTGCTGATCGACGACACGCTGATCGTCGACCACGACGGCGCGCACGGCCCGGAACCGAAGGACGGTGCCGTCGACCTGACCACCGGATACCACTCCCTGCGCATCGAGCACTTCGAGCGTACGGGCGGCCAGCAGCTCACGTTGCAGTGGCGTACGCCGGGCTCCAGCACGTTCGTGACCGTCCCCAACTCGGCACTGAGCACCGACGCCGGCGTCGTCCGGGTGACCGCGCCCGGCCGCAAGGAGTGCGAGGCCAGTGGCGACTCCCCCGGCGACGGGCTGCCGCTCACGTCGGTGCACCCGAACTACACCCTGACCGACCTGCGCCCGAGTGGTTTCCAGCCGCAGGTCACCGGGTTCGACTGGTTCCCCGACGGCCGGCTGGCCGTGGCCACCTGGGGCGGTTCCCTGACCACCGTGGGCGAGGTCTGGATCCTCGGCAACGTCACCGGCAGCACCAGCCCCGGCCAGGTGACCCGGCAACGGGTGGCCACGGGGCTCCAGGAGCCGATGGGGCTCAAGATCGTCGACGGGAAGATCTACGTCTCGGAGAAGGCGAAGCTCACCGAACTCAACGACACCAACGGCGACGGGGTGACCGACCAGTACCGCACCGTGGCCACCTGGCCGTTCGGCAGCAACTTCCACGAGTTCGGGTTCGGCCTGCTGTACCGGGACGGCTACTTCTACCTGAACCTCTCGGTCTCCATCAACTACGGCGGCGCCACGACCGACCCGCAACCGGCCCCGAACCGGGGCACGACCATCAGGGTGAACCGGAGCACCGGCGCGATCGACTACGTGGCCGGCGGCCTGCGCACCCCGCACGGCATCGGCTGGGGCCCGGAGGGCGACATCTTCGTCACCGACAACCAGGGCGGCTGGCTGCCGTCGTCGAAGCTCGTGCACGTCAAGCAGGGCCGCTTCTTCAACCACTACATGAACCCGGCCGGCCCGTTCGACAACAACCCGGTCACCCCGCCGGTCCTCTGGCTGCCGCAGAACGAGATCGGCAACTCGCCGAGCACCCCCGTCATGCTCAACCAGGGCCCGTTCGCCGGGCAGATGCTCATCGGCGACGTCACCTACGGCGGGCTCCAGCGCGCGTACCTGGAGAAGGTCAACGGCGAGTACCAGGGCGCGCTGTTCCGGATGACCCAGGGCCTGGAGGCGGGGGTGTCCGAGGTGTCCGTCGGGCCCGACGGCGCCATCTACACCGGCGGCCTGCACGGCGGCGGCAACTGGGGGCAGGAGGGCAAGCTCAGCTACGGCCTGCAGAAGATCAGCCCCAACGGCGGCAACAACTTCGACATGCGGGCGATGCGGGCCCTGCCCAACGGCTTCGAGATCGAGTACACCCAGCCCCTGTCGGCGACGACCGCCGCCGCGCTGGCCAGCAAGTACCGGGTCAAGCAGTGGCGCTACGTGGCGACGGCCGCGTACGGCGGGCCGAAGATCGACGAAGAGACGCTGTCGGTCTCCTCGGCCACCCTGTCGGCTGACGGGAAGACCGTCACGTTGGCGATCAACGGCCTCAAGGCCGGCCGGGTGGTGCACGTCCGCTCGCCCCGGCCCTTCTCGGCGAGCAACGGCCAGTCGCTCTGGAGCACCGAGGTGTGGTACACGCTCAACGCCATCCCGGGTCAGCAGCCGCCCGTGAACCTCGCGCTCGGCAGGGCGGCGACCGCCGACAGCTCGTGCTCGCCCACCGAGGGCCCGGCCAGGGCCGTCAACGGGACGACCACCAGCGGCAACCTCGACAAGTGGTGTTCGACGGGCGCGACCAAGTGGATGCAGGTCGACCTGGGCACCACCCGCAGCGTGAACCGCTTCGTCGTACGACACGCCGGCGCCGGCGGCGAGAACACCGCCTGGAACACCCGCGACTTCACCATCCAGACCAGCACCAACGGCACCTCCTGGACAACCACGACGACCGTCACCGCCAACACGGCCAACACCACCACCCACGACATCTCCCCCACCCAGGCCAGATACGTCCGACTGAACGTCACCAAGGCCACCAGCACCTCCGACAACGCGGCCCGGATCTACGAGTTCGAGGCCTACGGCGGGCAGACCGCGACCGGGAACCTCGCGCTGGGCAGGGCGGCGACGGCCGACAGTTCCTGCTCGGCCACCGAGGGCCCGGCCAGGGCCGTGAACGGCAGCGTGTCCGGCGGGAACGGTGACAAGTGGTGTTCGACGGGCACCACCAAGTGGCTCCAGGTCGACCTGGGCACCACCCGCAGCGTGAACCGCTTCGTCGTACGACACGCCGGCGCCGGCGGCGAGAACACCGCCTGGAACACCCGCGACTTCACCATCCAGACCAGCACCAACGGCACCTCGTGGACGACCACGACGACCGTCACCGCCAACACGGCCAACACCACCACCCACGACATCTCCCCCACCCAGGCCAGATACGTCCGACTGAACGTCACCAAGGCCACCAGCACCTCCGACAACGCGGCCCGGGTCTACGAGTTCGAGGCCCACGGCCCCGCAGGCGACACCGGCCGCGTCACGCTCCTCGACGGGTCCCACCTCGACAACTTCGAGAGCACCAACGGCACCCCGGCCACGTGGCCGCTGGCCAAGGGCGGCGTGGAGGTCCTCGGCGGCGACATCCGCAGCCGGCGCGCGTTCGGTGACTTCCGGCTGCACGTCGAGTTCTGGCTGCCCAACCTCCCGCCGGACGTCACCGGTCAGGCCCGCGCCAACAGCGGGATCTACCTCCAGGACCGCTACGAGCTCCAGGTCCTGGACTCCTTCGGCGACACCACCCCGGCCAACGACGAGGGCGGCGCCATCTACGGAAAGATCGCGCCATCGGTCAACGCGGCCAGCGCGCCGGAGACGTGGCAGACCTACGACGTCACCTTCCGGGCGGCCCGCTTCGACAGCGCCGGGGTGAAGACGGAGAACGCCCGGGTCACGGTCGTGTGGAACGGCGTCACCGTCCACGACAACGCGGTGATCAACGGGCCCACGGGCAACGGCGCCCCGGAGGGACCCTCGGTGGGGCCGATCCGGCTGCAGGACCACGGCGACCCGGGCCTCAACGTCCACTACCGCAACATCTGGGTCGAGCCGACGAGCTGACCGTACGCCCGGGGCGGGGCGACCGCGCGGGTCGCCCTGCCCCCGGCCCGCATCCCACGCAGGCCTGAAGAACCCCCGTCCGTCGCACGGGCCCCGTGCCCGCGCCGACCCGTCCACATCGGAGACGGCATGACACGTCGCGCCCGCATCCGCACCCTGCCGCTGGCGGCCGCCCTCACCCTGCTGGCCGCCCTGCTCACGCCGGTGTCCCCGGCCCGGGCGGCGCCCGCGAAGACGCCCCCGCTGACCACGCCGTGGACCAGCCAGGCCCTCACGGGCACGCCCCTGCCGGAGTACCCCCGGCCGCAGATGACCCGGCCCGACTGGCTGAACCTCAACGGCGAGTGGCAACTGCGCCAGTCCGCCACCGACGACGCCCCGCAGTTCGGCACGGACCTCCCCGAGCGGGTGAACGTGCCGTTCCCGGTGGAGAGCGCCCTGTCCGGCGTGCGGCGCGCCGCGAACGACAACCGCCACTACCTGTTCTACCGACGCACCTTCACCGTGCCGGCCGACTGGTCCGGCCGCCGGACCCTGCTGCACTTCGGGGCGGTCGACTGGCAGAGCACCGTGTGGGTCAACGGCGCGCAGGTCGGCGGGCACACCGGGGGCTACGACGCCTTCACGTTCGACGTCACGCCGCATCTCAACGGCGGCACGAACGAGATCGTGGTGAAGGTGTGGGATCCGACGGACAGCCGGCAGAACGGCAGCCTCCCCCCGATCGGCAAGCAGACCAGGACCCCGGGTGGGATCTTCTACACCCCCAGCTCCGGCATCTGGCAGACCGTCTGGTTGGAGCCGGTGCCGACCGCGTCGATCAGCGGCGTCGACGTGTATCCGAACCTGTCCACCAACACGCTACGGGTGCGGGTGTCCACCCGGGGCAACGTCACCGGACACAGCGTGCTGGCCGAGGCGTTGAACGGGAGCACGCTGGTCGGCTCGGCCACCGGTGGCTTCACCGACTTCAGCGTGCCGGTGCCGAACGCCCGCCGATGGTCCCCGGACGATCCGTTCCTCTACGGCCTACGGGTGACGCTACGCAACGCGGGCGGCGCCCAGGCGGACCGGACGACGCACTACTTCGGCATGCGGGAGATCACCACCGGGATGGTCGGCGGGGTGCTGCGCCCGAAGCTCAACGGCCAGTTCGTGTTCCAGGCCGGCACCCTCGACCAGGGGTACTGGCCGGACGGGCTCCACACCGCCCCCACCGACGCGGCACTCGCCTTCGACCTGCAAAAACACAAGGACCTCGGGTTCAACATGGTCCGCAAGCACATCAAGGTCGAACCGCAGCGGTGGTTCTACCACGCCGACCGCCTCGGCCTGCTGGTGTGGCAGGACGTCCCGTCCCTCACCGCGCAGGACGTCAACGCCGACAACGCCCAGCAGGCACAGTTCGAGGCCGAGGCGAGGGAGATCGTCGACGAACACCGCAGCTCCCCCTCGGTGGTCGCCTACACGGTCTACAACGAGGGGTGGGGCGAACGCGCGCTCGCCGACACCCGGCGGGTCGGCCAGAACGTGAAGAACCAGGACCCGACCCGGCTGGTGAACGTGCACAGCGGCCACAACTGCTGCCAGTCCCTCGGCGACCCGGGTAACGGGGACATCGACGACTGGCACATGTACCTCGGGCCCGCCTCGCCGAGCCCGTCGGCCACCCGGGTCGCGGTGCTCGGCGAGTTCGGCGGCCTGGGCCTGCGGACGCCGGGGCACGAGTACAGCCCCAACGGCAGTTTCTTCGCCTACGAGTGGCAGCCGAACTCCACCGCCCTCACCGACCGGTACGTCGGGCTGGTGCAGGGCACCCGGAACCTGATGCTCGGCAAGGGCCTCAGCGCCTCGGTCTACACCGAGATCACCGACGTCGAAGGCGAGCTGAACGGCTTCCTCACCTACGACCGCCGGATCGTCAAGATGGTCGAGTCCCGGGTCCGGGCGGCCAACCAGGCGCTCATCGACGCGTCCAGGTCGCTCGGCGACAACCAGCCGGTCGCCCTGCCGCTGAACACGCGACGGTCGTTGCAGGTCACCACGCCCGGACACACGCAGAGGTACCTGCGGCACCAGGACAGCCTCGCCTACACCGAGATCGTCGACCCGGGCAGCACGGCGCTGCTCAAGAACGACGCCACCTACACGATCCGGGCGGGGCTGGCCGACGCCAACTGCTACTCCTTCGAGTCGGTCAACTTCCCGGGGCAGTACCTCCGGCACGCCGCGTCCCGGGTCCGCAACTCGCCGAACGACGGCTCGGCGCTGATGCGCGCCGACGCCACCTGGTGCGCCCGCACCGGGCTGACCGGCGGCGGGGTCTCCCTGGAGTCGTACAACTTCCGGGGCTCGTTCCTGCGCCACTTCAACTCGGAGGTGTGGCTCAGCAACGGCGCCGGCGGCGCGGCGTACGACACGCCCACCCTCTGGAGCGCGGACAGCACCTGGAACGTCGCCGCGCCCTGGGCACCGTGAGGACCGGACCGCGAGCTGGCGCACCGCCGCCCAGGTCGGTCAGCCGCTCAGTCCCGCCACCGCGGCCCCGACCGCCGCGTCGAGCAGCCGCTCGTCCAAGGGTTCCGCGATGGCGCTGGCGTAGACGGTCACCAGGTTGTGCCCCGCCCGGACGATCACGAAGGCCGACCGCCCGGTGATCCGGGCCCGCCCGCTGCCCGCGCTGAGCCGGTAGTCCACCCGCCAGGACTGCTCGCCCAGCGCGGGTGGCGGCTGCGCGTCGACCGCGAACCGCACCGCCGAGCCGCCCGCGCCCCCAAGGGTGAAGCGGGGGCAGGCCCGGCGCGCCGACTCCGCCTCGGCGAGCACCGCGGCGGGCACCGGATCGGCATGCGACCTGACCTCGATCACCAGCTCGGTCGACGCGGTGGCGGTGGGCCCGCGCACCGTGGCGTAGCGGGCCCGCTCCCGGACCCGTTCGACCTCGCCGAGCCGGTCCAGGTAGGAGTCCTCGGCCAGGGGCCGGCAGGCCGGCGGGTCGATCCGGGAGGCGCCGCCCGCAGCCCGGTCGGGCCGGACCTGCCAGCCCCGCGGCAGCACCGCCCGGACCGCGCCCGCCGCCCGGCGGGCCTCCGCGCGGGTGAGCGGCCGACCGGGGTCGCGCCCCGCGACGGACCGCGTGGGCCCCGGGGTGGCGTCGGGCACCGGCGGGACGCCCGCAGGGGGCGACTTCGCCGTGGCGCGGGACGGCTCCGCCACCGGAAGCGGGGCGTACGCCCCGGGGATCCCCGGACCGAGTACCGCCACCGCGAGCAGGGCCGCCAGCGCCGCGACCGCCGCGACGGGCGCCCTGGCACGGGCCGGCCAGGACGGGGTAGGTCCGACCACCGCCGGCCGGGACAGCAGGAACGGCAGGGTGAACGCGACGAGGTAGCCCAGCCACACCAGCGGAGCCAGCAGGTGCGCCTCGACGGTGTCCCACCCGTCCGCCCGTCCGGTCGCCAGGGCGTGCAGGTACTGCAACAGCGCCGCCGCCGTGCCGGCCACCCAACCCGCGGTCAGCGCCCGGCCGACACCGGCACGACGGCCGACCGCGAGCACCACCAGGACCGCCCAGCCGGTGAGCGCGCAGAGCAGCCAGCGCTGTTGTGCCTGCCGGCCCGCCTCGGCCAGGGTGCCCGGCGGGAACAGCTCGGTCCGCCACACGGCGGCTCCCGCACCGATCAGCACGGCGGTCAGGACCGCCGCCACGACCCCCCGGTCCCACCGGCGCGGCGGGCGTGGGTGCCCCTCCCCGGCCCCGCGCAGCAGCAGGCCGACCAGCACCGGGACCAGCAGCGCGAGCAGCGGCCAACCACTACGGGGCAGCGCGAAGACCAGCCAGGCGCGGGCCACGTGGCCGTCGGTCGTCACGGACGCCACCGCCGGCAACGGCCAGAGGACCGCGACACCGGCGGCCGCCGCGACCAGGTATGTGGCCGAACGCCAACCGACCGACCCGGGCCGGCGGGCGACGACCAGTCGCGCCAACAGCACGCAGAGCCCGGCCACCGACGCGGCCAGGAGCCCCGCCAGCGCGGCGACGATCATCGCGACCGGCACCTCCGCCCGGACCGGCACGCCCGAACTGCCCGGAACCGGCAGCACGGTGGCGACGAACGCCGTCGCCGCGAACCCGACGGCCACGCCGACGACGGACCGCCACCAGCCGCCCGCCCCAGCGGTCGCCCGGCGGACCAGCACGGGCAGCAGCCCGAGGTTCAGCAGGGCGGCGCCGACACAGACCGCGACGGGCGGGCCGACGGTCGCGTGCGCGGTCAGGAAGAGGTCACGTACGAGGGCGTCGGCGGAGCCCATCGCCAGCATCGCGACCGCGCCGACCGCCAGCCCGTGGGTCAGGCCCCCCGGCGGGTCCGCCGGCCGGGCCAGCGCCGCCGCCCGGGCCGCCGGATCCGGATGCCGGGCGAGCAGCCGGCGCCGCCGCGTGGGGCCCACGGCCCCGGCGCGGAGCAACGCGGCCAGGTGCCCGGCGTGGCCGGCGTCGGCGGCGTACCGGTCGGCTTCCCGCTCACGCCGCCGCAACAGCCCGGCCGCCAGCAGCGCGGTCGACACCGCGACGACCATCGCCCGGCCGAGCGCCGTCAGGTAGGTCGCGTTCAGCCCGAAGAAGGCCACCTCGAGCAGGCCGGCGGCGAGCACCGCGGGCACCGGCAGCCAGATCAGGCCACGGACGGCCGACGCCCAGGCCACGTCCCGGGCGAGGACGTGCGCGAGTTCGTGCGCCACCACGGGGTCGAACCGCGCCGGGTCGGCGTGGGCCACCGCGACGGCCGCCGGGAGCACCACCGTCGGCCGGCCGACCACACCACCGGTGGTGTACGCCTGCCGTACGGGCGGGGCGGCCACGACCAGCCTGGGCCGGTGACGCGCGGCCAGCCCGCTGCGGTCGCAGAGGTCGACGAAGCGCTCCTGCGCGCCCGGCACGGTGAGCCGGCGGCGGAGCCGACGCCGGTCGGCCAGCGGCAGCACCACAACGAGCGCCGCCGCCGCGCCCAGCGCCATCCCCGCCCCGGCGAGCATGACCAGTCCACGTCGGCCGAACTGCCCGGCCAGGCAGCGGTCGCGGGCCGCCGACTGTGCCGCGGCCTCCGTCGGATGGGCCCGGGTGCAGATGTCGACGGTGGCCGCCCAGGGTCGGGAGAGCGAGCGGTCGGCGAGGAAGTAGAGGCCGCCGGCGCTGATCCCGACGCTGATCAGGGACGCCAGCACGAGTGCGTAGAGCCAGCCGAGCCGGTCCGGCGGGAGGGGCGGGCCGGCTCCGGGGCCACGGTCGCCGCCGGTCGTGCCGTCCGGAGCCGTACCACCGTCATGGTCGGCCCCGCCGGCACCGGGCCCCGTCATGCGTCCGGCGGATCGACCATCGCGCCGACCGCGGCGTCGGCGAGCAGTTCCGCCCGGCCGGCGTCCAGGCCCAGCGCCACCGCGTGCCGGTGGCACGCCTCACGCAGTCGACGCGCCTGTTCGGGGTCCAGCCCCGGTGGGGCGTCGGGCGGGGCGGGCAGCTCGCGGCGGCGGCGGCGACGCAGCAGGCCGGCCCGGACGGTGGCGGCACCTATCACCAGCACCTCGCCCACGGCGGCGGCCACCACCTGGAGCGCGAGTTCGGTGACCAGGGTGACGTCGATGCCGAAGCCGACCCCGCCCTGCGGGACGGACCAGCTCACGCGGCCCTTCGACAGCTGCCGTCGCCAGTCGGCGGCCACCTCGTCGAAGACCGGTAGTTCCTCGGGGGCGATGCGGCGGACCGCCGCGTGGGCAGCGCCCACGACCAGATCGGCGGCGGCGTTCTGGGGCTCGGTCACGATGCCATCGTGCCGCCACGGCGCCAGCCCGCAGACCCGACAGTAAGGTTTCCGGCACCAGGATCCGGTGACCCGCCACGGTGTGCGGGGCCGGGCACGCGGCCGGGCCGAGGGCGCCGTCGCGTCGGCGGGAGGCAGGATGGGCGGGTGACTGCCCCCACCCACCCGCCGTCGGCCGTCCTGGACGCGGTGCTCGAACGGTTGACCTACGTCAACGAGGAGACCGGCTACACCGTCGCACGGGTGGCCACCGACCACGGCAGCGACCTGCTCACGGTGGTCGGCGCGCTGCTGGGAGCCCAGCCGGGGGAAAGCCTGCGCCTGTCCGGTCGGTGGTCGTCGCACCCGCAGTACGGCCGGCAGTTCGAGGTGCACTCGTACACCACCGTCCTGCCGGCCACGATCCAGGGCATCCGCCGTTACCTCGGTTCCGGGCTGGTCAAGGGCATCGGGCCGGTGTTCGCCGAGCGGATCGTCGCCCACTTCGGCCTCGACACCCTCCGCGTGATCGAGGAGGAGCCCGCCCGGCTGGTCGAGGTGCCCGGCCTCGGACCGAAGCGCACCGCGAAGATCACCGCGGCGTGGGAGGAGCAGAAGGCCATCAAGGAGGTGATGGTCTTCCTCCAGGGCGTCGGCGTGTCCACCTCGCTGGCCGTGCGGATCTTCAAGCAGTACGGCGACGCCTCCATCACGGTGGTCAGGAACGAGCCGTACCGGCTGGCGGCCGACGTGTGGGGCATCGGCTTCAAGACCGCCGACACCATCGCCCAGGCCGTCGGGATCCCGCACGACAGCCCCCAGCGGGTCAAGGCCGGCCTCCAGTACACGCTCTCCGAGGCCACCGACAACGGGCACTGCTACCTGCCCGACGGTCAGTTGGTCGCCGACGCCACCAAGATCCTCAACGTGCCCGCCGACCTCGTCACCACCTGCCTGGACGGGCTCGTCGACGAGGAGGGGGTGGTCCGCGAGACGCTGCCCGGGCCGGACGGCGAGCCGACGGCGGCGGTGTACCTGGTGCCGTTCCACCGTGCCGAGCAGTCCCTCGCCGGATCCCTGCTGCGGCTGCTGCGCGACCGCGCCGACCGGCTGCCCCACTTCGCCGACGTCGACTGGGGCAGGGCGCTGGCCTGGTTGAAGGCCCGCACCGGCACCGACCTCGCCCCCGAGCAGGAACAGGCCGTCCGCCTCGCCCTCACCTCCAGGGTCGCCGTGCTGACCGGTGGCCCCGGCTGCGGCAAGAGCTTCACCGTACGCTCGATCGTCGAACTCGCCGCCGCGAAGCGGGCCAAGGTCACCCTCGTCGCGCCGACGGGCCGCGCCGCCAAGCGGCTGTCGGAGCTGACCGGGCACCCGGCGGCCACCGTGCACCGGCTGTTGCAGCTGCGCCCCGGCGGGGAGGCCAGCCACGACCGGGACAATCCCCTCGACGTCGACCTCCTCGTCGTCGACGAGGCCTCCATGCTCGACCTGATCCTGGCCAACAAGCTCGTCAAGGCCGTCCCGCCCGGCGCGCACCTGCTGCTCGTCGGCGACGTCGACCAGCTCCCCTCCGTCGGCGCCGGCGAGGTCCTGCGGGACCTGCTCGCCGCCCCGGCCGTCCCCCGGGTCCGCCTGACGCAGGTCTTCCGCCAGGCCGCGGAGTCCGGGGTCGTCACCAACGCCCACCGCATCAACGCCGGCAGGCCGCCGCTGCTCCAGGGCCTCAGCGACTTCTTCCTGTTCGCCAGCGACGACACCGACGCCACCGCCGCCCTGACCGTCGACGTCGCCTGCGCCCGGATCCCCGCCCGCTTCGGCCTCGACCCGCGCCGCGACGTCCAGGTCCTCACCCCCATGCACCGCGGCCCGGCCGGCGCGGCGGCCCTGAACACGCTGCTCCAGCAGCGGCTCACCCCGGCACGCGAGGGGCAACCTGAGCGCCGCCTGGGCGGACGGGTGTTCCGCGTCGGCGACAAGGTCACCCAGATCCGCAACAACTACGACAAGGGCCAGGCCGGCGTCTTCAACGGCACCGTCGGCATCGTCACCGCTCTCAGCACCGACGAGCAGACCCTGACGGTACGCACCGACGAGGACGAGAGCATCGACTACGACTTCGACGAACTCGACGAGCTGGCCCACGCGTACGCCATGACGATCCACCGCTCGCAGGGCTCCGAATATCCCGCCGTGGTCATCCCGCTGACCACCAGCGCCTGGATGATGCTGCAACGCAACCTGCTCTACACCGCCGTCACCCGCGCCAAGAAGCTCGTCGTCCTGGTCGGTTCCCGCCGTGCCCTCGCCGCCGCCGTCCGTACCGTCGGGGCCGGACGCCGCCACACCGCCCTCGACCACCGCCTCGCCTGAGCGCCTCGCTGCTGCCGCACGCCGGCCCGGGGCCGCCGGTCCCCGCCGGGGCCCTACGCCACCGGACGGGGCGCGGTCGGTGTGGGGCGCAGCGCCGCGAGCTGGATCTGCAACGCCAGCCGCGTGCGCGGCGAGTCGAGATCCACGGCGACGACCTCGGTGAGGCGACGCAACCGGTACCGGAGCGTGTTGGGGTGCACGTGCAGCTGCCGGGCGGCCCGCTGCGGGTCGCCCTGCTGGTCGAGCCAGGCGGCGACGGTGGCGACGTAGTCGGTGCCGTGCTCCCGGTCGTGGGCCACGAGACCGGGCAGGGGGCCACCCAGCAGCAGGTCGACGCTAGGCACGGCGCCGACCACCCGGTGCACGACCAGCTCCGCCCAGTGGTCCTCGAACCGCAGCACCGGGCTCCGCTGCCCGGCCGGGCCGCGCAACGCGAGCAGCTCCGCCGCCTCGGCACGCGAGCGCGGCAAATCCGCCATGTTCCGGGCGACGCCGCCGGACGCGGCGTACAGACCCGGGTCCTGCACGGCGACGTCGTGGATCAGCTTCTCCATCCACCGCCGCGAACCGGGCGAGGTGCCCTCGTCCACCAGGACGGCGAACAGGACGTCCCCGACGTCCGCGAGCAGCGGCTGGCGCCAGCCGTGCCGGCGGGTGATCGACTCCCACAGCGCGAGGTTGTCGACCATCTCCCCCGTCCCTCCGAGGGCGACGACCCGCCACGGTCCCTCGGGCAGGGCCAGCTCCTCCCGGCCCATCCCGCCGGGGGCCCGCAGGACCGCCCGCAGGCGGTCGGCCGACACCCGGCGCGCGACGTCGGCCTGCACGCGCAGGCGGAGCAGGTGCAGGGCCAGTACGGACGCCGTGCCCTGGAGGTCACGCAGCCGCCCCTCCGGCACCGGGCCCTCGACGACGGCCCAGATCGAGCCGAGCAGCTCGCCGCCAGCGCGGATCGGGACGACGAGGCGGGGCAACGTCCCGTCCGGGCCCTGCGGTACGAAGATCAGCTCGCTGCCCGTCGCGAGCTTGCGGAAGACGCCACGGGAACGGAAGTGGGCGATCACGTTGCCGGGGGCGCGACGGCCGACGATCGTCGACACGCGCGCCGGGTCGGTGCGGTCCTGGCGCGACGAGTAGGCGAGCACCCGGGACTGGGCGTCCTCGATCGTCACCGGCGCGTCGACGACGGCGGCGGTCGCGTCGGCGAGGGCGAACAGCTCGTCGTAGACGCCGGGCTCCCCGGTCTCCGGCGAGCCGGGCGCGACGGCCCGGTCGATCATCCCGCGGAGCAACCAGACGAGCTGGGCCCAGGAGCCGTGACGTTGAAGCTCGACCAGGGTGAGGCGCCGGTCGGCGGCGGCCGACGTCACGTCGGGGTGCGCGGCCAGCGGAGGCTTGAGCACCAGGCCGGCCGCCCCGGTCTCCTGGCAGCGCGCGACGACGGCGAGGGCCTGTGCCGGGGTCGCGACGCCCGCGCCGAGGACGAGGTCACCGCTCTGGCCGGTCGTGGCGTCGTCGGCGAGGGTGACGTCGCGTACCTCCGCCTCGTCGGCGGGGACGACGACCTTGAGCAACGCGGCGCCGGCCGCGTCCACCACGCCAGCCACGGTGAGCATGCCGCGATTGTGCCCCGATCTTGTCCGGCAGGGCCAATGACCTGGGCGATCGTTGGCCGGAACGGACAATGACCTCCCGGCCCGGTGGGGACAGGATTGGCCGCGATCCCTGTCGCGCCCGAAGGAGAAGACGCCATGTCCCCCGTCGAGTCAGTGCCCGCCCCCCAGCACGTCGCCGTCGTCGGCGCGGGGATGGTCGGGCTGGCCACCGCCTGGTTCCTGCAGGAGCGGGGGGTCCGGGTCACCGTGCTCGACCGTACGGGGGTCGCGGCGGGCGCGTCGTGGGGCAACGCGGGCTGGCTCACCCCCGGCATCACCACTCCCCTGCCGGAGCCGGCGGTGCTGCGGTACGGGGTGCGCGCCGTGCTGAGCCCGTCCTCGCCGGTCTACGTGCCGCCGCGCGCGGACGCCCGGTTGCTGCGGTTCCTGGCCGGCTTCGCGCGGCACAGCACGGCGTCGAAGTGGCAGAGCGCGATGCGGGCCCTCATCCCGATGAACCGGCGGGCGCTGGAGGCGTTCGACGCGCTGACCGCCGGTGGGGTCGCGGCGCCGACGCACGAGGCGAAGTCGTTCCTCGCCGCGTACCGGACCGAGGCCGAGCGGTCGGTCCTGCTCGACGAACTGGCGCACATCCACTCCGCGGGCCAGGGGATCGAGTTCGACGTCCTCACCGGGGCCGAGGCACGGGAGGTGGAGCCCTCGCTGTCGGACACGATCGGCGCCGCCATCCGCCTGCACGACCAGCGCTACGTCAACCCGGGCCAGTACGTGCACGCCCTGGCCGACTCGGTCCGCGCGCGGGGCGGAGCGGTCAGGGCCGGCGTGGACGTCCTGGACGTCCGCGACGAGGCGGCCGGTGTCCGGGTGGTGACCTCCGCCGGCACCGACGAGCGCTACGACGCGGTGGTGCTGGCGACCGGCACCTGGCTCGGCCAGTTGGCCCGGCGCTTCGGCGTCCGCACCGTCGTGCAGGCCGGCCGCGGCTACAGCTTCAGCGTCGCCATCGAGCACCTGCCGGCCGGCCCGGTCTACTTCCCCGCGCAGCGCGTGGCCTGCACGCCGCTGGGCGACCGGCTGCGCGTCGCCGGGATGATGGAGTTCCGCAGCGCCGAGGCGCCGCTGGACCGGCGCCGCGTCTCGGCCATCGCCGAGGCCGCCCGCCCGCTGCTGCGGGGCGCCGACCTGGACACCCGCACCGACGAGTGGGTCGGCTCGCGGCCCTGCACCCCGGACGGCCTTCCCCTGATCGGCCGGACCAGGTCACCGCGCGTCTTCGCCGCCGGCGGTCACGGCATGTGGGGCATCACCCTCGGCCCGCTCACCGGCGAGCTGCTCGCCGAGCAGATCACCGGCGGTGGGCAGCCCGTCGAGCTGCGCCCGTTCGACCCGCTGCGCTGACGGACGTCGTCGGAGCCCTCGACGGCCAGTAGGGCTCCGACGCACAGCGGTCGGATGCCCCCGATCCGCGCGAGGCGGAGGGGCCCGCGGCACCGGGTCCCCCATCCGGAGCACCTGGGCACGACCGTCTGCTGCCGGCCAGCTACGGTAACCCTCGCTTTTCACGTGTCGGAGGTAGGAATGCCGCAGTGGACGGCGGGCCTCGTCGTGTCCGTCATGCTCGCGTCCTTGACCGGGTGCGTCGGAGGCTCCACGGGGGACACGGGACAGTCAACATTCGCCCCGCAGGGCGGCGCGTGCCACCGGTTCGACGTCCAGGAAGGCGACCGCCACTCCTACGCCCCCGTTTCCTGCGCCGAAGCGCACGAGGCGGAGACCGTACACGTCGGTGCGTTCGTCGGCGCCGACGCCGAGCAGGACACGGTGCCGGCCAGGCAGGGCCCGGCGCTGCGGAAGGCGTTCGACGCGTGCGACGCGGCGGCGACGGACTACGCGGGCGGCGAGTGGCGTGGAGCGCGTCTGCTGCTGCGGGTCGTGATCCCCACCGGGCGGGGCTGGGCCGCCGGCGAACGGTGGTTCCGCTGTGATCTCAGCGAGATCACCTATGTGGAGGTTACGGATCCGCGTCCCCGGCAGGGCAGCCTGCGGGACGTGCTGAAAGGCACGTCCGACCTGACTTTCAACTGCCTCAACGTGACCGAATTGCCCGACGGGAACCTCGGCGGGCTGATCGAACTGGATTCGTGCGCCGTCACCCACGACGCGGAGTACGCCGGGGTGTGGCGTGCGCCGGAGACCGCCTTCGCGGACGTGGCCGCCGAGGGCGGACCAGCCGGTGACGGATGCTGGGATGTCGTGGCCAGGTACGTAGGGGTGCCGCGAGACGCTCTAGAGGGCCGCGCCGACGTGGTCTGGCGGCTCCCATTCGAGCAGGACTGGCTCGCCGGGGACCGCGGCGTCCGCTGCTTCCTCTGGATCCCGGACCGCACCCTCACCAGGTCGCTGCGGAACAGCGGCACGAAGGGCCTGCCGGCACCCGGCCGACCCGACTGAGTGTCTGGCCGGCAGCGTTCGGCACTGGCCCGGCCGGACCACGCAACGTGGCGCAGGGGCGCTGCGCTCGGCCGGTTCCCGGCCAGGCCAGCCCGGATGACGCCGTCGGATGACGCCGATGACGTTTCGTACCCAGCTCCATGACAGTTGTATGAAGAAGCTGTGGAAGTGACCGGGAGTGGTTTCGCCGCCCTTCCGGCGGGGGCAACACCGCAGCTCGACGACAACTCTCCCGGAAGGACGGCTCCACGTGGAAGTCACCGGTTTCTTCACTGCCATCATCATCGGCCTGATCATCGGGGCGTTGGGCCGCCTGGTCGTCCCGGGCAAGCAGAACATCCCGATCTGGCTCACGCTGCTCATCGGTGTGGTGGCGGCGGTCCTCGGCACTCTCGTCGCCGGGGCCCTGGGCGTCGACGACACCAGGGGGATCGACTGGATCGAGCTTGCCCTCCAGGTCGTCTTCGCCGCGATCGGTGTCGCCGTCGCCGCCGGCGCCTACGGTCGCCGACGCATCCGCTGACCTGCACGTCCCACGGCGCCGGCCCACCCTCGCGGCGGGGCCGGCGCCGTCCTGTCCGCCGAGGTGCCAAGAACCCGCCGCGCCGCCCGTGTCCTTCGACGGAGCGCCGACGACAGGTGCCGGCCCTACCGGCGGCAGTCGCAACCGTTGCGGCCGCTGTCCGCACGCCGACGGGGCTCCGGCTCGCAGGTGGCGCAGAGCCGGGTCGACGGGCGATGCGCCAGCTCCTCGATCGGGATGTCGCGGTCGCACCCTCCGCAGGTGCCGTAGCGGCCCTGTTCCAGGTAGTGCAGTGCGCGGGCGATGTCACCCAGGGCCCGTCGCGTGGCGGCGGTCAACGCGGCGGCCGCCTCGAGATCGGCGCCGTCGGAGCGCGTCCGTCGGGCCTGCCGGTCCAGCAGCGCCAGCTGGATGCTGTGCCGCTCGTACTGCTCCTCCAGGACGATCCGGAGCACCCCCAGCTCGGCCTGCCTGTTCACGACGTACACGATCGGTCCTTCTCCCTGCTCGGAACGAAAAGAAAGGGCGGAGCGCTGATGCGCTCCGCCCGCCGGTGCCGGTCCTGTGGATCTCGGACGGGTGGCGGCGGGCGGCGCTGACGAGGCGCCCGCCGGGTCGGCGGCGCGACGATCGGCGCGACGGTGCCCCGGCGAACGCGGGCGACCGACGGCACGACGAGGCGACGGGTGATCGCACCCGCGACGAGGTGGGCCTGCGGCCCGGTGGTCGCAGTCGTCCGCGACGGGGCGGGAAACTCCTGGTACGCCGCGGTGCGGGGCTGCCGGGAGGGGCCGGGGGCGGTCACGGCGCCACCATAGACCGAACGCCCGCGTACCGGCCAGCGCCCGGCGCCCCGGGGCCCCGTCGTGGGGTTGCCGGGTCGGTCCGGGCGGCCGTGGCCCGCCGCACAGGCCCCGAAATCGAGGTGCGCGTGACGACCCGGCGCTCTAGGTTTCCGCCGTGACCCTCGACATCGTGCGCCTGGCGGACCGCCCCGACCTCGGCCGTTCGCTCGACGAGGACTTCGACGGGGCGTGGCCGCCGTTCATGCTGTGGGACCCGATGGGCACGGTGTACTACGGCGTCGCCCACGACCTGTACCCCGAGTTCGTGTTCGCCGCGGTCGACCCCGCCGACCCCGCCCGCGCGGTCGCCCGGGCGTACGCGGTGCCGTTGCGCTGGACGGAGTCCGAGCTTCCCGACGGCGGCTGGGACCGGGTGATCCAGCGGGCCACCGTCAACCGGCTGACCGGCGCCGACACGAACATGGTCTCGGCGTTGGAGATCTGCATCCGGCCCGACCGTCGCGGCACCGGGTTGTCCGCCGTGATGCTGGCCGCCATGCGGGAGGCCGTCGCGAAACTGGGCTACGACACATTCGTCGCGCCGGTCCGGCCGAGCGGCAAGCACACACGGCCCGAACTGCCGATGGCGCAGTACGCGGCGCAGGTCCGCGAGGACGGCCTGCCGGTCGACCCCTGGCTGCGGGTGCACGTCCGCGCGGGCGGACGCATCGAGCGCGTCGCCACCCGGTCGATGACGATCGCCGGGACCCTCGCCGACTGGCGTCGCTGGACGGGCCTGCCGTTCGACACCAGCGGGCCGGTCCACGTGCCGGGGGCCCTCGTGCCGGTGCACTGCGACGTGGCGCACGACCACGCCGTCTACGTCGAGCCCAACGTCTGGGTCAGGCACCGACTCTAGGTCGTCACGCCGGGGTCAGGGCGCGGGCCAGTTGCGCAGCAGGGCGTCGAGGGCGTCCAGGACCCGTGACCACGTCTCCTGCGTGTCGGGGGCGCTGTGGCTGAACCCGCCGCCCATCTCCAGGCTGACGTAGCCGTGGAAGACGCTGCCCAGCAGCCGGACCGCGTGCGTCTGGTCCGACTCCGTCAGGTCGTAGCCGCGCAGCAGCGCCCGCGTCATCTGCGCGTGTCTGCCGCCGGCGCTCGCCGCCGCCGTCTTCGGGTCGAGCCTGAGCTGGGCTGCGGCGTAGCGGCCGGGATGTTCCCGGGCGTAGTCGCGGTAGACGTTCGCGAGGGCGGTCAGGGCGTCCTTGCCGGCGCGCCCGGCCAGGGCGTCGGCGGCCCGGTCGGCGAGTTCCTCCAGGGCGAGCAGGGCGATCCTGGTCCTCAGGTCCTGGGAGTTCTTCAGGTGCGAGTACAGGCTCGCGACCTTGACGTCGAACCGCCTGGCGACCGCCGAGACGGTCACCTGGTCGAAGCCGACCTCGTCGGCCAGTTCCGCTCCCGCCAGGGTCAGGCGTTCCGGGGTCAGTCCTGCGCGTGCCATGCTCCTCCGCCCGCTCGGCATAACCCATTATGCATTTGCCTAATACCTTTAGGGAAATTAGCCTGCCGCGTATGAAGCCGCTGACCGAGCAAGAGATCCGCACCGCCTTCGTGAACTGCACCAAGGGCGAGGCGAAGCGTCTGTCCGTCCCGCGCGACCTGGCCGACCGGCCCTGGGACGACCTGGACTACCTCGGCTGGCGAGATCCGCAGGCCCCCCACCGCGCCTACCTCGTCACGGAGCTGGACGGCCGGCCGAGGGCCCTCGCGCTGCGCTGCCCCAGCCCCGCCCCCTCGCAGCCACGGCGCGGCATGTGCTCAATGTGTCTGACCGCCCCCACAGGCGGCGTCTCCCTGATGGTTGCGCCGAAGGCGGGCAAGGCCGGGCAGCAGGGCAACACGGTCGGCACCTACATGTGCAGCGACCTCGCCTGCTCGCTGTACGTGCGGGGCAAGAAGGACCCGGGCGCCGGCGCACGGCTGCAGGAGTCACTCACCCTGGAGGAGAAGATCCAGCGGACCATGGCGAACGTCGCCGCGTTCATCGCCACCGTGACCGCCTGATCCCCAGGCTTCGCAAATTCGCACGTCGGCGATGACGAGCGGGCTCACCTGCCCACCGGAACCCGCCGACGCGATCCGCGCCCTCGAAGGCCACTGCCGGCGCGCCACCTGACCACCCACCGCGAGGAGAGGCCGCGGCGGGGTTCACGGCGAGACGGGAGGCGGCCCGGTGTAGCCGCTGGTCCAGCGGAACCGACTGGTCGGCTGGGCGTATTCCTCGTTGACGTGCGCGATCCAACCCGCCGTCCGGGCGACCGCGAAGATCACCTCGGCGGCGCCCGGCCCCATACCGGCCGCGTGCGACAGCACGGCGACCGCGAAGTCGACGTTGGGCAGGGCCTCCCGCCGCGCCGCCGTGGCCGTCAGGTCGTCCACCGCCCGCCGCAGATCACCCTCGAACGGCAGGTCCGCGACGAGATCGAGCAGGGTCGTGCCACGCGGGTCGCCCGCCGGATACAGCGGATGCCCGAACCCTGGCAGGTTGCCGGCCCGCAGCCACTCGGCGATCGCGGCCGACGCCCCGTCCCGCCGGGCGGCCTCGATCATGCGGTGGACGCCGCTGCCGACGGCTCCGTGCATTGGCCCGTCCAGCGCCCCGAGGCCCGCCAGCACCGCCGCGTAGGGGTTCGCCCGGGTGGAGGCCGCAACGCGTACCGCGATGGTCGACGCGGCCAGGTCGTGGTCGGCGAGCAGGACGAGGGCGGCGTTGAGCGCCCGGAGACCAGCTGCGGACGGTGGCGTGCCCGTCAGCCGCGACCACAGGCGGGCAGCGAGGCGCTCGTCGGAGGGAGCCTGTCCGGCGAGGGGCAGGGCGTCGACCATGGTGGACAGCAACCCCGGCGCGAGGGCCGTCACGGTAGCGGGCGCCAGGTCGAAGCGCAGCGGGTCCATCGCGGCCGCGACGGCGACGATCACCGGCAACCGGTCGAACAGCCGTGCCCGGGCGGGGAGGTGGCTGCTCGCCAGCCTGGCCCTGTCGAGGGTCTCGGCGGACGCCGCGAAGGTCTCCCCGCGCCGCTCCCCCGTCCACAGCCAGTGCGCGACCTCCTCGAACGCCGACGCCGGCGCGAGCCTGCCGACATCCAGCCCCCGGTAGTGCAGCCGCCCGTACGCGATCAACGTGGTGGCCGTCCGCATCGCCGGGGCGCCGTCGCGGACCGGCCGGGTCGCCTGCGTGCGGGAGGCCAGCCGTTCGACGTCGGCCAGCCGGAACCGGCTGATCCGCTCGCCGGGAACCTTGACCCGGGCAAGCAGTCCGCGACTGACGTACGCGTAGATCGTCTCCGGCTTGACGCGCAGGCGAAGCGCTACCTCGGCGGTCGTCAACAGCTGTTCCCCGGACATGTGGGCATGGTCTCACGTTGACTGGATCAACGTTGACTACGCCCGTCCGGGGGCGTGACGCTGCCCGCATGCCTGACACCATCACCGTTCCGCGCGGGCTCGCCGGCGTCGTGGTCACCGACACCACCATCGGCCGCGTCCGCGGCGCCGAGGGCTTCTACCACTACCGGCAGTACTCAGCGATCGACCTGGCCGAGCAGCGCACGTTGGAGGACGTCTGGGCGCTGCTCATCGACGGTTGCCTGCCCACCGATCCCACGGCGCTGCGCCGCGAGATCGCGCCGCTGCGCCACATCCCGCCCGCCGTCGCCGCCGCGCTGCCCGACATCGCCGCGGCGTCGACGTCGCCGGACCCGATGGGCGGACTGCGCGCCGCCCTGGCCGTCGCCGGCCTCGCCGCCGGGGCCCGCCCGTTGTACGACACCCCGCCGGCAGAACGGCGGGCGCAGGCCATGGCACTCTGCGCCCTCACGCCCAGCCTGCTGGCCGCGCTGTTCCGGCTGCGGGCGGGGCTGGAGCCGATCGAGTCGCGCGACGACCTGTCGCACGCGGCGAACTACCTGTACATGATCACCGGCAAGGAGCCGTCCGCTGCGCACGCCCGCGCCATCGAGCGCTACCTGATCGCGACTGTCGATCACGGCTTCAACGCGTCCACCTTCACCGCCCGCGTCGTCGCCTCCACCGGCGCAGACATCTACGCCTGCGTCGGTGGCGCCCTCGGCGCGCTCTCCGGCCCGCTGCACGGCGGCGCGCCCAGCCGGGCCCTCGACACCCTCGACGCCATCGGCTCCCCCGACCGGGCCGACGCGTGGCTGCGCGACCGCATCCTCAGCGGCGAGCGGATCATGGGATTCGGGCACCCCGTCTACCGCACCGAGGACCCCCGCTCACGCATGCTCAAGGCGATCGCCCTGTCCCTCGGTGGCGATCTGGTGGACCTCGCCGTGGCCGTCGAGGAGCGGGTCCTGTCGCTGCTGGCGGAACTGAAGCCGGGCCGGGAACTGCACACGAACGTGGAGTACTACGCCGGCGTGGTCATGCACCTGTGCGGGCTGCCCCGCCAGATGTTCACGCCGACGTTCGCCACCAGCCGGGTGATCGGATGGTGCGCGAACGTGCTGGAACAGGCCGAGGACTCGAAGATCATCCGGCCAGACTCGCGCTACGTGGGCCCCAGCGCGCCCAGACCGCTGCCGACCGGGACCGCACCACCCCTGGGCTAGGCGCCATCGCCCACCGCGATCCGTCATCCGCGATGGCGCCTCGCGCGTACGCCGGAGGCCGGTGCCCAAACGTCACCCAGGACGGGGCGGAGCACTGGCACCGGAATCGCCCTGCGGGCAGGCGAGCCACCGCAGTAAGGGAGCCGCCGGCGCGACGGCATCGCCGATCCGCACCACTTCCGGCGCCCTGACCGGCGCGCGTCCGCGTGTCACACCGCCCCTGGTGGCGGCCGCCAGCGCACCGGCCTCCGACGTCGCCGCGCCCGGGTTGCGCGCCGCCGGCTCGCCTCGGGCGGTCGGTGCGGCGCCCTCGACGGGGTTCGGCGTCGCGGCGGCGGAGGCGCCCCGCGCGCTCTCGTCCGCCCGGTACGGCGGGTCGGCTCCCTCCGGCGAGGCCGGGCCTGCGGCGGTCAGCGCCACGAACGCCACCGCGACGACGGCAGCGGCCAGGGCCGCGCGACGCTCGGCACGCAGCCCGGTCGACGGGGCCTGATCCGGGTGGACCGGCAGCGGTGGCACCGGCCGCGCGTGCCGGTGGGCGGCCAGCAGGGCCTCGAGCTGCGCGGTGACGGCGGCCCGTTCGCCAATGGCGGCGGCGAAGGCGAGGGTGAGATAGAAGCGGAAGTTCACGGTCGCGGCGGCCGGCACCCGCAGCCCGGCGAGCCGGCGACCGTCGGTGGCGTGCAGCAGGGTGAACGGCACCTCGGGATGGTGCGCGGGCCCCACCAGGTCCGCGTACCTCCACTCGTGCCGCCACCCGCGCCCCGAGGAGAAGGCGACGCGGTGGTTGGTCACGACGGCCATTCCCGTGTCCAGGGCCCGCACGCCCCTCGGCAGCGCGCGGCCGGCGGCGTCGTCCGTGGCGACGGTCAGGCCCGGGACGGGCAGCCTGGTGCCGTGCCGCGCGTCCGCCTCGACCAGGTCGGCGACCGGCAGTACCCGGTAGACGACCTCGTCGGCGTCGAGGTCCACCGGCAGGCCGGCACGCGGCTGCGTGCACCCGAGGAACCCGGCCGCCTCGATCCGCAGCCGGGCCAGATGGTCGTGGTGCCGCTGCCAGGCCGCCACCTGCGTGTCGTACGCGCACCGCCGCCGGTCGTTCTCGCGCTCGGCCCACCTGATCCGCCACGCGGGCTGCGCCGACGCCGGGATCGCCATGCGGGAGTGTGAGGCTGCCGTCACGTCTCGTACAACCATCGGCCGCTCGATGAGGAAACTGGTGCAGGTCGATACTTCCCATTGATGCCGGTAGGGGCGGTTCGGCCTTGCGTCCTGAGCTGCCGGCGTCGACAGATCTAGTCATGCCTGTCGATGTCTGGTAGAAATCCTGCAAGGTCGGCCTTCTCATCGCAGGAATCCCCCCACGCGAACGGGAGAGTCATGTCGTCCACCCGATCCACCCTGCGCCGCCGCCTGCTCACGCTCCTGGTTGCCATCGCCGCCGCGACCGGGGCCACGCTCGGACTCGCCAGCCCGGCCTTCGCCATCAGCCACTCCGACGCCACGTCGCAGCTACGCGCCGCCGGCGTCTCCTGGACCTCCAGCGGCAACTGCAGCGACCGCTACGTCTCGACCTGCACCTCGTTCGACGGCGTCCGGCAGGCCACCATCAGCGGAATCATCACCTTCAAGCGCGCCAGCGGCTGCGCCGTGACGATCACCGCCGGCACCGAGGTCGGGCACGCCGGCGGCACCTACAGCCACTGGAACGGCTACAAGCTCGACATCGCCCTAAGCACCTGCATCCAGAACTACATCTCGGCGAACTACACCTACGTCGGCTACATCGCCGGCTTCGGCTACCAGTATCGGGCGGCCTCCGGCAACCTGTACACCAAGGAAGGCAGCCACTGGGACATCCTCTTCTACACCTGCGGCGGCTGCTGACGGGGGAACCGGGTGCCGCCACCGTCAGGTGACGGCACCACCCCGGTCACCCGGCAGGAACATCGGCGCGGCACCCGCGACGAAGGGTGCCCACCCGGCGGTGGACGCCCTTCCCGGTCCGGCGACCCTGGGCTCAGGCCCCGCCGAGGGTCCGGGCGAACCGGCGGATGTCGTCGACCAGGAGCGCGGGCTGCTCCAGCCCCGGGAAGTGGCCCCCGCGGTCGTGCTCGGTCCACTGCACGATGTTCGGGAAGGCCTGGTCGGCCCAGGCCCGGACGGGCTGCGAGGGGTCGTGCGGGAAGACCGCCACCCCGAGCGGCACCGGCACCGGGGGCTGCTGCCGCGGCGCGGCGCTGACCGGAAGCATGTCCGCCGTCTCGTGGTAGAGCTGGGCGGAGGAGCCCGCCGTCCGGGTGAACCAGTAGAGCGACACGTTGGTGAGCAGGCGGTCCCGGTCCACGGCGTCCTCGGGGCTCTTGCCGGAGTCCGTCCACTCCTTGAACTTCTCCACGATCCACGCGAGCTGCCCGACCGGGGAGTCGGTCAGGGCGTACGAGAGCGTCACCGGGCGGGTGGCCTGGATCTTCATGTAGCCGGACTCGTCGTCGACGAAGCGGGCCAGCCGGGCGAGCCGCCGGCCGGTGTCCTCGTCGAGCGCGCCCAGCTCGCGCGGGTCGCCGGGGGGCGGCGTGATGAGGAAGTTGACGTGCGCCCCGATCGCGTGCCCGGCGTCCGCCGCCGCGAGCGCGACCGTCACCCAGGAGCCGAAGTCGGTGCCCTGCGCCAGGTAGCGGCCGTAACCGAGCCGGTCCATCAGTTCGGCCCACGCCCCGGCGATGCGCGGCACGCCCCAGCCGGTCCCGGTGAGCGGGCCGGAGAAGCCGTACCCGGGCAGGGACGGGATCACCACGTGGAAGGCGTCCGCGGGGTCACCCCCGTGGGCGCGCGGATCGGTCAGCGGCCCGACGAGGTCGACGTACTCCAGGAAGCTGCCCGGCCAGCCGTGGGTGAGGACGAGCGGCGTCGCGTCCGGCTCCGGGGACCGTACGTGCAGGAAGTGCACCGTGGCGCCGTCGATCTCCGTGACGTACTGGGGGTACTCGTTCAGCCGCGCCTCGGCAGCCCGCCAGTCGTACCCGCTGCCCCAGTAGTCGGCCAGCTCCCGCAGGTAGGACTGCGGCACGCCGCGTTCCCAGCCGTCCGCGCCCGGCTCGTGCGGCCACCGGGTGTCGGCCAGTCGTCGGCGCAGGTCGTCGATGTCGGCCTGCGGTATCTCGATGCGGAACGGCTTCATCCCAGCGCCCTCCAGGGTCACGGCTCGCGCGAGATTCACATCCTTGACGGCGTACGCGGGGGCGCGCACCTTCCGCCGTGCGGTCTGCCGCGCGGGCACCCGGCAGGCTCAGTCGGGGTGGGCCGCAGCGTCGAAGCTCTCCGGGTCACGCCGGCCCACGCAGTATCGTCGTCCGATGCGGACGAGGGCGGAACATGCGGCGAACCCCCACGGAGGAATCCCTCGGACCGTCGGGGAGGAAGACCTCGCCGGCTTCACCGCCGGCCAGTTCCTGGACGTGCTGAAGGCCCTCACGGCGATCCTGACGCTGCCGTCGTCGGCCGCCGACCGCGTCAACGCCCTCGTCGTGGCCACCGGCCAGGGCGAACAGTGGCGGCTCAGCCACGCGATCCGCACCTGGGAGGCGAACCCCGGCCTGCGTCACCTCCTGGTGACGAACGGGAACCCGGCCGAGGAGACCTACGTCGAACTCACGCTCGACCACCTGCGCGGCCTGGGCCTCCGTCGCTGCGAGGGGGTCCGCCTCCAGGCCGGACCCGCCCCCCACACCGGCCGGCAGGCCGCCTGGATCGCCGAGCAGGCGCAGGGCCTCGGCATCGCGAGCCTCGCGCTCGCCGTCTCCCCCTACCATCTGCCCCGCGCCTACCTCACGGTCCTCAAGGCACTGGGCAGGAGGAACCTCCGCCTGCCCGTCATCCCCGTCCCCGTGGCCGTCTCCCCCGACACGCCCGTCCCGGAGACCGGGGCCACCGCCTACGACCTCGTGCCGGGAGAAGTGAAACGGATCCTCACCTACATGGACGAGGACCAGGTCGCCACCCTCGGGGAACTCCAGCAGTACCTCCGGTGGCTGTGGAGTCGCCACGAGTCCCTCCTCGTCGGCGCCCCGGGCTGACCCCCGGCCGCCCACGAGGCAGGGGCCCCGCCAAGATGGCGGGGCCCCTGCGTCGACGCTCGGATCGGATGCCGGTCAGCACCAGCCGTTGATCGGACCGTTCACCCCGCTCGCCAGGTAGGCGTCGGACACCCAGGTGCCGTCGCTCAGTCGGTTCCACAGCGCGGTGGTGCCGTACCGCCCGGCGTGGGAGGTGCCGTTGGCGGAGCAGGAGACGGTGACCGTGGTGCCGTCGCCTACCGATCCCCGCACGGCGTAGCCGGTGCCGGGGCCGGACCGCTTGTTCACCGAGCCACCACCGTTGGCGTCGACCACCGCCTGGTTGAAGCCCAGCGCCCCGTAGTTGTAGAGGCCGGCGCCGGCGCCGGCCCAGACCGAGCCGTGCCGCGCCCCGCCCTGGTAGGCGGCAGCGCCGTTGGCGAACTCCCACTTGCCGATGCTGTGGCCGGCGATGCCGACATAGGCGCTGTTCTGCCGCAGCCCGAAGTGGACGTGCCGGCCGTACGCCGCCCCGCCGCAGGTGACGTCGGTGCCCGTGTAGCCCAGGTACGCGCCCTGGCCGACGGCGGCGCCGTTGACCGAGATGCTGCTCCACAGGTGGTAGTAGTCGGTCGAGTAGCCCCGGTCGTGGATCACCCGGATCCACCCCGTGCACATCGTGTACGCCGTGCCGGCCCGCGCCGCGCGGACCACCTGGTCACCGCCGGCCAGGTCGATCGAGCTGTACGGCGCCTCGTAGCCGCCCCAGCCGTGCGGGCCGCTGGTCAGCGTCCACGTCTGACCCACCGCGAAGGGCAGGGCCATCCCGGTCCGATAGTCGCCGCCCGCCTGCATGGTGCTCGGGGTACGGGCGAAGACCGCCTTCTCCTGCTTGTTGACCAGGGGCGACTCGGCGGCCAGCTCGCTGAACCCGGCCTCGCCGTCGAAGTTCACCCGCCACGTGCCGGCCTCGGCACGGGCGATGAAGATCGCGCCGGTCGGATGGACGTCCTTCTCGTGGGTGGTGACGGCGACGGCGGTGCCGAAGGCCCACGGGCCGTTCCTGCGGGTGACGTTCACCCGGGTCTCGGAGCTCTCCGGGTGCGCCACCGCGGAGGTCTCGGCGTGCTCCGCCTCCGAGGCCTGGACCTGCGCGCGCAGCTTGGCGGTGACGGCGTCCTCGACGCTCACCCGCACCGGCTCCGGCTTGGGCACGGCGGCGTGCGCGGCGGTGCCGCTGACCAGGAGCTCCGTCGCCAGCAGGGCTGTGGCGACGCCGGCCCATCGTCTCATGTGCACCATTGACGACCTCTTTCAAATCGAAGGACATCGCTAAGTGGTGCTGACGATAGACAGAACGAGGAAGATTGTCTACATGTTGACCCGCCGGCAATGAAGGTATGTTTCGGCGCGGGGCCGAAGATCCACCGTCGGCGACGGGGGTCCCGGCCGGATCGGGGACGCCCCGCCGCGCGAATCTGCTGGTAGACGCCCCGTGGCGCGGGTCGGGTGCGAGACTGGAGCTGTCGCCGAGGGGGATCCCGTATGTCTGCTGGTCGCTATCTCGCGGTCGCCGGTCCGCGCGAACTCCGTGCGGGAGAGGTGTCCGCGACCGAGCCCGGGCCCGGCCGCGTGACCGTCGACATCACGTACACGGGGATCTGCGGCACCGACGTCCACGGTTACACCGACGGGCACATGCTGCCGCCGGCGGTCTTCGGGCACGAGTGGACCGGTTCGGTCTCGGCGGTGGGCGCCGGCGTGGACGGGCTGCGGGTCGGCCAGCGCGTGGTGGGCGCGGTGGGGCCGGCGTGCGGCCGTTGCCGCCAGTGCGTCGCCGGGCACGCCCGCCACTGCGACACCGTGTTCGCCGAGGCCAACGGGGTCGACGCCGACGCACCGCCGCACGGCGCCTTCGCCACCCGGGTGCAGGTGTCGGCGCGGCGGGTCATCCCCGTTCCGGAGAGCCTCTCGGCGGTGGAGGCGGCGCTCGTGGAGCCGGCCACGGTCACCTTTCACGCCGTGCGGCGGGTGGCGGCGGAGTACGGCAGCACCACGCTGGTCCAGGGCGCCGGCCCGATCGGGCTGCTCACCGCCCAGCACGCGCGCAACGCCGGGGCGGGGCCGATGATCATCTCGGAGCCTTCCGCGGCGCGCCGTACGCTGGCCGGCAGGCTCGGCTTCGCCCACGTGGTCGAGCCCGCCGACCTGCCGGCCGCGCTGGACGAACTCACCGCGGGCATGGGCGCCGACGTCGTGTACGAGTGCAGCGGTGTTCCGTCGCTGTTCCAGCCGTCGGCGGAACTGGTGCGCCGGGGCGGGACGCTCGCGTTGCTCGGCTACCCGCTGGAGAACTCGAGCGTCAGCTACGGCGACTGGCAGAGCCGGGAGCTGACGGTGATCGGGTCACTGGCCTACCAGCACGAGGACTTCGTGGGCGCGATGCACGCGATCGCCGCACGTCGCATCGACGTGGCGGCACTGCACACGGGCACCTTCGGGCTGTCGTCGCTGAAGGACGTCCTCGACGAACTCGACTCGGGCCGCAGCGAGCACACCAAGGTGCTGATCGACCCGAACCAGCCGGACCGGGCCTGAGCCGGCGGCGCGGCGGCGCCGGGTCAGTGCGGGAAGACCCGGGGCGTACGCCGCTCGACCTCGTCACGGAAGTCCTCGATCCGGGAGGCCACCTGTCGCATCCCGACGGTGTGCTCCAGCCGGTCGAGATAGAGCGAACGGCGGGCCAGGCCGTCGAGGTCGAAGCTGAAGTAGATCGCCATCAGCGGGTTGACGAACAAGGTGCTGCCCCGGGTGCGGCGGGTCATGTGCACGTCCCCGTCGGCGCCACGGATGGCGGCGGCGATCTGCCCGTGCACGATGCTGGGCCGCAGCGGCGTGGCCGCCTGCCCGTACGCGACCGCGTCCCGGTACAGCCGCGCCTCCCTGCTGCTGCCCGGAATGGACAGCGCCCCGAGGTACGCGCCGTCGCGGTCGAGGGCGGCGATGTTCTCCAGCACCTGGGTATGGTTGACCCCGTGGTACGCGTCGATGCCGAACCCGAGGCACACCACCAGCTTCACCGGCACGTCCAGGCCGGCCACCGCCGCGAGGCTCGTCATGTCCTCGACGGGGGTGCCGAGGCCGGCCTCGTCGCCGCGCATGAGGATGTCGGTGCCCCCGTCGACCAGCACCACCGCGTCCACCCCTAGCGCGTCGACCAGATGCCGGTACGCGTCGCGCAGCGGCTCCACGCCCACCCGCGGGAAGGCGTACACGGTGCTCGGCTGGTCGTTGGCGGCGAGCCAGCGGGCCAGCGCCCGTTCCGGGAAGTACTCGTCGGGGCCGGCGGTGTCCGGGGTGACGGCGGCGACGTCCTGCGCCGCCCAGGCGTCCAGGTCGAGCAGTTCGAGCCGCGTGAAGGAGAGGTTGGCCAGGTGCACCGTCCGACCGGCGTCGCGTAACGCGACGGCCAGCGGAATCGCGGCGTACACGTCGAAGCCGCCGCCCGCGCCCGCGATCAGCACGGTGCGCGCCGGCTCCAGCGCGGCGAACAACGGCGGTACGGCCAGCGACCGCATCGAGCCTCCTCAGGCGACCGGCACAGGGGTTCCCTGGCAGGCGGGGCGGTTCCGTTCAGAACAGCGTCGACGGCCCGACCGGCTCCGGCTCGGGCAGCGGCTCGACCTCGGGCAGGCGCGCCCGCACCTCGTCGTGGAACCGGCGGGCGAGCTCGGGCGCGTCGGAGTTGTCCGGGGTGTGCACGAAGACCGTCGGCGATCGGCCCTCGCGCAGCCACCCGGTCACCACGTCGAGCCACGGCTGCCAGCCCTCGACCGTCCGTGCGGGGTCGTCGCGGCCGAGGTAGCGGACGATCGGCCGGTCGGTCAGCGCGTGGGTGCGCAGCGGGGTGCGCGGCTTCCTGGTCCACGCCTCGCGTTCCGCGTCGCTGGTCGGCGGGGTGCGGAAGAACGCGGTCGTGTCGAAGGGCACCCACTCGGCGCCGACGGTGGCGAGCGCCTCCTCCAGCGTCCGCGCCGCCCGGGGGTCGTCGAAGAACGCGGGGTGCCGGACCTCCACGGCGTACCGGTGGGCGGTGGGCAGCCCGCGCAGGAAACGGGCCAGCGCGGGTACGTCGGCCGGGCCGAACGAGCCCGGCAGCTGGATCCAGAGGGCGTGGGCCCGTGGGCCGAGGGGTTCGACGGCGTGCAGGAAGGCGCGGAGTTCCTCGTCGGCACCGGTGAGCCGACGCTCGTGCGTGACGACCTTCGGCAGCTTGGGCACGAACCGGAAGTCGGGGTCGGTCTGCTCCGCCCAGGAGGCGACCGTCTCCCGGGCCGGGGTGGCGTAGAAGGTGGTGTTCCCCTCGACCGCCGTGCACCAGCCGGCGTACGCGCGCAGCCGCTCGTGGGCCGGCAGCGGATGCGCCAGGAAGCGCCCCTGCCACGACTTGTGCGTCCACATCGCGCACCCCACGTGCAGGCGCATCGGATCCTCCCACCGCTCGACGGCCCGACGCGGGGTGACCCGCGCCGCGGGTACGGTATCCGGCCGCGCCGGCGGCGGCGAGCCCAGGCGCGGGCGCCGGCCGTGCCCGTGCGGCACGGCCGGCGCCCAGCGGTCCCTGCTCCGTCAGTCGCGGCCCTGGTCGTGCGGCACGGTGACCGTCACGGTGCAGCCGACCGGGCGACCGATCTCGTCGTGGCCCGCGTAGGTCAGGGAGTAGACCCTGTCCCCGCCGGCGCCGTCGCGTTCGGCCCGCAGCCGGCCGCTGGTGTCCGGGGTGCCGACGGTGAAGCCGCTGACGTCCGCGGCGTCGCCGCCGGTCACCGCCGTCAGGTTGAGCGCGTACGGGCCGAGCACCCCGTCGCGCAGGTCCGCCGTCACGGTGACGTCGACCATCTGGTGGTTCGGCGGCCACAGCACCGGCCGGTCCACCACGCAGTCCACCTCGCGGGTGGGCACCGGCCGGTCCAGGGTGGCGACGGCATGGCCGATCGTCGCGGTGAGCCGCCCGCCGGCCTCGTAGTACATGTGCGCGGTGCGCCCCTCGAAGTAGAACGTCGGCGCGGCCGAGCGCCCCAGGTCGGGCGCGGCGACCATCGAGTCGTGCACGACGCCGAGGTGGACCTCCCGGTCGAGGTCGTCGCCGACGTCCACGGCGTGCATGTTGCCGTCGGCCGCGTGGAAGATCACCAGGTTGCGGCCGTTCCAGCGCAGGAAGAACGGGCCGGAGGCGTTCGGGCCCTGGATGCCCTGCGGGGTGACGATCGGGTCGGGCTGGATCGTCCAGGTGCGCGCGTCCGGGGAGACCGCCCAGCGGATCCGCCGGGACACCGGCCCGGTCGGCCCGGGCGGCGCGGCGGTCGGGTTGTCCATGAAGAGCATCAGGTACCGGCTGCCCAGCCGCGGCACGGCGTGCTCGAACACCCGGGCGTAGGAGGTCTCCCCGCCGGTGCTGTCGTCGCGGCTGATCGCCGTCCCGCCGTAGTCGAAGTGGATGCCGTCCTCGGAGGTGGCGTACCGGGTGATCGAGTTCTCGCCGTGGAAGTAGAGGAACAGCTTGCGCTCCCCCTCCACCCAGATGGCGTGCGGGGAGGAGATGTGGCTGACCGTTGAGTAGTGGGGCAGCCAGGTGTTGCCGATCAACGGGTTGGCCCGGTACTCGGTCCACGGACCGTTGATCGAGTCCGCGTACGCCAGGGCGATCCCGCCGGGCCGCTCGTGGGGGGCGTAGTACAGGTAGTAGGTGCCCAGCGGGTTGGGGAAGTAGTCGGCGGCCCGGATGACGCTCGGGAAGATGAACTCGTTTGTCGGGTTGTAGGTCAGGGCGCTCTTGTCGAACGCGGTGCCCGCGTAGGTGAAGCGCGGGAAGTCGAGGGCCGGATCGGCGGCGGCCGGAGCCGCACCGGCCAGCGCGGTCACCAGCATGCCCGCGCCGGCTGCCGCCACGGCGGCGCGACCGGGCACTCGGACGGGTGCTTTCGTCATCGCTGTTCCTGCTCTGTCGGGGGATGGTGGGGCTCCCCCACCGCCCGGGCGGGCCGTCGGCGTACGGGGCCGTCGACGGAGGAGCCCAGGAGGTGGGGACGGGTACGCCGGTGACGACTGTGGACGCCGCGCAGCACGCCGCGGGGCGGCACGAAGTCACGCTGCGTGAGACGGTCGGCCACCGCGAGGGTGAGCAGGCCGCCCGGGTCAGGTGCTAATACGTATTACCATCAATCCTTCTCGAATGCTGCTCGACCCGGGCGGGTCTTGTCAAGAGGCCGGCCGCCGGCCTCGGCGGGACGGCCCGCCGGCTCCGTCGGGAGCCAGCCGGCCGCGAACGCGGGGTGGACCGCTCGGAGCTAATCCGCATTACTCCAGGGACTTCATCTCCAAGAAATCTCTCAGTCCCCCTCTTGACACAAACCCGGTCGGCCCGCCAGGCTCCTCCCCAACGCCGAGCGCTAATACGCATTAGCCGCACCGGAAGGACCTGTGGTGCCCTCTACACCCCGACGCGTCACGCAGCGTGACATCGCGCGGCTGGCTGGCGTCAGTCAGGCGACCGTGTCGCTGGTGCTCAACAACCGGGCCGACGCCGACGTCCGCATCGCGCCCGAGACCCGCGACCGCGTGCTGCGGACCATCGCCGAGACCGGGTACGCCGCCGACCCCGTGGCCCGCCGGCTCGCCGCACGGTTCAACCGGATCATCGGCGTCTTCACCTACGAGCCCGCCTTCCCCAGCGGCAGCCGCGACTTCTTCCACCCCTTCCTGCTGGGCATCGAGGAGTACGCGGAACGGGCCGGCTGCGACCTGCTGCTGTTCACCAGCGCCCCGGTGGTCGACGGTCGGCGCCGCATCTTCCACCAGGACAACCGGCTCCGCCTCGCCGACGGCTGCATCCTGCTCGGCCGGGAGATCGACGCCGCGGAGCTGCACCGGCTCAACCGCGACGGCTTCCCGTACGTCGCCGTCGGCCGTCGCGACGACGCCGGCGGCCCGGTGCCGTACGTCGGCGCCGACTACGCGACGGCGGTGGGCGAGCTGGTCGCCCTGGCCCTCGCCCGCGGTCACCGGCGCCTGGCCTACCTGAACACGGACCTGACCGCGGAGTCCTCGGCGGACCGGCGGCGCGGGTTCGTCGCGGCCGCGACGGCCGCGGAGAGCGCCCGCCACCTGACGACCGTCGCCCGGGACGCCGAGGTCATCCTCGACGACCTGCTGGCCGACGGGACCACGGTGGCCTTCATCGAGGACTTCGCCACCGCCGTGGCGCTGGAGCTGGCCAGCCGGCGGCGCGGCCTGGGCGTGCCCGGCGACCTGTCGATCCTGACGCTCGGCGACCCGACGGTCCCGGTTCCCACCGACCTCGCGTTCACCGGATTCCGCATCCCCCGCGAGGAGATGGGCCGGCAGTCGGTCGAGGTGCTCGCCAGCGTCATCGACGGCAGCGCCGTCGGCGTCCAGCAGCGGCTCCTGCCCTGCGAACTCGTCGAGGGCGACACCCTCGGCACCCCTGATCGGCGGTCCACCGCAGCTGAGCGGTGACCGTGCAACCCGGAAGGAAGCAAGTGGTACAGATGCGTGCGGACGTCCTCGTCGTCGGGGGCGGGCTGGGCGGGGTGGCGGCGGCGCTCGCCGCGGCCCGGGCCGGCCGGTCGGTCATCCTGACCGAGGAGTTCGACTGGCTCGGCGGGCAGCTCACCAGCCAGGCCGTCCCGCCGGACGAGCACTCCTGGATCGAACAGTTCGGAGCCACCGCGAGCTACCGGGCCCTGCGCACCGGGATCCGTGACTACTACCGCCGGCACTACCCGCTCACCGAGCGGTCGCGGGCCTGGACCGACCTCAACCCGGGAGCCGGCTGGGTGAGCCGGGTCTGCCACGAGCCCCGGGTGGCCGTCGCCGTCATCGAGCAGATGCTGGCGCCGTTCCTCGGCTCCGGCCGGCTGACGGTGCTCCAGCCGTACCGGCCGGTCGCCGCGGAGACCGACGGGGACCGGGTGGTCGGGGTGACCGTCGCGCACCGCGACCGGGACGAGCGGATCGACCTCGTCGCGCCGTACATCCTGGACGCGACGGAGACCGGCGAGCTGCTGCCGCTGACCGGCACCGAGTACGTCACCGGCTTCGAGTCGCAGGCCGACACCGGCGAGCCCAGCGCGCCGGCCGAGGCGCAGCCGATGAACATGCAGGCCGTCTCCGTCTGCTTCGCGCTCGACCACGTCGACGGCGACCACACCATCGAGCGGCCGGCGAACTACGACTTCTGGCGCGACTACAAGCCCGACTTCTGGGGCGACCGGCTGCTGTCCTGGCGGTCGCCGCACCCGCGCACCCTGGAGATCGTCGAGCGCAGCTTCACGCCCAACCCGGACGACGACCCGCTGGCCGTCAACGCCGACCAACGGCTCAACCCCGGCGACGGCAACCTCTGGACGTTCCGGCGCATCGCCGCCCGGCGCAACTTCACCGACGGCGCGTACGACAGCGACATCACGCTGGTGAACTGGCCGATGATCGACTACTTCGAGAGTCCGGTCATCGACGTGCCGAACGCGTCGTGGCACCTGAGCAAGGCCCGCGAGCTGTCGTACTCGGTGCTCTACTGGATGCAGACCGAGGCGCCCCGGCCGGACGGCGGGACCGGCTTCCCCGGCCTGCGCCTGCGCGGCGACGTGACCGGCAGCCGCGACGGCCTGGCGCAGGCGCCCTACATCCGGGAGTCGCGCCGCATCCGGGCCGAGTACACGGTCGTCGAGCAGGACCTGTCGCTGGCCGTACGCGGCGAGCACGGCGCGGTCGCCTACCCGGACTCGATCGGCGTCGGGATGTACCGCATCGACCTGCACCCCTCCACCGGTGGCGACAACTACATCGACGTCGGGTCGTGCCCGTTCGAGATCCCGTTGGGCGCGCTGATCCCGCAGCGGGTCGAGAACCTGCTCCCGGCCGGCAAGAACATCGGCACCACCCACATCACCAACGGCAGCTACCGGCTGCACCCGGTCGAGTGGAACGTCGGCGAGGTCGCCGGCCTGCTCGCCGACTTCTGTCTGGCCCGGGGCGAGTCCCCGCGCGCGGTCCGCGGCACCCCCCGCCTGCTGGCCGACTTCCAGGACCGCCTCTCGGCGGCCGGCGTGGAGATGCGCTGGCCCCAGGTCGCGGGCTACTGAACACCCCCGAAGAGGAGAAGATCATGAGATTGGGAAAGGCTGTGCGCGGTGTCGCGGCGACACTGGCCGGCGTCCTCGCGCTGTCCGCCTGCGGCGGCGGTGACGAAGCTGCGGACAAGGGTCCCGCCAACCTGCGGATGACCGTCTGGTCCGCCAACGAGGCGCACCTCAAGCTGTTCAACGAGATCGCCGACGAGTACCGCAAGAGCCACCCGGACGTCGCGTCCATCAAGTTCGACCCGCTGCCGTTCGAGAACTACACCACGACGCTGACCACCCAGATCGCCGGCGGCAACGCGCCTGACCTGGCCTGGGTGTTCGAGAACTCGGCCCCCGACTTCGTCGCCTCCGGCGCGCTGCTGCCGCTGGACGAGAAGCTCAAGAAGACCGAGGGCTACCAGTACGACGACATCTCCCCCGCCACCCTCAAGCTCTGGCAGGACGGGGGCAAGCTGTACGCGTACCCGTTCTCCACCTCGCCGTTCGGCGTCTTCGTCAACACCGACATGCTCAAGAAGGCCGGGCAGAAGACCCCGGCCGAGCTGATCGCCGCCGGGCAGTGGAACTGGGACAACGCGCTGGCCGCAGCCGGTGCCACCGCCGCGTCGAGCGGCAAGGCCGGCCTGGTGATCCGCGACTTCGACTACAAGGGCTGGGACAACCTGTCGACCCTCTGGACCGGTTGGGGCGCCCAGGCGTGGAGCGAGGACGGCAAGTCCTGCGGCTTCGCCGCCCCGGAGATGGTCGAGGCGATGACCACCCTGCACAAGGCGATCTTCACCGGCAAGGCGCTGCCCGGCCCGGGTACTACCGCCGACTTCTTCGCCGGTGACGCCGCCATGACGGTCACCCAGATCTCCCGCGCCTCGCTGCTGAAGCCGGACGGCTTCGGCTGGGACCTGGTGCCGCTGCCGGCCGGGCCGAAGGGCAACTACTCGGTGGTCGGCCAGGCCGGCGTCGGCGTGATGAAGAAGAGCAAGAACGCGGACGCGGCGGCGGACTTCCTCGCCTTCCTGACGAACCCCACCAACTCGGCCAAGCTGGCCCAGTTCTTCCCGCCGCCGCGCCAGTCGCAGCTCACCGCGGAGACGCTGGCCAAGACGAACCCGACGCTCAAGCCCGAGCAGTTGCAGAAGGTCGTCATCGACGGCATCACCAACGGCGTGGTCAAGCCCAGTCACGCCGGGCAGGCCGAGCTGAGCCAGCAGGTGCGCGCCGGGCTCGACCCGCTCTGGAAGGCCGACGCGGACGTCAAGGCCGTCCTCGAGGGTGTCTGCACCAAGATCCAGCCGCTGCTGGCGAAGTAGGGCAGCCTGACCATGTCCCAGACGGACACGACGGTGGGCGGGGTCGAGGCCCCGCCCACCCGGGACCGGTCGCGGCCGTACTGGACCAGCCGCCGCCGCGACCAGCTCACCGGTTACCTGTTCATCGCTCCCCAACTGCTCGGCAGCCTCGTCTTCGTGATCCTGCCGCTGATCCTGGTGGTCTGGTACAGCCTGCACGAGTGGAACGTGCTGGCCGGCACGTTCGAGTTCGTCGGCACCGAGAACTACGCGAACCTCGCCGACGACACCAACCTCGGCTCGGTGCTGCGGGCCACCGGTCTGTTCTCGGTCGGGCTGGTGGTGTTCAACCTCGGCCTGGCCCTGCTGCTCGCCGTACTGCTCAACCAGAAGCTGCGCGGGACGATCGTGTTCCGCACCCTGTTCTTCTCCCCCGTGGTCGTCTCGCTGGTCGCCTGGACCATCGTGTGGGGGTTCCTGCTGCAGGACAACGGCGGCGTGAACGGCCTGCTCGACACGGTCGGCGTGGACGGGCCGAACTGGCTGCGCGGCGAGGGCACCGCCATGTTCTCGGTCGTCGTGGTGCAGGTGTTCAAGAACGTCGGCCTGAACATGGTGCTCTTCCTGGCCGCCCTCCAGGGCGTGCCGGCCGAGCTGTACGAGGCCGCCGAGGTGGACGGGGCCAGTCGGCTGCGCCAGTTCTGGCGGATCACCGTGCCGATGATCAGCCCGACCATCCTGCTCACGTCGATCATCACGGTGGTCGGCTCGTTGCAGGTCTTCGCGCAGATCGCGGTGCTCACCCAGGGCGGCCCCGGCACCTCGACCACGGTGCTCGTCTACTACCTGTACCAGCAGGCGTTCCAGTTCCACCACTTCGGTTACGGCGCCACCCTGTCGATCGTCCTGTTCGTCATCGTGCTCGCGCTCACCGTGCTCCAGTGGCAGATGCGTAAGAGGTGGGTCCACCATGAATCGTGACCTGTCGCCCCGGACCAAGCTGGTGCTCTACGGGGTGCTGATGGTCCTGGCGATCCCGTTCGTCTTCCCGACCTGGTGGATGGTCACCTCCTCGCTGAAGCCGATCGCCGACATCTTCAGCTTCCCGCCGCAGCTCCTGCCGACGAGCCCGAAGCTGGACGCCTACCAGCGGGTGTTCGAGTTGCAGCCGTTCGGCCAGCAGTACCTGAACAGCCTCTACATCGCGCTGGTGGTCACCGTCGGCACCCTGGCGGTGGCGGCGCTGTCCGGGTACGCCTTCGCCCGGATCCGCTTCCGTGGCCAGAACGTGCTCTTCCTGGTGATCCTCGCCGGCCTGCTCATCCCGAGCGAGGTGACGATCGTGCCGCTGTTCCAGATGTTCTTCAAGCTGGGCCTGGTCGACACCCACTGGCCGCTGATCCTGGTGCCGATCCTCGGCGCGCCGAGCGTGCTGGCGACCTTCATCATGCGGCAGTTCTTCATCAGCCTCCCCGGCGAGTTGGAGGAGGCGGCCCGGGTGGACGGGCTGGGGCGGTTCGCCACCTTCTGGAAGATCGCCCTGCCGCTGTCCCGGCCCGCGCTGGGCGCGGTCGCCATCTTCACCTTCCTGCACAGCTGGAACCTCTACCTGGAACCGATCGTGTTCCTTTCCTCGCCGGAGAAGTTCACCCTGCCGCAGGCGCTCACCCAGTTCGTCGACGCCTACGGCGGCCCGATGTGGAACGTCCAGCTCGCCGCGGCGTCGATGACCGCGCTGCCGGTCCTGGTGGTCTTCGTCATCGCGCAGAAGCAGTTCGTCGAAGGCCTGGCGCACACCGGGCTCAAGGGATGACGGTGCCGGCGGCCCTGGTGGGCCTCGACATCGGCGGCACCAAGACGGCGGCGGCGCTGGTCGGACCCGACGGGCAGGTGCTCGGGCGTCGCCTGGCGCCCACCCCTGCCGGGTCGGGGCCGGCGGCCGTGCTGGACACCGCCGCGCGGCTCGTCCGGGAGCTGCTCGACGCGGGCGGCGCCGGCCCGGTCGGCGTGGGCACCGCCGGCACGGTCGATCCGGCCACCGGCACCATCCGGTACGCCACCGACAGCCTGCCCGGCTGGGCCGGCACGCCGGTCGCCGACGAGTTGGCCGCGCGGCTGGCCCGGCCGGTCCGGGTCACCAACGACGTGAACGCCGCCGCACTCGGCGAGAGCTGGGTCGGCGCGGGCCGGGACCGGCGGGACCTGGTGCTGGTCGCGGTCGGCACGGGCCTGGGCGGCGCGATGCTCCAGCACGGTCGGATCTCCACCGGCGCCCGGGGCGGCGCCGGCGAGGTGGGGCACCTCCCGGCTCCCGGCGCCGAGCGGCTGCGCTGCGGCTGCGGCCGGTACGGGCACCTGGAGGGCATCGCCTCGGGCACGGGACTGTCCGGCGCGTACGCCCTCGAGACCGGTGTGCGGATCACCGGGCGGGCCGTGGCCGAGCGGGCGGTGGCCGGTGAACCGGTCGCCCGGGAGGTGGTGGACCGCGCCGCCACGGCCCTCGGCCGGGCGCTCGCGGGGCTGGTCGCCCTGCTCGATCCGCAGGCGGTGGTGCTCGCGGGCGGGGCGGCCGACGCCCTGTTCCCCGGCGCCCGCGCCGCCTTCACCGCCGAGCTGCCCGCGGCCTGGGCGGACGTGTCCCTGCTCCCGGCGGCGCTCGGCGCGGACGCGGTCGTCGTGGGCGCCGCCCGACTGGCGGGCCCCGGCCCGCAGGCGGCCGGCAGCTCCGCCGTGGTCACCGACGAGAGGACGAGAACGTGAGTGTGTTCGACGAGCTGGCCGGCGGCCTCGTGGTCTCCTGCCAGCCGGTGCTCGACGACCCCGACGACCCGATGCGCGACCCGTACGTGCAGGCCCGGGTGGCCGCGGCGGTGGTACGGGGCGGCGCGGTCGCCGTCCGGGCCAACGGCACCGCCGACGTCCGGGCCATCCGCGCCGCCGTCGACGTGCCGGTCATCGGGCTGCACAAGCAGGGCGTCGAAGGGGTCTTCATCACCCCGACGGCGGCGCACGCGCTCGACGTGGCCGCGGCCGGGGCGCACATCGTCGCCGTCGACGCCACCGACCGTCCTCGTCCGGACGGGCGCAGCTTCGCCGACACGGTCCGGGCGGTCCGGGAGCGGAGCGACGCGCTGGTCCTCGCCGACGTCTCCACCGTCGAGGAGGGCGTGGCCGCTGTGCGGGCCGGTGCGGACGCCGTCGCGACCACCCTCTCCGGCTACACCCCGGCCAGCCCGCCGACCGACGGACCGGACCTGACGCTGGTGGCCCGGCTCGCCGACCTGCTGGCGGTGCCGGTGATCGCCGAGGGCCGCTACCGCAGCGCCGAGCAGATCGGGCAGGCGTTCGCGGCGGGCGCCCACTCGGTGGTGATGGGCAACGCGGTCACCTCGCCGCTGTGGCTCACCCGTCGCCTGGTGCCGGCCACCCCGGCGGGCGGCCGACTCACCTGACGGCGCGGGGGCGGGTGCGCCGCGGCGCCGCGGCGGTGGTCCCGGGCACGACGGCGCAGGGCAGGCTGCGTTGCAGGGCGTCGGCGCCCGGCGCGGGACCGACCAGTTGTTCGAAGAGCAGTCGCACCGCCCCCGCGCCCATCTGCTCGCGGGGGATCCGGAAACCGGTCCAGTCGATGTCGCCGGGACTGCCGTCCTCGGCGTCGCCGAGCTGGGCCAGTGACAGGTCCCCCGGAACGGACATCCCCCGGGCCAGCGCCGCCGCCCGGATCTGCGGGGCCAACCCGGACGGCCAGACGACCGCCGCGGTGAGCCCGTTGTCGTCGAGCAGGTCGAGTGCCTCGCCGCCGGTCAACCCGGCGCCGTCCAGCACGACCGGACGGCTGCGGGCGGCGCGTACCGCCTGCTGGTAGCCCTGCGCGCGGTCGGCCGACGGCTCGTCCCGGCGGAGGTCGCCGAGGAAGCCGACCCGTTCGTGGCCGAGGGCGAACAGCCGCTCGACCACCTCGCGGGTGGCGGTCACATAGTCGGCGCCGACGTACGGCACGATGCCGGCGTCGGACTCCCGTCGGCCGATGAAGGCGAACGGGAAGTCGCGGCCGAGCAGGTCCGCCAGGTCACGCTTGTCGTCGTGGCGGCCGAGCAGGACGCAGCCGTCGGCGACGCCGAGCCGGCGGGAACCGTCGCCGAGCAGGCGCCGCCCCTGCCGGGACGGGGTGCTGGTGAAGAAGAGCAGGTCGCAGTCGAGCTCCTCGGCCTGCGCCTCGACCCCCACCAGGAACGGGTGGTAGAAGTCCCGGCTGTCGCGCGGGAAGACCGGCTCGTAGGTGAAGACGCCGATGATCCGGGTGCGTCCCCCGGCCAGGCGTTGGGCGGCCGGGTTCGCGACGTACCCGGTCATCCGGATGGCGTCGAGCACGCGTTGACGGGTCTGCTCACCGACGCGTCGGCGACCCGTGTCGCCCTCCTTGAGGATCAGTGACACGGTCGCCTGGCTGACCCCGGCGAGCCGGGCGACGTCGGCCTGGGTGGCCCGTCCGTTGGCGCCTGGCATCGTCGTCACCTCCGTGTCCCGGCCGCTCGCCGGGGGCCCGCTCCCGCGCCGTCGCCCCGGCTGGTCATGCGCATGACCACACGATCGCACACGGCGACGTCTCGGGAGCGGGCTGCCGTGAATGATCAGCCCACCGGTCGCCGTAAGTCAATGTTACGCGGGGGTTTCATATTCTGGCGGCCCGGCTCTTGACAGCTCGGGCCTGCGGAAACATTCTGGTTATGCGCATGACCACATGGTCGCCGACCGGTCCCGACAGGGGCAGGAAAGGCGTACCGATGATCCAAGCTCCACCCCGGCGGGCAGCCGGCCGCCGACCCCTAGCGGGCCGGGCACGGGTCGGCATGCTGGCCGGTTCCCTCCTCCTGGCCGCCACGGCCGTGGCGCCGGCCGTCGCCGCCCCGCCGGCGGCAGCCCCCACCCCACCGGCCGCCTCGACCTCCGTCTACCGGAGCATGCCGACCGACCCGACCGCGGTCGTCCTCGGCAGCGCACGGTTCCCGGTGCACGGCGACGGCGTCGGTGACGACACGGCCTCGGTGCAGGCCGCCATCGACGAGGCCTCCCGCCGGGGCGGCGAGAACTGGCTGGGCAACATCGTCGGCGGGGCACGCAACGTCACCGTCGGCGACGGCGGCGGCGTGGTCTTCGTGCCGGAAGGGCGTTACCGCCTTTCCCGGCAGGTGGACCTGCACGCCTCGGTGCGCCTGATCGGGTTCGGCGCCGCGCGGCCCGAGTTCGTCCTCGCCGAGTCCACCCCCGGCTTCCAGGACGGCAACCAGTCCTTCCTCTTCGCCGCGCTGCGGAGGCCCTTCCAGCCCGGCGCGGCCCGCAGCTTCGGCAACAACGACACCTTCGGCACCGGCCTGGTCAACCTGGACATCCGGATCGAGCCCGGCAACCCCGCCGCGGTGGCCGTACGCTTCAGCGGCGCCCAGATGTTCGTCCTCCAGGACCTCGACATCCACGTGGGTACGGGATACGCCGGGATCGACCACAACGCCAACCTGATCCAACGGGTCAACGTCTACGGCGGCACGGTCGGCCTGCTGGCCTTCGCCGCCTCGCCCGGCTGGCAGACCACGCTGCTGGACACCACCTTCACCGGTCAACGCGAGGCGGCCGTCAAGCTGCACACGGACAGCAAGCTGAGCCTGATCCGCAACCGCTTCGCCGACTCGCCGGCCGGCATCGTCGCCACCCCGAACCAGACCCAGCGCCTCTACGTGCAGGACTCGGTCTTCGAGAACATCAGCGGGGCGGCGATCACCCTCAACGACAGCGAGTCCGTCGCGGGCGGCGGCGAGCCGGAACTCATCCGCGCCCAGAACCAGCTCAACGTGGTCGACACCGGGGTCACCGGCACCGGTGCGCTGCTGACCACCGTGCCCAGCGGACGCACCTGGGTCGGCCCCGGCCCGTCGTACCTGGTGCGCGACGCCACGCTCGGACTCCGGGTCGACGACGCGCTGAGCGACACCGAACGGCGTACCGACGGCGTCCTGGTCTCCGCGACACCGGCCGCGCCGCCGAGCTTCGCCCGGCTGCTGCGCACCGACGCGCCCCTGCCACCGGCCACCGGCGGCTGGGTCAACGTGGTCGAGTACGCCGCCGCCAGGGGCGTCACGGTCGGCAGCGGCACCAGCGACGACCACGCCATCTTCCAGCGGGCCCTCGACGAGCACGACACCGTCTACGTGCCGATGGGGCAGTACCTGATCGGGAACACCCTGCGGCTGCGGCCGCAGAACAACCTGATCGGCCTGCATCCCCGCCAGACCTGGCTGAAGCTGCCGGAGCGGGCCGCCGGATTCACCGACCCGCAGCGGCCGAAGGCGATGGTCCAGACCCCGCTCGGCGGGCGGAACCAGGTGACCGGCCTCGGCCTGGACTCCGCGCAGCAGACCGCGGGCTCGGTGCACGTGCACTGGCGCTCCGGTGAGCGCAGCTACCTCGCCGACATCGCCACCCAGTTCGTGAAGTGGCACCCGGAGCAGACCGCGCCCGGCGACCCCGGCGCCGGTGATCCCGGCTACCAGTACCGGGGCCGGCACAGGTACAGCTTCTGGGTGCAGGGCGGCGGCGGGACCTTCGCCAACATCTGGAGCGTCGCCGGCTGGGCCGACAACGGGTTCCTCGTCGAGGACACCTCTGTGCGCGGCCGGATGTACGAGGTCTCCGTCGAGCACCACGAGCACCGCGAGGTCGTGCTGCGCCGCGTCCGCAACTGGCAGCTGCACGCGCTGCAGACCGAGGACCACATCTACGGCTGGCGGTCCCAGGCCGTCGAGCTGGACGACGTGCACGACGTCCTGTTCGGCAACACGGTCTTCTTCCGGGTGGCCACCGTGCAGGGCCCGTACCCGTACGCGGTGGGACTGCGCGACAGCAGCGGCATCGTGATCCGGGGCACCCGTGGCTACCGGCCGGACAACGTGGCCAACACCCGGTGGGGCGCCACCGTCGCCGACGTGGCGACCGGCCGGACCGTGCCCGAGATCGAGGTGGCGTACCTGGGGGTCGGGGTGACTGGCAGGAAGGCCGACCCAGCCGGCGCCCACGTCGCGCTGGACACGCCGGAGATCCGGGTGCTGCCCGGTAGGGCCGGGAGCGCCGTGCTGCGGGTACGCAACGACGGCCCCGGCCCGCTCACCGCCCTGACGGTCGGCGTCGACGCGCCGCCCGGCTGGCAGGTGCGGGCGCGGCCGGAGACCACCCGGCTGCCCGCGGGCGCCACCACGCCGGTCGCGGTGAGCGTGCAGGTCCCCGCCGACGCGGTGGCCGACGGCACGATCCGGCTGACCGTCGCGTTCACCCGGGCCAACCACCGGCAGGAGATCACGCAGACCCTGCGGGTGGGCGTGGCCGGGGAGAACCTCGCCCGGGGCACCGCGGTGCAGGCGAGTTCGGTGCTCTCCGGCAACGTCGCCGCCCACGCGGTGGACGGGGACCGGACGGGCGCCCGCTGGATCTCCGGCTCGGCCGACCCGGCACCGGCGCTCACCCTGGATCTCGGTGGGCCGGCGGAGCTCCAGCGGCTCGACCTCTACAGCGGGGTGGCCGGCTCGGAGAGCCTGCGGGTGCGGGCGTTCCGGGTGGAGGCCCTGGTCGACGGGGCCTGGACGACCATCGGTTCGGCCGGGGCGAACACCGCAAACCCCGCCCGGGTCGACCTCGCCGGCGCGCCGACCGGGATCCGACAGGTCCGGCTCGTGTTCACCGAGCCCAGCCCGACCGACGGGCTGGCCCGGGTCTTCGAGGTGGAGATCCACGGCCTCCGCTGACGCTCAGGGAACGGGCCCGGGGCAGCAGACCGTCAGCGCCCCGGGCACCACCCGCACCTTGAGCTTCGTGACCTCTCCCCGGGCGCCGCCGTCCAGCTCGTACGTGCGGGGCGCGGCCAGCCGGACCTTGATCTTGCGGCCCCGGGTGATCCGCACGAACGGCGACTCCTCCGAGCGGCCGGCGGCCATCCGGCCGAGGGTGCGCGCCCAGTCCACCGCGCCGTCGGCGGTCGACACGCCGATCTCCAGGCAGCCGTCGTCGGGGCGGGCGTCGTCGAACGCCGGGATGCCGCCGGTGATCGTGCCGACGTTGCCGAACAGCACGCAGCTCGCGTCGCCGTCGAACCACTCCGTGCCGTCGACGGTGATCCGCGTGCCGACCAGTTCGCCCCGGACGTGCCGCAGCCCCGTCCACATGTAGGCGAGGCGACCGAGCTTGCCCTTCAGCGTGCGGTCCGCCTCGCGGATCAGGTCGCCGTCGAAGCCGGCACCGGCCATCACGGCGAAGTGCTCGCCGTTGAGCCGGCCCAGGTCGAGGGAGCGGCGCCGGCCGTGCAGGCCGATGCGGACGGCCTCGGGGAGGTCCTCCGGTACGCCCAGGTTGGCGGCGAAGAGGTTGGCGGTGCCGGCGGGCAGGATCGCCATCGGGACGCCGGAGCCGGCGAGGGTGTCGGCGCAGCGCTGCACCATGCCGTCGCCGCCCCACACGAAGACCAGCTCGGCGCCCTTCTTCAGCGCCTTACGGACCTTCTTCGGCGCCTTGCGGCTCTTCGGCACCTCGTACCAGACGAGGTCCTCGACGCCCGCGCCCGCCAGCTCCGCGCGCAGCTCGTCGAGGCCGCCGCCGAGGGTCTTCTTGCGGTGGGCGACGACCGCGACCGTGCCCACCCGGACGGCGGTCGCCGGCTCGTCGCCCAGCGTGCTGCTCGTGCCCATGACCGCCGTGGTACCCGGCCGGCGCGGTTTCCACGCCCCGACCGGCGGGGAGGGCCGACGGTGCGGCGAGCTCCGTTCGACCACCGGCGCGGGTGTGGCCGGTCGGCGCGGCGCCTCGGCGTGCGCCCCGCCGACCGGCCCGCCGGCGCGGCGGCGGTACGGGCGAGGGGAACCGCCTCACCGCCGGGCCGGACGCCGCCCCCGGGTCGACACGAACTGGTACGACATCACGACGAACCCGGGGTCGCGCAGGAGCCGACGGAACGCCTCCAGCTGGCCGGGCGACACACCCGCCTCGATCAGCTCCGGCGCCAACTGCCGGGAGTTCGTCGCGTAGAGCGACGCGCCGAGTGAGCCACCGGGCCAGCTCTCGGAGTGGATGACCGTGTCGACCTCGACCAGTCCCGCCGACGCGAGGTGGGCGTGCACGTCCTGCGCCCAGGCCAGGTCCGCGCCGTGGCTCTGCAGGACGCCGAGCATCGTGTCCGTCACGTGGGTGAAGAGCTTCGCCGCGTCGTCGCTCGGCGCGGTCAGCACGCGCAGCGGGGCCGTGCAGTCGAACTCCTCGACCACCAGCCACCCGCCCGGGGCCAGCGCGCCGGCCAGCGAGGCCAGTACGCGCCGCCGCTCCGGCAGGTGGAGCAGCACCAGCCGGGCGTGGACGAGGTCGAAGGCGTCGCCGGGCGGTGGCTCGCTGCGCACGTCGTGCCGACGGACGTCGAGGTTGGCCGCGGGGGCGAGGTGGGCGACGTCGATGTCGGTCGCCAGCACGCGCCCCGTCGGGCCGACCGCCTCGGCCATGCTCCGGGCGACTGAGCCCCCGCCGGCGCCGATCTCCCAGCACACGCCGCCCGGGGCGAGCACCGGGGCGCCGATCCGGGCCGCCGTGATCGGGTCCAGGAAGGACTCCAGCGCCCGCAGCTGGGGCACCGCCTCCGGTGAACCGTTGTCGAAGGTGTACTCGGTGTCACGGATGTCTGTCGGCATCGTCGCTCGTTCCTGTCGAAGTCGGTCGGGTCAGGTGCGCGGGATCGGCCCGGAACCGGGCACCGGTCGGGTAGCCGGCAGCTCCGCGACGGCGGCGACGCTGAGCATCGCCGCCAGGCGGCCCGGCTCGGCCCGGGCCTCGTCCGCCGGGCGGTCGTAGACCACCCGGCCGTACTCGAGCACCGCGATCCGGTCCGCGATCTCGACGGCGTGCTGGAGCTGCTGCTCGACGAGGAGCACGGCCAGCCCGGTCCTGGCCAGGGTGCCGACGAGGTCGCGTACCCGGGCGGCCAGGCCGGGCGCCAGCCCTTCGCACGGCTCGTCCAGCAGCAGCACCCGGGGCTGGCCGAGCAGCGCCCGGGCGATCGCCAGCATCTGCTGCTCGCCGCCGGAGAGCTGGTCGCCGCGATGGCGCAGCCGGGCCGCCAGCCGGGGCAACAGCTCCAGGACCCGCGCGACGGTCCACCCCTCGCCTGCCGGCGGCGCGGCACGCCACGGCACCGCCGCCAGGGCGAGGTGCTCGGCCACGGTCAACCGGGAGAAGACCCGCCGGCCCTGCGGAACGAGGCCCACCCCGCACCGGGCGATCCGGTGCGGCTGCCGGCCGGCGACCGGCACGCCGTCGACCTCGATCCGCCCCCCGCAGGGCCGCACCAACCCGGCGACGGCGTGCACGAGGGTGCTCTTGCCGGCGCCGTTGCGGCCCACCACCGCCTGCACGGCGCCGGCCGCCACGTCGAGGGTGACCTCGTGCAGCACGATCCCGCCGGCGTAGCCGGCGCAGAGCCGCTCCGTCCGCAGCATCACGACGCCCCCTCCGCGTAGGCCTGCCGGACCGGACCCGACGCGCGGATCTCGGCCGGCGTCCCGGTGGCGACCGTCCGGCCGTCCCGGAGCACGGTCACCTGGTCGCAGAGCGCGTACACCAGGTCCAGCCGGTGCTCGACCAGCAGCACCGCGACGGCGCGCGGCAGGGCCCGCAGGAACTCCACCAGCCGACCGACCTCGACGACGGACAGGCCGGCGGCCGGCTCGTCGAGCAGCAGCAGCCGCGGGCGACCCGCCAGGGCCATGGCGATCTCGAGTTGCCGCCGCTGCCCGTGGGCGAGCTGACCGGCGGGAGTCGCGCCCACGTCGCGCAGGCCCAGCCGTTCCAGCCACGCACCCGCCGTACGCTCGGCGGCGCACCGCCGCGCGCCGGGCCGCCACCGGCCGGGCCGCACCGCGTGGGGCAGCGCGGCGACCAGCACGTTCTCGGCGGCGGTCAGGCTCGACCACACGGCGGGACGCTGGTGGATCCGGCCGATGCCCCGCCGGGCCCGGGCGGCGGGGCCGAGCCGGGTGACGTCGCGGCCGGCGAGGAGCACCCGGCCGCCGCCCGCCGGGGTCGCCCCGCCGAGCACGTCGAGCAGCGTGCTCTTGCCGGCGCCGTTGGGCCCGATCAGAGCGTGCCGCTGGCCGTGGTCGATCCGCAGGTCGACCCCGTCCAGCGCGGCCAGCGAGCCGTAGCGGACCGTGACGCCCCGGGCGGACAGCAGCGGCGTCATGCGCGTGCCCCCGTCGGCGCCGGCCGTTCCTCGGCCGCAGGGCCCGCCGGCAGTCCCGGCAGGAGCCGGCCCCGCACGCCCGCCGGCCGGCGCCCGTCGCCGGGCAGCAGGTGGACGGTGACGACGAACGCCACCCCCAGCACCAGGGGCGCGTGCCCGGGGAGCACGCCGAAGAGCCAGTCCCGGCCGGCGATCACGATCGCGGCGCCGACCAGGGCGCCGCCCACGGACGCGACGCCGCCGACCACCACCCCGAGCAGCAGCAGGGCGGAGGTGTCGAAGCCGAAGTCGGCCGGCGAGATGAACTGCTGGGCGACCACCAGCAGGGAGCCCGCGGCGCCCGCGACCGCCCCCGCGGCCACGTGCACAGCAGCCACGTGGGCCGACACCCGGTGGCCGCTGGCCCGCAGCCGCGCCTCGTCGTCCCGGCCGGCCCGCAGCAGCAGGCCGGCCCGGGTACGCAGGAAGAGCAGCACCGCGCCGACCAGCACGGCGACGACCACCAGGGCGTACAGGTAGCGCGCCCGGTCGGTGGCCAGCACCGGCAGCCCCCACAGGGGACGCACCGGCGGCACCCCGGCGAGCCCGTCGGTGCCGCCGGTCACCGACCGCCAGCGCCCGACGACGGTCACCACGAGCTCGCCGATCGCCAGGGTGATCATCAGGACGATCACGCCGCGCGCGTACACCACGAGCGGGACGGTCGCCGCGGCCAGCGCCGCCCCGGCCGCCGCCGCGACGACCAGGTGCACCACCGCCACGTCGGAGAGCCGGCTGCCGACCACCGCGCTGGCGTACGCGCCCGCCGCGTACGGCGCGGTCTGTCCCAGGGTGGGCAGTCCCGCGACGCCGGTGAGCAGGGCGACGCTCACCCCCACCAGGCCCAGCGCGAGGGTACGGGCCAGCAGCGCCACGGTGTAGTCGTCGACCGCCCACGGCGCCAGCACCAGGCCGGCCAGGACGAGCACGGCGACGCCGCGCCGCAGCGCGCGTACCGCCTCGTCCCTCACGACGTCCGCCGGGTCGCGGCCAGGCCCCGCGCCCGCACCGCGAGGACGGCGGCCATGGCGGCGAAGAGCAGGAACGGGGCGGCCGACGGGGCGAGCGCCACCCCGAGGGTCTGGATCTGCCCGACCGCCAGAGCCGCGAGCAGCGTGCCGGTCATCGACCCGAGCCCGCCGAGGACGACGACCACCAGCGACAGCAGCAGCACCGCGTCGGCGGTGTCCGGCCCCGGACCGATGATCGGCGCGCCGAGCACGCCCGCGGCGCCGGCCAGCGCCCCGGCGGCGGCAAGCACGCCGACGCGGATCCACGCCGGGTTCACGCCGAGGACGGCAACCATCTCGGCGTCGTCGACGGCCGCGCGGACCAGCATCCCGGCCCGGGTGCGGCGCACCGCGAGGTGGAGAAGGCCGGCGAGCACGGCGGCGACGACGATGAAGACCAAGCGGTACGCCGCGTAGCGGTGCCCGGCCACGACCACCGACCCGTCCAGCGCCGCCGGCACCCGCACCGGCGGGTCGTCCGGCCCGAACGCCGCCACGAGCAGGCTGCCCCCGGCCAGCGCCACCCCGAAGGTGAGCAGCGCCTGGGTGAGATGGCTGCGCGCGGCGAGCCGGGTGAGCAGGCCGGCGACCAGCGCGCCGGCGGCGGTGGCGGCGACGGTCCCGACGGCCAGCGCCAGCACCAGGCTCGGCCAGCCGCCGTCGAACAGCGCGGCGGCGGTGTACCCGCCGATCGCGTACAGGGTGCCGTGCGCCAGGTTCAGGATGCCGGCGACGCCGAAGCAGAACACCAGTCCCGCCGCGGCGACGAAGACCAGCAGCCCGTAGGCCACCCCGTCCAGGGCCGGGACCAGGTACGGGTCGATCCGGATGTCGACCGCCACGCCGTTCACCCGCCGACGGTGGCGAGGTCACCCACGACGGTGTTGGACAGCGCCCGGCCGTCCTGGCGCACCTGGCGCAGGTACCACTTCTGCACGGGCGCGTGCGTGCTCGGCGAGAACTGCCAGGTGCCGCGCGGGCTGGCGATCTGGCCCAGTTGGCCGATGGCCGCGTTGATGCTCTCCGGGCTCGGGTCGTCCCCGGCCGCCTCGATGGCCCGGTCCAGGACGGCCGCGGCGTCGTAGGAGGCCATGGCGTACGTGGTCGGGGAGCCGTCGTTCTTCGCCTTCCAGGCGGCCACGAAGGCGCGGTTCTCGGCGTTGTCCAGGTCCGGCGAGTAGTTCAGCACCGAGTAGACGTCGCGGGCGGCCTCGCCCTGGGCGTCGAGCACCCCGCCCTCGGTGAGGAATCCGGCGGCGTAGAGCGGCAGGTCGCTGATCTCCGACTGTGCGTACTGCTTGACGAAGTCGACGGCCGCGCTGCCCGCGTAGAACGTGTAGACGGCGTCGGCGCCGGAGGCCTTGATCCGGGCGAAGTAAGGGGTGAAGTTGGTCGTCGTCGGGAACGGGGTGAAGGTGGTCTTGCCGTCGGCATTGGCGAGCCTGCCGCCCTCCTTGACGAAGGCGTCGGTGAAGCCGCGCAGCTCGTCCCAGCCGCCCTGGTAGTCCGGGCCGATGGCGTAGACGCTGCCCTCGACGTTGTCGCGCACGTGGCGGGCGATCGCCTCCCCCGGCTCGTCGGAGAGGTACGAGGTGTGCCAGATCCGGGACACGTCCTTCAGCTCCGGGCGACCGTTCGAGCCGACGAACGGCACCTTGGTCTCGTTGAGCAACGGATAGACGGCGGCCACGGAGCCACCGCCGACGATCCCGGTGAGCGCGGCCACCCGGTCCTGCTTGAGCAGTTTCGTCGCGGCGGGCACCGCGGTCGCGGCCCCGTTGCCCTCGTCGGCGACGACGAGTTCCACCTGTCGCCCGCCGAGCCTGCCGTCGTGGGTGGCCAGGTAGAGCTCGAAGCCGGCGCGGATCTCCTTGCCGACCGCCTGGTAGGTGCCGGACAGCGACGCCAGCAGGCCGATCTTGATCGATCCGGCGGTGCCGGCGCCCCGCCCGCCGTCGGCACAGGCGGTCGCGGCGAACAGGACGAGGGCGAGCAGGGCCGCGGTGCGGGCACGGCTGCGCCGGGGGATGGTCAGCGACATGTCTTCTCCAGGAGGGATGGGGTTTCCGGCGTGGGGTGCCGGGGTGTCAGCGGCTGCGGCTCAGTGCCGCCCGCGCCGCCGGGGTCAACGCGTCGCCGATGCGGTTCGCCAGCTCGGTCATCTCGTAGGAGACCTTGCCGACGTCGCACTGCGGGTCGGCGAGCACGAGCAGGGACGCGCCGTCGTTGAAGGCCATCGAGAACATGAAGCCGCCCTCGAGCTGGGTCACGTTGGAGATCACCGCGCCGGCGTCGAAGAAGGCCGCCGCGCCGCGGAGCAGGCTCACCAGCCCGCTGCCGGTCGCCGCGAGCTGGTCCGCCCGGTCCGGCGGGAGGCCCCTCGTGGCGGCCACCATCAGGCCGTCGCTGGAGATCGCGATCGCATGGCTGACCTCGGTGGCGCGCTCGGCGAAGGCGTCCAGCAGCCAGCCGAGATCCTGTTGGTCGGTCACGTGCTCTCCCTGTCGGGTCAGTTGGTGATCAGGTTGGTCCGGCGGCCCGCGACGCCCCGCGCGTACGCGGCCATCGCGGTGGCCACCTGGGTCGGGTCGCGGTGCGCGGAGCGCTGCTGCGGCACGGTGACGCCGCCCGGGACGAGGTGCTGTCGCGGCTGACGCCGCGGCAGGCCGGACGTGGTGGTGGCGACGACCTCGGGCGCGTCGGCCCGGGCGGCGGTCCGCCAGGCCTCGTCGGCGGGGCTGGCCCACGGCCCCGCGTTCGTGGCGTCGTCGTGGCCGGCCTGGAACCAGTGGTTGACCTCCTCGAAGATGACGAGTTCCTCGGTGGGCTCGTCACCTGCTCCGGCCGGCGCCGGTGCGGGCCGGAACACCGGCGCCACCGGCAGTGCCCGCTCGGGCGTCGGACCGCCCGTCCACGGTTCCGCCGGGCTTCCGGCCCACGGCTGCGGGGCCGTGGCGTACGCCGGCGGCGCGAGGGTGGTCCGCGCCGCGCGCCGCGACGGCCGGCCCGGCGTCAGCAGGAACTCCTCCGGGGGCAGCGGTCGGATGATCGTCCCCGGGAGCGCCGCCTCGGCGATGGTGCCGCGCCGGGGACCCGGACGGAGCTGGACGACCGCGCCCAGCCGGGCGGCGAGCTGTCCCACGACGACCAGCCCCATCGCCCGTACGGCCGCGACGTCGATGGCGGGCGGGCGGGCCAGCAGGTCGTTGAGCTGCTGCCGACGCTGCGGGGACAGCCCCACGCCCTCGTCGCTGACCTGGACGATCACCCGGTCGCCGAGGCTGCGGGCGGTCACCCACGCCTCGGTGCCCGGCGCGGAGTAGCCGGTGGCGTTGTCCATCAGCTCGGCCAGCAGGTGCACGACCTCGTCGACGGCGTCGGCCGCGACAGCGACGTCTCCGTCGACCATGCCGAGGCGGATCCTGGCGTAGTGCTCGATCTGGCTCTGCGCGGCCTGGAGCACCTGTTGCAGGGGTACGTCGTGCTGGCGCACCCGCCCGACCCCCACTCCGCCCAGCACCAGCAGGCTGGCGTTGATCCGTCCCATCCGGGTGGCCAGGTTGTCCAGCGTGTAGAGCTGGTCCAGCCGTTCGGGGTCGGTCTCGTCCCGTTCGACCTTGTCGACCTGCGCCAGCACCGCGTCGACCAGCCGCTGCTCGCGGCGACTGAGGTGGATGAAGATGTCGGCCGTGTTGGCCCGCATGACCGCCTGCTCGGCCGCGGTACGCACGGCCGCCCGGTGCACGGCCGCGAACGCCTCCCCCAGCTCGCCGATCTCGTCGCCGCGCGACGGCTCCAGGGCCTCCGCGGACTGCTGGCGGGCCAGCTCGTCCGGGTCCACCGACGAGCTGTCCGGTTGCTGGAGCCGGGCCACCACCTGCGGCAGCCGTTCGAAGGCGACGGCGTTCGCGGCGTCGCGCAGCCGGCGCAGCCGCCGCGTGATCTGCCGGGCCACCGCCCAGGTGACCAGCGCGGTGAGCAGCAGGGCCACCGCCACGGCAGCCGCCTCGACGACCGTGCGCCGCCGCTGGTCGGCGTGCGCGGCCCGGATGTCGTCGAGCACCGCGGCGTCGACCCGTTGACGCAGCTCGGCCAGGCGGACGGACCACTGCTGGGTCGCGGCGACCCACGCGCCGGGGTCCAGCCGCAACCGGCTTCCCGCCCGGGTCCTCGACACCTCGTCCTGCAGCCGTTGCAGCAGCAGGGCGTCCCGGCCGCTGCCCGCCTGCTCCCACCAGCCCCGCCAGGCGGGCCGGGCGAGGGCCAGGAAGGACAGGCTCGACTCGGTGAAGCCGGACCGGGCGGCGGTGATGTCCTGCTGCATGGCGGGGGTCAGCTGGTCGGCCGCGACCGCGCGCAGGACGGCGACCTGCTGCTGGCCGGCCGCCTCGGCCGCCTTGGACAGCGCGGCCGAGGCCCGCATGCCGTCCGTGATCCGGGCGTTGACCGCGCCGAGGGTGACGCTCTCCCGAAGGCTGAGCAGGTCGGCGATCACGATCCGGTAGCTGAAGGTCATCGCCGACACCGAGGCGTGCGCCGCCGTACGCACCTGCGCGCGCAGCGGCGGCAGGCCCTCCAGCGCCAGGTCGATCCGCTGGAGCGCGGTCTGCCCGGCGGCGGGTCCGGCAGGCACCAGCGCCCGCTGCCGGCGGTAGCGGGCGACGGCGTCGTCGGTGCTCCCGGTGGCGTCCGCGAAGGCTTCCTGCTGCTCGGCCGCGCCCCGGCTGAGCAGGTCGGCGGCGACGACGCGCTCGCGTTGCAGCCGGTGGGCCAGGTCGCCCGCGTCGGCACCGAGGTGCGCCAGGAGTCCGAGATCGCTCGCGCGGGTCGTCTGGCGGACGCTCTCGGTCAGGGCGAGGCCGGCGAATCCCATTACGGCGACCAGCGGAGCCGCCACGATGAGGCGCATCCGGGTGCCGATCTTCCAGCCGCGGCGGCCGGTCGGGTAGGGTCGGGCCGCGTGGGACCTCGTGCTCGACGCCAAGACTGACTCCCGCGACTCATCCAAGACGGCCAATGCGCACCTTGCCGTTTGCACGTCTCATTCCGCCGGAACCAGCGCCCACAGAGAAGACCTGACGGTGGTACAAACGGCCCGTACCGGCATCTGTACCCAGCGCCAGCAGCGCCCGTCCCGCCCCGCGGGTCCGACCCCGCGCAGGTCAGGAGCGCCCGGGTCGCCCGCCTGACGGGTGCGGCGGGAGGTCCGCCTCCGGCGGCCCGCCGAGCACCTGGCCGATCAGCTCCCGCAGTTCGTCGATCGCCGCCACGACCGCCTCCGGGTCGCGCGCGTCCCGCCGCGCGGCCGGCGGCACGAGGGCCGGGTCGGGCTCTGCCACCGTTCCGAACCGGGGGCCGCGGCGGCCGTCCGCCGCCAACTGCTCCGCCGCGACCTGCGGCCACAGCGCCGCCAGGCAACCGCCGGTGCCGAGCACCTCGTCGCAGCGGACGGCGAACTCGTGACTGCCGTACCGGCGACCGGACTCGACCGCGGCGACCGTCTCGCGGCTGAACCGCACCCGCTCCGCGAGCGCCCGCTGGGTCAACCCCTGACGGGTGCGCCAGGTGCGCAGTTCGGAGCGGAACCGGTGGATGGCACCGGAGCGCTGGGCGCTCGACGGGGGCGTGCGATCCATGTGTTCACCTTCGCGACGCCGACCGGCCGGCATCGGCATCGGCGTCAATAGATATTGGGCGATGAATGGGTATTCGCAGGGGACAATTCTTAACCCATCGGTCGACGGGTGTGAAGACGTGACTTCGGAGCGTAGTCACCCGTCAGAGGCCGCGGCGGCCCCCACGGGTCCGCGCGCAGCCGGTCGGGCGCCGCTCGGCACGGTCCGACGGCCCCCGCCCGGAGAACAGGACCGGCGCCACCGCGACGCCGCCGCGAGGCGGCTGGTCACCCGGCGACAGGCGCCGCCGGAGCACCGGACGGCACCGCCGTGTCGAGGACCACCGGCAGGCTCCGGTGCGCGCGGAAGGCGATGTTGACCTTGTACGAGCGGCGATGGCCGGGGGCCAGGCGCAGTCCGGGAACCGCTCGGCAGAGCCGGGTCAGCGCCAACTCCGCCTCCAGCCGGGCCAGCGCCGCGCCGATACAGAAGTGCGGCCCGTGCCCGAACGAGAGGTGCCCGTCCCCGTCGGACCGGTGCGGATCGAATTGTTCCGGCCGGGCGAACACCGCCGGATCCCGGTTGGCGGCGCCGATCAGCAGCAGGCAGCGCGCGCCCGCCGGAATGGTGACGCCGTCCAGGGTGACGGGTCGGCGGGTCACCCGCAGCCAGCCGTCGATGGCGGGCGCGAAACGCAGCGTCTCGGTCAGGAACGCGGGTATCCGGCGCGGGTCCTCGCCGAGCTCCCGCCACCGGCCCGGGCCCGACAGCGCCTGGTCGAGCGCGTGGGCGAGCAGCCCGGCCGTCGTCTCGTGCCCGGCGACCAGGAGGTTGAACACGATGCTCGACACCTCGGCCACCGTGAGCACCTCGTCGTCGCCGTCGCGGTACGCCAGCAGTTGACTGACATAGTCCTCGCCGTACCGGCCACCGCCGAGTCGGGCGCCGACCAACCGCTCGCAGTAGCGCCAGAACTCCCACAGGTCCCGGGCCAGCCGGACCTGCTCGGCCGGGTCCGGCTGCCCCCAGAGCAACGCGATCTGGCCGTCCCCCCAGGCCCTGACCCGCCCGATGTCCTCCTCCGGTACGCCGAGGATGTCGAGCAGGACCAGCAGGGGCAGTTCGGTGGTGAACTCGCCGACGAGGTCCGCCCGCCCGTCGGCGCGGTCGACGAGCCGGGACACCAGTTCGTCGACCCGGCGCTCGACGATCGCGCCGTACCGGCGTTCGACGCGTTCGGCGGTGTTGGCGAAGGTCGCCCGCAGGGCCCGGCGGGTCCGGGGGTGCGCCGGGGGGTCCGCGGCGGCGGTGGTGGGCGGCGCGTCGATGCGGGCGATGAACTCCATCGCCTCGGGGCAGACGTCGTAGATCGGGGCGAGGGTGAGGGCGTTGCTGAAGGCCTCCGCGTCACCCAGCGCGCGGCGCACGTCGGCGTGCCGGGTGATCAGCCACAGCCCCAGGTCCGGGTCGTGGCGCACCCCCTCGGGCTCGTCCAGTAGCCGCCGCCACACCTGCGCCGGGTCGGTGAGATACGCCCCCGCGAACGGATCCAATCGCATGACCGCCTCCTCGAACGCCATGGCCACGAACGGAATTGCCGAACGACTCCCGGGGCTCCGGCTACCGCCGCACGCTTCACGGTGCGCCCATTCCGGGAGCAAGTCAATATCGGCGTTCTTCAATGTGCCGATGCGCAATTTCCACGCCTTCGGCCACACGCGCACCACGTCGTTCTGCAAGTTGCGGGATGTTCCCTGCCCGCTGGTCGCGACATTGCACACGGTAGACGACGCAACGGCCGGCAGCGGGCACCGCGTCGCGCCACGGCCCCGCGTGTCCCGCACGACCGGGCGGAAAGGCGGTGTGACATCGACCGAGGATCAGGCCGTGAAAGGCCGACCGTACGCGCACCGGAAACAGGGCTCACGACGCGTTCAGTGAACGGCCGACCGATTACCCGAAGAAGTTCTCCCGGCAGGAGCGGCGGCAGATTCCGGCGGACGGCTCGGGGTCCCACGCGGGCGGCACGGGTCCGTGCGGGCGGCAGGTGGGGTCGTCGAGCAAGGACGACGCGCGGGGCGACCCACCCCGGCGATCCCGGGGGGCGGCCCGGGGTGGGAGTCGACCGGTCACGGGCCGGCCGGCGGCACCCGCCGGCCGGCCCGTGCGTGCGGCTAGAGGGTACGGGCGAGCCGGTCGGCGAGCATGCGGGTGAACCGGGACGGGTCGGCCAGTTCCCCGCCCTCGGCGAGCAGCGCCAGGCCGTAAAGCAGCTCGGCGGTCTCCTTCAGCGACTCCTCCGTGCCGCCCTGCTCGTGCGCCTTGCGCAGGCCGGTGACCAGCGGGTGCCCGGGGTTGAGCTCCAGGATCCGCTTCACCGTCGGCACCTCGTGCCCCATCGCCCGGTACATCTTCTCCAGCGTCGGGGTGATGTCGTGGGCGTCGCCGACGACGCAGGCGGGCGAGGTGGTCAGCCGGGAGGAGAGGCGGACCTCCTTGACGGAGTCGGCGAGGGTGGCGCCCATCCAGGTGAGCAGGTCGGCGAAGTCCTTGCGCTGCTGCTCGCGCTCGGCCTCAGCCTCCTTCTTCTCCTCCTCGGTGTCCAGGTCCACCTGGCCCTTGGCGATGGAGCGCAGCGTCCTGCCGTCGTACTGGCCGACGCGCTCGATCCACACCTCGTCGACCGGGTCGGTGAGCAGCAGCACCTCGTAGCCCTTGGCGCGGAACGCCTCCATGTGCGGCGAGTTCTCGATCATCGTGCGCGAGTCGCCGGTGGCGTAGTAGATGTCGCTCTGCCCGTCCTTCATCCGGCCGACGTAGCCGGCGAGGTCCGTGGGCTCGGCCGGATCGTGGGTGGAGGCGACCGACAGGATCTCCAGGAGCGTGTCCCGGTTCTCCGTGTCGTCGATCAGGCCCTCCTTGACGGCGGCGCCGAACTCGGTCCAGAAGGTCCGGTAACGCTCGGCGTGGTTGGCCTTCATGTCCTTGACGGTGGACAGGATCTTCTTGACCAGCCGGCGGCGGACGACCTGGATCTGCCGGTCCTGCTGGAGGATCTCCCGGGAGATGTTCAGCGACAGGTCGTGCGCGTCCACGACGCCCTTGACGAAGCGCAGGTAGTTCGGCATGAGCGCTTCGCAGTCGTCCATGATGAAGACGCGCTTGACGTAGAGCTGCACGCCGCGGCGGCCCTGCGGGGCGAACAGGTCCAGCGGCGCGTGCGACGGGATGAACAGCAGGGCCTCGTACTCGAAGGTGCCCTCGCCCCGCATGTGCACGATGTCCAGCGGGTCCGCCCAGTCGTGGCTGACGTGCTTGTAGAACTCCTTGTACTCGGCCTCGTCGACCTCGTCGCGGGAGCGGGCCCAGAGCGCCTTCATCGAGTTGAGCGTCTGGGTCTCGGTGCTGGTCTCGTCGCCCTCGCCGGTGCGCTCGACGGTCATCCGGATCGGCCAGGCGATGAAGTCCGAGTAGCGCTTGACGATCTCCCGGATCGTCCACTCGGCGGTGTAGTCGTGCAGGTTGTCCTCGTCGTCGGCCGGCTTGAGGTGCAGGGTCACCGACGTGCCCTGCGGCGCCTCCTCCACCGACTCGACGGAGTACGTGCCCTCACCGGCCGACTCCCACCGGGTGCCGCCGCTCTCTCCCGCCCGGCGGGTCACCAGCTCCACCCGGTCGGCGACCATGAACGCCGCGTAGAAGCCCACGCCGAACTGGCCGATGAGATCCTGCCGCGCCCCGGCGTCGGAGGACTCGCGCAGCTTGCGCAGCAGCTCGGCGGTCCCGGACTTGGCGATCGTGCCGATCACCTGGACCACCTCGTCGCGGGACATGCCGATGCCGTTGTCCCGGACGGTCAGCGTGCGCGCCGCCTTGTCGACCTCGATCTCGATGCGCAGGTCGGAGGTGTCGACCTCCAGCTCCTTGTCGACCATCGACGCCAGGCGCAGCTTGTCCAGCGCGTCCGATGCGTTCGAGATCAGTTCACGCAGGAAGACGTCCTTGTTCGAATAGATCGAGTGGACCATCAGCTGGAGCAGCTGACGCGCCTCGGCCTGGAACTCCAACGTCTCGGCCCGGTTGCTCACACCGTGTCCTTTCATCCTCGAAAGCCCACCGAAGGTTCGCGGAAAGGATACGAGCCGTCGCCGACGGCGAGACGACGGGACCGCGGAACGTCGGCTGGCGTCGCGTTGCCCCCGCGTCCTACCGTCGCAGTTGGCGTCGACGTGGCCGCCGGAGAAGCCGAGGGCTGGTGCGACCGCCGCGGCGGGCGGTCAGTACGGTAGGGATGTGTCTCTATGGATGGCCGCGATGTGGGGACTGGTCGGCAGCGCGGTGGCCGAGGCGCTGAACCTCTCCGGGATGATGCGCCCGACCAGCGAGTCCAAGGGCCGGTGGCAGTGGCCGTGGCGGGACCGGCGGGACGCCCCGATCGTCGTGTTCGCGGTGCTGCTCAGGACCGTGGCCGGCACCGGCCTCGCCGCCGCGGCCGGGGCGGGTGGCCTGGCCACCACGGCCTTCGCCAGCTTCACCTTCGGGGTCGCGGCGCCACTGGTGATCGCCAAGATGTTCGACCAGGTCCGGGTGACGGAACGACCGACCGACAGCGGCCGGGACGGCACGAGCGGCGAGCACGATGACGCCGCGTGAGGACCTGCTCGGCAGGTTCGTCGCCGCCCTGGCCGCCCGCCCGGCCACCACCGCCACGGCCGTTCCCGTACCGGCCCGGACGCGGCTCGCCGCCGCGCTGGCCGCCCGGCCGGTCGCCGCCCGCAGCACCGGCCCGCTCCCCCGTACCGACGCCGAGGACGGCGACGGCGGGAAGCTGACCCACCGGGTCAGGGCCGTGCTCGCCGGCCTCCTCGGCGTCACCACGGACCAGTTACGCGTCGACGCCGACGGCGACGTCGGCATCCGCGCCGGTTCGGCCATGATCTTCGTACGGGCGCAGGACGACCCGCCGCTGGTCGACGTGTTCTCTCCGCTGCTCACCGGCGTCGACCCGACCGAGTCCCTGTACCGGCGGCTCTCCGACCTCACCAACGGGCTCGTGGTCGGGCGCGTCTACTGCACCGGCGACACGGTCTGGGCGTCCATCCCCGTCTTCGGGCAGGACTTCGCGCCCACCCATCTGCTGCTGGCCCTGCGGGCCATGATCGCGCTCGCCGACGACCTCGACGACCAGCTCCGGCGCGAGTTCGGCGGCAGCCGCTTCTTCGGCCCGGAGTCCGCCGGGCTGGTGGCGGTGCCCGACCCGACCGGCTACCTGCGCGACCTCGACCGGGCCGGCGCGAACGGGGCGGGCAGCGTCCTGGTCGACCTGCTGGCGGACCGGGGGCGGACGGAGGAACTGCGGATCCGTGCCGAGCACGGCGACTGGCACGCCGCCGCCCGGCTCGCCGCGCTGCTCGCCGGGGAGGGCCGCACCGACGAGGCCGAACGGTACTGGCGGATCGCCGCCGAGCAGGGTGATCCGCGCGCCCGCGACGAACTGGCCGCGCTGCTGGCCGCCCGGGGCCGGCACGACGAGGCGGTCGGCCTGCTGCGGCAGGCGGTCGACGGCGGCGACTGGCGGCACCTGCCGCTGCTGCTCACGCTGCTCACCGAAATCGGCCTGGTCGACGAGGCCGTCGAGCTGCTGCGCCGCCGGGCGGCCGAGGGCTGACGCCGCCGCCCCGATCTGGTGGGTCGAGGTGTGGAGATGTGCAGGCCTGGGTACAGACACGCGCTGGGGTGCCGGCGGACGTGCAGCTGAAGCTGGGTGCCAGGATGTGCGGGTAACGCCAGCAAGGGTCGTCGGGGCCCGGAAGTGAGGGCTGCGATGAGGTGCGACCGAGGGTGACACGGCCCACGGGGGACCCGTTCGCCGACGGTGGTGGGACCGGGCGGCTGATGGCGCGCCTCGACTGGGCCGCCACCCCGCTCGGCCCGGTCGACGGCTGGCCGCAGAGCCTGCGCGCCGCCGTCCGGATGGTCCTCTCCTCCCGCTACCCGATGCTGCTGCTGTGGGGGGACCGCTTCACCCAGCTGTACAACGACGCGTACTCGGCCCTGATCGGCGACAAACACCCCGACGCGCTCGGCGGCGACGTGCGGGTCACCCTGGCCGAGGGCTGGGACGTGCTGGGCCCCCTGATCGACGAGGCGATGACGACCGGGGTCGCCAGCTGGGTACCGGCCCTGCGACTGCTGCTCGACCGCGCCGGCTACCGCGAGGAGGCGTACTTCAGCGTCTCGCACGCCCCCGCCCGCGACGACGAGGGACGCACGGTGGGGGTGCTCACCGTGTGCAGCGAGGTCACCGAGCAGGTCGTCGGTGAGCGCCGGCTGCGTCTGCTGCGTGACCTGTCCGTCGGCGGCGACGGGCGGACCGTCGACGTGCAGAGCACCTGCGCCCGGCTCGCCGAGGCCATCGGCGGGCACCCGCTGGACGTCCCCTTCGCCGCGATCTACCTGTGCGAGGGCGCCCTGCTGCGCCGCGCCGCGCACGTCGGCGGGGAGCCCGTGGCCGCGGCCCTGCCGGCCACGCTGCCGGCGGGCGAGGAGCACGAGTGGGGGCTGACGGCCGCCGCCGGCGGCACGACGACCGACGTGGCCGGCGTCGAGCGGCGGCTCGCCCTGCCCGCCGGGCCGTGGGGCGACCCGGTCGGCACCGCCCGCGCCCTGCCACTGCCGTCGGCCGAGGCGGGCCAGCCCCTCGGGGTGCTGCTGCTCGGGGTCAGCCCGAGCCGGGGGCTGGACGAGGCGTACCGGTCGTTCCACGCGCTGCTGGCCCAGCAGGTGGCCGTCGCCGTACGCAACGCGCAGGCGTACGAGGAGGAGCGCCGGCGGGCCGAGGCGCTCGCCGAGCTGGACCGGGTCAAGACCGGCTTCTTCACCAACGTCAGCCACGAGTTCCGGACCCCGCTGACGCTGATGCTCGGCCCGCTGGCCGACGCCCTCAACGACAACGAGCACCCCCTGCCGGCGACGCAGCGGGAACGGGTCGACACCGCCTGGCGCAACGCCACCCGGCTGCTCACCCTCGTCAACAGCCTGCTCACCTTCTCCAGCCTGGAGGCCGGGCAGGCACACAGCCAGGCTCGCGAGGTCGACCTGGCCGGGCTCACCGCCGAGCTGGCGAGCGTCTTCCGGGCAGCCGTCGAACGCGCCGGGCTGCGCCTGGAGGTCGACTGCCCGCCGCTGCCCCGCGCGGTCTCCGTCGACCCGGTCAACTGGGAACGCATCGTCACCAACCTGCTGTCGAACGCGCTGAAGTACACCTTCGTCGGCCGGATCCGGGTCGGGCTGACCGCCGACGACGACGAGGTACGGCTGACCGTCGCCGACACGGGCATCGGTATCGCCGAGGATGATCTACCCCGGCTCTTCGAACGCTTCCACCGGGTGCAGGGCACCCGGTCGCGCAGCCACGAGGGCACTGGCATCGGGCTCGCCCTGGTCCGCGAGCTCGCCCGCCTCGAAGGTGGCGACGTGCGGGTGGAGAGCCGGATCGGGACGGGAACGACGTTCACCGTGGCACTGCCCTGGTCCGCCGCGGGGCGGACCCCCGCGTCGGCCGCGGGCGTGGCCGGGGCCGGGGACGCGGCCCGGGCCGCCGTCCAGGAGGCGGTCGGCTGGCTCGCCGACCCGGCGCAGGCGGGGGCGTCCGCGCCGGCCGGGCCGCCGGTGCCGGCGTACGGTGCCGAGGACGCGCTGCGGCACGCGCGGATCCTCGTCGCCGACGACAACGCCGACATGCGCGCGTACCTGGCCCGGTTGCTGGGCGAGCAGGGCTGGCGGGTGGAGACGGTCGGCGACGGCCGGCAGGCCCTGGAGGCGATCCGCCGGGATCAGCCCGACCTGGTGCTCACCGACGTGATGATGCCCGGGATCGACGGCTTCGAGCTGGTCCGTCGGCTGCGCGGGCAGGCCGGCACCCGCACGCTGCCGGTGGTGGTGCTCTCGGCGCGCGCCGGCGGCGACGCCAGCGTGGAGGGGCTCGACCTCGGCGCCGACGACTACGTCGTCAAGCCCTTCGCCGCCGCCGAGCTGATCGCCCGGGTCCGGTCCGCCCTGCACGGCGCCCGCACCCGGCGGCACCACCGGGACGACGGGGGCGACCCCGGCGACACCGCACGCGGGGCGGACGGCCTCGGCACGACGGCCGACGCGGGTGGCCTCGGCGAGGCCCCGACCGGGTCGGCGGCCGGGGCGCGGCCGGCGTCGGCCGGTTCCGAGGGCGACGGCGCCCCGGCCAGGTCACCTGCCGCGGGTGGCGGTCCCGTGGACGCGGGTGGCGGTCCGGTGAGCGGCCCGCCTGCCGCGCCGGGCGTCGATCCGTCGGTCGGCGGGAACGGGGAGCACGCCCACAACGGGGACCGGCGGCCGGCTCCCGAGCAGCCGGCCGCGCTGGACACGGGCTGGACGTACCCCTCACAGCCCACCTCCGCCGCCGCGATGCGCCGGGACGTGCGGGCCTCGCTGGAGAACCTGGACGTCGATCCGGACATCGTGGCCGACCTCCTGCTGGCCGCCTCCGAGGCGGTCAACAACGCCGTCGAGCACGCCCAACGCCCCACCCGCGCCGAGGTGCGGGTCCGACTGCGGGTGGCCGATGGCACGGTACGGATCTCGGTGCGCGACTTCGGCACCTGGCGGGACCGTCGTCCGGCCATGGACCGGGGGCGGGGTGCCACGCTGATGAACGCGTACGGCGACGTGCGACTGGTCTCCACCGCCGAAGGCACCACCGTCACCATCGAACGCCGCCTGTCGCCCACCGCCTGACCCCGCCACAGGCGGGGCCTATCGCGCCTGCCGTCACCGAGTCGAACATATATGGCGTATGTCCCGTTTGTGGTGGCGGGGGTCACGGGTCGGGTGGGCATGGGCGGGGGTGCCGGGTCGTTGTAACCAATCACGGCCGCGTGACCGGGCCCGTTCGCCGGCCCGGTGGTCGCACGCCGGCCCGATGGCCGGCGGAATGCGGACCGGACCGGCGTGGTTACATCCCCCGGACCGCCGAGTACCTCCGCCTGATCCCGGGCGTCGGGCCGCCGGAATGACCGGCCGCCCACGGTGGTTACATCCCCGGGACCACCGAGCGGGCGACCGCCGCACCCGGACGGGCCCGCGAGACGGTGGAATGTGCGGCCGGCCCGACCGGTTGCATCCCCCGGGACGAGCCCGGCCGGCCCCGCCGGCCGCAGGCCCCCGAACATCTCGACCTTTCCTCAACCGTGGCACACCCACCCCCCTCTGGTGTGTCGCGTGCCCCCGATCGAAAGGTGCTGCCATCATGCGTACCGACATCCTGCGTAAGACCGCTCTGACCGCTGCCGGGCTCGCCTTCACCGGCGGCGCCATCGCCGGCCCCGTCACCACCGCCCTCGCCGCCCCCGCCGAGGCCAAGCCCACCACCGTCACCCAGGACCGCAAGGGTGGCGAGCGGGAACTCGGCGTGCGCTACGAGGCACAGCCCAACTTCTACTACTGCGGCCCCGCCGCCGCCCGCAACGCCCTCAGCGTGCAGGGCAAGAACATCGACGTCGACGGCATGGCCCAGCGCATGGGCACCACCGAAGCCGGCACCAACTCCATCAACGACATCACCCCCGTCCTGAACAAGGAGAGCGGGAAGGACGCCTACCAGTCGGTGGAGATCCCCGGCGCCAAGGCCGACGACAAGCAGACCGACAAGCTACGCGGCGACATCGTCACCGCCATCGACGAAGGCCACGCCATCGTCGCCAACATCGCCGGCACCGCCACCGACACCGACGGCACCACCCACTCCTTCGAAGGCGGGCACTACATCAGCGTCGTCGGCTACCGCGACAACGGCAACACCGTCACCATCGCCGACTCCGCCAACCCCGACCAGGCCTCCTACCGCATGAGCGTCGACAACCTCGCCGACTGGATCGCCACCCGCGGCTACACCGCCTGACCCCACAGCGACACGAGACCGACAAGGGCCGGCCCCACAACGGGGTCGGCCCTTTCGTCACGCCATGCCGAGGGCTCGCCCGCCCCGGCCCGGTCCCGCCCAGCGTCGTGTCCACCGTCGCCACCCGTACCCGGCTCAGGACCGGCGGTTGCGCTCCTGGCTGAGCCGCTCGTCGAGCCGGCCGAGTTCGTAGATCGCGTTCAGTTCCGTCGGCAGGTGGGTCACGTTGTCGACCACGGGTTCGTCGTCCGGCTCGGGGGCGGGCGTCGGCGGGGTGGCCGGGCCGGCCGGGCCGGTGGCCGCGACGGCGGGCCGGCGCCGTCGGTGCAGGACGAACAGCACGGGCACCGCCAGGACGCCCAGCGCCAGGCCGTATACCAGCCAGCGGTCCGCTCCCCCCTCGCGTGGCGGGGCCGCGACCGTCGAGGGGGCATCGGAGGCGGCACCCTGCCCGGGCGGGCCCGGCGCGTCGGCCTCCCGTCCGGCCGGTCGCCCGGCAGGCCGATCGCCGGCGGGTGCGGGCGCGGACGCACCCCCGGGGCTGGACGCGGGCGCGGACCGTCCCGGCGCCGCCGGGACGGCCGGCGCGGCCGACGGGCCGGCCGGGGACGGGGCGGGGATCGCCGAGCTGGACGGCACGGGCGTCGGGGAGGTCCCCGGGGTGGCCCGGCCACCCCCCTTGAGCAGGTCGTCGACGACCCGCCCGACGCCGCCGAGCAGGTCACCGACCGGCCCGCCGGAGGCCGTCGGCGTCGGCGCGGGAGCGAGCGCCAGGGTCAGGGCGAGCGCAGCCACGACACGCATGGTTCACCTCGGAAAGGGGTCGATGTGCCAGGCACCGTACCGCACTCCGGGTGGTCGCCGCGTGACGCCCCGGCGGTACGACCGGGGTGACGACGCTACGGGGGACACCGCACGCGGCGTCCCCCGTAGCGGGGTGGGTCAGGCCGGCAGGCCGCCGACCTGGGTGTTGATCCAGGACCGGATGGACGGCAGGTCCACGTAGATGGACGGGCCGGTGGCGCAGGTGGAGTTGTTGTTGCCGGCCCGGCTGGTGGCGCCGATCAGGGCCCACGCCCCGTTGATCCGGCGCACCTGCGGGCCGCCCGAGTCGCCGTAGCAGGCGCCCGCGTTGCCGTTGGTGTTGTTGGTGCAGATCTCGTACGGGCCGTTGATGCCGAGGCAGCGGCTGTCCGCCACGATCGAGGTGTCCAGCTCGTTCGCGACGGTGGGGGCGCTGCCGCAGCCCCGGGGAGCACAGGTCTGGCCCCAGCCGATGATCCGGGTGGCGGTGCCGACCGCGCCGGAGGTGGTCGGGATCGGCGCCGGGGCGTAGCTGACCGAGCTGGACAGCTGGAGCAGCTTCACGTCGACGCTCGGGTGGTTGACCGCCCGGGTCACCGAGACGACGGTGCCGCCGCTGCTGCGGTTGACGCTGCCGACCCGCACCGAGGAGGGGGTCCCGCAGTGCTTGGCGGTGACCGCCCAGTTGGCCTTGATCAGGGTGCCGGTGCAGCCGGAGACGTACACCATCCACGGGTAGTTCTCACTCGCCGGCCGGCCGTTGACCACCTGCGGCGAGATGTCGTCGGTGTCGTTCCACGTGAACGTCCCGGTGGGCACCTCCGACGCGGCCAGGCCGCCCGCGAAGAGCTGGTTCACCCGGGACGCCTCGGCGGCGCTCGGGTTGGCGTTCGTGCAGGAGACCGGCGCGCTGCTGCCGGACATCAGGTCGGAGCAGAGTCCGGTACGCCGGTCGGGCAGGCCGAGGATGTGGCCGAGCTCGTGGGTGGCGATGCGGGTGCGGTTGTAGCCCTGGTTGACGGCGGTCCAGCCCATCCAGACCCGGCCGGCGCCGAGGCTGGTGACCTGCGCGCGCGGCCAGCCGCTGTCGACGTAGATGGTGACGTTGCCCGGCGTACGGGCGACCAGCTGGACGTTGCTGACCCGGCTGTTCCAGATGGCCGCGGCCTGGTCGAAGTTGGTGCGGAACTCGCCGGCCCGGCTCGCGTCGTAGTAGACGGTCCGGGCGGCGAACGCGCCCGTGTCGGCGGCGGACGCGCTCGCGCCGGTGGCAACCTGCATTCCGGTTGCGGCCAGCACCGCCGCCAGCGCGGCGGTCGCCGCGTGCAGCAGTTGTCGTCGGAACATACACGCACTCCCTGGGGTTGTCCGGCGGCGTGCCACCGCCGGTCATCGATGTACGTGAATGCTAGAGCGAGGGTCGCCGATATGCGGCATAACGGAATCGTCATACCGGCGACGCGGCGGCCCGCTCCGCCGAACGGGCCGCCCGGCGAACGTCGCCGGCCGCCAGCGCGAACAGCGCGAGCGCGCCGGCGACGGCCGCGTCCACCCCGATCACGAATCCCCGCTCCGACCCGGCCGGCGCCACGGCGACACCGGCGGCAAGCGCCACCGCCGCCGCGAGCGCCATGCCCAGGCGGGCCGACGCCTCCCACCGCACGGCCCACCGGCTCCCCGGCGGCCGTCCCGTCGTGAGGCCCGCGCGCAGCTGCCACGCGGCGGCGGCGATGAGCGACGCACCGAGCGCGCCGGCGGCCCCGATCACCAGCCACGGCACGGCGAACGCCCCCGCCCGCCCGGCGGGCGACGACACGCCGCCCGCCGCGAGCAGCGCGAACCCGACCGAGAGCGCGACATGGACGAGGATCACCCGCGACAGGCGACGTCGCAGCTCACTCAGCTCGGCAACGGGCATCGACACTGCCGCCTCCCCTGCTCGGGCCCACCCCGCATCGTGCCACGTCGGGTGCCACCTGCCCCAGAGGTGACCGGCCTCGACGTTTGACAGCAAATCGACACACTGCTATTTGTAAATACAGTTTCCTGAGGTTCCTGGTGGCCGTCCGGCCATCCCACGGGGCCGCTGGCCCACCGACCGGAGGCGGCGCGCCGCCATCCCACCCGAGGAGCGCCATGCCTCGCAAGCGGACCGTCGCCCAGCTCTCGGGCGCCCTCGCCGTCACCGTCGCCGCGATCGGCTACGGCCTGCCGTCGGCCAGCGCCGCGGCGGCCGGGCCCGTCACCGGCCTCGGCGGGAAGTGCGTCGACGTCGCCGGGGCCAACCCGGCCAACGGCACGCCGATCCAACTCTGGGACTGCAACGGCACCGCGGCCCAGGTCTGGACGGTCGGCAACGCCGACGGATCGGTCCGCGCGCTCGGCAGGTGCCTGGACGTCACCGCCGCGTCGACCGCCAACGGCGCCAAGGTGCAGCTGTACGACTGCAACGGCACCGGCGCGCAGAAGTGGACCGCCAGCAACGGCACGCTGGTCAACACCGGCTCGGGCAAGTGCCTCGACGTCACGGACTGGAGCACGGCCAACGGTGCCCGGTTGCAGATCTGGAGTTGCTCCGGCACCGCCAACCAGCGGTGGACCCTGCCCGGCGGCGGCGCCACGCCCACCCCGTCCGCGCCGGCCGGCGCTCCCCTCGACGACCCGGCCAAGAAGGACGTCGCCATGCAGCTCGTGTCGGCGGCGGAGAACTCCTCGCTCGACTGGCGCGCGCAGTTCTCCTACATCGAGGACATCGGCGACGGGCGGGGCTACACCGCCGGCATCATCGGCTTCTGCTCCGGCACCGGCGACATGCTCGAACTCGTGGAGGCGTACACGCGGACCAAGCCCGGCAACGTGCTGGCCGGCTACCTGCCCGCGCTGCGCGCCGTCGACGGCAGCGACTCGCACGCCGGCCTCGACCCGTACTTCCCCCGCGACTGGCGCACCGCCGCCGCCGACCCCGTGTTCCGGGCCGCGCAGGAGGCCGAGCGGGACCGCGTCTACTTCAACCCCTCGGTCCGCGACGGCAAGACCGACGGCGTACGGGCGCTCGGGCAGTTCGCCTACTACGACGCGGCGGTGATGCACGGCTACGAGGGCATGCGGGCGATCCGCAGTCGCGCCCTGGCCCGGGCGAAGCCCCCGGCCCAGGGCGGCGACGAGCGGACCTGGCTGCACGCCTTCCTCGACGAGCGGGTCGCCGAGATGAGGAAGGAACCCGCCCACTCGGACACCTCCCGCGTGGACACCGCGCAGCGGGTCTTCCTCAACAACGGCAACTTCGACCTGAACACGCCGCTGGTGTTCGCCGTCTACGGCGACCAGTACCGCATCGGCTGACGGCCCCCGGTCACGACTCCGGCGCGACGCCGGCGGGGGCGCCGGTCTCCCGCAGCCGGCCGTCGGCGAGCCGCAGCCAGCGGTCCACGCCGATCGCCGCGAGGAACCGTTCGTCGTGGCTGATCACCACGAACGCACCCTCGTACGCGTCGAGCGCGCTCTCCAGCTGGCCGACGCTGACCAGATCCAGGTTGTTGGTCGGCTCGTCGAGCAGGAGCAACTGCGGCGCCGGTTCGGCGAACAGCACGCAGGCCAGGGTGGCGCGGAGCCGCTCGCCGCCGGAGAGCGCCCCGACCGGGAGGTGGGCGCGGGAGCCCCGGAACAGGAAGCGGGCGAGCAGGGTCATCCGCTGCGCCTCCGGCATCGCGGGCGCGTACGCGGCCAGGCTCTCCGCGACCGTGCGGTCGAGGTCCAGCAGGTCCAGCCGCTGGGACAGGTAGGCGATCCGGCCGTCGGCCCGCCTGGTCCGGCCGCCCTCCGGCTGCACGTCGCCGCTGACCACACGCAGCAGGGTGGACTTGCCGGCGCCGTTCGGACCGGTGAGCGCGATCCGTTCGGGCCCCCGGATCGTGAGGTCCACGCCGGCACCGGCGAACAGGGCGCGCCCGCCGTAGCGGACCTGCATCCCCTCGCCGTGGAAGACCGTGCGACCGGCCGGAAGGCTGGTGCCGGGCAGTTCCAGCGTGATCCGCTGCTCGTCGCGCAGGGCACGGCCCGCCTCGTCGAGCCGGGCCTTGGCGTCGCCGACCCGCGCGGCGTGCGTCTCGTTCGACCGGCCCGCCGACTCCTGGGCGCCCCGCTTCATGGTGCCGGCGAAGATCTTCGGCAGGCCTGCGCTCTTCAGGTTGCGGGCGGCGTTGCCGGCCCGGCGCTCGGCCCGTTCGCGCGCCTGCTGCATCTCCCGCTTCTCCCGCTTGACCTCCTGCTCGGCGTGGCGGACGTTCTTCTCCGCGACCTCCCGCTCGGCGCGCACCGCCTCCTCGTACGCGGTGAAGTTGCCGCCGTAGGAGCGGACCTCGCTCCGGTCGAGTTCGAGGATGCGGTCCATCCGGTCCAGCAGCGCCCGGTCGTGGCTGACCAGCAGCAGGCAACCGTTCCAGTCCTCCAGCACGGCGTACAGCTTGCGGCGGGCGTCGAGGTCCAGGTTGTTGGTGGGCTCGTCGAGGAGCAGGATGTCGGGCCGCCGCAGCAGTTGCGCCGCCAGGCCGAGGGAGACGACCTGGCCGCCGCTGAGGGTGTGCAGGGGCCGGTCGAGGGACACGTCGTCGAGGCCGAGCCGGTCCAGTTGGGCGCGGGTGCGCTCCTCGATGTCCCAGTCGTTGCCGATCGTGGTGAAGTGCTCCTCGTCGGCGTCCCCGGCCTCGATGGCGTGCAGCGCGCCGAGCACCGGCGCGATCCCCATGACCTCGGCAACGGTCAGGTCGCCGGCCAACGGAAGGCTCTGCGGCAGGTAGCCGAGCACCCCGTCGACGGTCACGGAGCCGCCGGTCGGCTGGTACTCGCCGGCGATCAGCTTGAGCAGCGTGGTCTTGCCGGCGCCGTTCGGCGCGACGAGGCCGGTGCGGCCGGCGCCCACCGTGCAGGACAGCCCCTCGAAGACCGGGGTGTCGTCCGGCCAGGAGAAGGAGAGGCGGGAACAGATGATGAACGCGTCGGACATGCGGAGACCCTCGGGGTGACGTGGGCGCGCCGGGCGCCCTGGGGACGGGATTCGAAGACGACGGACCGCGGCCACGGCGGCGGTCGAACGCCTGCCGCTGGCCGGGCACTTCCGGTGTCACCCGGAGATGTCGTCGTCACCCGCCACGTCTGGTCTCCCTGTCCTGATCACTCGCGCCCATCCTAACAGCGCGGCCCGGCACCACGGGGACGCGCGACGGCGTCAGAGGCCCGCGCAGGGGTCGTCGCCCATCGAGCAGTCCTCGGGCGCCCTGGTGAGCTGGTCGACGTCGCGCACGGCGAACGTGAAGGTCCGCGAGCGGCCGGGCGGCACGGGCGGCCCGGTGAAGGTGACGACCTGCCCGTCGCGCCGGTGCTCCGCCCCGCTGACGTCGGTCAGGGAGCCGCCCTCGGCCAGCGTGACGACCACCGTCCAGCCGTCCACCGCCGCGCTGCCGGGATTGTCGACGACCACCTCGCCGGTGAAGCCGAGCAGCCTCGTCGAGACGGTCCGGTAGCGGGCGGTCATGGCGGGGGCCGACGGCGCGATCGAGGTGGGCGTACGCGAGGGCGTCGCCGAGGGGGTCGCCGACGGCGTCCGGCTCGGGCGGGACGGGGTCGGCGTGGCGCTGCGCGTGGGGCGGGCGGAGGGGGTCGCCCGCGGCGTACGGCTCGGGGTGGCCGTGGCTATCGGCGACGGCGTCGCGACCGGGCCGGCGACCGGGTCCGGCTCGTCGGGCAGGACCGCCCACACCGCCGCCCCGGCGGCCAGCACGACGCCGGCCAACCCCGCGACCAGCAGCGGCCAGCGGCGGCGCCGGGCGGCCGGGGCCGGCTCGTCGCCGACCACCTCGGTCACCGGCATCTCGGTGGTCATCCCGGGCTCGCCCCGGCGCAGGTCGACCTGCTGGAAGGCCAGCCAGTCGAGGATCGCCGGCAGGCGCCCCGTCAACGCCTGCCGGTAGGACTCCTCGCGGCGCTCGCGCTGCTCGTCGTTCCAGCTGCCGTGCTCCAGCACCTCGCGGACCGACAGCCGGCACCCCTCGGCGGTGGGGGCGACGGCACAGGCCAGCCGGCTTCGCCGGCCGCCCTCGAGGCACCGCAACGCGATCAGCTCCGGCTCCCGCCGGTCGGTCACCTCCGCGTCGACGGCGGCGTCGAACCCGGGCAGGCCGGCGGTGAACAGCAGCAGCCGGCCGCGCGACCCGGCCATCGGCTCGACCTCGGTGAACCAGCGGGCGAGCAGAGCGCGATCCGTCAATGCGTGCCACACCCGGTCCGCCGGGTGGAACAGGTCCACCTGCACGTCGATCTCGATCACGGCGCGACTCTACGGGTATCGATCGCGGCCCGCCCCGGACGGGGGGATCCCCACGGTGTGCGGCCGGCGCCGGGGGCGGGCGACCGGCGCCCACCCCTCCGGGGCGCCGGTCGGCGGTCATCCCTTCACGCAGACCACCTGCTTGAGGTGCGCCACCACCTCGACCAGGTCCTCCTGCTGCGCCATCACCTGGGTGATGTCCTTGTACGCCCCGGGGATCTCGTCGACCACGCCGGCGTCCTTGCGGCACTCCACGCCGGCGGTCTGCGCGACCAGGTCGGCGGTGCTGTACGTGCGCTTCGCCTGCGCCCGCGACATCCGCCGCCCCGCCCCGTGCGAGGCGGAGCAGTACGCGTCCGGGTTCCCCTTGCCCCGCACGACGTACGAGCCGGTGCCCATCGATCCCGGGATGATGCCCAGGTCCCCCCGACCGGCCCGGATCGCCCCCTTGCGGGTGACCAGCACGTCGACGCCGTCGTAGCTCTCCTCCGCCACGTAGTTGTGGTGGCAGCTGATCGGCTCGTCGAAGCCGACGTGCGGGAACTGCTCCCGCACCACTCCGCAGAGCAGGGCGAGCATGACCGCCCGGTTGCGCCGCGCGTACTCCTGCGCCCACCACAGGTCCCGGCGGTAGGCGTCCATCTCCGGCGTGCCGGCGAGGAACACCGCGAGGTCGCGGTCGGGCAGGTCGGTGTTGTGCGGCAGCCGCCGGGCGACCGCGATGTGCCGCTCCGCCAGCTCCTTGCCGATGTTGCGCGAGCCGGAGTGCAGCATGAGCCACACCCGTCCCTCGTCGGCGCCGCCCTGCTCCAGGCAGACCTCGATGAAGTGGTTGCCGCCGCCGAGCGTGCCCAGCTGCCGCTGGGCCCGCGTCTCCAGCTGCGCCACCCGCCGGTCGAGGCCCGCGAACCGGCGCCAGAAGTCGTCCCAGCCGGCCTGCTCCAGGCCCCGGACCCGGCGCGGGTCGACCGGCTTCTCCCGCTGGTTGAACCCGACCGGGATCGTGGCCTCGATCGCCGAGCGCAGCCCGGCCAGGTCGTCCGGGAGGTCGGCGGCGGTCAGCGAGGTGCGCACCGCGGACATGCCGCAGCCGATGTCGACGCCGACCGCCGCCGGCGAGACGGCCTGCCGCATCGCGATGACCGAGCCGACCGTGGCGCCCTTGCCGAAGTGCACGTCGGGCATGACCGCGACGCCCTCCACCCACGGCAGCGCGCCGATGTTGCGCAGTTGCTGGGCGGCCTGCGGCTCGATGCCGTACGGGTCGGTCCAGACCCGGACCGGCGCGCGGGTGCCCGCGAGCGGGGTGTAGCTCATCGTCGTCTCCTCGTGTCGGGGGCTGGTCGCCGCCGTCACGGCGGGACCGGAAGGGATCGGGTGACGTCGCCGGGGCGCGGCCGGGACGGGGACGGACGCGATCGGGAGGACGAAAAAGCCGCCCGGCCCCGGTGGGGTGGGCGGCTGCGCGTACGCGCCGGCGCTAGACGCGCCGCCACCCCCGTTGCCGCCCCTGTTCGGGACGTCGCCGCCCGCAGGATCGTGTGCCCGTGAGTAGCGGGGCAACACCGCGCGACGTCGGCCACACGGCGTCGGTGCGGGTGCGCTGCGACACGGCGTACTCCCCTGGGTCGTCCGGTTGACCTTGCGCCGATGACGGTAGGCGGGCGGCGACGGTGGCCGCAATGGATATTCGCGTTCCGTCGGACGACCCGCACCGGCCGCGGGAACGACGTCCAAGTCACGGTCACTTCCCCATCCTTCCCTGTCTGCACTAGGGTAGGGAACGATGAGTGAGGAAATGTACTCGGTGGAGCAGGTGGCCGAGCGGCTGGGCCTGCACGTGCGCACCGTCCGGGGCTACATCCGCGCCGGTCGGCTCAGGGCGGTGCGGATCGGCAAGCAGTACCGGATCGCCCGCGCCGACCTCGACGCGCTGACCGGTCGGTCGGCCCCCGCCCGTCCCGCCGTCGGTACGACGGTGGAGGTGTCGAGCATCCTGCAGATCGACGGCGTCGACCGGGCCGCGGCCGATCGGCTGGCCACGCTCGTCCTGGCCACGGCGAACACCACCCACCACCCCGCGCACCCGCTGCGCATCCAGACCGTCCATGACGAGGAGCGGAACCGCATGAAGATCGTGATCCTGGGCGGAGCCTCGGCCACCGCCGAGGTGCTGCACCTGGTCGACGCCGTGCTCGACGGCGACAACGGCCTGCTCACCAGGGAGGCCGGCGATGCCTGACGTCATCCAGGAGCGGGCCGGGGTGCCGGTGCTGGTGTGCGACCCGGACGGCCCGCCGGTGACCACCGAGCAGGACGCGCTGGACCTGATCGGCTCGGCCTTCCTCGGCGCCCAGGTGGTGGCCGTGCCGGTGCGCCGGCTGGACGCCTCCTTCTTCTCCCTCGGCACCCGCTTCGCCGGCGAGGTCATGCAGAAGTTCGTCAACTACCGGCTGCGCCTGGTCGTCGTGGGCGACATCGGCCCGCACCTCGCGGCCAGTTCGGCCCTGCGCGCCCTCGTGCACGAGTCGAACCGCTCCGGCCACGTGTGGTTCGTCCCCGACCTCGACGCCCTCGACGCCCGCCTGGCGCCGGCGCCGGGACCCGGTGGGGCCGCCCCCGGGCCGGGCAGGGCGCCGGCGCGCGGCTGACCGCCCCGGGGTTGTCGGCGCGCGGGACGGGTAACCGGCGCGGATGAGGCCGGAGGCCGAGCCGGTGGACGTCGACGAGCCGCTGGCCGTCGACGTACCGCCCGCGCCGCACGACGCCAGCGGCGAGCGCGTGCCGACCCGCGACCTGGCCGGGCTGGCGCCACCGGCGCGGCCGGCGCGGCGGTGGCTGCCGCGCCGGGTGGTCGCCACGCCGGCCGCGCTGGACCACCCGCACGGCCGGCGCGTGGCCCGGCGCGTCGAGGCCCTGGGCATCGAGGTCGAGCGGCTGCGCGCCAACCGACTCACCGGCATCCGCGGGGACACCGAGCGGGAGACGTACGCGCGGGCGAAGGCGACCATGGCGCTCGTGGTCAGCCCGCCGTCGCGCCGGAAGCTGCAACCCATCGCGCCCAGCGCGGACTGGCGCTTCGACCTGGCGGAGGGCTGCCCGGCCCACTGCCAGTACTGCTACCTCGCCGGCTCGCTGTCGGGGCCACCGGTGACGCGGGTGTACGCCGACCTGGACGACATCCTCGCCGGCCTCGCCGACTACGCCGGGCGGGGCACGGTGACCAGCCGCAGCGCCGCGCGGGCCGCCGAGGGCACCACCTTCGAGGCGTCCTGCTACACGGACCCGCTGGCCCTCGAGCACCTCACCGGCAGCTGGCGCCGGGCGGTGGAGCACTTCGCCGGCTGGGACGCCCCGGTGCAGCTGCGCTGGACCACCAAGTACGCCGACGTGGACACGTTCGTGGGGCTGCCGCACGCCGGGCGCACCCGGGTCCGGTTCAGCGTCAACTGCCGCCCGGTCAGCGAGCGGATGGAGGGCGGCACCGCGTCGGTGCCGCACCGGCTGGCGGCGCTGCGCCGGCTCGCCCTCGACGGCTACCCGGTGGGGTTGACCGTCGCGCCGATCATGCCGCTGCCCGGTTGGCGGGAGCACTACGGCGAGCTGCTCGACGCGGTAGCGGGCGCGGTCGCCGGGGTGCCGGGGCTCGACCTGACCGCCGAGCTGATCACCCACCGGTTCACCCCGGGCAGCAAGGAGGTGCTGCTCGGCTGGTACCCGCGCACGAGGCTGGAGATGGACGAGTCCGCCCGCAGCCGCAGGTACGGCAGGTTCGGCGCGGTGAAGTACGTCTACCCGCGCGACACGATGGCCGAGCTGCGCACCTGGTTCGACCGCGAGCTGGCCGCCCGGCTGCCTGCCTGCCGGGTCCTCTACTGGACGTGAGGATCAGCTACGGTCGACGACCGTGGCCCTGATGCGTGTCGACTTCCACTCCGAGGTGCTCGGTCTCGGCACCTCCATGACCGTGATCCTGCCGCAGCACACCTCCTCGCAGGTCGGCATGTCCGGTAGCGCCCCGCAGGGCGACCCGCCCGTGCTCTACCTGCTGCACGGGCTGTCCGACGACGACACGATCTGGCTGCGCCGCACCTCGATCGAGCGGTACGTGGCGCCGCTCGGCCTGGCCGTGGTGATGCCCCAGGTCGGGCGCAGCTTCTACAGCGACGAGGAGCACGGCAACCGGTACTGGACCTTCCTCACCGACGAGCTGCCCCGGCTGTGCCACGGGTTCTTCCGGCTCTCGACGCGTCGGGAGGACACCTTCGTCGCCGGGCTCTCGATGGGCGGCTACGGGGCGCTGAAGTGGGCGCTGCGCGAGCCGGACCGCTTCGCGGCGGCGGCGAGCCTCTCCGGCGCGCTCGACGTGGCCGCCCGCCGCCACGCCCCGACCGCGCCCCTCGACCCCGGCGTCTGGCACACCGCCTTCGGCGAGCGCACCGTCGCGGGCAGCGACGACGATGTCCTCGCCCTGCTCGGCAGAACCAAGGGCGCCGACCTGCCCGCGCTGCGCGTCGCCTGCGGCACCGAGGACTTCCTGTACGAGGACAACCTGACCTTCGTCACGGCGGCCCGCGAGCGCGGCGTCCCGCTCACCGTGGACTTCTCCCCCGGCGCGCACGACTGGGCGTACTGGGACGCGAAGATCCAGGACGTGCTGGCCTGGTTGCCGCTGCGCACCGGCGCCTGACCCGGCGGCCGGTCGCCGGGTGCCGGCTGAGCGGTGCCGGTGGCCGGGCGGCCCGGCGCTCAGGCCCCGACGGTGCCGTCGACGCCCTCGCGCAGGAGGTCGGCGTGGCCGTTGTGGCGGGCGTACTCGTGGATCAGGTGCAGCATCACCAGGCGCAGGGACACGTCCTCGCCGGATCTGGCGTGGTGGCCGGTCACGTCGAGCGACTCGGCCTCGCGCTCGATGCGACGCGAGTGCGCGACCTCCCGCTGCCAGGCGTCGAACGCCTCGGCGCGGGTGGCGCCGCACGCGTCGTACGCCACCTGGAAGTCGCCCGAGTCCGACCAGACCAGCGGCACGTCCTCGCCGTCGATGGTCCGGCGGAACCAGGCCCGCTCCACCTCCGCCATGTGCCGGACCAGACCGAGCAGCGACAGCGTGGACGGGGGCATCGACTGCCGGCGCAGGTCCTCGTCGGACAGCCCGTCGCACTTCATCGCGAGGGTCGCCCGGTGGTAGTCCAGGAAGGCGCGCAGCATCTCGCGCTCGTCCCCGGTGACGGGCGGCCCGATCCGTTCGGTGGCCACGACCCACTCCCCCCTCGCGTGACGGCACACCTGCCGTCCGACGGTCGCTCGTCTCCGAGCCGGAACGTCCGATCATGCCCGACGTCGCGGCGCGCGTAGCGTGGGCACGCAGCCGCACGCCCGGGAGGAAACCAACCGTGACCCTGTCCACCCCCGCGACCGCGCTCGCGTACTTCGGCATCGACGCCCTGATCGACGACGACACCCGAGACCTCCAAACCGCCGTGCGCGGCTTCGTCGACCGACGGGTCCGCCCGGAGATCGCCACCTGGTACGAGCAGGGCCGCCTGCCCGTGCGGGAACTCGCCCGCGAACTCGGTGAACTCGGCGTGCTCGGCATGCACCTGCGGGGCTACGGCTGCGCCGGCACCTCCGCCGTCGCGTACGGGCTGGCCTGCTTCGAGCTGGAGGCGGGCGACTCGGGGCTGCGCTCCCTGGTGTCGGTGCAGGGATCGCTCGCCATGTACGCCATCTGGCGGTTCGGCTCCGAGGAGCAGAAGCAGCAGTGGCTGCCCCGGATGGCGGCCGGCGAGGCCATCGGCTGCTTCGGCCTGACCGAACCGGACTTCGGCTCCGACCCGGCCGGCATGCGGACCCGGGCCCGCCGCGACGGGGACGACTGGGTGCTCGACGGCACCAAGATGTGGATCACCAACGGCTCCGTCGCGGATGTCGCCGTGGTGTGGGCCCGCACCGACGAGGGCGTACGCGGCTTCCTCGTCCCCGCCGGCACCCCCGGCTTCACCGCCCCGGAGATCACCCGCAAGCTCTCCCTGCGCGCCTCGGTGACCTCGGAACTCGTCCTCGACGACGTGCGGCTGCCCGCCGACGCGATGCTGCCGGAGGCCACCGGCCTGTCCGGGCCGCTGACGTGTCTCAACGAGGCCCGCTTCGGCATCGTCTTCGGGGCGCTGGGCGCGGCCCACGACTGCCTGGAGACGACGATCGCGTACGCCCGCAGCCGGCAGATCTTCGACAAGCCGCTCGCCGCGTACCAGGCCACCCAGCTCAAGCTCGCCGACATGGGGCTGGAGCTGGGCAAGGGGATGCTGCTGGCGTTGCAGATCGGCGCGCTGAAGGACGCCGGCACCCTCGACCACCGGCAGATCAGCCTGGGCAAACTCAACAGCGTGCGGGAGGCCATCGCCATCGCCCGCGAGTGCCGCGCCATCCTGGGCGCGGCCGGGATCACCCTCGACTACCCGGTCATCCGGCACTCGGCCAACCTCGAGTCCGTGCTCACCTACGAGGGCACGTCCGAGGTGCATCAGCTGATCATCGGACAGGTGCTGACCGGCCACGCCGCCTTCAAGTGAGCGTCACGCCGGGTCGGGTGCGTCAGCCGGGTCGGGTGCGTCAGCCGGGTCGGGAGCGCCAGCCGGGTCGGGTGCGTCAGCCGCCCACGGGTTCGGCCGAGGAGCGGGCCACCGGCAGGTCGAAGTACGTGTCCGGCCAGGGTTCGTCGCGGTAGCGGTAGTGCCACCACTCGCGGTCGTAGTTGACGAAGCCGCCGTCGGTCATCAGCTGCCGCAGCAGCCGCCGGTTGTCCCGGGCCACGCCGGTGACCTGGGGTGAGTCGGTGTGCGCGAGCGGGTCGAAGCAGTCGAAGCCGGTGCCCATGTCGACGCCGTTGTCCGGGAACCGCTGCCCCTTCGCAGCGGTGCAGGAGACCAGGGGCCGGCCCGGGGCGTACGGGGGCTGGGTGGGGGTCGGCACGTCGACCAGGGTCAGGTCGAGCGTGCTGCCCCGGCTGTGGGCGGTGGGCGCCCCGACGTACCCCTCGTCGAACAGCTCGGACTTCGCCACCCGGGGATAGAACTCCGCCTTCATCCGCTGCTCGCCGGGCTGCCGGGCCCACTCGACGAAGTCGTCGGCGGCCCGTTGGGGGCGGTAGCAGTCGTACACCTTCAGGCTGCGGGCCCGGGCGAGGGCGGCGTCCTGCACCCGGCGCAGCGCCTCGGCGGCCCGGCGGGTGAGCAGGCAGAGCGGTTCGGGGTAGCCGGCGACCGGCCGACCGACGAAGTTGTGGGCGGTGGCGTACCGGATGTCGGTCCGGATGCGCGGGTCGACGTCGGTGAGGACGACGAGGCCCGGCCCGGGCGACGTCGCGGCGGGGGCGGACGCCGGGAACGACGGTGGCGGCGCGGCCGGTGGTGACGGCGCGGGTCGGGTGCAGGCGGGCGCGAGCGCCACCATCACGACGGCCACGGCCACCGCCCGCCGGCGGGCGGTCGCGGCGCGCGGGGCTCGCCGGCGGATCCGGACTGGCCTGGCCACACCCCTGTCTATCAGGCTACGGGCCGTCGGGCGCCCGGTCCGGCCAGAGGTGTACGCGCAGGAAGCCCACCGCCGCCTCGTCGTCGTCGATCCCGCCGGCCTCGTGACCGTTGTACCGCCAGACCGACAGCTCCGTCGGCCCCCGGCAGGCGTTGACGGCGGCGAAGACCGTCGACGGCGGCACGATCTCGTCCATCAGCGCGACGGAGAAGCGGGCCGGCAGGTGGCACCGGCGGGCGAAGTTCACCCCGTCGACGTACGCCAGGGTGTCGAGCACCCGCTCCTCGGCGTGCCGGTGGACGGCCAGATAGTCGCGGATCTCCCGGTACGGCTGCGCGTCGGTGAGCACGATCGCGCGCGGGATGTCGCACAGGAAGGGCACGCCGGCCACGACGGCCCGCAGGTCGGGCGTCAACGCGGCGACGGCGAGCGCCGCCCCGCCGCCCTGGCTGTGCCCGAGGACCGCGACCCGCGCCGGATCGACCGCCGGCAGGGTGCGGACGGCGTCCACCGCCCGCACCGCGTCGGTGAGGAACCGCCGGTAGTAGTACGTGCGGGGGTCCGTCACGCCACGGGTGGCGACCCCGGGCGCCTCGGGGCCGGCGGCGGCCGGATCCGGGGTGTCCCCCCGGGTCCAGCCCGCCCCCTGCCCCCGGGTGTCCATCTGCAGGTGCGCGAACCCGGCCGAGGCCCACAGCAGGTTCTCCAGCGGGTGGCCCCGGCCGCCGCCGTAGCCGGCGTACTGCACGACGGTGGGCAGGGGCGACTCGGCGCCGCGCGGCAGCCGCAGCCAGGCCCGCACCGGCTGCCCGGCGAAGCCGGGAAAGGTCACGTCGAGCACGTCGATCGTGGCCAGCCCGGTGGGCACCGGCTCGGCGCGCACCGGCCAGCCGCACTCCCGCGACTCGGCGATCGTGTCCGCCCAGAACCGGTCGAAGTCCGCCGGCTCCCGCACCCCGCCGCGGTACGCGCGCAACTGCTCCTCGGGCAGGTCGGTGAGGGCCACCGCTCAGCCGGCCGACGGCGTGACGGCGAAGCGGGGGTGCAGCCGCCGGGTGTGGTCGACGTGCCGGGCGGGACCGCGCAGCGCGACCGCCGCCACCAGCCGGTGGTCGGTGCTGGACGCCGCCAGCCGCAGCTCCAGCTCCCCCGGCTCGACGACGCGCCGCCCGTCGCGCCCCGTGAAGGCGAACAGGTCGGCCGGCACGGCCAGGTCGACCCGGCAGGCCGCGCCCGCCTCCAACGGCACCCGCAGGTAACCGACCAGCCGCTGCACCGGCTGGACCACCGAGGCCACCGGGTCGTGGGCGTACACCTGCACCACCTCGCTTCCCCACCGGGAGCCGGTGTTGCGCACCGTGAAGTGCAGCCGCAGCTCACCGTCGGTCGCCGCGAGCGGCTCGTCGACGACCAGGCCCGACCAGTCGAACGTGGTGTAGCCCAGGCCGTGCCCGAAGCCGAACGCCGGCGTCGGGTCGACGTTGGAGACGTCGCTGGCCTGGCCCAGCCGGGCCGACAGGTAGGTGGTCGGCTGCGCGCCCGGCCCCCGGGGCACGCTGACCGGCAGCCGCCCCTGCGGTGCGACCCGGCCGCTGAGCACGCCGGCGACGGCCGGGGTGCCCTCCTCGCCGGGGAAGAACGACTGCACGATCGCCGCCGCGTCGGTCACCGCCCGGCCCAGCGCGTAGGGTCGCCCGGCGAGCATCGTCACCACCACGGGCGTACCGGTGTCCAGCAGCGCGTCGAGCAGGTGCTGCTGCGCCCCGGGCAGGGCCAGCGACTCGGCGTCGCAGCCCTCGCCGCTGGTGCCCCGCCCGAACAGTCCCGCCCGGTCGCCGAGCGCGGCGACGACCACGTCCGCGTCCCGCGCCGCCGCGACGGCCGCCGGCACCCCGGAAGTGTCGTCGCCGTCGACGGAGACGCCGGCCACGGTGACCACGACACTGCCGGGGAACTCGGCGCGCAGCGCCGCCGCCAGGGTGGGCAGCGCGATGCCGACGGGCACCTCGGGATGCCGGGAGCCGACGTGGGCGGGGAACGAGTAGCAGCCCAGCACCGCCGTGGGGCTCTCCGCCTGTGGGCCGACCAGCGCGATGCGGGCCGGCCGGTGCAGCGGCAGGGTGCCGTCGTTGGCCAGCAGCACCACGGAGCGCTCGGCCACCTCGCGGGCCAGCGCCCGGTTGGCGGGCGGGTCCAGGTCGACGGTGCCGCGCAGCGCCTCCGGGTCGGACAGGTCGGCGCCGGCCAGCGCGGCCGGCACCGCGCTCCAGTCGGCGTCGAGGAGACCGAGCTGCGCCTTCTGCGTCAGCACCCGACGCACCGCCCGGTCGATCAGTGCCTCCGGCACCGCGCCGGCCGCGAGCGCCTCGCGCAGCGGCTCGCCGAACGTCTTGACCGTCGGCAGCTCGACGTCCACGCCGGCTGCCAGGGCCTCGGCCGCCGCCTCGGCCCAGCTGCCGGCCACGCCGTGCAGGGTGTGCAGGAAGGCGATGCCGAAGTAGTCGGCCACCACGGTGCCCGGGAAGCCCCAGGCGTCGCGGAGCAGGCCGGTCAGCAGCTCCTCGTCGGCCGCCGAGGGCATCCCGTCGGTGTCGGTGTAGGCGTGCATCACCGACCGCGCGCCGCCCTCGCGTACCGCCATCTCGAACGGCGGGAGGATCACGTCCGCGCGCTCGCGGGGGCCCATCGCCACCGGCGCCAGGTTGCGCCCGCCCCGGGAGGCGGAGTAGCCGGCGAAGTGCTTCAGCGTCGCCACCACGCCGGCGGACTCCAGGCCCCGCACGTACGCGGTGGCGATGGTGCCCACCAGGTAGGGGTCCTCGCCGATCGTCTCCTCCACCCGCCCCCAGCGCGCGTCGCGCACCACATCGAGCACTGGGGCCAGCCCCTGGTGCACCCCGACGCGGCGCAGGTCGGCGCCGATGGCCGCGGCCATCCGCCCGATCAGCTCCGGATCGAAGGTGGCGCCCCAGGACAGCGGCACGGGGTACGCGGTGGCGCCCCAGGCGGCGAAGCCGGCCAGGCACTCCTCGTGCGCCATCGCCGGGATGCCGAACCGGTTGGCGGCGGCGACGCGCTGCTGGGTCCGCAGCAGCGACAGCGCGCCGAGCGCGGGGTCGACCGGGGCGGTGCCGAACGGGCGGGTCAGCTGGCCGAGACCCGTGTCCAGCAGGGCGGCCAGGTCGACCGGTTCCTCCATCTCGTGCTGGTACGGCGCGACCTCTCCCCCGTCGGCGGCGGCGCCGACCCAGACGCCGTAGAGCTGGGCCACCTTCTCCGGCAGGGTCATCACGGCGACCAGGGCGTCCACCCGGGTCGCGAGGTCGAGGGTCGGGTCGGTCCAGATCGCGGTGCCGGGGGCGATGTCGAGGGTCACGTTGTCGGTCACTTTCCTCCGACGCCCATCAGCCCCTGCACCAGGGCCCGCCGGGCGAACAGATAGACGAGCAGGACGGGCACCATCGACAGCACGACCGCGGCGAGCAGGCCGGGAATGTTGATCCCGTACTGCGTCTGGAAGTTGTAGAGGCCGAGGGTGATCACCTTGGTGGAGTCGGACTGGGTGAGGATCAGCGGGAACAGGAAGCCGTTCCACGCCTGGAGGGCGGAGAAGACCGCGATCGTGGCGATCCCGCCGCGCGACAGCGGCAGCACCAACTGGGCGAAGACCCGCGCCGGGCTGGCGCCGTCGATGGCCATCGCCTCGTACAGGTCGGGGGTGATGTCCCGCATGACGCCGCTGAGGATCAGCGCGCACACCGGCAGGGAGAACGCGGCGGTGGGCAGGATGACGCCGACGAGGTTGTCGTAGAGCCCCGCCTTGCTGATCAGGTAGAAGATCGGCACGATGACCGCCTGCGCCGGGATCGCCAGGCCCAGCAGGAACAGCCGGAACACGCCGGAGGTGAGCCGACTGCGGCTGCGCACGATGGCGTACGCCAGCGGCGGCACGAGCAGCAGCACGATGGCCACCACGCTCACCGTCACCACGAGAGTGTTGAACAGGTAGCGGCCGAAGCCCTCGTCGAAGGCGCCGGTGTAGTTGTCGAGGGTGAAGGTGTCGGGCGGGGCGAGCGGGCCGTTGCGGCCGTAGCCCTCCCGGGTCTGCACGGTGGTCGCCAGCATGACGTAGATCGGCAGGCCGACCACGAGGAGCCAGGCCAGGGCGCCGATCCCGGCGATCCAGTTTGGGCGGTGCCGCTTCACAGGCCCTCCATCGTGGAGCGCATCTTGTCGTAGCCGGAGACCCGGACCACGATCAGCGAGATGACGGTGGCGACGACGACGAGGAGCAGGGCGATGGCCGCGCCCGCACCGAAGTCGAAGCTCCGGAACGCCTGCTCGTACATGTGGTAGGCGGTGATGGTGGTGTCGGTGCCCGGCCCGCCCTGGGTGAGGATCAGCACGGTGTCGAACGTGGTCAGCCCGCCGACGACCATGAGGACCACGGAGGTGATCATGGCGTTGCGCAGCTGCGGCAGGGTCACGTGGCGGAACTGCTCCCACCGGCCGGCGCCGTCGACCTCGGCGGCCTGGTAGAGCACCGCCGGCACGGCGCGGGCCGCGCCCTGGTAGATCAGCGCGTGGAACGGGATGAACTGCCAGCTGCCGACGAAGACCAGCACGGCGATCGCGCCGGTCCGGCTGCCGAAGAGGTTGCCGTCGCCGAACAGCCACGGGGCCTGGCCGGGCACGCCGAAGTTCGGGTCGAGCAGCGCCCGCCACAGCACCGACACGGCGGTCGCCGACAGCAGCAGCGGCAGGAAGAAGACGGCGGACAGCACGGCCCGGTTGCGCTGCGGCCCGGCCGCCCACACGCCGATCAGCAGGCTCAGCGGCGTCTGCACCAGCACGCCGAGGGCGGTGAGCAGGACGCTCAGCCACAGGCTGTTGATCATCACGGGGTCGCGGGCGAGCCGCTGCCAGTTGTCCAGCCCGACGTACTCCGGCGAGCCGAGGCCCGCCCAACTGGTGAAGCTGAGCACGACCACGAGGACCAGCGGGACGAGCGCGAAGAGCCCGAAGAACAGGGTGGCGGGGAGGGCCCAGGCGAAGCCCGGGCGGCTGAGGGTGGGGCCGCCCGGGCTTCGTCGGGCCCGTCGCTGCTCCGTCGCGGCGGAGGCGGCGAGGGTGGTGGTGGACATGGTCGCGCTCAGCCCGCCTGGAGGGACTGCATCGCCTTGATGAAGCCGGCGGCGTCCATCCGGCCGTTGCAGTACTGCTGCACGGCCTGGTGGATGGTCGTGGTGGCGGCCGGCGGGTACGCCTGGTCCCAGGAGAGCTGGAAGTTCGGGGCCTCCTTGACCAGGGTGAACTGGTACTTCAGGTAGTCCGGGTTGGTGGCGCCGTCGAGGAACTTCTCCGTGTTGGTGGTGGTCGGCAGGTTGCCGATGGACAGCTGCGCCTGGACGAACTCGTCGGAGTACTGGAGCTTGAGGAACTCGGCCACCGCCTCCGGGTGCCGGGTCTTCTTCAGCACCGAGTAGAAGTTGTTGGTGTTGCCGACCACGTTGCGCGGGTCGCCCTTGCCACCCGGGACGCTCGGGAAGGCGCTCCAGCCGAGGCCCTCGGCGGCGAAGGTCGGGTTGGCGTCGTGGTGGGTCGAGTAGTTCCACGAGCCCATCAGCTCGAAGCCGGCCTTGCCGCTGGACAGCAGGGCGGGCGAGCCGCCGTCGGTGAACTTGACCGAGTCGAAGTTGGTGCCGAACGCACCCGCGTCGGTCAGCTGCCGCAGCAGCTCCAGGGCGCGGCGGCTCTCCGGGCTCTCCCAGGCGCTCTTGTCGCCGCCGAGCGCCTTGGCGAACAGCTCGGGGCCGGCCACCCGGTCGTAGAGGTACTGGTACCACATCTGGGTCGGCCACTGGTCGCCGCCGCCGAGGGCGATCGGCGTGATCCCCTTGCCCTTGAGCGTCCGCACGGCCGCCAGCAGGTCGTCCCACGTCTTCGGCGGGGTGATCCCGGCGTCGGCGAGGACCTTCTTGTTGTGGAACAGCAGCACCGGCTGGGTGCCGCGCATCGGCACCCCGTACGCCTTGCCGTCGACCATGGCGGTGTTGAAGACCGACGGCAGGAAGTTCGCCTTCAGCCCCGGGTCCTTGGCGATCATGTCGTCCAGCGGCAGCAACAGGTCGGCCTTGACGAACGGGGTGATGCTGCCGCCGCCCCAGTTGAAGAAGACGTCCGGCGCCTGCTTGGTGTTGATGATGGTCTGGAGCTTGGTCTGGTAGTCGGCGCCGGGGATGGTGTCCAGCACCGCCTTGACCTTCGACGTCTTGTTGAACGTCTCGACGAGCTGTTTCTCGACCTTGTTGGTGGCGTCGCCGTACACCAGGATGCGGATCTCGTCCGGGCCGGCGGCCGAGTCACCGTCACCGCAGGCGGTCAGTGGCAACGCCAGCGCCAGGGCGGCGCCGAGCGCGACGACCCGGGCGAGCCGCGTGCGTACAGTCATGATCGACCTCTCGTGGTGGGGGTGTGGTGGGGAACGTCGCCGCCGGCGCGACGACCGAAAGGTGTCCGACAAGTTTCCGGAATACTTCCGCAACTCGTCCGAACGCTAGAACCGACCTGCCGTGTCGTCAACCCCCGATCGTGGGGCAAGATGGGCCGGTGGAGCGGCCCCGCCGTTCCGGACGTTTTTCGGTGGTCACGGGTACGGTCGGTCTTCCGACCGGTGAAGGAGACGCGGGTGGACGGCGACGACGGGCGCAGGATCACCATCACCGCCATCGCGCGGGAGGCCGGGGTCTCGGTGCCGACCGTGTCGCGGGTGCTCAACGGGCGCTCGGACGTGGCTCCCGGCACCCGCGAGCGGGTGGAGGAGCTGCTGCGCCAGCACGGCTACCAGCGCCGCGGCAGCCGCACGGTCAGCCGCGTCGGCCTGGTCGACCTGGTCTTCAACGACCTGGACAGCCCCTGGGCGGTCGAGATCATCCGGGGGGTCGAGGACGTCGGGCACGGCGCGGGCGTCGGCACGGTGGTCTCCGCGATCCACCGCCAGTCGACCGCCGCCCGGCAGTGGTTGCAGAACCTGCGGGCCCGCGCCACGGACGGCGTCATCTTCGTGACCTCGCACCTGAGCCCGCCGCTGCACGCGCAGCTGCGCCGCCTCAACGTGCCCGTGGTCGTCGTCGACCCGGCCGGCGTGCCCGCCACCGACGTGCCCACCGTCGGCGCCACCAACTGGGCCGGCGGGCTCGCCGCGACCGAGCACCTGCTGTCGCTCGGGCACCGGCGGATCGGCTTCGTCGCCGGGCCGACGCACCTGCTGTGCAGCCGGGCCCGCCTGGACGGCCACCGGGCCGGGCTGGAGGCGGCCGGGGTGCCGGTGGAGGACCGCCTGGTGCACCCCGGCGACTTCTACCACGCCTCGGGTTTCGCCGCCGGGACGGCGCTGCTCGACCTCGACGACCCGCCGACGGCCATCTTCGCGGCCAGCGACCAGATGGCCTTCGGCGTCTACGAGGCCGTCCGCCGCCGCGGGCTGCGGATCCCCGACGACGTCAGCGTCGTGGGCTTCGACGACCTGCCCGAGGCCCGCTGGGCCTCACCGCCGCTGACCACCGTCCGGCAACCGCTGGTGGAGATGGGTCGCCTGGCCGCCCGGACCGTGCTGCGGCTGGCGCAGGGCGAGGGCATCGACTCCCCCCGGGTGGAACTCGCCACCAACCTGGTCGTCCGGGACAGCACGGCGCCGCCGCGCCGGCCGTGAGCGCCGCCGCGCGGCTCGCCGTCCGGCCGCGGCGCTCCCGACAGCGTTCCGGAAGTTCCGGGGGATCGCCACCGGCCTGACCGCCGGCAGTCACCGCGCGCGGGCCGTGCGGACGTTCCGGTCGGCGCAGCGGTCCCCCACCGCCCGGGTCAGCCGACCGCCCCGGACCGGCGCGCCGGTCCAGCGCCGTCCTGGTCCGGCCGGACGTAGCCGGACCGGCACGCCGGCCCCCGCCGTCGCAGACCGGCCGGACGTACCGGAACGGCGCCGCGGCCGGCGGGGACCACTGGGCCTTCGGGTTCAGCGGTGCGGGTGGTGGTGCCGGACCGCGCGGCGGATGTCCACCGGCAGGGCGGGCGCGCCGTCGACCGGCGCGGGGTCCTCGGCGGTGGGGGCGATGCCGCCGGCGGCGATCCGGTCCAGGGTGGCCAGGCCGGCGGCGTCGATCGAGCCGAACACCGTGTAGTTGGGGCGCAGCGCCGAGTCCGACTGGACCAGGAAGAACTGGCTGCCGTTGGTGTCCGGGCCGGCGTTGGCCATGGCGAGGGTGCCCCGGGCGTAGAGCCGGCGCACGCCGGTCGGGTCGGTGGGCGCGGGCGGCAGGTCGGTGGGCAGCTCGTCGGCGTAGCGGTAGCCGGGGCCGCCGGAGCCGGTGCCGGACGGGTCACCGCACTGGAGCACCTTCAGCGTCGGGTACGCGGTGAGCCGGTGGCAGGAGGTCCGGTCGTAGAAGCGGTGGCGCACCAGGTGCAGGAAGCTCTGCACGGTGCAGGGGGCCGCCTCCCGGTCGAGGGTCAGCCCGATCGGCCCCTGGTTGGTGCGCAGCGTGACGCGCACGGTGCCCCGGTCGGGGGTGCGCCTCGGGTCGGGCGGCAGCGGGACCGGCCTGGCGGCGGGGTCCTCGGGCGTCTCCGTGTAGGCGCACGGGCCGGGCGTGACCCGGGAAACGGCGGCGGCGTCGGCCGGGGCTCCGCCGGGCGCGGCGACCGCAGCGGCGCCGCCACCGGTGACCAGCGCGCCCGCGACCAGGGCCACCCCGGCGAGGCGGGACAGCGTACGGGCCGGCCGGTGGGGTGCCTCGATCGACGGCGGGACGGGGTGCGGTCGGGGTTCGCTCGACACGGGGATCCTCCTGGACTCGTGGCGCTGCAAAGACCGGAGTCTATGGATCCCGCCGTCGCTTGTCGATCCGCCCCGCCCCGGCCGAGGTCAGGAAGGAGCCCCGCCGTACCGGCGCCGGGCCGCCCGGCGGCGCCAGAGCAGCGCCGCCCCCAGCAGCGCGACCGCCACAGCCGCGAGCGCGGCCACGGGCCACCGGGCGATCAGCCCGTCCTCGAGCGGGCCGCTGGCCGCGGCCGGGCGCGGATCGACGGTGGCGGCGAGCGCGGGTGGCGAGGGGGTCGCCGAGGCGGTCAGCTCCCCGGGCTCGACCAGCCGGCCGACGGCGGAGCGCCGGGGCAGCGTGAAGCCCCAGTCGAGCAGGGCGGCGCCCTGCTCCCAGCCCCGCGCGGGCTGCGGCTCGGCACCGAGCAACGTGACCACCAGCCGCCGCCCGTTGCGCTGGGCCGCCCCGACGTAGGTGTGCCGGGCCAGGTCGGTGAAGCCGGTCTTGCCGCCGAGCGCACCCGGGTAGCGGTAGATGAGCTGGTTCTCGTTCTGGATCTCGAAACCCTTGGTGCGCTGCGCCGGCTGGGCGGGGATGCGGTGCGTCTCGGTCAGCGCGTACCGGCGGAACGTCGGCTCGGCGAAGCAGGCCCGGGCGACCAGCGCCAGGTCGTACGCGCTGGTGAACTGGCCTCGTCCGTCGAGACCGGAGGGGGTCACCGCGTGGGTCTGGAGGGCGCCGAGGCGGTGCGCCTCCTCGTTCATCGCCCGCACGCCGCCGGCCATTCCCTCCGGCCCGCCGCCGAGCCGGGCCAGCACGTTGGCCGCCTCGTTGCCGGACTGGAGCAGCAGCCCGAGCCAGACGGTCTCGATCCGGTACCGTCCGCCGGCGACCAGCCCGACGGCCGAGGAGCCGGGTTCGATGTCCATGTCCCCGTCGGTGACGGTGACGACCTGCTGCGGGTCGAGCCGGGGCAGCATGGTGGCCGCCAGCAGCAGCTTCTGCACGCTGGCCGGGGTGCCGTACTCGTGCGGGCCGCAGCCGCCCAGCACCTGGCCGGTGTCCAGGTCGGCGACCAGCCACGAGGTCGCGGTTACCGCTGGCGGGCGCGCGGCCCCCGCCGGGACGATCAGACCGGCGGTGTCGAGCGCCTGGCCGCCCACGGCCCGCTCCCCCGGCACGGCCGGCGGCGGTGACGGACGCGGCGGCCGGGACACCTTGGGCGCGGGCGCCTTCGGGCAGGGCGCGGACCCGACGGCCCCGGGCGCGGACGGCACTACGCCGGGCGGAGACGCGACGACGCCGGGCGCGGAGGTCGCGGGCGCGACGACGCCGGGCGCCGAAGTCACGGGGGCGACGGGGTTGGCCGGGCCGGCCGCCGCGGGGACGGGAGCACCGGTGCCGAGGAGGACGGCGGTCGCCGTGGCCGCCAGCAGCCGAACCTTCATGCACCGCACCCTAGTCGGCGGAGTTCGGGACGCGGGCGGGGTTCTCCAGGCCCGGGGGCCCGGCACGGGTCGGAGGCGTGGCCGGCTCACCTCCCGCTCGACCGCTTCCGCGGCGCGGACTCACCGGTTCCGGGACCATCGGCCCTGCCGCGGGGCCCGGCCGGAACGGAAGCTGGAGACTGAAAGCGGTAGCCGATCTTCCGGTTTACGTGCCGGGCGGCGTCCCCGCCCCGCGGGCCGCCCGACACCGACGAAGGGACGACCATGGAAGCCCTCTCGCTGACCCACCTCGCCGACGAGCAGCTCGCCGCCGCGCGGGAGGCCGACAGCGGACGCAGCGCACGTTCCCTGCACGCGGGCCGGGACCGCCGCCTGCGGCAGACCCTGCTCGCCCTGCGCGGCGGTCGCTCCCTCGACGAGCACGACAGCCCGGGCGAGGCGACGCTACAGGTGCTCGTGGGGCGGGTGCGCCTGGTGGCCGGGGACGAGTCCTGGGAGGGCGACGCCGGCGACCTCGTGGTCATTCCGCCGCTGCGGCACGCGCTGCACGCCGTCACGGACGCCGCCGTCCTGCTCACCGTGACGCCCCGGCCGTGAGCACCGTCCCGGCCCGTCGTCACCGCCCGGCCGGGAGCCTCACCGTGGGCGCCCCCGGCCACGCTCCGGGCCGGGGCCGGTCACCGGGCTGGGTGCCGCCGCAGCACGGCGCGTGGGCGATGCTGCTGCTGCCCTTCCTGGCGGCGCTGACCGTCACCGGCCCGCATCCGCTGCACCTTCCCCTGCTCGGGGCCGCGCTCGCCGGATACCCGCTGTCCTACTTCGGGTTGCAGGCGGTCAAGACCGGGCGGATCCGCCGGGTGCGCCCGCACCTCGTCGGGTACGGGCTCGCCACCGTCGCGCTCGGCACGCCGGTGCTGGTCGCCCGGCCCGCGACGCTCGCCTACGCCCCGATCTTCGTGGCCCTCGCGGCCGTCAACGCCGGTTACGCGCGCCGGCGCCGCGACCGGGCGTTCGTCAACGACCTCGCCTTCGTGGCGCAGTGCGGCCTGCTCGGTCTCGCCGTCGCCACGGTCGCCGAGGCGCCGTGGACCAGCGTGGCCGGGGTGACGGTCGTGGCACTGGGCTATCTGGTCGGCACCGTCGTGCACGTCAAGACGATGATCCGGGAGCGGGACAGCGTCCGGTACCGGTGGGTGTCGTGGACGTACCACGCCGTCGTCGCGGTCGCCGCCGCGCTCTGGGCGCCGGTGCCGGTCGCCGTGGTCTTCGCGGTGCTGCTGGCCCGGGCGGTGCTGCTCGCCGGGCGTCGGGTCGCGCCGATGCGGGTGGGGCTGGTCGAGACGGCGTGCGCCCTGCTGGTGCTGGCGGCGGTGGCGCTCTGACCCCGGCGGGGGCGGGGCGCTGCCGGGCCACGTCGGCCCGCGTCGACGGGAGGGCTCCCAGAGGGCGGGACGCACCGCGTCGGTTGGCTCACAAGCCGTTGCCTCCGGCAGCGCTCACCGACTAGAACCGGGGAACGTTCGACCGGACCGCCCGGCGACGGTGGCGAGGTGATGGCCGTGGCTCTGATCTCCTACGACGACGCCGACTCAGCGGCCTTCGCCGCGACCCGGGAGCTGCCGCGCAGCGGCCTGGACCGGTGGCGGCACGCGGTGCAGCAACACCTTCGGCCGCGTGCCGGCACCACGCTGCTCGACCTCGGGGCCGGCACCGGCGCCTGGGCCGCCGCCTTCACCGAGTGGTTCGGCGCCCGGGTGGTGGGGGTGGAGCCCGCCGGGGCGATGCGCTCCCGCGCCAGCCACCGACCGCTGCTCGCCGGCGACGCGGTCGCGCTGCCGCTGCGCGACTCCGTGGCGGACGGCGCGTGGCTGTCCACGATGGTGCACCACATCCCCGACCTCGACGCGGCGGCGCGGGAGCTGCGCCGGGTGCTCCGCCCGGGCGCGCCCGTGCTGATCCGCTCGCCGTTTCCCGGCCGGCACCAGCGGATCGCGCTGTTCCGCTGGTTCCCGGAGGCGGTCCGCGTCCTCGAGACCTATCCGGACCTGGCGCGGGTGCGCTCCGCGTTCGCCACGGCCGGGTTCACCGTCAGCACCGTCGAGCCCGTCGCGCAGATCACGGCGGCGTCGCTGGCCGAGTGCGCCGCAGGCCTCGACCGCCGGGCCCACACCCCGCTCCAGTTGATCACCGACGAGGAGTACGCCGCGGGGCTGGCCCGGCTCCGGGCCGCGGCCGCCACGGCGACGGGCCCGGTCGTCGACCACCTCGACCTGCTGGTGCTGCGCTGAGTCACCCGGGCAGCGCCGGGTCGCGGTGGCGCAGGTAGTCGTACAGCGCGGCCGAGGCGTGCAGCCGCCGCAGGCTGCGCCGGTGCAGTTCCTGCTCCCGCTTGGCCAGCTCCGCGTGGACCCGCTGGGCACTGCCGGTGGTACGCATCTCGCCGAGCACGGCCGCGACGATGTCGAACGGGTACGCGCCCCGGCGCAGCAGCGCCACGACCTGCGCGGCGCGCAGCTCGGCCGCGTCGTACACCCGGTAACCGGTGCCGCGCTCGCGGACCGGCCGGAGCAGGCCGCGCTGCTCCCACAGCCGTAGCTGCGAGGTGCGGACGCCGACCAGGTCGGCGACCTCGCCGATGCGGGCCCCGCGCCGGGGCGCCGGCAGGACGGCGGCCGGGCTGGTCACCACGGTCTCGAACGCGCCGAGCACCCGCCGGATGTCGGCCCGCTCCCGGTCCAGCTCGGCGTGGCCGGCGTCGAGCGCCGCCAGCGCCGCCGCCAGGTCGCCCCGGTGCACCGCGACCATGACCTCCCGGGTACGCGCCCAGCCGTGCCCCTCGGCCATCCGCCGGACCACCGCCAGCGCCCGCACGTGGTCGACGGTGAAGACGCGGTAGCCGGCGGGGGTGCGTTCGACCGGCGGCAGCACGCCGAGGTCGACGTAGTTGCGCACCTGCTGGACGGAGATGCCCGCGGTCGCCGCGACCTCCGCCCCCCGCCACCGTCCGGCCCGTCGTCCCGCATCCACCACCGGGCCACCCTACCGGTCTACACGTGGTTTGAGACTTTCCCGCCCACTCCGGGCCGTTGGTGCCGCAGCAGGAGATGAAACCCTCCACGGGAGGTTGAATGAGACGATTGAAGGCGGCCTGGCCCCCGTAGATGTACCCCGGGCGGGACCCCGCCCACGATCTCGCGAAGGGTTCGCATGCAGCAGCCAGCACGGTCCGCCGCCGACAGTCACGACATGATCGAGGTGCGCGGCGCCCGGGAGAACAACCTCGCCTCCGTCTCGGTGGACATCCCCAAGCGCCGGCTGACCGTCTTCACCGGGGTCTCCGGCTCCGGGAAGTCGTCCCTGGTCTTCGGGACCATCGCCGCCGAGTCGCAGCGCCTGATCAACGAGACCTACAGCGCCTTCCTCCAGTCGTTCATGCCGAACGTGAGCCGCCCCGACGTCGACTCGCTGCGCAACCTCAGCGCGGCCATCGTCGTCGACCAGGAGCGGATGGGCGCCAACTCGCGCTCCACCGTCGGCACCGCCACCGACGCGTACGCGATGCTGCGCATCGTCTTCAGCCGGCTCGGCACCCCGCACGTGGGCGGGGCCGGCGCGTTCAGCTTCAACCTCGCCGAGGGCATGTGCCCGGCGTGTGAGGGCCTCGGGCGGGTCTCCGACCTCGACGTCGACGAACTCGTCGACGTGGAGCGCTCGCTCAACGACGGCGCGATCAAGGTGCCCAACTTCGCCGTCGACTCGTGGTACTGGCAGACCATCGTCCACTCCGGGCTGTTCGACCCCGACACGAAGCTCCAGGACTACACGCCGCAGCAGTGGCAGGACTTCCTCCACAAGCCGTCCACGAAGATCAAGGTGGGCAGCAACAACTGGACGTACGAGGGCCTGGTGGTCAAGGTCCGCCGGCTCTACCTGGCCAAGGACCGCGAGTCGATGCAGGCGCACATCCGCGCGTTCGTCGACCGGGCGGTCACCTTCACCACCTGCGCCGACTGCGGCGGGGCCCGGCTCAACGCGGCGGCACTCTCGTCCCGGATCGACGGGCGCAACATCGCCGAGTGCTCGGCGATGCAGATCAGCGACCTGGCCGGGTTCGTCCGCGCCATCGACGACCCGTCGGTCGCCCCGCTGACCGGCAACCTGCGCGACCTGCTCGACTCGCTGGTCGAGATCGGCCTGGGCTACCTGAGCCTGGACCGCGAGTCCGCCACCCTCTCCGGCGGCGAGGCGCAGCGGGTGAAGATGGTCCGGCACCTCGGCTCCAGCCTCTCCGACGTCACGTACGTCTTCGACGAGCCGACGGTCGGCCTGCACCCGCACGACATCGCGCGGATGAACGACCTGCTGCTGCGCCTGCGCGACAAGGGCAACACGGTGCTGGTCGTCGAGCACAAGCCCGAGACGATCGCCATCGCCGACCACGTGGTCGACCTCGGGCCCGGGGCCGGCACGGCCGGCGGCCGGATCTGCTTCACCGGCGACGTCGCCGGCCTGCGCCGCTCCGACACCCTCACCGGCCGGCACCTCGACCACCGGGTACGCCTGCGCGAGCACGTACGCCGGCCGTCCGGCCAGCTGTCGATCCGCAACGCCGACCTGCACAACCTGCGCGACGTCGACGTCGACATCCCGCTCGGGGTGCTGACCGTGGTGACCGGGGTGGCCGGCTCCGGCAAGAGCTCACTGATCCACGGCTCGCTGCACCGCCGCGACGGCGTGGTGGTCGTCGACCAGTCGCCGATCCGGGGTTCCCGGCGCAGCAACCCGGCCACCTACACCGGCCTGCTGGACCCGATCCGCGCCGCCTTCGCCAAGGCCAACGGGGTCAAGGCCGCGCTGTTCAGCGCCAACTCCGAAGGCGCCTGCCCCACCTGCAAGGGCATCGGCCTGGTCTACACCGACCTGGCGATGATGGCCGGCGTCGCCTCGGTCTGCGAGCGGTGCGAGGGGCGGCGCTTCACCGACGAGGTGCTCACCTACCGCCTGCGCGGGAAGAACATCAGCGAGGTGCTCGCGATGCCGGCCACGGAGGCCCGCGACTTCTTCCCCGGCGGGCCCGCCCGGGCGATCCTCGACCGGCTGGTCGACGTCGGGCTCGGCTACCTCACCCTCGGCCAGCCGCTCAACACGCTCTCCGGGGGCGAGCGGCAGCGGCTCAAGCTGGCCATCCGCATGGCCGACAGCGGGAGCACGTACGTCCTGGACGAGCCGACCACCGGCCTGCACCTGGCCGACGTGGACCAACTGCTCGCCCTGCTGGACCGGCTGGTCGACGCCGGCAACACCGTCGTCGTCATCGAGCACCATCAGGCGGTCATGGCGCACGCCGACTGGCTGATCGACCTCGGTCCGGGGGCGGGACACGACGGCGGCCGGATCGTCTTCACCGGTACGCCGGCCGACCTGGTCGCCCACGCCGACACGCTGACCGCCCGTCACCTGCGCGAGTACGTGGGCCGCTGAGCCCTTGGCCGGACGAGGGCGACCCTTCTGACGCCGCACCGGGCCGGTCACGCCCGGCCCCGGATCGCATCGCTCTCCGGCCCGGATCGCATCGCCCTCGGCCGCCCGGGTCCGCATCCCCCGGTTGCCTGGCCAGGGGCGGTGCCCGGGGGCGCCCGCCGGGCGGTCAGCGTCCCGACACGGGGACCGCCCGGGCGGACGGCGCCGCCAGCCGGCGCGCCCAACGCCGTAACGGCGACACCGACGCCGCGACCGGAGTGAGCAGCCCGACGATGATCAGCAGGGCGTCGAGGAAGAGTGTGGCGAGTACGACGAGAACGGCCAGCGACGCCACGGTGCGGGCGGTCACCGACGCCGGGCGGGCCGGCGCCCGGTGGGCGCCGTGGTGGCGGACGGGGATGCGGGATGGAGCCATGGTGCCTGGTACCTGCCTCGGAAATCGGGGTGCGGCGCCACTCATACCCCTCGTGAGCTGCACAAACACGTCCGATGACAAGCACCACAGCCCGCCGCGCCCGACTGCCCCGTCGAAGGTAGTCGCCGCTGCGGTGCCCCCGGTGCGGTGCCCGGCTCGGGCGCGGCGCGATGCCGGCCAGGTGCGCGGCTCGACGCAGGGTGCGCGGCTCGGCGCAGGGTGCGCGGCTCGGCGCAGGATGCGCGGCTCGACGCAGGGTGCGCGGCTCGGGCGCGGTGCGATGCCGGCCGGGCGCGCGGCTCGGGGCAGGGCGCGCGGTGCGTCAGGTGAGGCGGCGCAGCCAGCGACGCTGCCAGGGCGTCTCCACGGCCCGCGGGCGGTAGGTGGCGCGCACCCAGTCCACCGCCTGCTCGGGCGGCAGCCCGTCGAGGATCGCCAGCGCCGCCAGCGCGGTGCCCGTACGCCCGGTGCCGCCCCGGCAGGCCACCTCGACGCGTTCGCCGCCGTGGGCACGGCGCAGCGCCTCGGTCAGCGCGTCGACCGCGTCCGCCCGGTCGACCGGCACCCAGAAGTCGGGCCACCGGATCCGCCGGTGCGGCCAGGCGGGCACCGGCCCGGGGGCCAGCAGCAGGGCGAAGTCGGCGGGCGACGCCGCGTCGGCGATCCGTCGCCCCCGTACCCGCGTCCCACTCGGCAGTACGACGACCCCCACCTGCTCGCCCCACACCCGTACGTCACTCATCCCCCCATCCTCACGTCCACCCCCCTCCCCCGCCGCCCCGCCTCGCCCCCCATCCCGCTGTTGATCATGAAGTTATCGACCGATTCGATCTCCAAAAGCGGCAACAACTTCATGATCAACGGCGGATGGCGGGAGGAGGGGGCGCGTGGGTGGGTCAGGGTGGGGGTGGGGTTTTTGGGCGGGCGCGGAGGTGGGCGCGTTCGCCCTGCCTGCCGAAGAGGCTGAGGAACTCGACCGGCTCGGCGTCGGCCGACCCGAACCAGTGCGGTACGCGGGTGTCGAACTCCGCCGCCTCCCCCGGCGTGAGCACGAGGTCCTGGTCGCCGAGGACGACCCGCAGCCGACCGTTGAGGACGTAGAGCCACTCGTAGCCCTCGTGGGTCTGCGGATCGGGCTCCGCCCTGCGACCGCCGCCCGGGATCACCAGCTTGTACGCCTGGATGCCGCCGGGCCGGCGGGTCAGGGGCAGCATGGTCATCCCGTGGCGGGTGACCGGGCGCAGGTGGACGCGCGGGTCGCCGGTGGACGGGGCGTCGACGAGTTCGTCGAGTGTGACGCCGTGCGCCCTGGCCAGCGGGAGGAGCAGTTCGAGAGTGGGCCGGCGGGAACCGGACTCCAGCCGGGAGAGCGTGCTAACCGAGATGCCGGTCGCCACCGACAGGTCGGCCAGGGTGGTCTCCCGCTGCCGGCGCAGCGCGCGCAGCCGGGGACCGACCGCGCCGAGCGCCTGGTCCAGGTCGTCGTCCATGCTGCCATCTTGCCATCTTGGCAACAACATTTGCCACCATGGCGGCGGCGGTCGCATCGTGGTCGCGGGAGGTGGTCACGGTGACCGATCAGTTGGATGGCAGCTACGACGTGGTGGTGATCGGAGGTGGCGCCGCGGGGTTGAGCGGGGCGCTGACGTTGGCCCGGGTGCGACGGTCGGTGGTGGTGCTCGACTCGGGCACGCCGCGCAACGCCCCGGCCGAGGGCGTGCACGGGCTGCTGGCCCGGGAGGGGATCCGGCCGGCCGAGCTGCTGGAACGCGGCCGGGCGGAGGTACGCGGCTACGGCGGCCGGGTGGTCACCGGCGAGGTCGCCGCCACGAACCGCGACGACGACGGGTTCACGGTCACGCTGGGCGACGGCCGGACGGTGCGTGCGCGCCGGCTGCTGGTGGCCACCGGGCTGGTGGACGAGCTGCCGGACGTCCCGGGGCTGCGGGAGCGCTGGGGCAGGGACGTCCTGCACTGCCCGTACTGCCACGGCTGGGAGGTCCGCGACCGGGCCATCGGCGTGCTGGCCAGCGGGCCGTTCTCGGTGCACCAGGCGCTGCTGTTCCGACAGTTGAGCGCCGACGTCACGTACTTCCAGCACACCATGCCGCCGCTCACCGACGAGCAGGCGGAGCAACTGGCGGCCCGCGGCATCGGCGTGGTGGGCGGCGAGGTCGCGTCCCTGGAGGTCGTGGAGGACCGCCTCGTGGGCGTACGGCTGGGCGACGGCACTCTCGTGCGCCGGGAGGCCCTGGCCGTCTCGTCGCGGATGGTGGCGCGCGCCGGCTTCCTCGCGGCGCTCGGACTGCGACCCGCGGCACACCCGGCGGGCGTCGGCGAGCACGTCCCCTCCGACGCGACGGGCCGCACCGACGTGCCCGGGGTGTGGGTCGCCGGCAACGTCACCGATCCGGCGGCCCAGGTCGGTGCCGCCGCGGCGGCCGGCGTGGTCGTCGCGGCCCAGATCAACGCCGATCTCGTCGCCGAGGAGACCCGGCGGGCCGTCGCCGCCCACCGCGCCCCGTTCTCCGCCAAGTCGGAGGCGGCACTCTGCGAGCAGGTGGTGGGCGACCGTCGCCACGGCCTCTGACGTCCCAACAGGCATCGGTGGGCGGTCCCGCCGGAAGCGCGGCGGCCCTGGCGGTGCACGGCGACCCAGCCGTAAGGCGGCCCGACGCGGGCGCGGCAGCCCAGCCCGGGAAGCGGCCTGAGCGGGCGGCGGCTCAGGTGGGAGACGGCTCAGGTGGGAGGCGGACCGACGCGGGCGCGGGCCTTCCTGGCGCACGCGTCGAGCACGAGGCGGGAGTCCAGCCCGAGGCTCTCGATGGCGACCAGCGCGGTGAACGCCGCGTCCGCCAGTTCCGCCGCCACGTCCTCGCGACTGTGCGTGACACCCTTGCGCGGGTTCTGACCGAGCAGACCGATCCAGGCGCTCGCCGCCTCCCCCGCCTCCTCGGTCAGCTTGAGGATCCGGCAGGTCATTTCGGTCTGTCCGGTGCCGTTGGCGGCGTCCAACCAGCCGCGCGAGGCCCGGACCGCGTCCCAGATCGACTCGTCCACGCGACCAGTGAACCGGACGGAGGTCACGGTCCGTATCGCGGGACGGTTGGCGGGTAACCGGGTCCGGGTGATAGCAACAGGGACTAGCAGCGCAAGCGAAGGGACGTGTCGTATGCCGGAGACCGTGGAGACGGTGTTCACCAGCGTGGTCGCCCGCAATCCGGGCGAGCCGGAGTTCCACCAAGCGGTACGCGAGGTGCTGGAGAGCATCGGCCCGGCGCTGGCCAGACACCCCGAGTACGCCGAGGCGCGGATCATCGAGCGGATCTGCGAACCGGAGCGGCAGGTCATCTTCCGGGTGCCGTGGGAGGACGACCGCGGTCGGATCCAGGTCAACCGGGGCTTCCGGGTGGAGTTCAACAGCGCCCTCGGCCCGTACAAGGGCGGGCTGCGCTTCCACCCGTCGGTCTACCTCGGGATCGTGAAGTTCCTGGGCTTCGAGCAGATCTTCAAGAACGCGTTGACCGGGCTGTCGATCGGTGGCGGCAAGGGCGGCGCGGACTTCGACCCGAAGGGCCGCTCGGACCGGGAGGTGATGCGGTTCTGTCAGAGCTTCATGACCGAGCTGTACCGGCACATCGGCGCGGACACCGACGTGCCGGCCGGGGACATCGGCGTCGGCGGCCGGGAGATCGGCTACCTGTTCGGCCAGTACAAGCGGATCACCAACCGGTACGAGTCCGGGGTGCTCACCGGCAAGGGCCTGGCGTACGGGGGCGCGCAGGTGCGCCGGGAGGCGACCGGCTACGGGGCGGTCTTCTTCGCCGACGAGATGCTGCGGCAGACCGGCGACAGCCTGGACGGCAAGCGGGTGGTGGTCTCCGGCTCCGGCAACGTGGCGATCTACGCGATCGAGAAGGTGCACCAGCTCGGCGGGCGGGTGGTCGCCTGCTCCGACTCGTCCGGCTACGTCCTCGACGACAAGGGCATCGACCTGGAGCTGCTGCGGGAGCTGAAGGAGCAGCGCCGGGCCCGGCTCGACGACTACGCGCGGCACGTGCCGCACGCGGTGGCGGTCTCCGGCCGTACCGTCTGGGAGGTGCCCTGCGAGCTGGCGCTGCCGTGCGCGACGCAGAACGAGATCGGCGGCGCGGAGGCCGCGGCGCTCGTGGCCGGCGGCTGCGTCGCGGTGGTGGAGGGCGCGAACATGCCCACCACGCCGGAGGCGGTACGCATCCTCGGCCGGGCCGGGGTGCGCTTCGCGCCGGGCAAGGCGGCCAACGCCGGCGGGGTGGCGGTCAGCGCGCTGGAGATGCAGCAGAACGCCAGCCGGGACTCGTGGACGTTCGCCGAGTCGGAGCAGCGGCTGCGCGACATCATGCGGAACATCCACGACCGCTGCTGGAGCACGGCCGAGGAGTACGGGCTGCCCGGGGACTACGTGGCCGGGGCCAACATCGACGGGTTCCGCCGGGTGGCGGAGGCGATGCTGGCCCACGGCCTGATCTGACGGGGCGACCGGTCAGTCGCGACAGCGCCGGCGGCTCAGAAGCTGCTGACCAGCTTCACGAACGCCTCGTCGATCATGGCAGGATCCGTGGCGTCGAACGCCTTGCCCGACGACGCCTTGGCGATCCGGTCCAGCGTGGCGAAGTCCGAATCCCCGTCGAAGGCGATGCAGAAGACCTTCACCGGGCGCCGCGGGTCCAGGGCGACGTCGGCGAGCAGCCGGTTCAGGTCGTTGTCCCGGGCGTACTCGTTCTTGCCGTCGGTCAGCACGACGACGGCGTTGATCCGGTCCGGGTCGTACCGGTCGACCAGCTGCCGGTGGGCGGCCCGGACCGTCGCGTAGAGGGCGGTGTCGCCCGCGACGTGCAGGCCGGCGATCCGGTCGTTGATCCGCTTCTGGTCGAAGTCGCCGAGCCGGACCTCCTCCCGGTACGGGCCTTCGGGCCGCTTCTTGGTCTCCGAGGAGAACGACCAGAGCCCGACCCGGTCCTCGGAGTTGAGCAGCGCGAGCCCCTTCTCCGCCGCCGCCGAGGCGACCTGGAAGCGGGTGCTGTTCCCGACCCGTTTCTCCATCGACCCGGAGGTGTCCAGCGCGATCAGGATGTTGGCCTTCTTGCGCAGCGTGCCCCAGCCGTCCAGCATCGCCTCGACCACCTCCGGGTTCGGCGGATCGAAGTAGGACAGCCCGCCGTCGGGCTCGGCGCCGACGCTGGCGAGCAGCTCCGCCGAGGCCTGGCGTTCGTGGTCCCGGAAACCGAGGCGGGCGAAGCTCTTCTGCTGGAGGTCCGCGGTCAGGAACTTCAGAAAGTCGTCCGCCGCCGCGCGCTGCCGTTCGTCGGCGGAGGGGAGCACCACGAACGGGTGGTCCAGGTTGAAGGTGCCCTCCTTCGGGTGTACGGCCACCAGCGGGACCTTCGGCCGGGGGCCCCGCTCCTGGCCCTCCTGCCGCGGGCTCAGCCCGCCCTCGTTGTAGAGGTGGACCAGCTCCTCCTGCATGACGATGGCGCTCATGTCGCCCGTGCCGGCGCCCGTACCGGTCAGGTCGGCCTCGGCGAGGTCGCGGAGCAGCTCCACCGAGTCGTCGCTGTAGTGCGACACGTTGGCCTCGATCTGCCGGACGAACCGGGTCACCTTCGGGTCCGACAGGTCCGACTTGGTCAGGTCGCTGGAGCGGTTCGCGGCGGCGTAGTAGGTGGCGATGGTCGCCGCCAGACCCGAGGTGGAGAGGTTCGGGTTGTCCTTGCCGAAGGTGAAGCGGCCCCACTCCGGCCTGCCGAAGCCCGCCCAGCCCTGCCGCCCGGAGAGGCCGAGGATCTCCCCCCAGCCCAGCGGCCCGCGCCCGCGTACCAGCTCGCCCTTGGGCTGCGGCATCGCGATGACCAGCGGGCTGTTGGCGATCGACGGGTACCGGTCCGGCGTCTGCGGCGCCCGCCCGGCGGCCTCGTCGAGCAGCCGCAGCTGGCCGGTCCACAGGCTCGACGTCGGCAACCAGACCTGCGGCTCCGGCAGGCCGGTGCCGCTCCAGCCGACGGCGAGCGCCTCGGTGGCCTTGCCCGAGTTCAGGGCGCTGACGTGCACCTGGGCGCAGCCGCCGCCGTCGAGCGTCCGGTCGCTGTCGTTGTACCGCGCGGCCAACTCGACCAGCAGCGCCGCCTTCTCGGTCGAGGCGTTGACGTCCAGGCGGACGGCGCAGTCGGCCCGGGACCGGTCGCTGCCCGCGTCCCGCTGCCGCACGAGCAGGAACGCCCCGCCGATGACCAGCAGCCCGGCGGTTACGGCTGCGGTGTACGGCAACCACTGTCGTGCACGCGACGGGGCTGGGGCCATGGCGACGTCCTCCTCGGCGGTCAACTGGTGGCAGTCAACCTATCGGTGCGGTGCCACCGGCGGTGTCCGACCCGGCCGTCCGGGACGCTCACCCCCACCCACCTGCGCACCCTCGGTCAGTGGCGATCGGAGCGGCCGCCGAGGGCCGTCGCGACCAGCAGCCGTACCGCGTAGACCACGACGAAGGTGGTCGCCCCGGCGGCCGCGGCCCCGTCCACCGCGCTCGACGCGACGTAGCCGGCCGCGGCGCCGACCGAGCCGAGGAAGATCGCGGTCGAGATGCCCCAGGCGTCGGTCGACTCCCGGCGGAGCCGCCGCCCCCAGCCGCCTTCCGCCTGGTCGGCGGGCACGGAAGCCGCGGCCGGGCTCTGCTGATGTCGCACCGGTTCCGGCCGGGCCGCCGACGCCGTACCGACTCGGGTCGACGCCGTCGGTTCCGGCTGGGCCGGCGGCGGATCCGACGCGGTACGGGGCAACGGCAACGGCTGGTTCGGCGTCGGCGCGCCCGCGGTCTCGTTGCCCAGTTGGAGCACGGTATCCCGGCGCAGCGGGCCCGCGTCCCGGACGTCCTGCCCGAGCAGCCGCATCAGCACCTGCTCGGCCTCCGGCCGCTGCGCCGGGTCCTTGGCCAGGCACTGCCGGATCAGCTCGTCGAGGCCCGGTGGCAGCGCGGGCAGGTCGGGCGGCTCGTTGAGCACCCGGTGCATCACCGCGAAGAGCGAGTCGTTGCCGAACGGTGGCCGGCCCCCGGCGGCGAAGGCGATGGTGGCGGCCCAGGCGAAGACGTCGCACGGTGGCCCGACCGAGTCGTTACGGAACCGCTCCGGGGCCATGTACGCGGTGGTCCCCATCACCCGGCTGGTCACCGTCTCGGTGACGCCCAGCGCGCGGGCGATGCCGAAGTCGATCACCCGGGGGCCGTCCCGGCCGAGCACCACGTTGTCGGGCTTCAGGTCGCAGTGCACGATGTCGGAGCGGTGGATCGCGGCGAGCGCGGTGGCCGTACCGACGGCGAGCCGGTGCAGCGCGTTGCCGGCGACCGGGCCCTGCTCGCGGACGTGCCGGTAGAGGGTCGGGCCCTCGATGAACTCGCTGACCACGTAGGGGCGTTCGCCGTCGATCTCGGCGAAGAGCACCTGCGCGGTGCAGAACGGCACGACGCGGCGCGCCGCGGCGATCTCCTTCATGAACTGCGACCGCGCCCGCAGGTCGCTCAGGTCGATGTTGATCATCTTGACGGCCACCTGGTGGCCCTGGTCGTCCTCGCCGAGGTAGACCACGCCCTGGCCGCCCGCGCCCAGCCGACCGAGCAGCCGGTAGGGGCCGGCGGTCACCGGGTCGTGCGTCCACAGTGGCACCAGCCCCGGCACCGGCGCGCCGGCCAGTCCTGTCATCCCGACTCCATCGCTGTCGTGTCCCCGGCCACCCGACGGCGGAGGACACGGTCATGGTGCCATGTCCCCGCCTGGCGGCCGAGGGTGCCCGGACGGCCGGCCGACCTCGCCGGGGGCGGGCCGCGGCGAATCGGGCGGGCCGGCGCGGCGAGACGGTACGGGACGAGCTGGCGCCCGTCGGATGTCTCCGACGGGCACCAGCCGTTTTCGCGGTGTCCGGGCACTGCCCGGGGGGAGCTTCACCGTCAGCGCGCGGCTCCCATGCCGAAGCGGTGGCGCTTGCGCCAGACCAGCGACAGCAGCAGAAGCACCGCGCCGGCGCCGACGAGGCCGCCGCCGAACTTCATCGGGGTGCTCAGGCTGTCGCCCGTGACGGGCAGCGGCGGCGTGTGCTTCTTGAGCACGGTCAGCGTCGCGGTCGCCACCCGGTGGTACGTCTGGCCCTCGGCCCGGAAGGTGTACGTGCCGTGGTGACGCGGCGTGTAGGTGGTGCGGAAGTAGCCGTCGTCGTCAGCCGTGACCTCCAGGGTCCTGGGGTTCGGCTGGGGCGCCTGCTGGAACGAGACCGGCACCATCGCGACGATCTCGCCGTCGCTGCGGCGCGCCTGGTCGGCGCCCGGCACGGCGGCGGCGAGCGGGGACGTGCTGACGGTGATGATCACCGTCTCGCCCGGCCCCCAGCCCCTGCCGATCAGGGTGGCGGTCTGGCCGACCACGACGGTCGGCGGGGTCACGGCGAGCGTCGGGGTGCCGCCCGGCGGGTAGATCGGTGGTTGTGGCGTTCCGGTGCCCGGCGTCGGCTGCGGCTGCGCCGCCCCCGCTGCGGTCGGCACGGCCAGCACGGCCAGACCGACCGTGAGCGCCATGATGATGCGGGATAGCCGCATGATTGGTTCCCTCCTACTGATCACAGCTTGGTGCGGAAACAACTTGGGTGGTCCATGGGGTGGCGGTGGGGGTCAGCCACAGCTCGGCGGTACCGACGCCGGTGGTCGCCGTCAGGACGGTGACCTCCAACGTGCGGGAGCCCCCCGGGCCGACCTCGACGTTGGCGGTGCTCACCTGGCGGCGCCGTTCGGTGCCGCTGCCCACCGCCGTCTCGACGCCGTCCAGACGGGCGGCGAGCACCGCCCCACCGGCGGGGCTGTGCACCGACACCAACGTGCGGACGGTGTACGGGTCACCGGCCAGACCGAGGCCGAGGACCGACTCGCTGAGACCCGACTTCGGCGCCGACGAGCGCAGGGTGACCCGGAGTCGGAGTTCCCGGCGGCCGTCGGGCCGGCAGTCGCCGACCGCCAGGGTCGCCGACGGCCGGAGGTAGTAGCCGAGCTTCGCGCCGCTGCCGTCGTTGAGGAACACGCCGACCGTGGGCACGGTGTCCTTCTCCGGAAGCGCCCCGGCCAACCGGCTGTCGCCGATCCTCCGTTGCTCTTCGTTTCGGGCACTCCAGAACAATATCCGGCGTTCAGTGACAGCACGGTCAAATGAGGACAACAACGCCTTCGGGTCTACATTCTTCGTGACCAGCGCGTCGAACACGGCGGCGGCGGAGGCGGCGAAGAAGGCGTCCTGTTCCTCGTTGTCCATCCGCTGGTAGCTGTCGCTGAGCACCGTCTGCACGACCTTCTCGGCGGCCAGCGGGACACCCCCGGGCACCATCACCGGGCCCGTGGCCTTGAGCAGATACGACAGCACCACCGGGTCGACGGCGAGCACCCCGTCCACGGTGGTGCCCGTACGCCGGCGGAACATCTCCCGGTAGAGGGCGGCGGCGGTCGGGAAGTGCGGGGTGAGGTTGACGTCGGCCGGATAGATCCCGGGCAGGTCGGCCCAGAGGCTGCGCACCTCGGTGGGCACCTTCAGCGGCGGCTGGAACCGGCCCAGCGTGCTGCTGGTGCCCTGCCGCCCCATCCGGACCCGGCCGTCGGCCGCGTGGATGACCGCGTACGCGCCGATCATCCCGCCGGTGGCGCGCAGCTCGGCCGGGTTCTGGGAGACCACCAGGTAGGTGCGGGGGCCGTCGGCGCCCAGCAGCCCCGGCAGCAGCCGGCTGGCCTCGTCCGCGGCGGCGGTCAGGCCGGCCAGCCGGTCGATCTCGCCCCGCAGGTCGCCGAGCGCCTGCCGGACCTGACCGACCAGGCCCTCGGTGGGCACCGTCGCGAGGCTGTCCCGGGCACCCTGCACCGTGGCGTTGACCCTGGCCAGCTCGGCCGACAGGGCCCGCAGCCGACCCACGTCCAGCCGCCCGCCCGCCGGCACCAGGCTGGTCAGGTCGGCGCGCAGCAACGGCGGGAACGCCTGCCGGGCCAGGTCGTCGATGGCCACCGAGATCTGCCGGACGGCCGCCAGGTTGTCCCCCGCGTACGGGGCGTGCCGACCGACCCACCAGCCGGGGTCGCCGGTCGCCGCCCGGGCGCTGCCGGACTGCGCCTGGAGCGCCGCGAGGGTGCGCTGCGCCCGGGCGGTGTCACCGCCGACCACCTGGGCGCTGAGCTCCCGGGCCAGGCCGGCGGCGTTGAGCAGGTGGGCGCGGGCCTGCCAGCCCCGGAAGCCCACCCAGCCACCGGTCAGCAACAGCAGCGAACCCACCACGAGGGCGGCGAGCAGGGCCCGGCGCAGCTGCCGCCGCCGGCGGGAACGACCACGTCGTCGACGCGGTCTCGCGCTCTCCGTCACACCACACGTCCTTCCTGGGGAACGGCGGGCGGACCCCGTTCCGCTGCCGCTCCACACTGCTAACGATCGTTTTCGCCCAAGATGACGCGGTTGACCGGTATGCGAGCCCCGATCGCCGGGTCACCGGGCGCCGGGGCGCCCGGCGGCCGCCTCGTACAGCAGCCGCTCGATCCGCTCCACACCCGCCGACATCGACATCTCCCGCAGGTACGCCTCCCGGCCGCGCCGGCCCATGTCGGCCCGGGCGGGTGGCGGGATGGTGGCGGCCAGCCAGAACCGGTCGGCGAGGCTCGCCCAGTCCCCCGGCGGGCAGGAGAGCCCCGCCCGGGCCCGTTCCACCAGGTCCGCGGTGTCGCCGCCGGCGGAGGCCACCACGGGCACGGCGCAGGAGAACGCCGCCTGGAGCTTCGCCGGCAGGGTGCTGCGCAGCTCGGGCAGGTCCCGCAGCATGACGAGCTGGTAGTCGGCGGCGGCGTACAGGTCCGGCATGTCCGGCGGGGACCGCCGCTCGACGAAGCGCACGTTCTCGGCCCGCAGGTCGGCGGCGAGCCCCCGCACCCGCCGCTCGTCCGCGCCCGAGCCCACCAGGACGAGGTCCACGGTGTGGTCCAGCGCCGCCGCCGCCCGTACCGCGGTCTCCAGGCCCTGCCGGGCGCCGATGGTGCCGGCGTGCATCACCACGCACCGCTCGTCGCGCCGGACCAGCCGGTGAGCCGCGCGGCTGGGCCGGGCTGGGTGGAAGATCCGCTCGTCGGTCCAGTTGAGCACCACCCGCACCCGGGCCGGGTCCACGCCCGCCGCGACGACCCGGTCGCGCAGCGACGGCGCGGCGACCGCGATCCCGTCCGCGGCCCGGTAGACCCGCGCCATCGCGGCGGCGATCCGCCCGGCCCACCGCCCGTTCTCGGCCCCGACCGGCTCGTCCTCCGCCCAGACGTCCTGCACGTGCACGACGGTCGGCACCCGGCCCAGCAGGCGGAGCAGGCCCGCCGCCGCGAAGGCGTTCGCCGGCGGCAGGTGGACGTAGAGGGCGTCGACGTCGGCCAGGAACCACCGCCCGGTCACCGCCGCGCTGCCGGCGAACGACAGGTGGCCGGCCATCCGGCCGCGGAGCGAACCGTCCCCGGCGGAGTAGCGCGGGACCCGCCGGACCGTCAGCCGCTCGCTGTGGGTCTCGTACCGCCAGCGCTGCCGCCAGCCCGGGTAGACGTGGCCGCCGGGGTAGTCGGGGAAGCCGGTCAGCACCTTCACCTCGTGCCCCCGGACGGCGAGTTCCTCGGCGAGACTGCCCGGGATGAACGCCGGCTCGGGCGGGAAGTGGTACGACAGGATCCCGATCCTCACCGACCCGCCTCCGTCCGGCCGGGACTCCTCGGCGCGGCACCGTGCCGCGGAGTCGTCCGGCCCGCGTACGATGCCGACATCCCCTCCACGTCCGGCCGGCTCCGACGGCCGGCCGCCGGCGCGGCGCCACCGTCCGCGACGGCACCGACGAGAGGGGTCCGCATGGTCGACCGGGTGTTGTTCGTCTGCCACGCCAACCTGTGCCGGTCACCGATGGCCGAGTACATCGCCCGTCGCCTGCTGGCCGGGCGCGCGGTGACGGTCGCCAGCGCCGGCACGGACGCCGTCGACGACCTGCGAATGCACCCGCACGCGGCGGACCTGGCGGCCGAGACCGGCGGGGATCCCACCGACTTTCGCAGCCGACGGCTGCGCCCGGAGCACCTGGCCGGGGCGACGCTGGTGCTCACGGCCACGCGCCGCCAGCGCTCGGTGTGCACCGCCCTCGCGCCGGCCGCGCTGCACCGGACGTTCACCCTCCGCCAGTTCGGCCGGCTGGCCTCGGCCGCCGAACCGACGACGGATCCGGCCGACGGTCCGCTGCGGGCGGCGGTCGAGGCCGCCGCCCGCGCCCGGGGGCGGCTGCAACCCGCCACCGGGGACGCGGACGACCTGCGGGACCCGATCGGCGGCACCGCCGCCGACTTCCGACGCTGCGCGGAGGAGATCGAACGGTCGATGCGACCCCTCGCGGCGCTCATCGCGACAGCCGGGTGAGTTCCTGCGTACGGTCGCTGACGACGCCGTCGACCCGCTCCGCGTGCCGGGCGGACGGGGTCGCGTCCGCCGGCACCTCCGGAGTCGCGGCGGCGACCACCCGGTAGGCCTCGTACTGGTACGCCTCCGCCTTCGCCACCTTCGCCATGTTCAGCACGCAGCCGAGCAGCCGGACGGAGACCGAGTTCAGCGCGCGGGCGGCCTGCGCCACCTGGCTGCGGGAGGTGCGGCCCTGCTGGGAGACCAGGAGCGCGCCGTCGGCCTGCACGGCCACGACCACGCCGTCCGTCACGGCCAGCAGCGGGGCCGTGTCGATGATGACGATGTCGGCGGACTCCCGCAGGGCGAGCAGCAGGTCCGCCATCGCCTTGGAGCCGAGCAGCTCGCTGGGGTTGGGCGGCGCCGAGCCGCTCGGGAGCACCAGCAGGGACTTGTCGCCCCAGCGCTGCACCACGTCGCCGACCTGGACGTCGCCGACGAGCACGTCGGTCAGCCCGATGCCCGCGTCGAGCCCCAGGTAGTCGGCGACCTTCGGGCGGCGCAGGTCGGCGTCGACCAGCAGCACCCGCCAGCCGGCCTCGGCCAGGGCGATCGCCAGGTTGCAGGAGAGCGTCGTCTTGCCCTCGCCCTGCAGGGCGCTGGTGACCGCGATGACGCGGGCGGGCTCGTGCACGTCGACGAAGCGCAGGTTGGTGCGCAGCTTGCGCACCGCCTCGGCCCGGGCGGAGTTCGCCGCCGCGCCGACGATCAACGGCTCCGACTTCGCGGTGCTCTCGAAGGGGATCTCGCCGAGCAGCGGGCTGCCGGTGGTACGCCGGAGGCCGGCGGCGTCGCGCAGGCGGACGTCGGCGACCCCGCGCAGGATCGCCAGGCCCACGCCGGCGAGCAGGCCGAGCAGCGTACCGACGGCGAAGTTGCGGACCGGCTGCGGCGAGACGGGCGTCGGGGTGACCCGGGGCCCGCTGACGACCTCGATCCTGATCGGCCCGGCCTTGCCGTCCTGGGTCGTCTCCACCTTCTGCACCAGCTGGACGAACTGCGCGGAGAGCACCTCGGTGACCTTCAGGGCGCGGCTCTGGTCCGTGTCGGTCACCGACGCGCGCAGCAGCACGGTGCCGGTCTCGGTGGAGGTGCTGACCCGGCGCTGGACCTCCTCGGCGGTGAGCCCGACCGGAGCCTCGGCGACGACGCTCTGCGCGAGGCGGTCGCTGGTCAGCAGTTCCGCGTAGGACTTGACCCGCTGCTGGAGGAAGAGGCCGCCCTGGTAGGCGTCGGTGACGCCCTGGCTGGGCGTGGTGACGAAGAAGGTCACCGACGCGACGTAGCGGGGCTGCGCCCGGACGGTGACGAGGGCGGTGACGCCGAGCGCGACCATGACGGTGAGGAGCACGATCCACCAGTGCCGGCGCACGAGGCGGAGTTGGCGGTACAGGTCCATCAGGCGCGCCTCCGTACCAGGCCGGTAACGCCAAAGAACTTCACGAAAACCCCCAAGGTCGACTTAATCTCGTGAAACCATTAAAGCGACTCATACGCCTTATGTCCCGAGTTACGTATTTTCACCCCTTGACATCGGCGCCCGACCCACCACCGGACAAACGGGCGGACGGCGTCCCGGGTGGCGGGGGGAAGGCGACCGGACGTGACGAGGCCGGCAATCGCCCCTCCCGGCTCGCCGGTCGCGGCGCCGCTGGATAGGGTCGACAACGGTGTGCCGGGAAGCCTGGTCGGCGTCGACCCCTGCTGCCCGAGACAAGGTGAATCCCGCGCATGACCAACCGCGCCCCGCACGCCGACCGACCCCGCCCGCCCCGCCGCTTCTTCTCGCGTACGTCCTGGCCGGAGGCCCGGTTCCTGGCCGACGTGCTGCGGACCGAGACCGTCGGCGGCGGCCTCCTGCTGCTCGGCGCGGTGGTCGCGCTGGTCTGGGCCAACTCGCCCTGGGGGTCCTCCTACGCCGCCCTCGGCGCGTGGGTGCCCTGGTCGGACGGGGCAGCCCTGCACCTGGACCTGGACCTCGCCGCCTGGGCCGCCGACGGCCTCCTGGCGATCTTCTTCTTCGTCGTCGGGCTCGAACTCAAGCGCGAGTTCGTCGCGGGCGACCTGCGCGACCCTCGCCGGGCGGCGCTGCCCGTGATCGCGGCGGTCGGCGGCATGGCGGCGCCCGCCCTGATCTACCTCGGGATCAACCTCGCCGCCGGCGGGGACGGGCTGCGGGGGTGGGCCATCCCCACCGCGACGGACATCGCCTTCGCCCTCGCCGTCCTCGCGGTCATCGGCTCGCACCTGCCGCAGGGCCTGCGCGCCTTCCTGCTGACCCTGGCGGTGGTCGACGACCTGCTCGCCATCACCATCATCGCGATCTTCTACACCGCCGACTTCAGCCCGCTGCCGCTGCTCGCCGCCCTGGTCCCCATCGCCCTCTTCGGCCTGCTCGTGCAGCGGCGCAAGACGTGGTGGTGGGCGCTGATCCCGTTGGCGGCCACCGCGTGGGTCCTCATGCACGCCTCCGGGGTACACGCCACCGTGGCGGGCGTCCTGCTGGGCTTCACCGTGCCCGTCCTGCGGGGCAAGGCCGGCGACGCGCACGGGCTCGCCGAGCACCTGGAGCACCGCTGGCGCCCCATCTCGGCCGGTTTCGCCGTGCCGATCTTCGCGTTCTTCGCGGCCGGGGTGTCGCTGCGGGGCGCCGACCTGGGGGCCATCGTCACCGACCCGATCGTGATCGGCGTCGTCGCCGGTCTGGTGCTCGGCAAGGTCATCGGGATCTTCGGCTCGACGTTCCTGCTCGCCCGGTTCACCCGAGCGCAGCTCGACGAGGACATCACCTGGACGGACCTGCTCGGCGTGGCGCTGCTCGCCGGGATCGGGTTCACCGTCTCCCTGCTGATCGGCGAACTCGCGTTCGGCCCCGGCAGCGCCGCCGCCGGCAACGTCAAGGCGGCCGTGCTGACCGGCTCGGTGATCTCCGCGCTGCTCGCCACGGTCGTGTTGATGCGGCGCAACGCCGCCTACCGGCGGATCGCCGAGGCGGAGCGGGTGGACGCCGACCGCGACGGCGTGCCGGACGTCTACCAGCGCGGGCAGGGCTGAACCGGCCGCCGCGCCCCCGGACGAGGCACCGCACCGGGCACGGCTCGCTCAGCGCCGGTCGCCGCGCCGGGCCGGGCCGCCGGGCGGTCGCCGGGCCTGCCGTTACTGCTGGCGGTGCCGGCCCGGCGTCGGCCATTTGGCCGCGTCCGGCGCCGGCGGAGGTCGGAGCCGCCCCGGCGGTCCGGTCGGCCCGCTGGCGGTGAGCGCGGCCCAGAGCAGCCGGCGCAGCAGGACGATCGCCGCCGCCGCGGCCAGGGCCGTCCAGCCCTGGCCGCCGGCCAGCCGCAGCAGCCCGGCGGCGGTCAGCAGGTCCAGCAGCACCCGCATCGCGCACCGCCAGGATCCCGTGCCGAGCAGCACCGCCAGCCCGGCCAGGGTGGCGAGGGCGGTGGTGGCGGTGACCAGGACACGGATCAACGGGCGCGCTCCGACTCCCGGACCTGCTGCTGCTCCTGGCGGATCTCCCGGCCGAGGAAGTAGTTCAGCGCGGTCCGGATCGCCGCGATGGCCGCCAGCTGACCGATCTGGGTGAAGGTCGGCGAGACCGCCGTACGCAGGATGTCCGCCGCGAGCTGGAACTCCAGCCCGAGGGTGAGGAACCGCCCCAGGGAGAGCCGGATCGGGGTGAACACGGCGGCGCTGCGGTGCCGCAGTCCCTCGACCACGAACCGCAGCGCCGCCCACGCCGCCCCGACGAAGATGACCACCGCCCCGGCGACCTCCACCGCCGTGACCAGGCCCTGGTAGCCGTGGCGCAGGATCTCCTCGACGCCCATCCGCTGCCGTTACCCGGCCAGCACGGCGGTAGTCGGCGTCAGGTGAGCTGCGTGACGGCCTCCAGGATCAGCCAGAGCCCGCAGATCGCGAAGAGCACCGCGGCGCCGTACTTGATGGTCTTCTCGGGCAGCCGCTTGCCGAGCATCCGCCCGACGAGGATGGCGAGCGCGTCCGCCGCCACCATGCCGATCGTCGAGCCGAGCCAGGTGCCGAACCAGCCGTACTGGGTGGCGAGGGTGATGGTGGCGAGCATGGTCTTGTCGCCCAGCTCGGCCAGGAAGAACGCGACCGACACCGCGACGATGGCGGACTTGCTGCTCTTCTCGGCCTTGCGCTTCTCCTCCTCGGTGAGCGAGTCACCGCGCAGGGTCCACGCGCCGAAACCGAGGAACGCCAGGCCCGCGACGAGCGAGATCCACTCCGTCGGCAGCGCGGCGCCGAGCCCGTAGCCGATCGCCACCGAGGCCAGGTGCACCACGGCGGTGGCGATGGTGATCCCGATCAGGACCGGCACGGTCTTGAAGCGGGTGGCGAAGGTCAGGGCCATCAGCTGGGACTTGTCCCCCAGCTCGGCGACGAAGATGACGCCGAAGCTGACGACCAGCGCGACGAGGAAACCTTCCATGACATCCTTCCGGATCATGCCGGGAGGAGGTACGGGGGCGCCCTCGACCCGGCTGCAACAGCCTGGGTCGAAGGTCTCGCCCGCCTCGGATGACGAGGCCGCGTGGCCGGATGCGGAACGCACCAGTGTGTCGACCACGACATTGGGGGCTACTCCCCTTCGCGTCGCCCAGCCTAGCCGATCACCGGTCGGGCCGGCTCCGGCGGGTGAAGATGCTCACCCGCCGGCGACCCCGCCGGTCACCTGGCGCGGCCCACCGGTCAATCGGCGCGGGCCAGGGTGACGCCGAAGAGGCCGGCCAAATCGGTCCAGAAGTCGTGGGCGGCGAAGCCGGCCGAGCCCAGTTCGGCGGCGATCCCCTCGGGCCGGAACTTCGCCGACACCTCCGTGCGCAGCTCCTCGCCCTCGGCGAAGGTGACCGCCAGGTCCAGCACCCGTACGCGCATCGGCCGCCGCGCCCGCAGCCGCATCTCGATCCACTCCCGCTCGGCGTCCCAGAGCGCGACGTGGGCGAACCCCGCGGGATCGAAGTCGGCGCCCAACTCCCGGTTGACCACCCGCAGCACGTTGCGGTTGAACTCGGCGGTGACCCCGGCCGAGTCGTCGTACGCCGGCACCACCACCGCCGGGTCCTTGACCAGGTCGGTGCCGATCAGCAGCCAGTCCCCCGGCTCCAGCGCGGCCCGCATCGCGGCGAGGAACCGCGCCCGCTCGACCGGCAGGAGGTTGCCGATCGTGCCGCCCAGGAAGAGCACCAGCCGGCGCCCTCCGGTCGGCAGGCGGTCCAGGTGGCGGGTGAAGTCCCCCACGATGCCGCGCACCCGCAGCCCGGGGTAGTCGGCAGCGATCTCGGCGGTGGACTGCCGCAGCGCGCTGACCGACACGTCCAGCGGCACGAACGTGCCGAGCCCGCCCCGGCGGGTGAACGCGTCCAGCAGCAGCCGGGTCTTCTCCGACGAGCCCGAACCGAGCTCGATCAGCGTCTTCGCCCCGGTCAGCTCGGCGATCGTGGCCGCCCGTTCGGCCAGCACCGCCCGCTCGGCCCGGGTCGGGTAGTACTCCGGCAGGCGGGTGATCTCCTCGAACAGCTCGCTGCCGCGGGCGTCGTAGAACCACTTGGGGGGCAGCCACTTCTCGTCGGCCGTCAGGCCGGTGCGGACGTCCTCCCGCAGGCTGCGGCCCAGGTCCTGCTCCTCCAGGTGGATCTCCAGCGGCTCCGCGCTCATGTCATCCCCTTCGTCGTCGGGTGGAACGTCCCTGTCGGCCGGCGGTCAGACCTCGGCGAGGGCGCGGACGCGTACCCCCGTCGCCGTGGCCTCCACCAGTTGCCCCTCCGGCACCGCCTGCCAGCCGGGGTCGTCGTCGTGCGGCTCGGACGCCAGCAGCACCGAGGCCGGCGTCGCGCGGATCGACAGCGCGTGCCCGGCCACGCTGGCCACCACCGTGCGCCCGTCGGTGAGCAGCAGGTTGAGCCGGGACCCGGGCGCGGCCCCGGCCACCGCCGTCACGGTCTCGGCGACCGCGCGCGCCGGCTTCACCCCGGCCCGCAGCCGGTGCCGCACCAGCGCCCACACCAGCGCCGAGTCGGTGGCCGCGTCGAGGGTGAGCAGGTCGCGTACGGGCAGGGTGGCGGCGAGCGCGACCATCGAGTCGGGCCAGCCCCGCACCACCCCGTTGTGGCTGAACAGCCAGCGCCCCTCGGCGAACGGGGCGGCGGCCCCGTCGAGGACCGCCATGCCCACCGTGGCGGAGCGGACGGCGGCCAGCACCGCGCCGGCCGAGGTGACCTGCGCGAGCTGGGCGATGGTCGGGTCGCTCCAGATGGGCTGCGACCGCCGGTAGCGCACCGGCTCACCGTCGCCCGGGTACCAGCCGACGCCGAAGCCGTCGGCGTTGATCGTCCCGCCGCCGCGCATGTCGCGGGGCGCCCAGGACTGCCGCACGAGCGAGTACGGCGGGTCGAACAGCAGCTCCCGCAGGGTGACCGGCGGCCCCAGGTAGGCCAGGTGGCGACACATCAGGCGACACCGCCCGGCCCGGCGGGGCGGCCCGGGCGCCGGCCGCCGATGTCGCCCCGCCCCGGGGGCCGGCCCCGGAACGGGGTGCCTGCTCCGGCCCAACCGTCCGGCCGCCCCGTCGTCACGGCTGCGACTCCTCCGGCCGGGCGTCCCGCGCGCAGCGGAAACCACTGAAGATCTGCCGCCGGATCGGGAAGTCCCAGTTGCGGAAGGTGCCCCGGCAGGCGGCCCGGTCGGTGCCGAACGACCCGCCGCGCAGCACCCGGTGGTCGTCGCCGAAGAAGACCTCCGAGTATTCGCGGTAGGGGAACGCGGTGAAGCCCGGGTGCCCCCGGAACGGCGTGGAGGTCCACTCCCACACGTCGCCGATGAGCTGGTGCACGCCCAGCGGCGAGGCGCCGGCCGGGTAGGCGCCCACCGGCGCGGGCCACAGGTGCCGCTGGCCCAGGTTGGCGTGCTCGGCGGTGGGGTCGTCGTCGCCCCACGGGTAGCGGCGGGAGCGACCGGAGGCGGGGTCCCAGCGGGCCGCCTTCTCCCACTCCGCCTCGGTCGGCAGCCGCTTGCCGGCCCAGGCCGCGTACGCCCGCGCCTCGTGGTAGCAGACGTGCACCACCGGCTCGTCGTCGCGGACCGGCGCCCACCGCCCGAACCGCCGGTAGGCCCAGCCGTCGCCGTCGCGTCGCCAGTGCATCGGCGCGACCAGCTCCGCCTCCCGGCGGTGCCGCCAGCCGGCCGGGCTCCACCAGCGCGGGTCGTCGTAGCCGCCGTCGGCGATGAACTCGCGGTAGCGCCCGTTGGTCACCGGCGCGGCGTCGATGACGTACGCCGGCAGGTGGACCCGGTGGGCGGGCCGCTCGTTGTCCAGCGCCCACGGGTCGGTGTCGGTGCCCATGGTGAACTCGCCGGCCGGCACCAGCACCTCGCCGTCGACCCGGACCGTCGGTTCCGGCGGCGGCGGGGCGTGCAGCACCGCCGGGCCGGCGCGCAACTGGTGGGTGGCGAGCATCGTCTCGTCGTGCTGCTGCTCGTGCTGCACGATCATGCCGAAGGCGAAGCCGTCGGCGACCAGCGGCCGCTCGGTGAACGCGACCCGGTCCAGCAGGTCGAGCACCTTGTCCCGGACGGTGAGCAGGTAGGCGCGGGCCTCCTGCGGGGGCAGCAGCGGCAGCGCCGGGCGGTCCCGGCGGGGCTGCTTGAACGCGTCGTACAGGTCGTCGATGTCCCGCCGGACGGGTTCGCGCCCACCCACGTCCCGGACCAGCCAGAGTTCCTCCTGGTTGCCCACGTGGGCGAGGTCCCAGACCAGCGGGGACATCAGCGGCGAGTGCTGCCGCGTCAGGTCGGCCTCGTCGACCGCCTCGGTCAGCAGGGCGGTGCGGGCGCGGGTGCGGTCGAGTTCCGCCGCGATCCGGCTGCGCAACTGCTCCGGGCCCGCCGGGCGCGTGGTCGTTCCGGTCACCGGTGACTCCTCCCCGCGGCGTCGCGTCGCCGCCGTACGCCTCGGTCGATGTCGTCGTGCAGGGCCGCCGGCAGGTCGAGCCGGGGCAGGGCCGCGAGGGCCAGGTCGAACAGGTCCGCCGCCGCGGCGGCCAGCGCCGGGTCGCGCAGGCCGTGGCGGGCGGCGGCGTGCCACCGGTGCGCCACCGGCCCGGCGACGGCGCGGGCCGCGCGGACCGTGCCCGGGTCGGCGAGCAGGACGGCCAGCACCGCGAGTGGGAGCACCCAGCCCCGGCCGGGCTGCGTGTCGAGGTAGCGCAATTCCAGGTAGCCCCGGGGTCGCACCGGCGGGAAGAGGGTGCTCACGTGGTAGTCGAGGTCGTCGGTGGTGGGCGGTCGGGGCAGCGCCCCGTCGACCCAGTCGGCGAACGTGATCCCCGGCGGCGGCGTCCAGTCCGGGCCGTCGCCGCGTACGCAGAGCAGTGGCGCGGCGAGGACGTAACTGGTCCAGGCCGTGACCGGGTCGGCGTCGGCCTCCGGCGTCCACACGGGACGGGTGCGGGCCGGGTCGATGCCGTACCAGGCGGCCATCCGGGCGGACGCCCAGCCGGTGCTGTGCCCGGCGTGCCGGTCGGCCGTGGCGAACGCGGCCAGCAGGGGCGGCCCGAGCGCGTGCACCGCCGCCCAGCGCTCCGGCAGGTGTGCCGGCTCCCCGGCGTCCAGGCAGACCTGGAGACCGGCGGTGCTGTACATCATCGTCCGGCCGGCCGGGCCGCGCCGGTCGAAGACGTGGCGCATGGCGCGGTAGCGGGGGCCCTCGACCACCGGGCGGGGCGGCCGGTGCGGGTCTATGCCGCTGCGCCCGAGGACCAGCCCGGCGGCGTCGAGCAGGCCGGTCAGCACGGCGATGTCGCCGTCGGTGGCGTGGATGAGGGTGGCGAGCGAGGTGCGTGGCGCGGTGGAGATCTCCAACTGCCCGCCGGGCTCCACGGTCACGGTGCCACCGTGCGGGAGCGGCTCGGCGGGGCTCGCGCGGTCGAGGGTGCGGGGGCTGTGTCGCCCCAGGGCCGCCCGGAGCCGCTCGCCGTCGACCGGGCGGGCGGGGTCGGCGGCGTCGTGCACGGTCCATTCGAGTTCGACGCCGGTGTGGGTCGGTGGGCCGGTCTTGAAGCAGATGCGCGCGAGGTGGCCCTCGGCGGCGGCGGACTCCCGCAGGACGGTGGTCCGGTCGAGCTCCGGCGATGTCACCACGGCATGGCCCCCTTCCCGGCCGACTTCCGTTCGGTGTCACCGTAACGCCACCCACCGTCATCGGCGCGGGCGTCGGTGGCCCCACCCACTCCTGTCTAGCAGACGAATTCCGCGCGGCCGGCCGGAACGTGCAGCGGAAACGGCGGTCCCGACCCGTCGCGACGGGCCGGGAGAATCAGCGGCCGGGACCGACCGCGAGGGGCGTCAGTCGGTCGGGGTAGGAGACGGGGTCGGGCTCGACCCCTTCTTCGGCGGCTTGTCCGGCGACTCCTTCGCCGCCACCTCGGGCAGCAGTTCCCCGCAGAAGCCTTCGACCTGCTCCCGGCCGCCCGCCGCGGCCACCAGGCGCGCGAACGAGGGGGTGTCCAGGGCCTTCTCCCGCTGCGCCGGCTTCTTGGCCAGGTACGCACGGCAGAGTCCGTGCAGTTGTCCGGTGCGCTGCTGGGGCGATCCCGGCGCGTCGCCGGCGGTGCTGCCGGGGGCGGGTGCGCCCGAGGTCGGGGTGGCGGAGGGGTGGGGCGGGGTCCCGGTGGGACGGCCACCGGTGTCTCCGGTCGTTCCGTCCCGATGCGGGCCCGTGGTCGCCGGCGCCGGGGTGGTGGGGCGGGGCGGCGGGGCCGGGTCGTCGGCCCGCTCCAGCGTGACGGCGGCGAAGGCGGCGCCCGCGGTCGCGGTGACCGCGATCCCCGCGCCCCAGGCCATGGCGCCGGCGGTGAACCGGCGCCGGCGTGGCGACGGGACGGCTCCGGCGGCGGGGCCGGCCGCACGCGCCGCCCGGAAGGCCGCCAGGGCGTCCTCCTCCCCGGCCAGTTCGCCGGGGCGGGCGGGGGCGGCGGCGGCGGAGAGCAGCCGGGCGAGCGGCTCGGCGTCCGGCGTACGGGAGGCATCCGCGCGGGCGGCGTCGAGGAGCCGGTCGGACGCGCCGGGGTCGGCGGGCCGCTCGGTCCGGCGAAAGAACATCCTGGATCCCCTCACGTCAACCGTCCGCCGGTTCGGCGTGCGACGCCTGCCGCCGGCCGGTACGCGGTCGGGGCGCCGCGGCGGCCTCGGGGGCGGCCGGCGACCGGCTCGGGTCGTAGCGTTCCATCAGGACGGCGAGCCGGCGCAGCCCCCGGTGGGCGGCGGTACGCACGGCACCGGCCCGGCGACCGAGTACCCGCCCGGCGGTCTCGGCGTCCAGCCCGACGACGGCGCGCAGCAGAACGGCCTCGGCCTCGCGGGGCGGCAGGGTGGCGATCAGCGCGAGCGCCGCCTCGGTGCCGATCGTCTCGCCGGCCCGTTCGGCCGTGTCGGCGTCGCCGGCCAGTTCGGCGAGCGCCTGCACCGGCACGGGCAGCGAGGGACGACGGCGCTGCCGGCGCAGGTGGTCCATGGCCCGGTTGCGGGCGATGGTGACGGTCCAGGCCCGGAACTCGCCGCCGGTGAAGCTGGGCAGGTCGCGGGAGACCTGCAACCAGGTCTCCGAGGCGACGTCCTCGGCGTCCGCGCCGACCAGGGCGGTCAGGTATCGAAGCAGGCCGGGCTGGAGGCTGCGGTAGAGGAAGCGGAAGGCGTCCTCGTCGCCGGCCTGCGCCGCCACGACGGCCTCGTTCAGCTCACCGGCCATGTGGTCGCCGCTTCCGTGCCGTGGACACGCACAGGCGGCGCACGCCCACGTGGGCGTGCGCGAGGCAAGCACGGTCCGGCAGACGGACCTGATCCCGCACCCTCAGCCCCCCGCTGACCTGATCACGCCCGGGACCGCGTCGCCCGGACGGTACGTCTGGACTCCTGCCGTGGCGGCACGGCCGGTGGCGCAGGTGCCGCGGCGACGCCGTGGGGCGGGCCCGAGTCGGGCTAACGCTAGGAGCGCCGGGTCGATCGGGCAAGCCCGCTCCGGTGGGCAGAAGAGTGAGAATTATCTAGCCGTTCGGCCGGTCGGTCGCCGTAACGGCGCGGCGGCCCGGGACGCTGCACCCTGCCGACGGGCGCGGGCGGCGGCGCATTCGACCAGCCCACGACGGGCATGGGGGGAATGTCGTCACACACGGTCCACGGACGCTCACAGCCTATCCGAGGCGGGTACGGTCCCGCCGCCCCCACCGCGCGGTCGGCGCGGGCCGACCCGACGGCACGCGGCGCGCCGATCCCCGCCAGCCTGGGTACGGTAATGCTGTGTTGTCATCGGAGGTCGTACTCAGCGGTCGCTACCGCCTGGACGAGCGTGTCGCCACGGGCGGCATGGGCGACGTCTGGCGGGGCAAGGACCTCGTCCTCGGCCGACAGGTCGCGGTCAAGGTCCTGCTGCCGGCGCTGGTCTCCGACCCCGACTTCATCGCCCGCTTCCGTGCCGAGGCCCGGATCATGGCCGCCCTGCGCCACCCGGGCATCGTCCAGGTCTTCGACAGCGGCGAGGACGACCTGCCCGACGGCGGGCGGGCCGACTACCTGGTCATGGAGTTCGTGACCGGCCAGCCGCTGTCCAAGCGCATCGAGGCCGTCGGGCGTCTCGACGTGGCCGAGACGATGGCGATCGTCGCGCAGGTCGCGCAGGCGCTGCACGCCGCGCACCTCGGCGGGATCGTGCACCGCGACGTCAAGCCGAGCAACCTGCTGGTGCAGGAGGACGGCAGTGTCGTGCTGGTCGACTTCGGCGTCGCCCGGTCGACCAACATCACCAGCATCACCAGCACGAACGCCGTGCCGGGCACCGCGCTCTACATGGCGCCGGAGCAGGCCGCCGGCCGGCCGGTGTCCGGCGCGACCGACATCTACGCCCTCGGCGCGGTGACCTACTGCTGCCTGAGCGGCAGCCCGCCGTTCACCGGCGACAACCCGCTGCAGGTCGCCGTGCGCCACCTCGACGACGAGCCGCCGGAGTTGCCGCACGACGTTCCGGAGGCGGTCCGCGCGCTGGTCTCCCGCGCCCTGGCCAAGGATCCGGCCGACCGGTTCAGCAGCGCGGCGGCGATGGCCGAGGCCGCCCGCGCCGCCGTGTCCGACCCCTCCGCGCCGACCGCCATGGTGCCCGCCGCCGCGGCGGCGGGCGGCGTCGACCCGGGCACCCGCACCGACGTGCCGGTCGCCGCGACCGTGGCCCGCCGGAGGCGACGCGGCACCCTGGTCGGCGCGGCCACGGCGGTGCTGGTGGCGCTGGCCGGCCTCGGCGCGGCGCTCGGCGCGTCGCGCGAGGCCGACGCGCCGGCGGTCAAGGTCCCGCAGGCGACCACTCCGGCCGCGGAGCCGAGCGGCGGCGCCGAGGCGCCGGTGAAGCAGGAGGACGCCCCCGTCGACCCCGGGCGGCCGTTCCGGCCCACCGGCTCCACCGCCAGCCCCTCGCCGTCGGCCACCGCGCCGCCGGTCTCGCCCCAGCCGAGCGGGTCGGCGGCTCCGGAGTCGCCGGATCCCACCAAGACCGACGATCCGCCGGTGGCCACGCCCAGCACCAGCACCGCCCCGACGCAGACCACGCCGCCGACGGAGCCGACCCCGACCCAGACCACCCCGGTCGAGCCGGCCAATCCGCCTGCGGTCTGAGCGCCGGCGCCCGGCCGCGTGATCCCGTGGTGACGCCACGCCGGTCCCACTGGCACCGATAACCCCAAACCGGACGTACGGGCACAGAAATCACTCTAGGCTCCCCAGCAGGCACTTTCCGCCCTCTGCCTCAGGAGCCCGGGTGAGCGTTGAGAAGTTGGTCGTCATCGGCCAGGGATACGTCGGCCTGCCGCTGGCCATGCGAGCCGTCGAGGCCGGCCTGGACGTGGTCGGCCTCGACGTCGACTCCGACCGGGTCAAGCGGCTCGCGTCGGGCGAGTCGTTCGTCGAGGACATCCCCGCCGACCGGCTGGGCCGCGCGCTGGGCAGCGGCCGGTACCGGCCGAGCACGGCGTACACCGACGCGGAGGGCTTCGACATCTGCGTGATCACGGTGCCCACGCCGCTGCGCGACGGCACGCCCGACCTCAGCTTCGTGGAGCAGGCCGGCGTCGGCATCGGCCCGTACGTGCGGCCGGGCTGCACGGTGATCCTGGAGTCCACCACCTATCCCGGCACCACGGAGGAGCTGCTGCGCCCGCTGCTGGAGTCGGCCAGCGGGCTGCTCAGCCCGGGCGACTTCCACCTGGGCTACAGCCCCGAGCGGATCGACCCGGGCAACCCGACCTGGCGCCTGGAGAACACCCCGAAGGTGGTCTCCGGGATGGACGCGGTCGCGCTCGCCCGGGTGGACGGGTTCTACCGCCGGCTCGTGGAACGGACCGTGCCGGTGGACTCCACCCGGGTGGCGGAGCTGACCAAGCTGATCGAGAACACGTTCCGCCAGGTGAACATCGCCCTGATCAACGAGCTGACGATGCTCTCCCACCACCTCGACATCGACGTCTGGCAGGCGATCGAGGCGGCGGAGAGCAAGCCGTTCGGCTTCATGCCGTTCCGGCCCGGCCCGGGGGTCGGCGGGCACTGCCTGCCGATCGACCCGTGCTACCTGTCCTGGCAGGTCAAGCGGCGCCTCGGGCGGCAGTTCCGGTTCATCGAGCTGGCCAACGACGTCAACCACGAGATGCCCGAGCACGTGGCCCGACGGGTCATGAACGGGCTGAACCGGGCCGGTCGTGCCGTCAGCGGGGCCCGGCTGCTGCTGCTCGGGCTGGCGTACAAGAAGAACACCGGTGACATGCGGGACTCCCCCGCCGTCGACGTGGCCCAGCGCCTGCAGGCCCTCGGCGCGGACGTCCGGGCGGTGGAGCCGTACGCGGAGCCGCACCAGATCCCGGGCGGTGTGCTCGTGGTGGAGCTGACCGAGCGGGAGGTCCGGGCGGCGGACGCGGTGGTGGTGGTCACCGACCACGACGACTTCGACTACGACCTGGTGACCCGGCACGCCCGGTACGTCTTCGACACCCGCAACCGGTGTGCCGGCCCGGTGGTGGAACGCCTGTAGACCCGGCACCGCTGGCCGGTCCCGTCACCCGGACGGGCGACGGGACCGGCCGGCGGCTGTCACTGGTCGCCGAGCGCCTCGACCACCGGCCGGGACAGCGCCCGGCGCGCCGGCAGCACCGAGGCGACCAGGGCGGCCACCACCGCGACCCCGAGGATCAGACCCAGCTGCCCCACCGGCAGCACCACGGCGAAGTCGCCGCTGATCCGGGCCAGCAGGGCCATCGCGGCGGCGCTGACGCCGGTGCCCAGGCCGACCCCGAGCAGCGCGCCGACCAGCGCCATCAGCACCGCCTCGACGGCCAGCATGGCGCGCATCCGCCCGCGGGTCAGGCCGACCGCCCGCAGCACGGCGTTCTCCCGGGTCCGTTCCACCACCGACAGGCTCAGCGTGTTGGCGACCCCGACCAGCGCGATCACCACGGCCAGGCCCAGCAGCGCGGTGACGAGGGCGAGCAGCATGTCGACCGTGGCGGTGAGCATCTTCTTGTACGCGCCCTGGTCCATCAGGTTGGCCGTCGGATAGCGGGCGACCACCGCCTCGACGGCGGCCCGGGCCCGGTCGGCGGAGACCCCGTCGGCGGGGTCGATCTCGGCCAGGAAGCCCCGCTCGTCGGGGAAGATGGCGGCGAAGTCGGCGTCCACCACGTCGATCACGTGGCCGTCGGGGACGGGGCTGCCGGCGAGTGCCGGTCCGTCGGCGGTGACGACCGCGGCCACCCGTAACGACCGGCCGCGCACGGTGACGGTGGAGCCGGTCGTCCAGCCCCGGGCCTCGGCCAGCTCCCGGTGCACCAGCACCCATCCGGGGCCCAGCCGGTCGACGTCCCCCGCCACGACGCCCGTCAGCGTCCGGGCCACCAGGGCGGGGTGCGCGGCCTGGATCTGCACGCCGGCAGCGACGGCGCCGCGCTGCTCGTGCACCACCGCCAGCTCGGGCCGGGCGCGCAGCTCGGCCACCAGCGGCGCCGGCAAACTCCCGCCGATCCCGGTGACCAGCAAGTCGACCCCGATCTCGGCGTCCACGCTGCGCTCGATGCCGTCCTTGGTGCTGCGGGCGCCGACCACGAAGGCCGACACCAGACCGATCCCGATCACCAGGGCCGTGGCGGTCGCGGCGATCCGGCGTGGATTGCGTACGGCGTTCGCCACGGCCAGGCCGGCGGTGGCGCCGAACAGCCGGCGGGCCGGCCACCCCAGCACCCGGACCAGCGCCGGCACGAGCACCGGGCCGAAGAGCACGATGCCGAAGAAGGTGAGCACGCCACCGGCGGCCACGAGCACCACCTGGACGGCGTACGCGGCGCCGACCAGCGCGGCGATCCCGGCGGCGAAGACCAGCGCCCCGACGGTCAGCCGGAGCCGGCCGGCGCCCCGGGCGGGTTGGACCGCCGCGTCGGTGAGCGCGGCGACCGGGGCGATCCGGGTGCCCCGCCACGCGGGCAGCAGGGCGGCGCCCATCGTGATCGCCGTGCCGAGGAGCAGGCTGACCAGCACGGTCGATCCGGTGACGGTGAGCCCGCCGGGGGCCGGCGCGTCGAGGCGCGCCATCACCTGGTTCATGCCGCCGGCCAGGGCTACGCCGATCAGCACGCCGATCGCGGAGGCGACCAGCCCGAGCAGCGCGGCCTCCAGCAGCGCGGCGCGGAAGAGCTGGCCTCGGGTCGCGCCGACCAGCCGCAGCAGCGCGGTCCGCCGGGTCCGCTGCGCCAGCACGATCGCGAAGGTGTTGGCGATGACGAAGCCGGCGACCACGACGGCGACCCCGGCGAAGGTCAGCAGCGCCATGTTGAACTGCTGGAGGTCGCGGACCGCGTCGGTCACGGCGTCGTCGAGGATCCGCTGCCGGGTCTTGACGGTCGCGCCGGCTCCGACGGCCTCGGCGGTCCGCTCGACGAGCGCCTCGTCGGCCGGGCCCGGCCGGGCGGCCACCATGATCCGGTCGTAGCCGCGTTGGCCGGTCACCGCGAGGGCGTCCGCGCCGACCAGGCCGATGAACGGACCGCCGACGTCGCGGGCGGTGCCGGCCACGTCGACCGTGCCGACCAGCGTGTACGGGCGGGCCGCTCCCCCGCTGCCGCCGACGCGTACGGGCGCGCCGAGGGCGAAGCCCTCCTCCGCCGCGGTGGGCGCGTCCAGCACCACCTCGCCGGGGCGGTCGGGCAGCCGGCCGGCCACCACGTCGTACGAGCGCAGCGCCTCGTCGACGGGGATGGCGGCGAGGACGGCGTAGCCGAGCACGGGGCGGCCGTCGGCGCCGACGATGCCGCCGGAGCCGAGCAGCTCCCCCTCGGCGGCGGCGACCCCGTCGAGGGAACGCACCTTCTCGACCAGCGTGGCCGGCAACGGGTCGTCGGTGGTGGAGTGGACGGCGAGGTCGGTGTGCCGGTCGAACGCGCCGGCCCGCTCGTACGCGCCGGTGCGCATCCCGTCGACGAAGATCAGCGTGCCGGCGATGAACGCGACGCCGAGCACGATGGCCAGCGAGGAGAGCATCAGGCGCAGTGCCTCGGCGCGGAGCTGGCGCAGGGTCGTCCTGATCACCGGGTCACCACCTCGCGGCCGGCGGCCGGTACGCGTGCCGCGTCGAGGCCGGCGAGCGCGTCGAGCACGCGCTCGGCGGTCGGCGCGGTGAGGTCGCGTACCGGCCGGCCGTCGGCGAGGAAGACCACCCGGTCGGCGTGCCCGGCGGCCGACGGGTCGTGGGTCACCATGATCACCGTCTGGCCGAGGGTGTCGACGGCCTCGCGGAGCAGGCGCAGCACCTCGGCGCCGGAGCGGGAGTCCAGGTTGCCGGTCGGCTCGTCGGCGAAGATCACCCACGGCTTGGTGATCAGGGCGCGGGCGACCGCCACCCGCTGCTGCTGGCCGCCGGAGAGCTCGGCGGGACGGTGGCGCAGCCGGTCGGCGAGACCCACCGCCGCGACGACCTGGCGCAGCCAGGCCCGCTCCGGCCGCCGGCCGGCGATCGCCAGGGGCAGCACGATGTTCTCCTCGGCGGTCAGCGCCGGCAGCAGGTTGAACTTCTGGAACACGAAGCCGACGCGGTCGCGGCGCAGCAGGGTGAGCCGCTTGTCGTCGAGGCCGGCGAGGTCGGCGTCGCCGATGCGCACGCTGCCGGAGGTGGGCCGGTCCAGGCCGGCGAGGCAGTGCATGAGGGTGGACTTGCCGGAGCCGGAGGGACCCATGATGGCGGTGAACCGGCCGGCGGCGAAGTCGACGTCGACCCCGTCGAGGGCGACGACGGCGGCCTGGCCGGCGCCGTACCGCTTGGACAGGCCGCGGGCGGTGACCGCCACGCCGGCGGTGGCGTGCGCGGGAGGTGCGACGGACACGTGGAGCTCCCCGTGGAGATCGTGGCTGGGACGTCTCCGACGCTATGGGCGCCGCCGGTCCGGCCGCGTCCACCCGCGCGTGGTGATCCCGCTGCGACCTCGGGAGCCCCTGACGGGGTGGGCCCGTACGACCTGGGTCGTAGACCGGCTCAGCCGCCGGGGGTGACCAGCCCCGTCTCGTACGCCAGCACCACGGCCTGCACCCGGTCGCGGAGCTGGAGCTTGGCGAGGATCCGCCCGACGTGCGTCTTCACGGTGGCCTCGGCGACGTGCACCCGGGCGGCGATCTCCGCGTTGGAGAGGCCCTGCGCCACCAGCAGGAGGATCTCCCGCTCGCGTTCGGTGAGCTGGCCGATCCGGGGGTCCTCGGCGGGCCCGGGGCCGAGCCGGCCGGCGAACCGGTCGAGCAGCCGCCGGGTGATGGGCGGGGCGACCACCGAGTCGCCCCGGGCGACCACCCGGATGGCCGCCAGCAGCTCCTCGGGTGGGACGTTCTTGAGCAGGAAGCCGCTGGCGCCCGCCTGGAGCGCGGCGAAGGCGTCGGCCTCGGTGTCGAAGGTGGTGAGCACCAGCACCCGGGGCGGTCCGGCGGGGCGGTCCCGGCAGATCCGGCGGGTCGCCTCCACCCCGTCCATGGTGGGCATCCGGACGTCCATCACCACGACGTCGGCCTCGACGCGGGCCAGCAGCCGCAGGGCGTCGGCCCCGTCGATCGCCTCGCCGACGATCTCCAGGTCCGGCTGGGAGCCCAGCACCATCCGGAAGCCGGCGCGGACCAGCGCCTGGTCGTCCACGATCACCACGCGGACCGTCATGCCGCCGTCACCTCCGTCGTCGGGGACGTCGACGGTAGCGGCAGCCGCGCCTCGACCTGCCAGCCCCCGGCGAGCCGCGGGCCCGCGGTGAGGCTGCCGTCGTACACGCCGACCCGCTCGCGCATGCCCACCAGGCCGTGCCCGCCGGACGGCGCGGGACTGACCGGCGGCCGGCCGCGCCCGTCGTCGACCACCCGGACCACCACGGCGTCGCCGGCGTGCGCCACGGTGACCTCGACGTCGGCGCCGACCCCGGCGTGCTTCAGGGCGTTGGTCAGCCCCTCCTGCACCACCCGGTAGACGGTCAGTTCCAGCCCGGGCGGCATCGGCGCCTGCTCCCCGGTGACCGCGTGCCGGGCCCGGAGGCCGGCGGCGCGGAACCGGTCGAGCAGGGCGGGCAGCTCCGCCAGCGCCAACCGACGGTGCGCCGGGTCGGCGGTCGCCCCGGCGTCGCCGGGCGCACCCGCCGCGCCGGGCCCGGCCTGCGCGTCCGGCGCGTCGGGCTCCCGCAGTACGCCGACCAGCCGGCGCATCTCCTCCAGCGCCTGCCGGCCGGTGTCGGCGACCACCTTCACCGCCTGGCGGGCGGTCTCCGGATCCCGGTCGAGCGTGAACCGCGCCCCGTCGGCCTGCACGATCATCACCGCCATGCTGTGCGCCACCACGTCGTGCAGTTCGCGGGCGATGCGGGTGCGTTCCTCCGCGACCGCGGCGCGCGCCTCCGCCTCGCGTTCCCGCTCCAGGGTGGCGGCCCGCTCCTCCAGGCTGAACACGTAGAGCCGGCGGGTGCGCACGTTCAGCCCGACCAGCCAGACCGCCCCGGTGACCAGCCCGTAGTAGATCGCCGCCGCCCACCAGGCGATGGCTCCCGAGGTCTGGAGGCCGGCGAGCACCACCCCGACGGCGGCGCCGATCCCGGCGAGGACACCGTCGCGGAGCCGGTCGGCGTACTTGATGACGCTGTAGAGGGCGATCAGCACCGCGACGTCGAAGGGCAGCGGCCCCCACCCGGCGACCACCTGCACCATCGCGAGCGCGGCTACCACGGCGGCGACCGCCGACGGGTGGGCCCGGCGGAACAGCAGCGCCACCGCCATCGCGGCCCCGACCAGGGTGGCCCTCCCACCGCCGGGCTGGTTCGCCATGCCGGCGAGGCCGAGGAGCGCCACCGTGGCGGAGACGAAGGCGTCGAAGGCGACGCCGCGCAGCGGGCGGCCGAGGATCGCGCGGTTCACGGTCACCCAGCGTACGTGCCGCAGGCCAGGGGGTCACTCCGCCCCGAGGCCGGGACCGGGCCGCCCGCCCGGGTCAGGCCAGCAGCTCGCGCATCCGGTCGATCTCGACGGTCTGCTCGGTGGCGACGGAGTTGGCGAACTCCGACAGGGTGAGGTCGGCGCCGACCTTGAGCAGGTCCGTGGCCATCTGGACCGCGCCCTGGTGGTGCTCCGTCATCATCCGCACGAAGAGCCGGTCGAACTCGGCGCCCCGCGCCGCCGCGAGCTGCCGGATGGCCTCGGGCGTCTGCATGCCCCGCATGCCCTCGTGGTCGTGCCCGGCCACCTCGGTGGAGAGTCCGCGCGCCTGCAACCAGCCCCGCATCAGGCCGATCTCGGGGCCCTGACTGGCCCGGATCCGCTCGGCGAGGGCGCGCAGGGCCGGGTCGCCGGCGCGGTCACCGGCCAACTCCGCCATCTCGAGCGCCTGGGCGTGGTGCGGGATCATCATCCGGACGAACCAGACGTCCATCGAGTTGTGCCGGGCCGTGGGGGCGTCGCGCAGCTCCTCGGCGGGCCGGACCGCGGCGGTCTCGCCGGGCCGACCGGGAACGATCACCGGGGGTCGGCTCGGACCGGCCGGGGCGGACGTCCGGGCGGCGGTCTGTCCCGCCGGCACCGCGGTCGGGTTGTCGGCGGCACGGGACAGGAGGACGACCGCCACCGTCAGCAGACACGCGGCTGTGACGACGGCGAGGGTCCGCGCGCGGCGGTTGGTCATGGGCCACTCCCCCCGGTAGAGGTCATGGCGATGCTATCCATCGACGAACGGGCTTCGATGTGATTCACATCACATCGATGGAACTCTCTGGACGGTAAGGTGTCCACCATCGTCATCCCCTTGCGAAGGACGTCGCCGATGACCAGTTTCCGCACCTTGCGGGCCAGGCGGCTCACCACCGTGAGCCTGGCCGCGGCCGGTCTACTCCTCGCCAGCGTCGCCACCGCCACGCCGGGAAGTGCCGGCGTGGCGGCGCAGTCCGCCCCCTCGGGCACGGCGGACACCACCAACACCATCCCGGGCGTCGACGAGATCGTCAGCAGCCCCAACCTCCGGCAGATCGCCAACCTGCCGAAGCAGGCGCCGCTGGACGCCACCAACAGCGACCTCGCCTTCCAGGGCCGCTACGCCTTCGCCGGCAACTACAACGGCTTCGTCATCTACGACATCTCCCGGCCGACCGCGCCGACGGTGGTGTCGCAGGTGTACTGCCCCGGATCGCAGAACGACATCTCCGTCCACGGTGACCTGCTGTTCCTCTCCACCGATTCCTCCCGCAGCGACGACTCCTGCAACAGCACCAGCGCGCCGGCGACGGAGAAGGCGTCCTGGGAGGGCATCAAGGTCTTCGACATCAGCGACAAGGCCAACCCCCGCTACGTCAAGGCGGTGGAGACGGCCTGCGGGTCGCACACCCACACCCTCGTGCCGGGCAAGGACCGCAAGACCGTCTACCTGTACGTCTCCTCGTACAGCCCGCGGGCGGAGTTCCCCGACTGCCAGCCCCCGCACGACTCCATCTCCATCGTGAAGGTGCCGGTGAAGTCGCCCACGGACGCGGCGGTGGTGGCCTCCCCGAACCTCTTCCCCGACGGCGGCTACGAGGGCCGGCCCGGCGGTTCGGCGACCACCGGCTGTCACGACATCACGGCGTACCCGGAGAAGAACCTCGCCGCGGGCGCGTGCATGGGTGACGGCGTGCTGATGGACATCTCGAACCGGGAGGCCCCCCGGCTGATCAACCGGGTCCGGGACACCGTCAACTTCGCGTTCTGGCACTCGGCCACGTTCAACAACGCCGGCACCAAGGTGGTCTTCACCGACGAGCTGGGCGGCGGCAGCGCGGCCACCTGCAACGAGGCCGTCGGACCGGAGCGGGGCGCCAACGCCATCTACGACATCACCGGTCGCGGCGACGCCCGGACGATGGTCTTCCGCAGCTACTACAAGATCCCCCGGATGAACGCCGACACCGAGAACTGCGTGGCGCACAACGGCTCGCTGATCCCGGTGCTCGGGCGCGACATCATGGTCCAGGCGTGGTACCAGGGCGGCATCTCCGTCTGGGACTTCACCGACTCGGCCAACCCGCAGGAGATCGCGTTCTGGGAGCGGGGTCCGATCTCGATCGACCGGCTCGTCGGCGGCGGCTCCTGGTCGGCGTACTACTACAACGGCTACATCTACTCCAACGACATGGCCAAGGGCTTCGACGTCCTCAAGCTGACCGACTGGCGGACCTGGACGGCGAACCTCGTCCGCTACCGCGAGCTGAACGTGCAGACCCAGCCCAGCTACCTGAGCTGGTAGTCGCAACGCGCCGACGGGCCCGCCCCCCACCGAGGTCGGGCCCGTCCGTGTCCGTCGTGGACGCGCCGGTCAGCCGGCCGGCGGGTACGGGTCGTCCTGGTAGGTGTACTCCGTCTCGATCTTGCCGTCGGACGTGTGCACGACGAGCTGGCTCGGCTCGTTGCCGTGCGCCGCCCGGCGCCCCGCCTCGACGGCGAGCTGCTTGGTGTCGAACGTGCCGACGACCTGGTTGCCCTGCTCGACCTTCCAGCCGCCGTCGTTCGGTACGACGTGGTACTGGTTGCGCTTCATGTCAGTCACCCGCCTCTCGGTCAGGTCCACCGGGATACCCGGGCCACTGAGGCGGAAAACCCTCCTCCGTGGACAAACCGTCCGCCGCCGGCGTACCGAGGGAAGTGACCGTCCGTCACGTGGCCGGAATCCGGTCGAGCTGCGCGCGGATCGCCTCCGGCGTCAGCGCGGGCCGGCCGCCCGGATGGCCGACGGTCGCACCGGCCGCCGCGACCGCGTGCCGGGCGACCCGCTCCCGAGGCTCGCCGCGCAGCACGCCGAGGGTCAGCGCGGCGACGAACGCGTCCCCGGCGCCGGTGTCGTCCACGGTGGGCGTCTCGCTCAACGGCAGGAACAGCTCGCCGTCCGGCCAGACGAACGCGTTGCCCTTCCCGGCCACCTCGACGGCCAGCAGCGACGGGCCGCGACGCAGCAGCCCACGCCCCGCGGCGAGCCCCGCCTCGGCGTCGCGCGGCGCGTGGCCGGTGATCAGCTCCACCTCCTGCGCGTCGGCCCGCAGCACGTCGGCGAGGGCGAGCAGCGCGTCGGCGTCGGCCGCGTCGGTCGGCGCGCCGTCGAGCACGACCAGCCGGCCGGCCTCCCGGGCGATCCGGGCCGCGGCCAGGGCGGCCCGCGCCGGCTGCTGGAGCTGCACCAGCACGGCCCGTGCGGCCCGCAGCGCGGATGCCGCCCCGGCGACGTCGTCGGGGGTGAGCAGGGTGGCCTCGGCAACGTCCTCGAGGTAGCGCCAGTCGGCGTCGGCGTCCACGACGTCGACGATGAGCGCGGTCGGGGTGCCGGGCCGGCGCCGTACCCACTGGACGTCGATGCCGTCGGCCCGCGCCAGCGCCAGCAGCCGCTCCCCCACCTCGTCGTCGCCGACCACCCCGAGCAGACCGACGGCGGCGCCGAGCTGCGCCAGCCCGACGGCCTGGTTGGCCCCCTTGCCGCCGAGCAGCTCGCGCCGCCGCCGTACCGGGGCGGTCCCGCCGGCCTCCGGGACCTCGTCCACCCGCAGCACGAGGTCCCGCGCCAGCTGCCCGACCACCATCACGTCCAGTCCCGCCATGCCCGGAGCACTACCCGCGAGCGCCCGGGTTGATCCGCGCCGGGCGGGAGGCGTCGCCGTTGGCGAGGCGCGCCCCGGCCGACGACGCGAGGGGTGCGTGGCGCGCGGTCAACCGGGCAGCGGCGCCTCGTCGCCGCGCGTGCGGCGCGGCCCGACCAGCCGGCGCACCATCGGGGCGGCGTTCCACTTCGCCGCGCCCACCAGGTCGCGGGCGTGCTCCAGGACGGTGTAGTCGGGCCGGGCCCGGCCGTCGGCGATGGCCCGGTCCAGGTCGTTGCCGCACCGGGTCAGCACGCTGTCGAAGTCGCGGCGCACCGGTTCGAGCAGGTGGTAGCCGAACGAGCGGTGCAGCCGAGCGAAGAGCGGCTTGTAGAGCCGGGCCCGCTCATGCAGCCCCGAGGAGTACGACATCGGGTTCTTCGGCCGGCGCCGGACGTAGTCGGGCAGCAGGTCGGCAAAGGCCCGACGGACGATCCACTTCTCCTGCCCGTCGCGCATCTTCAGCCCGATCGGCAGCCGCATCGCCAGCTCGACCAGGCTCAGGTCGAGAAACGGCACGCGGGCCTCCACCCCGTGCCCCATGCTGGCCCGGTCGACGCGCTGCAACTCCGTACGGCAGAGGTTGCGGATCTTGTGCAGGAAGAGCCGGCGGGACGCCTCGGGGCCGACCTCGTGGTACATGGGGTAGCCGCCGAACAGCTCGTCGGAGCCGTCGCCGGTGAGCACCACCTTCACGCCCAGCTCCCGCAGCCGGCGGAACAGCGGCACGGTGACCACCGCGTTGATGATGTCGCCGTACTCGGTCAGCTCGGACATCCGGATGGCCTCCCGGATGTCGGCCAGCCGGATGTCGCGCGGGCGCAGCTCGACCACCTCGTGCGGCACCCCCAGGTCCTTCGCGAGCCGCCGCGCGTACGCGACGTCGGGGCTGTCGGGCACGCCGACCGTGACCGCGACGCAGTCGGGGTGCATCTCGCGCACGTGCAGCAGGGCCAGCGAGCTGTCCAGCCCGCCGGAGAGCACCACCCCGACGGTGAGGTCGGTGTCCACCCGCATCCGGATGCTGTCGGTGAGGGCAGCACGGACGAGCAGGGCGGCCTCGTCCGGGTCGTCCACCACCGGCAGCCCGTCGCCGAGGGTGAGCAGGTCGACGTACGCGCGCAGCCGGACCGGCCCGTCGGGCTCGACCCAGCCGTGGTGCCCGGGCGGCACCTCGACGATCGGCACGCGGTGCCCGACCAGCGCCTTGACCTCGCTGGCGACGTGCAGGCAGCCGGGCGTCCGGGCCCAGTACAACGGCTTGACGCCGAGCGGGTCCCGGACCAGGTAGGCCCGGCCGGTGGCCCGTTCCACGACGGCGAAGGCGTACTCGCCGCGCAGCCGGGTCACCATGCCCTCGCCCCACCGCAGGAACGCGGCGAGCACCACCTCGGTGTCGCCGGTGCCGCGGAAGCGGTGTCCCAGCCGGACCAGTTCCGCGCGCAGCTCGGGGTGGTTGAAGACCTCGCCGTTGTAGCAGAGCAGCCACCGCTCGTCGGCGGAGGCCCACGGCTGCACGGCGCGTTCGCGGTCCACGATCGGCAGCCGACGGGTGCCGGTGAGCAGGCCGTTCTCGTAGCGGGTCTCGGTGACCTCGCCGCGCGGGGCGAGGGTGGCGAGCATCCGCCGGAAGATCGTCGGATCGGCCTCGGGGCCCAGGCTCAACGCGATGCCACACATCGGCTCAGACCCCCATCTCGGCTTCGTACGCCCGACGCAGCCGCCGCCGCGCCGCCGGCGCGAGGCACAGGTGCCACGCCTGCCCCTCGTCGACCACGTTGACCTCGCCGGCCCGCTGCCGTGCCAGCAGCAGCTCGGCCAGGGTGTCCCGCGCGCCGAAGCGGCCGAACCACTCCATCTCGACGTCGACCGCCCAGCCGAGGCAGTGCCCGCTGGGCAACATGGCCGCGTACCCGAGTCGGCGCAGCCGGTGCTGGTGCTCGGCGCTGCGGACCAGGCTGGTCACCCACAGCGGCGGCGTGGCGGGCGGGGTGCTGGCGGCGAACTGCCGGGCGATGTCGTTGAGCAGCGCCACCATCTCGCGGCGGGCCCGCCGGAACCGCAGTCCGGCGGTGCGCGGCGTGGCGTCGGGCCGCAGCCGGCGCCGCACCGCCCGCAGCCCGCGGCGGAGCAGCGTCCGCGGCTGCTCGGTGTAGCGGAAGTTCAGCAGGTCCCGGCGGCGCAGCCACTCCAGGTCGACCAGGTCGGGGCTGGCGTCCACCTGGGCGTCGGTGAGGTAGGTCGGGGTGTCGCGCCACCACATCACGTCGACGCGGGAGAGCAGGTAGATCCGGACCAGCGCGGTGAGGTCGGCGGCGGAGCTGCGCGCGTTGGGCTGGTAGCGGGCCATCTCCAGCAGCAGCGTCTCGCGGGCGCCGATCAGCCCCTGCGGGGTGGCGTCGAGCACGGCGGCGATCGCGGGCTCGCGCAGCCGGTCGTCGATCAGCACCTGCCGGGCGGCGGTGCAGGACGCGCCGGCCAGGGCGCCGACCTCGACCAACAGCTCGGCCACGGCGGCCCGGTAGGCGTCGAGGTCCGGCGTTGCGGCGGGCCGCGTCGGGGTGGAGAACGCGCGCCGCCGGGCCGGGGCGGCGGGTGTGACGGAGGAGCCGGGCTGCTGTCCCGGGCTACGGCTGGGCACTCGCATGGTCGGGTCCTCTCTCCCGTCACGGCATCACTGTGCATCGCCCTGCACACACCGTAATCAGACTGGACGGGAGAAGTCCGAACAATCCTCCTATCTACTCCTTCGGAACGCACGGCGGTCACCGCCGCGCACGAAGGGTCACGGTCGGGACGCCCCGCTCAACCGCTGCACCTCGACGTACGAGGGCGGTTCCGCGCGCGGCGCGGCGCCGGACCGGACGGCGTCCAGGGCGTCCAGCGCGGCGCCCAGCGCGGCCCGGAACAGCAGCGAGCCCGTGCTCACCCGGGCCACGCCGAGCGCCCGCAGCTCGTCGAGGGTGGGCCCGCCCGGCCGGTGCAGCACGTTCAGCGGCGCGTCGATCCCCGCCACGAGCGCGGCGACGGTGGCGGCGTCCGGCGCCCCGGGCACGAAGATCCCGTCCGCCCCGGCGGCCAGGTAGGCGCGGGCCCGGCGCAGGGCCTCCGGCAGGGGATCGGGCGTGCCGAGCCACCACGGGTCGGTGCGAGCGTTGACGAACAGGTCGGGCGCCGCGGCCTTGATGGCGGCCACCTTCGCCGCCGCCAGCTCGGGCGGGTCGAGAGTGCCGTCCGCCCGCCCGTCCTCGACGTTCACCCCCACCACGCCGAGCGCGGCCAGCTCCGCCGCCAGCCCGGCGACGACCGCCGGGTCGTCGGCGTACCCCGCCTCCACGTCAACGGTCACCAGCACCGGCAGCGGGCGCAGCGCCCGGGCCAGGCGGAGGTTCTCCGCCCGGGTGGCGGCCGCCGCGTCCGGCACGCCGGCGGCAGCGGCGACCCCCAGGCTGGTGGTGCCGACCGCCGGGTACCCGCGCGCCGCGAACGCGGCGGCGCTGGCGTGGTCCCAGGCGTTGGGCAGCAGCAGCGGCCGGGCGGCGCGGTGCAGGGCGTGGAAGGCGGCGCAGCGCGCGTTCATCCGGGTTCCACCTCGATCATGGTCGGGCCCCGTGGGGCCGGCGACGGTCGTCTCCCGGCGACGGTAGGGCCGGAACCCTACGGCGCCCGCCGAAACGTCGGCTGCCGGCGTGTGCGCTGCCGGCGCGGTACGGGCCACCGGACCACTGCACGGATCGTCGCTATCGGTCGACGCCAGCCAGGCCGTCACTATGCGTGACATTCAGCGCGGCCGGCCATCATGCCTCCGGCCCCTTTGCTCTGCATCCACATACGCAACAGCTACTGACGGTCAACGAGACTCGCGCCCTCGATCATCGCGCCTCTTCGAATCTCCCCAGTTCAGCCCGGTGGTGCGCCGAGGAATGCAGAGCAAAGGGCGCACAGGGCACCGGGCTGCCGGGACGTCGACAGTTACAACAAGTGACCAATCCGACCGTCACGAACGGTAACGACGGCGGCGACCGGCTCCCTCGCCGTCCGTCTCAAGGAATGAGGTCAGGGCCGTCTCCAGACATCGCCAACTGCATCGAGAAACGAGGTCCGAAGGCGCCGAAAGGAGTCGGACGAGGGCGCGACCCGGTCAGGCGCGGCCCCCTCAGGCGCGCCCGCTGCCGCGGTCGGGCGCGGTCGCGGGCGGCGCGAGGTCGGCCGGGGCCAGACCGAGTGCGGCGGCCAGCGCCGGAGCACCGTCCGGGGTCAGCCGGACCTCCCGTCCGCCGCCGCGGGTCAGCCAGCCCGCCTCGAAGAAGCGGGCGTACAGCGCCGCGCCCAACGCGCCGGCGAGGTGCGGCCGACGCTCGGTCCAGTCCAGGCAGTCGCGCACCAGCGGACGGCGGACGGCCCGCAGCGGCGCGACCGGCACCCCCAGCTCCGCCAACCAGGCCCGCCCGGCCGAGGTGAGCGCCGGCCCGCCGGCGCCGTCGAGCAGCCCGCGCGCGAGCAGCCTGTCACGCAGCAGCACCCCGAGGTGCCCGGCCAGGTGGTCGTAGCAGGTGCGGGCGTACGCCAGGGCGGCGCCGGCACGGGCGGCGCGCAGCGAACGGGCCGGCTCGGACCGCCCGGGCGCGTAGCCAGCCAGATCCTCGACCAACTGGGCCGCCGAGGGACCGGCGAGCTGGACGTAGCGGTGTCGTCCCTGCCGATGCTCGACCAACAGCCCGCCCCGGACGAGCCGGGTGAGGTGATCGCTGGCGGTGGACGGGGCCACCCCGGCGAGCCGGGCCAGCTCCCCCGCCGTCCACGCCCGGCCGTCGAGCAGAGCCAGGCAGATGCGGGCCCGGGTGTCGTCGGCGAGCAGGGCGGCGAGCCGGGCCAGGGCCCGGCCGTCCGGCGCGGGGATGGTCACGGACACCATGCTGGCACGGGCACCCTGCGGCCGGCACCGAAGCTTCGCCACTCCTTTACAACGTTGTATCCAACGTTGTACAAACGGACACGCACCGATCCTGATCGAACTCCCGCACCCGAGGCAGGTCTGATGCGACATCTCCGCCGCGCCGGGGCGCTCGCCGCCGTCGTCGGTCTGGTCCTGGCCGCGACGGCGTCCGCGCCGGCCGCCGCCGCACCCGAGCCCCGCTACCGCAACCCCGTCTCGGCCGGGTTCGCCGACACCTTCGCCGACCCCGTGATCGTCCGCGGTGAGGACGGTTTCTGGTACGCCTACGGCACCACCGACCCGCTGCGCGAGGGCGAGGGGACGTTCCACGGGGTCCCGATCGCCCGCTCGGCCGACCTGGTCGGTTGGACGTACGTCGGGGACGCCTTCGGCGCCGGCCAACGCCCGGCGTACGCGGCTCCCGGCGCCGGCTTCTGGGCCCCCGACGTGCGCCGGGTCGGCGATCGCTGGGTCATGTACGTGACCGTCACCGACACGACCGTGTCCCCCGACGGGGGTGACTTCGCCGTCGGGGCGGCCACCGCGCCCACCCCGACCGGCCCGTGGACCTTCGCCGACGAGCCCGTGGTCGCGCCCCGCCCCGGCGGTGGCGGGGGCTGGCTGTGGACCATCGACCCGAGCCAGTTCACCGACGTCGACGGCAGGCACTACCTCTACCACGGCAGCTACTACGGCGGCATCTCGGTGACCGAGCTCTCCGCCGACGGGCTTCGCGCCGTCGGCTCACCCACCCTGGTCGCCGTCGACAACAAGTTCGAGGGCAGCCACGTGGTGCGCCACGACGGCTGGTACTACCTGTTCGCCTCCACGGCAAACTGCTGCGCCGGCCCGGCCACCGGCTACTCCGTGCACGTCGGCCGGTCCCGCGACCCGCGCGGGCCGTTCGTCGACCGCGACGGCGTCGCGCTGACCGCCTCCCGGGCCGGCGGCACGCCGGTGCTCACCCAGAACGGCAACCGGTGGATCGGCACCGGCCACAACGGCTTCCTCACCGACCTCTCCGGCCAGGACTGGATCGTCTACCACGCGATCGACCGCGCCGACCCGTACCTGGACGAGCCGTTCGGCATCAACGAGCGGCCGATGCTGCTGGACCGCCTCGACTGGATCGACGGCTGGCCGACGGTGAACGCCGGTGCCGGCCCCTCCGAGGGCCCCCGGCCCGCGCCGGTCACCACCGGCCGGGTGGACGAGCGCTTCGACGCCGGGCTGGCCGGCTGGCGACTCGGCTCCGGGGACTGGCGGGTCGCCGACGGCCGACTCACCGGCAGCGGCGCGCTGACCAGCCGTACGACCGGGGGCGGGGACCTTCGGGCGGAGGCCGACCTGCGGCTTCCCGCCGCCGGGACGGCTGGTCTCACGCTCGGCGACCGGGTCTCGGTGCGGGTGGACGCCGCCGCCGGCCGGCTGGTCGCCGCCGACGGCGGGCGCACCGCGAGCGCGCCGCTGCCCGCCGGCTTCGACGCCGCGGCCGGGCACCACCTCGCCGTCGAGGTACGCGGCCGGGACCTGGTGGCCGAGCTGAGCCCGGCCCGGCTCGGCGACCAGCTGGCGGCGGTGTCGCTGCGGCTGGCGCGGCCGGTGGCCGGGCGGCTCACGCTCACCGCGACCGGCGGGGCCGCCGGGTTCGACAACGTCAGCGTCGCCCGGCTGCACCGGCCGGTGCGCCACGCCGTCGCCGAACCGCGGGCGGGCCGCCTGCTGCCGGCGTTCTCCGACGAGTTCACCGGGGGGCTGGACCCGGCGTGGCGGTGGGTCCGGCCGGACCCGGCGGCCACCGTGTCCGGCGGGGCGCTGCGCTGGCCGGTGCAGGGCGCCGACCTGACCGGCACCGGCAACACCGCCGGCGTGCTGCTGCGCGACGCGCCGGGCGGCGACTACGTCGTGGAGACGAAGGTGACCCTGGACCTCGGCGAGGAGACCGTCCGCAACTACCAGCAGGCCGGGCTGGTCGCCTACGTCGACGACGACCGCTTCGCCCGGCTGGCGCAGGTCGCGATCTGGAACACCAGGCAGGTGGAGTACGGCTACGAGCTGCCCTTCGCCGGCCAGCCGGTCTACGGCGGCAACATCGTCGGCACCCCGGCGACCACCACCTGGCTGCGGCTGGCGCACCGGGTCGACCCGGCCACCGGCGAGCACGAGTTCCGGGCCGGCTCCAGCCGGGACGGGCGGAACTGGACGTGGGGCGGGGTGTGGACCTTCCCGGCCGACACCACCCCCCGGATCGGGCTGGTCGCGCACGGCGGAGCCGACCCGGCGGTCACCGCGCACTTCGACTACCTGCGCTTCCACCGCTGACCCCCGCACGATCGGGCCCCCGCCGGACGGCGGGGGCCCGATCCCGTTCCCGGCGCCTGGCGGCGGGGCACCCCGGCGGTCACGTACGGCGCCCGGCGGCGGGGCCGGCACGGCACGCCTGGCGGTCACGTGCGGCGGGCCGGCGGCGGGGCCGGGGCGGCTCCCCCGCCGGTCACGTGCGGCGGCCGGCGCCGCCGAGCGGGCTGACCGTCCGGCTCTGCCCGTCGTAGCTGCGCCCGGCGACGAAGGCCCCGTCGGGGCGGTCGACGCCCGCCACCGCGCGGGCCAGCCGGCGATCGGCGTCGCGGAAGCGCAGCGCCAGGCTCAGGTGCGGACGCCAGTGCCCCGGCGCGTGCCAGGGACGCTGCCCCGGGGCCCCGGCGAGGACGTCCCAGACCGACGCGTGCAGGGCGGTCAGCTCCGGCGACGGGTGCACCAGCCACACCAGCGGGGCGCTGCCGTCGAGCACCGCGATCCGGTCCAGCCGCACGGGCAGCGGCAGCCCCGCGTCGAACAGGTCGGCCAGCCGCCGCTGCGCGCCGGGCGGGAACTCGTCGACCGCGGCGAGGGTCAGGTGCGGCCGGTTCGTCGGATGGGCGTTGCGGGCCAGGCTGGGCAGCCCCACCGCGGCCAGCCGCTCCCAGGCGCCGCGCACGGCGGCCTCCAGGTCGGGCGAGCAGACCAGTTCGACCGTACGCACGCCGCCAGGCTAGCCCGCCGGAGCACGGCGACGGGCGCCCGCCGGACCCGCGCGGGTGCTCGTTGTGCCGGTCGGCGAAACGGCGTCGCGGCGGTGATGAAAAGCTTGACGGCATGAGTTCCGCACCCGTACGGCACGACCCGCCCACCGAGCCCGGCCCCGACGCCCTCGACGACACGAGCCCCTTCGCGGACCTCGGACTACGCGCCGAGCTGCTGGGCGCGCTGACCGCCCTGGGCTACGAGGAGCCCACTCCGATCCAGCGGGAGGCCATCCCACCCCTGCTGGCCGGTCGGGACCTGCTGGGCCAGGCCGCGACGGGTACGGGCAAGACGGCCGCCTTCGCGCTGCCGCTGTTGCAGCGGATGCCCGACGACCGGCCCGGCGGCGCCCCGGTGGCGCTCGTGCTGGTGCCCACCCGCGAGCTCGCGGTGCAGGTCTCCGAGGCGTTCCACCGCTACGGCAAGGACCTGGGCGCGCGGGTGCTGCCGATCTACGGCGGGCAGCCGATCGGCCGGCAGCTGCGCGCCCTGGACCTCGGGGTCGACGTCGTGGTCGCCACCCCGGGCCGCGCGCTGGACCACATCGCCCGGGGCACGCTCGACCTGGGCTCGCTGGCCACGGTGGTGCTCGACGAGGCCGACGAGATGCTCGACATGGGCTTCGCCGAGGACATCGAGGCGATCCTGGAGCACGCGCCGGAGCAGCGCCAGACGGTGCTCTTCTCGGCGACGATGCCGGCGCGCATCGACGGGCTGGCCCGCAAGCACCTGACCGACCCGGTACGCATCCTCATCGCCCGCGAGCAGCCGGTGGCCGGCGAGGCGCCCCGGGTGCGGCAGAGCGCGTACATCGTCGCCCGGGCGCACAAGCCGGCGGCGCTGGGCCGGGTGCTGGACGTCGAGTCCCCCACGGCGGCGATCGTCTTCTGCCGCAGCCGCGAGGAGGTCGACCGGCTCACCGAGACCATGAACGGCCGGGGCTACCGGGCCGAGGCGCTGCACGGCGGGATGAGCCAGGAGCAGCGCGACCGGGTGATGGGCCGGCTGCGCACGGGCACCGCGGACCTGCTGGTGGCCACCGACGTGGCCGCCCGCGGCCTGGACGTCGAGCAGCTCACCCACGTGGTCAACTACGACGTCCCGTCGGCCCCCGAGTCGTACGTGCACCGCATCGGCCGGGTCGGCCGGGCCGGGCGGGAGGGCGTGGCGATCACCCTCGCCGAGCCGCGCGAGCACCGGATGCTCAAGACCATCGAGCGGGTCACCGGCCAGCGCATCGCCATCGACAAGATCCCGACGGTGGCGGACATGCGCACCCGGCGGTTGGAGCTGACCCAGGGCGCCCTGCGGGAGAGCCTGCTGGAGGACGACCTCGACCCGTACCGGGCGATCGTCGAGTCGTTGACCGACGAGTTCGACCTGGTGGAGGTGGCCCTCGCGGCGGTGAAGCTGGCGCACGAGGCGACGTCGCCGGGCTCGGACGACGAGGAGGAGATCCCCCAGGTCCCCGTCCGGGGCCCGCGTGAGGGGCGGCCGGAGGCCGGTGGCCGGGGCGAGCGCCGGGGCGGTGCCCGGCCCCGCACCGGCGGCACCACCCAGGTCTTCATCGGGCTGGGCCGGCGCGCCGGGGTCCGCCCGCAGGACCTGGTGGGCGCGATCACCGGCGAGACGGGGGTCAGCGGCCGGGACATCGGCTCGATCGAGATCGCCGACCGGTTCTCGCTGGTGGAGGTGCCCCAGAGCATCGCCGACGAGGTGATCGCCGGGCTGCGTGGCAGCACCATCAAGGGCCGCAAGGCGACCGTACGCCGGGACCGTGACGGCGCCGACGGCGGCGAGCGCCGCTTCGACGGGGCCGACCGGCGCGAGCGCCGCGACCGGGACTTCGACCGCCGCGACCGCCGCTAGGACGGTGTGGGCAGGGGCCTTCCCCTTCCCGCGCCCTGGACGAAGGAAGGGGCCCCTGCCGCGTGGCGGGGGCCCCTTCCTCGACGCCTCAGGCGGCGGCGAGCGCCGGGTCGGGGCGGGTGTCGGCGTCGGCCGGGCGCAGCGCCAGGGCGAGCACGTCGGCGACGTCGGCCAGGGTGTGCACGGTCAGCGCCTCCCGGACCTCGGCGGGCAGGTCGTCGAGGTCCGGCTCGTTGCGGGCCGGGATGATCACCTCGGTCAGGCCGGCCCGGTGGGCGGCGAGCAGCTTCTGCTTCACCCCGCCGATGGGCAGCACCCGGCCGGAGAGGGTCACCTCGCCGGTCATCCCGAACTCGGGCCGCACGGGCCGGCCGCTGGCCAGCGACGCGAGGGCGGTGACCATGGTGATACCGGCGCTGGGGCCGTCCTTGGGCACCGCGCCCGCCGGCACGTGCAGGTGGATCCGCCGCCCGGCGAGGGCGTTCGGGTCGAGTCCGAGCCGGCGCCCGTTGGAGCGCAGGTACGACAGCGCGATGTGCGCCGACTCCTTCATGACGTCGCCGAGCTGGCCGGTCAGGGTCAGCCCCGGCTCGCCCTCCATGCTGGTGGCCTCGATGAAGAGCACGTCGCCGCCCGCGCCGGTGACGGCCAGGCCGGTGGCCACGCCGGGCACCGCCGTCCGCTCCGCCGATTCCGGGGTGAACTTCGGCCGCCCGAGGTAGGTGGCGAGGTTGTCGGTGTCGACGCGGACCGGCGCCGGGTCGGTCGCCAGGGTCACCGCGACCTTGCGCAGGATCTTCGCGAGCGCCCGTTCGAGCTGCCGTACGCCGGCCTCGCGGGTGTACTCGCCCGCGATCCGGGCGAGGGCGTCGTCGGCGACGCCGACCTCCTCGGCGGTGAGCCCGGCCCGTTCCCGCTGCCGGGGAAGCAGGTGGTCGCGGGCGATGGCGACCTTCTCCTCCTCCGTGTAGCCGTCGAGGGTGACCAGCTCCATCCGGTCCAGCAGCGGCCCGGGGATGGCCTCCACCACGTTGGCGGTGGCCAGGAAGAGCACGTCGGACAGGTCGAGGTCGACCTCGAGGTAGTGGTCGCGGAAGGTGTGGTTCTGCGCCGGGTCGAGCACCTCCAGCAGGGCGGCGGCCGGGTCGCCGGAGTAGCCGGCGGCGAGCTTGTCGACCTCGTCGAGGAGCACGACCGGGTTCATCGAGCCGGCCTCGCGCAGGGCGCGCACGATGCGGCCGGGCAGCGCGCCGACGTAGGTGCGCCGGTGGCCGCGGATCTCGGCCTCGTCGCGGACACCGCCGAGGGACACCCGGACGAAGTTGCGGCCGAGCGCGCGGGCGATCGACTCGCCGAGGCTGGTCTTGCCGACGCCGGGCGGGCCGGCGAGGGCGAGCACCGCGCCGGAGCCCCGGCCGCCGACGACGCCGAGGTTGCGCTCGGCCCGCCGGTTGCGCACGGCGAGGTACTCCAGGACGCGGTCCTTCACGTCGGCCAGGCCGGCGTGGTCGGCGTCGAGCACGGCGCGGGCCGCGGCCAGGTCGGTGTCGTCCTCGGTACGGGTGCCCCACGGCATCTCCAGCACCGTGTCGAGCCAGGTCCGGATCCAGCCGGCCTCCGGGGAGGCGTCGCTGGCGCGTTCCAGCTTGCCGACCTCGCGCAGCGCCGCCTCGCGGACCTTGTCGGGCAGGTCGGCGGTCTCCACGCGGGCCCGGTAGTCGGCGGAGCCGTCCGGCTCGTCCTCGCCGAGTTCCTTGCGGATGGCGGAGAGCTGCTGGCGGAGCAGGAACTCCCGCTGGGACTTCTCCAGCCCTTCGCGGACGTCGGTGCTGATCTGCTCGGCGATCTCCTGCTCGGCCAGGTGGTCCTTCACCCAGCCGACGAGCAGTTCCAGCCGGGCGGTGACGTCCGGCGCGGCGAGCAGCTCGGTCTTCTGGGCGAGGCTGAGCCAGGAGACGTAGCCGGCCGAGTCGGCCAGCTCGGAGAGGTCGGTCATCCGCTCGATGGCGTCGATGACCTGCCAGGCGCCGCGCTGCTGGAGCACGGACGTCATGAGGGCGCGGTACTCGCGCGCGAGTTCGCGGGCGCGGCCGGCGGGGGCGGGTTCGTCGAGTTCGGTCGCCTCGACCCAGAGGGCGGCGCCGGGCCCGGGTACGCCGGAGCCGATCCGGGCGCGGGACAGGCCGCGGATGACGGCGGCCGGTTCGCCGCTGGGCAGCCGGCCGACCTTCTCGATGGTGGCGACCGCGCCGACGGGGCCGTACTCGCCGTCGAGGCGGGGCACGGCGAGCAGCTTGTGGTCACCGGTGGCGCGGGCCGCGTCGACGGCGGCCTGGGTGGTCGGGTCGAGGGTCACCGGGATGACCATGCCGGGCAGGAGCACGGCGTCGGTCAGGGGAAGTACCGGGAGAGTTGCCATCGAACACCTGCTATCGCGTTGAGTTGAGCGTGTCCAACTCAAGTAACAAATCGTTCCCCTTGTTCCGGGCTGTGACCCAGGCCACCTCCGCCCGTGGCAGGGCGTTGCGGGCGCAGCAACTCGCGCGCCAGGCCGGCGCCCCCGGCGACCGCCACGGCGAGCGGGATAGCCAGGCAGGTCAGCGCCAGTGCGGCGACGGTCCAGCCCGGCAGGCCGGCCACCGCGGCGACGCCGGTCAGCACGGCGAAGGCGAGGAGCTTGCGACGGGTGCGGGCGATCGGGATCGCGACGGACATCGGGACCTCCCCTCCGTACGGGATCAGAGCAGGACGAGCAGGGCGGCGCCGACGGCTGCCGCCGGCACGGTGGTGACGACGGTGGCGAGCGCCGCCGAGTGCCGGCGCAGCGCGGCGAGCGGGATCAGCGCGTCGCCGTCCTGGCTGATCGCGTTGGCGACCAGGGTGGGCAGCGGCAGGCCGCCGCTGACGTACAGGCCGGTGAAGACGATCTGCACCGCGCACCCGGGGATGAGGCCGATGCCGGCGCCGACCAGCACGCCGACGAGCCCGGTGAGGGCGAGCTGGGAGCCGTCGAAGCCCGTCGTGGTGATCACCACCTGCCAGCCCAGGTACGCGACGGCCACCCAGACGGTGACGAAGGACGCCTCGTGCGCGCTGTGCCGCAACGTCTCCCGCAACGAGCGGGGCTGCGCGGTCTCCAGGCTGTCGTCGGCCAGCTTCCCCCGCCCTCCGGCGAAGATCAGCGCCGCGGTGAGCGTGCCGAGCACTCCCAGCGCCAGGTACGGGTCGACGCCCCCGAAGGATCGGGTCAGCGCGCCCGGGTCGACCAGTTGGAAGACCACCGGCACCGACACCGCGAACGCCGGCGTGGTCAGCCCCCAGAACGCCGTGGACGCCGGTACGCGGGGCAGCAGCCCGCCGAGCAGCCGCCGCGCGCCGGCGAGGTCCGGCCCGCCCGCGGCGGCCAGGCCGGCCGGCGCGGGCGCGGCGGCGACCCGGTGGTTGACCGCGCGGGCCGGGTCGATGCCGAGCGCGTCGACGACGTACCCGGTCACCAGGCCGACCGCGAAGAGCAGCGCGTGGATCTTGAGGGCGAACACGGGGTTCCAGGCGAGCACCACCCACGACGAGTCCCCCATGGTGGCCGCCAGGGCCGCGACCACGGTGCCGAAGGAGACCTTCCCCCGGGCGTAGAGCGGCATCAGGATGATCGCCCCGCCGCAGCCGGGGCTGACGCCCAGCAGGGCGCCGACCAGCGGACCGAGCCGGGGCCGGCTGGTGAGCCCGTCGGTGACCCGGTCGCCGTGGCGCCAGCGCAGCCAGCCGAAGAGCGCCACCATGACGGCGACGTAGACACCCACCTGCATGAACGCGTCCGCGAGCGGGCGGAGCACGAGTTCGGTCACGGCACACCTCCTCCGGTACGGCGCCGCCGGGCCGTCCGCCGCTCGCGGACGACCCGGCGCGACGGCGTCAGGTGAGCTTGCTCTTGACCTTGTTGACGGCGCCCTTGGCGAGGCCCGGGTTCGTGCCGTAGAGCCGCGGGTCGCCGGGCGGCAGGACCGGCTCGGGCGCGTGCGCGCGGGGGCTGTGGTCGTAGCGGAACTCGCCCTTGCCGTCGGGCGCCGGCCCGGACGCCCAGCGCCCCTCCGACGCGTCCGTGCCGGGCGAGAAGTCCAGGTACGTGTAGCTGAACTGCTCGGTGAACTCCTTGGAGTCCGGGAACGCGTCGGGCACCGGCATCTCCTCCAGGCCGTCCTCCTTGAGCTGCTCGATGGCCGCCATCCACATGTTCTGGTGCATGGTGTCGCGGGCCAGCAGGAAGCGCAGCATGTTCTTGACCCCGGGGTCGTCGGTCATGTTGAACAGCCGGGCCACCTGGAGCCGGCCCTGCGCCTCGGCGGTGACGTTGAGCTGGAAGTCGGCCATCAGGTTGCCGCTGGCGGTGATGAAGGCGCCGTTCCAGGGCACGCCGTTGCTGTCGGTCGGCAGCGCTCCGCCGCCGCCGTGGATGAAGTGCGCCGGGTTCGACCCGCCGTAGATCGCGCCCACCATCGGGTTGTCGGCGGCGGCCTCCTGCAACGACAGCGGCGCGTTCTCCAGCAGCCGGGTGATCATCGTGGCGATCATCTCGACGTGGCCCATCTCCTCGGTGCCGACGTCGAGGAAGAGGTCCTTGTACTTGCCGGGCAGGCGGCAGTTCCAGCCCTGGTAGAGGTACTGGTTGGCGACGGTCATCTCGCCCCACTTGCCGCCCAGGATCTCCTGGAGCCGGCGGGCGAACGCGGCGTCCGGGCCGTCCGGCTTGGCCTCGAACTGCAGATCCTTCATGTGGCTGAACACGTGTCCTCCTCGGTGCCGGTCGGGCTGTCACCGGGGCGGTTCCCGCGACGGCCGGCCCTATCGGGCCAACCGGCGGCCCGACGGGGTCAACCTGTCGCGGGGAACGCGGGCAGCACCACCTCGAGGGCCACCCCGCGCGGTCGCAGCCGGTGCAGGCGCAGCCGTCCGCCGTCGGCGGCGAGCAGCCGCCGGACGATCCACAGCCCCAGCCCGGAGGCCCCGGCGGCGGGAGCGGGCCGGCGCAGCGCCTCGACGAGGGTCGGGTCGACCCGACCCTCGTCGGTGACGACGATGCGCAGACCGGAGCGGCCGAGCGCGGCGTGGATGCCGACGCGGCCCTCGGCCGGACCGTGCCGCAGCGCGTTCTCCACCAGGTTGGTCACCACCTGCCGGGTCCGCCGCCGCGGCACCGGGCAGCCCCCGGCCCGCCGCGTCACCCCGGTCAGCCGCCGGTGCGAGGGCACGAGGGCCGCCGCACCGCGCAGGACCTGCGCCAACGGCGCCGCCGGGTCCGCCGCCGGCGCGAGGGCCCCGGTGCCGGCGGCGGCGTCCCGCAGCAGGCCCTGCAGGTGTACGGCCTGCTCGTGGGCCAGTGCCGTGATGGCGCGCCGGTCGTCGCCGGTGAGCGGGAGCCTCTCGTCAGCGAGCGCCCGGGTGAGCGAGGTGAGGGCGCTGACCGGGGTGCGGAACTCGTGGCAGAGCACACGCAGCAGCAGTTCCGGGTCGGTGTCCAGGGCCGCCGGGTCGGCCGGACCGGGTTCGGGCCCTGCCCACGGGAGCAGCCGCAACGGTCCCCGCCCCCCGCGCCGTCCGCGCATCCGCCCGACCTCCCTCGTTCGGCCGCATGATCGGTACCCGCTCGGGAACGGACCAGGCATGCCCGCTCCCCCCGCCGTCCGGTTGGCCGTCGTGGACGACCACCCGCTGTTCGTCCGCGGGCTGGAACTGCTGCTGCCGGCCACGACCGACGGGCGGGCGGAGGTGGTGGGCTCCACCGGCGACGCGTCGGCCGCCGCCTCGCTGGTCAGCCGCTGCCTGCCCGACCTGGCGCTGGTCGACCTGCACATGCCGCCCCCGGGCGGGATCCGGGCCGTGGCGGCGATCCGGCGCACCACGCCCCGGGTGCGGGTGGTGGCCATGTCGGGCGCGGAGGACCCGGCTCCCGCCCTGGAGGCGCTGCGCGCCGGCGCCGAGGCCTTCCTGCCCAAGACCGCCGAGCCGGAGGAACTGCTGCCCCCGCTACTGGCCGTCCTCGACGGCTGGGCGGTGCTGCCGGGGCACCTGCTCCGTGCGTTGCTGCGTACCGGCCGGGCGACCCCGGTCGATCTGGACGACGAGGAACGGGCGATGCTCAAGGCCATAGCGGCGGGCCGCAGCACCGTCGAGATCGCCGAACGGATGCACGTCTCGGAACGCACCGTGAAGCGGATGACCGCCGCGCTGCTGCGGAAGTTGCGGGTCTCCACCCGCGCCGAGGCGGCGGCGCTCGCCGGTCACGCCGGTCTGCTCGGCGACTGACCCCGGGCTTTGCGCCGAGCCGTTTTCCCGCGATAACGCGACGCGCCGAAATGAGGACGACGCGCATTGTTGCGGATTAGCCGTGGGATACGTCAAACTTTGACCACACCCCGCCCCACACAGGGAGTAATTGACGATGGCGAGAAAAGTAATCACGGTCCTGACCGACGACCTCGACGGTGGAAAGGCCGACCGGACCGTCGAGTTCAGTCTGGACGGCGTGGCCTACACCATCGACGTATCCGACGAGAACGCGGGCGTGCTGCGCAAGGCCCTCGACCCTTACATCAACGCTGGCCGGCGGATCGGTCGCGGAACCGCCGACACCGGGCGGGCGCCCCGGCGGGCAGGCACGCCGGGCGGCTCGGGAATGGACCGCGAGCAGAACCGGGCCATCCGGGAATGGGCCACCAAGAACGGCTACAAGATTTCCGAGCGCGGCCGCATCCCGGTCGAGGTCGTGGAGGCGTACAAGAACCGCTGACCGGCGCCGGGCTCACGCTCGGGCTGGTGCGGGGTCACGCTGAGGAATCAGCGCGGCCCCGCCGGTCTTTTCCCACGGCGATCCATTCGCACGACCCGCGCCCGCCAGCGGGCCCATTCCCGGCCCGCCACGATTGCACTTCGACCATCGCCGGGTCGCCGGGTCGCTTCGGATCGGCCGACAACGGCCCGTTCACCGGCCCGGCGAGCGTGATCATCGCCACGATCGCCCCGGCGCGCAGCCGGGCCGCCACACTTCCCGAGTGTAATGAGCGACAGCTTTGTCGAGCATTACCGGCGCGGATCTCGGGGGTGGCGGATGACGCGATGGTGGAGCCAGACGGCCGGGGGCTTGCCCCGCGTCTTCTGGTACCTATGGTCGGCCACGCTGATCAACCGGCTGGGCAGCTTCGTCGCCATCTACCTCGGCGTCTACCTGGTGTCGGTACGCGGCCTCAGTCCCGCGTACGCCGGGATCGTGATCGGGTTGCACGGAGCCGGCAGCGCGGCCGGTGGCGTGCTCGGCGGGATCGTCGCGGACCGGTGGGGGCGGCGGCCCGCCATGCTGACCGGAAACGTGGCCGCCGCGGCGGCGGCGCTGGCGCTGGGCCTGAGCGGGCACCCCGTGGCGATCGCGGCCCTCACCCTGTTGCTCGGGCTCTGCCTGGGCGTCGCCCGGCCGGCCTTCACGGCGACCGTCATCGACGTGGTGGGCGAACGGGACCGCCTGCGCGCGCTGACGCTGAACTACTGGGCGATCAACATCGGGTTCGCCGTCGCCGCGACCGTGGCCGGCCTGCTGGTCCGGGTCGAGCCGCTGCTGCTGTTCGCGATCAACGCGGCGGTACTGCTCGGCACCGCCGCGCTGATCGGCCTGACCGTGCCCGAGTCGCGCCCCGCCCCGGTGACCGTCGCGCAGGTCGCCCGCGTCGACTCCGGCGGGCTCGGCACCGTGCTGCGGGACCGGGTCTTCCTGACCTTCACGGCCCTCACCGGGTTGGCCTGGCTCTGCATCGAGAGCAGCGCGATGCTGCCGGTGGCGTTGCAGGCCGATGGGCTGCCGGCGTCGGCCTTCGGACCGGTCATCGCGGTCAACGGCCTGATGATCGTGCTGGGGCAGCTCTTCGTGCCCCGCCTGATCGGCCGCTTCGACCGGTCCCGCACCGTCGCCGTGGCCGTCGTGGTGATCGGCGCCGGCTTCGCCCTGACCGCGCTGGCCGACGCCGTCTGGTTCTACGCGCTGACGGTGGGCGTCTGGACGCTCGGCGAGATGCTGATGACCCCGTCGAACTCGGCGCTGACCGCCGACCTGGCGCCGGCCGCCCAGCGCGGCCGCTACCAGGGCGTCTACTCGCTCGGTCACGCCTTCGCCAGCTTCGCCGGGCCGACGCTGGGCGGCCTGGTCGCCGCCCGGTTCTCCACCGACGTCCTCTGGCTGGGGCTGTTCGGGCTGGCCCTGCTGGTGGCCGCCGGCAACCTCCTGGCGGTGCGGCCCCGGGCCCGGCGGATCACCGCCCTGCGGGCCGCCGCGGCGCCCGCCGCCCCGCGCGAGGCCGCGGCGCTGGCGTGAACGCGCCGCCTCGGGGCCGCCAGGGTGCGCCCGGACGGCCCCGCGGCGGTCGTCAGCCGACCTGGATGCGCACCACGTCGAAGGCGGGCGTCTGGTTGGCCCGCTCCATCATCGGCACCCGGTGCGAGCCGTCGCCGGCCCAGACCGCGCACTGGGCGGTGCCGGATCCGGGCAGCCCGGGGATCTGGATGGTCACGTCGTCGGGCTCGGCGCCACCACGGCTGTCCTCGGTGGCGACGAAGAACGCCGGCACCTCCTGCGGCTGCGGCGGCTGCCGGAGGCTGCCCAGCATCCGGCAGGCGGTGTGGAAGTGGCCCCGCACCAGTCCCTGCTCGTTGAGCAGCGAGCTCTCCACGTAGTACCCGCCCTGCCCAGCGGCCAGGAAGCGGTCCCGTACGAGGTTGCGGGTGGAGACCCGGAGGGTGAACGGCTGGTTCGCCCCGACCCGGTCGGGGAACTCGGTGATCAGCAGCGACGGATTGTCGGCCGCGGGACCCACCTCGCCGAACGCGGTGCTGACGCAGCGGTTGCCGTTCTGGAAACCGTCGTGCGGCTGCAACCGGCTGTCCTCGCAGTCGTTCGCGATCACTCCCAGCCCGGCACCGGGCGCACCATTGCCGCCACCGTTGTTGCCGCCGCCGTTGTTGCCACCACCGTTGTTGCCACCGCCGTTGTTGCCGCCGCCGTTGTTGCCGCCGGTCGGCGCCACCTGGCACTCGGCGAGCCGGGCCAGGCCCTGCGGCCGGGGGCCCACCCGGTCGATCGCGATGGTGATCCGCTCCAGCGTCGCCCGGCGCTTGCCGGCCAGCGGCTGGAGGATCGAGGTGCGGACGAACTCCTCGCCCCGCCGGCCCTCGGCGGCCAGCCGCCGGTCCGCCTCGGCGATCTGGGTCTGCAGCAGGTTCAGGTTCCGGTCGACCTCGGCGCGGGCGCGGTCGGGCACCCGCGGCAGCCGGCTGGACACGTCCGGGCAGGCCACGGCCGAGCCGCCGTTGTCGGCGCCGCCGCCCCGCGTCTGCTCGCACTCGGCGACCGACTGCTGCCCGTCCCCCCAGTGGTTGCGCACCCACCGGCCGTCCTGCCAGGTCCGGCTGGTGCCCCGCCCGCTCGGCGCGGTCGCGCCCGGGCTGGGCTCCACGCAGGCGGCGGAGGCCGGTCGGGTGCTGGTCGGCCGCCGGTCCTCGGCCGACGAGATCTGGGTCACGGCGACGATCCCGCCGAAGACCGCGAGCGTGCCGACGACGGCCAGCAGTCGCTTGCTCCGCGCGCTACCGGATGACCGGCGCGCCCGTGTGGACCTGCGCATCGAATTGCTCTCCTTCGCGATCCGGTAGTTGATCTGAGACCTCGGCGGACCGACGGAATTGAGGGGCGCACCCGACGGGGACCGTCGGGCGAACCGGCGGCACGTCGATGACCGACGATGCCCTTTCCGCACCGTCTTCCGCGCCGCGCGGCGCGGTCGGGGGATCCTGTCCGTTCCCGCAGGAGTACGGGACGGCCGGCGCGAAGGTTCAACGCGATTCAGGGAATCCGGACGGGGCCCGGGCGTCGACCGGTGACGTGTGCCGGGCCGGTGAGCGGTGACGTGCGCCGGGTCGGCGACCGGTGGCGCATTGGAGAAGGGCGGGTCAGTCCGCGCAGAGGTGGGCGAACGCGAAGCCGCCCGTCATCTCGTCGTGCCGGGACTCCAGCCCCCGGATCTCGGCGAGCAACTCGTCCCAGGGCGTCAGGACCGCCTCGGCGGCGTCCAGCGCGCGCAGCCGCTCCCCGACGGCCACCGCCGCCAGGTCCTCGGCCAGCCGCCCCGGATCCACCCCGGCGGAGACGCGCTGCGGGTGCACCGTCACCCGCTCCACCAGGCAGGCGTCGGGGCGCACCCGTACCCAGCTCCATCCTTCGGCGGGCCCGCCCGTCCAGCGCACGTGCAGCCCCCGCACGATCGGGTCGGCCAGCCGCCGCGACACGTACGCCTCGACGGCGGCGGCCCGGGCCAGGGCGCCGAGGTCGTTGACGTGCCCGGTCCGCCCGTCGGGCAGCCGACCGAGGATGTCGCGGAAGCCGATCGGGGGCACCCCCGTGTCGTCGGGCTCCCCCGCACCGAGGGCCGCGTACGCGCGCGCGTCGATCACGTACGCCACGATCCGGCGCCCGTGCTCCTCGGCCCGCAGCGTCGGGGACCCGATTCGCAGCACCGCCAGGCCGACCGCCTCGGCGACCGCGTTCTTCAGCCGCTCGGCCCGCTGCGCGGCGGAGCCGGGGGCCGCGACGGGGCCGACCTCGACGGCGAAGACCGGCCGGCCCGTGTCGGCGGCGCAGACGACGAGGTCGTAGCCCTCCCGGCTGGCCGTGCTCCACTGGCTGCCGGTGACGCCCGGCGGACGCCCCTGCACCAGTTCGCCGAGCCGGCGGGGACCGTGCACGAGCTGGCCGCCCCGGGCGAGCAGGGGGCCGCGCCCACCGTCCCCGGCGACCGCGCGCAACCAGGAGCCGCCCCCACCACCGGTGCTCGTCATCCGCCTGATCCGTCCGTCCCGCCGACCGAGGCCGACGCGTCGGCCGGGGCGAGTCTAGGCGGTCGATCATGACCGGCGCGCCGGTGGTGCCCCTCGGGCCGTCGGCCCGCAATTCGCTTGAGATCGCCCGCCCGCGCCGGTGGGATGGGCGGGTGAGCGTCTTCCTGGGCACCGAGCGGCTGGTGCTGCGCGAGTTCACCGCCGACGACGCCGACCTGCTAGTCGAGCTGGACGGCGACCCCGAGGTGATGCGGTACCTCACCGGCGGGCGCCCCACCCCGCCGGAGGCGGTCCGGGAGCGGGTCCTGCCCCGGATCCTCGCCCACTACCGGCGCCCGCCGGGACTCGGGTGGTGGGCGGCGCTGAGCCGGGGCTCGGGCGACTTCCTGGGCTGGTTCGAGTTCCGCCCGACCCGCGACGGCGACGCCCGCGAGGTGGAGCTGGGCTACCGGTTGCGCCGGTCCGCCTGGGGCGTCGGCCTCGCCACCGAGGGCTGCCGGGCGCTGATCGACGAGGGCTTCACCGCGCTCGGCGTGCAGCGGGTCACGGCGAACACGATGTCCGTCAACGCCGCGTCGCGTCGGGTGATGGAGAAGTCCGGGCTACGGCTCGTGCGGACGTACGTCGGGGACTGGCCGGAGCTGATCGACGGCGCGGAGCACGGCGAGGTGGAGTACGCGCTGACCCGGCAGCGGTGGCTGCGCCGCGACGCCGGCTAGGCCCGGCGCGAGCCGACTGTCACTCCGCGCCCATCACCAGGCCCTCGATGGTGTGTTTCTGCCGGATCGGCGTCAGGGCGTCGACCACCGGGCAGGGCAGGTGGGCGCGCACCTGCTCGGGCAGGCCCGCCCAGTACCCCCGGGTGACCGCCATGTCGTGGTGCGCGGCGTTGCCCGCTCCCGGCGCGTCGACGCCGAGCACCAGCACCGGGCGGGACAGGGTGGAGACGTTCGGCGTGCCGCGGTGGACGGTCAGCGCGGACCGGGCGGAGATGTCGCCGCGCCGCGGATACTTGCGGACGGCCCGTTGCGCGTAGCGGGGGTGGCGCTCCCTGGGCGGGAACATCTGGTGGTCGAAGTCGCGTCCGTCGTCCCACTGGGTGCCCGGGGCGATCTCGAACGGACCCATCTCCGCCACGGTGTCCACTGTGGTCAGGTTGAAGGCCAACGAGGTCAGCCGCCGCTGCCGGCGGGTGTCCTCCGGCATCGGGAAGTCCCGGTGCCACGGCTGCATGGCCGCGCCGGGAAACGGGATGTCGAAGCCGAGCTCGACGATCTGGTAGTCGGGCCCGAGCACGGCCCGGCACACCGAGACCACCCACGGGTGGGTCACCAGGTCGACGAAGCCGCGCAGCTGCTCGGGGTGGATCTCCACGTACCACCGCTGCGGGCCGCGGCCGACCGCGCCGTCGGGGCGGGAGCGGGCCTCCCGGAAGGCGGCCTCGACGTCCTCGCCGACCCGGTCCACCCAGTCCACGGCGAAGGCGCCCCGGCAGGCGGTGATGCCGTCCCGGTAGAGGTCGCCGAGCGCCGCCAGGGGAACCTCCTCGTCCTCGACGGGGGCGACGGGCTGGTCGGTGCGCGGCGCGGGCGCGGTGGAGTGGGACCTCATCGAACCTCCTGACGGGACCAGGCGAGTATTACAACGTTGTAGAGACGCCGCAAGGCACGCCCGGGCCGCCACCCCCGCCCCGGGTCGGGGCATGATCGACCGGTACGCCGGTGGTCGGCGCACGGACCGGGGAGGTACGCGGGGTGCGGGTCGTTTCGCTGGTGCCGTCGCTGACCGAGGCCGTCGCCCTGACCCTGCCGGGTCTGCTGGTCGGCGCCACCGACTGGTGCACCCACCCGGCCGGGCTGGACGTGGCGCGGGTCGGCGGGAGCAAGTACCCGGACCTGGACCGGGTGCGCGCGCTGCGCCCCGACCTGGTCCTGCTCAACGTCGAGGAGAACCGCCGGGAGGACGCCGACGCGCTGACCGCCGCCGGCGTGCCGGTGCGGGTGACCTATCCGCGTACCGTCGACGAGGCGCTGACCGAGCTGGCGGACCTGCTCCGCGACCTGGGCGCCCCGGCCGAACCCGAGTGGCTCGCCGGGGCCCGCAGGGCATGGGCCGGGCTGCCCGCCGCCCGGCCGTCCCGCCGGGCGGTGGTGCCGGTCTGGCGGCGACCGTGGGTGGTGCTGGGCGCCGACACCTTCGCCGGTGACGTGCTGCGCCGGCTCGGCGTCACCAACGCGTACGCCGACGACGTCGAGCGCTATCCCCGGCCGAGCCTCGACGCGCTGCGCGCCCGCGCGCCGGAGCTGGTGGTGCTGCCAGACGAGCCGTACCGCTTCACCGCCGACGACGGGCCGGAGGCGTTCCCCGGCATCCCCTGCGCCCTGCTCTCCGGCAGGCACCTGACCTGGTACGGCCCGTCGCTCGCCGAAGCGCCCGCCGTGCTCTCCGCCCAGCTCGCCGACCCGGTCGTGCACCCGGCCTGACCGTCGCGGCCCCACCGCTCCGGGTCACCCGCCCGCGCGCCGGCGCCGTTCCCGACGGGCGTCGACCATGCTCCACCCGATCGCGACCGACAGCGTCAGCACCACCACCGCGAGGGTCGACCAGACCGGCAGCTTCCCGACCGGCGTCTCGGCCAGGATCAGCTTCGCCCCGGCGAAGGCCAGCAGGAAGGCCAGCCCGTACCGCAGGTAGCCGAAGTGCCGCAGCAGCCCCGCCAGGCAGAAGTAGAGGCTGCGCAGGCCGAGCACGGCGAACGCGGTCGCCGTCCAGACGAGGAACGTGTCGGTGGTGATGGCCAGGATCGCCGCCACCGAGTCGATCGCGAAGACCACGTCGGTGGCCTCGATCGCGACCAACGCCACCAGCAGCAGGGTGGCCCTGCGCCGGCCGTCGACCCGGACGGTGAACCGGCCGCCGTGGTAGCCCGGCTCCGTGGGCACCAGCCGCCGGAACGCCCGCACCACGACGTTGCGGTCGGGGTCGACGTCCGGCTCGCCGCGTACCGCGAGCCGCCACCCCGTCCAGATGAGGAAGGCGCCGAGGACGATGCCGGCCCAGGTAAGCCGCTCCAGCAGCCCGGCGCCGACGAAGATGAAGGCCAGCCGGAACGCGAGCGCACCGACGACCCCCCAGAAGAGCACCTTGTGCTGGTACGCGGCCGGCACCCGGAAGTACCCGAACAGCAGCGCGAAGACGAAGACGTTGTCGACGGAGAGCGCCTTCTCCAGCAGGTAGCCGGAGAAGTACGCCACGGCCGGCTCGCTGCCCCGCCACAGCCAGACGACCAGGCCGAAGGTGAGCCCCGCGGTGATCCAGACGCCGCTCCACAGCAGCGCCTCGCGCAGCTCGATGACGTGGTTGTCGCGGTGGGAGAGCAGGTCCACGGCGAGCATGACGGCGATGACCGCGCCCACCGCCGCCCAGGCCCACAGGGGTGCCGCGAACGTCGCCTCGTCCACCCGGCGTCCTCCGCATCCCCGACGGCGGCTCCGCTCCCGACGCGCGGCCCGGGCCGGCTCGCGCGGTCCCCGACGGCCTGCGGCGCGGACACGCCCCCAGCGGCCTGCGGCGCGGGTGCGCCCTCGGCGGCCTGCGGCGCGGGTGCGTCCTCGGCGGCCTGCGGCGCGGGTGCGTCCTCGGCGGCCCGGCGGCGGGCCCGGAGCGCGTCCCGATCCCGAGCCTAGGCGAGCCGCCCACCGGCCGGCGGCGGTCCGGGCAAGTCGATGCCGTCGACGGGACGGTTCGACGCCCCGGCGGGCCGGACAGTTCGCGCCGCCGACCGGCCCGGCCCTTCCAGGCTTCAGGCCCTTCCGGGCTTCAGGCCCGTCCGGGCTTCAGGCGCGCCCGGCCCGCACGGATGTCAGGCGGGCCGGGACGTCAGGCCACCGGGGCGATCCGCGCCGGGTCCAGATCGGCGAGCGCGGTGTCGTCGACGTCGTAGGCGAGGGTGCTGGTCACCCGGACCACGCCGCTGACCTGCCCCGCGAGCCGGCCCGCCAGCTCGACGGCGCTGCGCCGGTCCAACCGGCCGTCGAGCGTCACCTCGCCCCCGCGCACCCGGACGGTGACCAGCCCGTCCCGCACCGCGAGCACCCGGCGCAGCACCTCCTGCACCACGTCCTCGCGGATCTCCGCGTCGGTGCGCAGGTGCACCCGCAGCAGGTCACCGCGCGTGACGATGCCGACGAGGCGGCCCAGGTCGTCGAGCACCGGCAGCCGCTTGACCGACTCCCGGTCCATCTGCCGGGCGGCGGCGGAGATCGTCGCCTCCGGCCAGGTCGCCACCGCCGGGGCGGTCATCAGGTCACGCGCCAGCAGCGCCTCGGCCTTCTCCCGGGCGGTGCGGCGTCGTCGCCCCTCGAAGACCCGCCGCTCGTCGGGGTGGCCGGCCCGCTCGACCTTGTGCAGCAGGTCCGACTCGGAGACCACGCCGAGGACCCGACGGAAGCCGTCCACCACGGGCACCCCGCTGATGCCCCGCCGGACCAACGCGTCGACGATCTCCCGGTAGGGGGTCTCCTCCCCCACCGTCGTGACCTCCCGGGTCATCACGTCGCCCACCTGCCACGTCCTCATCACGACCTCCCTGTCGTTCCCCACCGCGACGCTACGACCGCGACGCGCCGCCGGGTCAGGGCCGCCGGACCGGACCGGCACGGCCGTACGGACCGGTCCGGGAGGGGTCAAAGGTCCCGGTCCGGTGGGGCCCGGTCGGCCCTGCCCGCCCGGCGCCGGCGGGCGTCCAATGGAGATGCCACCGGAAAGCGCGGTGCCAGGCACACGAAGGGACGTGGAGACAATGGCCGCGACGATCGAGCGCACCACCGTCGGGACCGACGCTGCGGTGGCGGAGACCCGGCACGTCGGCGAGACCCCCAGGGAACGGGCCGCCCGGTACGTCTTCGCCGGCATCCGGATCGCCCTCGGGTGGACCTTCCTCTGGGCGTTCCTGGACAAGGTCTTCGGTCTGGGGTTCGCCACCGAGGCGAAGAACGCCTGGATCGACGGCGGCAGCCCCACCAAGGGCTTCCTGACCTTCGGCGCGGCCGGCCCGTTCGCGGACTTCTACCAGGGCATCGCCGGGGCCGCCTGGGCGGACGTGCTCTTCATGGCCGGCCTGGCCGCGATCGGCGTCGCGCTGCTGCTCGGCATCGGGATGCGGATCGCCGCCGTCGCGGGAGCGGTGCTCTACGTGATGATGTGGACGGTCGTCCTGCCTCCCGAGAACAATCCCTTCATGGACGAGCACCTGATCAACGCGGCGCTGCTGGTCGGTCTCGCACTGGTCAACGCCGGCGCGACCCTCGGCCTGGGCGCGACGTGGGCGAAGCTCCCGATCGTGCGGCGGTTCCCCTGGCTGCGGTGACCCGGCGCGGCACCTCCCCCCTCGGCGGGCGTCACCACCGGTGACGCCCGCTTCGGCGTGCCCACCGCGTCACGCCGTCGCCCCGAGGGCCGGTCGCGACGCGTGCGCCGGGACCGCCATGCATCGTTCGGATGCCATCGGGCAGGATCTCGGGTGACGGACATCAGGACCGAAACGGTAGGAGACTCCCGAATGAACCAGGCAGCAGGCGCTCGCTCAGGCAAGCCCGAGGTGGGTCCGATCGAGGGCGCGCCGCCCGCCGACCTCGTCATCGAGGACATCACCGTCGGCGAAGGGCCGGAGGCCCAGCCGGGGCAGCTGGCCAGCGTCCACTACGTGGGGGTCGCGCACTCCAACGGTCGCGAGTTCGACTCCTCGTGGAACCGGGGTGAGGCGTTCGAGTTCCAGCTCGGCGCTGGTCACGTCATCTCCGGCTGGGACCGGGGCGTCGTGGGCATGCGGGTCGGCGGCCGGCGCCGCCTGACCATCCCGCCGCACCTGGGTTACGGCGACCGGGGTGCCGCCGGCGCCATCAAGCCGGGCGAGACCCTGGTCTTCGTCGTCGACCTGCTCGGCGTCCGCTGAGCGGAGGATGACCCACCGAGCGGTCGGGCACCGCCGGGCGGGGGATGATCCCTCCGAACGGACGGTGCACCGCTCGAGTGGACGGCGAACCCCTGTTGCGGGCCGGTGCGGACGGTGGACGACCCCGTCGGTACCGGCCCGCACCGGCCGGTGGACTGGCTGGGCGGGCTCCCGGTCGAGGCGCTGCACGCCACCGTGCCCCCTGGGCCTCGGGCGCCGGAGGTCAGCAGGGCACCAGCTCCCGGTCGGCGCACGGGTCCACGACCGGGATGACCCGGTGCAGGCCGGTGGCCCGCAGCACCCGCTCGACCACCGGGTCGGGGCGGACCAGCACCAGCTCACCGCCCTGGGCGCGCACGCGCAGGTGCGCCGCGACCAGCGCCCGCACCCCGGCCGCGGAGAGCAGGCGGACGCCGGAGAGATCCAGCCGGAGAACGGGCCGGGCCGGGGCGGCCCAGAGCGCGGAGCGGAACGCGGCGACCGTGGCGATGTCGACCTCGCCGGTCGCCCGCACCTCCACCTCGTGGTCGGCCACGGTGATGTTCACGTGGAGCCGGTCGTCGCGCTGTCCCATGCGACGAACCTATCCCCCGCCACCGACAATTCCGCCCTGCTGAGGGACCGGATCCGGGTACGCCCAGGGTCATACCCCGAGACTCCCGGATCCCCCTCAGGGATGACGCGACGAGGGCCTGCGGGCTGCACATCGGCGGGCGAGAATGAGCCGATGGTTGCTCCCCGCCGCGCGCCCCGGCTGATCCGCCCCGTCCGCGAGCCCGCCACGGTCCCGCCGCCGCTCGACGGGCCGTGGACGCCCGCCGACCGGCGGCTCGACTCGGTGGAGCTGCTGCCGCTGCCCGACGGGGTCTCCGGCCCGGAGGACGTGGTCGTCGACCCGTCCGGCCGGGTGGTCAGCGGGACGGAGGACGGCCGGCTCTGGTGGTGGCCGGTCGACGCGCCTCCCGGCACCCGACCCCGGTTGCTCGCCGACACCGGGGGCCGGCCGCTGGGCGTGGAGGTCGACCCGCTCGACGGCAGCCTCGTGGTCTGCGACGCGTACCGGGGGCTGCTGCGGGTGACCGGCGACGGTGCGGTGCGCGAGCTGGGCGGCCTCGGGGCGAGAGCGAACCTGGCCGACAACGCCACCGTCGCCCGCGACGGCACGGTCTACTTCACCGACTCGTCCGACCGCTTCCCGCTCTCGCACTGGAAGCGGGACCTGCTGGAACACCGGCCCAACGGGCGGGTGCTGGCGTACGACCCGCGCAGCGGGCGCACCGACGTCGTCCGCGCCGGGTTCTACTTTCCCAACGGGCTCGCGCTCACCCCGGACGAGTCGGCGCTGATGCTGGTCGAGACCGCCGCCCATCGACTGGTGCGGGTCGCGCTGGCCGACGGCGCGGTCACCGTGCTGGCCGACCTGCCGGCGTACCCGGACAACCTGACCCCGGTGGGCGACGGGACGTACTGGATCGCGTTGCCCAGCCCCCGCGTGCCGGTGGTCGAGCGGCTGCTGCCCCACCCCCGGCTGCGGCAGCTGGTGGCGGTGCTGCCGGCGGCGGTGCAGCCGAAGCCGCTGCGCTACGGCCTGGTGGCCCTCGTCGACGGCGAGGGGCGGGTGCTGCGGACCCTGCACGGCCCGCGCGGGACCTACGACATGGTCACCGGCGTGCGCCAGCACGGCGACCACCTGTGGCTGGGCAGCCTCACGGGCCCCGGGGTGGCCCGGGTGCCGCTGGGCTGAGCCCCGACGCCGGACGGGTCGGCGGGAACGCCCCGGTGCGACCGCCACGCCGGGGACCGGCCCGCGTGGCGGGGTCGGCGGGAGACGCCGGTGCGACCGCCACGCCGGGGACCGGCCCGCGTGGCGGCGGACCGGTCCCCCGGGTGTGCGTACGGTCGGATCAGCCGCCGCGGACGGACGGCGCCGGCGCCGGCGAGCCTCCGGCCACCGCACCGGGGTGCGGCACGGCCGACGGGGACGGCCGCAGCCCGGCCGGCACGGGCAGCGCGCTGCCCTTGACGAACTCGTCCCAGCTGACGTTCCAGGCCGTCCAGCCGTTGCCCTCGGTCAGCTCGACCTCGGTGCCCTTGATGGTGACCAGGTCGCCGACCTGCGTGACGCCCATCAGCCAGTCCGCGGCCTCGTTGGAGACGTTGGTGCAGCCGTGCGAGACGTTGGTGTTGCCCTGGTCCCCCACCGACCACGGCGCCGCGTGGATGAACTCGCCGCCCCAGGTGAGCCGTTGGGCGTCCTCGACGTCGACCACGTAGGGGTCGGCCGAGCCCCGGGTGTCGAACGTCGTGAACTCGTACTTCTCCATGATCACCATCTTGCCGCTGGAGGTCGGCGTGCTCGGCTTGCCCATGCTGACCGGGAGCTTGCGGACCACCTTCCCGTCGCGCAGCACGGACATCTGCTTTGTCGCGTTGTCGATCTCCAGGGCCACCTGCCGGCCGATCTTCGACGTGGCCGTGCGGTCGGAGTCGCCGACCCGGTCCTTGCCGATCGGCAGGCCCTCCAGCCCGGCCCGGACGCTGATGCTGGTCCCCGGGCGCCAGAAATCGGGAGCCCGGTAATAGGCCTGACTGCCGTCGGACACCCACGACCAGGCACCCGGCTGCGGCGGATCCGTCTTCACGAACAATCGGCGCTGCACGTCGTCCCTGGCCTCTTTCGGAATGGGTGGGTCAAACGCCACGGTCACCGGCATCGCGGTGCCGTACGTCCGATCACCGGCGAAGTACAACGTGCTGGTGATTTCCGGCTTCGTCGATTTCGGCATCGTGGTGAAGGTGGTCTTCCGGGTCGTCGTCGTGCCCGAGTCGCCCGTGGCGGTCACCTCCGCCGTGTAGGTGCGCCGCGGCTTCAGGGGCGCCTTCGGCACCCAGCCCGAGCCGTCCTCCCGGGGCTCCGCCGCGACCTGCGCACCCTTGTCGTCGGTGATCCGCACGGCGGTGACCTTCCCGTTCCTGACCGCGGTCCCCACCTCGGCGGTGATCGGCACCTCGCGGGCGCGGTCGGTGGGCGTCACGGTCAACTCCGGCGCCGCCGCCTGCCCCTCGGCCGGCCGGGCACCCGGCTTGCGGTCGGCGGTGCACCCGCCGAGGGCCAACGGCGTGGCCGCGATGGTCACGGCCAGCACCGTCAGTCGCCGCCTCAACTCCATGATGCGTCCCCCCGTTGTCTGGTGTCCTCAGCCACATTCTCTCCACGCTGCGCCGGGTGGACGCGCAATTTCCACGGAATTGCAGAAAGCAATTATGGGAAGCATTTCCCGCACTGCACGGAAAGGGGCCGCACGCGCCGGTTTCCGGGTCCGTCCGGAATCGTCCGGCACGCCCACCGGCGGCCCCCGGAATCCCGCCGCGTCCGGGTTGGGCCACGGCGTCGTCGGTGTCAGCGCACAGCCGTCCCGCACCCGCGATCCGGCGGCGGGGCGACGCCGTGCGGCAGGACGCGACCGGGCGCGCCGCCGCCGACGGGCCGGCCGCCCCGGCCGGTCGTCGTCAGCCGTGGTTGCGTTCCCACCGGCCGCCGACCGGTGGGGTGTCCAGTCGGACGGCGGAGTCCGCGTTGCCGGCGAAGTCGTTGTCCTCGACCCGGCAGTCCACGCAGCTGCCCTGCTCGGTGACCCACAGTCCGTGGTTCTGGGTGCTCGGCTCGCGGTTGTCCCAGATCCGGTTCCCCCGGATGGTGGCCGACTCGACGGCCGCGTTGATCGCGATGCCGGCCCGCACCGGCGGCCCGGCGGGCAGCTCGTACGGGGTGCCCGGTGCCGGAGTACCCCCGCTCCATGCGCTCGGGGAGTCCGGCCGGATCGGCGCGAGGGTGAGCTCGGTGTCGTCGTTGGCCGCCACCACGGCGATGCGCTCGCCGACCCGCACCACCTTGCCCCGGTGGCCGTCGTTCGGCCAGGTCGCCCGCCGGTCCACCACGGATTTCCCGGTGTAGCGCACCGAGTCGCCGTGTGCGCTCGTCGCGGGCGCCCACTGCCGCCCGTTGTTGCGGATCCGGTTGGCGACCAGGAAGACGTCGCGGACCGGACGGTCGATGCGGATGGCGTCGGCGCTGTTGCCGTAGAAGTCGTTGCTCTCGATGACGATCTCCTCGGCGACGTGCTCCTCGGACCCGCCGAGGTTGCGCTGGTGGTAGCCGTACCGGCCGTTGCCGCTGATCCGGTTGCCGCGGATCGTGTACGGACCGGGGGTGTTGCCGATGCTCACCCCGTCGCGCAGGTTGCCGTCGATGACGCAGTCGGTGAGGATGCCGCCCCGCCCGGCGGTGTGCGTGGTGCCCTTCGCCGAGACGTGGAAGCCCGCCTCCAGGTTCCCCGTCATGGTGCAGGAGGAGACGATCAGGCCGTTGGCACCCCAGTCGGAGATGCCGAAGCGGTTGCCCTGGGCGTGGCAGCCGATGATCCGCACTCCCCGTGGGCGCAGGTGGTCCGCCTCCTGCAACTCCAGGAAGATGCCGTTGGTGGCGTTGGCCACCGCGCTGCAGTTGACGATGTTGAAGCGCTCGACGCTGCCCCAGCCGCCGATGCCGATGCCGATGCCCGCGCCGCCCATCTCGGTGCCGTTGTCCAGCCGCCCGCACCCGGTGACCAGCACCCCCTCGATCAGGCAGTCCTGAAGGAAGTCGCAGCCCAGGCCGGTGGCGGCGGTGTGGTGGATGTACAGGTTGCGGAAGGTGCCCCGCACGACGTACTGGAGACCGAGTCCCTTGGCCAGCGGGTTGTAGTCCGCCGACGCCACCCCCGAGCCGTCGATCTCGAAGTCGGCGAACGTGCAGTCGGCCAGGTGCCGGTTCCGGTCGGCACCGTGCTCGATCGCGGTGTAGAAGGCCAGCGGCGCCGGATCGGCCCGGTTGCCGGCGTTGCTGAGCACGAAGCGGGTCGCCCCCGGGCCGGCGCCGACGAGCGACACCCCGGTACGCCACACGGTGCCCGAGTCCCGCATCGAGTAGACCCCGGGCGGGCAGTAGATGATCCGGGCCCGGCCGTCGGCGGCGTACGCGTCGCCGAGCCGGTCCACCATCGCGGCGAGCGCCGGCTGGTCGTTGGCCGTCCCGTCGCCGACCAGGCCGTGCTCCCGGGCGTCGCAGAGCAGCGGGGCGCCGGCCACCGCGTGACGGCGCACGCCGCCGGCGGAGGGCATGTCCGGATAGGCCACCTCGTCCTCCCCTCGGCGAGACTGCCCGGCCCGCATTCCCGGCCCGTCTGCCGGGAAACGCCTGCCGCGACGGCGACGGCCCCGGCGCCGCCGGGAGGCGGAGCCGGGGCCGTCGCGACCGGGATCAGACGTTGGCGATCAGCACCGCCGGCCGCTCGACGCAGTCGGCGACGTGCCGCAGAAAGCCGCCGGCCACCCCGCCGTCGCAGACCCGGTGGTCGAAGGTCAGGCTGAGCTGCGTCACCTTCCGTACGGCGAGCTGCCCGTCCACCACCCAGGGCTTGTCCACGATCCGTCCCACCCCGAGCAGTGCCGCCTCCGGATGGTTGATGATCGGGGTGGAGCCGTCGACGCCGAAGACGCCGTAGTTGTTGAGCGTGAACGTGCCGCCGGTCAGCCGGGCCGGGGGCAGCGTACCGGCCCGGGCGGCCGTGGTGGTCGCGGTCAGCTCGGCGGCCAGCTCGGCGGTGGTCAGCCGCTGCGCGTCCCGCAGCACCGGCACGACCAGCCCCCGGTCGGTCTGGGCGGCGATGCCCAGGTGCACCCCGGCGGACTGGACGATCCGCTGGCCCTCGGTGTCGACCCGGGCGTTGAGCTGCGGGTACCGGCGCAGCCCGGACAGGCAGATCCGGGCCAGCAGGGCCAGGATGCTCACCGGCGCGTCCGGGGTCGCCGCGTTGATCGCCGCCCGGGTCTCCAGCAGCCCGGTGGCGTCCACGTCCACCCAGATGGTCACCTCGGGGATCTCCCGCCGGCTGCGGGAGAGCTTGTCGGCGATCACCTTGCGGATGCCGGTCAGCGGGACGACCAGGTCCTCGGCGCCGGAGACCGCCGACGCGACGGGCTCGTCGGGCACCGCGGCGAGCCGGGCGGCCGGCGTCGCCGCCTCGGCGACGGCGGCCTCCACGTCCGCCCGGCGCACCACGCCGCCGGGGCCGGTGCCGCGCAGGGCCGCCAGGTCGAGCCCGTGCTCGCGGGCCAGCCGGCGCACGATCGGCGAGATGACCAGGGGCGCTGCCGCGCCCTGCGGGTGGTCGGCCGCGCCGGCCGCAGCCGCCGCCGGGGCGGGAGCCGCCGCCGGTGCGGCGTGGGTGGGAGCCGCCGGGGTGGGATCGGGTGCGGCCACGAGACGGGGCCGCCGACGCCGCCGCCCCGCGCCACCGTGGCCGGTGCCGTAGCCGATGAGGACGTTGCCGGAGCCGGCCCGCTCCTCCTCGCGGTAGGTGACGTGCGCGGCGGGCTCGTCGCCGGCCCCGCCGTCGCCGTCGAGGGGCGCGATGGTGATCAGCGGCTGGCCGACCGGGCGGGTCTCGCCCGCCGCGCCGTGCAGCGCCACGACCCGCCCGGCGTACGGGCAGGGCACGTCGACGACGGCCTTGGCGGTCTCCACCTCCACGACGCTCTGGTCCACCGTGACCACGTCGCCCACGGCGACCCGCCACTCGACGATCTCGGCCTCGCTCAGCCCCTCGCCCAGGTCGGGCAGGAGGAAGACCTGCGCCCCGTCCACGGTGGTCACGCCGCGCTCTCCCGGCTCAGCCAGCGCCCGTCGGGCTGGTCGTCCCACTGGAGCCGGGCCACCGTGTCGAGGATCCGGTCCACCGACGGCAGGTGGGTGTGCTCCAGCATCGGCGCCGGGTACGGAATGTCCAGCCCGGACACCCGCAGCACCGGGGCGTGCAGGGCGTGGAAGCAGCGCTCCTGCACCCGGGCGGCGATCTCGGCGCCCACCCCGGCGAAGCCCTGGGCCTCCTGGATCACCACGCACCGGCCGGTACGCCGGACCGAGGCGGTGACGGTCTCGTCGTCGAAGGGCACGATGCTGCGCACGTCCACGACCTCCAGGTCCCAGCCCTCCTCACGGGCGGCCTCGGCGGCCTCCAGCGCGACCGGCACCGCCGGCCCGTACGCGACGAGGGTGGCGTCGCGGCCGGGGCGACGCACGACCGCCCGGCCGATCGGCGCGGCGCTGGCCGGCAGTTCCGCCTCGGCGCTGGAGAAGTAGAGCTTCTTCGGCTCCATGAACACGACCGGGTCGGGATCGTCGATCGCCTGGCGCAGCAGCGAGTACGCGTCCTCGACCGTCGCCGGGGTGACGACCTTCAGGCCGGGGGTGTGCGCGTAGTACGCCTCGCTGGAGTCGCAGTGGTGCTCGACGCCGCCGATGCCGCCGGCGTACGGCACCCGGATGACGATGGGCACGCTGAGCGCGCCCCGGGTGCGGTTGCGCAGCTTCGCCACGTGCGAGGCGATCTGCTCGAACGCCGGGTACGCGAACGCGTCGAACTGCATCTCGACCACCGGGCGCAGCCCGGACATGGCCATGCCGACGGCGAAGCCGACGATGCCGGCCTCGGCGAGCGGCGTGTCGAAGCAGCGCTTGTCGCCGAAGCGGGCCTGGAGGCCGTCGGTGATCCGGAAGACGCCGCCGAGCGCGCCGACGTCCTCGCCGAAGACGACCACCCGGTCGTCGTCGAGCATCGCGTCGGCGAGCGCGGCGTTGAGCGCCTTCGCCATGGTCAGGGCGGCCATCAGCGCTCACCCTCCTCGTCCTGGGCGGCGGCCAGCTCGGCGCGGACCTGCTCGCGCTGCTCGACCAGTTGCGGGGTGGGCTCGGCGTAGACGTGGTCGAAGAGGCTCATCGGGTCGACCGTCGGCTGCGCGTTCATGCGGGTGCGCAGGTCGGCGGCGTACGCCTCGGCCTCCTCGGCGACCGCGGCGACGGCGGCGTCGTCGAGCGCGCCCCGGGCCCGCAGGTACGTCTCCAGCCGGGCCACCGGGTCCCGGTCCCGCCACGCCTCGACCTCGGCGCCGTCGCGGTAGCGGCTCGCGTCGTCGGCGTTGGTGTGCGCCTCCATCCGGTAGGTGTGCGCCTCGACCAGGAACGGGCCCTTGCCGGAACGGGCGTGCTCCACCGCGCGGGTGAGCACCGCGAGCACGGCCACCGGGTCGTTGCCGTCGACCTGTTCGCTGGGCACGCCGTAGCCCACGCCCTTGTACGCCAGCGACGGCGCGGCGGTCTGCCGCGACAGCGGGACGCTGATGGCGTACCGGTTGTTCTGCACGAAGTAGACGACCGGGGCCTTGAACACGGCGGCGAAGTTGACGCCCTCGTGGAAGTCGCCCTCGCTGGTCGCCCCGTCACCGATGAACGCCAGCGCGACGGTGTCGCGCCCCTGGTACGCCTCGCCGTAGGCCAGCCCGGCGGCGTGCACGCACTGGGTCGCCAGCGGGGTGCACTGCGGGGCGGTGTGCCGCTCGGCGGGGTCGTAGCCGCAGTGCCAGTCCCCGCGCAGCAGGGTCAGCACCTCGACCGGATCGATGCCGCGGGAGACCAGGGCCATCGACTCGCGGTAGGTCGGGAAGACCCAGTCCGTGTCGCGCAGGGCGAGGACGGCGCCGACCTGGCAGGCCTCCTGCCCGCGCGAGGACGGGTAGACGGCCAGCCGGCCCTGCTTGGTCAGGGCGGTGGCCTGGACGTCGAAGCGGCGGCCGACGACCATCCGCCGGTGCATCTCGACGAGCGCCTCGACGGGCGGCTCGGGGTAGTCGGCGGGGGCGCGCAGTGGCGTGCCGGTGGGGTCGAGCAGGCGGACGGGCTCGGTGGCCGGGAGCAGCGGCTTGGCCGGGTCGGGCGGGGTGGCCTTCCGACGGCTGCGCGGGGATGCCCTGCGGACCGCCTCGGGTGTGGTCGTCACGGCGGGACCTCCTGGACGTGTGGTGGGCCTATGCTCCTGCTGTCGGATGATTGACTCAAGATCCAGGACAAACGCGGGACGGATGGCATGGGACAGGCGACGAGATGAGCCAGGAGTCCGGGGGCGCAGCGGAGCCGGTGGCCGGAACGGGACGTTCGGCGCGACCGTTGGACGACGTCGACCGGCGGATCCTCGACGAGCTGGTCCGCGACGGCCGCACGTCGGTGCGTACGCTCGCCGAGCGCATCCACATCTCCCGCACCAACGCGTACGCCCGGGTCGAGCGGCTGCTGCGCGACGGGGTGATCACCGCCTTCCGGGCCCAGGTCGCGCCCGAGGCGGCGGGGCTGGGCACCTCGGCGTACATCGCGTTGAAGATCGAACAGAACACCTGGCGGGAGGTGTCGGCGGAGCTGGCCCGGGTCCGCTACATCGAGCACGCCGCCCTGCTCGGCGGCGACCACGACGTGCTGGCCCTGGTCCGGGCGCCGGACAACGCCACCCTGCGCGACGTGGTGCTGGGCCGGGTGCAGAGCATCGCCGGCGTGCTCTCCACCCGCACCTGGCTGGTCTTCGAGGAGTTCGACGGCGAACGCAGCCCGTGGGAGTGAACGGGCGCAGCGGTCTGCCCGCTCAGCGCTCCGGTGGGGCCTCCAGCCCCTCCCGGTCGGCCAGCTCCAGCAGCGGTTCCAGGGAGAACCGCCGGTCGTCGAGGCCGGCGTGCGGGTCGCCGCGCTCGGCGAACCGGGCGGGCATCGTGGTCACGGCGAAGTCCTCCGGCCGGGCGTCGTCCAGCTCCGACCAGTCCAGCGGCGCGGAGACCAGCGCCTGCGGGGTGGGACGGATCGAGTACGCCGAGGCCATCGTGTGGTCCCGGGACATCTGGTTGTAGTCGACGAAGACCGGCCGGTCCCGCTGCTCCCGCCACCACGTGGTGGTGACCAGCTCCGGCAGCCGGCGTTGCATCTCCCGGCCCAGCGCCAGCACCGCCCGCCGGCAGTCGCCGAAGCTCCACCGGGGCTCGATGGAGAGGTAGACGTGCAGGCCCCGCCCGCCGGTGGTCTTCGGGTAGCCGGTCAACCCCAGCTCGGTCAGGAACGCGTGCACCTCGTGGGCCACCGGCACCACCTGGTCGAAGCCCACCCCCGGCATCGGGTCCAGGTCGATGCGCAGCTGGTCGGGCCGCTCCACGTCGGCGGCGGAGACCGGCCACGGGTGGAACCGCAGCGTGCCGAGGTTGGCCGCCCAGATCACCACCGCCAGCTCGCTCGGCGCGACCTCGTCGGCCGTACGCCCGCTCGGGAAGGTGATGTGGGCGGTGCGGACCCACTCGGGCGCTCCCGCCGGCAGCCGCTTCTGATAGAAGGCGTCGCCCCGGTTGTCCTGCCGGGTGCCGATCTTCGCCCCCTCGAACACGCCGCGTGGCCACCGCTCAAGCATGGTCGGGCGGTCCCGCAGGGCGCGCAGGACGCCGTCGCCGACGGCGAGGAAGTAGGACACCACGTCCCGCTTGGTCAGCCCGAGTTCCGGGAAGTACGGCTTGTCGGGGCTGGAGACGCGCACCAGCCGCTCCCCCACCTGGATCTCCTCGGCCGGCGTCGCCACGCCTGACACCGTAACCCGCCCGGCCGGCCGGCACGGGCCCGCGCGCCGACACCTCGGCCGGCACATCCCGACACGGCCCTGCGTGCCGACACCTCGGCCGGCTGCCGGCACGAGATGGCGCGCTCCGGGCGGCCGTCCGCGCGGCGGCCGGGCGGGCAGTCTCCGGCCGCCCGGCCGCCGGCGGTCGAACTCAGCTCATCTCCTCCTGGAGGCGCGCCAGGAGCATCTTCTTGCCCTGTTCGCCCGCCTTGCGGTTGTTCTCCTGGATCTTCCGGAACCAGGTGGCCAGTTCCGTGTCGCCCCGCGCGTCGGCGTCGGCGACGTAGTTCTCCAGCTGCCAGATGTGCTGCAACGACATCTGCAGCGCGTGGATCAGGTCGTAGTTCTGGTCCTTCACCGGGCTCGCCGGCTCCCTGACCATGGTGGCCACGGCGCACCTCCCCGTCTCGGTGATTGGTGGAGGCAGCGCTTACCCGACCCGGCCCCGATCACGCCCCGGGCGCCGGGCGCACCGCCCCCGGCGGGCCGGGTCGGCCGGAACGGGACGCCAGTGGACGGCTCCGTCGGCCGTCGGCCGTCGTACCGGTGGGTTACGGTTCGTCGACCATCGGTGACCGGCACGGGGAGAGAGATCGTGGGCGAGCCTGACGGACCACTGACGACGGCGACGTACGTGCTGATTCCCCCCGCGGGCAGCGGGCCCTGGTACTGGCACCTGCTGGCCGAGCAGTTGCGGGACCGGGGGCACGACGTGGTGGCGGTCGACCTGCCGTGCGCCGACGACTCGGCGGGGCTGGCGGAATACACCGACGCCGCCGTCCAGGCCATCGGGGACCGCACGGACCTGGTCGTCGTGGCCCAGTCGTTCGGCGCGTTCACCGGTCCGCTGCTGTGCGACCGGGTCCACGCGGACCTGCTCGTGCTGCTGACCCCGATGGTGCCCGCCCCCGGCGAGTCGCCGGCCGAGTGGTGGGGCAACACCGGCTACGCGCAGGCCAGGCGGATCCAGGCGGAACGCGAGGGCTGGACGCCGGAGCAGGACGAGGACCCTAACGTCGTCTTCTTCCACGAGCTGCCGCCCCGGCTCGTCGAGGAGGCCACGGCGCACGCCCGGGACCAGTCCGGCACGCCGTTCGAGAAGCCCTGGCCGCTCGCCGCCTGGCCGGACGTGCCGACCCGGGCGCTGCTCTGCCGGGGCGACCGCTTCTTCCCGATCGACTTCCTGCGCGGGCTGGTGTCCGAGCGGCTGGGCATCGCCCCGGACGAGATGGACGGTGGGCACCCGGTGGCCCTGAGCCGGCCACGGGAGCTGGCGGACCGGCTGGAGGAGCTCCGGCGGGAGGCCCGCGGGGTCGCCCGACCCGCCCAGCGGGGTTGAACGGCGGGTGGACGACGGAGGGCCCCCGCGGCAACGCGGACCCGGCCGCGGCGGCGCACACGGTCCCGCCCGGCGGGCTGGCGCGGTTACCCCGGGCGGGCTTGCGGGTAGGGGTTGCCGCATGGCGGAACTGGCGACGCTCTGGATCGTCCGGCACGGCGAGAGCACGGCGAACGTGGCGGCCACGGCGGCCGAGGCGTCCGGCGCCGAGCTGATCGACCTGACCCACCGGGACGCGGACGTGCCGCTGAGCCCCACCGGGGAGGAGCAGGCGCGGGCCACCGCGCGGTGGCTGGCCGGGCTGCCCGAGGCCCACCGGCCCGACGTGGCGGTGGTGTCGCCGTACCTGCGGGCGGTGCGGACCGCCGAGCTGGCCCTGGCCGGCACCGGGATCCCGCTCACCCGCGACGAACGGTTGCGCGACCGGGAGCTGGGCATCCTGGACGGCCTGACCGGGCAGGGGGTGCGCCGGCGGCACCCGGAGGAGGCCGCGCGCCGCGACCGGCTCGGCAAGTTCTACTACCGACCGCCGGGCGGGGAGTCCTGGACCGACGTGGCACTGCGCCTGCGTGCCCTCCTGGGCGACCTGCGCCGCGACCACGAGGACCGGCGCGTGCTGCTGTTCGGCCACGACGCCCTGGTCTTCCTGACCCGTTACCTGGTGGAGGGGCTCACCGAGACGGAGCTGATGGCGTTGACCCGCGAACACGTCATCGCCAACTGCTCGATCACCGGGTGGTCCGCCGGCGCCGACGGCCGGCTGACCCCGGACGTGTTCAACGACGTCGGTCACCTGCACGAGCAGGGCGCCCGGCCGACCAGGGAGGACGAGGTCCATGCCGAACCGGTCTGACACCCGGGTGATCACCCCCGGTCTGCTGCGGGACTGGGCGCTGCCCGTGCCGACCGGCGGCAAGGAGGCCCGGGGCACGGTGCTGGTGGTCGGCGGCTCACGCTTCACCCCCGGCGCGGTGCTGCTCGCCGGGGTGGCCGCGCTGCGGGCCGGGGCCGGTGTGCTCCAGCTCGCCGCCGCCGAGTCCACCGCCGCCGCGCTGAGCATCCAGGTGCCCGAGGCGCTGGTGGTGGGGCTGCCGGAGACCGCCGACGGGGCGGTCGCGGGGCAGCCCGGCGAGCTGCTGGGCGAACTGGTGGCGGAGGCGGACGTGGTGGCCGTCGGCCCCGGCCTCAAGGACATCGACGAGACCGGCCGCCTGCTGCGTCTGGTGCTCGACGCGGCCGGTCCGGAGACGTCGCTGGTGCTCGACGCGTACGCCCTGGGGGCCCTCAGCCACGCCCCGGACCTGCTGGTCGGGTCCGGGCGGCCGGTGGTGCTCACCCCCAACCTCACCGAGGCCCGGCACCTGCTCGACCGGGAGCCCGGCGACGACCTCGACGCCGAGGCGACGGAGCTGGCCCGCCGGTACGACGCGGTGGTGTCGCTCTACGGCCACATCGCCACCCCCGACGGCCGGAGCTGGCGGGAGGAGAGCGGCGACGCCGGCCTGGGCACCTCCGGCAGCGGGGACGTCCGCGCCGGCCTGCTGGCCGGGCTGCTGTCGCGGGGCGCGCAGCCGGCACAGGCCGCGTGCTGGGCGGCGTTCGCCCACGCGGTCAGCGGTCAGCGGCTGGTCCCCCGGTTCGGCCGGATCGGGTTCCTCGCCCGGGAGCTGCTCGACGAGATTCCCCACACCCTGGCGACCGTCTGACACCTTTCGTCCGGACCCGCGGAGGCGTGTAACGCCAGCTCACGGCGCGACGCTGGTGGTTGCGGAGGCAGGCATCCCGCCCGCCTCCCGCCGGCCGCTCCCCGCCAGGGGGCGTACCCCGGCTGGAAACAGCCCCTGGGAGTCTGTGTGAAGAACCTCCGTCGCAAGACACTGGCTGCCGCGTCCGCCGTGACGCTCGGCGTCGGCCTCGCCGTCGCCGGCGGGGTGGCCCCGGCGGCGTCGGCCGCCGGCCCGGACACCACGTTCCTGGTGCTCGCCCCGCAGGGTGACAAGACCGACAAGGCGGCCGCCCGCGTGGCCGCCGCCAACGGCACCGTGGTGGCCAGCTACGACCAGATCGGCGTGCTCGTCGTCCGGTCGACAAACCCCGACTTCGTCACGGACGTGGCGGGCGCGGGCGTCGACTCGGTGGCGTCCACGGCCGGCCTGGGCAGCGCCCTCGACGAGGGCGAGACCCTGGAGGTCTCCGCGGCCGAGGCGGCCAACACGACCGCCGACCCGACCAAGGAGCCCCTCTTCGGTCAGCAGTGGGACATGCCGATGATCGACGTCCCGCAGGCCCACGCCGTCAACGCCGGCCGCGCCGACGTGGTGGTGGGCGTGCTGGACAGCGGCATCTCGTCCAGCCACCCCGATCTGGCCACCCAGATCGCGAAGAACAAGAGCACGTCCTGCATCGGTGGCGTCACCGACACCACCGAGGCCGCCTGGAACCCGACCACCTCCGACCACGGCACCCACGTGGCCGGCACCATCGCCGCCGCCGTCAACGGCGTCGGCGTGACCGGGGTCGCCCCGGGCGTCAGGGTGGCCGCCGTCAAGGTGGTCAACGACGACGGCTACATCTTCCCGGAGGCCGCGGTCTGCGGGTTCATGTGGGCCGCCGAGCAGGGCATGCAGGTGACCAACAACAGCTACTACATCGACCCGTGGCAGCTCAACTGCCGCAACGACGCGCGCCAGCGTCCGGTGTGGAAGGCGGTCCAGCGGGCCCTGCGTTACTCGCAGGGCAAGGGCGTGCTGCACGTGGCGTCCGCGGGTAACAGCAACTGGGACCTCGCCCACAAGATCACTGACACGGGCAGCCCGAACAACGGGACGCCCGAGGAGCGCGCGAACCTCACCAACTCCTGCCTCATCCTGCCGGGCGAGGCGCCGGGCGTGGTGACCGTGTCGGCGGTCGGCCCGACCGGGCAGAAGAGCTACTACTCCTCCTACGGCCAGGGCGTGGTCGAGGTGACGGCGCCGGGTGGCGACACCCGCTTCCGTACCCGGGGGGTCAGCTCGACCTCCTCCGACGGCATCCTGTCCACCACCTACAACACCACCACGAAGACCAACGGCTGGGGTTACAAGCAGGGCACCTCCATGTCCTCGCCGCACGCCGCCGGCGTGGCCGCCCTGGCGGTCTCGGCGCACCCGGGCATGGCGCCCGGTCAGCTGTCGGCCTTCCTGGGCAACACCGCCGAGGCGATCTCGTGCCCCGGCGGCGTCTACAACCCGGTGCCGCTGATCGCGGCCGGCCCGAACGCCTACGACGCGAACTGCTCCGGCGGCAAGCGCAACGGCTTCTACGGCTTCGGCATGGTCAACGCGTACAACGTGGTGCGCTGACACCACGGCACGACAGTGGCAGGGCCCGGCGGTTCACCGCCGGGCCCTGCCCGTTTTGGCTGCTCACCCCGGGGGTACGGGAGAAGTCGTCAGCCGAGCGAGGAGGTCAACGGTGTCCACCGATGCCATCGTCCTGTTGAAAGAGGACCACAAGGAGATGCGCCGCCTGTTCAAGGCGTTCCAGGATGCCGAGGAGGGTCCGGCGGCGCGGCGGCAGAAGCTGGTGAACGAGATCCTGGAAGCCCTCACGGTCCACACCTACCTCGAGAACGAGGTGATGTACCCGGAGGTCCGCAAGCTCCTGCCCGACCTGGAGGACGACATCCTCGAGTCGTACGAGGAGCACCACGTCGCCGACGTGCTCTGCGCCGAGCTGTTCACCATGGACGCCGGCGACGAGCGCTTCAACGCCAAGACCACGGTGCTGATCGAGAACGTCCTGCACCACGTCGAGGAGGAGGAGCAGGAGTGGTTCCCGAAGGTGCGCGAGGCCCTCGGCCGTAAGCAGCTCCAGGAGATCGGCGAGCGGATGATCGCGCTGCGCGCGGACGCGCCGCGCAAGCCGACCGACCCGAAGGCGATCAAGAAGTCGCTGGACGCCGTGGCGGCCTGAGCGGACGAACCTCCACGGGCCCCGGTGCGCCGGGGCCCGTCGTCACGCCGGGGGCGCGGGCAGGATCCGCCGCAGCGCCGGGGGCGCGGCCCGGGGCCGCCACTCCCGCGGGTAGCCCACCGAGACCTCCTCGAAGCGCACCCCGTCGTGCCAGGTGGTACGGGGAATGTGCAGGTGGCCGTAGACCACCGCGGCGGCGTCGAAGCGCAGGTGCCAGTCGGCGGTGGACTCGGTGCCGCACCACTGGGCGAAGATCGGGTAGCGCAGCACCCGGGTCGGCTCGCGCAGCAGCGGCCAGTGGTTGACCAGCACCGTCGGCAGCCCCGGCTCCCGTTCGGCGAGCCGACGCGCGGCCTCGGCGACGCGGGCGGCGCACCACGCCGACCGGCTCGGGTACGGGTCGGGGTGCAGCAGGAACTCGTCCGTGCACACGATCCCCGTCCGGTACGCCTCCTCCAGCGCCGCCTCGGGGGTGTCGAACCCGTCCGGGCGCCAGCTGTGGTCGTAGAGCAGGAACAGCGGCGCCACCAGCACCGGGCCGCCCACCCCCCGCCACACCGGGTACGGGTCCTCCGGGGTCAGCACCCCCAGCCGCCGGCAGGCGTCCACCAGGTACGCGTAGCGCGCGGCCCCGCGCAGCGCCACCGGGTCGGCGGGCGGCGTCCACAGCTCGTGGTTGCCCGGCGCCCAGACGACCTTCGCGAAGCGGCGGCTGAGCAGGCCGAGGGCCCACTCCACGTCGGCCACGGTGTCGCCCACGTCCCCGGCGACCAGCAGCCAGTCCTGCGGCGACGCGGGGCGCAGCCCCTCGACCACCTCCCGGTTGCCCCGGTGACCGACGTGCAGGTCGCTGATGGCGAGCAGGCTGCCGCCCTCGCCGTCCTCCCCCGCCATGCCGCTGATCCTAGGCAGCGGCGCGCCCGGCCGCGAGGCCCCCGTCCCGGCGGCGGGCCGCACGACCCGCCGCCGGGACCCGCAAGGGGTCAGCTGCCGGAGCCCGGCTCGGCCATCCTGCGGTGCTGCGCCGCCTTGAGCTTGTCCGGGACGATTTTGCCGGCGGCGGTCTGCACCTTGTTGAGCAGCGAACCCGCGGTCACCGTCTGGTCGCCCCGCAGCATCGCCGCGAAGCCCTGCTCGGCCACGGTGCGCGGGTCGTCCTTGCGTCCCGAGCCGACCCGGGTGTCCGCCATCTCGGCACGGTCGAAGAACTCCGTGTCGGTCGGCCCCGGCATCAGCGAGGTCACCGTCACCCCGGTGTCCTTCAGCTCGTTGCGCAGCGCCTCCGCGAAGGACTGCACGAACGACTTCGAGGCGTTGTAGACGGCCTGGAAGGGTCCCGGCATGGTGGCGGCGATCGACGAGGTGAACAGGACCCGCCCGGCGCCGCGCCGCACCATGGCGGGCAGCAGCAGCTTGGCCAGGTGCACCGTCGAGCGCACGTTCAGGTCGACGACGGCCAGCTCGTCCGCGAGCGTGGTGCCCCCGACGAACTCCCCACCGGCGCCCCGCCCGGCGTTGAGCGCCAGCGCGTCGACCGGGCGGCCGGCCGCGGCCACCGCCGCCGCCAGCTCCTCGACCCCCTCGGCGCGGGTCAGGTCCACCCGGACGGGATCCACCCGCGGCCCCCTGTCGCGCCGCAGCCGCTCCGCCACGGTGCCGATCCCGTCGTCCTCGGCGGCGACAACCAGGTCGTACCCGTGCTCGACGAACTGGACCGCCAGCTCGTACCCGATGCCGCTGGACGCGCCGGTCACCACGGCGAACGGCCGGTCCGTGCCCGATGTGGTCATCTGCTCGTCACTCCCCTCGTCGGCGGGCGGCCCGCGCACCCGAGGCCGTCCCGGATGTGCTGTGCCCCGGTCCGGGCCGCCCAACCCCCACGTCCGCACCCGCCCACCTCGCCGGGGACCCGCCGCCGGGGCGAGGTGGGCCGGGAACCGCCGAGGTCGACCCGGTAGGATCGGCGCGGGCCGTGACTGGCGCGTAGGGATGGAGAACCATCGGGAAGCGGTCCCGTCATGAGGACGCATGCCGAGCGCCTGGGCCTTCCGCACGTCACTGGAGGTCGCATGTCGTCGCTGAACGCCGAATCCACCGCCTTCCGCAGCGCCCTCGAGGTGATCCGCGCCGTCGAGCCCCGGGTGGCCGACGCCATCGGCGCCGAGCTCGCCGACCAGCGCGAGTCGCTCAAACTCATCGCCAGCGAGAACTACGCCTCCCCCGCGACCCTGCTGACCATGGGCAACTGGTTCAGCGACAAGTACGCCGAGGGCACCGTCGGGCGCCGCTTCTACGCGGGCTGCCAGAACGTCGACACCGTCGAGGCGCTCGCCGCCGAGCACGCCCGGGAGCTGTTCGGCGCCGCCCACGCGTACGTGCAGCCGCACTCCGGCATCGACGCCAACCTGGTGGCGTTCTGGGCGATCCTGGCCGACCGGGTGGAGTCGCCGGCGCTGAAGAAGGCCCAGGTGCGGCAGGTCAACGACCTGACCGAGGCGGACTGGTTCGCGCTGCGCCGGGAGCTGGGCAACCAGCGGATGCTCGGCATGTCGCTGGACGCCGGTGGCCACCTCACCCACGGGTTCCGGCCGAACATCTCCGGCAAGATGTTCGACCAGCGCAGCTACGGCACCGACCCGGTCACCGGCCTCGTGGACTACGACAAGGTCGCCGAGGCGGCCCGCGAGTTCAAGCCGCTGATCCTGGTCGCCGGCTACTCGGCGTACCCGCGGAAGGTCAACTTCCGGATCATGCGGGAGATCGCCGACTCGGTCGGCGCCACCTTCATGGTCGACATGGCGCACTTCGCCGGCCTGGTCGCCGGGAAGGTCTTCACCGGCGACTTCGACCCGGTGCCGCACGCGCACATCGTCACCACCACCACGCACAAGTCGCTGCGCGGCCCGCGCGGCGGCATGGTGCTCTGCCAGCCCGAGCTGGCCGACCAGGTCGACCGGGGCTGCCCGATGGTGCTCGGCGGCCCGCTGCCGCACGTGATGGCCGCCAAGGCCGTCGCCCTCGCCGAGGCCCGCCGCCCCGACTTCGCCGACTACGCGCAGCGGATCGTCGACAACGCGCAGGCGCTCGCCGAGGGGCTGCTGCGTCGCGGCGGCAAGCTGGTCACCGGCGGCACCGACAACCACCTGGTGCTGATCGACGTCTCCGGCTACGGGCTGACCGGCAGGCAGGCCGAGCAGGCGCTGCTCGACTCGGGCATCGTCACCAACCGCAACTCCGTCCCGCAGGACCCGAACGGCGCCTGGTACACCTCCGGTATCCGGATCGGCACCCCGGCGCTGACCAGCCGGGGCCTGGGCACCGCGCAGATGGACGAGACGGCCGAGCTGATCCACACTGTGCTCAGCCAGACCAAGCCGGGCGCCAACCCGGACGGCACCCCGTCCAAGGCCAAGTACGTCCTCGACCCGGCCGTCGCCGACCGGATCAGCAAGCAGGCCAGCGACCTGCTGAGCGGCTTCCCGCTCTACCCGGCCGTCGACCTCGGCTGAGCGCCGCCCACCGCGACGACGCCGCCGGCCACCCTCGGGTTCCGGCGATCGTCGCAGCACCCCACCCCCTGGGGACAGCGATGACGTCGGCATCGACAAGCGCCCGGTGATCGGTGGCGCAACGGCCGGAACCCGGGTGGAAGCAGGATGGGGGCGGCGCCGGTGACCCCGGCACCGCCCCCTGTCCGAGGGGTACGTCGATGAACTCGGTCGCACCGTTCGTCGCATCGGTGATGTCGCCGGGATGCACCACGTCGTCGTGGCGGTAGTTCGTCCAGGACACCTGGCCTGCGCGGCGGTCATCGGCGGCTACAGCCGCTCGAAGCTCTCCATGCCGGCGAGTTCGAGCACCTCGGTCCGGGTCGCCGGGCATTCCTGCCGGGTCTGGTCGTCGATCTGACGGCCGGTCGGCACGGCGCCCTGCTTCTCGTACCAGGAGTAGAGGTTCACGGTGAGGTTGGCCATCGTGCCCGTCTCGGAGCCGATTCCCCTCAGCGTCGGCAACTGGCCGTCCAGGTAGGCACACACCTCCTTCGCCGACACCGGCGTCGAGCCACCGGCCGGAGCGGATCCGATCGCGCTGGGCGCGGCGTCGGCTGCTGCGGGGGTGCCGGCCGTGGCCCCGGAGGGCTCGGGCGCGCCGCCGTCGGCACAAGCCGTCAGGGCGAACACGAGACAGAGGGTCGGCGCGAGCATTCGGATCGATCTCATCGGTTCTCGTCCTGACATGGTTGTCGGTGGTGGGCGACCGGCGGCGGGGCCGGGGCGGACGGCTTGTCAGCCTTGGCGGCGATCGCGGTGACGAGCCAGAGGCCGGCGGGTAGTCGGTAGCCGACGCCAGGTTCACGAAACCGGTCGAGCAGCCGGGCCGCCCCCGCCCGGGCCGAAACCTGCCCAGCCAGCGGAGCCGCCCGGTACGCGGCACCGGCGGGGCCGACCTCGATCAGCCACTCGGCCACCGCATCGGCGTCGTCCGGAGCATTCATGACGACGTCACACGGCGTGATCGTGACCGCGGTCAAACCGGCGACGGTGAGGACGCGGACGAGCCGCGCCGGGTCGGCGAAGGAGAACGGACCGGGCTCGTCGCCCACCGGCAGCGGTGGTAACGGCCCGAGGTGCGGTGCTGCGCCGAGCAACGCCGCGGACATCCACGGGTTGACGCTGCCGTCGCGGAAGACGGTCGCGGCGAGGCGCCCTCCCGGGCGCAGGGACCGCCGGATCGTGGTGCAGCCGGCGACCGGATCCGCCAACAGCATCAGGGCCATTCGCGAGTACGCCGCGTCGAACGGTGCCCCCGGCACGACATCGAGGGTCTCGATGTCGGCCGCGTGGAACCGGATACCCGGGTACCGGTCCGTGGGGAACCGTTGCCGGGCGGCGGTCACCATCGCCTCGGCGATGTCGATACCAACCGCCGCGCCGGTCTCGCCGACCGCCGCGGCGAGTTCGGCCGTGGTGCCACCGCAGCCGCAGCCCACATCAAGGATGTGTTCGGCGGGCCGCGCGGCCATTCGCTCCATGGCCGGCGCTCCCAGCGGCCGGCCGATCTCGTCCTGCCGATCGGCGTGCCGAATCCAGCCAGCCGCCGCTCCCGTCCAGAAAGCGGTGTTGTGGGACCGCAAGGTGGCGGCGTCGGCCATCAGAACGGCATCTCGGCACCGTCGACGCTCAGCGATCGGAAGCTGGCCGCCTTCGTCGGGTCGAAGCCGTCCTCCTGCGCCGCCAAGCCTGCGGCCCGAACCAGCCGTTCGGACTGGAACCGACGGAACGCGGCTTCGTCCTGCCAGATGTTGATGATCCGCCAGCCACCCTCGGTCGGACCGGCGACATGGGCGACGAGTCCCGGCGGCCGGTCCGGTCCGAGGTGTCGCTCCACCTGCTGGTACTCCGCCTCGCTGACGCCGGGCATCTCCTGCAACACACCGAACGGCATGGCCGCTCCTTTAGATAGAGTCAGAATCTATCCAATAGAGCACTACACTTGACCAGTGGTTGTCAAGAGACGCTATGACTCTTCCCGGCGGCAGGAGCAATCCCGACAGACCCGGCGGGCGATCCTCGAAGCGGCTGGTCGGTTGTTCGTCGACCCCGGCTACGCGGCCACGCCGCTGACCGTCGTCGCCGCGGAAGCCGGCGTCGCGGTCCAGACGCTCTACGCGGTGTTCGGCAGCAAGCGGCAACTGCTCTCCCATCTGGTTGACGTCACCCTGGCCGGTGACGACGAACCGGTGGCCCTGCCGGACCGGCCCTTCGTCGCCGAGATCCGCGCGCTCGCCGATCCCCGCGCCAAGCTCGCCCGCTACGCCCGCCATCTGGTCGAGGTGAACGCCCGGCAGGCCCAGGTGATGCTCGCGTTGGCCGCAGCGGCCACAGCCGATCCGGACGCCGCCGCGATCTGGCGCAAGAACATCGAGGAGCGCCGCCGCGGCATGGCCATGTTCGCCGCGGAACTCGTCGGCACGGGAGCCCTCCGCCCTGACCTGGACGTCGAACAGGTTGCCGACATCCTCTGGCTGGCCCAGGACGTCCGCAACTTCGACTGGCTCGTCCGGCAACGCGGATGGCCGCTGGAGCAGTACCAGCGGTGGTATGTGGACACCGTCAGCGGCGCCACCATCGCCGGTGCCGAATAGCGGACAGGCTCAGCCACTCGGGGACTCGAACCTCGACCTCTTCGATCCAACCAGGAGAAGGAAGCGCCCCATGGCGTCCTCGCAGCCAGGACGGGCATGGTCGAACAGCAGCACGACGCAATCCGCTCGAGCCGTGGTCCCACGGCTGACGCGTCACGGTGTCGCCGAGATCAAGGTCCTGTCCTCGCACGGTGGCGGAGGGTGCGGAGGCGGTGCAGGACGTCGGTGCCGCCCCGGCCGAAGTGGTCGTGCAGGGCGCGGTACTCGGCGTACAGGTCGTCGTAGGCCGCCGCCCGGGCCGGGTCGGGTTGCCAGGTCTCGCGCCGGCCGGCGCCCATCGCCGCCGAGGCGGCCGGCACGTCCGGGTACGCCCCGGCGGCGACCGCCGCGTGGATGGCCGCGCCCAGCGCCGCCGGGTGGGCGGAGTCCAGCACGTGCAGCGGCCGGCCGAGCACGTCGGCGTAGATCCGCAGCAGCAACCGGTTGGCGGTCAGCCCGCCGGCCACGGTCAGCTCGTCGACGGCCACCCCGGCGGCGGTGAACGCGTCGACGACGGTCCGGGCGCCGAAGGCGGTGGCCTCCAGCAGCGCCCGCCAGATCTCCTCGGGGCGGGTGGCGAGGGTCAGTCCGACCAGCACGCCGCTCAGCTCGTGGTCCATCAGCACCGAGCGGTTGCCGCTGTGCCAGTCCAGGGCCAGCAGCCCGTGCCCGCCCACCGGCTGGTCGGCGGCCAGGGCGTCCAGCAGCTCGTACGGGCTGAGCCCACGGCGGCGCGCCTCGTCGGCGTAGCCGGCCGGCAGGGCGGTGCGGGCGTACCAGGCGAAGATGTCGCCGACCCCGCTCTGTCCCGCCTCGTAGCCCCAGGCCCCGGTGGTGACGCCCCCGTCGACCACGCCGCAGACGCCGGGCACCTCGCGGTACGCCGCCGCGTTCATGATCAGGCAGGTGGAGGTGCCGAGCACCGCAAGCATCCGGCCGGGCTCGACGGCGCGGGCCGCCGCGGCGGTGACGTGCGCGTCGATGGCGCCCGCCGCGACGGCGGTCCCGACCGGCAGCCCGGTCCACGCGGCGGCTGCCGCGGTGAGCCCGCCGGCCCGGGCGCCCACGGGCACGAGCGGACCGTCGACGCGCGGCAGCAGGCCGTCGAGGCGGGGGTGCAGGGCGCGCAGGAACTCCGCCGACGGGTACCGCCCGTCCTGCCGCAGCCCCTTGTAACCGGCGGCGGAGACATTGCGGGTCTCCCGGCCGCAGAGCTGCCAGACCAGCCAGTCCGTGGTCTCGATCAAGCGCTCCGCCCGGTCGAAGACCGCCGGGTCCTCCTCCAGCACCTCCAGCGCCTTGGCGAGCTGCCACTCGGCGGAGACCCGGCCGCCGTAGCGGGGCAGCCAGCGCTCGCCGCGTGCGGCGGCGACGTCGTTGATCCGGGCGGCCTGCCGCTGGGCCGCGTGGTGCTTCCACAGCTTCGGGTACGCGTGCGGCCGGCCGCCCAGGTCGGGCAGCTCGCAGAGCGGGGTGCCGTCGGCGAGGGCGGGCAGCATCGTGCAGGAGGTGGCGTCGACGCCGACGCCGCACACGTCCCCGGGCCGGATCCCGGCGGCGCGCAGCGCGGCGGGCACCGCGACGCGGAGCACCTCGCGGTGGTCGTCGGGGTGCTGCAACGCCCAGTCCGGTGGCAGCGGCGTGCCGTCGGGCAACCGCTCGCTGATCACCCCGTGCCGGTACGGGTGGACCGCCTCGCCCCGCACGGCGCCGTCGGCGACGTCGACCACGACCGCCCGGCCGGAGAGGGTGCCGAAGTCGACGCCGACGACGAACCGGGCCGGCCCGGCCCCCGGCCGCGCCGCGCCTTCTCCTGCCGCCACGGCTGCTCCCTCCCGCCGCGGCGCGCCGGCACCCGGGCGGGCGACCGGTCGGCGGCGGCGGGAGGAAACGGTAGCAACACCGCCGCGCCCGCGGCACGTGACCGACAGCCGGCGGCCCGCCCGGGCCGGAGCCGGGGCGGCGGGGAGGGAGGGGTGGGCCGGGGCGTCAGGCCACCGGCCGCTTCAGGTGGTAGCGGTGCACCTCGGTGCTGCCCTGGACGTTGTTCACGTCCTCGGCGGCGGAGACCAGTTCCCAGCCCTCCCGGCCGGCCCGGTTGAGGTGCGCGATCGCCGTGTCGCCGTACGCGGTGATGTCCCGGCGCGACCCGTCCGGGCCGTACCAGGTGAAGCTGACGTGAAAGGCGCGGCCCTGCCCCTGATAACGGCGGACCAGCAACGCGTACTCCCAGGCGACCATGGCGTCCATTATGAGTGTCCACCCAGGACGGCGGAACACGGGCAGTCGCGCTTTGCCATGCGGTGAACGCGGTGTGTCATCCCACCTCGGCGTTCGCCGCCCGGCGGGCCGTCTCGTCGGCGACCAGCGCGGCCAGCCGGTCCAGCCCGAGGTCGATCTGCTCCGGGGTCACGGCGCTGACCGACAGCCGCAGCGCGTCGACCGGGGCGCCGTCGTCGTAGAAGTGCGCCATCGGCGTCCAGAGCAGGCCGTACTCGCGGGCGGAACGGTGCAGCAGCGCGTCGTCGACCCCGAACGGCACGGTGACCACGACGAAGAACCCGCCGGCCGGGACGTTCCACCGCACCGGCGAGGTGCCCGCCGGGAAGCGCCGGGCCAGGCCGTCCACCAGGTGGCGCAGGTTGCGTCCGTACGCGGCCCGCTCCCGGACGGTGGCCGCCACGAGGCTGCACCCGTGCTCCAGCAGCGCCCCGCCGACGACCGCCTGGGCGATCGGCGAGGTGTTCACCGTGACCATGCTCTTGATCTTGGCGAGCTGGTCGGCGAGCAGCCCCACCGTGCCGTCGGCGCCGGCGACGCGCTGGTCGGCGACCACGTAGCCCACACGCGCGCCGGGCAGCACCGTCTTGGCGAACGAGCCCAGGTAGACCACCCGCCGCGCGGTGTCCAGCGCCTTCAGCGTCGGCGGCCGACCGGACTGCGTCGGCGGCCGACCCGACTCCGCGGCGGGGAAGAGACCGTACGGGTTGTCCTCCAGCAGCAGCAGATCCTCCTCGGCGGCCAGGTCGAGCAGCCGCCGCCGGTCGGCCAGGCCGATGCTGGTCCCGGACGGGTTGGCGAAGTCCGGCATCACGTAGCAGGCGCGCGGGCGCAGCCCCGCCGCCCGGGCGAGGCGCACCTGCTCGCGCAGGTCGGCCAGGTCGATCCCGGCGGGGCCGCCCCGCACCGGCCGCACCGGCAGGTCCAGCAGCCGGGCGGCGCCGGTCAGCCCCACGTACGTCGGGGCGACGGCGAGCAGCACGTCGCGCGGGTCGGCCCGCAGCGCCCGCAGCACCAGGAACATCGCCTCCTGGCAGCCGACGGTCACCACGATCGCCTCCGGGTCGACCGTCACCTGCTCGTCGACGGCGAGGTTGCGGGCGACGAGGTGGTGCACGATGCCCTTGGTGCGGCCGTACTGCAACAGCGTCCGGTGCACCTGCGCGGGGCTCTGCCCCAGGTCGTCGGCCAGGTGCCGGCGGAACGTCTCCAGGCGCCGGTGCAGCGCCGCGACGTCGAAGAACTCCTCGTACGGCCGGCCGGCCGCGAGCGACACCGCGTCGGGGTAGTGCTGGGCCACCTCGTTGAGGAAGTTCATCGAGTTCAGCGCCGGGTCGTCGACCGCCGGGTGCAGGTCGGCCACGCGCAGGTCCACCGTCTCCGTCACCGGTCAGCCCTCCCTGATCACGCGCAGCTCGCGGGCCGCCTCCGGGTCGGCGCAGCCGGCCAGCGCGAGGGCGTCGCGGAACTCGCCGGCCAGCAGCGCCAGCGCCGTACGCGCCCCGGCCTCGCCGCCGGCGGCGAGCGCCCACAGCATCGGCCGGCCGACCAGCACCCCCCGCGCGCCGAGGGCGAGGGCGCGCAGCACGTCGACGCCGTCGCGTACGCCGCTGTCCAGCAGCACCTCGCACCGGTCCGCCACCGCCGCCACCACCTCCGGCAGCACGGTCGCGGTGGCCGGCGCCCCGTCGAGCTGCCGGCCGCCATGGTTGGAGACCACCACGGCGTCCGCGCCGGCGGCCACCGCCAGCTCCGCGTCGCGCGGGTCCAGCACGCCCTTCACCACCAGCGGCAGGGCCGTACGGCCGCGCAGCCACTCCAGGTCGGCCCAGGTCAGCGCGGGCGCGAAGACCTCGCCGGTGTGCGCGGCGATGGCCGAGACCCCCGGGGTGGCGGTGTGCGCGAGGTCGTCCCGGCCGGCCGGCAGGTTCGCCGCCACGACCTGCGGCGGGATGGCGAACGCGTTGCGCACGTCGCGCCGCCGCGGGCCGAGGATCGGCACGTCCACGGTGACCGTCAGCGCCGTGCAGCCCGCCGCGTGCGCCCGCTCCAGCAGGTCGGCGACCAGGCCCCGGTCACGCAGCCAGTAGAGCTGGAACCAGACCGTCGCGCCGGTCTCCGCGATCTGCTCGATCGGCACGCTGCTCAGGGTGCTGGCCACGTACGGCACGTCGGCCGCGCGGGCGGCGGCGGCCAGCGCCAGCTCCCCGTCGGGGTGCACGAGCCGCTGGTACGCCATGGGCGCCACGGCCACCGGCATGGCGTACGACGCGCCGAGCAGCCGCGCCCCGGTGCGGGGGGTGTGCACGCCGCGCAGCACCCGGGGCAGCACGGCCACCCGGTCCAGCGCGCGGCGGTTCGCGGCGAGCGTCGTCTCGGCGCCGCTGCCGCCGTCGACGTAGTCCCACACGTCGGGCGGCAGCACCGCCCGGGCCGGCCCCGCGAAGTCGGCCAGGCTGGCCGGCGACGGCTGCGCCACCGGCAGGTCCGACTTCGGCAGTACGCCCTCCACCATCACCGCTCTCCCTTCCCACCGGCGCCGCCCCCACTGACGGTCGCCGCGCTGCCGGCCGTTCCACCGCCCGGCTTGCCGAGCCGGCCGCGCAGGAACGCGGCGGCCTGGTCCTGGGCGCGGCGGCCGTCGTCGAACGCTCCGGGCATCGCGAAGAAGCCGTGGATCATGCCGGCGTACCGGGTGAGGGTGGTGGGCACGCCGGCCTCGCGCAGCCGGTGCGCGTACCGCTCCCCCTCGGCGCGCAGCGGGTCGTGCTCGGCGGTGATCACCAGCGCCGGCGGCAGACCGGTCAGGTTCGCGGCGAGCAGGGGCGACGCCAGCGGGTGCCGCGCGTCGGCCGGGTCGGTGAGGTAGTGGCCCCGGTACCAGGCGACCGAGCGGCGGTTGAACAGCAGCGGGTCCTCGCCGTCGCCGTCGGGTACGGCGCTCTGGTCGGTGTTCGGGTACACCAGTAGTTGCGCGGCGAGGCGGGGCCCGCCGCGCTCCCGGGCCAGCAGGGTGACGGCGGCGGCGAGGTTGCCGCCGGCGCTGTCCCCGCCGACCGCCACGCGCTCCGGGTCGACGCCGAACTCCTCCGGGTGCGTGGCGAGCCACGCGGTGGCCGCGTGGCAGTCGTGCACGGCGGCGGGGAAGGGATGCTCCGGGGCCAGCCGGTAGCCGACGGTGACCACCTGGCAGGGCACCGCGTTGGCGAGGCGCCGACAGATGCCGTCGGCGGTGTCGACGCTGCCCAGCGTCCAGCCGCCGCCGAAGAAGTAGACCAGGGTGGGCAGCGGCCCCTCCCCCGCCGGCCGGTGGATGCGCACCGGCAGGTCGCCGGCCGGGCCGGGCACGTGCGTGTCGCGTACCTCGCGCACCGGCTCGACCGCGCCGCCGCCCGCGCGGATCGCGGCGAGGTCGGCGGCGCGGGCCTCGGCCAGGGTCTGGGTGTACAGCGGCGGGGTGCCGGCCGCCGCGCGGGCGGCCCGGTACGCCGCCACCTGCGGATGGACGCTCACGCGGGCCCTCCTCGGGTAAGGCGGCGGGGGTCGCCCGCCGCCCGCGCCGGTGTCACAGGTCGAGCAGTCGCAGCGGTACGGCGTTCGCCAGCGCCTGGTTGCCGGCGTCGTTCGGGTGGATGTGGTCGCCCGAGTCGTACGCGGGCAGCAGCCGGCCCGGCTGCGCCGGATCGCGCAGCACCCGGTCGAAGTCGAGCAGCCCGTCGAACTCGCTGCTGCCGCGCAGCCACGCGTTCACCGCCTGCCGGGTGGCCTCCTTCTCCGGAGTCCACACCCCCGGGTTGCCGTGCCCCTCGTACGGGGTGAGCGTGGCGACGAGGCTGCGTAGGCCGCGCGCCTTCACCTGCTGGTTGACCTGCCGCAGCGAGGCGATGATCTGCTCGGCGGAGTCGCCCGACATCCAGACGTCGTTGATGCCCAGGTGGGTGATCACGGTCCGGGCGTCGGTCTGTGCGAAGACGTCCTCGTCGAGCCGGGCCAGGGCGTTGGGGCCGAGTTCGTGGTACCCGGGGAAGCCGCCCGCCCCGGGCTCGGGGCCCTCGTGGTTGAGCCGGTTGCCGGCGAGGCTGAGGTTGAGCACCCCCGGGGTGCGTACGTCCGGGCGGGCGTCGATGAGCCGGTCGGCGAGCAGGTCGGGCCAGCGCTTGTTGGCGTTGACGGTGCTGCCGTTGCCGTCGGCGATGGAGTCGCCGAAGACCACCACCGAGCCAGGGCTGTGCCGGCGCTGCACGTCGATGCCCGACAGGAAGAACCAGCAGCAGTTCGGTCGGATCGTGAACCCGGCCCCGCCGGCGGCGGAGGTCAGGTCGCTGGCGCCGATGAAGTTGGTCTGCCGGGACTGGCCGTGGAAGGTCACCGGCCCGGTGGGGGTCGGAAAGTGCACCGTCAGCACGAGGTCCTGCTGGTCGCCGACGGGCAGCGCGACGGGGTCGCTGACCAGCTCGGCGCCCCGGTTCATGGTGGCCGAGGTGGCGCCGCCGAAGGTCAGCGTCCGCAAGGTTGAGGGATCTATGTCGGACAGGTCGTCGGGGGTCGCGGTGTTCGGCTTCGCGACGGTGGCGCGGCCGACCCGGACGGCCTGCTCGCCGTAGGAGTTGCTGAGCCGGACCCGGAACCGCTCTCCGCCGACGGTGGTGTGCACGACCATCCGTACGCTCTGGTCGTTGAGGCCCGTGTTGGTCAGGCCGGTCGCGTTTCCCCTGGTGACCGCAGCGGCCCAGCTGCCCGCCCAGACCGTGCGCCGGTGGGACGCCCCGGTGTCCGCCGGACCGGCGCTGGCCACCATCGCCGGGGCGCCGGCGACGAGCAGGGTGGCCGCGGCCGTGATGACATGCCATCTCTTCGGAGTCGACATTGAACCTCCATCGTTGGCAGCCCAGGGCCGTCCGCTGACGGCACCGCCTGGACGATGGTCCAGAAACCTAGCCGTCCCGTTTCACGACCGTCAATCAACCTGATCGACGCGATCAAATGTCCTCCGGTCCGCCCGGAGCGCCGTTCAGGCTCTGTCCGGTGACAGTCGGTGGTACCTACGCTCACGGACGGCGGCGGTGCGCCCGCCCGGCCGCCGCGCCGTGCCGGGCCGCCCGGCACACGGCCACACTTCTGCGGCGAGGGGGCTGTCGGATGACCGACCGAGCGGAACGACGGGCCGGCTACGTGCACCGGGCGCTGGAGCTCTTCGCGGGCTTCGGCGACCGGGAGGCGCTGATCGGAAACGGACACCGGCTCAGCTACGCCGAGGTCGCCGCGCAGGTGCGTGGGCTGGCCGCGACGCTGCTCGGGCACGGCGTACGGCCGGGGCAGGCGGTGCTGTTCGCGCTCGGCAACCCCGTGGAGGGGCCGCTGGTGCAGCTCGCCCTGCACCTGCTGGGCTGCCGGACGATGTGGGTCGCCCCGGTGACGTCCCGCCGGGAGGTCGACGAGTTCGTCCGGCTGGCCCGTCCCGACGCGTTCGTCTTCGACGCCCGGGACCCGGCCGGGCAGGGCCCGGAGCTGGCCGCCGGGCTGTCCGGCGTACCCGTGCTCTGCCTCGGCCCGGGCGGCGCGGGCCCGGACCTCCTCGCCGCGGCGGAGCGCGCCGGGGCGGTCGAGCTGCCGGCCGACGTGCCGGCGCCGGAGTCGTTCCTGCAGACCAGCGGCACCACCGGCACGCCGAAGCTGGTGCACCACCGGGAGAGCTTCTACGCGCAGATCCTCGCCCTGGCCGCCGACTTCCGCGCCGCCGGGCACCCGCCGCTGCGACACCTGTCGCACTCGCCGATGTGGCTCGCCAGCGGCCAGATCACCACGCTGTTCAACCTCTTCACCGGCGGGGTGCTGTTCCCGCGCGACGGCTGGGACCCGGCGCGGTTCATCGGGACCGTCGACCGGGAGCGGATCAACTCGACCTTCGTCACGCCGCCGATGCTCTACGAGGTGCTCGACCACCCGGCCCTCGACGGCGCGGACTTCTCCGCCATGTCCATGTTCAACGTGGGCGCCGGGCCCGCCGCGCCCGCCCGGCTGCGCCAGGCGATCGCGCGCTTCGGCCCGGTGCTGCGGATCGTGTACGGCCTCAGCGAGGCCGTCGTCGTCACCGCCCTGCCGGGGCTGACCGACGACCCGGCGCGCCCGCAGCGGCTGCGCTCCTGCGGGCGCCCCTACGGCGACGTGCGCGTCGATATCCGCGCCGAGAACGGCACGGTGCTGCCGCCCGGTGAGAACGGCGAGGTGTGGGTGCACACCGGCCTGCGCTTCGCCGGCTACCACGGCCAGCCCGAACTGACCGCCGAGACGCTTGTCGACGGCTGGGTCCGCACCCGCGACGTCGGGCACCTCGACGCCGACGGCTACCTCTACCTCGTCGACCGGTTGCAGGACCGGATCCTCACCCGGCGGCGCAGCTGGCCGATCCACTGCCGCCCGATCGAGGACGTCCTGGCGGGACACCCCCAGGTGCGGGCGGCGGCGGTGATCGGCGTACCGGACGAGGCGGCCGGCGAACTGCCGTACGCCTACGTGGTGCCGGCGCCCGGCGCGACGGTGACCGCCGGGGAGCTGATCGACCTGGTGACCGCCGAACTCAGCGACACCTGGGCGCCGGGCGGGGTGGCGTTCGTCGACCGGCTGCCGCTCAACCGCTCGGCCAAGGTGGACAAGCGCGCGCTGCGGACCCGGTACGCCGCGGGCCACCCGTCGTCGGTCGAGCACCCGGAGGCGTCGATCGGCAGCCTGGCGTGACCCCCCGGCGGGAACTGACCGTCCTGGTCGCCGCCGACCTGATCTCCAACCTGGGCAGCCGGATATCGGTGGTGGCCCTGCCCTGGCTGGTGCTGGAGACCACCGGCAGCCCGGCGAAGATGGGCGCGGTGGCCGCCGCCGAGACGCTGCCCTACCTGCTCTCCAGCGCCCTCGGCACGCCCTGGGCGGACCGGATCGGCCTGCGCCGGACCGCCATCCTGGCCGACGCCGGCAGCGCGGGGCTGATGGTGGCGGTGGCCCTCACCCCGTGGCTCGGCTTCGGCGCGCTGCTCGCGCTGGTCGCCCTGGTGGGCGCGCTGCGCGGCGTCGGCGACCGGGTCAAGCAGGCGATGTTCCGCCCGGTCGCCGAGGCCGCCGGGGTGCGGCTGATCCGGCTGACCTCCGTCTACGACGGGCTGGGCCGGCTGGTCACCCTGCTCGGCGCGGGGCTTGGCGGCCTGCTCGTCTGGTGGTTCGGGGTGACGCAGGCGCTGCTCATCGACGCCGCCAGCTTCGCCGCCTGCGCCCTGCTGGTCGGCCTGCTGGTCCGGCCGCCGGCCGCTGCGACGGGACCGGCGGCGCCGGAGGGCTACCTGCGCGCGCTCGCGGGCGGGTTCCGCCACCTGGGCCGCGACCGGATGCTGCTGACCATGCTGCTGGTGATCTCGGCGCTGAACATGGCGGTCAACGCGAGCATCGCGGTCTACATCCCGCTCTGGGTGGCCGACGTGCTGCGCGGCCCCGCCGGGCTGGGCCTGCTGCTCGGGGCGTTCTCGGCCGGCGCGCTGCTGGGCAACCTGCTGTTCACGGCGTACGCTCCCCGGCTGCCCCGGTACCTGACCTTCGTGGTCGGCGCGGCGCTCGGCGGCGCCCCGCGCCTGCTGGTCCTGGCGCTGAGCGAGGAGCTGGCGGTGGTGCTGGCGGTGACGTTCGCCTCCGGCATCGGCATCGCGGCGGTGAACCCGCTGCTCGGGGTGGCGATCTACGAGCGGGTGCCGGCCGCCTTGCAGACCCGGGTGATCGGGCTGGCCGGGTCGCTGGCGTTCGCGGGCCTGCCGCTGGGCGCGCTGCTGGGCGGCTGGTCGGCCACCGCGCTCGGCCTCGCCCCCGCCCTGCTGGTCATGGCGGCGTTCTCCCTCGTGGTCACCCTGCTGCCGCTGCTGCCCGGCCTGCGGCCACGGTCGACGGCGGCGCCGGCCGAGCGGGCGCCGGGTGTCGTGGGCCGGGCGTAGGGTCGGGCCACGGCCACCTGGGAGGACGTACGCCGGAACGCGTGGGTCTGCCGGAGACGGGCGAGCACCCGTCCTACCAGGGGGCGCCGGCGTGGAGGCGGTCACTCCGCCGGGGAGGCACCGCCGAGGCCCGCTCGGCCTGTCGCCACGTCCGGTGCCGGTGGCCCGCGCCGGCTGCGCAAGCCAGGCAGATCGCGGCGGCTGCGACGAGCGTGAGGCGTTCGCCGAAGTGGACGATGGCGGAGCCGAGCGGGATCGCCAGCGCGACGGGGCCGAACATCGCGGTGTTGGCAGTGCCGGACACCCGGCCGAGCATCGCTGTCGGCGTGTGCGTCTGCACTGCGGTCACCGCAGCGACGAGGGCCCAGGGCAGGCCGATGCCGGCGACGACGGAGGCGGTAACCGTGCCGGGCCACCAGGGCAGGCAGCGCACCAGGCAACTCACGGCGAAGAGCGTCGTGCCGGCCGCGCCCACGGTGACCGGGCTCGACCGCGCGATGAGCCGGCCGACGACGAGGCCGCCGACGACGGACCCGGCCCCCTGCGCGCTGAGCAGCACGCCGAGGAACGTCGTCGGTAGGCCCAACCCGGTGGTGACGATCGCGTAGTTGGCAGCGGTGGTGAAGCCGGACATGGCGATCGACACGGCGGCGAGCACGACGGTGACACGCAGCGCCCGATGCGCGAAGAGGACGGCGAGTCCCGCGCGTACGCCGCGAGGCCGGTCGGCCGGCCGGACGGGTGGCAGCCGCTTCAGCCGTACGGCCGCGTACAGGACGGCGACCAGGACCGGCGCCGCCGCGCTGAGCAGGACGACGGCGTGGCCCCCGCGCCACGCGTAGAGGCCCGCGCCGACCAGGGGCGCCACGAGCTTCATGCCCTCCTGGGCGCTCGAACGCCAGCCGTTGACGTTTCCGAGTTCCGTGGGCGACAGCGCGGAGGGCAGCAGCGCCGACTCGCCCGCGTCGATCAGCACATAGCTGAGGCCGTAGGCGCAGGACACCAGGAAGATGAGCCACGTCTGGTCCGGCCCTCGTACCGCGAGGAGACTGAGCAGTACGGCGGACAACGCGAGGTTGACGGCCATGACCAGCGGTCGCCTCGGCGCCCGGTCGAGCAGAGCTCCCAGCCAGGGGCCGCCGAGGACCGGGGCGTACACGCAGAGGCCGGCGAGGGCCGCGAGACTGACGGAGCCTGTGAGGTCCAGGATCCAGATCCCGGCGACCAGTGACATGGCGCTGCTGCCGAAGCCCGACAGCAGCGAGATCGCGATGAACAGCGTGGCGTTGCGGCGCACGGGTCCTCCAAGGTTGAGTCATGTCGGCTCAAATCCTCAACCTTGAGTGAGACCCAGGCAATACTGCCGCAACTCGTCAATATGTCGTTGACAGCAGGTCGTCCAGAGTCGACGCGGCGGCCCGCACCGGTGCCGGCAACCGTCCACCTTCCATGTCGGGCAGGTCGGCCAGGTCGGCCGCGAGGAGCGACGCCAGCGCGTACAGCGAGCCCGGACCGGCGTCCAGGGCCGCCTCGGCGGTCCTCCTCACGAGAGCCGCGCGCCGGAACCGCGCATCCCACCGCCGGTCCGCGTCGATCCAGCGCTGGAGGTCGAAGACCGCGCCCCGGATCGCCGCGATCCGGGCCGAGTATCCGAGATCCCGTTCCTGCCGCCGCGACCGCCGCGCGGCCACCAGGCGCTGCCGGCGCTGCTCCGCGGCCTGCCGACTGCCCAAGCCGAGCGCGGCGGCGATCTGAGCCCACGTCGCACCCAGGTGACGCGCGCGGTCGATCAGCTCCAGCTCCCGCTCGTCCAGCCGCGCGCGGTCGGCCGTGACGGTGGACAGCTCGCTCAGCTCGGGGGTCACATGTCAACGCTACATTGACACGCGGACCGCGCGTCGTCCGTGGCAGCCGGGCACCGGAAGCCGACCGACTGTAGCGTCGCATCAGTCCGCCCGGCCCTTCTCCGGCTCCCGGACGTCGGCTAGCGTGCCGGCATGCCATCGACGTTGGCCGAGGCGACGGATCCGTGGTGCCTGCGCGACGGGGAGAGCGCGGCGCTGCTGCGCGACCACCCGTGGCGGCGCTTCGCGGTGCTGGGCGACAGCGTGGCCGAGGGGCTCTGCGAGCCCGTCGACGGCTATCCCGACGTGCAGTGGGCGGACCGGATCGCCGCCGAGCTGCGCGCCGTCCGGCCGGAGCTGGCGTACCTCAATCTGGGCCTGCGGGGGTTGCGGGCGCACGAGGTGCGCGCCGCCCAGCTCGCCCCGGCGCTGGCGTTCCGCCCCGACCTGGCGCTGGTGGTCTGCGGCGGCAACGACGCCTTCACGCGGGGGTACGACGCCGACGCGGTGGACGCCGAACTGACCGCCATGATCGAGGCGCTACAGGCCGCCGGGGCCGACGTGATCACCGTCGGGATGTTCGACGTCTCACTCAGCCCCGCCGTGCCCGAACGGCACCGCGCCGGCCTCGGCGAGCGGATGCGGCGGCTCTCGGCGCACACCGGGGCCCTCGCGGAACGGCACGGCACCCTGCACGTGCGGCTCACCGACCACCCGCTCACCGCCGACCCGACGATGTACAGCAACGACGGCCGGCACGGCAGCGCCCGCAGCGACGCGGTCGCCGCGGCCGAGACCGTCCGCCGCCTCGGCGCCCACCTCGCGCCCTGACCCGGCGTCGACCAGCCGGTGACGCGACTCAGCGGTGCTGGACCCACACGTTCGGCTCGATGTAGGTGCCCTGGTCGCGGTCGAGGTCCACGCGCAGCAGGCTGAGGCCGTCGGGGATGACGTAGTCCCCGCTGTCGGGGAAGGCCAGGCCGGTCCACTGCTGCCACTCGGCGACGGTGCCGGTCATCGTCTGCGACCGGGGCGCCATGGCGATCAGCCGGGCCCCGAGCCGCCAGTGGGTGCGCAGCCAGGGATCGAGCGGGGAGCCGTCCTCCCGGGTCCAGGCGGCGAACCGTTCGATCGGGGTCAGCGGGTAACGCGCCTTGAGCGTGGGCCGCACCGGGGCGATCACCCGCGACCAGCCGCGCTGCTCGGCCACCGACCGCAGCGCCGTGAGCAGGTCGCCGGCCAGGCCCTGGCCACGCAGGTCGGAACGCACCTGGGCGGCCATCACCACGAGGGTGTCGGGGGCCTCGTCGCGGTCGTGGCCGGTGACCGCGCGGCGCAGGGAGTCGGTGTAGCCCTCGGGCAGGTGCGCCGGGTCGCCGTCCCAGCGGAGCGGCACCGCCCACCCTGCGGCGACGAGGTCGCCGTCGCCGTCGAGCAGCACGAGTTCCAGGTCGGCGAACACCTCCCGCACCCGGCCGAGGTACCGGCCGACCTGCCGGTCGGCCGTGATGAACGCCGGCCAGCCACCCGCGAACAGCCGGTCCATCTGGTCACCCGGGCGCGGCCGTGCCCGCAGCGGCTCCACGACGGTACGCATGGACGCCTTCCTACCAGGACGGTCTCCGGCCGCACCACGTCAATAAGTCGGCGCGGCGATCGGCAGCCCGACGCTGCCGGCATCGACGCGGAACCGTCGGCGGGCCATCAGATGTCGGTCTTCCGCGAGCCGACCTGGACGTGGTCGCGGTAGGTGAGGGCGATCAGGTCCGCTTCCAGGTGGTCGCGGTCGGCGTCGTCGAGGATGGCGCCCCACAGGGGTGCGCTGTTGCTGCCGTCGGCGGCGGCGATGACCATGCGGACGATCGTGGGTTCGAGGCCGTCGTCGAGGAGAGCCTCCCGCCACTGTTGCGCGTCCTGCTGTGCGAGCGCATCCAGGCCGGGTTCGAACATGAGATGCGCGGCGAGGGCGATGTGGTCACGTAGCCCGGTGAGGTCGCCGGCGTGGGCGAAGCTCACGCGGATGTACGCCCTCGTGAGCCTGCCCGGCATTCCTTCCTCCTCCTCGGTCGCGGCCTGTTCGACGTCGTGTCGGAACTGGCCCATCAGATGGTTGGCCAGACCGCTGAGGAGTTCTTCCTTGTTCGGGAAGTGGTAGAGCAGACCGCCCTTGGACACGCCGGCTGCCTCGGCGATGTCCGAGACGGGCACCGCGGTGCCATGCCTGCTGATGAGACGCGCGGCAGCGTCCAGGATGAGCCGTCTTGTCTCGGCTGCGCTGCGCCCAGCGGTCCGTGCCACGATGACGTCCTTCCTCCCCGGTACGAACCCGGGGTGTCAGTGCTCCGCTGGCGCAGCGTCCCTGTCGTTCGGGATGAGCGTGAAGGCCACGATCGCGGCGATCACCATGACCGCGCTCGCGATCAGGGTAGTTGCCTGCATGGCGGACACGAACGCCTCCTGCGCGGCCTCCAGCGCCGCGCTGCCGGGCTCCAGGACCGTGTCGGCCGCCGCCAACGAGTCCTCGGCCCGGATCGCAACCCCGTCGGCGACACCTGCGGGGAGGGTGAGGTGGAAGCGGTAGAGCACGGTGATGACGGAGCCCAGGATGGCGATGCCGAGGGCGACGCCGAGCTCGTAGGCGGTCTCCGCGACCGACGCCGCCGCGCCGGCCTTGGCCGGGCGGACCGCGGACACCACGGCGTCGACGCTGAGGGTCTCGGCCACGCCGATCCCCAGGCCCAGCGGGACCACGGCGAGCAGCACCCAGCCCAGTTGCTCGCTGCCTTCCAGCGCGGCCAGGATCGCCAGTCCGACAGCCCCGGTCAGCAGGGCGACGGCGATGGCTCGTCCCCGCCCGAGCCTGGTGAGAAGGAACCCGACGGCCGCGACCGCAGCCATCGCCGCTACCGCCGCGGGCAGTTGCGCCAGTCCCGCCCGCAGGGGACTGAGTTCGCGGGCGAGTTGGAGGTACTGGGAGAAGAAGAACAGGACGCCGCTGAGGGCGAACACGGAGATGAAGTTCACCAGCACCGCCCCGCTGAACGCCGGATTGCGGAACAGGTCCACCTCGATCATCGGCGAGTCGACCCGCCGCTGACGGCGCAGAAACAGCACCCCGCCGACCACGCTCGCCACGATCGCGACGGTGGCGGTGACGCCGAACGTGCCTCCGGTGAGCTTCTTGACCGTGTACACGAACGGGATGATCGTCAGCATCGACAACCCGCTGGAGATCAGGTCGAACCGGCCGGGGGCGGGGTTGCGGGACTCGGGCAGGAGCCACCCGCCGACGATCAGCACGAGCAGCATCACCGGGAGGTTGATCAGGAACACCGAGCCCCACCAGAAGTGCTCCAGCAGCGCCCCGCCCACCAGCGGGCCGAGCGCGATGCCACTCGCCGCCGCGGCCGACCAGATCGCGATCGCCCGCGTCCGCTCGATCTGATCGGTGAAGATGTTCCGGATCAACGACAGCGTCGAGGGCATGATCGTCGCACCCGCCACGCCCAACAGCAGACGAGCCGCGATCAACGCCTCCGCCGAGGGGGCGAACGCCGCCAGCGCCGAGGCGAGTCCGAACGCGGCCGCACCGACGAGCAACAACCGCTTCCGCCCGATCCGGTCGGCCAGGTTGCCCATCGTCACCAGCAGACCGGCCAGGGCCAGGGAGTAGATGTCCCCGATCCACAGCACCTGCGTCGCCGTCGGCGACAACTCCGCGGTCAGCGACGGCACCGCCAGGTAGAGCACCGTGGCATCGATCGCCAGCAACGACACGGCGCCAACCAGTACGGCTAGCGACGCCCAGCGACGCGTGGGGCTCAACGCCGCACTCATCCGCATCTCCCTAGAACTAAACCGTCCCGCCGGTACAGTTTTACCAGGGAGGAGACCGGAACGACGAACCGTCCGGCTGGTGCAGACGTACCGGATCACCGCGTCGGTGCTGGTGAGACTCGCCGAGTCCGACGTGGCGCGGCTGGCCGCCGACCGGGCCGTGGCGGTGGCTCCGAGGTGGCGCGCGGCGGCCCGGCGCCGGCCGGCGTGGCGCACCTGGCCGCCCTGGTGGGCCTGACCCGGTGACCGCGCCGACCGGGACCGTCCGACGACGCCGTCCCCCGTTGCGTCGACGTCGTCGGCGGGCCGTGCCGCTCGCGACGGCGGATCACTCCCAGCGGAAGTAGCGGGCCGCGAACCCGCCAAGCACCACGGTGAACGTCGCCATCACGGCCAGGTGCAGCAGCGTGGGCCAGGAGCCCGCCCAGGCGTCCTGCACGGCCTGGGACGCGGCGCCCAGCGGGGTGAAGTCGGCGATCTTCCGCACCAGGTCGGGCATCAGCGGCCCCGGCGTCCACACCCCGGCGAAGAACATCATCGGGAAGTAGATCAGCTGGCCGACCCCCGACGAGGCCCGGGCGCTCGGCGTGACCGCCGCCACGAGCAGCGCGACGGCGCACATCGCGCTCGACCCGAGCGTGAACGCCAGCACGAAGCCGACCACGTTGCCGGGCGGGGAGACGTCGAAGACGGTCGCCGCCACCAGCCAGGCCAGGCCGCAGGCGACGAGCAGTGCGGCGACGTTCACGGCCACCTGCGCGACGAGCAACGCCATCGGCGAGACCGGGGTGGTCGACAGCCGGCGCAGGACGCCCCGCTCGCGGTAGCTGGCCACCACGGCCACCAGCGTCACCATCGTCACCGTCGCGATGGCCAACGTCATGGTGATCGGCAGGTAGATCTCCACGGGACGCCGGCCGCCCAGCTCCTCCGACGGGTCGCGGGTCCCCGGCATGGCCAGGCCGAGCACCAGGATCAGCAGGGCCGGGAACGCGATGGCGAAGAACGTACCGACCGGATCCCGGAGGAACAGCTTCGCCTCGACGCGGACGATCTTGGCAAGGGCGGTCATCAGAGGCTCCTGGCAGAGGTGAGGGAGAGGATCGCGTCCTCGAGGGTGGGCCGTTCGACGCCGGGCACCTGGGCACCCGCGATCAGGTTGCGGGGAGTGTCGACGGCGACGACCCGGCCGGCCACGACGACCGCCAACCGGTCACAGAGGCGCTCCGCCTCGTCCATGAAGTGGGTCACCAGCACGACCGTGACGCCACGGTCCCGGACCTGCCGGACCAGCTCCCACGTGTCCCGCCGCGCCTGCGGGTCCAGGCCCGTGGTCAGCTCGTCCAGGATCGCCACCGACGGGTTGCCGACCAGGGCGAGCGCGATCGACAGCCGCTGCTTCTGGCCGCCGGAGAGCTTCGCGAACACCGTGTTCCGTTTGGCGGCCAGGCCCAGCTCGTCCATCAGCTCCCGCCAGTCGGCCGGGTGCGGATAGAACGAGCTGTAGAGGTCGAGCGCCTCCCACACCTTGATCCGGTCCGGCAGCTGGCTCTCCTGGAGTTGGATGCCCAGCTTCCGCCGCACCGCCGCGCGGTCCCGGTACGGGTCCAGCCCCAGCACCCGTACCGTCCCCGAATCCGGGGTCCGGAGCCCCTCGACGCACTCCACGGTGGTGGTCTTACCGGCGCCGTTCGGGCCGACCAGCCCGAAGATCTCACCCTCCTCCACGCTCAACGACACGTCGGCGACGGCCACCTGGTCGCCGTACTGCTTGCGGAGGTTGCGCACCTCGATGACTGACATGCCGGCAACGCTAGGAATCTCCTCGGCCGCGGATAATGGGTCCAGCCGCCCGATGGGGGTGTACCCAGCCCCACCCCTGGTCGGTAGCCTGCCCCGATGCGGTGGTGGTCGGTGCGGCGAAGACTCGACCCGTGACCCGCTTCGTGCTCGCCGTACCGCGCTGCGTCGCCCTGGTCGTCCTGGTCGCGGCCGGGTTCGCCTACGGGTACCTCCTCGTGGTCGCCGCCACCCTGGTGATCCCCTACCCGCTCGTCCTCTCCGGCCAGTTCCGGCTGACCGCGCTGGCCCGCCGGCTCGCCCGCGCCTGGGCCGGAGCGAACCTCCCCGAGCCCGTACGGTCGCCACCACCCGCACCGCACCGGCGCGCGGACGGCTGGTACGTCCACGGGGACACGGTGTTCAGGTCGCCCCGGGTGCCGGCGTTCCTGCTCACGCTGGACCACCACGCGAAGGACCCGACGCTCGGCCGGGAATGGGCGTGGCTGATGCTCACCCCGGTCACCGGCGCGGTCCCGATCCTGGTGCCACCCGCGCTGATCGCGGCCGGCGGGTTCCTGCTCGCGTCGCCCCCCTGGCCGCCCGCGTGGTCGGTGCCGGTGGCCGTCGTGGCCGTCGTGGCCGCGTTCCTGCTCGCGCCGGGCGCGCTGCGGGCGTACGGGCTGTGGGCCGGCGTGCTGCTGGGGAGCGGCGAGCCGCCGCGGACGGCGGTCGGACGCTGGGTCACCCGGGCGTCGGCCGCGACCTGGCGGACGGCCGGCCTGGCCGGGCTGTCCCTCGCCGCGTTCGGCGGCCTGCTGCTCAACCTGCTCACCGCCGCCGTGTCGTGGGGTGGGCTGCTGCCGTACACCCTGCCGGCCACGCGGTCGGTGGTGGAGCTCTACCGACGCCACGTCCGCCGGTGGACGGGCGCCGACCTGCCCGCGCCGTACCGGCCGTACCCGCCGCCGCCCAGCCCCGGCGAGGACGGCAACTACCGGGTCGGGCGGGTCCTCTACACCGATGTCGTGGCGGCCGTCCAGGGTCAGCGGCCGGGGTGGCTGCTCGGCGACCCGGCCACCTGGCGGGACCAGCTGTGGGCACTGGGCTCGCTCGTCCTGGCCCCGCTCTCGTTCGTTCCGGCGGTCCTGGTCGGCTTCGGGTTCTACGCCCTGTTCTGCCAGCCGCTGACCTGGGCGAGCTGGGCGGTGCCGATCGGCCTGTCCACCGGCTACTGGGTCACCCCGTTCTACCTGTGGTTCGGCTTCGAGCACGTCGGCCTCGTCGGGTCGTGGTTACCGGACTGGGCGAGCATGCCCCTCGGGCTGGCCATGGCGCTGCTCGGGCTCGGCCTGGCCGGGCCGCTGATGAGGCTGCGACTGGCGTGGGACCGGCTCCTGCTCACCCCCACGGCGGCCGCCGTGCTCGCCTCGCGGGTCGCGCACCTCGCCACCACCCGGGCCGACGCCGTCGACGTGCAGGCGGCCGAGCTGCGCCGCATCGAACGCGACCTGCACGACGGCGCCCAGGCTCGGCTCATCGCCGTCGGGCTCGGCCTGGCCGCCGTCGCGCGGCTCATGGAGACCGACCCGGCGCGGGCGCGGCTGGTGCTGGCGCAGGCGCAGGAGACGTCCGCCGCCGCGCTGGCAGAGCTGCGCGACCTGGTACGCGGCATCCATCCGCCGGTGCTGGCCGAACGCGGACTCGGCGACGCGATCCGGGCGATCGCGCTCGACACCCCGCTGCCGGTGGACGTGGACGTCGACCTGCCCGGCCGGCTCGACGCGCCGGTCGAGTCGGCGGCCTACTTCGTCACCTGCGAGGCCCTCACCAACGCGGCCCGCTGCGCGGCCCACATCTCCGTCTCGCTGTCGTACCGCGACGGGGTGCTCCAGGTGGTGGTGGCCGACGACGGTCCCGGCGGGGCCGACCCGGCCGCGGGGACCGGGCTGCGCGGCGTCCAACGGCGGCTCGCTACATTCGACGGAACCCTGACCCTGCACAGTCCGCCCGGCGGACCCACCGTCGTCACCATGGAGATCCCGTGCGCGTCGTCCTCGCCGAAGACCTCCACATCCTGAGAGACGGGCTGGTCCTGCTCCTCGAGAGCCACGGCTTCACCATCGCCGAGGCCGTCGGCGACGGGCCGTCCCTACGCACCGCCCTGGCCCGGCACCGGCCCGACGTGGCCATCGTCGACGTGCGGCTGCCGCCGACCTTCACCGACGAGGGCCTCCAGGCGGCGCTGGCCGCCCGGCGGGACGTCCCCGGCCTGCCGGTGCTGGTGCTGTCCCAGCACGTCGAGCAGCTCTACGCCCGGGAGTTGCTGGCCGACGGGGCCGGCGCGGTCGGCTACCTGCTCAAGGACCGCGTCCTGAACGCCGACCAGTTCATCGACGCCGTGCGCCGCGTCGCGGCGGGCGGCACCGCGATGGACCCCGAGGTGATCGCCAAGCTGCTGGCGGCCAGCGGCACCGCCTCGCCCCTGGCCCGCCTCACGCCGCGCGAGCGGGACGTCCTCGAACTCATGGCCCAGGGGCGTTCCAACGCCGCCATCTCGCAACGGCTGTTCCTCAGCGAGAGCGCCGTGGGCAAGCACACCGCGAGCATCTTCGGCAAGCTGCGCCTCCCCCCGTCGTCCGACGACAACCGCCGCGTCCTCGCCGTCCTCGCGTACCTCAACGACGCCTGACCTCCGCGCTCCCCGGCGTGGAGCCGCCACCGAGACAGTCGCGGCCGGCGCCACCGCACGCCCGCGCGGCCGGCGCCACCGCCGACGCTGGCGGCACGGCTCCGGCGGGCCGACCATGCGGATGGCCCGGCATGACAGGCGTCGATAGGATGCTCTCCGTGACGACGCCGCTACCTCGCCCCGGCACGGCACGGACGGCAGCAGAGTTCGTCGCCCGGCTGCGCGGCGTCAAGGCCTGGTCCCGGCTCTCCTACCGGGCGCTGGAGCGGCGGGCGCGCAGGGCCGGGGACCAGCTGCCGGCGAGCACCGTCGCGACCTCGCTCAACCGGGTCTCGCTGCCGTCGGAGGAGGTGGTCGCCGCCCTGGTGCGGGCCTGCGGCGGCGATCCGGCGGCGGTACGGGAGTGGGTGGAAGCCCGCCGCGCGTTGACCCTGCCCGACCACTTCGTGTCGGCCGTGGGCACACCGGGACAGGATCCCGACCCGTCCGCCGAGCCGGGAGCCGCGTCCCCGGCGGCACCCGCCGGGGACGAGCCGGACAGGCACGCCGGCCTCCGCCCGGACGGGCCGGCCCCGCGGCAGGTGGCCCCCTGTCTCCTGCCACCGGACCTGCCGTTGTTCGTCGGTCGGGACAGCGAGCTGTCCGAGACGCGTCGGCTGCTGGACCTGGCCGCCTCCGGGCCGGTGACCATGCTGGTCAGCGGGCCGGCCGGCGTCGGCAAGACCGCCTTCGCGGTACGCCTCGGGCACCTGCTCGCCGCGCAGTTTCCGGACGGCCAGCTCTACATCGACCTGGGCGGGTTCGGCGACGAGCCGCTGGAGCCGAGCACGGTCCTCGGCGCCTTCCTGCGCGCGCTCGGCGTGCGCGGAGGCACGGTGCCGTCGGACCCGATGAGCCGGATCCACCTCTACCGCACCCTGCTTGCACAGCGGCGGATGCTCATCATCCTGGACAACGCGGCGAGCACCCGGCAGGTCACCGACCTGCTGCCGAACGGCGGTCGGTGCGCCGCCATCGTCACCAGCCGCACCACGCTGGCGGACCTCGGCAGCCGCCGGCTGTCCCTGGGCACCCTCGACCAGGCCGCAGGGCTTGCGCTGCTGGGTGAGATGTTGGGTCGCGAGCGGGCCGCCGCGGAGCCCGCCGCGGCCCGGTTTATCGTGCAGACCTGCGGCGGTCTGCCCCTCGCGGTGTGGGTGGCCGGGGCGCGGCTGGCCGCCCGACCGCACTGGCCGCTGACCAGGGTCGCCCAGGCGCTCGCCGACGAGCAGCGCAGGCTCGACGAACTGGCCGTCGGTGACGTCGCCGTACGGGCCAGCCTCGAACTCACCTACCGGGGAATGACCCCGACGGCGCAGCGGGCCCTGCTGATGCTCAGCCTGTCGCCCGGGCCGGACTTCGCCACGTGGACGCTGGCCGCACTGCTCGACACCACCCTCTCCGACGCGGAAGCCATCCTCGACGACCTGGTGGAGGTGCACCTGGTCGAGATCGGGGCGGTCGGTGCCAGCGGATTCCGCTACCGCCTGCACGACCTCGTACGCCTGCTCGGCCGGGAACTGCTGGAGCGGGAGGTGCCACGGCAGAGCCGGACGGAGGCGCTCACCCGGCTGCTCAGCGCGAGCCTGCAGCTGACCGACCTGACCGCGGACGCCCTGAAGGCGGACTTCCAGGGCAGTCCACCGGCCCACCTGGTGTCCTGGCGGCTCCCGGCGGCGGACACCGACCAGTTCGTCGCCGATCCGGTGGCCTGGTTCGACGACGAGCGCCGCTTCCTCACCGCCCTGGTCGACCAGGCGCTCGACGACGCCGGGAGCGGACCGGCCGCCGGGCCAACCGCCGGACTCGCCGCCGGGCTGGCCGCCGGGCTGACCACGTTCTTCCAGGTCCGCAGCCACTTCGACGAGTGGGAACGGCTCCAGGGCCGGGCGCTCAAGGTCGCGCTGCACGCCGCGGACCAGCGCAGCGCCGCCGCGCTCCACCGCTGCCTCGGCGAGCTCACCACCGTCCTGGACCGGTACCCGGAGGCGCTGGGCCACTTCGACCAGGCCCTGCTGCTCGCCCACGGTGAGGACCCCGCCTTCCTGGCCAGCGCCACCGCCGGCCTGGCGTACGTGCACCGGCTGCTCGGCCAGTACGACCCGGCGGTGCGTCACTTCGAGGAGGCCGTCGAGCTGGCTCGGGCCACCGGCAACGTGAACTGCCTCGTCTACGCCACCAACGGCATCGGCGTCATCGACCTGGAACAGGGACGGGTCGACGCCGCCCGGCAACGGTTCGAGGAGTGTCTGGGGGTGAGCCGGGCCGCCGGCTACCGGCCCGGTGAGGCCCAGGCGTTGCGGTGCCTGGGGCAGAGCCACCGCGCCCTCGGCGCGTACCCGGTCGCCGCCGACTGCTTCCGACGGGCCGCCGCGATCAGCGAGGACCTCGGCGACCGGCTCTCCGCGACCCACGCCAACTGCTGGCTCGGCGACGTCCTCGTCCGCCAGGGCGAGCACGGCGAGGGACGTCGACTGCTGGCGCGGAGCCTGTGGACCTACCGCGAGTTCGGCAACCTGTGGGGCGAGGCGGCGGCGGCGTACGCGCTGGCGGAGGCGCAGCTCGCCGCGGGCCGCCCGGGGCAGGCCCGCCGGCGAGCGCAGGCCGCCGTGGACCTGTGGCGGCGGGTGGGCTCGCGGAGCTGGCTGGCCATCGGGCTCGACACCCTTGCCGAGGCGCACCGCCTGGCGGGGGACCCGGCCGCCTCGGCCCGGATCCGCGCCGAGGCGTCGGCCGTCCGGGCCGCCCGGACGTAGCCGGGACGGCTCGGCCCGGACGGCTCAGACGTAGCCCGGCCGGCTCGGCCCGGACCGGCTCAGACGTAGCCCGGTCGGCTCGGACCAGGACGGCTCAGGCGAGCTGGTCCAGCGCCCGGGTGGTGTTGTGCGCGACGATGTCGAGCATGCCGGCCCGGTCGGGGAAGTCGCCGTCGAGCAGGCGCAGCGGGCCCGCCACCAACGAGAGGTAGGTCGCGAGCCGGTAGAGGCGCAGCCGGTCCTCGTCGAGACCGGGCACGGCCAGCGCCGGATAGTCGTCGCCGAAGCGCAGCTCGAGGAAGGCGTGCTCCCACTCGACGTCGAAAAACATGGTGCCCTCGATGTCGACGAGCACCGGGCGGTCCCGGTCGTCGACCAGCACGTGGTCCGGGCCCAGTTCGCCGTGGATCAGTCCATGGCGGGAGCGGGGCGCCACGGCGGCGTACCGCTCGGCCAGGGCGTCGGCGAGGCGGTCCCGCACGGCCGCGACCCGCTCGACCCGGGCGGCGGCCTCGGTCAGGTCGCGCAGCGCCCGGTCGAGGACGAGCCGCTCCACCGGCCGCCCCGCCGTCGGAGCGTCGAACCCCGGGCGGCCGTACCGGTCGCGATGCCGGGCGTGCATGTTCCGGACGGCGTCGCCCAGCCGAGCCAGCACCGACCCGGCGCGGCGCGGGTCGCGCCGGCGCAGGTCGTGCAGGGTGCCGCCCCGGACGTGCTCCACCACGGCCACCTCGCCCGGCAGCAGAGTCGCGGTGGGGCGCAGCAGGAGCCGGGGCACCCGCACCCCGGCGGCGGTGAGCTCCCGGTGCGCCGCGGTGAACAGGCCGGCCCCGGTGGCGTGCCCGAACGGGTCGTCGGGTGCCGCTGCCGCCGCCGGCCAGTAGTCCTCCCCCGGGTGCCAGACGTAGGCGACGCCGGTGGACCCGTCGTCTAGGGTCAGCCGGTAGACGCCCTTCTTCGTGCCGCCGGTCAGCCGCCGCACCGAGACCAGCGCCCGCCCCCGCCCGAACGCCGCCCGCGCCACCGGCAGCAGCTCGTCGACCGTCAGCCCCACCCGCGCGCCACCCACCCGGCTATCCTGCCCGGCGGGCTCCCGCGGCGGGAGATCAGGCGGCAGGCGTCCCGCCCCCGCCGCGCACCGCGACCACGCGGCGGCGCCGGGCGAGGAGCAACAAGACTCCGCCGCCCACCACCAGGGCGAGACCGGTTCCCGCGACCAGTCCGACCCGTGGCCCGGTGATCGGCAGGTCGCCCCCGCCGCCGCCATCGCCATCGCCATCGCCGCCGTCGTCGTCCCCGGCACCGCCCTTTGCCGCGACCAGGACCGCGAACCCGTCCCGGTTGTCGCTGTCGTCCACATCCGCCGCCGGCACGGCGACGGCGTTCGCCGGCAGCTCGGTGCGCGGCAGACCGGAGCGGCCGTCCGTCCGCGCCGTCAGGCCCTCGACCTGCACCGTCCCGCCCGCCAACGTGACGGGTGCCTTCGTGGCGGCCGCCACCGTCACCAGATCGTGCAACTCGACGGCGGAGTGACTGCCGTCGGTCGGGTCGGTGTCCTGGCCGGCCGGAATCAGCGCGAGCGTGTCGTAGGTGCAGACGGCGGACCGCCGGTCGCGAGCGACGACGCACTCCTTCGGCGGTCGGGTGAACGTCACCGCCTCGGGCAGGCGCAGCGTGACCTTGATGCCACCGACCGCCTTGCGGCCCTGGTTGACGATGCGGTACCGCACCGCGCCCGTCTCACCCGGCTGCAACGTCCCGGTGGGTTCGAGCCGGCCGCCCGCACCGATGCGTACCGACTGCTTCACGTCCGGCGCCACCACCGACAGATCGGCCTCGGGGTCGTCGACCAACCTGAGCGTGAACCACTTGGGGGCAGCGGTCTGCGTCGGCTCGTCGCCCCAGGCCATGCCGGCCTCGACGGAGAACCTGCCTTCGTAGGGCTGCTGGTTCTCCTGCACGTTGACGTCGAAGGGAAGATCCACCGTCTCGCCGGCTGCCGGCAGCAGCTCCGGAAGCGCGTTCGGACCGATCCGGCAGTACCAACCCGCGGCATCGCCGTCGCACTCGCCGGAGCCACCGCCCTCCGGCCACATCAGTGAGATCCCGTCCGGCCAGTCCTGCTCGCCAGGACGGACGTAGAAGATCGCCTCTCTCGGCGTCCTGTCGGTCAGATTGGTGAGCCTGAGGTGGATCCGCTTCTTCCCGACCCCCGACGGGACCGTCGTACCGGTCACGTCGAACGTGAACTTCGGATCCGCGTTCGCCGCCGCAGCGGGACCGCCGGGGACGGCCAGCCCGGCGAGGACGAGCAGCGTCACCGCCGCCGTGCGCGACAGCCATCGATGACCAAGACCCATGGCGGGCTCCTTCAGGCAGGCGGCGATCGTCGTCGACGCCCCCCAGTCAAACCGCTCACATCGACTCTTGCAAACGTCTGCGCGGCGCGGCGTGCGGGATCCGCCGGAACTCCGCACCCGGTCACCCGGGCGGGGCGGGGGCGAGCCGCCGCGCCGCGCGGCGTCAGTCGACCACCAGCAGGCCGGAGAGGAGAACGCCTCGGGCCAGGTTGAGCACGCCGTCGCAGCCGGGGAAGCCGGTACGGATGCAGGCGCCGGCGGCCCGGCGGCCGAACAGGTACGGGGCGATGCTGTACGGCACCTCGGCGGCGACCGTCTCGCCGGTCCCGATGTGCACGAAGTCCAGCCCGACGTCGTCGGCCTTCACGTACTCCTGGAGGATGAAGCCGCCCCGGTCGACGGCGCGGGTCAGCCCGTCGCGCCACGCGTCGGCGTCGGTCTCCCGGCCGATCAGCACGTCCATCCCCGCGGAGCCGTCGGCCGGCTTCGCCACCAGGCCGGCCCGGTCGGCGACCGCCCGGTCGAGCAGTTCCGCCGTCAGCGACCAGGTACGCGGCACGTACCGGTGGACGAGGTCCCGGTCGGCGGCCGGCAGCGTGTCGGCGTCCTCCCACAGCCAGGCGAAGGCCCGCTTGTTGGCGACCAGCCACGCCGCCGTCGACACCCACATCGGCACCGTGCCCGCCGCCAGCGCCGCCGCCAGGGCGTCGACCCCGGCGCTCGGGGTGACCCGGTTGGGCACGAAGAGCCGGAACACCCCGTCGACCGGGGCGCCGCCGGCGACGAGCCGTTTCCGGTCGTCCAGTGTGACCTCAGAGACCGGCGCGACGACCAGGTCCATGCCGCACGCGGCGGCCCGCTCGACCACCGGCGACAGCAGACGGATGAACCGCTGCGGGTCGTCGAGCCCCGGGTAGTCGGCGTCGAAGTCGATCAGCATGGCGACCCGGGCGCCCTCGGGCAGGCCGAGGCCGGCGCGGATCGCGGCGAACCGCCGGTCCACGGCCGAGGGTGCCGCCGCCAGCCGGACCCGGTCGGTGAGGCCGCGCCGCCGGTAGACCTCGACGAAGCGGCGCACGGTGGTGTCGGCGTCGAACGCGCCGCCGAGGCTGCTGTCGATGTTGTACTCGACGAACCGGGGCACCCCGTCGCTGAGCAGCACGTCCGGCCGGAACGCGTCGAGCAGCGCCTCGGTCAGCGGCTCGTCGTCGTCGAGCAGCCGGGTCTCGCCGTCGGACACGTTCAGCAGCCGGCGCAGCTCCCCCGCCGTGCCGGCCCGCCGCCGGCACGCCTCGAAGATGAGCTGGGCGAGCCGGTCGGAGACGGCGTTGAGCACACCGAGCGACGTCTCGTCCATCACCGGCGGCCGGGCCAGCCGCCACTGCTCGTTGTACGTGGCCCGGCCGTCGAAGACCTCCCGCCAGGACTCGGCCCCGGCGGCCACCATCTCGGCGCGCACCGGCGCGGGCAGGTCGAGCCACGCCCGCGCGGCGGAGGGCCAGCGGTAGTCGACGTCGTCCATTCATCCCTCCTTCATGACGTGTCCGATGGCGGCCCGGAGCTGCTCGCGGCTGGGCTGCACGGCCCGGTCCAGGGCCGGGGCGAACGGCAGGACCGCGCCGTCGGGGCGGGTGACACGGCGCGGCGGCGCGACCAGCCGCACCCGCTCGATCATCGTCGCGATGATCTCCCCGGCGATGCCGCAGGAGCGGTTGGCGTCGTCCAGCACCACCAGCCGCCCGGTGCGCCGCAGCGACTCGGCGAGGGCGTCCCAGTCGAACGGGTACAGCGTGCGCGGGTCGAACACCTCCACCGACACCTGGTCGGTGAGTTCCTCGGCGACCGCGAGGGCGTCGTGCACCAGGTGCCCGACCGCGACCACGGTCACGTCGTCGCCGGGCCGGTGCACCCGGGCGCGGCCCAGCGGCACCGGGGCGAGCGCGGCGAGGTCCACGTCGGCGCGGACGTCCAGCGCCCCGGCGGGGGCGAAGACCACCACCGGGTCGTCGCAGCGCACCGCCGACACCAGCAGCCCGTACGCGTCGGCCGGGGTGGCCGGCACGACGGTGGTCACCCCGACGTGGGCGAAGAGGCTGTACGGGTGGTCGGAGTGCTGACCCGCCCAGCCCGTCCGGGAGCCGGAGCCCGGCACCAGGTACGTGACCGGCACCGCGCACTGCCCGCCGGTCATCAGCGGGAACTTGTGCGCGTGGTTGACGATCTGCTCGAAGACCAGGAACAGCAGCGACGGGATCTGGAACTCCACCACCGGTCGCATCCCGGCCAGGGCCGCCCCGGTGGCGAAGCTGGTGAACGCCTGCTCCGACAGCGGGGTGTCGCGCATCCGGTCCGGGCCGAACCGCTTGGCCAGCCCTGCGGTGACGTTCGAGGCGGCCACCCGGATGTCCTCGCCGAGCAGGAACACCGACTCGTCGCGGGCCAGCTCGTCGGCGAGCGCCCGGGTGAGCGCCCTGCGGTAGGAGAGCCTGGGCATCTAGCCACCTCCGGTGCGCGCGGTCAGGCCGCTGGCGTACAGGTGCGCGAGGGCGTCGGCCGGGTCCGGCTCCGCGCTGGCGAGCGCGAACTCGACGGCCCGCGTCAACACCTCCTCCACCTCGGCGTCCACCCCGGCGCGGGCCTCGACGGGCAGCCGCGCGCCCTGGATGTCCACCGGGTCGCGGGAGCGGCCCCGGGTCACCTCGTCGGGCGGGCGGTAGTCGAGGCGTACCGCGTGTTCGAAGGTGTGGTGGGCGTCGAAGCGGTAGGTGCGGGCCTCGATCAGCTCGGGGCCACCGCAGGCGCGCATCCGGTCGATGGCGGCGCTCGCGGCGTCGCGTACCGCCTCGGGGTCCTGACCGTCGACGACGGCGGCCGGGATGCCGAACGCGGCGGCCCGGCCGGGGATGCTGCCGGCGACCGCGCCCGCGACGGGCATCGTGGTGGCGTAGCCGTTGTTCTCGCAGACGAACAGCACCGGCACCCGCCACAGCGCGGCCAGGTTGAAGGCCTCCAGCAGCATCCCCTCGTTGACCGCGCCGTCGCCGAAGAAGCTCACCCCGACGATGTCGTCGCCCCGGCGGCGGCGCGCCCAGACCGCCCCGGTGACGATCGCCCCGGACGCGCCGACGATCGCGTTGGCGCCGAGCACGCCGACCGCGAAGTCGGCGGCGTGCATCGAGCCGCCCCGGCCGGCGTTGAGGCCGGTGACCCGGCCGCACAGCTCGGCCATCATCCGGGCCGGGTCGGCGCCCTTGGCGAGCACGTGCCCGTGCCCCCGGTGCGTGCCGGCGACCACGTCGTCGGCCCGCAGCGCGGCACACACCCCGGCGGCGATCCCCTCCTGCCCGAGGTACGGGTGGATGCCGCCGACGACGTGCCCGGACCGGACCAGCTCGATCGCCCGTTCCTCGAAGCGGCGGATCAGCCGGACCGCCCGGTAGAGCCGGACCGGGTCGGCGTCGGTCACCGGCCGCGCCCCTGCTTGACGGCGGCGAGGATGTCGTCCCAGAGCCGGGCGCGGGCGGCGAGCGCGGTGTTGACGGTGTCCGCGCACTCCTGCCACCTGGCGTCGTCGTCGCCGCACAGGTCGGCCAGCATCTGCATGGCCATCGGGGTGTGCTGCTCGCCGTCGACCTCGATGTGCCGCTCCAGGTAGTCGACGAACGTGTGCAGCCGCCGGCTGCGCTCGTTGACCGCGACGACCTGGGTGAACATGTCGGGAATCAGGTCCTCCCGGCCGAAGGCGAAGGCGGCGGCCTGGCAGTGCACCGGGGTGCTCTCGATGATCCGCCAGGTGGTCGCGGCGAACGCCGCCGACGGCGCGGGCACCCGGGCCGCCACCAGCGACTCGGCCACCGGTCGGCCGGCCCGCAGCAGGTCGATCAGCGTGTCCACGGCGGTGGTGTCGGCGCCGGCCTCGCGCATGCCCCGCACGTACAGCTCGAAGTGGCTGATGTGGCCCTCGCCCAGCTCGTCGCTCTCCTCCACCATGACGATGTCGTTGATCAGGCGGCGGCTGCCCGTCGGCCCGGTGGGGATCCACGGCACGGTGACGCAGGTGAGCTGCCGCTGCAACGACGTCAGCAGGGACATGAAGTCCCAGACGGCGAAGACGTGGTGCTCCATGAAGGTCACCAGCGCCTCGTGGGTGTCGAGAGCGGCGTAGAGCGGGTGCCGCACGACCGCCTCGCGGCGCTCGCCCACCGCCTTCTCCAGCCGTTCGATCCCCGGGTGCGTCCTACCCCAGTCGTACCGTGACATGTCAGCCTCCCTGCGGGGCGCGGTCGCGCCAGATGACCGGGCAGTACTCGGGGTCCGCGTAGTCCGGCCGCCCGTCGTCGGTGCGGCGGACCAGCACGTCGTGGTTGTACGCGGCGAGGGTGCCGTCGGAGAGCCGATACTCCCGCCAGGCGTTGTCGCCGTCCTGCAGGTGCAGCGAGATCGCCCGGCGCGGGCGGCCGCTGACGTTGGCGCCGCTGCCGTGGTAGGTGCGGCAGTGGTGGAAGCTCATGTGTCCCCTGGGGATGACCATCGGCACCTTGCGGATCTCCACGCCGTTGTGGGCCGCGTTCTCGGCGAGCATCTCCTCCAGCTGGCTGCGGTCGCGGTCGGCGAAGTGGCGCACCACCGTGTCGTCGGCGCCGATCTCCGCCCAGCGGTGCGAGCCGTCGACCATCGTGATGGTGCCCATCTCCTCGCCGCAGTCGTGGAACGGGATGAACGCGGTGAGCATGTCCTCCGACGAGGAGGACGCCCAGTAGTGCTTGTCGAAGTGCCAGGGCACGATGTTCGACGGCTCGCCCGAGACCGGCGGCTTCTGGATCAGCGTGGACTGGAAGACCCGGATCTCGGTGGCCCGCGCGAGGCGGGCGGCGACCGCGCCGATCAGCGGCTTGCGCAGGAGCGCCCCGAGCACGTCGTGCTCGTGGTGGACGTAGTCGTTGTGCCGCTGCACCGGGCCCTTCGACGGCTCCCAGTAGGCGAGCCGCGCCGGGCGCGCCGGCAGGCGGCGGTCCCGCTCGCCGGCGTAGTAGCGGTCGGCGGCGTACGTGAGGGCGTCCACCTCGTCGTCGGTGAGCAGCTTCTTCGACAGGTACCAGCCGTGCGCGGCGTAGAACGCCACGTCGTCGTCGGAGGGCAGCAGCGCCTCCTCCTCGGCGGTCAGTGCCGGCTCGAACTCGGTCGCGGTCACGTCCGCACCTCCTGCGGTGTCGGGGCCGCGACGGTGGTGCCCGCCGCGGCCAGCTCCCGTTCCTTGGCCTCGTAGAGCGCCTTGATGTTGCCGCTGCCGAAGGTCCGCGCCCCGCGCCGCTCGATCAGTTCCAGGAAGAGCGTGCGGCGTACGTGCATGGACTCGGTGAAGATCTGCAGCAGCTGACCGGCGTGGTCGCGGTCGACGAGCACGCCGAGGTCGCGCAGCCGGTCCAGCGGCGCGTCCACCGGGCCGACCCGCGCCTCCAGCGCGTCGTAGTAGCTGGCCGGGGTGCCGGCGAAGCGCACGCCCCGCTCGGCGAGGGTGGCGACCGCGGTGACGATGTCGTCGGTGCGCAGCCCCAGGTGCTGCACCCCGGCGCCGGCGTGCTGGTCGAGGAAGGCGTCGAGCTGCCCGCGCCGGCGCGAACGGTCGGGTTCCAGCAGCACCAGGGTCACCCGGCCCGACGGGCTCTGCACCACCGTGGAGTTCATCGCCTGCCCGGCGACCTCCACGTGCTCGGCGAAGACCTCCGCGAACCCGAACACCTCCCGGTAGTGCCGGACCGTCTCGCCGAGCTGCCCGGTCGGCACGCAGACCGCCAGGTGGTCGATCTCGACGAGCAGCTTGCCGCCGCCGTCGTCGGGGGGCGTCATCTCGACCGCCCCGGGCAGGAACTCGCCCCGGTCGCCGTGGCGGGACACGAGGCGGTGCAGCACGTCGCCGAAGCCCTCCACCTCGGCGGTCACCACCTCGGCGTCCGCGCCGGTGAAGGTGGTCGGCGGCGTCACCCCCACCGCTCCCCGGCGCACCAGTTCGGCGTACGCGCCCGCGGCGTCGTCGACCTCCAACGCGACCACGGCCACGCCGTCGCCGTGACGCTGCACGTACCGCGACGCCGGGTGTTCGGCGGTGAGCCCGGTGGTGAGCACCATCCGGACGTCGCCCTGACTCAGCAGCAGCGACCGCTGGTCGGCCAGCCCGGTCTCGGGACCGCCCTGGCCGCGCAGCTGGAAGCCGACCGCCCGGTCGAAGTAGAAGGCCGCCTGCCGGGCGTCCCCCACGAAGAGTTCGATGTGGTCGATTGCTCGGATGTCCAATGTCCTCAGCCCTTTCCACGGTCTCCGCCGTGGTTGCCGTCCGGGCGCGGTCCGCCCGGGATGGTGCGGGGTCAGTCCCTCGGCCGGGCGGCCCGCGCGAGCAGCAGACTCACGTTCTGCCCGCCGAAGCCGAAGGAGTTGGTCAGCGCGTATCCGGTGTCCGTCCTGCGCGGCTCGGCGCGGATGTGGTCCGCCGGGCAGGCCGGGTCCGGGTCGTCGAGGTTGTGCGTCGGCGGCAGCAGGCTCCGGCCGAGCGCCAGCGCGGTGGCCGCCGCCTCCAGCACCCCGGAAGCGCCGAGCAGGTGGCCGGTGAGCGCCTTGGTGGAGCTGACCGGCACCCCGCCGGCACCGAACACGTCGGCCAGCGCGGTGGTTTCGGCGATGTCGCCGAGCTTCGTGCCGGTGCCGTGGGCGTTGACGTAGCCGACCCGCGTGGCGGGCACGCCGCCGCTGGCCAGCGCGCGCCGCATGCACTCCGCCGCCCCCGCGCCGTCGGGCCTCGGGGCGGTCGGGTGGTACGCGTCGGTGGTCGCCCCGTACCCGGCGACCTCGGCGTAGCCGGTGACGCCCCGGGCGGCGGCGTGCTCGGCGCGTTCCAGCACCAGCAGGGCCGCGCCCTCGGCGAGGACGAACCCGTTTCGGCGGGCGTCGAACGGCCGGCTCGCCGCGGTCGGGTCGGCCCAGCCCCGGGCGAGCGCCCGGGCGTTGCCGAAGGTGTCGGCGAAGGTCGGGAAGAGGGGCGCCTCGCTGGCGCCGCAGAGCACCACGTCGGCCTCTCCGGCGCGGATCAGCCGCAGCGCGTCGGCGATCGACTGGGCGCCGGAGGCGCAGGCGGTGCCGACCGACGAGGTGTAGCCGCGGATGCCGTGGCGGATGGCGATGCGGGCCGACGGCATGTTCGGCAGGATCCCGGTCAGCAGGTACGGGCTGACCGCCGACCGGCCGCGCGCGGCGCGGGCGAGCACCTGCGCCTCCAGCGTGGCCATCCCGCCGACGCCGCCGACGATCACCCCGATCCGGCCCGGGTCCACGTCCCGCCCCACCTCGATGCCGGCGTCGGCGAGCGCGTCGGCGGCGGCGAGCAGGGCGAGCACCACGACCCGGTCCAGGACCCTGGTCTCCGGCCCGGTGGCGACCGTACGCGGGTCGACGTCCGGGAGCACGCCGGCGACCTCCAGCGACCCGGCCGCCGGGTGCCCGGCCGGCGGCCGGCTCAGCCCGGAGCGGCCGGAGCAGAGCCCATCGAAGGTGGCGTCGACGCCCCGCCCGGCGGGGGTGAACAGCCCCATCCCGGTGATGACGGCCGTCATGACGGCGCCTCGGTGAGGTAGCGCTCCCGCAGGACCACCTTGCGCACCTTGCCGGTGACGGTGACCGGGATGTCGGCGGAGCGGACCGGCACCACCCGGCGCAGCGTCGCGCCGACGTCCGGGCCGAGCGCGGCCCGGACCCGTTCGGTGCGGTCCTCGGCGGGATCGACGCCGGCGGCGAGTTCCAGCAGCACGTCGGTGACCACCCCGTCGGCCCCCGAGGTGATCACCACCGTGCAGTCGGTGACGTCCGGGCAGGCGGCGAGGACGCGCTCCTCGGACAGTGCCGTGTAGAACCACCGCCCGTCCCCCGCGTCGACCGCGTCGACGGCCCGGTCCAGGTGGTGGTAGCGGCCCTCGGCGTCGGCGTACACCAGGTCGCCGGTGAGGTACCAGCCCTGCTGCCGGGACCGGTACGTGGTGGCCGAGTCGTTCCAGTAGCCCCGGAACAGCGACGGCGAGTCGACGCCGAGCCAGCCGACCTCGCCGGCCGGCACCGGGTCGCCCCCGGCGTCGAGCACGGCGACCCTCGCGAACCGGTAGGGCCGGCCGACGCAGCGGCCGTACCGGTCGGTGTCGGCGCGGTGGGTGATGTGGAACATCGAGTGGCCCATCTCGCTGGAGCCGAGCCCGTCGATGAAGACCGAGCCGGGAACCCGGGTGACCCCCTCGCGGGTCAGCACGTCGCGGGAGCCGACCGCGACGAGTCGACGCACGTGCGGCTCGTGCGAGCAGTCGCCGGTGTTGAACCACAGCGACACCGAGTCCAGGTCGTACGCGGACAGGTCGAAGCGGGCCAGCTCCGCCCACGTCACGGAGAACCCGAACACCCCGTCGGGACGCCAGCGCTGGATCGCCTCCAGCACCCGCTCCCCGCCCTGGTCGGAGAGCAGGAGCATCTCGGCGCGGTTGCCGAGGGCCTGGTTGACCATCAGCACGGTGGCGGTGTGCGGTGCGGGCAGCGCGTTGAGGATGCGGCCGGTGCCCTGCGCCTGCGGCATGGCGAGCAGGTGCCGGGTGGCGGCGAAGAGGCTGGCGTGCGAGTGCAGCACCGCCTTGGGCACCCCGGTGGTGCCCGAGGTGTGGGTGATGACGACCGGGTCGTCGCCGTGGTGCCGGTAGTGCTCCGGCGCGGCGGCCGGATCGCCGGTGCCCGCCTCGGCCGGGGTGCCGAGCACCGGCACGCCGAGGTCGTGGCCGGCCAGCAGGACGCGGTGCGCGTCGTCGGCGAGCACCCCGACGCCGCGCAGCCGACGCACGTACTCGGCGGCGATCTCGGGACGCAGCCCGCCGTTCATCAGCGCCGGGATCGCGCCGAGCCGGGTCAGCGCGAGGAAACTGAGCACCATGTCGGCGGCGGCGGTGGCCCACACGGCGACCGGGTCGCGGGGCTTGATCCCCCGCTCGTGCAGCCAGGCGGCGCGGGCGGCGACCCGCTCGTCGAGCCGGCCCAGCGTGAGCGCCCACCCGGCCGGGTGGCCGTCCACGGCGGTGTCGAAGGTGAGGCCCGGCCCGTCCGGGTCGGCGCCGTGCGCCAGCACCCGGGCCAGCACGTTGCCGGCGCCGATCCGCTCGTCGGCGGCCAGCGCCCCGCGCAGTCCCCTCTTCCTCATGGTGCGTCTCCTCCCCCCAGCAGCACCGCGACGGCTCGGGCCTCGGGCTGTCCGCCCGCGTCCCGCGCACCGCCGTCGACGGGTGCCTGTTCGATCAGGACCAGCAACGCCCGGTCGGCGTCGCCGTCGTGCAGCAGCAGCTCGGCCTCGGCGGTGCCCTCGGCCCGCGGGTCGCCGGTCGGCGCGAGGCAGAGCACCGGCCCGCCGAGGCCCCACCGGGCGGCCACGTGCCCGGCCACGCTGTTGGGCACCGACTGGAAGAAGAACAGCGGCCCGGGCCGGCCGCCGGCGGCGACCGTGGCGCGCACGTGCGCCGCGCTGGCCCGGTCCCCGGCCGCGCTGACCAGCACGACCGCGGTCCGTTCGCCGTCGGGGGCCGGCCGCCGGCCGTACGCCCGGGTCAGGCAGCGCTCGGCCACGGCCGCGACGAGGGGCGGGAAGCTGGAGTGCACGTACCCGGGCACCGGCGGCGGCGCACCGTCGCCCGGCTCGGGCCAGGCCGCCTCGGCCAGCACGGTCAGTCGGCCGGCGGGGTGCCCGGCGGTCCCGCTCATGCCGCGCCCACAAGCAGCGCCGTGTTGGCGCCACCGAAGGCGGCGTTGAGGCTCAGCGCGTACCCGGTGGCGGCCGGCCGGGGCGCGCCGCGGACGACGTCCAGCGGGCAGGCCGGGTCGGGGCCGAGCCAGCCGGCGTTGACAGGCAGCTTCCCGTGCCGCAGGGCGAGCACGGTCACCACCAGTTCCAGCAGGCCGGAGGCCTCCAGGGCGTGCCCGTGCAGCGCCTTGGTGGAGCTGACCGGGACGCGTGCCGCCGCCGCGCCGAACGCGGTGCGCAGGGCCGCCGCCTCGGCGGCGTCGCCGTGGCCGGTGCCGGTGGCGTTGGCGTTGACGTACCCGATCGCCTCCGCCGGGAGTCCGGCCCGGCGCAGCGCCGCGGTGACCGCCCGGGCCAGGCCCCGCCCGCCCGGCTCCGGCTGGCACGGGTGGAACGCGTCCCCGGCTCGGCCCCAGCCGAGCAGGTCGGCGACCGCGCCCCGGGCGGCGGCCCGCGACTCCAGCACCACCGCGGCGATGCCGTCACCGAGCAGCAGGCCGGTGCGGCCGGCGCTGAACGGGCGCACCGCGCCGTCGGTGGCGAGGGCGCGACCGGCGTCGAAGAGCGCGTACTGGTCCGGCTCGACCAGGTAGCCGGCGGCCACCACCGCCCGGGTGACGTCGCCCCGGCGGATCAGGGCGGCGGCGTCGGCTACCGCGCTGCTGGCCGAGACGCAGGCGGTGGTGTACGCCCGGGCCGGGCCGGTGAGCCCCGTCCGGGCGGCCAGCGCGGTGGTGAGCGTCGGCACGTGCGCGCCGCCGTGCACCGCCAGCAGCAGGGCCGTGCCGGCCCGGCGACCGGCGTCGAGCCCGGCGTCCCGGCAGGCCGCGTCGACCGCCTCGGCGAGCTCGGCGGCCAGGTCACCGGCGTCGGGCAGGACGGCGGCGGCGTCCACCCGGCGGGCTGCGGTGTCGAAGCGGTCCACCGGCCGGAACGCCGGGACGCCGGCCAGCACGCCGGCGAGCTGCGCGTCGGGTCCCCTGCCGAGCGCGCTGGTCGCGTGGACGCCGGTGAGCTGGACGGCCGCCGGTTCAGCCATCGGCGGCGGTGGTCATCGGACCGGGCGGGGTGTGCGGCGGGGTCGCAGCCGCCAGGCACGCCCGGAAGGCCGCCAGGGCGTCGTCGACGGTCCGGATCCCGGCGAGCTGGTCGTCGGTGAGGTCGAGACGCCGGTCGAGGCGCTGCTCGACGAGGTGCACCAGCCAGGCCAGCTCCATGGAGCCGATCCGGTCGCCGACCTCGGCGGCGGGCTTGCCGGCCAGGTCGGCGAGCATGGTCACCAGGTCGGCCCGTTCCAGGTCGGGCTGACCGGCCATCAGGAGTCGTCGCTCGACGCCCCGGCGACCCGGTCGGCGACCATCGTGGTGAACTCGCCGACCGTCATCAGGGCCAGCTTCTCGGACTCGTCGTCGGCGAACTTCAGGCCGTAGCGGTCCTCGACGCGCACGGCGAGGTCGGCGAGGGCCAACGACTCCAGGTCCACCCCGGACGGGCCGAGGGTCGTCTCGTCGTCGAGGCCCTCGACGTCGTAGTTCATGTCCTCGAGCTGCTCGACGACGAAGGCGCGGATCTCGGGTCGCATGGTTAACCTCTTTCCGTGAGCCAGTTACCGGTGCCCGGTCGGGACACCGCGTACGTGTGGATCGGCCGGGGCGTCGGCGGTCGGCCGCTCCCGGCCGGGCGGCTGTTGCGGCGCGCGGGTGCCGCGCTGCTCGGCCGCACGGAGGCGGAGATCGTGGTGGAGCACGGCCGCGACGGGCGTCCGCTGGTCACGGTGCCCGGCGCGGGGGCCCGGGTGGAGCTTCCGGTCAGCGTCAGCCGGGCCGATGGCGTGGTCGCGGTCGCTGCCAGGGCGGCCGGCCCGGTGGGGATCGACGTAGAGTGGTGCCGTCCGCTGCCCGCGCTGGCGCTGGCCGGGCGATGGTTCGCGCCGGCCGAGGCGGCGTGGCTGGCGGGGCGTGACGCCGACGGGCGGGCCCGCGACTTCCTGCGGCTGTGGACGGCGAAGGAGGCCGTGGGCAAGGCGCTCGGGACGGGGCTGCGCGGCGGCGGTCTGCGGCGGCTCATGCCGGTGCCGGATGACCTCGACGGGGCGCTGCGGTCGGTGCCTGGCGCCTTCGACAGCGCGTGGCGGCCGGTGCCCGAGGCCCTCGACGGCGGGCTGCGGTCGGCGTCCGGCGGCGGGCGCCTGCGCGTCGGGCATCCCCGCGTGGGTGGGGGCCTGGTCCTGGCGGTCGCGGTGGTCGCCGGCGAGGCGGTGCCGGTCCACGTGGTGTCGGTCGGGGCGGTGCTGGTCCAGGCGGTGCCGGTCGGGGCGGCGCGGGTCGGCACGGTGCCGGTCGGATCGGACGGGGCGGTCGGGGCCGCGCGGTGCAGCGCTCACGTGGCGGCCGCCCGCAGCGCGTCGGTCGAGCGGACCAGCTTGCCGGTGGTGGTACGCGGCAGCTGATCCACCAGACGCAGGGTGCGGGGGCGCTTGTAGCCGGCCAGCCGCTCGGCGATCAGCTTGTCGAGCACCTCCTCCGACAGCGGCCCGTCCGGCTGCACGTAGGCGGTGATGCCGCCGTCGAAGACGACCACGGCGGCGGCGACGCCGGCCAGCTCGGCGACGGTCGCCTCCACCTCCGTCAGGTCGACCTTCAGACCGCCGACGGAGACCTGCGAGTCGAGCCGCCCGCGAATGGTGACCAGGCCGGTGTCCGGGTGCACGACGCCCGCGTCGCGGGTGCGCAGCCAGCCGTCGGCCCAGCGGGTGGGGTCGCTCAGTCCGACGTACGGCGACGCGGGGCAGCTCACCCACAGCTCGCCGTCGACCTCGCGGACCTCGATTCCGGGCGCCGGGGCGATGGACGGGCGGTGCCGGCCGTGCAGGTCGGTGCCGATGACGCCGACCTCGGTCATCCCGTACATGTTGCCCAGCGGCACGCCGTGACGGTCGGTGAAGGCGCGGGCCACGGCGGCCGGCACCAGCTCGCCGCCGGTGGTCATCCGCTTGAACTGCGGCAGCGGCCCGGTGGGACGGGTGGAGGCGAGCAGTCCGATGTGGAACGGCACGCCGAGCACCGTGGCCGGCGAGTCGTCGCCCGCGATCGCGGCCAGCACCGCGTCGCCGGCGAGCCGCTCCGGCGGCACCAGCTCGACGCCGGCGTGCAGGCCGTAGAGCAGGCCACCGACGAGGCCGAGCACGTGCACCATCGAGGGCAGCAGGACGATCCGCTCGCCGGGCAGCGCCACGCCGTCGATGCGGGTGTAGCGGCGCACCTCGGCGACCAGGTCGGCGGCGGTACGGCCGATCACCTTGGACGGTCCGGTGGAGCCGGAACTGAGCTGGATCACCGCGTGCCCGCTGACCGCCGGGCGGTCGGCGTACGCGGTGACGCCCTCCGTCACGTCGACGAAGATCCGCAGTCCGCCGCCGCCGGTGCGGACCGGGGCCACCACCACCTGCGGGGTGAGCCGCGCGAGTGCCCGGTCGACCTCGTGGTCGGTGAGCCGGTGGTCGAGCAGGATCGCCTGTGCCCCGCTGCGCCAGGTGGCCAGCAGGTTCACCACGTACGCCAGCGAGGGCGGCATCCGCAGCGCGGCGGCGCCCCCGGGGCGCAGTCCGGCGGCGCCGAGGCGAGCCTGCGCGTCGGTCACCAGCCGCCGCAGGGTGCCCCGGTCGACCGGTTCGGGAAGTCGGAGACAAATGTCGGTCGAACGGCCTTCGAGCAGGATTTCGTCAACCCAGAGCGGGTCTGTCGCCGCAGGATTTCCCGTCGCCACTACCGTTCACCGCCCAGCCTCAATAAGGGCGGAACCGCCCATAAGGTGTGCCTGTCGGGGTGCTGCGGGGAACCTTACGACGCCGTCCGGATGCATAGCTAGATGCAAATGGCTAGATCAGAAAGGGCGGCCGGCCGGATTGCCCACGACCGGTTCGGCGGGCAGGATCGGGCGTGTACGTCGACTGAGGGTATCCGCCGGATGACCCGTCGTATTTACGGCGCGGCACGCCCACCGGACGGCCGATGGTGGTCTTCAGACGCGCCGGTACGGCCACACGAGCGGGCCGGCACGGAACGGCCGCACGGGCCGGAGTGGGACGGCCGACGGGCCGGGGCGGACGGTACGGCTGCGCGGGGCGGTGGGCGGATCGCACGTCCACGGGGCGACACGCCCGCGTGCCACCGCACGAGTGGAACACCAGGGGTGTCACCGGCTGTCGTTGACACCCCTGGTGTTCCACTCGTCCCGTGCGGCCAGCAGGTCAACAGCCCACCGCGTCGCTGCCCCTCACTGGCGGGCGAGACAGCCAGCGAAGGGGCAGTGCAGCCGAGAGACGGTGCGACGGGACCGCGGGCCAGCCCGGCCAGCGGGGACAGTCGGGAGGATAGGACAGCCGAGGCGGTGTGGCGCGGGGCTCGCGCCGGAGACGGGGCTCAGGTGCGGGACGTGGCGGAGGTCTGGGCGTGGATGAGGAAGCGCAGCGACCGGGCGTCGGTGAAGCACTGCCGCATCGGCCGGACCAGGTCCCGGTGCTCCGGGCTGCGTTCCCACGCCTCGAAGTCGGCCAGGCTCGCCCACTCGCTGGTGATCAGCCACTGCTCCGGGTCGGCCGACGACCGGCAGACCTGGTCGACGAGGTGCCCCGCAACGCCCCCGGCCACCAGGTGCCGGACCTCCTCGTACGCGGCCAGGAACGCCTCCGTACGCTCCTGCGGTACCCGTACCAGGAACACCACCCGAGCCCGCTGCCCGTTCGCGTCGGCTGTCCGCTGCGCCCCGACCCGGGACCCGACGGGCGTCGTACCGGTGACCTGCTCGCTCACGGCGTCACTCCTCTCTGCGGCGCGGCCCCACGCAGGACCAGCGCGCTGTTGAAACCGTCGAAGCCGCGGGCGCAGACCAGCGCCAGGCGGCTGCGTGGTCGCCGGTGCTCCCGCAGGAAGTCCAGCTCACAGCCCTCGGCCACCTCGTCGGGCCCGGCGGAGGCCGGCAGCGTGTCGTGGCCGAACGCGAGCAGCGCGGTGGCCACGTCCAGTGCCGAGCCGCCCTGGTGTGCGCGGCCGGTCAGCGGCTTCTGGGTGCTGACCGGGGGCGGCCGGTCGCCGAAGACGGCGCGTAGCGCCACGGCCTCGCTGCGGTCGTAGCGGGGGACGCCGAGCGCGTCGGGCAGCACCACGTCGACCGTTTCCGCCCCGACGCCGGCACGGTCCAGGGCCAGCCGCATGGCGCGGGCGTACTGCCCGGGGTCGCCGGCGGTGTCCGGTCCGGTGTGGACGGCGTCGTGGGTGGCGCCCCAGCCGGTCACCTCGCCGTACACGCGGGCGCCCCGGGACAGCGCGTGGCCCAACTCCTCGACCACGAACACCGCGCCGCCCTCGGCGGGCAGGTAGCCGCTGGCGGCGGCGTCGAACGGCCGGTAGGCCCGCTCCGGGTCGGCCACGTCGCTGAGCAGGCCGGAACGCAGCTGGCAGGCCAGGGCGTACGGGCTCAGCGGGCACTCGGTCGCCCCGGCGATCACCACGGGCGTGCCCCGGCGGACGGCCCGCGCGGCGTGCGCCAGGCTGTCCAGCCCGCCAGCGCTCTCGGCGACCAGCACCCCGCACGGCCCCTTGAACTGGTGGTGGATGGAGAGCTGCCCGACGCTGGCCGCGTAGAACCAGGCGATCGACTGGTACGCCCCGACGGTGCGCGACGGCCCGCCCCAGAGCCGTTGCAGCTCCCGCTGCCCGAACAGGTTCCCGCCCGACGAACTGGCCAGCGTCACGGCATAGCCGTACGGGTCGGGGGCCCGCTCGGGCAGGCCGGCGTCGGCCAGTGCCAGCCCGGTGGCGGCGAAGCCGAGGTGCGTCCACCGGTCCGTCTGCACCAGCCGGCGGTTGTCGGCGTACGCGGCGGCGTCGAAGCCGGGCACCTCCCCGCCGTGGCGGGTGGGATAGCCGGCGGGATCGAAGAGGGTGATCGGCCCGGTGCGGCGGGTGCCGGCGAGCACGGTACGCCAGTGCGCGTCCACGCCGATCCCGCTGGGCGCGACGACGCCGATGCCGGTCACCACGGCCCGCGCGGTCACGGCAGCACCCGCCCGGGCAGCCGGCGGAACACCATCGCCGACTGGAAGCCGCCGAACCCGCTGCCCACCGAGAGCGCCACGTCGACCGGCAGCTCCCGCGCCTCGTTCGGGACGTAGTCCAGGTCGCACTCCGGGTCGCGGGTGCTCCAGTTGGCCGTCGGCGGCACCACGCCGTACTCCACGGCCAGCGCGCACGCGGCCATCTCGATCGAGCCGATCGCGCCGAGCGAGTGCCCGACCATCGACTTGATCGAGCTGATCGGCACCCCGTACGCGGCCTGACCCAGCGCCCGCTTGAACGCGGCGGTCTCGTGCCGGTCGTTCTGCCGGGTGCCCGAGCCGTGGGCGCTGATGTAGGAGACCTGCTCGGGGGCGATGCGGCCCTGCTTCAGCGCGGCCGAGATGGCCAGGCCCATCTCCAGCCCGTCGGGCCGCAGCCCCGTCATGTGGTAGCCGTTGCTGCGGCTGGCGTAGCCGGCCACCTCGCAGTAGACGTGCGCGCCGCGGCGCGCGGCGTGTCCGGCCTCCTCCAGCACCAGCACCGCCGCCCCCTCGGCGAGGACGAAGCCGTGCCGGTCGGCGTCGAACGGGCGGGAGGCGTGCGCCGGGTCGTCGTTGTCCGGGCTGGTCGCCTTGATCGCGTCGAACGAGGCGACGGTGACCGGGGAGATCGGCGAGTCGGCGGCCCCGGCCAGCACGACGTCGGCCTCGCCGTCGGCGATGAGCTGGTGGGCGTACCCGATCGCGTCGATGCCGGAGGTGCAACCGGTGGAGACCACCTGCGCCGGGCCGTGCAGCCCGTGCCGGCACGCCACGTCCGCGGCGAGGCTGCTGGGCACTAGCGCCTGATAGAGGTACGGGCCGCCGCGCCCGGCGTCGACCAGCCACCGGCGGCCGGTGTCGCTGACCGTGACGTACTCCTGCTCCAGGGCGGTGGTGCCGCCGACGGCGGTGCCGAGCACCACGCCGGTGCGGTCCCGCTCGGCGTCGGTGAGCTCCAGGCCGGCGTCGGCGAGGGCTTCGGCGGCGCAGGCGAGGGCGAACTGCACGTACCGGTCGGCGCGCCGCAGCTCTTCTGCGGTGAGGCCGGCGGCGACGGGGTCGAAGTCGCACTCGGCGGCGATCTGGGAGCGGAAGGCCGACGGGTCGAAGAAGGTGATCCGTCGGGTCGCCGTACGCCCCTCGGTGATGGTCTTCCAGAACCGGTCCCGGCTGGCGCCGCCGGGGGCGACCACCCCGACGCCGGTCACCACCGTACGGCGCCCGCTCACGGCGTCACCTCTGTTCGCGACTGCGGGGCTCGCAACCCCGGCTCACTCCTCACGCTCACGATCCGCCTCGCTGTTCGACCAGCTCGGTGTCCACGTGACCGAGTTCGGGGCGTGGCGCCAGCGGTCCGAGGTGGAAGACCACCTCGGCCGGCTCGTCGCCGGTGTTGCGCAGCCGGTGCCGGACGTTGCGCGGCACGAACAGCGCCTCTCCGGCGGCCAGCGGCACCGGCTCGTCGTCCAGGTCGACGGTGATCGTGCCCCGGGCGACGTAGAGGAACTCCTCGCTGTACGGGTGGTAGTGCTCCGCGATCCGCTCCCCCGGGCGCAGCGCCGCCACCCCCATGAAACCCGACGTGCTGCCGACGGTCTTGGGGCCGAGCAGCACCCGCAGCTCGCCGCCGCGGCGGCCGTCGGGCGCGACGTCGGCGGCGGCGACCAGCCGCAGGGTCCGCTCACTCATCGCCGGCTCCCGTCGCCCGGCCGGCGCCGGCGAGCCGCTCGATCTTCTCCCTGATGACGGCGAGCTGTACCGCGCTGTTGGCGTTGATCCGGTCGGTCATGCCCGCGTCGTCCACCGGCGCGGTGGGCTTCATCGCGAAGTCCTGCACCCAGGTCATCCGGGTTCCGCCGGGCTCCTCTGTGTAGCGCCAGTGGATGCGCATGTACTCGAACGGCCCGGTCTCCACCCGCCGGGCGTCGACCTGCCGGGTGACCGGGTCGGCGGTACGTTCGCTGACCCAGCTCCACACCGTGCCGTTCTCGTCGGGGTGCATGGTGAGCCGGAACCGCACCGTGTCGCCGTCGCGGTGCAGGATGTCCGCGCGGGCGTACTCGGTGAACAGCTGCGGCCAGTTGGCGACGTCGTTGGTGACGTCCCACACCAGCGGCAGCGGCGCGGCGATGAACACGCTGTTCTCGGTGTGCCCGGGCTGGTCGGCCTGGCGGGCGACCAGCTCGGCGACGCCCGTGATGCTGAGCTGCCCGGCCTGTTCGGGGATCTGCACCTGCCACCGGTCGGCGACCACGGCGGAGAGTTCGAGCAGCGCCAGGGAGTCCATGCCGAGTTCCTCCAGGGAGGCGGCCGGGGCGCGGGCGGCGGCGTCGGCGTCCAGCCCGCAGTTGGCCACCAGGATGTCGGTGATCTCGGCGGTCAGCGGACGGCCATGGGTGACGGTCATCGGAGCCTCCTGTGGTGTGCGTCGGGCGGGCCGGCGAGCAACTGCTCGACCAGGCCGGTGGAGTAGCGGCCCTTGCGGAACCCGGCGTCGTCGAGCACCCGCCGGACGAACGGGATGGTGGTGCGGACCCCGGGGCCGGCGATGTCGAACTCGTCGAGGGCGCGCTCCAGCCGGTTGAGCGCGAGCTCCCGGTCCGGCGCCCAGACCGCCACCTTGGCCAGCAGGGAGTCGTAGTGCGGGCCGAACAGGTAGCCGGCGTGGCCGTGCGTGTCGACCCGGGTGAACGGGCCGCCGGGCGGGACGAAGCGCTCCAGCCGGCCGGGCGTCGGCGCGAAGCCACGGTCCGGGTCCTCCACGTTGACCCGGCACTCGATGGCCACCCCGTGGAACCGGACGTCCTCCTGCCGCAGGCGCAGCGGCACCCCCGCGGCGATGTGCAGCTGCTCGTGCACCAGGTCGATCCCGGTGATCATCTCGGTGACGGGATGCTCGACCTGGATCCGACAGTTGATCTCCAGGAAGTGGAACCGTTCGTCGGGGTCGACGAGGAACTCCACGGTGCCGGCGCCGGTGAAGCCGGCGTGCAGGGCACCGCGCAGGGCGCACTCCGCGATGGCCTCTCCGATGCCGGCCGACAGTGCCGGGGCGGGCGCCTCCTCGACCAGCTTCTGGTGGCGGCGCTGCACCGAACAGTCCCGGGTGCCCAGGTGCACGCCGTTGCCGTGGGAGTCGCACAACAGTTGCACCTCGACGTGCCGGGCACCGGTCAGGTACCGCTCCACGTACACCCGGTCGTCGCCGAAGGCGGCCTGGGCGGCGGCCCGGGTCCGCGCGTACGCCCGGGGCAGCTCGGCCGGGGTGGCGACCACCGCCATGCCCCGGCCCCCACCGCCGGCCGCCGCCTTGACGATCACCGGGTAGCCCACCTCGGCGGCCACCTCCGCCGCCGCGGCGGCGGTGGGCACCGGCGCGACGCTGCCCGGCGGCAGGGGCAGCCCGGCCCGGCGCATCAGCTCCCGCGCCGAGGACTTGTCGGCCAGCACGGCCATCACCTCCGGCGGCGGGCCGATGAAGACCAGGCCGTTGTCGGCGCAGATCTCCGCGAAGTCGGCGTCCTCCGAGAGGAACCCGTAGCCGGGGTGCACCGCCTGCGCCCCCACCTGCCGGGCCGCCTCCACGATCGCGGCGGCGTTGAGGTAGCTGCGCCGGCTGGCCGCCGGCCCGATCCGCACGGCCTCGTCGGCCAGGCGCACGGCGGCGGAGTCGGCGTCCGCGGTGGAGTAGACCACCGCCGTACGCACGCCCAGCTCGCGGCAGGCGCGCAGGACCCGCAGGGCGATCTCCCCCCGGTTGGCGATCAGGACCTTCTCGAACATCGCGTCCTGCCCCTCACGCCGGGTCCAGCGCGACCAGCGGCTGGTCGTACTCGACCGGCTGGCCGTCGGCGGCGAGGACCTCGACGACCCGGCCACCTCGGTCGGCGGTCACCTCGTTCATCAGCTTCATCGCCTCGACGATGCCGATGACCTGCCCGGGACGGACCAGGTCGCCGACGGCGACGAAGGGCGCGGCGCCCGGCTCCGGCGCGCGGTAGAACGTGCCGACGATGGGCGACCGCACGGCGTACCCCTCCGGCGGTGCGACGGTGGACGGGGGTGCCGGGCTCGCCACGGCGGGGTCGGCCCCGGCCGGGGCGGCGTGCCACTCCACCTCCAGCACCGTGTCGCCGCCGCGCAGCCTGATCCGCCGCAGCGGGCCGGGCAGCTCGGCCGCCAGGTGTCGGGCGTGCCGCCGCAGCCCGGCGAGCACTGTGTCCACCCGCTGCCCCACCTCCGCGCCCGAGGCCGCCTCCACGCCGGACGCCCGCGCGACGCCGGGCGACGGATGCGGAGGAGGTGCCGGCACCGGGCCGGCGGCCCGCTCGACGTCGGACGGCCGCGCCGCGTCGGACGACCGACCCGCGTCGGGCGTGGGATGCGGGCCGGGCGTGGGGTACGCCTGCGACGTCAGGTGGGCGTCGGGGGCCGTCCGGGTGCCGGGTGTCGGCACCGTGAAGACCGCCTCCAGGCCGGATGCCGGCGGCACGGCGGCCCGGATCGCGCCGGCGCTCACCGGGCACCCGCCCGGGCGCCGAGGCGGGCGGCGCCGAAACGCCGGAAGCGCTGCCGCCGGCGGCGGACCAGCGTCGCGGGCGGCACGTCGAGCAGCGGGAGCAGGTGCGCCAGCACCGCCTCGCGCAGCGCCCGGGCGGCGGCCTGCGGGTCGTGGTGGGCGGCCGGGGCCGGCTCGGGGACGAGGTCGTCGACGATCCCGAGCCGGCACAGGTCGGGGGCGGTGAGCCGCAGCGCGCGGGCCGCCTGCGGCGCGGCGCCCCGGTCCGGCCAGAGGATCGCCGCGCAGCCCTCCGGGCTGATCACGGAGTAGACGGCGTGCTGGAGCATGAGCACCGAGTCGGCCACCGCGAGCGCCAGCGCACCACCGCTGCCGCCCTCGCCGGTGATCACGGCGACGACGGGGGTGGGCAGCACGGTCAGGGCGAGGATGGTCTCCGCGATGGCCGCCGCCTGGCCCTGTTCCTCGGCCCGCACGCCGGGATCCGCCCCGGGGGTGTCGACCAGGGTGACCACCGGCAGGCCGAGGCGGGCGGCGAGACGCATCAGCCGCAGCGCCTTGCGGTGCCCCGCCGGGCTGGCCATGCCGAAGTTGCGCCCGACCAGCTCGGCGGTGGTGTGCCCCTTCTGGTGGCCGATGACCATGACGGGCCGGCCGTCGAGCCGGGCCAGCCCGCCCACCACGGCGGGGCAGTCCGCGCCGAGCCGGTCGCCGTGCAGCTCGACGAAGCCGTCGAACGCCGTCTCCAGGTAGTCCAGCGTGGTCGGACGACCCGGGTGCCGGGCCAGCCGTACCGTCTCCCAGGCGTCGCCGCCCGGGCCCGGCGCCGTCGTCGCGGCGGCGCCGCCGGCCGGCCACGCCACGAGCGGCGACGGCTCCTGCCGGGGTACGCCGGGACGCGCCGCCGGCCGCCGCCCGGCCCGCGCGGCGGCGAGCAGCGCCACCAGCCGGCCCCGCAGGGCGTGCCGGGGCACCACCATGTCGACCTGGCCGTGCCGCAGCAGGAAGTCGGCGGTCTGGAAGCCCTCCGGCAGGTCCCGGCCGGTGACCTGCCGGATCACCCGGGGGCCGGCGAAGCCCATCCGCGCGCCGCTCTCGGCGAGCACCACGTCGGTGTTGGTGGCGAACGAGGCGGCCACGCCCCCGTACGTCGGGTCGGTGAGCACGCTGACGGTGAGCAGGCCGGCCTCCCGCAGCGCGGCGATCGCCTGGCTGACCGTGGCCATCTGCATCAGCGACAGGGCGCCCTCCTGCATCCGCGCCCCACCGGAGGCGGTGACGAGGATCAGCGGGACCCCGTCGGTCAGGGCCCGCTCCGCCGCCAGGGTGATCAGCTCCCCCACGACGCAGCCCAGGCTGCCGCCGAGGAACCGGAAGTCCATCACGGCGAGCACGCACGGCTGCCGCCCGACGGTGGCGGTGCCGCAGACGACCGCCTCGGCCAGCCCGGTGCCGGCCCGCGCCGCGGTGAGCCGGTGCGGGTACGGCAGCAGGTCGACGAAGCCGATCGGGTCGACCTCGGCCGGCCGCTCCGGCAGGGCGGTGAACGACCCCGGGTCGACGAGCTGGAGCAGCCGCTCGGGCGCGTCGACCCGGGCGTGCGCCCCGCACTCGGGGCAGACGTCGAGGTTGCGCCGCAGCCGCTTGCGGTAGAGCAGGGTGGCGCAGCCACCGCAGCGGGACCAGAGCTGCCCCTCGCGGGGCGCGGTGGCGGTCACGACGACCGCCCGACGGGCGCGGCGTCGAAGCGGTAGAAGCAGCGGGCCATCGCGTCGCGAGGCTCCCGCCACGTCGGCAGGTACGGCGACACGTACGGCTGCAGCCGGGCGCTCACCCTGGCGAACTCGGGGTGTCCCCGGGCCGCCTCGACCGCTGTCCCGCCCGGCGACTCCGTCTCCAGCAGGTGCACGTACAGGTCACCGAGTCGGTAGAGCGACCGGTGCCGGACCCCGACCAGGCGCGGCAGTTCGGTCGCGTCGGAGTCGGCGAAGATCTCGGCGACGCGCGCCTCGGCGCTCGGCACCACCTTCGCGACGATCAGCGAACGGTCCATGGACGGGCCTCCCTCCACGGCATCGGGCGTCGGTGACGACGGCGCCTAGCCGGACGACTGGCGACACGATCCGGCCCCGGGCGTCACGACGGCGTCACCGGCGACCGCCGAGCGGCGACGCAGCTTTCGTGACGCTGCGTTGACGCCAGCTGTGCACCCGCTGTGCGGCACCGATCATCCGGTGTGGACTATCCGCAGTTCGGAAGGGTTCTCGTGGACGCCGACAGGCAAGCGCCATCCTGGACAAGACATTGACCGAGAGTGACCACTATTGATAATCTTCGTCACGGTCAGCCCGGCGGCCGCGGTGTGCGACGCCGTGCCGCGGCGGAGCGATCCGACAGTGGGGTCATGGGCAGCCGCGCCGGGGACAGCAGACGAGTCGGGACGAGCGTTCCGCAGGGGGTGCCGCCGTGGCCGCTGATCGATCGACGCCGACCACCGTTTGCCGGGCCGACGCCGAGATCTCCCTGCACCTGCTCGGCGGGTTCCGGCTGCTGCACGGCGACGCCCCGGTCGTGGTGCCGCGCGGCCTGCAACGCGTCATCGCGCTGATCGGGCTGCGCCCCGGCGCCACCCGCAGCAACCTGGCCGGCCTGCTCTGGCCGGACGCGCCCGAGGACCGTGCGCTGTCGTCCCTGCGGACCGCGCTGTGGCGGCTGCGCCAGGACCCCTGCTGCCCGATCACCACCTCCGGTGACACGGTCGCCCTCGCCCCGGCCGTCCGGATCGACGTCGACGCGCTCGTCGGCACGGCCGCGCGGGTACGCGACGGCGACGACCCCTGCGCCGCCGCCGCGCTCGCCGCCGGCCGCCACGACCTGCTCCCCGGCTGGTACGACGACTGGGTGCTGGCCGACCGGGAACGGCTGCGCCAACTGCGCCTGCACATGCTGGAGGAACTGGCCGGCCAGCACCTGTCGGCGGGCCGCCACGGGGCGGCACTGGAAGCCGCGTTGGAGGCGATGGCCGCCGAACCCCTGCGCGAGACGCCGCACCGGCTGGTGGTCCGCATCCACCTCGCCGAGGGCAACGCCTTCGAGGCCGTGCACGCCTTCTACGTCTACCGCGACCTGCTGCTGCGGGAACTGCGGCTGGAGCCCTCGGCGGCGATGACCGCCCTGCTCGACGAGACCCTCGCGCCGATCCGCGAGGCCACCCGTACCGCCCCGGCCGGGCCCCGCCGGCCGCCGGCCAACCGGATCGCGCCCCGCGCGCGCTGAGGCGGCGTCACCGGCGCGGCGGGGCGAGTGACGGACAGGTGACAGTCGCCGGGGCACGGTGGGCCGCACAACAGTCCGTGGTCTGCGACATGGTCGCGGAGCGCCACCGGCGAGAGGGGTCCCATGAGCCGTCTACTGATCGTCAGCAGGATCATCCCGGGCGCGGAGGGTCGGGTGGCGCAGATCTTCGCCGAGTCCGACGCGACCGAACTACCCGCCCTCACCGGGGTCCGTCACCGGTCCCTGTACTGCCTGCACGACCTGTGCGTACACCTGATGGAGACCGCCGACGTGGCCCCGGACGCCTTGGCCGAGGCCCGCAACCACCCGCTCTACCGCCAGGTCAACGAGCGGCTCTCCGCGCACACCACGCCGTACCTGCCGACCTGGCGCTCGCCGCGCGACGCGATCGCGGGCTGCTTCTACCGGTGGGACGCCGCGGACGCGGCGGCGTCGTCGCACCCGGCCGGCTGAACGGGGCGGTGGCCATGTCGTCCAGACCACCCCACGTCCTGATCATCGGGGCCGGCACGGGCGGGCTGTGCCTGGCGCACGGCCTGCGCCGTGCCGGCATCAGCGTCGCCGTCTACGAGCGGTACCGCACCCGCGGCGAAGGGCTGCTCGGCTACCGGGTCGGCATCGGGCCGACCGGCAGCCGCGCGCTGCGCGAGTGCCTGCCGCCCGCCCTGTTCGACATCTACCTCGCCACCTGCGCCCGCTCCCCCCGCTACTTCAACGTCATCACCCAGGGCATGCGGCGCACGGCCTCGTTCACGCTCCGGCCGGACACCGACCCGGTGAACACCGAACGGTCCGTCGCCCGGATGACCCTGCGCCAGGTCCTGCTCACGGGCATGGAGGACGTCGTCCACTTCGACAAGGCCTTCACCCGGTACGACCAACGCGACGACGGGACCGTGACCGCGCACTTCGCCGACGGCAGCACCGCCACCGGCGACCTGCTGGTCGCCGCGGACGGCACGCACTCGGCGGTACGCCGCCAGTACCTGCCGCACGCGGTCACCCGCGACGCCGGCACCATCAACATCGCCACCCGCATCCCCCTGACCCCGCACACCCGGGGGCTGCTGCCCGAGCGGATCGAACAGGGCATCTCGCTGATCTTCGGCACCGGCGGGATGATGGGCGTGCTGCACGTGATGGAGTTCAAGTGGGACCGCGACGGCGCGCTCAAGCCCGGCGTCGATCCCGCCGACGCCGAGCTGCTGCGCGGCTGGCCGGGGCTGCGCCACGACAACACCCGCGACAACATCAACCTGGTCGTCTGGAGCACGGCCCGCCGCTTCCCGAGCGACGTCATGCAGCTGCGCGGCGAGGACCTGGTCCTGCTCGCCCTGCGACTCACCCGAAACTGGCACCCCCATCTGCGCGAACTGCTCGCCCGCAGCGACCCGGGCAGCGCCCTGCCCATCAGGGTGTCCACCAGCGAGCCGGTGCCGCCCTGGAAGAGCAGCACCGTCACCCTGCTCGGCGATGCCATCCACACGATGACGCCGGGACGCGGGGTGGGCGCCAACACGGCCCTGCGCGACGCCGCCCTGCTCTGCCGCCAGCTGCGGCTGGCCGCCACCGGAGACAAGACGCTGCTCCAGGCGGTGGCCGACTACGAGGCCGCGATGGTGCCGTACGGGTTCGCCCGGGTCGCCGACTCGCTCAACCGCAGCGGCACCAGCGGGGACGACCGGATGTACAAGCCGGTCGTGGGCCGGCTCGCGCTGCTCGGCGCGCGTGGCTACTTCGGCGTCACCAGCCGGGTACCCCGGCTGGCGCGGCGGTTCGTCGACGATTTCTACAGCTACCGGGGCGAGGAGGACTGACCGTCCGACCGGGACCCCGGCGCCGCCAGCGGGCGCCGGGGTCCCCGCCTGCCCGCCCACGCCCACCGCCCACCGCCCACCGCCCACCGCCCACCGCCCACCGCCCACGGGCGCGGACGCGGACGCCGACGCGGCGACCCTCCGTCGCCCCGGCGAACACCGCCCGTCGGGACCCGTCCCGCCGCCACGGCGGGCACCCGGTCCTGCCTGTCGGCCTCGTCGGGCGTGTGCGAAGCTGCGGCGAGTTTTTCTCGCGGGTTTCCGGACATGAACGATAGGGAGGTTTGCCGTGGCGTGGTCTTTCGGGCACTGGCTGATACTGATCGTGGCTCTGTTGGTGGGTCTGGCGGGCGGCTGGTTCGGGCGCGGCCGGCGGGACGCGGCGGTCGCCACCCACGGCTCGCCCATGGTGGACGGTGACCCGGTCGCGGGCATGACCGCCGTGGTGGTCGACCCCCCGCCCGTCGCCACCCTGGACGAAGCGCGCCCCGAGGTGACCGTGGACCCCGCGCCGGAGGCGGTCGCCGACCGCGTCCCCACCGCGCCCGGGGTCGACGCCCCGACCGACGCCGACCCGGGCAGCACCGACACCCCGAAGGCCACGGTCGTCACGGCCGACGCGTCCCGGGCCGACGACGTCGACCCGGCCGACATGGCGCTGACCGGCGACCCGGTGCCGGCGCCCGACGCCGAACCCGTCCCGGCCGCCACCACCACCGACGTACGGCCGGGGCACGAGGTCGTGCTGCCGGTGGCCGCCGAGGTGACCGGCCCGGTCGACCGCCGACCGGCGGAGGAGCCCGCCCCGAGCACCGACGCACAGCCCCTCCCGGCCGCCGCGACGGAAGCCCTTCCCGCCGCCGACGCGGAGCCCGTCCCGGCCGCCGCCACCTCGGCGCCGACGAGCGTGACCCCGGCCGAGCCGGAAACCGCACCCGTCCCCACCGCCGTCGGTCCGGCCGAGCCCGTTGCCGAGCCCGCTGTCGTGGCCGCCTCCGCCGTCGAGCCGGAGCCGGCCGACGCACCCGCCGAGCCGGAGCCGACCCGCGCCACGCCGATCGAGCCGGCCCCGGCCGCCGCCACCACGGTCGAGTCGGCCCCTGCCGCCGCCGCCCCGGTCGAGCCCACCCCGGTCGCCGCCAACACGGTCGAGCCGGCCACGGCCGCCGCCACCACGGACGAGCCGGAGTCGACGCCGGCCGACGCGCCGGCCGAGCCGGTGGTCGTTCCGGCCGGACCGGTGGTCGTGCCGGCGCCGCGCGGCGAGGTGGACGCCCCGGTCGCGACCGACTCCGACGCCGCCGACGACTTCCGCCGGATCCAGGGCGTGGGCCCGAAGATGGCCGCGGCGTTGCAGGCGGCCGGCATCCGGACGTACCGGCAGCTGGCGGAGCTCGACGAGGCCGCCCTGCGGGAGACGATCCGGGCGGCCGGGCTGCGGGCCGCGCCGAGCCTGGCGACCTGGCCGCAGCAGGCGAAGGTGCTCGCCGGCGCCCCGCAGGAGGCGGCCGCCGCCCTGCCGACCCCGGTGGGCGGCGCGGACGCCTGACCGGCGTCGCCTGCCGCGTTCCCCGTCGGCGCCGGACGGCGGTACCCGAACGGATCGGGCACCGCCGCACGACCGATCCGCCGTCGCCGACATCGCGGCGCCCCGACCACGGGGCGCCGCGATGTCGGCGTTTCAGGGCCGAAACGCGAGGAGATGACGGCGGATCGGCCACGGCCGGCCCCGGCCAGCCGCCTGGCCCCGCACGCACGCCACCACCGCCCCCTGCGGCCCGTCCGCCCACTGTCGGACGTCCGCGCGCCGGTTCCTCGGCGGCGGCACCGTTAGCCGTTCATCGCGATTGGGTACAACGCCCAGCACCTCGATCCACCACACCCTTGCGGAGGCAGCGATGCGCGGCACGTCGATATTCGGAGTCCTGGTCGTCATCTGGCTGATCATCGGCGCGGTCGCCGCCGGGCAGCGCGGCTACTACAGCGGCGACGACACGAACTGCGCCGAGGCCGGCACGATCCTGGTGACCATCGTGGCCGGGCCGCTGAACTACATCGGGGCCAACCCGAAGGTCGACTGCGAACTGCCCCAGCCGTCCAAGTAGGACGTACTCCTCCGGCCCGCGCCCACTCCGGGCGCGGGCCGAGCCGTGTCCGGGGTACGCCACGCCGGCTCCCCGACTCCGCTCCTCGTGCCGACGCCGGTCCGGGCCTGCCGGGGCCTCTCGGCCGCCGCCTGTCCCGCTCGTCAGCCCCGAATCTGCCGGGCCGGGGACGGCGATACGGATGGGCTCGCCCAAAGGCCGGGTCCGCCCCACGCCCCGCTCACCGCGCCCGCCCCGACGCCGGCACGGCCGCCCGGCCGTCGGGGGCCGCCTTTGCCGGCCGGCGGGTGGTTCGCCTTCCACGCCCATCCAGGACGGCGCGCGGTACGCCACGCCGCGCAGGGCGTCCTAGGAGGCTGGGTCATCGGGGGTAGCGTCCCGCGCCGCCCGACGTTTGTCGACCCCCGCCACGGGAACCGGCGTTGCGCCACCAGCGCCGCACGGGACGGGAGCACCGGCATGAGGATCGGCTACAAGCTCGCCTCGGAGGGGTACGGACCGCAGGAGATCATCCGCCAGGCCGTCCGGGCCGAGCAGGCTGGTTTCGACTTCGTCGAGATGAGCGACCACTTCCACCCGTGGCTCGACACGCAGGGGCACTCGTCGTTCACCTGGAGCGTGCTCGGCGCGGTCGCGGCGAAGACCGAACGGATCGGCCTCGCGACGGGGGTGACCTGCCCGACCGTCCGGTACCACCCGGCGATCATCGCGCAGGCCGCGGCGACCCTGGCGCTGATCTCCGACGGCCGGTTCACCCTCGGCGTCGGGGCCGGGGAACGGCTCAACGAGCACGTCGTGGGGCAGGGCTTTCCCAGCGTACGGGGCCGGCACGAGCGGCTCCGCGAGGCGCTGGAGATCATCCGGCTGCTCTGGCAGGGCGGCTACCACTCATTCGAGGGCAAGCACCTGCACCTGGAGGACGCCCGGATCTTCGACCTGCCGGAGACCCCACCGGTGATCGCGGTCGCCGCGAGCGGCCGGTCCTCGGCCACGATGGCGGCGGAACTCGGCGACGGCCTGTTCGTCACCGAGCCGAAGGCGTCGATCGTCGAGCACTACCGGCAGGCCGGTGGCGACGGTCCCCGCTACGCCGAGGTGCCGATGGCCTGGGCCACCGACGACCAGCAGGCCGTGCGGGCGGTGCTGGAGACCAGCCGGTGGATGGTGACCGGCTGGAAGGTGATGAGCGAGTTGCCGAACCCGGTCAACTTCGACGCCGCCAGCGCGTACGTCGAGGAGCGGCACGTCCGGGAACTGTTCTCCGTCGGGCCGGACCCGGAGGCGCACGTGGCGGCCGTCCGCCCGTACGTCGAGGCCGGCTACGACCACGTGGTGCTGCAGAACGCCGGCCCCGACCCGGACGGCTTCCTCGACTTCTTCGCCGGCGACCTCGCCGCCCGGCTGCGCGCCCTCGGCTGAGCCGTACGCCGCGCGGGGCGCGTCCGGCACCCTCCGCCGCGATCGCGATGATCGCCGGCGATGCCGGACGCGCCCCGGGCGGGGCGGGCCGTCCCGGCCGGGACGGCCCGCGGCGGGTCACCGGAAACAGTTCGCGACCGGCACCCGGCTGCCCTCGCAGTTGGTCGGCTCGTTGTCGATGATGTCGGTCTCGTCGTCGACCTTGACCTGCGCCTTGTCGACGAGGAGGCCGCTCGGCTTCACGGTGGCGACGTTGCCGGCCACCCTGCTGGAGTACAGGGCGAGCCGGCCCTGCGACGCGAAGACGCCGCCGCCCGTGGACTTCGCACCGACGGCGTGGTTGCGGTGGATCTCGCTGTGGCGCAGCAGGACGTTCGACTTCTGGGCGTGGATGCCGCCGCCGGAGCCGCGCGCCGTGTTGCCCGACACGATGCTGTCGTCGAGCGGGAGCAGGCCCTGGACGGTGGAGATGCCGCCGCCGTTGCCCGTGGCGGTGTTGTCGCGTACCTCCAGGCCGCGCAGGAAGATCAGCGCGTCCGAGTTGGCGATGCCGCCGCCGGTCTGGGCGGTGTTGCCCACCACCTTCGTGTCGGCGACCCGGGTACGGGCCGAGAAGCTGGCGAGGCCGCCGCCCTGCGCCGCGTTGTTGCGCGCGAAGGTGCTCGAGTGCACCTCTGCCGCGCCCCGGTAGTTGGCGAAGCCGCCGCCGTACGCGACGGCGCTGTTGCCCCGGAACTGCGAGTTCTCCAGGCTCAGCACGCCACCGTTGAGCAGGCCCCCGCCCTTGCCCGCGGTGCCGGCGGCGTGGTTGTCGACGAACGTGCTCCCGGTGACCACCAGGTGCCCGTCGTTGAAGATCCCGCCCCCGCCCCCCTCCGCCGAGAGGGAGGTGCTGTCGACGATCGTGGTGCGCTCGACCACGGCGGACGCGCCGTGCACGACGTGGATGCTGCCACCCTCGGCGGCGGAGAGGCCGTTGCGGAGTACGACGTCGGAGAGCGTCAGTTCCCCGCCGTCGCGGACGGTGAAGAACCGGAACGCCTCGGCGTGCCCGTTCCGGACGATGGTGGCCCCCTCGCCCCGGACGGAGATCGGGTGGTAGATGACGGGCAGCCCGGCCCGGTCGTGCTTCGGGTTGCGCGGGGGCGCCTCGGCGTCGCCGGGGTTCTCGGCGCTGTCGGCGGTCTCCCGGGCGTCGCGGATCCCGCCGTCGTACTCGTCGGGCTGCTGGAAGGCGTGGGTCAGCTCGTACGTGCACTTCGACGCCAGCCGCAGGTCGGCGCCGCCCTCGGCGTTGGCCCGGACCAGCGCCGAGATCAGCTTCGTCGAGTCGCACGGCACCGCGACCTCCGCGCGGTTCCCCTGGCCCGGCCGTCCGGGGCGGTCGTCCCGCTGCCCGCCGCGCCGCTCCTCGCGCGCCTGGTCACGGTCCTCGACGGCGTCGCCGCGGGGCTCACCGGAGTGGTCGCCGGCCCACCGCGACGGCGACGACGACGGCGTCGGCGACGGCGTCGGCGAGGCGGTCGGCATGTCCCGGTCGGCGGCGAAGGCGGCGCCATCCGTGAGCCCGGCCGCCCCCGCCACCAGGCTGCCCGCCACGAGGCCGCCGGCTAAGAACCACCTCGACCGCCGCCTGAGTGGTGCTGCCCGCCGGCCCCCTTGATACGTCGTCATCAGGCTTCCCTGCCTCTCGTGCATGCGTGCCACGGCCGCGTCGAACGGGACGCGGGGCGGCTGACGTCGCGACAGCCACCGGAGGTCACGATACGGACGAGAATCGGGCAGGTCCGTCAAACGTGAATAAGCGGACTATTCACCTCGACAGGGGCGAGGGAGCGCAGCGCGGTCAGCCGCCGACGTGGATGCCGGGCCGGCGGGCGGGGTCCGGCTCGGACTTGCGGATGATCTCCCGTACGACGGGCGGGGTGTCGCCGCGGCCGAGGATCAGATAGCGCAGCAGGTGCGCGAGCGGGTTCCCCTCCGACCACTCGAAGTGGGCGTGCGGGCGTACGCCGGTGGCGTCGCGCAGCGCCAGCAGGATCGCCGCGATGGCGTTGGGGACGGCCGGGCTGCCGGCCCGCAGCACCCGGAAGCCACCCACCTCCACGCCGCGCACCCGCAGCACCTGGCTGAAGTCCGACGGGTCGACCACGTCGATCTCCAGGAAGAGAATGTCGCCCTCGCCGGGCACGGGATTCATCGACCGCTGCGCCCGTTCCTTGACCGTGTACTCCTTGACCGCGCCGCCCGCCCGCTTGTGCGCGATGAGGTGCAGTCGGCCGTCGTGCGCCACCGACTCGGCGATGAACCGGCGGGCCGGCTCGTCGAACTCGATCCGGTCCGTGCGCAGCTCGGTGGTCCGGGTCACCCGCGAGACCAGCGAGACGGCCACGATGCCGAGGACGAACAGCGCGGAGATGGCGATGCCGTCCGGCTTCGCGACGACGTTCTCGGCGAGGGCGTACAGCAGGACCAGGGTGAGCACGGCGAAGCCGCCGGCCGCGACGCGTTCCCGGCGGCGGGCCGCGGAGATCGTGACCGCCACGGCGGCGGAGACCATCATCGCGAGGATGCCGGTGGCGTACGCCCCGGCCTGGTCGTTGACGTCGGCCCGGAAGATCAGGGTGATGGCGACGCTGACCACGGTGTAGACGATCACGACCGGCCGCACGGCCCGGGCCCACTCCGGCGCCATCCCGTAGGTGGGCAGGTAGCGGGGCACGATGTTGATCAGGCCGGCCATCGCGGAGGCGCCCGCGAACCAGAGGATCAGCGCACTGCTGACGTCGTAGACGGTGCCGAAGGTCTCGCCGAGGCGCTCGTGGGCGAGGTACGCCAGCGCCCGGCCGTTCGCGGCCCCGCCCGGCCCGAACTCCCGGGCGGGGATCAGCACGGTGGTCACGAGGGTGGTCGAGACCAGGTACACCGACATGACCAGCGCGGCGGTGGTGAGCAGCCGACGGGTGTTGCGGATCCGCGCCGCCAGCCGCGCCTCGCGGTCCGCGCCCCCGCCCGCCACCAGCGGCATCATGCTCACCCCCGTCTCGAAGCCGGACAGCCCCAGCACCAGCAGCGGGAACGCCAGCACGGCGGTCACCGCAACCTCCCCCGGGCCACCACCGACCGTCAGCGCGGCGGTCCAGTCGGACAGCAGCCGCGGGTCCGCCGCGATCCCGGCCAGCCCGTCCGCCACGATCAGCGCGTTCAGGGCCAGGAAGACCGCCACCAGCGGGACGGCCACCGTGACCGCCTCCCGGAAGCCGAGCAGGAACACCCCGCCGAGGACGAGCAGCAGTACGACGGTGACGCCGACGGCCACGCCGGTGCCGCCGACGCTCTCGGGCATGTGCGGGTTCTCCAGCAGGTGCACGGTCGCGTCGGCCGAGGAGAGAGTGATCGTGATGATCCAGGAGGTGGCCACGAAGCCGAGCAGGACCAGCACGAAGATCTTGCCGCGCCAGAACGGCAGCAGCCGCTCCAGCATCGCCACCGAGCCCTGCCCGTGCGGGCTCTCCCGGGCCACCCTGCGGTACATGGGCAGCATGCCGAACAGCGTCAGCGCGACGATGAGCAGGGTGGCCAGTGGGGAGAGCGCCCCGGCGGCCACCGCCGCGATCCCGGGCAGGTACGACAGGGTGGAGAAGTAGTCCACCCCGGTCAGGCACATGACCTGCCACCACGCCCGCGAGCGGGCCTGCCCCTCCGCCGCCTCGGGGCCGACCGGCTGCACCTGGTGCGCGAACAGCCACCGGCGCAGCGGGCTCAGCGGCGCGGCGGGCCGGGCGGGGCTGGCCTGCGCCTCGGGGACGGCGACCGGGCGCCCGGCGCGGTCGCCGGGGCGGGTGGGGTCCCGGGCGGCGCGCAGGTCCCGTGGCGGGCCGGCGGGCGGCGGCCGGCGACCACGCGTGCGCCGCGACCTCGGCCCGTGCTCGTCACGCATGCCCCCTCCCCACCCTCGGCCGTCCTGACCCGACCGTAGGCGGTCGCCGGCCGGCCGCCCGCCCGAACGGTGAAGCCGGGACGGCTCAGTCGCCGTCGCGGGCGGCCAGCACCCGGGCCAGGGCGTCGGGATCGGCCACGGTGACCGTCGCCCCCGGGTGCCGCAGCCACCCGCCGGGCAGCAGGGCGGGCACCGGCTCGGCGAAGCGCAGGCAGAGCCCGGCGGCGGTGCTGCTGGCGAAGGTGACGCCGGCGTCGGCCAGCGAGAGACGCACGCCGATCCCCCGCCACCAGCGGTACGGCCCGGTGGGCGCGACGCCGACGACGTTGTCCCGGGCGGTGCGCAGTTGCCACGGGCCGAACCGGACCACCAGCTCGGCCCGGTCGACGCCGACCCAGGCGGTTGCCGGCCGGACGCCCACCAGCGCGAGCGCCGGCCGGAAGACCGGGTCGAAGCGGAACGCGAACCGGTGCGCCTCGGCGGTCATCGCGCGCCGCCCCGGGTGGTGGGGCGGGCGTCGCCCGGTCGGGCGGGACGGGGCGGGGCGACGGGCCGGGGACGGGGTCGGGCGGCGGGCCGACGGGCCGGGTGACTCATGGCGCGGGCGTACCCCGTGCGGGCCGGCCGACACCCCCCGGGCCGGCCGACCCGCGAACCCCTCGTCCCCGCTCCGGGCCGCGCGGACCCCCCGGGCCGCGCGGACCGTTCCCCGACCCGGGCCCGCCGCCCCCCGACGACGAGCCCTGGTCCGGCGGGGACGTGTCCCCGCGCTCCGCCGGGTGCCGGGTGCGGAGCGCGGGGACCCCCCGTCACGGCTACTGCAGGAACGCCCCGAGGGGCGAGAGCAGCAACCGACCGAGCGCCGCGGCGGTGTCGTCCAGCCGCGCGCGCTCGCACTCGTGGGCGGCCGGGTCGTGCCGGCACCGCCAGATCTTCTGCGCGTTGCGCCAGGCGACGTCGCGGGTGTACTCGACCAGTTCCCCCTGGTACCAGTCGTCGATGTCGCCGTTGAGCATGTCGATGAGCAGCTGCCACCGCTCCAGGTAGCCGCGCCGCAGACCGGGGATCTTGTCCGCGAAGATCTTGTTGATCTCCAGGTAGTCGCGGTGCTGGTCGGTGCCGTCCACCGGCTCCGACTCCAGGCTGTCGAACGTGGTCACCAACGCGAACGGCAGGTCGAAGTTGATGTGCGCGTTCACCCCGGCGGCCGCCGACGGCAGCGGGCGGGCGTCCGGCCCGCGCATCCGCTGGAACAGGCAGGCCCAGGCCTTCGGCGTACCCGGGCTGGAGTCGGTCCACAGCCGCATCGCGTCGAAGTAGCGGGCCGCGAACTCCACGTCGAGCCGGGACAGGAACACCGGGTCGGAGAACCGGTCGTCGTAGAGCCCGTTCAGCACGCTCTCGGTGATCGTCAGGTACAGCCGGTTGAAGTCGGCCAGCGGGCAGCTCGCCTCCAGCGGAGGCAGCCGGACCAGCATGTCCTGGAGCTTGGTGAGGTGGTCGACCACCGCCGGCACGTCGGCCGGATGGTCGGCGAGCAGATCGACGATGTCCCGATGCACGGGCCCCCACACCGGTTCCGTCATCTCTCCTCCACAGTGGTTCCCCCGGCACCCCCGTGCCGTCGGCGACGCAGCACAGCCTGCCAGCCGGCGACGGCCGGCCGGATCAGTAGAACGACGTATCCGCGCCGCGCGTCAGCCGGGCCGGTTGCGTAGGAAGATCGCGCTGGCCTGCACCCGGGTGCGGACCTGGAGCTTGTCGAAGATGTGCGAGACGTGCACGCCGATGGTGCGCTCGCTGATGAACAGCCGCTGGCCGATCTCCCGGTTGGTGAGCCCCTCGGCGACGGCGGCGAGGACCTCCCGCTCCCGGGCCGTCAGCGCCGCCAGCTCGTCGCCGTCCGCCCCGGCGGCCGGAGCGCCGGTGGCCGGACGTTCCTCCAGCGACACCCGCGCCCGACCGGCGAGGGTACGGATCTCCGAGGTCAGCGGCACCGCGCCGAGCCCCTGCGCCACCTCGTACGCCTGGCGAAGCAGCTTGCCCGCGGTGGCGCTGCGGCTGCGCCGGGCCAGCAGCGCCTCCGCCTGCCGCAGCCGCGAGTAGGCCGCCGGGTAGGGGTGGTGACGGCGGTCCCACTGCGCCACCGAGCGGGCCCACAGCTCCGGGTCGCTGCTCTCCAGGCGGCTCACCTCGGCGGCGCACAGCGCCAGGAAGCCGTCCACCACGTCGCGTACCGGGCGGGCGGCGTGCTCGCTCTTGCGGGCGACCCGGTCGGCCACCTCCCGCAGCCGCCGCACCGCCGTCGGGTCGACGGCCACGGCGCGGCCGGCGTGCGCCTCGGCCTCGGCCCGCAGGCCGTGCCACACCAGCGCGGCGAGGATCCCCACGTCGTCGGAGCGGCTCTCGGTCAGGCCGCGCTGCACCGCCTGCCGGGCCAGGTCGTGCCGGCCCTGCCACATGGCCAGCCCCGCCCGCAGGGTGAGCAGCGGGATCACGTGCCGCGCCCCGCCGCCGGCGAGCATCGTGGCCACCGCGTCCAGGTCGCGGTCGGCGGCCTCGACGTCGCCGTAGCCCACCGACAGCCGGCAGCGTGCCAACAGCAGCTCCACCGCGTCCGCGCCGGAGGGGCGGTGCCGCAACGCCGCCGCGACCACCTTCTCCGCCTCGGCCCACTGCCCGACGCGGAACAGCCCGTTGGTGGCGATGGCCAGCAGCCGGGTCTCGTACGTGCGGCCCAGGCCGAGCTCGGCCATCCGCTCGGCGCCCCGGCGGGCCACCACGACGCCCTCCTCCAGGACGTTCAGCGGGCCGGTCAACAGCTCGGCCAGGTGCAGGTACGCGCACGCCACGTCCTCCGGGCGGCCGGAACGCTCGGCGGTCTCCAGCGCGCGGCGCATCACCGCCAGCCCGGCGTCCGGGTCCTCCAGGTACGCCTCGGAGAAGCCGAGCGCGGCGCTGGCCAGCACCACCTCCGACGTGGAGCCCGGCACCTCGGCGGACAGCTCCAGCGCCTCCCGGGCCCGCCGGCCGGCGTCGGCGTACCGGCCGAGGTGCAGCAGCAGCTCGGCCAGGTGCGCCGCGGCCGTGGCCCGCTCCCGGGGCGTGCAGTCGGCGGCCTCCAGGGCCAGCTGGTACTCCGCCTCGGCCGGCGCCGAGCGGCCGGCGGCGGCCAGGTAGCGGGCCCGGCGGATGCGCAGCGCGCAGGCCGACGGGTCGGCGTCGGCGGCGGCCAGCTCCTCGATCAGCGTCAGCGCCCGGGCGTGCTCGCCGCAGTGGTGGGCGGCCTCGGCGGCGTGCCTGAGCAGCGTGACCCGGTCCACCTCCGGCGGTGCGACGCCCGGCGCGGCGGCCAGCTGCAACGCGACCGACCAGTGCCGGTGCGCCTCGGCCCAGCCGTGCAGCCGCTCGGCCTCCCGGGCCGCGGCCATCGCCGCCGGCAACGCCCGCGCCGGCTCGCCGGCCAGTCGCCAGTGGTGCGCCAGGCGCGCCTGGTGCAGCTCCGCCGGGGCCGCGGTGAGCGCCTCGGCGTAGCGGCGGTGCAGGGCGGCCCGCTCGGCCGTCAGCAGCTCGTGCTCCAGCACCTCGGCGACCAGCCGGTGCCGCAGCCGGTAGCCGTCGTCCGCGCTCACCAGCAGCCGGTGGGCGACCGCCGCCCGAGCCGCCTCGATCAGCTCGTCCTCGGGCAGCCGCACCACCCGGGCCAGCAGCCAGTGCCCCACCGGCTCGACGCCGGCCGCCACCGCGTGCACCACGGCGTGCGCGTGCTGCGGCAGCGCGTCCACCCGGGCCAGGAAGATCTCGCGCAGCGTGTCGGAGAGCTCGTCCCGCCCGTCGCGCAGGTCGCGGGCCAGCTCCTCCACCACGAACGGGTTGCCGCCGCTGCGCCGCCACACCAGCTCCGCCGCCTCCGGGGTCAGTGCGCGGCCGACCACGGCGGTGGCGAGCCGGTCGGTGCCGGCCCGGTCCAGCGGGGCCAGGTCGAGCACCCGCACCGTACGCAGCCGGCGCAGCTCGGTGAGCACGCGGCGCAGCGGGTGCGCGCCCTGCAACGACTCCGCCCGCACCGCCGCGAGCACCGACAACTGGAGGTCGCCCAACCCGGCCAGCAGGTAGAGCAGCAGCTGGCGGGTGCTGCGGTCGACCCACTGGAGGTCGTCCAGGACGAGCACCAGCCGGCGCCCCTCGGCGATCAGGTGCAGCCCCCGCGAGACCCGCTCCAGCAGCGCCCCGGCGCCGTCCGGGCCGGCGGTCTCCTCGGCGAACACCCCGAGGAGGTCACGGACCGCCGAGGACGTCCGGGCCTGGGCACCGGTCAGTTCGGCGTCGAGGCGGCGCAGCGCCTGGAGCAGCGGGTGCAGGGGCGAGGCGTCGCCGATGTCCAGACAGGAGCCGGTGAGCACCAGGGCCCCGGCGTCGCGCAGCCGGGTGCCCACCTCGCGCAGCAGCCGGGTCTTGCCGACGCCGCTCTCGCCGGTGAGAAAGACGGCGGCGGTGTTCCCCTGCGTGACGTCGTCGAGCAGCACGGATCGTACCGTCGTCACCAGGTCGGCCCGGCCGACGAGTGGTGCGGTGTCCACGTCGCTGGCCATGGCACGCAGCCTAGTCAAGTGCCCCCGCACCGTTCTACGGGTCTTTCACGCCTGTGGTACTCCTCGCGTCGAGATCGCGACCGACGGTTGCGCAGGGTGGACATACGTCGTTCGGCAGATCCCCCGTCGGCCCATCGGTGACAGTGTCCGAGGCGTCGTCAGCACCGTGGGGAAGGCGGGTGCGATGCCCATGGCCACCATCGTCGCCGGTTCGCAGCGGTCCACCTCGGCAGGCTGGCCGGTACCGGAGGAGAAACGCCTCGTCACCGTGCTGTTCGTCGACATCGTCGGGTCGACCGCGCTCGTCGAGCGGCTCGACCCCGAGGACGTGCGGATCCTGCAACGGGCCTACTTCGACACCGTGGGCGGGGTGCTGCGCCGGTGGCACGGGGTGGTCGAGAAGTACGTCGGCGACGCGGTGATGGCCCTGTTCGGGGCCCGCCGGTCCGACGGCTTCGACGCGTACCGGGCGGTGCGGGCGGCGCTGGAGATCCAGGGGGCCCTCGACCGGCGACCGCCGCCCGGCGCGCCGCGCCTCCGGGTCCGGGCCGGGGTGGCCACCGGTGAGGCGCTGGTGGACCTCGCCGCGGCGCGCGACGGCGGGCACGGCGTCGCCAGCGGCGCGGTGATCACCACCGCCGCGCGGTTGCAGGAGTACGCCCCGCCGGGCGGGGTGGCGCTCTGCGCGGCCACCCACCGCGCCACCGTGGGGCTGGTCGACCAGCGCCGCGTACCGCCGGTGGCCCTGGCCGGCAAGGCGCTGCCAGTCGACGTGTGGCACGCCACCGGCACCACCCGACAGGCCCCGACCCGGCACGAGGGGCCGCTGGTCGGGCGGCGACGGGAACTGGCCGCCGCCCGGGACCTGATCGTCCGGGCCGTGCGGGGCCGCGACCCGCGCTGGCTGTCGCTGGTCGGTCCCGCCGGCAGCGGGCGCAGCCGGCTGCTGCACGAACTGACCCGGGCGGTACGGACCGTGGACGGGGTGCCGGTGCGCTGGTGCGTCGCGCACTGCCCGCCGTACCCGCAGCCCCTGGCGCCCGTCGCGGACCTGGTGCGCGGGCTCGCCGGCCTCCGCGCCGGCGAGCCGCCCGCGACGGTACGGCGACGACTCACCGCCGCCCTCACGGACCTGGTGCCGCCCGCCGGCCTGACCGAGGCGGTGTACGCGCTGGAGGCGCTGCTGGGCACGCCGGACGGCTCCGGCGACGCGGCGCGGGGCGCCGAGGTGGCGCGGGAGGCGCTGCTGGGGCTCGCGGCCCGGCAGCCGGTGATGGTGGCGGTGGACGACCTCGACCGGGCCACCGCGACGCTGCACCGCTTCCTGCACCGGCTCTTCGCGGCGGCCACCGCGCGGTCGCTGCCGCTGGTGGTGGTGACCCTGCACCGTGCCGAGTGGACGGGCGCGCTGCCCGGCCCGCGGGACCGTCGGCACCGGTTGGCGGTGCCGCCGCTGCGCCCGGTGGAGACCGGACGGCTGCTGCGGCACCTGCTCGGCCGGGCCGACCGGCCGACGGCGGCGGCGATCACCCGGCTCCTGCCGCTGGTCGGCGGCAACCCGGGGCGGGCCGTCGCGTACGTGGCGTCGCCGGACGCGGCGCGGTCCGTGCCGGAGGCGGTGCGCCGGGAGGTCGACGCCCGGCTGGACCGCCTGGACGGGGCGCGGCGGGCCGTGCTGATGGCCGTCGCGACCGTCGGCGCGGGGATCACCGCCGCGACGGTGGCGCGCCTGCTCGACTGGGCTCCCGGGCGGGCCGCCCCGGTGCTGCGCGCCCTGGCCGCGACGGGTCTGCTGGTCACCCGCCCCGACGGCCGGTACGCCGTCGCCGACGCGGTGGTCCGCGAGGTCGCGTACGCCCGGCTGCCGAGGGCGGCGCGGGCCGCGTTCGCCCGCCGGGCCGGGCGGCCGGCGGAGTCGGACGCCCCTTCGGTGCCCGTGGTCGTGCACGCCCCCACCGCCCAGGTGCCGCCGGTGCCGGCGCGCGCCGACGCCGACCGCCCGCCGGCCCGGAACGCTCGCGGGTCGCACCCGGCACCACTGCGGGGGCCCGCCGCCGCGCCCCGTCTCGCTGCCCCGCCCCGGCCCGCCCGCGCGTTCCAGGTCGCCGACGTGCCCCTGGTCGCCGACGTGCCCCGGGTCGCCGACGTGCCCCGGGTCGCCGACGTGCCCCGGATCGCGGTGCTGCCGGGGGCGCGTTCCGCGCCCGGTCCGCTGGTCGCCGTCCCCGCGGAACGTGTCGGGGGCGGCCGGGTGGTGGAGCTGCACGGCTGGATCGCGGCCCGCGATCGCCGCCCCTCGGCCGGCCCCGCCCCGTCGACCGCGCGCGACCGCGTCGCCATCGACCTGAAGACCGGCAAGTCCACCGCCGGCACGGCCGACGACCTCGCCGAGCACCCGGCCGGCCCCGCTGCGACGGCAGCCCTCGGGGCGGGCGGTTCGGCGCGGCGGCAGGGGCGCGGGCAGCGGCCGAGGTGGGTCCTGCCGCGCGGCAGGCCGGTCGCGGCGTGAGCGGGCGGTGTGTTGGACGCGGGGAGGGGGCGGCCAGGGGATCTCCCCCACGATCCAAACTAACGGGAATTCGATCCGGGCGGTATCGGGCGACCGACCGAGTGCGCGCCTCGGGGTCGGCTGGCTAGGTTCGCCCGATGCCTGTCGAAGAGATCACCGCCTCCGCCGCCGGTACCTGGACGCTCGGCGACCGGACCGTGCACCGGATGGGGTTCGGCTCCATGCGGCTCACCGTCGACCCGGACCGGGCGCGCGCCGTCCGCGTCCTGCGCCGGGCCGTCGAGCTGGGCGTCAACCACATCGACACCGCCGCCTTCTACGTCTCGCCGGGCGGGCCGCTCGGCGTCGGCACCGGCTCGCCCCGGTACGCGACCGACCTGATCCGCGAGGCCCTCGCGCCGTACCCGGACGACCTGGTCGTCACCACCAAGGTCGGGCCGTCCTTCGACGAGGCGACCGGGCACCGCGAACTGGGCCCGGCGGAGCTGCGCCGGGAGGTGGAGGAGAACCTGCGCCGCCTGGGCCGGGACCACCTGGACGTGGTGAACCTGCGGATCGTCCGGCGACCCGGGCGGGACTCGGTGGCGGAGCGCTTCGCCGCCCTGGCCGAGCTGCGCGACGCCGGGCTGATCCGGCATCTCGGCCTGTCCAACGTGCGGGTGGATCACCTGGACGAGGTGCGGGACATCGCGCCGGTGGTGTGCGTGCAGAACGCGTACGCCCTCGACGTGAACCGGTGGGCCGACGAGCTGCTGCGGGTCTGCGGCGAGCGGGGGATCGCCTTCGTGCCGTTCTTCGCGATCGCGGGCGCCGGGCGGGAGGCGGGCGCGGGCGACGACCACGACGAGGCCGTACGGGCGGTGGCGCGCGCGCACGGCGCGACCCCGCACCAGATCCGCCTGGCCTGGACGCTGCACCAGGGGCCGCACGTGCTGGCCATCCCCGGCACCGGCGACCCGGCGCACCTGGCGCAGAACGTGGCAGCCGGGGCGATCCGGCTCACCCCCGAGGACCTGGCCCGCCTCCGCTGACCGCGGGCGCCCCGCCCGCGCGGCGTGGTGGCGCGTCAGCGACCGTCGAGGAAGGCGACCGCCCGCTCCCACGTCCGGCTGGCGGCCGCCGGGTCGTGGTCGGGCAGGTCGGGATCGGTGTAGAGGTGACCGACGCCGGGATAGCGGTGGACGCTCAGCTCCGCGCCCGCGCCGGTGATCGCCCGCTGCCACCGGCCGAGCTCGGGCTCCGGGGGGTATTCGTCCGGGTCGGCCATGTGCAGCTGCACCGGCAGGCCCGGACGGACCGCCTCCGGCGCACCGCCGGCGCCGTGCAACAGCAACAGCGCGGCGGCGGCGGGGCGCTCGGCCAGCAGCGCGCCGGCCACCGCGGCCCCCATGGAGAACCCCGCCAGCACCGCCTCGGGCGGCGCCTCGTGCAGCGCCGCCCTGGCCCGGCCCATCACGGCCACCTCGCCGACCTCGCCGAGCAGGGCGAAGCCCGCCTCGATCGTGTCGACGGCCGGCGCGCCGTAGAGGTCGGGGGTGACGACGTGGTGGCCGGCGGCGCGCAGCCGGTCGGCGGCCGTCAACACGGCGGGTCGCAGCCCGTAGGCGGAATGAAACAGCACGACGTGTCCCATCGGGACATTCTGTCTGACGAATGCGACGGGGCCGGGCCGCCGCGCTGACCCGCCGCCGACGCGAGGCCGGGTCAGCCCAGCGATTCCAGTCGCCGCACCAGCTCGCCCGGCGCCGGCATGGCGGCGATCTCGGCGCTGACCTGCCGCGCCGCGTCGCGCAGCGCGGTGTCGGTGACGAGCCGGGTCAGGGTGTCGGCGGTGATGTCGCGGGTGCGGGCGGCGATGCCGGCCCCACGCGCGGCCACCAGCTCGGCGTTGTGCCGCCGGTCGCCCGCCCCGACGGTGGCCAGCTGCGGCACCCCGGCGATCAGCGCGCTCAGGACGCTGCCCGCGCCGCCGTGGTGGACCAGTGCCGCGCTCGCCGGCAGGGCCGCGGGGACCGGGATCCAGTCGACCGTACGCACGTTGCCGGGCAGCGCCCGGCGGGCCAGCCGCGCCTCCGGGCGGACCAGCACGAACTCGGCGTCGACCCGGTCGGCGACGGCGACGACGGCCGGCATCGGTCCAGCGCTGCCGGGGCCGGCGACGGTGCTGCGGCTGACCAGCACCCGTGGCCGCTCCCCCGGCTCGCGCAGCCAGTCCGGCAGTTCGCCGCCCGCCTCGGTGGCGTAGCGCATCGGCCAGCCGTCCTGACGCAGCACGCTGGGCGGGGCGACGGCGATCGCGGCGGCCGGCGGCGGCAGCTCGGTCAGGCCGTGCCTGCGCAGCGCCGGGCCCAGCCGCGCCAGGGTCGCCCGGGCCAGCTCGCGGCCGTCGAAGAGGGCGTTCTCCTGGCGTACGGCGGGCACGCCGAGCGTCGCGGCGGCGAGAGCGCCGGCCACCGCGAACGGCTCGTGGACCACCAGGTCGGGTCTCCACTGCCCGGCGAGGGCGACCACCCCGTCGGCGAGCTGGTCGTTGACGGCGCCGAAGAGCAGCCCGGCGCCCCGGGTGCCGGCGGTGCCGGCCAGTTCGGCCCGCGCGGTCAGCGGGTGGCGCAGCAGCACGCGGCGGGCGATGCGTCCGAAGTCGAACGCGGGCGCGACGTCGCGCGCCGGCAGCCCGGGGCGCACCGCCCGCAGCCCGTCGGCGGCGGTGGCGACGAGCACCTCGTGCCCGGCGTCGCGCAGTGCGGCGGCCAGCGGCAGCAGCGGAGCGACGTGCCCGATCAACGGCGCGGAGACCACCAGTACTCGCACCGCGCCGATGCTAGCCCCGGCGGAGCCCCTCGTGGGGGCACCGGACGACGCGGTTCGGACGGCGGCGGGTTCAGCCGGCGGTCGGGGGAAGGGTCCGGCTGCGGCCCCGGAACTCGGCCACCACCGCGCCGTCGTCCCGGGTGACGGTGACGTCGTAGATGCCGCTGCGGCCGTACCGGGTGCGCTCGGTGGCGTGCGCCGTCAGCAGGTCACCCTCGTGGGCGGGACGGACGAAGCTGATCTCGCCGCCGGCGGCGACGGTGGCCGGGCCGTGGCTGTTGCAGGCCAGCGCGAAGGCGGTGTCGGCGAGCAGGAACACGAACCCGCCGTGGGCGATGGCGTGGCCGTTGACCATCGCGCCGGTCACCCGCATCCGGGCCACCGCCGCTCCGCCGGCGGCCTCCACCAGCTCGATGCCGAGCCCCCGGCTGGCGACGTCGGCGGCGAACATGGCGTACGCGGAGTCGCGCCCGGCCCCCTCAGCCGTCCCGCCGTCGCTCGACGACCGCCCCGTCCCGCCCATCGACCGCTCCACGCCTGTTTCGGGGCGGCTCCCTCGACCGCCGGTCCCGGTACCGTACGCCGTCTGCCCGCACCGCACCGACGGCACCCGTCACGGGTCCTGCGGGTCCAGGTCGCGCTCGCGCAGCAGCGCGTCCAGCTTCGCCTCGATCCGCTCGTCGGACTCGCGGGACTGGGAGGAACCCCAGTGGTAGAACAGGGCCAGCCCCGCCGCCTGCCAGATCAACTGGAGGAACTCGGACTGCCAGTTCTCGAAGGTGGAGGCGAGGAACTGCGGCAGGAAGTCGGCCCAGGCGAAGGACCGGCCGTGCTGGCTCGCCTCGTCGCTCGCCACGGAGGCCTGGAAGACGAACTGCGCGATCCAGGAGAGCAGGAACAGCGCCCCGGTCACCAGCGCGAAGGCGTACGCCCTGGGCCACCTCGGCCTGCGGAACGGCGGCCCCTGTGCCCGGCGGTGTGACCGCCCGCCCCGGGACGGTGCCCCGGCCGGCCGCGCGCCGAAGGTCGTCGTGTCGGACATCGCGCTCCCCTTTCGACGAATCCCCAGGTAGGTGGCCTGTGCCCCGGGACAGGCGCGACAAAACGGCGCACCGGCGTGGCGCGGCCCGCCACGCCCGCGCCCTGCTCGGGGACCGGATCACCGTCGTCACCGCCGACCTGAACCGGCCCGACCGGCACGCCGCGTTCCCCACCGCGAGTACGACGCCGTCCTCACCGCCAGCGCGCTGCACCGGCTGCCGGGCGAGCGGCTCGAACGGCTCCACGCCGGACGCTAGGCTGGCGGGCGCGCCGAGGTCCCGCCCCGTGGCACCGGCGGGGAGGGCGAGGTGACCGGACCGGATCCGCGGGTCGACCCGGACGTCGACCTGCGCGTACCCGCCGACCGGGGCGAGCTGGCCGCCCGTCCCGGCGGGGTGCTCGGCTCCGTCGCGGCCGGCGGCGCGCTCGGCGCCCTGGCCAGGGCCGGCCTCCAGCACGCCGTCCCGCACGGCCCGACGGGCTTCCCGTGGGCGACCTTCGCCGTCAACCTGACCGGGTGCCTGCTGATCGGTGTCCTGATGGCGGCGCTGGAGCGCTCCGGTGGCCGCCGACCGCTGCTGCGCCCGTTCCTCGGCGTGGGCGTCCTCGGCGGCTACACCACCTTCGCCACGTACGCCGTGGACGTCCGCCTGGCGCTCGACGCCGGCGCGCCGGAGGTGGCCCTGGGCTACCTGGCCGCGACCCTGCTCGGCGCGCTGGTCGCGGTCTGGCTCGGCGACGCCGTCACCGGCCGGCTGCTCGACGCCCCCCGCCACGGCCGGCCGGAGCGCGGGGCCGGCCGGTGACCGTGCTGCTGATCGCGCTCGGCGCGGCCGTCGGCGCGCCCCTGCGTTACCTCACCGACCGGGCGGTGCAGGCCCGGCTCGGCGGCGTCTACCCGTGGGGCACGCTGACCGTCAACGTGGCCGGGTCGCTGCTGCTCGGTCTCCTGGCGGGGCTGCCCGTCGGCCCGGCCGTCAGCGCGCTGCTCGGCACCGGCTTCTGCGGCGCGCTGACCACGTACTCGACCTTCGGGTACGAGACGCTGCGGCTGGCACGCCGGGGCCGGCGGTTCCTCGCACTCGTCAACGTGCTCGCCAGCGTGGCCGCCGGCCTCGGCGCCGCCACCGCCGGCTTCGCCCTGGCCCGGGCCGCCACCGGCTGAGCGGGCGGCTCAGCGACGCGGGTCCGTCGGCCCGTCGGGCAGGCGCAGGTCGACCAGGGCCGCCGCAGCGACCGAGCCGCTCACCCGCGTCCTGCCCCGTCGCGGACCGTCGACCGTCTCCACACCCCCGGGCGCAGCCCGGCGAAGCGCGCCTGACGGCGGACGGCCTCCCCGTCAGGCCAAGTCGGGCGGCGCGGTGGGGCGGGACGCGACGCACCAGGCGGCGGTCGCGGCGACCGCCACCGTCGCGCTGAACAGGAAGGGTGCCCGCATGCCCAGGCCGGCGGCCAGCGCCCCACCGGCGAGTGCCCCGAGCGCGGTGCAGCCGTAGGAGAGCATCCGGGAGGCGGCGACCACCCGACCGAGCAGGTCGCCGGGCACGAGGCGTTGCCGGACCGACAGCGCGGCCACGTTGAGGACCGCGAACGACGCGCTGGTGACGACGACGACGACCACCGCGGCGATCCGGTGCGGCGCGACGGCCAGGAGGGCCGGTGTCCCGGCCGTGACCGCCATTGACCAGGCCAGCACGCGACGGTGCCGGAACCGGCCGATCAGCCGGTCGGCGACGAGTGAGCCGGCGAGCCCGCCGGCCGCGCCGGTCGCCAGCAGCAGGCCGAAGCCGAGCGCGCCGAGACCGAGGCTCTGCCGCGCGTACAGCACGAAGATCGCGAACCAGGCGCTGTCCGCGGCGGCGACTGCCGCGCCGACGACCACGAGCGTACGGAGCACGGGTTGCCGTACCAGCCAGCGCAGCCCGGCGAGCGCCCCGCGCCTGGCCGGGGCGGCGGTGACGCTCCGCCCGTCCGCGTCGGCGCCGGACCGTCCCGGGCCAGGGCGGGCCAGGCTCAGCGGCAGGGACAGCACGAGCATGACGGCCAGCGCGAGCGAGGCGCCGTTGACGGCGAAGGGCAGCGCCGCGCCGACGACGAACAGCATCGCCCCGACCGGCGGGCCGACGAACTCGTTGCCCACGATCTCACCCGCCACCAGGCGGCCGTTGGCCCGCTCCAGCTGCGCGTCGTCCACCAGACGGGGGATCGCGGTCTGGGCGGCGGTGTCGCGCAGGGTCTCGCCGACACCGAGCAGGAAGGCGGCGGCGACCACGAGCGCGACCGAGGCCAGGCCCGTTGCCACGGCCACGGCCACCGCCGCCAGCACCACGACGCGGCTGGCGTCGGCGGCGGCGATCAGTGCACGGGCCGCCCGACGGTCCGCCAGCACGCCGGCCAGCAGGCCGGTGACCAGCCACGGCAGGAACTGCGCCGCAGCCACTGCGGCCACCGCCACCGGGTTGTCGCTCAGCGCGGCGGCGAGCAGCGGGAAGGCGGCCACCCGGATGCCGTCGCCCAGGTTGGCCAGCGCCGCGGCGGTCCAGAACGTCCAGAAGGGACGTCCTAGCGACCGGGACCGATCAGCCATCAGGGCACCTTACCGCGCCGGATCCGACGGAGCGGCCCCGTGCCTGCCGGCGAGCAGCGGGCAGCGGGCCGGAGTGGTCCCGGGCGCACCGGTCGAGGGGGCGTGGCGTCCCGGCGGGTCAGCGGCGTGACGTCCCGGCCGGTCAGCGGGCGTGACGCTCCGGGTGGGCCCGGTTCCACGCCCGCATCCGCTCCGGGTAGCCGGTGCGGGCGGCCTCGTACAGCGGCACCGCGTGCTTGCGGGCGATGGAGCCGGCGGCGCGCGGCGAGCCGGTACGACGGCGGATCCACTCGCCGTCGTGAGCGATGGCGACCACGGTGGTGTCGGTTGCCGTGGTCTCCGGTTCCAGGTAGAACTCCACGCCCCGGCGGCTGGCCACGAACGCCTCCAGCGCGGCCAGGTCCTCCCGGGTCGCCTCGCGGTCGAGCTTCGTCGGGGTCGCGTCGGCGGCGCGCGGCCGCCGGTTGAACCAGCCCATGCCCGGCTCCTCTCCTCGGCGTCTCCCCAGTGCAGCACCGTCACCTGGCAACCGCCTGCGCACTACCTGGGAGCCACCTGCGCGCGCCCGGTCGTCGCCCCGGGCGCGCCCTCTGTGGGACGACGGACGAGCACGGGCCGGCGGGCGGGTGGCCGCTCAGCGGGCCGGCAAGGGGGGTGGCGGCTCAGCGGGCCGGCAAGGGGGGTGGCGGCTCAGCGGGCCGGAGGGCGGGTGGCCGGCACCAGGGCGAGGGTGGGCAGCAGCAACAGTGGCACGACGAGCAGGGCCCGCAGGGTGCCGACCCGGTCGCCGAGCAGGCCGAGCAGCGGGGGGCCGGCGAGGAACGCCGTGTAGCCGATCACGGCGACCACGCTGACCCGGGCCGGCGCCCGCCGCTCGTCGTCGGCCGCCGCGCTCATCCCCACCGGGAAGCCCAGCGACGCGCCGAGCCCCCAGAGCGCGACGCCGGCGATCGCCACCGGCCCGGAGTCGGCGAGCACCGCGACGCCCGCGCCGAGCGTGGCGAGCAGGATCGTGGTGGACAGGACGGGCACCCGACCCCACCGGTCCAGTGCGACGGTGCCTGCCGTGCGGCCCAGGGTCATGCCGACGACGAAGACGCCGAAGACCGCGGCCCCGGCCGCCTCGCTGAGGCCGTGGCCGTCGATGAAGGCGACCGCCAGCCAGTCGCTGGCGCTGCCCTCGGCGAACGCCGACACCAGCACCAGCAGGCCGACGAGCAGGGTGCGGGGCTCCCGCCAGGCGGCGAGCAGTTCGCGGCGACGCTCGGCCGGAGCGGCCGACGCGGAGGCGGTGCCGCTCTCGGCCACCGGCAGGAACGACCGGACGGCCAGCAGCGTGCCGAGCAGCACCACCGCGGCCAGCGCGGCGAGGTGCACGGCGACCGGCACGCCGAGGCGGGCCGCCCCGGCGCCGAGCCCGGCCCCGGCCACGGACCCGAGGCTCCACGCCGCGTGGAAGCGGGGCATGACCGTACGCCCCAGCCGCCGCTCGACCGCCGCGCCCTCGACGTTCATCGCCACGTCGCAGAGGCCGGAGCCGTAGCCGAGGGCACACAGGCCCACCGCGACCCCGGCCAGGGAGCCGGCCACGGCGGCGACCCCGGTCACCGTCAGCCCGGCCGCGAGGAGCGTGGTGGAGAGCGCGACCGTGCGGGCCGCCCCGAGCCGCTGGGCCACCAGGCCGGCGGTGGGCATCGCGAGCAGCGCGCCGACGGACATGGCCAGCAGCAGCAGCCCGAGCCGGCCCGCGCTGAGCCCGAGCGCGTCCCGGGCGGCGGGCACCCGGGAGAACCAGGTGGCCACGGCCAGGCCGTTGAGCGCGAAGACCACGGCCACGCCGGTACGGGCGGCCAGCACCGCCCGGGGCACGGCCGGGCGCGGCACGACGGGCGGGGCGACGGTGCGGCTCACGTGGCGGTCCTCTCGCCTCGGGTGGTCTACCGCCCCGATCCCACACCTGAGAGCGCTCTCAGGACAACCCGGTCCCACCCCTTACCGTGGACGCGCCGGAGGGGGATGATTCGGTCGACCGTCCACGCCGCGACGGCCGACAACGGGGAGGACCGGAATGGCGACGACACACCGACCACCGACCGTGGAGGACGTCGCCCGGGCGGCGGGCGTCTCCCGGGCCACCGCCTCGCGGGTGATCGCCGGCACCGGCTACGCCTCCCCCGCCACCCGCGAGCGGGTGAACGTCGCCGCCGACCGGCTCGGCTACGCGCCGAACCCGGCCGCCCGCGCGCTCGTCCAGGGCACCGGGTTCCGGCTGGTGGTGGCGGTGACCGGCACCGCCGCGACGGTCCTCGACGACCCGTACGTCCACCGGGTGCTCGGCGCGTGCGCCCGGGTCTGCGCGCCGCACGGACTCGGGGTGGCGCTGCACTGGCTGCCCGCCCGGTCGCCGGGCGAGGTGCGCCGGCTGGCCGGGGACCGCAGCGTCGGCGGGGTCGTCCTGATCAACACCACCGAGGGGGTGCTGGACGCGATCCCGGCGAGGCTGCGCGGTCGGGTGGCCTCGATCGGCATCGGCTCCGCCCTCGTCCCGGCCTTCGACGTGGACAACGGCGGCGGCACCGAGGCCGTCGTCCGGCACCTGTACGCCACCGGGCGCCGCCGCATCGCCATGGTGACCGGGCCTCGCTGGCTGTCCTGCGCCGGCCGGTCGGTCGGCGCGTACCGGCGGATCGTGCGCGACGCCGCCCTGCCGGAGCGGCTGGTGCCGGGCGACTTCAGCGCGGACCGCGGCCGGGCGGCGGCCCGGGAGGTGCTGGAGCGCTGGCCGGACACGGACGCGATCGTCGGCAGCAGCGACGCGACCGCGCTCGGGGTGATCGACCGGCTGCGCGGCGACGGCGTCCAGGTGCCCGGGGACGTCGCGGTCACCGGCTTCGACGACATCCCGCTCGCCGCGATGACCACCCCCGCACTGACCACGGCGACGCATCCGGTGACGCAGATCGCCACGGCGGCGGCGACGGCCGTGCTGGGCGGGCGACCGGTGCCGCCGGCGACGATGTTCCCGTCCCGGCTGGTCCGCCGCGTCAGCGGATGAGCCGGCCCCCGGCCGCAACCGCGCCGGCGGGACCCGCCGATGGACGACCGCGCCCCTCGCCGACCGCCCGGTGGCGGGCCGCACCGCTCGCCGAGCACGCCCGCGGCCGGTCGCGCCGCTCGCTGATCACGCCCATGACGGGACGCGCCGGTGGGATTGCGCGTCGGGCTGGCGGGTAACCGCCGGCGCATGCCCGCCCAGGACGAGGAGCGGTGATCCGGTGACCGAGCCCGCGCCCCCGCACCGGCAGCCGGCGGAGAACCCCCGGCACGGCCGGCTCGCCGCACGTCCGGCGCCGCCGACCGCCCTGGCCGCCGCCGGGCTGGCGTCGCTGACCGACCCGCGGGGCGCCGCGCTGGCGATGGTGTACGCCCCCGAGCCGGTCGACGGGCCGCCGTACCGGCTGGTGCTGCTCCTGCACGGGGCCGGCGGCTCGGCCCGGCAGGGGCTGGACCTGCTGCTACCGGAAGCCGACGCGCACCGGCTGCTGCTGGTCGCCCCGCAGTCGGTGGCGAGCAGCTGGGACCTGATCGGCGGCGAGGGCTTCGGCACGGACGTACGGCGCATCGACGGCCTGCTGGCCATGGCCTTCGCCGGCTACCCCGTGGCGCGGGTGGCGTTCGGCGGGTTCTCCGACGGCGCCTCGTACGCCCTCTCCCTGGGCCTGACCAACGGCGACCTGGTCGACGCGGTGCTGGCCTTCTCCCCCGGCTTCGCCGCGCCGCTGGTGACCCACGGCCGGCCCCGGGTCTACGTCTCGCACGGCACGCGGGACCCCGTCCTGCCGGTGGACGTGTGCAGCCATCGCCTGGTCCCCCGCCTGCGCTCGCTCGGCTACGACGTCACCTACGACGAGTTCCCGGGCCCCCACGAGATCCCCGCCCCCATCCGCACCCGCGCCACCACCTGGCTGACCACCTGACCCCACCCCGCCCGCTGCCGCTGCCGCCCCCGCTCCCGCTGCCACTGCCGCTGCCACTGCCGCTGCCGCTGCCGCTGCCGCTGCCGCTGCCGATCATGCAGTTCTGGTGGGCAATGTGGGGTGTTATGCGGCATTCGCGGGGCACCACGACTGCATGATCGACGATGGGGCGGCGGCGGGGCGATGGGGCGGCGGCGGGCGACGGGGCGACGGCGGGGATCGGGCGTGGAGTCGCTCGGCGGGCCGCCGATTGGGGTGCCGGTCGGGGTGGGGGTCGGGCCGCGGGTCGGGGTGCGGGTCGGGTCACGTCGATTAACGGTTCGGGCGTGACCGGTTGGGGAAAGTGACTCCGGCGGGACGATGAGGGGCAGGACACGGCGGCTGCTTGCGACCCGGGGACCAGCGCGGGGACAGGGGGCCGGGACGTGGATTCGAAGCAGCGCGTCGGACCGGCGGGCGCCGGGGCGTCCGTCGACGACCTCTTCGCCGGCGACGACCCGACCAGCGTCGCGCACCGGGCCACCGACTGGGCCGCCACCGCCCTGGGCCCGGTGGAGACCTGGCCGTCGGAGCTGTGCGCGGCGGTGCGCACGGTGTTGCCGTCGAAGATCCCGATGCTGCTGTGGTGGGGCACCGAGCTGGTGCAGATCTTCAACCACGCGTACACCCCGGTGCTCGGCGACAAGTACCCGGCCGCGATCGGCCAGCCGGGCGCGCGGTGCTGGGCGGAGGTCTGGGACGAACTGGGCCCGCTCACCGACCACGTGCTCGCCGGCCGCGGCGCCACCTACGCGCAGAACCAACTGCTCCTGCTCAACCGGCACGGCTACCTCGAGGAGACGTACTGGACCTTCTCCTACAGCCCCGTACGCGCCGGGCACGGCCGGGTTCCCGGCGTCTTCGTGGCCACCACGGACGTCACGGCCCGGGTGCTGGGTGACCGGCGGCTGGAGACGCTGCGCGAGCTGGGCTCGATCTCGATCGCGGCGGCGGACACCACCCGCGACGCCGTCCGGGCGGCGGCCCGGGTCCTCACCGGCAGCCCGGCCGACCTGCCCGCCGCGATGATCTACCTACGTCCCGGGGGTGTGACGCCGGACGACGGCAGCCACCTCACCGGCCCCGGGCCGGGCGGCAGTCGGGAGTCCGACGACGAACTGGTCCTGGCCGCCTCGGTCGGCGTGGCCGACGACACCGCCGCGGGGACCGGGTGGCTGCCGCAGATCGACGAGGTGGCGCGCACCGGCCGCCCCGCACGGGTCCGGGGAGTGGCCCTGCCCGGCGACCCCCGCGCCGGGGCCGGGGAGGTCGTCGGGGTGCCCGTGGACGAGGTCGTGGTGCTGCCCCTGCTGGCCACCGGACAGACCCACCCGGCCGGCGTGCTGGTCGTCGGCATCAGCCCCTTCCGCGACCTGGACGAGGCGTACCGGGGCTTCCTCGACCTGGTGGCCAACCGGGTCTCGACGGCGCTGGGCGACGTGCTGGCGTACGAGGCACAGCGGCGTCGCGCCGCCGCGCTGGCCGAGCTGGACGCGGCGAAGACGGAGTTCTTCACCGACGTCAGCCACGAGCTGCGCACCCCGCTGACGCTGATCGCCGGACCCGTCCGGGAGAGCCTCGCCGACCGGCACGAGCCGCTTCCTGCGGGCCAGCGCGAGCGCCTGGAGCTGGTGCACCGCAACACCGGCCGGCTGCGCAAGCTGGTCGACGACATGCTCGACTTCGCCCGCCTGGAGGGCGGCCGGCTGGACCCCGAACGGGTGGAGACCGACCTGCCGGCACTCACCGCCGGGGTCGCCGAGTCGTTCGCGTACGCGATGCGCCAGGCCGAGCTGAGCTACCGCGTCGACGTCGAGGCGCTGCCACGCACCGCGTACGTGGACCGCGACATGTGGGAGAAGGTGGTCGTCAACCTGCTCTCCAACGCCCTGAAGTACACCCTGGCCGGCGCGGTGCGGCTGCGGCTGCGGGGCGACGACGCGCACGTCACGCTGACCGTCGACGACACCGGCGTCGGCGTCCCCGCCGACCAGCAGCCGCTGCTGTTCCACCGCTTCCACCGCGTACGCGGCGCCGGCGGCCGGTCGCACGAGGGCACCGGTATCGGGTTGGCGCTGGTGCAGGAGATGGTCCACCTGCACGGCGGCGAGGTCAGCGTGCGCTCGGTCGAGGGCGAGGGCTCGACGTTCACCGTCCGCCTGCCGTACGGCCGGCCCACCGCCACGGCCACGCGCCGCGAGCGGGCCCACGAGACGTACGTCGCCGAGGCCCTGCACTGGCTGCCGGAGGCCGCGCCCACCCAGGCGGACGCCACCGACGACGCCGCCCGGGACGCCGCGACGGTGCTGGTGGTGGACGACAACGCCGACCTGCGCGCGTTCCTCGCGAGCCTGCTCGCACCCCATCACCGGGTGGTCGTCGCGGCCGACGGCCAAGAGGCGCTCGACCGGATCGCCGAGCGGGTGCCCGATCTGGTGCTGACCGACGTGATGATGCCCCGCCTGGACGGTTTCGGGCTGGTCCGGGCGCTGCGCGCCGACCGGCGTACCGCCGGGCTGCCGATCATCGTGCTCTCCGCCCGCGCCGGCGGGGAGGCCGCGGTGGAGGGGTTGCGGACCGGGGCCGACGACTACCTGGCCAAGCCCTTCTCGTCGGAGGAGCTGCTGGCCCGGGTCGGCGCGCACCTGGAGCTGGCCCGGTTGCGCAACGAGGAGGCGACCTGGCGGGCGGCCCTGATCGAGTCGTTGCAGGACGCGTTCGCCGTGGTCGACGCCGACGGCGCGCTGGTCGAGGCGAACGAGGCGTTCTGCCGCCTGGTCGGCACCGCCCAGCTGGCGGCGCCGGTCGCGCCGCCGCACCCGTGGTGGCCGGAGGCCGACGCCGCGCCCGCCGACCGGCGCCTGCTGATCGACGTGCTGCGCACCGCGCGGGGCTCCGGCCGGGGCCGGGTCACCCTGCCGCTGCGGCACGCCGACGGGCACCGGATCTGGGCCGAGGCGGTCTACAACTCGCTGCGGGAGCCGCGTACCGGCCGCCGCCTCTGGGTCGCCACCCTGCGCGACGTGACCGCCGACGTCCGCGCCGCCGCCCGGCAGTCCGCCCTGGCCGCGCTCTCCGGCCGGCTCGCCCGCGCCACCGACGTGGCCGAGGTGCTCGACGCCGGCCTGTCCGAGCTGTGCACCCTGCTGGACGGCACCCGCGGCCTGGCGGTCTGCGCCGACGCCGCCGGCACGCCGTTGGTGGTGACCCAGGGCCTGACGTTGACCCCGCAGGTGCAGCGGGCGCTCGACGGGCTGCCCACCGAGGGCGAGCCGCAGCTGGTCGTTGACGACGCGGGCCGGGTGACCGCGCTCGGGGCACGTGTCGAGCCGGGCGGGGCACCCGGCGGGGTGTGGCTGGAGCTGGACCCGCCCCGGTCGGTGCAGACGGTGGACCTGCCGCTCGTACGACAGCTCTGCGCGGCGCTGGCCCAGGCGCTGGTTCGCGCACGGGCCTTCGAGACGCAGCGGACGGTGGCCCTGGCCATGCAGCGGGCGATGCTCGGCCCGGTCGACCTGCCGGCCGGGTTCGCGACCCGCTACCAGCCGGCGGTGGCGCCGCTCGAGGTGGGCGGCGACTGGTACGACGTGGTCCAGCTTCCCGGCGACCTCGTCGGCGTGGTGGTGGGCGACGTGGTGGGGCGCGGCCTGCCCGCCGCCACCGTGATGGGGCAGCTGCGCAGCGCCTCGCGTGCCCTGCTCCTGCAGGCCAAGAGCCCCGCCGAGGTGCTGTCCGCGCTGGACGACTTCGCCCGGATGGTGCCCGGCGGCGCCTGCACCACCGTCTTCTGCGCCATCATCGACCGCTCGCTGGGCGTGCTCCGCTACTCCTCGGCGGGCCACCCGCCGGGCATCCTGGTGCACCCGGACGGCTCCGCCGACCTGCTGACCCGCGCCGGCTCGGTGCCGCTGGCCAGCGTCGCGGTGCCCGGCCGGCCCGAGGCCGGGGCGCAGCTGCGACCCGGTTCGACGCTGCTGCTCTACACGGACGGGCTGATCGAGCGACGGCGGGAACTGATCGACGCCGGCATCTCCCGGGCGGTCGCCGCGCTCACCCAGGGCCGCGAACTGCCCGAGGGCGCGCTGGCCGACCGGATGGTCCGGGACCTGCTGCCCGACACCCGCAACGACGACGTGGCGGTGCTGGTCTACCGGCATCGGGAGCCGGCGGTCTTCGCTGCGGCGCTGACCGCCGACCCGGGGCAGCTCGCGCCGACGCGGGAGGCGCTGCGGGAGTGGCTGACCGGCCTCGGCATCGGCGAGACCGACGTCGACGCGGTGCTGATCGCGGCCGGCGAGGCGTGCGCCAACGCGATCGAGCACGGCTACCGCTTCGCCCCGGACGCGTCCGTCACCGTCCGGGGGCGGCTGCGCGCCGACCGGCTGGAGATGGTGGTCAGCGACACGGGCGGGTGGCGGGACGCGAGCCCCGACGACAGCGAGCGCGGCCGGGGCCGGCTGATCATGACTCGGTTGATGGACGAGGCCACCGTCGCCGGCAGCGCCGACGGCACCACCGTACGCCTGGTCAAGCGCGTCTCCGGCACCTGACGGGCTGCCACCCTGACCGGACGCCGCGGTGGCGTTCGGCCGAGGTTGCCGGCGTCGGGTGGGCGACGGCAGGGACCCCCGGAAGGGTGAAGATCGGCTATAAGTGGCGGATGGAGTTTCCCGCCTACCTGGCCACCATGCCGATGCACGCGATCACCGAGATCCACGGCGAGCCCGGCCTGCTGGCCCGGTTCCGGCTGGAGCTGCGCGCGTTCGACGAGGCCGCCCGGGAACGGCTCACCGAGGCCCTGGACCTGGCCGCCGAGCTGCACCGCGACGACCGGCGGGTACGCGAGCCCTACCTGAACCACCTGCTGCGGGTGGCGATCCGGATGATGCACCACTACCAGGTCCGCGACGTCGACGTGATCGTCGCCGGCCTGCTGCACGACGCGGTGGAGGACCACCCCGACGAGCTGGCCGCCGCGTCCGGAGGCGAACGTGCCGGGGCGCACGACGGCGAGGACGCCACCGCCGCAGCCCTGGCGGTGCTCGCGGAGCGGTTCGGGCCGCGGGTGGCCCGCCTGGTCGGCGCGGTCACCAATCCGGCGTACGACCCGGGACGCGACAAGCACGTCCAGTACCGGGAGCACGTGGCGGCCAGCCTGGACCGGGAGCCGTGGGCGCGGGTCATCAAGATCTCCGACTTCACGGACAACGGGGTGGGCGTCATCCACACCGTCGGCCCGAAGGTGACCTCGTCGGCCCGCAAGTACCGGCCGCTCGTGCCGGTCTACCGCGACCTCGTCACCCGGCCGGACACTCCCCTGTCGGCGCCGGTGAAGGAGCACATCCTCGGTCAGCTCGACCTGGCCGAGGAACGCTTCAGCGCCATCCTCGACGAACCACCCCACCCGAACTGACGACGCCCGCCCATATCCCTGGTCCCGATCCGCATCAGCCCGGGAGGTGGACGGTCCGGGTCGGTTCGGCGAGCACCTCGCGTGCCGCCGGCAGGTCAGCCATCCGCGCGGCCAGGGTCGCCACCGCCAGCCGTTCGGGCAGCGCGGCGCTGAACTTGAGCCCGACGAGGGCCTTCTCGGTGACGTCCGGGAGGCAGAGCCGCTCGGCGGCATCGGTCAGTGCCGCCCGCACCATGTCCCGGTCGACGTCGGGTCGCAGCCGAACCGAGGCGTCGTCGTACCGCTGGGTCGGGTCGACGATCTCGCTGAGCGTGGCGATCAGGGTGGCGTTGGCCCGGAACCCGGCCCACGTCCACCACTTCGTCTCGCCGTCGCCGTCGCGGACGACGACCGTGCCGCCGGGATGGACGAGGGGCGTGGCCTCCTCCCGCAACTGGGCGAGCCTGGTGCTGGCCCGGGCGGTGAGGGCGACCGGCGGGTCGGCGCCGAGGAGCACGTCGCGCATCGCCCGGACCATCCGGTACGACAGCCCCTGCGGAGAGCCACCGGTCATCCAGAGCGCCTTGCCGCCGCCCTCGGCGGGCTCCACGAAGCAGCGACGCCGCTTCCAGTCGATGTAGGTGACCCGCCAACTCCGCCCAGCGAGCAGCAACAGTCGAGGGCCTTGGACCTTCGCGGTTAGCAGCGACGGATCTGTCCGGCCGATCTCGGTGCGACCGGAGAGCACGGTGAACTGCGGCGGGGCGGTGAACACCGCCAGCATGTCCATGAAGTGCCGTCGACCGAACCGCAGCTCCGCCTCCGGCCCGATGAATAGCATCCCGGAGTCGACGTCGAGGTAGCCGCGGTCGACGAGGTGCCGCACGATCACCTCGGCGCTCCTGTCGAAGGGCGCCAGTCCGTTCCACTCCCCCGGCCACACCTGGTCGCCGACGCGGTGCCGTTGGAGCGACAGTGCCAGCATCTGCTGAGCCACGATGTGCCGTGGCTCGGGTGGTGGCACGACCGCCTCGACCCAGCCCTGGGACCAGAGGTGGAGCAGCCCGGCGGCGTGCAGCAGTCCCTCCCCGTCGAGCGCCAGGAAGAGGCAGTTCCGGCTGCTGCCGGGCCGCCGGCCGGTCCGGCCGATCCGCTGCAGGAAGGCGGCGACGGTACGCGGGGCGTCGATCTGGATGACCCGGTCCAGGTCCCCCACGTCGATGCCCAGCTCGAGCGTGCTGGTGGCCACGATCACGCAGTCCCGCTCCTGCGCGAACGCCTCCTCGGCCCGCCGGCGCTCGTCCACGGAGAGCGAGGCGTGGGAGAGGAACGTCGTCACGTCGAGCGCCCGCAGCCGCTGGCCGAGTTCCTCGACCAGCGCGCGGGAGTCACAGAACACCAGCCGCTTCTCGCCCCGGTGCAGGGCCGCGATCACCTTGGCCGCATTGTGCACGGACCCGACGTAGTCCAACTCGATCTCACCGGCGGGGGGCGATGCCGCTGTCGTGACGCCAGCCGTGCCGATGCCCGGTGCCACCACCCGCGCCGGACGCTGGTCACGGCCGGCACCCTGCAGCCAGTCCAGCAGTTCGTCGGGATTCCCCACCGTCGCGGAAAGGCCGACTCGCTGGACCGGGCGACCCGCCACCCGGGAAAGGCGTTCCAGGACGGCCAGCAGGTGCCAGCCCCGGTCGTCCCCGGCGAACGCGTGCACCTCGTCGACCACGATCGCCCGGAGCTGCCCGAAGAACTCGTCGTGGTCCACGGCGGCGCTGACCAGCATCGACTCCAACGATTCGGGCGTGGTGAGCAGGACGTCGGGACGTTCGCGGAGGATCGTGCGGCGCCGTCCCATCGTCACGTCGCCGTGCCAGAGCGCGGCACGGCGGCCCAGCCAGCCGGTGTAGGTCCCCAGTCGGGGCAGGAGGTTGTTGAGCAGGGCCTTCAGCGGACACACGTAGAGCACGGAGGTGCCCGACCAGTTCTCCTGTGCCATCCGGGACAGCAGCGGAAACACCGCCGCCTCGGTCTTGCCGCCGGCGGTGGGCGCGAGGAGCAGGGCGTCCTCGCCAGACAGGAGCGGCTTCACGGCCGCGTCCTGCAACGGCCGCAGCGCCGGCCACTGCAGCGTGTTGACCACGTGGTGCAGCACGACCGGATGCAGCAGCTCGGCACCACTCGTCATCGCAGACGGCCCTACAGTTCAAGCGCGACCGCGTCAGCGCTGCTCGCGTTGCGCTCGACGTCGGTCATCTCGGTGGTGGTCAGGGTCGGCGCGTAGTGCTGCCGGGGGTCGAACTCGGGGAACTGGTCCACCCGGTCGAGCACCTCCCCCACCAGCTTCTTGAGGAACAGGCGCGGCGCCACCCCCACCTTGCCACCCAGTCCGCCAGCGACCGCGCGTGCCAGGTCGCCGAGGTACCCGTCGTCGACGAGGCGGCGCACCTGGTCCGGGGCCGCCGACCCGTCCGCGTACAGGTCGCGGACCCGTCCGCCCAGCTCGATCAGGGAGTCGACGGTGAAGCCGGGCAGCCGGATCTGCACGGCGCGCGGGTTGTCGAACCGGGCGTCGGTGGCGAAGTCGACGGCGAGCCGCTGTGCCAGTGGCGCGAGCCGCTGCACGCCCTGCGGTCCCTCGTAGAAGGCCGGGGTGCCGGTGATGATCAGGTACAGCCCGGGGAACCGTCCCGAGTGCACCTCGTCGATGAGCTGCCGCAGCGCGTTGAGGGCCTTGTCCCGAGCGTCCGAGCGGACCCGTTGCAGTGTCTCCACCTCGTCGAGCACGAGCAGCAGGCCGGGATGGCCGCTGTCGCGCAGCACGGCGAGCAGCCCCTGCAGGAAGCTCAGCGCGGCGAAGTGGTCCAGGTCTCCCTTCACGCCGGCGACCCGGCGGGCGGCTGCGGCGACGTGTGGCTGCCCCCCGAGCCAGGCGAGCACCGCGTCGGCCGTGGCCGGATCTCCGTCGAGGGTGGCGCGCCGGTAGCCACGCAGGGCGGCGGCGAAGGCGGGGGCGCTCCGGCTGACGGCGGCGAGCCGTTGGTCGAGCAGCGCGGCTACCGCCCGATCGAGGGTGTCGACGTCGTCCGGGACGACCTCGCCGGCAGCGAGGACGTCCTCCTCGAGGGCGTAGAACCAGCCGTCGACGACCGGCCGCAGCGCGCTCGGCGGGAACGTCGAGGTGCTCAGCCGCTCCGTCAGCCGACGATAGACCGTCTCCAGCCGGTGCAGCGGGGTCTCGTTCTCGGAGACCTGCACCTCCGCCGCCGCGAGGTTGGCCCGCCGGGCGCGTTCGGCGATCCACCGGGTGAAGAACGTCTTGCCGGAGCCGTACTCGCCTCGGACGGCCTTGAAGACGGAGCCACCGGCGGCGACGGTGTCGAGGTCCTCACCGACCGCGGTGCCGAACCGGTCGAGCCCCACCGCGAAGAGGTCCAGGCCGGCAGACGGCACGGCACCTCGCCGCAGGGCGTCGATGACCTCCCGGCGGCGGGCCGGACTGACCGTGGTCACGGTTTCGCCCCTGGCAGCCCGAACTGCTCCCGCAACAGCGCCAGGTCCAGCCGAACGGTCCGGTTGTCGTCGATCTGCGAGAGGACGGGATAGTTGTCGACGTTCAGGATGCGCTGCAGCGTGGTGACGAATCCTCCCGCACGTACCGGTGCCTCACCGGCACGTTGCGCGAGGACCGCCACCGGCAGCACGCCCTTCGCGTCGACGAGCGCGCGCAGCGCCGCCTCGATCTTCCGCTCGTCCACCCGGCGCGGCGTCAGGCTGTGCTGAGCCTTGAACAACTCCGAGGCGAGCAGGACCGCCACCAGGTCCCCGTCGCCGGCCGGCGCCGCCGCGGTCGCGGTCGTCGCCTCCGGTACGTCGAACAGCGCGTCCCCGGTGACGGTCGGTGCCTTCCGGCGCGGCTTGGGCACGGGTGCCGACGTCACGGGCGCGGCGGTCGGTGCGGCGGGGGTCGCCTGCCACCACGGGGGCCGGCGAGCCTCGACGGGTGCCCAACCGGCCGGCGGCTCGGCGACGTTCGGCAGCAGGAAGGCCAGCAGCGGAATGGTGACCTCGGCGAGCGAGGCGCCACCGTGGTAACCCGCCTTGCTGGGCCGGTAGCGCAGCAGCGGGTCCCACAACGCGATGATCCGCTTGCCATCCGCGACCACACGCGGGCCGGTCAGCTCGATCTCGCCCGGCGCGGTCGGGCCTGGGCCGGTCCGATGGCGGGCGGAGGCTGCATCGGTGGCCTTGACGTGCTGGCCGCCGCGTTCCAGGACGTGCCCGTGGTCGCTGGTGACGAGGATCGCGCGGCCGGAGGACCGCGCCTGGTCGAGCAGGCTGCGCAGGAACCCGACGTCGTCGAGCTGCCACCCGGCCTCGCCGCCCTCCCGACCGTGCGCCAGCGACTCGTCCACCGTGTTGATTACCACCGCGACCACGGGAGCCAGGCCCGCGACCGCCGCCGCCAACTCGCCGGCGAACACCTCGCCCGCGCCGCCCCGGGCCGGGCCCTTGTGGAAGATCCGCGAGCCCTTGCCCCAACGGCCCTCGGCGAAGAGCTTCTTCTCGTGCTCCTGGTTGCCGCTGCGCAGCGCGCCGGCGAAGAGCGAGGTCCGGGAGACGGCGGTCAGTGTGGGCAGCGCCGCCACGACGCCCCGGCGGCGTCCTGCGCCGGCTCGGGCCAGCGGGTCGTACTCGACCCAGTGCTGGGACATCTCGTCGGCGAGCTGCACCGCGACGGCGGCGCTCATGCCGTCGAGGACGACGAGCAGCACCGACCGGTCGGCGCGGATCAGCGGCTCGACGACGCGCGGAAGGATGTTCTCCACGGTGAGCAGCCCGCCGTCGTTGCCCGGCCCGGCGGTCGCCCAGGCGCCGAGGCGTCGGGCGAAGGCGCCGTCGAGCTCGCGGCGGCGCGCCTGTGCACGATCGTGGATCTGTCGGAACGCCTGCTGCAACTCCGGGTGAGCGTCATCGCCGGCCCAGACGTGGTGGAGCGCCAGGTCGGCCCAGCCCCACTCAGCGATCTGCCGATTCACCCCGTCCGCGACGCTCTCGGGCGGCGCCACGTCCGTGCCGAGCCAGCGCACGAGGCGCTGCGCCATCCGGATCCGCGTGATCCGCTCCGTCTCCGCCGCTGCCAGCCGGTGCTCGGCGAGGTGTCCGACCGCCCGCTCCAGCGCGGTGTCCGCCGCGTCGCGCAGCCCGGCGAGCAGGGCCCGGGCCGCGACGCCGATCCGCTGGTTGAAGCCGGTACGCAGGATCGAACTGTGCCCGGCGCTGCCGGCCGCGTTGAACTGGACGAGCAGTTCCTCGGCCCGGTCGAGCACGGCGTGCCCCTGCCGTCGTACGTCCGCTTCGGGAGCGGCGAGCAGGCCGGTGACCACCTGTACGGTCGCCCCGGCGAAGCCCCGCACCGTCGCGTCGTCGTTGAGACTGCCGAGGTACTGGTCGACCCGGCCCTGGGCGCGTACCGCGTCGGCGCTCTCGGTGCTCCACAACGCGTCGCAGACGAGGCCGAGAGGCAGTGCCTCCTGGCCTCGCCCGGCAGCGGTCAGCGCGAACAGGGCCTTCGCCGGCCGGCCGAACTGCTCCACGAGCCAGCGGGACAGCCCTGCCTGCTCCTCCTCGCGCAGCAGCCCGTAGGCCTCCACCGCGCCCGGCTGGGCGCTCCAGCGCAGCAGGGTGGCCACATCGAGGTCGTCCGGGTCCTCGCCCCGCCGGTCGAGGCCCAAGCGCACGGCGGCCAGGTGCCGCAGCGCGACGTCGCGGGTCAGCACGGCGGTGGCGAGCTTCGGCCAGCCCGCCGTCGGCATCGCGTCGAGCAACGCCACGCCGGCCCACGACTCCCGCTCCAGAGCGGGGTCCGGCAACTGCGCGCCGAAGGCGTCCACGACGAGGTCCCACGGCTCGACGGTGTGCACCCGTTCCCGGAAGATCCGGCTGCGGACGCCGTGGTGCAGCACGGACTCCGGGATGTCGGTGAGCAGGACCAGCACCTCGTCGCCGCGGTCGGCGACAAGGTGCTCCCACACGGCGAGCGGCGAGACACACGGCTCGATCCGGGCCCGACGGCCGTCGGGCAACAGCATCGTCGGGTCGTGCGGCCACGCGGGTTCGGCGCGCACCACCATCACCGGGTACGCGTCGCCGTTGCGGTGCCGGTCGAGCTGCTGCGCCACCTTCTGGCGCAACGCCACCGGGCTGATCCGCAACGCCTGGGCGGGGGCGGGGGCCTGGGTCACGAGACGATTCTCCAGCTCACCTCGATCGTGGCGTCCGGGTGGTCAGCCGCGAAGGCGCGAAGCTCCTCGACCGCCCGGTCAACGTCGGCCGCCGGGACGGCAACCTCCCGCCTCGGGGCGACCACCATGCCGCCGCCGTCGCCCGGCTGACGCGTACCACCGGGATCGCGGCTCACGACCTCACGAGACCGGTCCTCGATCGGCTCCCGACTGCGCGTCACACGACGGATGAGAGCCACCGCGTCGGACTGTGCCCGGCGCAGGGCCGGGGACAGCGGGGCGGTCAGCTCGTCGGCCTGGCCGACCCGGCGCAGTTCGGTGAGGATCGCCGTCGCCTCGGCGGCCCAGGTGCCGCCGAGACCGCTGATGATCTCGAAGTTGTCCCAGGAGGCGGCGGCAAGATCGGCGGACACCTGGGCCGCGCTCTTGATGCTCTTACCGGTCCGGTCGGCCGGACCGCCGAGTTCGGCACGGGCGAGGCGCTCCACGGTCTCCACGGCCGAACGCGAGCCGGTGAGCCCTTCCAACAGGTCGGCGGCGACACGGGCGGTGCCGAGCCGGCCGCCGGCCGACTCCGTGTCGATGCCCAGCCACCTGGCGTGTTGTTCGAGCCGGGCGACGAGCCCGTGCGCCGCTTCGCGGTAGCGGTTCGCCTGGGTCATCAGGTCACGGCCGAACATCGCCACGAGCCGGCCCCGCCGCAACGCGATCGGCTGGAACCCGAAGATGGCCGCGGCGTGGGCACGAGCGGTGTCCCAGTCCTCCTGGCCGGGCAGGCGCTCCTCGCGCAAAGTGTGGTCGGCGGAGATCCGGCCCAGGTCGGGTGCCGGGACGAGTGGGCTGCCATGGTGGTGGAACGCGCGGTCGGTCTGCTCGGCGAAGGCCGCCACGACGAGCTGCGCCACGATCGGGTCGAGGCCGCGCGCCTGCGGCTGGTCGATCCAGCGCAGCAGGTCGGCCACCCGCAGCTCGCCCGTGATCCCCTCGGCGGCGGCCTTGTGGTGGAAGTGCTGGGCCCACTGCCCCTCGATGACGAACGCGGCCTCGTGCATGGTGCCGAGCCCGAGCGGGTTGGCGATCCGGCGCAGCGTCTGTCGGTGGGCGCGGTCCACCTCGACCCGCCCCTCGGGCGACTCGACCGCCTGTCGGACGTGGTCGAGGACGACCTTGACCTCGGGCAGGCGTACGGCCTCACCCTTGCGGTCGGGATCGAAGTCCGGGTGGGCGGGGAACTGCTGGCTGAGCATCTGGTCGCCGAGGCTGCGCAGCGCGTCGTTGAAGGTGGCACCCATCGGCAGCTTCGGCTCGAGGGCCCGGGTGAGCGACTGCAGGTGGTCGTCGAAGCCGAGCTGCACGTCAGTGGGCTGCTTGGTGGCCAGCCCGTACGCCTGCCGCAGCACGGCCTGGATCTTGGCGATCAGGGCGCTGCGCTGGTTGGTCAACGCGGCCTGCGCGCGGCGCCGGTCGTCGGGGTTGAGGTGTTCGGCATGGCTGTCGAAGCGCTGGCCCTCGAGCAGCTTGTCGATGATGGCGAGCTTGCCCAGGTCGGTGCGGCGCTCGACGGTCAGCGCCGCCGGGATCCAGCAGACCGTCTGGGCGGTCGTCCGACCGGTCAGCTCCTGCACCCGCTGACGATCGTCGGCGGGGCCGTGGCTGCCGTCGTCGAACGGGTAATCGATGATCATGCGCCAGCCGGTGGGGTCGTTCGGGTGGAACGCCTCGTCGCGGATGTCGTGCGGGTCGCGCACGTTGCCGTAGACCAGCTCGACGGCGCGGCGGCTCCCCCGCCAGGTGAGCCCGGCCTCGGCGAAGAACGAGTCGCTCCACGGCACGCCGAGCTGCTGCCAGAGCAGCCGCTGCACGAGATGCTTGCGGGCGCCCTCGTTGTCGTAGTGCTTGGCGGTGGCCAGCACGCTGTCGACGTCGACGCCGACCAGTTCCAGGGAGACGACCGGGTCGTCGCCCTCGCCGATGCGGATCTCGGCGAACCGGCCGGCCCAGTCGGCGAGCTTGCGGCTGACCTGAGCGACCTCGCCACCGGGTATCGGGCTGGTGATGCTGCCGTGGTTGAGCGCGGACAGCCGCCGGGCGGTGAGGTTCCGCAGTGCCGGCACGCTGGGCGCGAGGGCCGCCAGCAGCAGCGTCTTGACCAGCCGGTCGTCGCCGGTGAAGGCCCGGACCCGGCCCGTCGTCTCGGCGGGTTGCGGGTCGCCGCGGCGGGCCGCGTCGAGGTCGTCGTCGGTGAGGTCGTACTGGCCGAGGAGGTAGGGGCGCAGCTTCAGGTCGTAGAGCTTCTGGGCCATCTCGAACTCGGCCTTGAGCTTCTCGGTGAAGGGCTGGTCGCCGCCGCTGCTGATCACGTCGTAGAGGTCGCCGAGTGGCACGAGCTGACCGAGGCGCAGCGTGTCGCGACGGTCGACCAGCAGTTGGCGCATCAGCTTCAGCGCGGTGCGGGAGCGCTGCAGCGCGCTGGAGACGTGCACGAGCGTGGAGAGGAACGCGGGGCTGAACGGGTACGTCGACCGGAAGGCGTCGATGTCGGCGCCGCTGCCGGAGTCGGTGCCGAGCAGGGTGTCGAAGACCTCCCGGCGTACCTTCGTGGTGGCGTCGAAGGCCCGGGCGATGGCCTCGCCGGCCGTGGTGTCGCGGGGTTTGAGCAGCCGGCGGCGGGCGATCTCCGGGAGGTTGCGGTCCTCCAGCTTGATCACGTCGAAGCGGCCGCTGGCCAGGTTGAGGGTGTCCTGGTAGCTCAGCTCGTTGGCGCCCGTCACCTCCTCGCCGACGAGTTCGCGCAGGTCGCGCTGCCGGGCGATGAAGCTGATCACCGGAATGGGCCGACGGGTGTCGCCGCCCTCGACGAAGTTGGTGATCTTCTGGATCTCGCGGGAGACGAACTGCTGGTCACCGATCGAGTTGGCCAGCCAGAGGATCAGCTCGTCGAGGAAGAGGATCAGGCCGTGGTAGCCGAGTTCCTTGGCGTGGCGGCTGATCTCGGTCAGGCCCCGGTCGAGCGAGACGAACGCTTCGGCGTCCTCCCGAGCGTTGCTGAAGAAGCCCTTGTTCCAGCTGGTCAGCAGGTCGTTGACGAGCTTGCGGCGCAGCTCGTCGGAGTACGCCCCCGCGAACGCCTGGTCGAGCCGCTCGGGCGTCCAGAAGGTCTCGCTCTCGCCCCACTCGTCCTCGACGTCCCCGCCGGGCAGGCCGTCGATGAACTGCTTGTCGCCAATCTTCTCCCGCAGCGAGGCGGCCTGGTCCAGCAGCGCGTCGGTGCGGTGCACGGCCGGGATGGGCGCCTCGGGGTGCAGCGCGCGGACCCGGTCGACGTAGCCGCCGAGCACCCGCTGCTCCAGGGAGCGGGCGTCGAGCAGGTGGTACGGCACCAGCAGGAACTTGCGCCCGTCGAGCCAGACGCTGTGCTTGGCGACCAGCGGCGCGAACTCGTCCCGCCCCCGGGCGACGGACTCGCCCCGCAGCAGCGCGTGCAGCACCGCCATGAAGTGCGACTTACCGGAGCCGAAGGAGCCGTGCAGGTAGGCGGCCTTCGAGGCGTGCCCCTCGACCGCGGAGCGGATCAACCCGAGCGCCTCGTCGAAGTTGCCGAGCAGCCGGTCCGTGACCACGTAGTCGCGGAGGGTGGCGTCAGCGTCGGCGACGCTGTCGGCGAGCTTGAGCACGAAGTCGCTCGTGCTCGTGCGCTCCGGGATGTCGATGAACTCCCGGAGCAGCGGCGCAGGGGTGGGCGAAGACATGCTGCATACCGTACCGAGAAACGCGATGAGGACACTCACCGAGTCGACCAGGGTTCGACGTGGCGGCCGATAGGTTGACCGCGGGTGGCACTTGCCGCCGCAGCTCGACAACCAGCGGCTGTCAAATGCACGACTGCCGTCTCCGCCCCTTGTTCCACCTTCGCCGCTTTGCAACCATGTCGGCTCCAGCAGTTGTGTCCTGGCCAGTCCCCGGGACTGCGCTGCATGGTTCCTGCGTTGCCCCTACTCGGAAGGCGTGTTCGACGGTGGATGCCAACACCTACTCGTTGAAGCAGGTTCTCACGCAGGATCGTCGTTACGTCATTCCGACATTCCAACGAGACTACGAGTGGACCCTCGACGGTCAGTGGGCTCTCCTCTTCGAGGATCTCGTGGAGACCGCCGATCGCCTGTTCCAGGCACGACAGCAGGCGGCTGCCAGCGGTGAGCCGCTAGCGAAAGCGGACAGGAAGGTTCCTCCGCATTTTCTCGGTGCGATCGTCTGTGACCAGTTGCCCGCTGCTGTCGGGGGCCTTGATCTACGCGCCGTCATCGACGGGCAACAGCGACTGACCACCGTCCAGCTTGTCCTGCGGGGCGTGTTGGACGTGCTGATTGAGCACCGGTCGCCACGCGCGAACCAGGTGCGCCGGCTGCTGGAGAACCACCCAGACATCGTCGGATCGCCCGAGGAAAGGCACAAGCTCTGGCCTCGTCGTAAGGACCGGCAGGTCTGGCCGGTGGCCATGGCGGACGATCTTCCCGAACAGGGGACCCACCTGTACCTCCAGGCACGGCGCTACTTCTCCCAACGCACGCGGGAAGCGGTGAAGGGAGCCGAGCCCGAGCGCCTGGACACCTTCGTCGACGCGTTGTTGGATCTCTTCAAGCTCGTGGTCATCGATCTTGAGGACAACGACGACGCCCAGGTCATCTTCGAGGTGCTCAACGGCCGGCAGACTCCCCTGTCCGCAGCGGACCTGGTGAAGAATCTGTTGTTCCTGCGTGGAGAGTTGTCGGACGAGAAGGAACTGGAGAAGATCTACGACACCTACTGGGCGCCATTCGACGAGCCTTGGTGGAAGACAGAGGTCGGGCGAGGGCACGCCCAACGCGGCCGGCGGGACGTCCTGCTCTCCGGATGGCTGACCGCTGTGTCCCGGTCCGAGGCGAGCGTCAGCCACCTCTACGGTCAGGTGCGAAGCTACCTCGACAGCGCCGGACGCAAAACCGTGGACGTGCTCGCGGAACTTCACGACTTCGGGCGGGCCTACCGGGTCGTCGTCGGAGCCGAGCCGGCTGAGGCGCAATCGCTCCGGCAGTCCTACCAACGACTGGACGTCCTAGGCATCACCACGGCTACTCCGCTGTTGATGTGGCTACGCACCCTGCCGCCCGACAGTCTGTCTGCTGTAGACCACGCACTGGCGGTCCAGGCGGTGGAATCGTGGGTCGTCAGAAGGCTACTCGTCGGCGCCAATACGCGCGGCTACGGCAAGGTCTTCGTCGACGTACTCAAGGGTGCCGCCGAACGGACAGCCGTGGGTGGCCCCTCGCTCGTCGAGGCCGTCGTGCGTGTCCTACGCGGTGCGGACGACACCCTCTGGCCGGACGATGACGAGTTGGTCAAGGCGTTCGCCACGCGCAGGTTCTACGGCAACCTGACGCAGGAGCGGATTAGGCTGGTACTAGGGGCCATCGACCAGTACCTGCAGGAGAACAACCCGAAGACTGAGCCAGCAACCTTCTCTTACGAGAAGTTGCAGATCGAGCACGTCATGCCCCGGGATTGGCGGAAGCACTGGCCGCCGACCGCAACGGACGAGGCTGGCAAGCTCCTGGAAACGCAACGTCGCGACGAAGCGCTGCACCGCATTGGCAACCTCACGCTCGTGACTCCGACCTTCAACAATTCCGTGTCCAATGGGAGCTGGGCCGTCAAGCGGCCAGAGTTCGCGCAACAGTCGAAGCTGCAACTCAACGCCTCCCTCGCCGACTGCGAGACGTGGACCGTCGAAACGGTCGACGAGCGGAGTAGGACGCTTGCCGGTCTCGCAGCCATGGTCTGGCCTCGCTTCTCCGCCTGATCACACGCCCGCTTGACCCCGACGGGCGTCACTGCCCGTCGGCGCCATACGTATGTCCTTTACCCTGTCCGCATGTCAGAAGCCGGCGATGGATAACGAGCTTCAGCTGATCGGTGACGGCGTCGGGCTGGCGGTCATCGGCGCGGGAGCGACGAGGAGGGTTGCCGAGGAAGAGTGAGTGGCGATGCCCGCCAGCCACGAACTACGCGGAGACGGTAGAACCGGGCGATCTCATCGACGGAATCTTCGGGCTGTTTCCCTTCGGATAGACCACCCGGAAGCCCAGGTGTTGTGCCAATGGCGCCCAGCGAGCGGAAGTGGCAAGTTGCTCAACACTGTTGACCTTGCCGCTGTTGACAAGCCGGTGCAGCACGACCGTCTCGAAGGCGGCGGACTCGATCCAGTCAACCTGCTTCGTGAAGCCGCACACCAGGGAAGCGCCGGTTTCGTGCAGGAAGTCGGTAAGGTACGCATCGGAGCCGCGAAGCACGGAGCAGCCACCAACGTAGATCCGTTTGCCCTGCCATCGTCCCGCCACCCAGCCGGCGATATCACCGAGACTCGTCTCATGCGAGTCAGACAGCCACAAGCTCCTGGGAGAGCCGTGGAACGCGAAGAATCCCACCTCGAAGGCGGCATACTTGCGCAACGACCACTCTTTGAGCAGATACTTCAGTTGTTCCGGAGTGACGGCGTTCCGATGGATGTAGCGCAGGCTCTCCAGCCCGTCCAACAATTCCAGCGTCGGCCGTACGCTGTGGCGCCGGGTCAGGTCGCGATCCCAATGACCCTCGACGCAGAAGACTCCCTTGGGCTTTCCCACTCGCAAGATCCTTCCTGACATCTCTCGGTCGCGCCCTGGCCTTGCGGCCCGGGCGGCCATGGCACCGCCCGTAGCGCTCGGCGACGCCAGTTCTGGATCTTCTCCATCTGCGTCACAGAGCCGACTTCCCCAGTCGAAGACAGTGAGCCACTACCGGTAAGGCTGTGAGGACAGTCCACGGCTGTCCAAGTTCTGGCCGGGTGTGATGACAGTACTTCCCTACTTCACGCCTGGGCACCCGGCCCGCCTCTTGCCGACTAGGCGATATGAAGTGTCGAACTGGCGACAGCTAGACCACCGTCCATCGCAGACAATCGGACGCTAGCCGCTGTCATGGCAGGGTGAGCGCGGATCCCCTGCAGGGAGGCCGGAGCAGCATGACCGGTGAAGCGTCCCCTCTGGGGTGTGCCTGACGATGCTGCCGCTGACGTCGTTCTTCTTCATCTACGCCCCAGAGACCCCGGTCAGAGCCTCGAAGAGCACCAGAAGGAGAAGGACCGGTGCCTCACTGAACTGGAGACCACGTGTCCAAGTACAACGCGCTACGAGATCACCTTCGGCGGCGGACAAGCGAGGCACGGTACACCCTCGACGAAATCTCGGAGTTGGTGCCGGGTGGACTGCCCCCATCGGCCTACCGGTACGAAGCATGGTGGGCCAACGGCGACCAGACACATGCGCACAGCCGGGCCTGGGGGGACGCCGGCTTCACGGCTCATCCCGACCTCGCCGGCCGAGCAGTGCGATTCGTGCCGAAGCCGAGGGCGTCGCGGTGACATGCGAGGCAGCGTGTGCGCCGTTTGCGGGAGAAACTCCCTCGCGCGAGACGTACATCCTCAACCACGGGTTCCAGTTCAATCCAGAGACCTGGCGGCGACGGTTGCCGGGGCCATTCGACCTACCGGCCTGGTTCGAAGGCCTCCCTCGGCTCGGTCGCTGGCCACGCATCACGCGCGGGGACCTGCTGCAGGCGGGCGCCGCCGCACACACCGGCCGCGCGGCCATCGACATTCTGATCGGGGCGTACGTATGGGGCAGCGGACTGCCCAGCGGGCGAGGGTCGGCCCGCCTGCGCAGGGTTTTCGACCTCAACAGCGGTCGCACCGAGCGGCACCTCGGTGAGGCACTCCAGGTCTTGCGGAGTGAGGGACCTGAGGCGGCATACGCGGCCCTCCATCACGGCGGTGACTACAGGCTGAAGCAGCTGGGTCCATCCTTCTTCACCAAGCTGCTCTACTTCCTCGGCTGGGATTCGGCAGCGGGCGACCACCGCCCCCTGATCATGGACCAGTACGTGGTGATCGGCATGAACCGATGCCGGGGCATGAGTTGGCGACCACTTGGTCCCTGGAGCGCGGACAAGTACGGCGAGTACCTCGCCTGGGCGCACGAGTGCGCGAATGGCTGGGGCGGCGGGACCGAGCCGGATGTCGTGGAGCGGGCGGTTTGGGAGCACGGTCGATGAGGCCTGCTGCGAACACCGGGGTACGGACCGCTCCCGCTCCTTTCCCACGCGCGTGTACTGACCCGAGTTGCCTATCAAGCGGTCATCATTGTCCAGGCGCAACAACCTCGTCAGATTGGCCGACAGACGTAGGCTGTGCCGGCCACTCGCCACAAGCAAGGACTCCAATGCACTTGAGCCGTACCGTCGCGATCCTCGCGACCGCCGTCACCGCGGCAATCACTCTGGCTGCCTGCGGCGGTGATGGTGGCAGCGGAGCCGAGCCGCCTCCCACTTCCAGTGCTTCCGCGCCGACCACCGGTCCGACGGCTTCACCAACCGCGGCTACCTACAAGCAGCTACACAAGGCGGCCCTCACTCAGGCGCTACTGCCCCTGAAATCAATGCCGGCGGGCTACAGCGAGGCTCCGGACGAGGAGGACGACGGTAGCGACAAGACGTTCTGCAACTACCGGCAGCCGCACACCGCCAAGGTCGAGGCATCCCGGTCTTACCAGAAGGGCGGTGGCCTGAACACCGAGGTCGCCGTGGTGACGCTACGGCAGTACGACAGTGCCGCTCAGGCCAAGGCGTCGTTCGACAAACTGGCGGAGGTGCTGCAGACCTGCCGCAAGGACACACTGAACGGTCAGAAGGTGACGTACGCGCTGATGAACCCACCGGAGACGGGCGAAGCCAGTCTGGGCGTCCGCATCGAGATGGACAACGGCACGGTGCTGCAAGGCTTCGCTCTCGTCGGCCCGGTCTTGATCTCGACGGGTGCTGGCGGCTTGATGAGCGCGGACGCGGACGTAGTGGCCGACCTGCTCGGCAAGCAGGCGGATCGGTACTCGGCCGCAGCCGGCGCGTAGCCACCGAGAGAGCCGAGACGTCGGCTGCCGCCGCACCAGCGGAAGGGCTGCTCCACCACCTTTTCGCAGCCCTTCCGTGTGTACGGCGGCAGCCGACTGCCGCGACCCGTCAATGCCTGGGGTAATGCGCCTTGATGTAGATCCGCCTACCGGAAACTCACGTTTACCGATCCAAGCCTGGCCGACCGCTCCCAATCGGACTTGAGCTGAGGCATGCACACCCCGCCGTCAGACTGCTCGGCGGATCCCCTACCCCGAACCGCAACGGTGACTGATCGTAGGGTGCGCCACTGACATCCCAAGGGTGCCCGCTGAGATCGAGGTGACCGGTCAGTTCGCGCGCGGTGTTCGGTCAGGCAGCGACTGCAGGGAACACTACGAGAGATCCGTCACTGCCCCGTTCGATCTCAATCGCAACGTCGGCCTGGTGGGTTCCGACGTTGAGGCCATCGCCCAGGGCGCGAAGGCGATATACGGCTTTGAGCAGGTCGTCGACCTCGCCCTGCGTGAACATGATGCTGCGGAAACCAGCGGGACGCTTTAATTCGAGAGCCGACAGCCGAAGGAGGACCGAGTGGATACCCGATTCCAGCTCATCGATGCGGCGCTCGTCGTCGCGCAAGGTTCCGATGAAGCTCTTGAAGGGGTTGTTCGTTCCGGCCTGTTGAGCGTGTTCTACTGCTTGTAGCACGAGCACTCGGCGCTTGAGAGCGATGGCGAGTCGCGCGAACTCCAAGTGCGCGCGGAATGCACTGCCCTCCTCGTTGACACCGGGGAAGGCTTTCGTCAGGGTGCCGATCTCCACCGGGCCGTCGGGCAGCGCAGCTAGCGCAGCCTGCCACTTTGTGAGCCGACGCTTGGTTCGTTCGATGGCCGTGTTGATCGCGTACGACGAGGAATCCAGTCCTAACGACAGGCCGACTCTTCCCTGGTCCAGGAGGACCGACGTGGCCTTGTCGATCGCGTCACGGCAACCGTCCAGCTCGCTGCGTTCGTTCTCGAGTTTGTCTTCGTGCAGCTGCTCCAGGAGGTCGGTGATCCGCTCAATCGCTTCTTGGCGTTGGCGGTCAGCGTAGGCGCTGACGCCGACCGCGACGGCCATCAGCACAAGTGGCGCGGCCACTGTCAACGCTCCGGCGCTGGCCACGGCCACACCGGCTGTGGTGGCCGAGCCGGTTGCCGCACCTGCAACAGCGGCCTTGCCAGCAACGGGCACAAACGTGGCCTGGGCTGCGATGCCCGTGGAGTTGACCAGCGCGCTGTGAATACCTCCGGCAGCTGCCTTCGAAGCCATGGGCTGGACAAGTCCTTTACCGACCTGTGCAGCGACCTTTGCCGGTACCACCATCTTGTAGAGCACGTCACCGGTAGCGGCGACGTTCAGCGTCGAAGGCGCCGACTTCGCGGTCTGAGCGACGAGGTGCGACAACTGCTGAGCGAGCGGACTCGCTGCATGAAGCGAAATCCCGCCGCTCCGATCGCGCTTGATTGATACTGGGTGCGCCTCCAGCGTGGCGATGGGGGAATCCGCAAGGGTTGCGAGGGCTGTTCTCAGTTCTGCCAGTCGAGCCGGTGTCATGCCCTCGTCGCTCAGCAGGTCCGGCACGCTCACGGCCTCCGTCGCGAGCGTCCACACTGGCACCTGCGCCGTGTTATCAGTGGTCACGTGGTGTCCCCTCCCCAAACTGGCATCCATCATTGCCGGTGGTACCGGCACCGGCGTCCGGCCGGCGGCCCTTCGTCAGCGCAGCCGTCCAATCCGAAGTGCCCTGGCCCTGCAACAAGATGACGCGGTTGTCACCGCAGATGGCCGACCAGGCCTGGTCCGTGCACGTCGATACGATCAGGACGGGCGTCGCAACGATTCCGCGCGCCGCGAGGCGGTGGCGGTATTCGAGGACCTGACCGAGGCCCAGCCGGAGCTGCGCGACCTCGTTGTCCCCAACCACGCTCTTCACCTCGGCGACGAACTGTCGCCCGTCGGTGTCGCGCCAGGCCAGATCCACCGGTACGCCGTGCAGCCCCGCACCGACCCGTACACCCTCCGCGGCGAGATGGTCGATCAGCGCCCGGCACAGCCGATCGTGCTCGCTCACCCCGGCCAGGTAGGCATCCGCGTCGAACGACCGCTGCACCGACAGGTCGGCCGGAACCGCCGACCCTGCGTACTCCCGGTCGAAGCCCCGCTCCCCGCCGGTCTCGGCCGGCGCCGCACCGGCGAGCAGGGTCTCGGCGGCTCGCCAGGCTCGGCCGGCGACCTCGGGCCGGTACCGGCTCCCGAACGAAAACGGCCCGGCGGCCACCCAGGCGTTGAGCATCCGGGCGGCGGCGATGACCGGTGGCTGCCGAAGAAGCCACAGCGCCGTGTCGATGTCCGGACAGGTGAGTAACAGCTTCTCCTCTGCGAGTGTCTTCGTCCGGTCTTCCTGCATGTCGATGCCGCGCCGTCCCCACTCCTCCAGGTCCACCGCGCCCGCATCCATGGCGAGGACGATGGGTGCGCCCGCCACCCGCAGCCACACCTCCTCGCCGGACTCGTACACGCCGAGGGTCTCCAGAACTCCGACGGTCAGCCGCAGCAGCGGACCGTGGCCCTCGGTCACCCGCGACAGCAGCCAGTGCCGGCCGGCGGTCGATGCCGCCTCTGGCACCGTCATCCGGGCCACCCATCCGGCCAATGCCCACGCCGCGCGTTGCGGCTCGTCCAGCCCGTCGGCCCAGTGACCGTCGACGGCAGCCGGCACCGGGTCGAGTGGCGCCGGCTCGGGGTCGGCGAACACCCACGCCGCGAGATCGGCCGGCGGGGTGAGCTGCCACAGCCGGGACCGGCGGACCGCCAGGATTTCGGTCAGCTCCTCGACGTCGTCCGCCGACCACAAGCCGGTCGACACCGACTGAGCCATCACGCCTTGGCCTTGCGGCCCCGGGTGGCCTTAGGCGGGCGCCAGGACGTGAGCGCCTCGTCGGTGAGGTGCAGGCGGTTGGTGGTCTCGGCGAGGAAGCCGTCGTAGATGTCCGCCGGCGAGGCACCCCACTCCGGGTCGAACTCGCCGTGCCACTGGCGTACCCAGGGGAGGATCTCGCGCAGCCCCGCGACCAGCGGAAGCAGCCGGTCGGCGGCCCAGCCGTCCTCCTGCTCGCGGGCCACGATCAGGGTGGCCAGGGCCTGGGCCTGCTCGCGGTGGTCCCAGCCGGCCCAGCCGACGAGCAGCGACGGGTCACCGTCGCGGCTGGCTCCCGGGTACGAGACGAACCGCTCCTTGGGCACGTCGAGCTTGCCCCGGTGCTTCCAGTAGCTGCCCTTGAGGAAGTCCGCCGAGGTGTACTTCGGCGGCACCGGGATCTGCTTGCGGAACTCCCGCTTCGCCGCCTCGTCGGGCAGCGCGTCCTCGTGCCGCTGCAGGTCCCACACGTGCTCCCAGTCGGCGCGCTTGGCCAGCCCGGAGTCCTTGTAGCGCAGCGCGGCCAGGTGCGGCACGTGCTCGTCGGCGACCAGGTCGGCGATCACCTTGCCGAGATCCTGGCCGGGCGCGTAGAGGTTGGCGACGGTGAGCACGTCGTCGTCGCGGCGCAGCTCGTCGGCGAGCTGGGCGGTGGTCAGCGGGCGCGGCTGCTCCAGCCCGTCGACGTGGTGGTACCACAGCTCCCGTGCCTCGCACCGGTCGAGCAGCCAGTCGCGCAGCGCCTTGCGCTGCATCGCGTCCCAACCCTCGGTGGCCCAACGCCGCTTGCACTCCGGCCGCTCGATCAGCCCGATGTTGCGGTTGCCCTCGATGACCGCGATCCGCCGCTGCACGACCGCCTTGTACTCCGCCGACCAGTGCGCCGGCAGCTCAGTGATGGGCGTCGACCCGTGTCGCGCGAACCACTGGGTCTCCAGGCCCTCGTCGTGCATCTTGCGGGCCAGCACGATCTCGAACGCCCGCTGCCCGAGCTGCAGCATCGGCGGCCGGACGCTCTCCGGGGCGGTCAGGTTCTCGTTCAGCAGCCCGTAAAGCGAGTAGACCTGCCAGTCCAACTCCTCCTGCAACGCAATCATCCGCGCCCGGATCGAGTGCCACTCCCGCTCGGCGACATGGAGCCGCTCCCGGGTGGGCACCCCAGAAGTCGCGACCGCCGTCGGGCTCACCGTGGCAAGCCGCTGCGCCAGCCCGTCAATCTCCCGACTCAATTCCAGAGGGTACGCCGTCGGCAGCGGAAACTCCTGCAGCTTGGTACCGGTGAACTCGTAATGATTCTTCCACTCCTCGCTGCCCATCGCGGCATAGCCCGCCTCGACCCGTGCTCCGCCACCCTCACCTCGAGTCTGGCTGACCTGCTTCAGCCAGAAGCAGGCAGTTGAACTAGTGAGCAACCCCAGCAATGACAGATGATCATCCTCGGAAGCTTGCTCTCCGAGCTTGATCACTGGGGCAGTCTGCTTGAATACTTGCCCACCTCGGTCAATCACAAAGTGATTGTGCGTTGCAACGAAAGCGAAAGCAATAGACAACGGTGCGCGATATCGCTTGGCGAAGAACATACTGTGGTCGAACCAACGCAATCCTCGCTGCTCCGGCGTTTGACCGAAGTCCATTCGCTGCCGCAAGGCTGTGCGGCAGCGCCAGTAAAACCGCTCCTCTAAAGGAGTGATTTGCCTACGGAAACCGGCATGGTCGTATGGAAAAAGAGTCCAGACCGGGGCGTCGAGGTTGAAGTCTCGGACATCTCCCCCGTGCACGACAGGCACAGCAGCCGCAGCGACACCTCTCGTCTTGGCGGCCGCCTTCGGGACGTAAAAGGCCTCGTCGAGCCCGGTGTGAGTAGTCCGTCCAATTTCCTCCATCTTCGAACGGAGTCGAAATGGCTGATTGTCGATAGCCGCGAGGAGGCTACTTGCTCCGCCTCCGGAGAGGCTCCATGGAAATCTCGCCAGGGTGCTCCGAGGAAGGTTCGCGACACTGACCCACTCGCTCTCGGAGCCAGGTACGTCTACCTGGGCCAGGACAGCGGTCCAGACCAGTCCGCGAGCCGGGTCTTTCGGTGCTGCAGGCTCTCCTCGAATCCCGAGCACTGCCCGGATCGTTTCTGCCTGCCCTCGGCTCTTGTTACGGCCAATGAGTAGAACCGTCGGAGTTCCGTGTCCTGGTATGTAGGCACCGGACGTGTCAATGACGTGAGTCAGTTCAACCCTGTGAGCAAGGAACCCCTCGATCAACTTCTTACCGAACTCACGCTTCATGAATGAGTTAGCGGTAATTTGGCCAACGTAACCCGCGCCCCGTCCGTCTGCAGCAGCCGGCCTCGCAAGCTCGAAGAAGCGCTGAGCAAACGGCACTGACAAGGCATACTGCCGGTGGCAGACGTCCGGGTAGGCGCGCCGGTAGCGCTGGTTCGCCGCATCATCGCTCGGGGTGATGTAGGGAGGATTTCCCACGACGACGTGCCACCGGCCCTGTTCAAGAATGCCGGCGTGCTCTTGTAAGTCCTCCGTGGCGTAGCTCGAGTCGACCAGCTCACCCCTCTCGTTAATGAGCGCCCGCTGCTCGCTTCTCTCAAGTGAGTCACCGACCGCGAGATGCAAGGGAAAGCTGTAGCCAGCTGTGTCGGCAAGAGTCTTGACACCACAGCCGCGAAGGGCAGCGATCAAGAGACGGAAGCGCGCGATGGCCACCGCGAAAGGGTTGATGTCGACGCCGTGCACCGCATCCAGCGCCAGGCGCACCCGCTCGTGAGGGTCGCGGTTGGGAGCATGCTCCTCCCACTCCTTCAGCAGCCGGCAGAAGGCGCCGAGGACGAAGTGCCCCGAGCCGCAGGTCGGGTCAATTATCTTGACTACGTCGTGGCCAAACTCCTCGATTGCCGGGGAGAGGGTCAAATCGAGGATGAACTCCTCGACGAACTCGGGCGTCTGGAGGAGGGCGTACGTCTTCTTGGCGTGCTCCGAGAGGTCCTGGTAGAGGTCGCCGAGGAAGCGGGTGTCCCACTCCGGGTCGGCGAAGTCGTGCGTCAGGCCACCGGTCTCGCCGCGTCGACGCCAGAAGGCGATCAGGTTCTTCGCCTCGTCGTGGGACAGCGGGATCTGATAGAGCGGGTTGTGCCGCTTGTCGAACAGCGACTTGCCAGCCTGGGTACTGGCGATGGCGTCGAAGCCCTGGTGCAGCCAGTCGCGCAGCGTCTTGTCGGGCTGGTCGCGGAAGAACTGCGCCTCGGCCTCTTCAGCCAGCACCAGCCGGTCGCCCGGACCGGCAAGGCAGGGGTCGGACAGCAGGCCGTTGTCCTCGCAGAAGCGCACGAAGACGGTGCCGAGCACCCAGGCGACGGCGACCTGGGTGACGCGCTCGTCGCGCCAGGCCGCCCAGGTGGCGGCGGTGCGCCCGACCTTGAAGGCGTGGTCGTACTCGCCATGCAGGCGGAGGCGCACCTCCTCGACCGATTCGGCCTGCTCCCGCAGGTCCTTTTCCAGATTCTTAACCTGCTTCTGCAGGTCGGACAAGAGCAGCTTCCGGTCGATCACTCGACGACTCTAGCCGTCCCGTCGACGGGACGGGGGTACCCGTAAGGCCCGTTTCCGTCGCCGGCCCGCTACCTACGGCTCCCGCATCCAGGTCTTCGGGTCCGTGACGAAGACACCCTTGCCCTGCTGGCGACGGATGACCCGCAGCGCCTCCAGTCGGGCGTAGGCCATCTGCACGGTCCCGTGACTGACGCCGTAGCTCTGACGCAGCTCGGCAATCGAGGGCAACCTGTCCCCCGGCTTCAACTTCTTGGACCTGACGTCGGCGATCACATCGTCGGCGATGCGCCAATAGTCCGGCACTTCTCGCATGGCACTCCTCGCGTGGCAATCCGATTCGATCACACCGCGACGCGCCTAACAAGCAGCGTTGACTCATCTGACATGTCTAGCTATGTTGATTCGGAGCCCGTCCTCGCGTGGCAACGAGTTCGGCTCATCCCCTGGTCGGGGCGGGTGAGCGTGCCCGTCCCGACCCCGTCCGGCTGCTCTGCTGTCGTACCGCCGAATCGGGCTGCGACGGCCGAGCGGGCGGGTCGTCCGCGGCCCCCTCGCGGACGACCCGCCCTTCCAGACCCCACCGCGCGGAGCCTGCGCTCCCGCCTGCCCTGGAGAGAGGATCGTCGTGGCCCAGGTCTATCGAGGTGCTCAGCCCCATCCCGCCGGTTACCCGGGCCGGTTGACGCCGCACGAGGTGCGGACCCGCGAGTTCGCCGCGCGACGGCGCGGCGTCGACCCCGTGGAGGTACGCGAGTTCCAGGCCCGGGTGTCCGACGAGCTGGCGATGCTCAACGAGACGGTACGGCTGCTCACCCAGGAGAACGACCGGATCAGGCGGGCGCTGCGCGACTGGCAGACCATGCACGCGCGGGAGTGCCGGCCGCCGGAGGAGCACCACCGCAACTCCGGCCACTGGTGACCGCGCGCCCCTCCCCCGGCGACCTGCTCGCCGTCGACGGCCGGGCCTCGGTGCAGTTCGCCGGGGACCGCGCCCTGACCTTCCGCGTCGTCTCGGTCTCCGACCAACCCACGTACGCCGGTTGGATCTGGCTGACCGGCTACGTCCTGAACCGGCGCGGCGAGGCGACCGACAAGCGTGAGATCTACGTCCAGCTCGCCGGCCTCAGCCCCGTCGTCAGCCCGCCGACCCCGCAACGCCCGCGTGCCATCCGCTCCTATGCTTCTCAGGGTGACCAAGGTGACGGCAGAGCAGCTCGCAACCGCTCGGGGCAGCGTGCTCGGGCTGATGCTCGGTGACGCGATCGGCGCGGCGGGCGGCAACGTGCCGACGGGCGGAACCCTGCCGGTCACCAGCGCCGGCCAGCTCGCCTGCTTCACCATCGAGGGGATCATCCGGGCCAACATCCGGGGCACCCACAAGGGCATCTGCCACCCTCCCGGCGTGGTGCGCCACGCCTACACGAGATGGGCCGCGATGCAGGGCGTCCCTGGGATCAAGCGCTGGCAGGAGCAGGACTGGCCGGACGGCTGGCTCGCTGGGGTGCCGACGCTGACGGCCCGGCGTGGGTCTGCTCCCGCCACCGTCTCCGCGTTGCAGAGCACAGCCACGTACGCGCCAGGGAAAGCTGACTGGACCAGCGTCGGAGCCCATGGGCTCACCCGGAGCCTGCCCGCCGGGCTCATCCCGGGGTGGGGGCCGCAACCCGGGCGCTTCGCGGCGGAGATCGCAGCCACCACCCACGGCCCAGCAGCGGCCGACGCCGCCGCACTGGGTGCCACGGTGATTGCCAACGTCGTCAGCCGTCAGGACGTCGAGAAGGCGGCGGAACTCGCGCAGCGGGAGTGCCAGTCGATCGTGACGGTCCTGACCGGGCTGCCACTCGCACCGGCCCTGCACGCCGGCCGGAGGCGCCCGCGCCAAGCAGAGGTCCTGGCGCAGCTCGCGCCGGACGCGCGTGCGGCATCGGCACTGGCCGGAGGCGTCTACGTCGCACTCTCCTATCCTGACCGCTCGCAGCTACGCGACGCCCTCGTCTTTGCCGCATCAGTTCCGCACGGCAAGCACGTGGCCGCTACCGCCGGCGCGTTCCTCGGTGCCGCGCACGGCGTCGACGCGCTCCCCGTCGACGTGGTCTCCCGAGTCGAGTTGGTGTGGGTGGCCGACGTCCTGGCGCGGGATCTCCTCACCGAATTCGCGGACGGCCCGTCCGGCAGCGGCTACGGCGACGAGACCGATCCGCACTGGTGGGAGCGTTATCCGGGCTGGTAGCGCATTCCGCTGTCCGGGGCCGGTGGGGCGTGGCTGGACATTGACGGCAACCGTCAGCTCTGCTGCTGAAGCCATCGGCGTGCGGTTCTGATCGTCGGCGCAACCGTCCCGTGCAGGTAGGGCACGCTGGTCAGCCGCCCCCAGTGGTCCGTCAGCCGCATGGCGGACGGGTGGGTGAAGGCGTCGACGAGCGTGTCGACGCCGGCGATCCTCGCCCGTACGAGGTACGGTGTGATCTCCCGACGGCGACTCATGATCGCGGTGAGCGACTTGTGGACCTCGACGCCCTGGACGATGCAGAGGGTCGGCTGGAGGATCGCGATCGTCGCCGCCATGTGCGGGGCGCAGTTGCGGCTCATCGTGGCGTTACCGAGCGATTTGGTCGTGCCGCTGACCACGGCCGAGCAGAGCCGCATGTTGGCCATGGCGTAGGCGTCGAAGAGGTGCACCGGGGAACGGACGCCGTCCAGGTGGAGCAGCTCACCGGCCCGGTCGGGCCCGGGTTCACGCCCGACCGGCGAGCCGCAGGGCGCTCGTGACACCGCGCATGTGCGGGTTCCGGGCGGTGAACGCCAAGCCAGCGGACTGCATGACCTCGGCATGACGCTGTTTGAGCGTCACGCCCTCGCGCGCCCGCCCGGTCTCCATGGCGATGACCAGGGTCCGCTCCGGCACGCCGTCGAGGACCAGGTCGTAGTGGTGGCCGACGTGCGAGAGTTGCCCCGCGGCGAAAGCGGCCTCGGGTCGGGACGCCGATCGGCGTCCGCCCAGGGCGCTCTCACGGCAGCTGCCGAGCCTGCGGCAGACGCAGGCCCCGGACGGCGCGAGGACGTGCTCGGCCATGTACTGATCGAGCTGCGCGATCCGGCCGGCGGTGACAATCGGGTCGCTGGCATGGGTCATGAGGACGGCCCGATCGGGGTCGGAGCAGGGCTCGAGTCGACGGAGACTCCCGCCCTGGGAATGGGCGTCGTCCGGATGCCGTCACTCCCGGCGCCGACGAGCGCTTTCCGCAGCAGCGCCGTCTCCTTCGCGCTCGGCGGTCCGGCTGAGCCCGTATGCCACTCGACGACCAGTCGCTGCCCCGACGGCAGCGCGTACGTCCGCACCGCCCGGCTGGGCACCTTCGACCCGTAGTCCGTGCCGCCGGAGCCCAGCGCGCCCGTCAGCGGCAACTTGAGCGCCCGAGCGAGGTCATTCCAGGGGCGGCCGAAGGCGAACACGTCCCACACGGGCAGCTCCGCGATCGGCTGCCACACGAACTCGTCGATGACCTCCGGCGGCGGCCGCAGTGGCGCGGTTATGGCCTTCGAGTGCCACGGATAGCACTCGAAGATCAGCAGGTCACGATGATCGGCGCTCGGGTCCTGCAGCCACCGGCGGGTGAACGCCAGCCGGGCCTGGTAGTACCTGTTCTTGCCCATCTCCTGCGGCAGCGTCCATGGCGGCCGGTTGTAGGGGCATGTCGTCGCCCACCTGCTGTACGAGCCGTGCTCCTTGATCTCCTCGGCGAAGATGCCGTCCCGCGCCTGGAAACGGGGGCGGAATTCGCCGGGGTTCAGGCCGAGCACCACCATTCGTGGCGTGTGCTCCAGACCGAGGAGGTCACCGTGGTAGGGCTCCGGAAACCCGTCACGGGTCACCTCGCCGTGGCCGACGCCGACATAGGAGTCGAACCATGGCTGGAGGCATTTTGGTAGTTCGTCCTCGCCGCTGAGCCAGGATTCGACGTGAGCGTCCCAGAAGGCCGCGACGCGCTGCCGTGCGGAGGTCGTCATGACGAAAAGTTAGCGATGCGTGACTGGCCAGGCCAGGGCGCAACGCGAAGAATCAACCTCGTGACCGAAACCTTGCGCCAATTGGCCGCGTTGCTGCGGGATCGCGACGAGTTGGACACCCGGATCGCGGCGCTCACCGGGCGATCGGCGCGGCCGGGTGACATCGGCGAGTTCATCGCCGCCCAGGTGTTCGACATCGAGCTGGCCGCCGCGATCCAGGCCGGCTACGACGGCACGTTCCGATCCGGTCCACTCGCCGGCCGGACGGTGAACGTCAAGGCCTACGGTGACGCCTTCGCCGGCCTCGACATCAGCCCGCACCACTGCGACCACCTACCTGATCCTCAGTGGACCGGCCAAGCCCCCGGGCATCGTGCGGCACCACCGGTGGCGGATCTCCGCGGCGTACCTTCTCGACACCCGCCGCCTGCTCGAGACCCTCACGGCCAGGGGCGTGAAGGTCGGGATCGCGACGAGCATTCGCAGAGGCGACCTCGAGGTCGCCCAAGTCTTCCCCACTACCGGGGCGCACGCCCCGATACGCCTCACGCCGGAGCAGGCAGCGCTGTTGTCGCTGTTCGCGTAGCCCCCTCCTGTCCGGTGCCGCCACTGGCGGGCGGACATGCGCAACGCCGCTAATTTGAACGCGCCGACCGGGGCGGACTGTCGTGATGACGACAGCGCGATGCTCCCTCGATCGGGCTCGGCACCGACCGTCGCACAAGCAATAGGCGATTTTCCATGGAAAACGGCGGTTTCTCATGCCAGTGGATCGATAGCGGGAAGGCCCGGCGCATTCTTGACAGGCATTTTGGCATTGGCATACTGGGCGGTGCCCGTTTCCCGGTGTGCGCCATCACGACAGATGCGGTGACCCATGGACGACCTGTCGGCAGCAGGCCTGGCCGCCGCAGCGAGCGCGGCTCTGATCCAGGCCATGGTCTCGGACGTGTGGCTCAACGTGAAGGACCACGCGGCACGCATCCTCGGTCGCGACGAGACGGAGTCGATGGTCCGCGCAGACCGGGTCCTGGAGGATTCGCGCGAACGGGTGTTGACCGCCTCGCCGGACCGCAGAGATACGGCGTCAGCATTGGAGGCGGCCCGGTGGAAGGGCCGGTTGCAGGCCCGGCTGGAGGAGGACCCGGACTTTGCCGTCGCGATACGGGAGCTGGTCGCCGCAGTCCGGGCGGCCGGCGAAGGCGTGGACCAGTCGACCACCGTGCAGCAGAACGTGACCGCCGGACGGGATTCGTACACCGCAGGCCGTGATCTCACCGTGGGCCGCCCCGATCCGGCTCCATGAGTGACGCGTGACCGTGCCCCAGCAGGATGTCAGCGCACGGCGCGACGGCTATGTCGCGGGCCGGGACCTACACCTGCACGTGACGGGGCAGCAGCTCAGCCTTTATCCGGAGGAACGCTTTGCCGCGCCGCTGACCTACGATCGCGAACGGCCGATCTTCCTGCAGTACCTGAATCCGGAGATCCGGTCGTGTTACGGCCGCCCACCGACGGCCCGTTTCACCGAGGCGGATCTGTCCCAGGCGCTGCACGCGACGCGGCTGGCCGTGCTCGCCACCGACGAGGAACTGATCCTTCCCGCGTCGTACCTGTTCGAGGTGCCGAGCCTGTCGATCTTCCTCACCCGGATCAGGCCACTCGTGGTTCGGGGCGTGGTCCACTACTCCTCGCACATCGCCGACCTCGACTCCTACGTGGAGCACAAGGCCGTCGAATACCGCCGCGACACCCGCAACCCCTACGAGCTGACCCCGCACCGCAGTCTCACCGACGGCCTCGTCTGGCGGCCCCGCTACGCGCAGAACACCGCCACCGACATCGGCCAGAGCTGGGGCACCGCCCTACAGCCGGACGGCGAGTTGGCCACGACGCTCGCCAGCATCGCCGGTCGCTGGCCCGCGACGGCCGGTGACGTCGAGACGCACCTGCATGAGGTGCCCGATCGACTCGACGGGCAGGCCTTCATCAGCCGGTTCGTCCGAGCCACGGTGCCGGTGACCCTGGGAGCCGAGGAACGGGCCAGGATCGACATGTTCCTGTCCCGCGAGTACCTCGCCAGCTACCTGCGCGACCTCGACGCCGCCATCGTCGCCGACTTCGACTTCGGCGACTTCTCCTGCGGCATCCGCCAGATGCGGACGTCGCTCGCGGACCGCGTGCTGTCCGCCCGCTCGTTCGACCTCGGCCTGCGATGGCTCGGCATCCACGACTTCGTCCACCGCAGCGCCCGCTGGCCCGATCTGCTCTCCCTGCGCTCGACTCCAGAGTTCGGCACCATCGCCGCCGCCACGCAGCATCCGGTGCTCCGCGCCCGGCTCCGCGAGGCGGTGATCCGCGGGCGGAAGCGCATCAGGTTCCAGAACGCCGCGACCATCCAGCAGGCGCTGACCGTGGTGGCTGTCGTCGCCAACAGGCTCGACGGCACGTTGAACCAGACAGATCCCGACCGAAGGGCACGATGATGCTGATTTCCGTCTACTGTTCCGGGTCGATCATCAAGGGCGGAGGCGATCAACAGCGTCTCTGCTGGACGGATGTGGAGCGGGAGGAGGTCGCGGGCGGGGCGGCTCCCTGTGACGTCGTGTTCCTCAATCCGGACGACCCAATTCCCGACGCAGGCAACACGTTGGGTCAGTTCGGCCGGGACATGTACCAGGTGATGGTGGCGACGGCGGTCATCGTCGACGCGCGGGTACGCCGTGGGATCGGCATCGGTGTCGAGATGGCGGCAGCGGTCACGCTGGGAACGCCTGTGGTCGTGGTCGCACCCCGCAATTCGCAGTACCGCAGTGACGTCCTGGAATACCGGGGCGTGCGGGTGACCGACTACGTGCACCCGCACGTGGCGGCGCTGGCCACCGACGTGGTCGACGACTTCGCCGCCGCCGGTCGCGCTCTCGTGGCGTTGGCCGACCGACCCAGGGCAGCCCAACCTCGCCCCGCCTGGCTGTCCGCCGCACTGGACGAGTACGAGAACAACGTGCTCGGCATCGACACGCCGATGCTCGACGCACTACGACGGATCGAGGCCGGCGCGGCGCGAGTGCCCAGCACGACGGCATGATCGCCGACACGGGGTCCAGCGCCGTCGAGCCGATCAGCATCAGGACGGGGGTGAGGGGACTCCACCTGGTGCACAACCGCCACCTGGAAGCGCTGTTGTTCGACCGAAACCTGACGGAGTTGCCGTTTCGGCGAGCCTGCCTCGCCAGCAGCCGGGAGTTCGTCCGACACATCCGGGACGAACTCGACGGTGCCGACCTCGCCGAGGTGATCATCCTGAGCAAGGGCCTGGTCTACCAACTCGCGGAGGCGGTCGCCGCCGAGGCGGGCCGGAACCTGCCGGCGAACCTCGTCTCCACGAGCAGGGTGGCCGTCGCCTCCGACGACGCGACGGTCGAGGTGTCCTACGCGCGGTTCGACGCCGGCGGCTCGACGCTGCTGATCGGCGACACCGTCGCCTCCGGTGCGACGATAGTGGCGGCGCTGCGGGAGTACCGGCGATTCCACCCGGTCCGCCGCCTGTACGTGCTGTCGTACGCCGGTGCCGTGCACGGTGCTGCCCGCATCGCCGACTACTGCGCCGGCAGCGGGATCGAGTGCACCATGCTCTTCGGCCTGGCCGCGTTCGGGCTCGCCGAGAACGGGTTCGACCTGTCCTTCCTGCACCCCGCGACGGTCACCAGGGACGCCTATCGCGAGCGGGCCCGACGGCAGTTCGCCGGCAGGCCCGTCTCGGCTGTCGGGTGGGACTTCGGCTCGCAGGCCATGGCACCGGAGAAGTACCGCCAGCTCTGCTGGGTCGAGGCCGGCTTGTGGGAACTGCACGGCTCACCGGCCCTCGCCGTGGCCCGCGAGCCGGAGAACATGGCAGCCCTCGCGCACGAGGCACCCGCGTACGCGGGCACCACGTTCCAGGCTCCGGGCAACGACGCGGTCCGAGGCGCCGAGACCATGGCGGACGCTCGTGCGTCAAGCGGTGACTGCGCTGCGGTGGGCGTTGACGACCCAGGCGTCCGGTAGGGCGATCCACTCGTTGTCGCCCACCCGCACGACCGCACCGTCCAGCTTGGGCAGCAGCGCCGGGTCCTCCATCGGGCAGAGCAGCCACACGTCGCCCGCCCCGCCCCGCGCCGCGTCGGCCAGCTCGTAGAGCCGGTCCACCGCCCGGTAGCGCGCCAGCACCGCCGCGTCGTGCAGCAGCACCGGCCCCTCCCCGGCCCGCAGCTCCGCGCGCAGCTCTGGCACGGCGAGCTGCCACGCCTGTTCGGCGTACTCGCCCAGCTTGATCGCCGGCCGGGAGCCGGGCTCCGCGATGTCGGCTCTCAGCACCGTCTCCCAGGTCGGCTTCGGGCGCGCGTCGACGAGGGCGTGCAGGTGGTCCAGGAAACGGGCCGCCACGTTGACCGGCCGGGCGTCGAAGCGCCGGATGAGTTCCTCGCGAGCCGGGGCGTACCGGTTCAGGCGTACCGTCAGGGCCCGGAACCCACCGGCGGTCCTGGCGCCGGTCAGGCGCTCCTCGGCCCGCACCGCCGCCGCCAGCTCCGGCGACTCGGCCGTCCACCGGCTCGGCGCGGCCGTAGCCGACGGGCGACGCTGCACGTACGACATCGAGGACGACGCGTTGCGGGGCGGTGGCGGGACATACCGGTCGCGGTCCCAGCGCAGCTCGAAACCGGCCTCGGCGAGCAGCCGATCCAGCTTCGGGTGCGGCGGCAGCGGGTCCAGCTCCGGGAACCGCGCGGCCACCCGGTCGGCGACCTGCGTCGGGGTCAGGCCGCGCCGTTTGTCGGGCCCGGCCGCCGGGGGCACCACACCGGCCTGGGCCAGCCGAAGCGCCCGCACCGGGTCGAGGTCGCGAGGATAGAGCTCCAGCCGCGCGGTCGCGGCGGCCCGCTCCGAGGCCACCGCCGCGAGCAGCACCCGTCGCCGCTCGTCGATCACGTCGGCCGCCCCGCCGGGCACGGTCACGGCCGCGAGGGTACGCAGCACTGTCGCCGGGCTCGGCAGCACCTCGCTGGCGGCGAGCTTGTCGGCGGCCTTGCCGAGCGCGTCGGCGTAGTCGAGCAGGGCCGGCGCGGCCGGGGCGTCCGGGGCGTCGTCCTCGCCCGCCTCAAGGGCCACCAGCAGCCGCTCTCCGTGCCGGCGCAGCAGCAGGCGCGGCTCGTCGGCGAGGGCGTCGACCTCCACGGCGGCCCGCACCGCGGCGAGCGCCACCGCCTGGCGCAGCGCGTCGCCGGTGCGCACCGAGCCACGGCTGCCGAGCAGCGCCGTGGCCAGCTCGCCGACGCCCATCACCCGGCCGCCGTCGCGCAGCAGCTCGATGATCTGCGTACGGACGCTGCCGACGACGGGGATGTCGTGCCAGCGCTTGCGCTGCTTGCCGAGGATCTGCGCGATGCGGGCGGAGCTGACGCCCAGCGCGGTGGCGACCTGCGGCTGCTGCGGCCAGGGCGGCAACGCCGGCAGCGTGCCGGATTCGTCGGGCAGGTGCAGCAGCAGTCGGGTGCCCTCGATCTCGGTGCCGTTGCGGCCGTTCTTCGCCGGCAGGAGCAGCGTGGCGATCGCGTCCACGCCGACGCGTACCAGATCGGCGTCGCCGTGTCCGGCGGCGGTCTCGGTGGCGGCCTCGGCGGTGGCCGCCTTACGGGCGGCGGGAGTGGTGGGGAGGGTCTCCCGCTCCCCCAGCCGGCCGCGCCACTCCTTGACCCGGCGCTGCAACTCCTTGCGGGTCCGCGCGCCGAGGCCGGGGAGGGTGGCGAGCTTGTTCGCCACGGTGAGCAGCTCGCCGACGGTGGAGGCCTCCAGCCGATGGGCCGCGGAGACGGCGCGCGGGGTGAGGCCGGCGGCCTCCAGCGCGGTGGCCCGGGTCGCCCTTGTCGCGGCCTCGTCGCGGGCCGCCTCGGCGGCCTGCTCGTCCGGCTCGTCGGCCTCGATCTCCGGATGGTCGGTGCCGACCGGGGCGCTCGCGTCGGAGCGACGGAAGACCTCGTGCCAGGCGTCGCGCATGTCCTTCAGCGAGGCGAACCGCTGCCGGTGGTCGCGATGCAGGGCCTCATGGAAGAAGTCGACCAGGTCGTCGCGGATCGCCGGGTCGAACGCCTCCACAGCCAGCACCGGAGGGCCCTCGGTGAGCTGCGGCTCCGTGCCGCCGTCGCCCCACACCGGCAGTTCGCCCGACGCCATCTCGTGCAGGGTGACCGCGAGGGCGTACCACTCGGCGTGCTTGTCGTAGACCTGCCGGTTGGCGGTGCCGAGGAACGGGTCCAGGTAGCGGGGGGTGCCGGCGGCGGTCTCCTTCACCGAGACGCCGGCCAGGGAGAAGTCGAACAGCACCAGCTGGCGGGTGCGGTTCGGGCGGATCCGGATGGCGATGTTGTCGGGCTTGATGTCGCGGTGGTAGACGCCCTCGCCCTCCAGGTAGTCGAGCGCCCCGAAGAGGTAGTGGCTGTAGGTCTCCAGCTCGTCAACGGTGAGCCGGCCGTCGTCGCGCAGCTTGCGGGCCAGCGTCAGCTCGCCCGCGTGCTCCAGCACCACGACGGTGCGGTTGCCGAGCTGCAGGGGCTCGGGCCGGGCCAGCCGGATCACCCGGGAGTCGGTGAGCGGGCCGAGCACCCGGGCCTCGTGCGCCAGCCGGGCGCCCTTCTCGTCGGAAAGGCCGACCTTGAGCACCTCGTCCTTGCCGGTGCGCTCGTTGTGCGCGAGGAACGCGCGGCACGTCGAGCCGGTGCCGAGGCTCTTCCTGATCGTCCACTCGCCGACCCGGTCACCGCCGCGCGCCTCCAGCGGGTCGACCTGCTCGGGCTCCCGTTCCTCCGGGTGCACCGAGCCGGGCGGCGGGGCGGTCAGCTCGTCCTCGACGACCTGCAGCATCTCGATGAACTCGGCGACGGTGGTGAGTCGCTGCGTCGGCACCGGGGCGGTGGCCGCCTGGATCAGCTCGTCGGCGAAGAGGCTGATCCCATCGGCCACGGCGGTGGCGCGCAGCCCGTTGTCGCGGGCCAGCCGGGAAAGCAGCTCGGGGCGCTTCGCCGCCGGCGGCTCGCCGGTCAGGATCAGGTACGCCAGCGCGCCCAGCCCGAAGACGTCCATCGCCACCGAGTCGGGCTTGGGGGCGGTCAGCTCCGGCGCGAGGTACGCCTCGGCGGAGTGCTCGATGTGCGAGGCGGCGTGCGAGGAGTGGGTCACCGGATCACCGCTGCTGCCACCGGCGGTGTCGGCACCCCGCGTGGCCGCCTGCCAGTCGCTGACCTGCAACTGCGGCACCAGCCAGGCCTCGTCCTCGCTGCCGCCCCGACGCCGCCGACCCGGGCTGACCAGCACGCTGCGGGCCGACAGGGCGCGGTGGTGCAGCCGGCGGCGGTGCGCGTACGCCACCGTCTCGGCGAGCTGACGGATCATGGCGAGCCGGCTCAGCGCGTCGAGGCGGTCGCCGTACTGGGCCATGTAGTGGTCCAGCCGGATGGAGCGTTGGTCGTACCGGAAGATCAACGCCGGCCCGGCCTCGTGCGACTCCATCGAGTCCACCCGCACGATGCCCGGGTGGTTGATGCCGTGCAGCACGGTCATCTCGCGCTTGGCGGCACGTTCGATGCTGGCCCGCTCGGACTGCACCGCGTTGCGCTCGACCAGGTAGATCCGGATCCGCCGGTGCTCCCGCTCCAGCTCCCGGTGCCGGGCGTGGTGGTCCTGCCACGTCGGGCCCAGGTCGAACGGGCGGGTGTCCAGCTCCCATGCCCCGATCTGGTAGTGCTTGCGGCTGCGGGCGATGCCGACGGCCTTGAGCAGCTCCGGCAGCGCTGCGGACATCTCCTTGGTGATCCGCTGCCGCTCGTCCTGCGGTGGGCGCTGCAACAGCGAGCCGATCGTCGGCAGCGGGCCCGGCTGGTGGCCGGGAGCAGCCTCGGGGCCGTGGATGCCGTGCAGGTGGTGCTCGGCGAGGTTGACGATCAGGCCCGGCTTGGACAGGAAGACCGCCGCCTGCACGAACGGGATCCTGAGCGGCGGACCCTTGCGCTGGCTCGCCGCCGCCTGGAGCAGGGACTTGATCTTCTTGGCTTTGGCGTCGGCCAGGTGCAACGGGTTGTCGAACGTGCGGGTGCTGCTCGGGCCGTACAGGATCCAGTTGGAGCCACTGGAGGTCAGCCGGCCGGTCAGGCTCTTGATCTCAACGAGGTAGAGCCCGCCCGGACCCGCTACCAGCAGGTCGACCTCGTACGGGTGGCCGGTCTGCGCGGTGAAGGTGAAGTTCGACCAGGCGCGGTAGGGCTCCGTGTCGGGCAGCAACGCCTGAACGTGCGCCAATGCCTCCCGCTCGTGTGCGAACTGCGACGGCGTGATCGTCGTCCACCGGCCCTCCTGCATGCCAGTGATCCTAGAACCTGCACATCCGGCCGCGGCCCTACCGCCTCAGCGGAGCCTGGCGACTTAGCGCCTCGCCAAGCTCCGCTGCATCGGCAAAACACCCGTTGAGGCCTTTAATGCCTCAACGGCCGACGATCGTGTGAAGAGCGCCGGCCACGACGATGCCTGCCGCAACACCCGCGGCGGCTCCGGCGGCTGTGCTGGTCATAGCACCTACAATCACAGACGCCATCAAGATCACCGCCCAGCGGAGCGGGAGTTGACGCTGATCGTTCGCGTCCCCGTTGTTCCCTGAGGCGTCACCCTGCAGCTCAACCACGTCCTGCCACTCCCTCTCCCTCGCCTCGACAGAGGCTGTGCTCTCTCGTGAGTCATCACTTGTCGAGCAGTGCCACTGTGGACGATCCTGCAGGGCGTCCGATGGGCGCGCGAGCATGTCCGACGCACGTTTTGGTCCGCCATGGTCGCCTGGCGCGCGCACGGGCGCGGATGTTAGGTGGGCCAAGACGTGGCGATCAAGGGGAGGATGTTCGTGGATCGAACTTCATGGAAGGACTCCAAGCGACCGAACCTAGGCGAGATGGAACGGCTACGCCGCCGCGCTCGGCGACTCAAGGCAATGACACCTTCACCCGGCCAAGTCGAGGAGAACCTGCGCCAACTGGCCAAGCCGGACATGGACGAGGTGCTGATCCGTCGTGACTTCGTCTACCGAGCACAGCCCGCTCCAGGCGATCCTGACGACCGTCGCCTTCCCGCCGCGCGAGATCGCCCCCCAGCAACCCGCATCATCTCGCCCAGAGGTTGCGCCCTGCGCCTCTACCTCACGGCAATTTTCGAAGCGCAGAGCCGCAGCAGAGCCGGAACCAGTCCCACCAATGACCGCCCCCTAGCAGGCCGAGCCGACGAACTCGGGTGGACAGAACTTGTCAGCTCCCCCGCCGCCACAACGACAGATGCAAAGCGATACATGACAGCAAGATCGAAGCGCCTTCGACAACTACACGAGGCGCTTAAGACATTGTCAAGCGACGACGTTCAACTTATCGCCCTCCCCTCCGGCCATCGAACCCGACACAAGTACGAACGGTTCCAGATCTTGGACGAGGCAGGGGCGAGGGCCGGGGAGCCAGCCCCTTACACCATTCCGAATAGGGGCGAAGCGACCTTCGGCATTCCGGCTTGGTGGTTCATTGGCGGCTGGATCAATGTGCTGGAAGACACAGAAATCACCTTCTTGCTCATGCTCGCGGACGTTGAGGCAGGCCGCCAGGGATGGGGTCCCGTCATGATTCCCAGCCACCGACGACTCTTACATTACGGAGTCGGACGAGACGCATATGAAGAAGCGCAGCGACTACTCTCGCACATAGGATTGATAGACGTGTCCGCAGATTTCCAACGCCGAACGGACGGCACAGTAAGAGGCTTCGACCCTGTTGCGAAGCCTTATCTACACCGCCTCCGAATCCGCCGATCCCCTTACGGCGCACCAGACAGCGACAAACTCTTGAAGTATCTCGAGTTTCAGATTAACCGAACCTAACGGCGCATATCGGCGACACCTATCAGCGCCAGAGCGGCAGTAGGGTCCCGATTGGAGTCTCCACTACGGCGAAAACTCGTGATCGCGTTTTATAGAGTGAGTGCGTATGCCACCGCGAGAGCAACGGTGTGGGTTCGTCACGTGACGGATCTGCGAGGGGTCCTAACCAGGCTGACCCGAAGGCGAAGCGCCGCTACCGCTCGCTGCGCCACGGCGCCCGCACCCATGCCAGCGCCTCCCCCTCGTACGTGAACCGCGACGGCTGAGCCTCCTCCACCGGCCCGCCGTCGGCCACGGGAACTCCCCCGGTGCGGGGCTTGACCCTCGAGTCGGTCGAGCCCCGAGCATGTGCCGCGACGACCCGCCGGCCGGCCGGCGGGTCCACGACCGCGAGGAGCACAGTGGACACGAACGACGCCGACGAGGTCATGGCGCAGATCGGCCGCGCCCTGGAGCTGGGTGGCGCCGGCGACCGGGCCGCCGCACGCGAGGCCCTCACCCAGCTCTGGGACCGGGTCGGCGACACCGGGGACGCCCTGCACCGCTGCACCGTCGCGCACCACCTGGCCGACCTCCAGGAGTCGGTCGCGGACGAGGTGGCGTGGGACCGCCGCGCGCTGGCCGCCGTCGCCGACCTCAGCGACGAGCGCGTCCAGCGGCACCACGGGGCATTGCGGGTGCGCGCCCTCCTGCCGTCCCTGCACCTCAACCTCGCCGACGGGTACCGCCGCGCCGGCGATCTCTCCCGCGCCCGGGAGCACCTGGCGGTCGCGGCGCCCCTCGCCGCCGAGTTGCCGGACGACGGGTACGGCGCGATGATCCGCAACGCGATCGCGCGGGTGGCCGCCCTCCTCGACGCCGGGTCCCGGGAACCCCTCGCCGCACCGTGACACCGCGTCGCCCCGGCCGGGTCGGCGGCGCGCGTCACCGGCGCGGGCGACGGCTGCTCAGGTGCGACAACGGTGTCCGGAACCCGAGCGGGACGCGTCGGTAGGGGTCCGTCAGCTCGGGACGTCGCGGCGGCGGAAGCCGGCCGTCCCGGCCGCCAGCAGCGCGGCTCCCACCCCTGTCAGCACGACCAGCGGCAGCGCCGCCGGGTCGACCGCCGGGGCCGACGGCACGTGGGTGTACGGCGACAGGTTCAGCGCCGCCTGCGGCAGGTCGAGCACCGCGCCGAGCTGCCCGAGCAGCAGGAACACGATCAGTGCCGCCCAGGACAGCGCCACCGACCAGCGGGGCAGCAGGCCGAACAGCGCCGTGACCACCCCGGCGACCACCAGCAGGGCCGGCAGTCGCACCAGCGCCGCTCCGCCCAGCCCGAAGGCCCGGCCGAGGGGGTCGCCGGCGACCAGGCCGTAGCCGAGGCCGGTGGTGAGCCCGCCCAGCAGCACCAGGGCGAGCGCGCCGAGCGTCGCCGCGGCCACCTGGGTGACGAGCCAGCGGGTACGGCTGACCGCCGTGGCCAGCACGGCCTCCAGCAGCCCGTCGGCCTCGTCGTTGCGTGTGCGTAGCAGCGCCTGCACGACGTACGCCCCGATGGTCAGCGCGAACAGTCCCAGCATCGCCGCCAGGTACGCGTCGATGAGTTTCGCGCCGCCGCCCATCGCGCTGATGGCCTCGGCGGCGGCCGGGTTCTCCTCGATCATGGCGTTGAACTCGTCGCCGGCGATGCCCATCGAGAACCCGAGCACCGCCACCCCGACCGCCCAGCCGAGCAGCGCGCCGCGCTGCAACCGCCAGGCCAGCCCGGCGGGGCTGAGCAGCCCGGGTGCGGCCGTGGCCGGCCCGCGTCGGGGCGCGACGAGCCCGGCGCCGATGTCCCGCCGCTCGGCGAGGGCGTAGGCCGCCGCCACCCCGGCGACCAGCAGCGCCACGGGCAGCGCCAGCGTCCACCAGCGTTCGCCGCCGAAGGCGCGGACCTGGTTGCCCCAGCCGAGCGGCGAGAGCCAGGACGGCCAGGCGCTGACCACCCGCAGCCCGCCGTCGGTCTGCTCGCCCAGCACGTCACCGGCCGCGCGGAGCAGGAAGGAGATCCCGACTGCGGCGGCGGCGAGCGCGTTGGCGCCCCGGGACGTGACGGACAGTTGGGCGGCGACGGCGGCGACACCGGTGAACGCCAGGCCGACGCCGCCGATGGCGGCGGCCGCGGCGACCGACCCGGCGAGCGGCAGGCCGGCTCCGGACAGTGCGGCGGCGAGCAGGGCGGTGGCGGCCACGTTCGCGGCGGCGACCACCAGCAGCGCGGCGGTGAGCAGGGCGTACCGGCCGACGACGGAGGCGCCCAGCAGTTCCGCCCTGCCGGTTTCCTCGTTCTGCCGGGTGTGCCGGATGACCGCGAAGGTGCTCAGCAGCGCGGCGAGCAGGGCCAGCGTCACGTACGTCTCGGCGGTCACCACCGCGCCGAGGTCGGTGCCGGCGATCGGCCCGTTGAACGCACGGGCGACCAGGCTGGACGCCGACGTGGTGGCGTAGCCGACCCGGGACGCCTCGTCCGGGTAGAACTCCTTGACGCTGCCGGCGAGGGCGTAGCCGAGCAGGGGCGTGCCGAGCACCCAGATCGCCAGCCGGAGCCGGTCGCGGCGCAGCACGAGGCGGGCGAGCCGCCCGGTGCCGGTGAACGCGCTCACCGGGCACCCGCCGGCCGGTTGGCGTCGGGGCGGTCACCGTCGGTCGAACCCGCCGCCGGGGCGGAGGCGCCAGCGGGGACGGCGGCGCGCTCGTCGCCGTAGTGGCGCAGGAACAGCTCCTCCAGGGTGGGCGGAGCGCTGGTCAGCGCGCGTACGCCGAAGCGCACGAGGTGCCCGAGCAGCTCGTCGAGGTGGGCGGGCTCGACCTCCAGGTGGGTGCGACCGTCGACCTCGCGCACGTCGTGCACGCCGGGCAGCGCCGCCAGGCCGGTCGCCGGCCGCGCGGTCTCGACCGTCACGGCCGTACGGGTGAGGTGGCGCAGCTCGGTGAGGGTGCCGGACTCGACGGTGCGGCCCTCGCGGATGATGCTGACCCGGTCGCAGAGTGCCTCGACCTCGGCCAGCACGTGGCTGGAGAGCAGCACGGTGGCGCCGTCGCGCTTGAGTTGGCGGACCTCGTCCTGGAACACGGCCTCCATGAGCGGGTCGAGCCCGGAGGTCGGCTCGTCGAGCACGTAGAGCTCGACGGCCGAGGCGAAGGCGGCGACGATGGCGACCTTCTGCCGGTTGCCCTTGGAGTAGGTGCGGCACTTGCGCGTCGGGTCGAGGTCGAAGCGCTCCAGCAGCTCGTCGCGGCGGCGCCGGTCGAGGCCGCCGCGCAGCTGGCCGAAGAGGTCGATCGCCTCGCCGCCGGAGAGGTTCGGCCACAGGTTCACGTCACCGGGCACGTACGCGAGGCGGCGGTGCAGGGCGACCGCGTCGCGCCACGGGTCGGCGTCGAAGACCCGCACGTCGCCCGCGTCGCGGCGCAGCAGGCCGAGCAGGACGCGGATGGTGGTGGACTTGCCGGAGCCGTTGGGCCCGAGGAAGCCGTGCACCTCCCCCGCCGCGACCGTCAGGTCCAGCCCGTCGAGCGCGCGGACGCTGCCGAACGTCTTGACCAGGTTGCCGATGGAGATGACGGGCATGGGCCCTCCTGTCGCTGGCGGTGCCGACGACCACACTGTACTAACCGGCGGTCAGTCGAATCAACAGGGTTGCCTGCCATCGGTCAGACGCCGCTAGGCTTGCCGCCATGACCGCCGAGGCGCCCGACGACACGCGTACCCGGATCCTGCGCGCCGCGCTCGACCTGTTCGCCGAGCACGGCTACCAGCGCACCCCGCTGCGCCAGATCGCCGAGCGGCTGCGGCTGACCAAGGCCGCGATCCTCTACCACTTCCCGACCAAGGAGCACCTGCTCACCGCCCTGATCGAGCCGATGGTGGCCGATTTCGAGGCGCTGCTCGACGCAGCCGAGGAGGGGCCGGCCGAGCGGGCCCGGTGGACGGTGCTGGAAGGCTGGGTGGACATCATCCTGGGCCACCGCCGACCACTCGGCATGCTCTTCCACGACATCGCGCTCGTCGGCCGGGGCGACACCTACCACCGCCTGATACGGATCGCGATGCGCGCCAACGACCTGATCGCCGGGCCCGACGCGGGGCGCCGGGAGCGGGTTCGAGCGGTGCAGGCGGTCGCCGCGTGCAGCGATCCGGTCGTCTTCTTCGTCGACGTGCCGGACGCGGTGCTGCGGGCGGACATGCTGGACGGCGTGCGCCGGCTGCTCGGCGACCCGACCGGCTCCGGCTCCGACCAAGCCGGCGGCGCGGGCACGGCCGGCGGCGCGAGCACCCGCACGGCGGCGACCAGCGGCGGCACAGGCACGGCGGCCGACGGCGGTGGCGGTGCGGGCACCCCGGCGGCCGGCGGCGCGGCGAGGGGCCGGCGCCGGCCCGGCCGACCACGGGCGATGAGCCCGGAGCAGGTCGAGGCGGCCCGGCGGATGCACGCCGGGGGCGACCACTCGGCGGACGAGATCGCCGCCGCGCTCGGGGTCTCGCGGGCCACCGTCTACCGCCACCTCGACCCGGCCGCCGCGAAATAATGAGACTGTTTCTGCGACAGTTTTGAGAACGGGGCCGGCCCGTCAGGTGTCGAAGTCCAAGGTCGTCCGCACGGCTGCTCGACAACGCATGAGCTGATCCACCCGGGCCGCTCCGAACCAGATTTCGGGAGTGCCGTCTTCGGCGGACGAGAAGCGATCAGCAGGAGGCACCCTCATCCGAGGGTGCCTCCACTGCGCTGATCCGGTGCTGGGCGGTACCGGGATCCAGAGACGTCTCTCAGCGGGGAGCGCTGCCGAAGGCGCTGGAGAGGTACGCCCGGGAGTCGGCGATGGCGCCCTCGATGATCCGGGCCGCCTCACGGGCTTCCTCGGGCCGGTGCCCGGCCTGCACCTGAAGCCGGAACCGGGACGAGCCGGTCGGAGTCACCGGGAACTCGACCATGAATGCCAGCACCCCCCGGTCGAAGAGCAGGCGGTTCGCCGTCCGCGCCAGCTTCTCGTTGCCGATCAGTAGCGGCACGATCGGTGACGGCTCACCCATGCAGGTCAGACCCCGGCCGGTCAGCTCGTCGCGCAGGGCGTGGATCGCGGTGAAGAGCCGGGCCCGCAGCACGTCCCCCTCGGCCGACCGGATGATCCTGGTGGCCTCCCGCACCACGGCGGTCTGCACCGGCGACAGCGCGTTGGAGAAGAAGTGCGAGCCACCGAACATCTTGATGTACTGCTTCAACGCCGGCGAGTGGGAAGCCACGAAGCCACCGTTGGAGCAGAACGTCTTGGAAAAGGCGCCCATCACGATGTCGACGCTGCCGAGCAGATCCTGCATCCCCAGCACACCCGTGCCGCCGGGCCCCATCGAGCCGAGGTCGTGCGCCACGTCGACCAGCAGCGTGGCGTCGTGTTCCCGGCAGACGCGTTGCAGGGTGACGAGGTCCGGCCAGTCCGCGTCCACCGAGAAGAGCCCATCGGTGACCACCAGGATGCCGTTGCGGGTGTCCGTGGCCCGAATCTGGGTCAGGTGCCGGCGTACCGCCTCGACGTTGAGGTGCTCGTAGCGGACCACGTTCCGGGTGGCCGCCCGTGCCCCCTGCTGAAGGCAGGAGTGGGCCAGCCGGTCGATCAGGATGTGGTCGGACTGCCGGACCAGACCGACGACCGCGCCGAAGCCGGCCGCCCAGCCGGTCGGAAAGAGCGTCACGTGGTCGAGCCCGACCAGGTCGCCGAGGGCAGCCTCCAGATCGTCGGAGATGCGGGTGTTGCCGAGCACCATCGGCGAGCCGGCGCTGTGCGGCCCGTAGTCGTGCATCGCCTTGGCCGCCGCCTCCCGGATCGCCGGGTGGGTGTTGAACGACAGGTAGTCCTGCGAGTTGAAGTTGATGCCGCGGGCCCGCCGGCCCAGGTCGTTGGTGATCTGGGCGACGCTGTCCGGTGCCGCCTCCAGCACCCGCGAGTACTGCCACGTCTCCGTGCGTCGACGGGCCTGCACCCAGCCGTAGAAGTCCCCGGTGCGGGTCAGCAGGTTGCGGCCGGCGGGCCGGTAGAAGTCGTACGCGTTCTTGTCCAGGGCGTACTCCTCGTCGGGGTCGACGGGGCTGCGCAGGTGGGCCGGCTCCCACATCTCGGTGAGGTCGGCGACCACCTGGGCCAGCTCGTCGTCGGCGCCTTCGAGCGAGGCGAGGTCGTCCCACGGGATGTGGGTGGCCCAGTTACGGGTCATCTCGGAGACCTCGGTCGCGGTACGCGCCATGGTCTCGAAGTCCCGGCAGTGTGCCGCCTTGAGGATGATTCCGATCAGTTCGCCGTCTTCACGCTGGTCCAGCTCGGTGGTCACGGTGTCGTCTCCCTGGTGGATCATCAGGCGAAGAGGTTCTGCTGGTAGCTGCGGGAGGTCTCCGCGAAGTCCTCGAAGACCGCGTGGTCTGCGGAGGACTCCTTCCCGGCGTCGTTGAGCAGGAAGAGGTTGGAGGCCTGGAAGAACTCCGACACCGGCGCGACGTCGGCGTGGGTGGCGATGAACCGGTCGGTCTCCTGCTGGTTGCCCCGCAACGCGACGAACAGTTGCAACTCGTCGTGCCGGTACGGACGCATCTCGGCGAGGGTGCAGACGTAGTCGTGGTAGGCGGCGGCGTTCTGGCTCCGGCGGCGGTCCCCGTAGGCGGTCATCGCCTCGTCGATCGACGCGTCACCGCGGAGCCACCGGTCGAGGGCGGCGCTGACCAGCTCGGCGTCGCGGAAGGCGTGGGTGATGCCGATCGCGGTGCACTGGTCCTTGGCCGACTCGGCGTCACCGACGAGCACCCACCCGGGCCCGTGCAGTGGCCGGAGAAAGGCCGACTGGTCCAGGGTGCCGTAGATGCGTTCCTCCCTGGTCCCCTTGCTGCGCACCACGTCGCCCAGCTCCGGACTGACGAAGTCCAACGCCTTCTGGTAGTTGCCCGGCACGTCACCGCGAAACTCCCGCGACCACTCACTCGGCCCCCAGACCAGGACCATGTTCTGGTCGAAGTTGGTCGGCGCCACCGCGCAGGCCAACCGGCCGCGCCGGTGCAGTTGTGCCGGCCCCAGGTCGAAGCCGGACCAGTAGCTCCAGTAGGCGAACGTGCAGCGGGGCCGCTCGTCGTACTTCGGCAACGCGAGGGTGCGGGCGACGAACGAGTTCCGGCCGTCGGCACCGACCACGATCCGGGCCCGCTCTTCGACCAGCTCTCCGTCGACCGCACGCCCCCGGACACCGACGACCTGCCCGTTCTCGACGATCAGCTCACGAACGGTGAAGTTGGTCCGCACCTCGGCGCCGGCCTTGGCGGCCGCACCGACCAGGATCTCGTCGAGCACCCGGCGCCGCACGGACGCATAGCTCTGCACCACGCCCGAGTCGTCGCCGTGCAGGTCCCGGAAGTACTCGCGCAGCAGTTCGGTCGGCACCGAGCCGGTCAGCGAGATGCCGTCGTTGACCACCTCGACCGTGGTGTGCGCCGGAGTGACCGCCAGGACCTCGTCGAGCAGTCCCCACCGGTTCAGGTAGGACATCCCGTGCGGCCAGAGGAAGTGCGTCGAGATGACGTCGCTGGGAAACGAGGAGCGGTCCACCACGAGCACCCGGTGTCCACGCTGGGCGAGCAACAGGGCGGTGGACGCACCCGAACAGCGGGCGCCGATGACGATCGCGTCGTACAACTGAATCGATCCTTCGTTGATGTGGCGGTGGCGGCGCAGGTAGCGGCGGCGGAAAACCCACCCAAGAGCGGCCCCGGGGTCCGCGGATCGCGCAGGTCACCCGGGTTGCGTGCGGCGTCGGCCACCGTTGCCGGTGGCTGCCTCTGCCACACCTACCGATCGAGTCGGCAGGCCCGGCGGAGAGCGTAGCGTATGTCCACAGTGGATCGAAACCGCTCGGAGTGGGCGTGCGAGGTCACTTCAGTGGACTGGCGCCACGAACAAATCGAGCGGCTCACGGCGGCTGAGGACGCGCGGCGGGCCGGGCTTGGCCCTCCCAGCCGGGTCGCCTGAAGAGCGGAAACTCCGGTATAACGAGCATGCTGTTCCGCTGGCCGGCATCGCCCCCTCGGAGTGCCCATGACGACGCAGTTGCGTGACCGTCTCGACGACATACTTCGAGCTGGCCAGGTCGGCGGTCTGCACACCGTCGCGGCGGTTCGCGGTGGTCACACCGTGCTGGAGTACTACGGGGCTGGTGAGGACTTCGCCTGGGGCGACTCGCTGGGCGTCGTCGAGTTCGGGCCCGGGGTCCTGCACGACATCCGGTCCGTCACCAAGAGCGTGACCGTCCTGTTGTACGGCATCGCGCTCGGCGAAGGGCTGGTCCCGCCGCCGGCGGAGCCGCTCCTGCACCGGTTCCCGCAGTACCCCGACCTGGCGGCCGACCCCTGGCGCGCCCGGCTCACCGTCGAGCACGCACTGACGATGTCGTTGGGCGTGGAATGGTGCGAAGATCTCCCGTACAACAGCCCGGCCAACGCCGAGATCGCGATGGAGCTGGCGCCGGACCGGTACCGGTACGTCCTGGAGCGGCCGATCCTCGAGCCGCCCGGCACCCGGTGGACCTACTGCGGCGGTGCCACGGCTCTGCTCGGCCGGCTGATCGCCGACGGCACCGGGCAGTCGCTGCCGCAGTACGCGCAGGCCGTGCTGTTCGGGCCGCTGGGCATCGGCAGCTTCGACTGGATGACCGGCGCGGACGCAGTGGCCTCCGCCGCGTCCGGGCTGCGACTCACGCCCCGCGACCTGGCCCGGATCGGCGAGCTGGTGCTGGCCGAGGGAACCTGGGACGGTCAGCGGATCGTCCCCGCCGACTGGATCCACACGATGCTCCAGCCACGCCTGCAGACCAGCTGGGGCGCGCGGTACGGCTACCAGTGGTACATCGATTCCATCGAGGGCCATCGGCTGGTGGCGGGCATGGGCAACGGCGGCCAACGCCTGTTCGTCCTGCCCGACCTGGACCTCGCCGTGGCCATCACCGCCGGCAACTACGACGACCCCGACCAGTGGCGGACCCCGCTCACGGTGCTGGAACGGGTCATCTTTCCCGCACTGGCCTGACGGCGCCGCGTCCGCCGGTCAGCCATCGGCAGGGCACACCTCTGGCGTGCCCAGGAGTCCGGACCCTGACACGTCAGGCGGCCAGGGTGGCGTAGCGGCCGGCGCGCTCCAGCAGGCCGTCGTGGCTGCCGGACTCGACGATCCGACCGTGGTCGAGCACCGCGATCCGGTCCGCGTTGCGCACCGTGGAGAGCCGGTGCGCGATGGTGATGGTGGTACGCCCCCGGGCCACCTCGTCGAACGCCCGCTGCACGGCGCGCTCGGTCTCGGTGTCCAGCGCGCTGGTGGCCTCGTCGAGGATCAGGATGCGCGGGTCGCGCAGCAGCGTACGGGCGATCGCGAGGCGCTGCTTCTCGCCGCCCGAGAAGCGGTGTCCCCGCGAGCCGACCATGGTGTCGTACCCGTCGGGCAGCCCGGCGATCAGGTCGTGGATCTGGGCGGCGCGGGCGGCGGCCTCGATCTCGGCGTCGGTGGCGTCCGGGCGGGCGTAGCGCAGGTTCTCCCGCACGGTGGTGTGCAGCAGGTACGTCTCCTGGCTGACCACGCCGACGATCGCGGCCAGATCGGCCAGGCGCAGGTCGCGCAGGTCCACGCCGTCGACGGTGATCCGGCCGCTCGTCGGGTCGTGCAGGCGGCTGATCAGCGCGGCCAGGGTGCTCTTGCCGGAGCCGGTCTCGCCGACCAGCGCCAGGCCGCTGCCGGCCGGCACGTCGAGGGTGATCCCGGCGACGGCGGCGGTGTCGCTGCCCGGGTAGCGGAAGGTGACGTCGCTCAGGCGCAACTCGCCCCGGATCCGGCGCGGGTCGACGTCGACCGGCTCGGCGGGGTCGTCCACCTCGACCGGCAGGTCCAGGTACTCGAAGATCCGGGCGAACAGTGCCAGCGAGGCGGTCACGGAGACGCCGACGTTGAGCAGGCCCATCAGGGGGCGGAACAGCCCGCCCTGCAACGCGGTGAAGGCGACCAGGGTGCCGATGCTGAGCGTGCCGGCGGCGCCGGGCAGCCCGGCGCTGAGGTAGATGACCGCCGGGATGGCGGCGAAGACGACGCTCATGGTGGCCATCCGCCAGCGGCCGGCGAGTTCGGAGCGCAGTTCCAGGTCGACCAGGCGGTCCGACGAGGCGGCGAAGCGGGCGGCCAGGGCGGGGCCGGTGCCCAGCGTCTTGGCCAGGTGCACGCCGCTGACGGACAGCCCCTCCTCGACGGTGACGTTGAGGTCGGCGAGTTCGCGCTGGCGCTGCGCGGTGATCTCGCGGCGCAGGTGGGCGACGCGTCGGGTCAGCCAGATGGCCGGCGGCAGCACGACGAGCGAGACCAGCGAGAGCCGCCAGGAGAGCGCGACCATCGCCGCCGCCGTGGCGACGACGGTGGTCAGGTTGGCCGCGATCGAGGTGGCGGTCGAGGTGACCACGCTCTGCATGCCGCCGATGTCGTTGGTGATGCGGGACTGCACCTCGCCGGTGCGGGTGCGGGTGAAGAACGCCAGGGACTGCCGTTGCAGGTGGGTGAAGACGTCGGTGCGCAGCCGGTGCATGACCTGCTGGCCGACCCGGGTGGAGATCCAGGTCTGGAGCACGCCGAGCACCGAGGTCACGGCGGCGACGGCGACCATGCCGGCCACCAGCCAGACCAGCAGCGGCAGGTCGCGCTCGGGCAGGGCCCGGTCGATCACGGCGCGGAGCAGGAAGGGCGAGGCCATGGCGAGCACCGAGGAGACCACGATGATCGCGGTGACGGTGGCCAGCGCCGCCCGGTGTCGGGCGAACAGGACGCCGATGCGCCGCAGGGACACCTGGCGGGCCTGCGCCTTCTCGGCGGCGCTGACCTTGCGGGGGCCGCGGTCGCGGCCGGAGGGGACGGGTTCCAAGGGATACTTCCTCACGTCGGATATGCTGAGGTTACCTCAACATGAGGGAGCAACAGCTTCCGCTGCTACGGTATTCCCCGTGACGGCAGACACCGACAGCACCGAGGACGGCCTGGCCGAGGCGTTCCGGGCGGTGACCCGGCGGCTGCGCCACCGCACCGGCGAGGCGCTCGCGCCCTGGGACGTGACGCCCGGCCAGTCCCGGGCCCTCGGCGTGCTGATCCGGCACGGCGCGTTGCGGCTCAGCGCGCTCGCCGAGCACCTGCGCATCGCCCCGCGCTCCGCCACCGAGGTCGTGGACGACCTCGAGACGCGCGGGCTCGTGCGGCGCCGGCCCGATCCGGCGGACCGGCGCGCCACCCTGGTCGCGCCGACCGAGGAGGGCACGCGCGCCGGCGCCGCCATCCACGCCGCCCGCCGGGCCGCCGCCGAGGAGCTGTTCGGCCGCCTCGCACCCGCCGACCGGGTCCACCTCGCCCGCATCCTGCGTACGCTGCGCGACTGACCGCCCGCCCACCGCCCGGCGCCGTCCCCGCGCCCCTGCCCGGCCTTCCGCCCGGCGCCCGCCAGGGCGTGCTACCGGGCGCCGGGGTTTGCCGCCCCCAGCGGCGGGTAGCCCAGCCACCCGTCCTGCCGACGGGACCGGGTCCCCCGAGCGGGCGGCCCGGCACACCTGCGACGCCGACAGGAGTGATCACGGTGGGTCGGATGCCCGGCAAGCCCGGTGACCGCTGACGATGTGCGGCATCAGTGGCGAGGCGAGGTTCGACGGATCGCCGCCGGACGCCGGCGCGGTGACCCGGATGACCGAGGCGATGCGCTCCCGGGGCCCCGACGGGGAGGGCCTCTTCGACGACGGCTGGGTGGTCCTCGGGCACCGCCGGCTCACCATCATCGACCTCACCGAGGCCGGCTCCCAGCCGATGGTCCGCGACGACCTGGGACTGGCGCTGGTCTTCAACGGCTGCGTCTACAACTATCCCCAGCTGCGCGAGGAGCTTCGCGGCGCCGGGCACACGTTCCACTCCACCAGCGACACCGAGGTCGTCCTGGTGGCGTACGCGCAGTGGGGCGAGCAGTTCGTCGACCACCTGGTCGGCATGTTCGCCGTCGTGCTGGTGGACCGCCGGCGGCGCCGGCTCGTGCTGGCCCGCGACCGGCTCGGCATCAAGCCCCTCTACCTCGCCGAGTCACCCGGCCGGCTGCGGTTCGCCTCCACCCTGCCGGCGCTGCTGCGCGCCGGCGACGTGGACACCTCGATCGACCCGGTGGCGCTGCACCACTACCTCTCCTGGCACTCCATCGTCCCGGCGCCCCGCACCGTCCTGCGCGGCATCCGCAAGCTACCCCCGGCCACCGTGCGCGTCGTCGAGGCCGACGGGCGCAGCCGCCAGCACGTCTACTGGCGGCCCGACTACGCCCGGGACCCCGCCCACACCGGCATGGACGCCGGGGACTGGCAGGCCGCCGTCGGGGAGGCGCTGCGCGAAGCGGTACGGCGGCGGCTCGTCGCCGACGTCCCCGTCGGCGTGCTGCTCTCCGGCGGCCTGGACTCCAGCATGATCGTGGCGCTGCTGGCCGAGGCCGGGCAGCAGCATCTGCAGACCTTCAGCATCGGCTTCGACAGCCGCGGCGGCGAGGCCGGCGACGAGTTCCACTACTCCGACCTGGTCGCCCGCACGTTCGGTACCGACCACCACCGCATCCGGCTCGCCGACGGCGACCTGGTCCCGGCGGTACGGCGGACCGTGCACGCGATGACCGAGCCGATGGGCAGCCACGACGTGGTCGCCTTCCACCTGCTCTCCGAACAGGTCGCCCAACACGTCAAGGTGGCCCAGTCCGGCCAGGGCGCCGACGAGGTCTTCGCCGGCTACGGCTACCACCAGCCCCTCACGCGGGTGCTCCGCGACGACGCGGCGGCCACCTTCGCCGACGCGTTCTTCGACCGGGACCACGCTGAGCTGAGCCGGGTGGTGGACCCGGCGTACGCCTGCGACCGCGACGCCAGCCGCGAGCTGCTCGCGACGGACCTGGCCGCGCCGGGCGCGCAGACGGCGCTGGACGCGGTGCTGCGCCTGGACACCCACCTGATGCTCCCCGACGACCCGGTCAAGCGGGTGGACAGCATGAGCATGGCCTGGGGGCTGGAGGTGCGCACCCCGTTCCTGGACCAGGACCTGGTGGCGCTGGCGGCGGCCTGCCCACCCGAGCACAAGGTGGCCGACGGCGGCAAGGGCGTGCTCAAGGAGGTGGCTCGCCAGGTGCTGCCCGCCGAGGTGGTCGACCGGCCGAAGGGCTACTTCCCGGTGCCGGCGCTGCGCAACGTCGACGGGCCGGTGCGGCAACTCGTCACCGAGGCCCTCGCCGCGCCCGCCGCCCGCGAGCGCGGCCTGTTCCGCCGCGAGTACGTCGCCGAGCTGCTCGCCGAGCCGGACCGGGCGCAGGCCGCCGCCGGCAGCAACAAGCTGTGGCAGCTCGGCCTGCTGGAACTCTGGCTCCAGTCCCACGACGTCCGCTGACCGCCTCCCGTCCGACGCCCGCACCCCGGTCGCCGGGCTGCGGCGACGCCGTCGAGCCCACGAGTGGAACACCACGGGTCCCTCCACCGCCGGGTGAGACCCGTGGTGTTCCACCGGCCAGCTGCCGCCACCGGCCAGCTGCCGCCACCGGCCAGCTGCCGCCACCGGCCCGCGGCTCGCCGCCGGGCGGGACGGGTCAGACGGCGCGGGGTCAGACAGCGCGGGGCCAGGCGGCGCGCGGGTCAGGCGGCGCGGGTCTCGGCGGCCAGGTGGTCCAGGACGGCGCGCACGTCGTCGCCGGTACGGGCCATGACCCGGCGCTGCCGGGTGGCGCCGTTGCCGTCGCGCCGCAGCCGGACCAGCTGGTCGCGTACGTAGTCGAGGTCGCCGTGGCGGGCCAGGGCCGGCGCGACCGTGTCGACGAGCTCGCCGACCAGGTCCCAGGCGGGACGGGCGACGCCGGCGCGCAGGTCGATCAGGTCACCCTCCAGCCCGTCGTGGGCAGCCCGCCAGTGCGCGGCGGAGACCAGGCAGTCCCGGATCCGTCGGGCGGGGACCCCGGCGCGGGCGTCGTCGGCCATCGTCGCGACGAGCGCGCGGACCAGCCCGGCGACCAGCACGGTGTCGTCCACCGCCGGGCAGACGTCGCCCACCCGCACCTCCACGGTGGGGTACGCGGCCGACGGGCGCGCGTACCAGTAGACCATTGCCGCGTCGAGCATGATCCCGGCGTCGATCAGCTCCGCCACCGTCGCGTCGTAGTCGGCGACCGACTCGAAGTGCGGGGTCGGCCCGATGCTGGGCCAGCGTTCCAGCTGCATGGAGCGCCAACTGGCGTGCCCGGTGTCGCGTCCGTCGTGCAGCGGCGAGTTGGCGGTGATCGCCTGTACCACCGGCAGCCAGGGGCGCAGGTGGTTGCAGACCTGGATGGCCAGTTCGCGGTCGGGCATCCCGACGTGCACGTGGCAGCCGCAGACGGCGGGGTCGTGCGCCACCGGCCCGAACCGGCGGGACATGGCGTGGTAGCGCGGTTTGTCCGGCACCGTCCGGTGCGGCTCGTGCACGGGCGTGGCACCGACCGCGACGAGCCGCGCCCCGGCGGCCTCGGCCGCGTCGCCGACGGAGCGGCGCAGCGCCACCAGGTGCGCGCGCAGCTCGGCCAGGTCGGCGGTGACCGGCGTGACCATCTCCACCATGCTGTGCCGGAACTCCTGCCGGCTCTGGTCCCGCGCGCTGCCGGACAGGGCGGTGAGCACCCGGTCGGCGACCGGCAGGCTCTCCCCGGTCTGCGGGTCGAGCAGAAGGTACTCCTCCTCGACCCCGAGCGTCAGCGTGGTCTGGTCGGAAGCGGTGGCAAGTGCCGGACGGTACGTCATGGGCGCTCGCGTCCGTTCGTCGGGCGACGCGCCGGGCGCCGCGCTGCCGGACAACCCGAATTCCCGGCCCACTGCCTGGGCAAACGCCTGGGGCGAGGGCGTCATCCACCCGTCAGCACCGAGGTCGCCCGGCTGTCCAGGAAGGCGCGTTCGGCCGCGTTGTCCGTCCGCTCGGCAGCCGTCCGGTACGCCCGCACCGCCTCCCCCGCCCGGCCGAGCCGCCGCAGCAGGTCCGCCCGGACGGCGTGGAACACGTGGTACCCGGCCAGGTCGAGCCGCTCGACGGCCGCCAGCCCCGCTGCCGGCCCGGCCACCTCGGCGAGCGCGACGGCCCGGTTCAACGCCACCACCGGCCCCGGGGCGCACGCGGTGAGCTGGTCGTACAGCCGGAGGATCTGCGCCCAGTCGGTGTCGGCGGCGTCGGGCGCGTCGCTGTGCACGGCGGCGATCGCGGCCTGGATCTGGTACGGCCCCGGCCGGTCGCGGCGCAGGCAGCGGCGCACCAGGGCCTGCCCCTCGCCGACGAGCCCGGCGTCCCACCGACGGCGGTCCTGCTCGGGCAGCGGCACCAGCGCGCCGTCGGCCGTGGTGCGGGCGGGGCGGCGCGCCTCGGTGAGCAACATCAGCGCCAGCAGCCCCAGCGCCTCGGGCTCGTCCGGCATGAGCCGCACCAGCAGCCGGCCGAGCCGGATCGCCTCGGCGCACAGGTCGTCGCGGACCAGCCGGTCGCCGGAGCTGGCGGTGTGCCCCTCGGTGAAGATCAGGTAGAGCACGGCCAGCACGGCCGGGAGCCGGTCCGGCAGGTCGGCGTCGCCGGGCACCCGGTACGGGATCCCGGCGTCGCGGATCTTGGCCTTGGCCCGGACGATCCGCTGTGCCATGGTCGCCTCCGGCACCAGGAACGCCCGGGCGATCTCGGCGGTGCCCAGCCCGCCCAGCAGCCGCAGGGTCAGCGCGACCCGGGCGGCGGGGCCGAGCGCCGGATGGCAGCAGGTGAAGATCAGGCGGAGCCGGTCGTCGCGCACGGGTCCCTCCTCGGCCGGTACGTCGCGGACGTGCAGCAGGGCGGCCTGGGCGTGCCGGTCGGCGCGGGAGGCCTCCCGCCGCAGCCGGTCGACGGCCCGGTTCCGGGCGGTGGTGATGATCCAGCCGGCCGGGCTGGGCGGCGGCCCGGTCTCGGGCCACCGCGCCACCGCCACCGTGAACGCCTCCTGCACCGTCTCCTCGGCGAGGTCGATGTCGCCGAGGAGGCGGACCAGGACGGCGACCGCGCGGCCGTACTCCGCGCGGAACACCGCCTCCACGTCGGGCATGGTCAGCTCTCGCCCTGGAAGGGGCGCACCTCGATCGGCAGGGTGGTGGCCAGCGCGTACCGGCGCCCCCACGCCAGCGCGGCGTCGAGGTCGGGCGCCCGGAGGATGGTGATCCCGCCGAGGTGTTCCTTGCCCTCCACGAACGGCCCGTCGGTGACCAGCACCTCGCCGTCGGACGGCCGCAGCACGGTCGCCGTGTCGGGCGCGTGCAGCCCCTGGCCGAACACCCAGCAGCCGGACGCCTCCAGCTCCTCCCGGATGGCCCCCAGCTCGCGCATCACCCCGGCCAGGAACTCCGGGTCCGGCAGCCCGTCACCGTCGGGCTGGTGGATGCTGAGCAGGTACTGCTTCATGGCCCCTCCTCACGTCGGCGGCCGGCGGCGCCGCCGGCCTCTCATCCTCCACACGAACGGAGCGGGCCAGGATCGACAACCCGCCGGAAAATCGGTCCGCCAGCGGTCGGCGCCGGTCAGCGCGGGGTGGCCGCCAGCAGGTCGGCCACGGCGTCGACGGACTCCGGATGCGCTGCCAGCAGCGCGGTCAGGCCGGCGGGAACGGCGGTGGTGGCGGCGTCCACCTCGCGCCAGCCGCCGGCGCAACCGAGCAGCGCGGCGACGGCGTCCACGCTCTGCGGGTTGGCCGCCAGCAGGGCGGCGACCGGCCCGGACACGGCGGCGGGGACCGCCGGCGCCGGCGGTGACGTCGGCCTCGACCACGGCGGCACCCAGGCGTCCAGCGCGGCCAGCGAGCCGGGGAACGTACGCCCCGCCTCCCGCACCAGCAGCGGCACCAGCTCCGCGCCGTGCTCGCGCAGCGTGGTGATCAGGGTGGGCAGCCACGGCAGCAGGACCGGGTCGGGCAACCGGGCGAACGCGGACGACATCACCTCCACGACGAACGGCGCGAGCCCCGGCACCGGCTCCAGGGCCTGCACGAAGCCGCTGAGGTACTGCGGGAAGGCGGGCACCACCAGCGGGTTGGCGAGCAGCGCGGCGCACCGCTCGCGCAACTCGGCCAGGGGCAGCAGGCCCAACTGGTGCCGGGCGGCCCAGAGCAGCGCCACCTTGGCCGGCGTCTCCGGATGGGACTGCGCGACGGCGAGTTCGAGCTGGGACCGGTCGCAGCCCAGGGAGAGCGCCAGACTCTCCATGCCGAACAGGAAGCCCAGCATGGCGCCGACCTGACGCACGCCGCTCTCCTCGTCGAGGAACGCGGTGGGCAGCAGGGTGCAGTAGTGCGCGTACCCGGTGGTCACGAACGCCTCGCACCAGGCCGGCAGCGGCCCGGTGGCGCGGTGGTGGGCCAGCAGCCGCCGGATCCGGCGCAGCACCTCGGGGGCGTCGTCAACGGTGCGTTCGGCGGCGAGCAGCTCCACCGCCCGGTTGCCTAGCTCGTCGACCAGGCGCGGGCTGTCGAGCAGCCGGATGGCGTCCTCCACGGCCTCCAGCGCGACCGAGGCCGTCGCCGCCGGGCCCCGCACGGCGCGGCGCAGGCGCTGCTCCAGCACCTGCTCGACGGTCACCCCCTCGTAGCCCAGCTCGATCAGCGCCCGCTGGCTGCGGCCGAGGGCCAGGTCCCAGCTCTCCTGGATCGAGCGCTGCCCCAGCCGGCGCTCGCCCATGATGGGCCGGACCGCGTCGCGGGGCAGCAGGTGCCGCAGCCGCCACAGCAGATCCGAGCAGGGCACCAGCTCGGGGTTGGCCCGCAGGTCCACCAGGGCCCGCTGGATCGTACGCTTCTCCAGGTCCAGCCCGAGCGGGGCGAGCCGGTCGTGGACGTCGCGGGCGAGCGGCGGAAGGGCCTCGTAGCCCACCTGGCCGACCCGGTCGCCGCCGAACAGGATCTCGCAGAGCCGGCGGACGTCCCGGCGGCCCGGGACGACGTCCTTCTCGATGCAGGTGACCGCCGCGTCGGCGAAGTCGTACGGCGTGGGACGCGCGCGGTTGCGCAGGCCGGCGAGGAGGATCGAGGTCTCGAAGACGGCGATCGCGTCGGCGGTGCTGGCCAGGTAGCCGTTGCGCCGGGCCAGCCGGACGATGTCGACGCACCAGCCGCGCAGCTCCGCCTCGTCCAGGCTCTGCGTCGCCGGCGGCTGCGCCAGGTAGCCGGAGAGCCGGTCGGCGACCCCGGCGGCGGGCACGGGCGCCGGGGTGGCGCGGCGGCGGCCACCGGTGCGGGTCCGGCCGCCCCGCTGCCCCTCCAGCCGGAACGGGCTCAGCTTGGTGCGGGCGACCGCCTTCGTCCAGGTGGCGGAGGCGATCGACACCGAGCCGGGCGCGAGGCCGAACTGCGCCTCGATGGCGGAGTGGCTGGACGGGATGAGCCCGTAGTGCCACCGGGTGCCGGTGCGCGGGCCGATCTCGAAGGGGGCGTCGGCCCGCAGCCCGAACTGCTCCACCCGGCTGGCGGCGTGGAACGCGCCGCAGACGTAGAGGCAGTCGGCGGGGTCGGCCCCGGAGGCGGCGAGGTGCTGCCGCATCCGGGTCCACATGTAGCGCTCGCGGTCCTCGTCGCGGTCCTGCCGGTCCGCCCCGGCCGGGCGCAGCCGCCGGAACAGGCTGCCGATCAGCACCATCACCTGCCGGTAGGTGTCGTGGTCGGCGTCGGCCAGCGGCTGCTCGACGTACTGGTCCCACCACTCCGACCAGTGCCGGACCTTGCCGTGGTGCAGCAGGTAGGCCTCCAGCTCCGCGAAGCGGGGCCGCAGGTCGCCGATCTCGACCCCGACCGCGTCGCCGTGCAGGGCAGCCTCCTCCCCCGCCGGCGCGGCGGCCTCGACGTCCCCGCCGGCCGGGGCCTCGTCGGCGGCGTCGGCGGGGCGGCGCGGCGACCACTGGAAGACGTGGTCGGTGGAGCGGTCCACCAGCACCAGCTCGACGCCCGGCGTCTCCAGCGCGTACGCGATGGCCTGGTATTCGGCGCTGGCCTCGGTGATCGGCGCGACCACGCTGAGCGGCCCCCAGTCGGCCGGGAAGCCGTCCAGCTCCGAGGCGAAGGCCTGCACGGCCACCGGGAGACTGCAGTTGCGCAGCTCGCCCAGCAGCGGCTGGAGGTCCTCGCAGAGCTCCAGGTAGATCACCTTCGGCTGCTTCGCGCGCAGCCTGCGGACCATGGCCAGCGCGGACGCCGGGGAGTGGTGGCAGACCGGGAAGATCTCCAGTTCCTCGCCGAGGGCGCGGTCGACGTCGTCGACGATGCCGGCGAGGATCTCCGCGACGGCGCCCGAGCTGCCGGCGAATGCGCCGGCGGCGGCCGTGAGCTGCTCGCGCAGCGCGCCGAAGGGCCCGGCGGTGGTGGGGGCGGTCACGACAGGGCGGCGATCGCCTGGCGGCCACCGTCGAGGAAGCCCTCCCAGCCGCCGTCCTGCTTGGCGCGCGGCTCGACCACCCCGTGCAGGTACTTGTTGAGGATCGCCAGGTCCTCGGGGCTGCGCCGGGCCAGCGAGCCGACCAGCGACCCGGCCAGCGTCGCGGCGCGCAGGGTGCGGTCGCCGAAGAACTGGCTGTGCAGGATGGCGTCCTCGAGGACGCCGATCTGTTCGGCAGTGGACAGCGCCGACTCCAGCTTCTCGTCGTCGCTGGTCGCCGAGGTGGCGGCGGCGCGCAGGTCGGCGAAGCTCTGCAACAGGATGTCGAGCAGGGTGGGCGGCACGTCCAGCGTGATCTGGTGGCGGCGCAGCAGCTCCTCGGTGCGGAAGCGGACGATCTCGGCCTCGCTGCGCTTGTTGGTCACCACGGGGATCCGGACGAAGTTGAACCGCCGCTTGAGCGCGGAGGAGAGGTCGTTCACGCCCCGGTCCCGGCTGTTCGCGGTGGCGATGATCGAGAAGCCGGGCTTGGCGAAGACGATGTTGTCGTGGTCCAGCTCCGGGATGGAGACGTACTTCTCCGACAGGATCGAGATCAGCGCGTCCTGCACGTCGCTGGTGGAGCGGGTCAGCTCCTCGAACCGGCCGACGGTGCCCTGCTCCATCGCCGTCATGATGGGCGAGGGGATCATCGACTCCCGGGACTGGCCCCGCGCGATGACCATGGAGACGTTCCACGAGTACTTGATGTGGTCCTCGGTGGTGCCGGCGGTGCCCTGGACCACCAGGGTCGAGTTGCGGCAGACGGCGGCGGACAGCAGCTCGGCCAGCCAGCTCTTGCCGGTGCCCGGGTCGCCGATCAGCAGCAGGCCCCGGTCCGACGCCAGGGTCACGATGCTGCGTTCGACGAACGTACGGTCGCCGAACCACTTCTGCGCGATCTCCCGGTCGAGCCCGTCGGCCCGTTCCGAACCGAGGATGAACAGGCGGACCATCCGCGGGCTCAGCCGCCACGAGAACGGCTTCGGATCGGTGTCGACCGACTCCAGGAAGTCGAGTTCCTCGGCGTACTTGACCTCGGCGGGGGCACGGAGCATCTCGGACATGAGGGGTTGTTCTCCTAGGTGAGGAAGCTCTTGAGCTCGAAGACGAGTTTGCGGATGTGACCGGAGATGACCGGCGTGCCCAGGTCCTTGAAGCGTTGCCGGAACCAGGGGTTGACGCTCTGCTGGCCCGAGCTGTTGACCGAGCCGACCGGGATGAACCGCACCCCGGAGCGGTGCACCGCCTCGATGCCGTCGAACAGCGGCTGGGAGCGGTTGAACTCGTAGAAGTCCGAGATCCACACCATGACCGTGTTCTTCGGCTCGACGATCTTGGGGCGGGCCAGCGCCATCGCGACCGGGCCGTCGTTGCCGCCGCCCAGCTTGGTGCGCAGCAGCACCTCGAACGGGTCGTGCACCCACGGCGTGAGGTCGAGCGCCCGCGTGTCGTACGCGATCAGGTGCACGTCCACCTTGGGCAGGCCGGCGAAGATCGACGCGAGGATCGTGCAGTTGACCATCGAGTCGACCATCGAGCCCGACTGGTCCACCACCACGATCAGCCGGGCCGGCGTGACCCGGCGGGCCGTCTGCCGGTAGTAGAGCCGGTCGACGTAGAGGCGCTCGTCCTCCGGGCTCCAGTTGGTCAGGTTCTGCCAGATGGTGCGGTCGAGGTCGAGGTTGCGGTAGACCCGCTTCGGCGGCACGGACCGGTCGACGACGCCGACGCTGGTCTGCGCGACCTGGGTACGCAGCACCTCGGCGACCTCGTCGACGAACCGGCGGATGAGCGCCTTGGCGTTGGCCAGGGCCACCCCGGAGAGGTTGGCCTTGTCCCGCAGCAGCTGCTCGATCAGCGACATGCTGGGCGTCAGCCGGCTGGCCAGCACCGGGTCGGCCAACACCTCCCGCAGGTGCATCCGGCGGACGAGGTCGCCCTCGATGCCGGCCAGCACCCCGCCGAGACCGTCGCCGCCGCCCTGTCGGCGCAGCCCGCCGGGCTCCATCCCGAGGGCCTGCTCGAACCAGCCGGCGTCGGACTGCCACCGGGCCAACTGGCCGGCGTCGACCGCCCCGTGGCCGGTGGCGAACACGTTGAGCAGCAGCTTCGACACCAGCGCGGCGCGGCGTACCTCGGCGGCGCCGGGCGCACCCGGCGCACCCGGCGGCCCGTCGCCACCCGCCTCGACGGCAGGCTCGGTGGCAGGGTCGGCGTCCGGCGTGTCGGCCTCGCCGGACGCCGCAGTGCTGGTGACGCCGGGCGCGGGCCCGTCGGGCGGCTCGGGAGCCGACGCGGCGGCCCCGGAAGCCGGCTCGGCGGGCAGGCCGCCAGCCGGCGTGTCGGGAAGGTCGGCGGCCGCAGGGGCGTCGGGCGTCGGGGTGAGCAGGCCGCGCAGCTCGTCGGCGACGGCCGGGAAGCGCTGGACGACGGTGTCCACCGACACCGCCGGATCCAGCAGGGCGGCCGGCAGCCCGAGGTCCTTGACGACCGCCATGCTGGCCGACTCCAGGGTGGGCTGCTCGTCGGGGTCGAAGAGCCGGGCCAGCAGCCGCCAGTAGAGCACCTGGCGCCGGTTGGAGTCGGCGAGGTCCGCGGGGGTCGGGGAGTCGTTCATCGGCGCAGCAACCGTCCCGCGCGCTCGCGCAGCACCGCCACGGCGTCGCCCGCCTTGGCCTCGGCCTTGGCGATCTTCGGGTCGGTGACCCCGCCCGCCCAGTCGCCGGTGTGCGCCTCGACCGGCTGGCGTTTGACGGTGGCTTGCACCGCCAGGGGTTGCAGCGACCACCGCCCGTCGTCCCACCGGATCAGGCCGAGGCACGCGGACGAGGCGGCCACCAGCTCGGGGGTGAGCGGTCCGCAGGACGGCAGCCGGTCGACGGCGACGGCGATCGGCTGGCCGCCGATGTCGAAGGTCGTCGTGCCGTCGTCGTCACCCACGGTGTAGCCCTCCACCAGCACGGGCTCGGCGATCCCGACGGGGTGCCGCTCCAGGGGCGCCGGTGCTGCCGCGACGGCCGTCGGCAACAGGACCCGGGCGGTGGCGAACGGGTCGGCCGGCTCGCCGGGTCGCACCCGGTCGTCGTGCCAGAGCAGGTCCGCCCCGTGCAGCGGCAGACCGGTGACCGTGAGGCTGCGCCGCTCGGCCAGCGCGGCCAGCAGCACGGGATGGGCGTCCAGCAGCCGCCACAGCGCGGGCCCGACGATCGTCTCCACCTTGACCGCGCCGACCGCGCAGCGGACCAGCCGCGGCGGCCCGCCGTCTGCCGGTTCGAGGATCGCGTGCACCTGCGCCTGCACGGCGGTGTCGTGCTCGTGCACGTCGACGCCGAGCACGAGCAGCCGCCCGGAGACCTCCTCGACGGCGGACGGGACGGACGCAGCCGCCGGGTCCTGGGCGAGCAGCACGCCCCGGGCCCAGAGGTCGGCCCAGCGCCGCAGCGGCGGCTGCGCCATCGTGGCGACCGGCACGCAGGCGCGCAGCTCGGCGGCGAGCCCGTCGAGCAGCACCGCCAGCCTGCGCAGGCCGGGCTCGGCGAGGGCGGCCTCGACCGGCGCCCCCGCGGCGGCCACCAGCTCGTGGTCGACGCCGCCCCACCCGGTCACCGCCACCTCGTGCAGCCAGGCGCGGGCGCCGACGCGGGCCCCGGACCCGGTGCCCGGGGCCTCGACCGGGCCGGGAGCCCAGGAGGCGCGGGCCCGACCCAGCGCGGTGTCGAGCTGCCCGAGCAGCGCGTCGTGGGCGGCGCCGAGCAGCGCGCACCGGGCGCCGGCGAGGGCGAGCAGGTGTTCCTCGGCCACCGAGCCGGCGGTCACCTTGGCCACCGCCTCGGCGAGCCGGTCGCCGAGCGGGGTTGCGGTCAGCGCGCCGGCCAGGGCTGCCAGCGCGGCGGCGTCGGCCTCACCCACGCGGGCGAGGCCGCGCAGCAGGGCGTCGTCGAGGCCGGCGACCAGGTCGAGGGCGTCGGTCAGGCCGGTCGGGGCGCCGTCGCGCAGGACGGCGAGCTGCGTGCCGAGCATCAGCGGCCCGCCCCGGTGGCCGGGAACCAGTGCAGCTCGGGCAGCGGGACCGCGCTGCCGGGCAGCTCCAGGTAGGACAAGTGGCGCAGGAAGCGACTGAACACGACGGCGGCGGGGGTCGGCTCGTGCCGCCCGTCGAGGGCGGCCAGCAGCTCCCGGGCCGTGTCCACCCCCGCGCCGACGTCGACCCGCAGGTAGCGGGCGACCCGGTCGGCGCCGTACTGGAGCAGTGCCTCGTCGGCCAGGGCGTGCAGGTGCTTGCACGGCACGCCGCGCAGCCCGCCGCAGGGGCGGTTGTTGTTGGTGCTGCAGTGGTAGGCGTGGGTGCCGGAGGCGATCGACGAGACGTAGACCCGGTCGACGTCCGACCCGCTGGAGACCACGCCCTGCAACCGCCCGTCGGCCAGCTCCAGGTAGGGCACCTTGGCCAGCTTGCGGGGCCGCGCGGGCGGCACCACCCGCACCGTGCTGCGCCGTCGCCACGCGGTCCGTTCCGCGTCAGCCACTGTCCGACCTCCCGTCCGCCGCTCCCGGCGCCGCCCATGACCATCCGCACGCCGGAGGGGTCGCCGGCGTCGCTGTGACGACAAGGATCATGGACCACGGGTACGACAGACCCTGAGTCGGGTTTACGGACGGTGGTCGCTGCGGAGGCCGCCGCGCCCCTATGCTTCGGACACCGACGCCGACGGGAGGCGGGATGTCACCGGTCATCGCGGTCCCGGGCAGTGCCGGTGCCACCCGGATCCACCACCTGTCACCGCGCGCCGCCGGACGCGTCCCCGTCGCCGGACACACCGGCGGCCAGTCGGTCGGCCGGGGCCGTCGGGGTGCCGCCGACGCGCGCCCCGGGGCGCGGTGTCGGGCCGTCGGGGCAGGCACCCGATGGTGTAGAAAAGGCGGGGTGAGCGCAGCGATGACGCGCGGCAGGACACACGGTCGCCGGACGGTCCACCGTGGCTGAGACCGAGCTGCCGCCACCGTCGGTGGACGCGGGGGTCGCCCTGGTGCGGCTGGGGGACGTACCGCTGGCCGACCTCCTCGCCGGCGCCGGCGACGGCGTGCTGGCCCACGTGCTGGCCACGCTCGTGGCCGGCGACGAGCCGGGCCGGCAGCTCGACGTGTCGGCGTTCGAGTCGAGCTTCTGACGTGTCCGCCGACGCCCCGACGTCGGCCGCCCCACCCCACCCTGACCACGCCCGTCCGCCGACCGGGCACGACCTTTTGGGCCCGGCGGCGGGGTCCTGCGGGTCCGCCCCGGTGGCCGGCGCGGCGCCGCCGGCCCGGGTCCGGCAGCTCGTGCTCAAGGTGCACAGCCGCTGCAACCTGGCGTGCGACCACTGCTACGTCTACCGCAGCGCCGACCAGCGGTGGCGGGAGCGGCCCCGGGTGATCGCGCCGGGCACCGTGGCCCAGGTCGCGCGGCGCCTCGGCGAGCACCTGGCACGGCACGGCCCCGACCGGGTACGCGTCGTGCTGCACGGCGGCGAGCCGCTGCTGGCCGGTCCGGCGACCCTCGACCGGACCGTACGCACCCTGCGGGCGGCACTGCCCCCCGGCGCGGCGCTCGACGTCGGCGTGCAGACCAACGGCGTGCTGCTGGACGAGGAGTTCCTGGCGCTGTGCCACCGCCACGACATCGACGTCGGGGTGAGCCTCGACGGCGGCCGGGCCGCCAACGACCTGCACCGCCGCTACCCCGACGGACGGGGCAGTTTCGCCGACGTGGCCGCCGCGCTGCGGCTGCTCGGCCGCCCACGGCACCGGTCTCGCTGGGCGGGACTGCTCTGCACGGTCGACCTGGCCAACGACCCGGTGGGCGTCTACGAGTCGCTGCTCGCGTTCGACCCGCCCCGCCTGGACCTGCTGCTGCCGCACGGCAACTGGAGCACTCCCCCGCCCGGGCGCCGGCCGGGCGGCACCGACACCCCGTACGGCGACTGGCTGGTGGCCGTCTTCGACCGCTGGTACGCCACGACGCCCCGCCGCACCGGGATCCGGTTGTTCGAGTCGCTGATCGCGCTGGTGCTCGGCGGCCGCAGCGGCACCCGGGCGGTGGGCTTCGCCGAGCCGGACGTCATGACGATCGAGACCGACGGCACCATCGAGGGCACCGACACCCTGAAGACGACCGACGACGCGTCGATGCGTACCGGCCTCGACGTCTTCCGTCACTCCTTCGACGAGGCGCTGCGGCACCCGTCGCTGGCGGGCCGGCCGACCGGTCCGGCCGCCCTGGCCGCCGCCTGCCGGGCCTGCCCGGTGCTCAGCGCCTGCGGTGGCGGCCTGTACGCGCACCGCTTCCGCGCCGGCGCCGGATTCGCGCACCCGTCGGTCTACTGCCCCGACCTCTACCGGCTGATCGACCACGTACGACGGGTGGTGGCCGCGGACGTCGACGCCCTGCGCCGCCGCGCCCTGGCCGCTCCGCCCGACGCCCCGGCCCGGCGGCCTGCCCTGGGGCGGTGAGTCGGTGGTGCTCTCCCCCGCCCAGCTCGCCGGCCTCGCCGCGGGGCACGGCGACGACGCCACGCTCGAGGTGCTGCGCGCCGGTCAGCTCGGGCGGCGGCGGCTGCTGACCGTCGCCGCCGCCCGCGCGGGCGGGACCGGTTCGCCGGCCGCGCAGTGCCTCGCCCTGCTCACCCTCGCCGAGCGGGCGGATCCGGCGGCCGTCGCCCACGTCCTGGCCCACCCGCCGGTCACCGGCTGGGCCACGGACGCCCTGCACGGACGCCCCGACGCGGCCTACCTGGCCGGGCTGGCGGGGGCCGCCGCCCTGCGCGCGGGCCTTGCCTTCACGCTCGCCGTGCCCTGCCCGCAGGGTGCGCTGCTGCTGCCCACGGTGGGCGGCGCGGTCGGGCTCGGCGCCGGCACCGCGCTCGTCCGCGGCACGGGACGGCGCTACGACCCCCGGTCGAGCGGCGACGGGCGACCCCCCCCCGGGGTGTCGGGGCCCGGGCCCGGTTGGGCCCTGCACCCCCCCCGCCGGTGGGGCGACGGGCCCCCCGGGGGCGCGGCGCGGTCGGCGGGGGCGCCGTCCCCGGGTTCGTCGGGGCCCGGGGACGGCCCTACTCCCCCGGTCCCCCGGGGGCCGGGCGCCCGCCGCCGGGGTTGTCGGTGCACGGGCCGGTTGGTGCCGTGCACGCCACCGACGGGTCGGGCGACGGGCACGCCCCGGCACGCCAGTGGCTGCCGAGCCGCCGGCTCACCCCGGGCCCCGACGCGCCCCCGACCGAGGTGCTCGTCGACGACCAGGATCCGCACCGGAGCCGCTACCACCGGCCGCCGACGAGCCGCCTGGACGACGCCACGGCGGAGCGGCTCGACCGGCTGGCCGGGCAGGCGTGGCACTGGCTGACCGAACGGCTGCCTGCGCACGCCCGGGGGCTGGCCACGCTGCTGCGTACGCTGGTGCCGCTCACGCCGCCGCCGTCCGGGCACCCGGTCAGCGCCACCAGCCGGGCCGCACTGGGTGCGATCGCGCTCTCCGTGCCGGCCGACCCGCAGACGCTCGCGCTGCTGCTGGTGCACGAGTTGCAGCACACCAAGCTGGGCGCGCTGCTGGATCTGCTGCCGCTGCACTCGCCGGGCGGCCTGGCCCGCTACCGGGCGCCGTGGCGGTCAGACCCCCGCCCCGTCGGCGCGCTGTTGCAGGGCGCGTACGCCCACCTCGGGGTGGCCGAGGTGTGGCGCTGCCGACGACACGAGGACGTCCGCTGCGCGTTCGAGTACGCGTACTGGCGGGTGCAGACCGCGCGGGCCGTCGCGCAGCTCGCCGGCAGCGCGGAGCTGACCGACGACGGGCGGGCCTTCGTGGCGGGGATGGCCGGCACCCTGCGCGGCTGGCAGCCCACCGGCGACGCGCGGGTCGAGGCGGCGGCGCGCGACGTCGCGGACGGCGGGGCGGTGCGCTGGGCGCTGGCCAACCTGGTCCCCGACGACGACGGCGTGGCGGAGGTGGCGTACGCGTGGCGGCGGGGTCGGCGCCCGCCGCCGATCGCCGCACCCGCCGTCGTGCCCGGCCCGGCCCGGCCCGCGTCGACCGGCGACACCGGCGCGGAGGCGGCGGTGCGGCGGCGGCTGCTGGCGACGACGGAGCACAGCGGTACGGGCAGCGGCGAGGCGGACGCGACGGGGCGGGTGGACCACGCCGACCGGGCGTACGCGGCGGGGGACGCCGGCGGCGCCCTGGCGGGATACCGCCGCCGGCTCGCCGGGGACCCCGGGGACGCCGACGCGCTGGTCGGGGTCGCGCTGGCCGCCGGGCGGCTGGGGCGTACCGCCGCCGCGCGGGTGCTGACCACCCGCCCCGACCTGGTCCGGGCGCTGTGCCGGCGGCTGCCCGGCGCCGACCCGCTGGCGGTCGCGACCTGGCTGGCCGACGGCCCCGACTAGCGCGCCGCCGGCCGGGCCCGGCGCAGGGCGGGCGCTCGGACCAGCCCGGGCGCTCGGAGCAGCCCGGGCGCTCAGAGCAGGCGGGCGCTCAGAGCAGGGCGGGCGCTCAGAGCAGGGCGGGCTCGATGTAGCCGTTGAACCGGTCGCGCTGACGGGCCTGGACCACCCGCGGGTTGTCGCCGCCGAACAGCTGCACCAGCTGGCCGAACGCGTCGTCGTAGAGGGCGCGACCGGCGTCGGCCTCGCTCTCGGTGGCGATCCTGCTGACCGCGAGGTTGAGCGCCGCCGAGACGCTGTCCGGGTGCTCGGCGCCGAGGGCCCGGATCAGCTCGACGTACGCGGTGGTGTCCAGCAGCAGGGCGGCGTCGCGCTCGCCGAGCGCGAACAGGTCGTTGGCGAGGTTGAGCGTGGCGAGCAGGGTGTGCGGGTGCCGCTCGCCGAGGCTGGCGAGAAGCTGGTCGCGGACCCGCTGGGCGAGGTCGAGCGCCTGGGGGTGTTCGCCGCCCTTGCGCAGGAACACGCCGAGGTTGTTGAGGCAGGCCAGGGTGATGGCGTGGTCGGCGCCGAGGACCTCGGTGTACGCGTCGCGCAGCCGCCGCGCCATCCGCAGCGCGGTCGGGTTGTCGCCCACCGCCGACCAGGTGGTCGCCAGCGCCATCTCGCAGGAGAGGGTGTCGGCGTGCTCGCCGCCGAGGGTGCGCTGGTAGCGCACCACCGTGCGTTCCAGCACCCGGTGCGCGTCGGCGAAGCGGCCGAGCTGGCGCAGGGTCAGCGCCAGCTCCTTGGCGGTACGCAGGGTCTCCGGGTGGTCGGGGCCGATGATCTTCTGCTGGTTGACGGAGGTGCGTTGCAGGACGCTGTGCGAGCGCCACAGCTCCCCGGTGTCGCGCAGCCCTCGGCCGTAGTTGCTGGCGGAGGCGAGGGTGGACGGGTCCTCGTCGCCGAAGCGTTCCCGGCGCCGCTCGTAGATGTGCTGGTCGAGCTGGGCCGCCTCCCGGAAGTGGCCGACGAGCCGCAGCGAGACGGCGAGGTTGTTCTCGGCGGTCAGCGTACGGCCGCTGTCCTCGCCGAAGCTGCGGACGCTCAGCTCCAGGGTGCGCCGGTCGCGCTGCTCGGCGTCGTGGTAGCGGCCCTGGGCGCGCAGGTCGGCCCCGAGGCTGCGGGCCGTCATCAGGGTGTAGAGGTGGTGCTCGCCGAAGATCCGCCGCTGCCGGTCGTAGACGTCCTGGTCGATCTCGAAGGCCCGGTCGAAGAGGCTCTGCGCGCGCAGCACGTTGGCCAGGTGGAACCGCATCCGCAGCTTGGTGGGGTCGTCGTCGTCGGTGTCGCGCCAGCGGTCCAACGCGTCCTCGGCCAGCGAGCGCGCGGACTCGTAGTCCCCGCGCCGGTAGAGGTAACGCACCGTGTCGGCGACGAGCTGGCGGGCCTCCTCGGCCGTCGACTCGTGCAGCGCCGAGGGACGTACGTGCGGCCACAGCTCGGCGTAGCGCGGCCAGTTGGCCGGCTTGTCCGGGTCGCGGGGGCTGGCGGCGGCGAGCAGCGACTGGGCCTCGCGGCGGGTCTCGGCGGGGTCGTCGAGCTGGTCCTTGATGACGAGCTGCACCAGCCGGTGGATGCGCACGGTGTTGTTCTCCGCGTCGACCTGGGCGAGGCCGTAGCGGCCCAGTTCGGCGGTGACCAGCCCCTGCAGGATCGGGTCGGTGAGGGTGGGGTCGAACGGGGCCATGAAGACGGCGAACCGCTCGCCGGTGAGCATCGCGACCGGGATCGGCTCCGGCGCGTAGTACGAGCACAGCTCCAGCAGGCGCGCGGCGGCGGGCTTCTCCTGCCGCAGCTGGCGCAGGGTCACCAGCCAGGTCGCGGCGAGCGTCTTGGAGTATCCGGCCGACTGCCGGCCCTCCAGGATGCGCAGCAGGCCGGGGGTGTCCAGCGAGGCGAGGTACTGCTGCACCGGCAGCGCCGTGGCCCGCAGGTAGGCCGCGCCCTGTTCCACCGCCAGCGGCAGGTCGCCGAGCTTCTCCGCGACCTGGGTCGCCTCCTCCTCGGTGAGGCCGCGGACGCGGTCGCGCAGCAGCTGGACGCTCTCCAGCCGGTCGAAGACGGTCAGCTCGGTGGCGCCCGCGTACTCGCTCCAGGTCTGGTCGCGCGTGGTGAGCAGGACGTGCCCGGGGCCCTGCGGCAGCAGCGCCCGGGTGGCCCGTGACGGCTCGTCGGCGTTGTCCATGATGATCAGCCAGCGCCGGCCGGGGCCGCCCCGGCGCAGCGCGTCGAGCACCCGCCGGACCGCCTCGCCACCGCCGCCCGCGCCGAGCCCCATCGCCTCGGCGAGGTCGGCCAGCCCGCCCCGGATCCGTTCCTCGCTGTCGGCGGGGATCCACCAGACCACGTCGTAGTCGCGGGCGAAGCGGAGCGCGTACTCGGCGGCGAGCTGGGTCTTGCCGACCCCGCCGAGGCCGTGGATCACCTGCACGCCGGAGGCGGGCGAGGCGGTCAGCCGGTCGCGCAGCGCCTCCAGCTGCGCCGCCCGGCCGACGAAGGTGGTGCCGTGCTGGCGCACGTTCCACACCGCCGGGAACGTGCCGGGGAACCGGCCGACCGCCCGCCCGGTCACCGTGTGCGCGGGTGCGCCCACCTCCTCGAGCAGCAGGGTCCGGGCGGTGCCGGCGTCGACGTCGCTGAGGTCGACCGGGGTGCGGTCGGTGTAGGGCAGGGCGAGGCGGGACTCGTCGACCCGCAGCGGCACCAGCACGCCGGTGCCGGCGACCTGGTCCCGGCTGGCGGCGGCCTTCCACGCCTCCCCCGCCAGCGGCGTGGCCGCGAAGTGCCGGGTCAGCACGACCAGCACCCGGCTGGCGGCGGCGAGCGCCCGGTCGAACTCGGTGCGGCCACCCGCGCGGACCGGCACGTCGACCGCGCGGCGGTCCACCCGCAGCCCGGCCTCCTCGAGCTGGTCGCTGATCCACTCCGCCCAGAGCCGGTCCATCGAGGCGTAGCCGACCAGCACGGTCTGCTCGGCGGTGAGCCGGGACCGCTCGAACGCGGTCAGCGAGCGGCGCCGTTCCTCCTCCGGCATCGGCTCCAGCCGGGTGACCCGGCCACCGGTCACCACCGACGCGAGCTGCTCGTACGCCGCCAGCAGGGTGCCCGCCTGCTCCGGACGGTCGCCGAACGCGGCGAGGATCTCCTCGTAGGCGTAGAACGCGCGGTAGGGCACCTCGATGGTGTTCCAGTAGCGGGCCCGCGCGGCGTCGGAGAGGTGGTCGAGGAACGACGCGAACTCGGCCCGGACCAGGTCCCGGCCGGTCTCCAGCTTGCGCAGCTCGGCGTCCTCCACCCGGGTCGGCACGGGCACCAGCAGCGGCGGGTCGTCCGGGCGCTGGGCGCGGATCGAGCGGGCCACGGCCGACGCGCCCCGGATGCTCTGCGTCGACATGGTGAAGCAGTTGACGACGGTGTCGGGCAGTTGCACGGTGCAGATGCCGGCGACGTCGCTCAGGCCCGTACGGCTGTCGATCAGCACGATGTCGTACTCGGCGCGCATCTGCGCGCGGACCGCGTCGAAGAAGGCCGCCCCGCCCTGGCGTTCGTAGAAGTTCGACCAGTCGAAGGTGCTCACCAACCGCGAGTACGCCGAGTCCTGCTGGCCGGCCGCCACGAAGTCGATCACGCCGCCGTGCGGGAACTCCCAGTTCAGCGAGACCGCCCGCCGCTGGATCTTGGCGTGCCCGGCGAGCAGTTCCTGCGGGTCGTCGCCGGGATTGCGCTGCATCGTGGCCATCGAGTAATCCCAGATCATCTCGATGACCCCGGGGGTGGCGCGCAACTCGGAGTCGCGCAGGAACGGATGGAAGTAGCGGTGCAGGCCGGGCGACTCCAGGTCCCAGTCCACCACGAGCACCTGGAGCCCCTGGCTGGCCAGGATCCAGGCCACGTTGGCCAGCGCCATCGTGCGTCCCGTGCCGCCCTTGTACGAGTAGAACGTGACGATCTGCCCGCGTGCCGCGTCGTTCACCACCATCGGCTGCCCGCCTCCATCAGGGACCTTCGAGGATCGGGCGGTGCACCGGGCCGTCCGACGGCGGCTCCTGGTAGACCGTGCCCGTACGGTAGATGCGGCTCTGGGCCACGACCAGCGCGTCCTCCAGCTCGGCGTGGAAGCGGCCGGCGGTGGCGATCTCCGGTCGCCACATCGCGGGATCGTTGCGCACCACGTGGTGCGACAGGACGCGCGCCAGGGTCTCCCACAGCCGCTGGTTGCCGTCGGCCGCCGCGTCGTCGGCGGCCGTCCAGGGCACCAGCACCGGGGTGGTGGTGTCGGGGTCGCGGTCGTAGCCGACGAGGCTCAGCTCGTAGCGCGGCAGGCCGGCCGACCAGACGTCCACGACGAGCACGACGATCTGGTTGTGCGCCCGGGCCCACTCCCGCACCTCGGCGAGGTCGACGGCGTCCTCGACCGTCCAGCCGTAGCTCTTGGTGGTGGCGACCGCCCCGGCGTAGCTACCGATCGGCGCCTCCAGCTCGGGGCGGTACGGCCGCCAGTCCCGGGCCAGCGCGCCGTAGCGCTCCTCCGCCCCGCTGCGGGTGCCGGCCAGCTCCGCCGCGCTGCCGGCGGCCAGGACGAACCAGACGTGCCGGGCGCTTGTCGAGCGGGGCGACCGGGCGGCGGACGACCCGGGTGCCGGCCGCCGGCGGGTGGTCTCGAAGGCGCTGGTGACCTGGGCGAGCACCGGCCGTCGGGCGGGCCGGAGCAGGCGGTGGTCGCGGTCGGTCTGCACGATGTGCTTGGCCAGCGCGTCGACGAAGTCCTGGTATTCGTCGTGGTGCCGGCGGCGCTGCTTGAGGGTGAGCAGCCCGTCCTGGGCGTACACGGCGCCGGCCGGGAAGTTCTTGTGCTGGAAGCCGGTCAGCGCCTCGGGCACGCGGTCGCAGGGGATCCAGCGGATCGGCAGCACGGCGGGGGGACGGCGACGGAACTCCCGCTCGTGCGCGTCGACCCGGTCGGCGAAGACCCGGAACTCGCGCCCGCAGTAGTCACTGACCACGTAGCGGGGGGAGGTCAGCGCCACCAGGCAGGAACTGGTGGCGAGGGCGTCGGCCAGCTCCTGCGACCAGGTCGCGCCGAGCGGCAGCTGCCCGTCGACGAATCCCGCCTGGTCCCAGCCCACGCCGGCCAGCCGGGCCACCGCCTCGCTGAGATCGCCGAAGAACTCCTGCACCTGGCCGTTGCGGTTGTCCTCATGGGCGTAGCTCAGGAAGAAGAGTGGCACGCCCGCCTCCGCTCACGGGTTCCACGATCGTACGGAAAGTATATGTCCGTCGATGCCAGGGTAGCGTCGTGCGGATCTTCGCACCGACCCGTGGAGAGTCGTATCCCCGACGCTTCCGCGACGGCGTCGGCGACACGCCGACCCATCATGGGTCGCTTAAATAAGGGGTGACTGATATAAAGGGTTCCGTGCACGCCTTCGACGTACTCGGTGACCCGGTGCGGCGCCGCATCCTCGAACTGCTCACCGACGGCGAGACGACCGCCGGCGGGCTGTGCGACGTGATCCGGCGGGAGTTCGGGATCTCCCAGCCGGCCGTCTCCCAGCACCTGAAGGTGCTGCGGGACAACGGCTTCGCCACCGTGCGGGCGGAGGGGACCCGACGTCTCTACGCGGTCGATCCCCGGCCGCTGCGGGAGGTCGACCGCTGGCTCGACAACTTCCGCCGGTTCTGGACGCCGCCCCTGCACGCCCTCGCCACCGAGCTGGCCCGAGGCAAGCGCGAACGGCGGCTGCGCGAGCAGCCGCCCACGACAGACGACACGACCGACCACGGGAGAGACCGATGATCGACGCGACCGAGCAGATCAACGCCGTACGCCGCCAGCTCGGCCGGCGGGTGCTGGAGGCCGGCGAGGCCCGGGTGATGACCATCAGCCAGACGTACGACGCGCCGCTGGAGGACCTCTGGGACGCCTGCACCAACGCGGAACGGATCCCCCGCTGGTTCATGCCGATCTCCGGTGACCTGCGGCTGGACGGCCGCTACCAGCTGGAGGGCAACGCCGGCGGCACGATCGAGCGCTGCGACCCGCCGAAGGCCTTCGCCGCCACCTGGGAGTTCGGCGGCGAGGTGAGCTGGATCGAGGTGCGGCTGACGCCGGTCGGGGACGACCGGACCCGGTTCGAGCTGGAGCACGTCGCGCACGTCGACCAGGAGCGCTGGGACCAGTTCGGCCCGGGCGCGGTCGGCGTCGGCTGGGACCTGGCGCTGCTCGGCCTGGCGTCGTACCTGGCCGCCGACGGCAGCGGGGTCACGCCGGAGAAGGGCGAGGCCTGGTCGGTGTCCGAGCAGGGCCGGCGGTTCGTCACGGCGAGCAGCGAGCGGTGGGGCGAGGCGAGCGTCGCCGACGGCACCGACGCCGAGGCCGCCCGGGGCGCCGCGGAGCGCACCACGGCCTTCTACACCGGGGCGCCGCCGGCCTGACCGCCCCGCCCGGCGCGGCGACCGCCCGTGCACCCGACCGCCCGGCGCGGCGGCACCGCCCGCCCCGCGCACCCGACCGCGCGGCGCGGCGGCACCGACGCCCGCGCCGGCGGCCGGCCGGAAAAGCGCGCGCGTTCCGTCGGACCCCTCGGGCAGACTCGCCGCCATGTCGCCGCGATCCGTCACCGAGCTCGTCGCCGCCGTCAACGCCGGCGAGAAGATCCGCTACCTGCACTTCTGGGGTCACCGACCGCAGCGTGACGGCAGCGTCGGGCCCGGCTGCCTGAGCCAGTGGTGGCCGGCCCCGTTCACCGACGGCGAGCGGACGTACGCCACCGCCGAGCACTGGATGATGTGGCACAAGGCGATGCTGTTCGGCGACGCGGCGGTCGCCGAACGGATCCTGGCGGCCGGGCACCCCCAACGCGCCAAGTCGCTCGGCCGCGAGGTGCGGGGCTTCGACCAGGCGACCTGGGAGGCCCGGCGCGACGACATCGTGGTGGCGGGCAGCGTCGCGAAGTTCGGCCAACACGACGACCTGCGGGCGTACCTGCTCGGCACCGGCGAACGGGTGCTCGTGGAGGCCAGCCCGGTCGACCGCGTCTGGGGCATCGGCCTGGCCGCCGACGACCCGCGCGCGGACGATCCGGCGCGCTGGCAGGGCGCGAACCTGCTCGGCTTCGCCCTCATGGCGGCCCGGGACGCACTTCGCGCGGGCCGCCCGTGACCGCCGGGAGCCGCCGCCGCACGCCCCGGGCGGCAGGTCGCGGCGGCCCCCGGCGTGCCGGGTAACGTGCTGCGGCATGACCGCCGTGGCGTACTCCCACTGCTCCTTCTGCGGCGCCGCCTATCCGGCGGCGGCCGGTTGGCCGCGGGTCTGCGCGGCCTGCGGCGCGACGGTCTGGCGCAACCCGCTGCCCGTCGCGGTGGCGGTGCTGCCGGTCCGCACGGCCCGGGGCCTCGGGGTGGTGGTCGTCCGCCGCGACATCGAGCCCGCCCGCGGCCAGCTCGCGCTGCCGGGTGGCTTCATCGAGTACGGCGAGGAGTGGCAGGAGGCGCTGGTCCGGGAGTTGTGGGAGGAGACCGGCCTGCGTGCCGACGCCGCCGACGCCCGGCTCCTCGCGGTGCACGGCGCCCCGGCCGGCGGCACGATCATGGTCTTCGGCGAGCTGCCCGAGCGGCGGGCCGAGGCGCTGCCGCCGTCAGCGCCGACCGAGGAGGCCACCGAGTGGCTGGTGCTCACCGAGCCGACGGAGCTGGCCTTCTCCACCCACACCCGGGTGCTCGCCGAATTCCTCGCCCGGCGCGCGGGCTGAGCCCCGCTCAGTCGGCCAGGTACCGGGCGGGCACCGCGTCGGTGAGCCAGACGCCGTTGGCGCTGCGATAGAAGGCGTGCCCGTCGCGGGCCATCGCCGCCGCGTCCACGGTCAGCACCACCAGCTCGCCCGGCCGGCGGGCACCGACCCGTCGGGCGGTCGCCAGGTCCGGCGACAGGTGGACGTGGTGCCGGCCGGCCCGGTGCAGGCCGCTGGCCCGGATCGAGTCGAGCGCGACGCGGCTGGTGCCGTGATAGAGCCGCGCCGGCGGCGGGCTGGGCGCCAGCTCCAGGTCGACCGGGATCGAGTGCCCCTGGTTGGCCCGGATCCGCTCGACGCCGTCGGCACCGCGTTCCATGGCGAAGCGCTGCTTGTCGTTGCCGGCCACCACGGCGTCCAGGTCGGCGCGGTCGATCCCGAGCGCGGCGAGCAGGTCGTCGACCGACACCCAGCCGCCTCGGTCGGGCGCGAGGCCGAACCGGGCGGGCTCGTGCCGCAACGCCAGGGACATCCGCTTGCTCAGCCGCACCATCGCCCGATGATCCATTGGCGGAGTCTCCCCCGCCGGGCACCGCCGGCGCCATCGGATTCGGCCGGACCCGGCCACCGCATCGGCGCCGGGCCGGCCAGCCCTGGCCGGCAGCCGATATCCTCGGCCGGGTGAACGCGGCCCGGCAGAACGAGCGCAGGCTGATCGCCTCCAACAAGAAGGCGCGGCACGACTACTCGATCCTCAAGACCTACGAGGCGGGCATCGTGCTGGCCGGCACCGAGGTCAAGTCGCTGCGCGAGGGTTGGGCGTCGCTGGTCGACGCCTTCGCCCAGGAGCGCGACGGCGAGCTGATGCTCTACGGGCTGCACATCGCCGAGTACGGCTTCGGCAGCTGGACCAACCACGCGCCCCGGCGCACCCGCAAGCTGCTGCTGCGCCGGGTGGAGATCGCCCGGATCCTGGAGCGGACCCGCGAGGGCGGCCTGACCCTGGTGCCCCTGTCGATGTACTTCTCGGGCGGCTGGGCGAAGGTCGAGCTGGCCCTGGCCAAGGGCAGGAAGTCGTACGACAAGCGGCAGGCGCTCGCCGAACGCGACGCCGAGCGGGAGATCGCCCGGGAACTGGGCCGCCACCTCAAGGGCCGCACCGCGCGACGGGGCTGACCGCTCCCGTCGCCTCCCCCGCACGCCGGCCACGGACCGACCGACGCGTCGGCCGTCTCCGTCACCCGCCGGTGGCGCCGGTCCGGCCCGTCGTCGTTCGCCGCGTGCCACCGCCGTCACGGTGGGTCAACGCGGCACGCCGGACGGTCGTTGACGCGCCGCCCGCATCGTGGTGTGCTCACTCGGCCACGGTAATGAAAACCGTAGTCATTACCAGTGAACCGGAGGAGAAGCATGTCTCTCACCGTCCCGCCCGCCCTGATCGACGCCGCCGAGCGCGGCCCCGTCGACGACGCCGAGTTCGTCGCCTGCGTCCGCGACTCGCTGCCGTACGCCTGGCAGACCGTCAGCCGGGTGGCCGCCGAACTCGCGTCCACCGGCGCGGACCACGCCGACAACGTCGTCCCGCCGCCCACCGAGGCCGAACGCGGCCAGTTGCTGCGGGCGCTCGCCAGCGACGCCATCCGCGCCGGCCTGGAGCGGCACTTCCACGTCAAGCTCGCCTTCCAGAACTGCCACCGGGTCGCCGCGTTCCGCCCGGCGGCGGTCGGCTCCGACGCGTACCGGCGGTTCGTCTCCGCCCGGGGCCAGCTGCTCAACCAGTCCCCCGAGCTGCGCAACTGCTGACCCGACGGATGCGGCCGGCGGGCGGGACGGGGCGTCGAGGGCCCGCCCCGCCCGCCGGCCGTCAGCGGGGGACGGCGGGCGGAGGCGCGGACGACCCGGCCGGCCCGGGCGACGGCGGCGCGGACGGTTCGGCGGGCTCCCCTGCCGGCACCCGGCCCAGGCAGCGCGGGTCCGCCCGCCCCACCGGTTGCCGGGGGATCATCCAGTCCAGCGCCGTCTCCTCCACGTGCCAGCCGTACACGTCCACGCGGGTGACCGGGATCCGCCCCGGGTCGGGGCAGAGGAGCTGCCCGCGTACCTGGTCGTTGGGCAGGAAGCGCACCTCGCCCCGCCCGTCGAGCACGATCGTCATCCGGTCGGTCACCGTGACCGCCTGGCCACGTACCACCTCCCGCACCGGGCCCGCCTCCGGGCCGACCTCGACGGCGACCGCGGGCAGCAGCGGCACCCGCAGGAAGACCACCCCCGTCACCAGCGGCAGCACCGCCGCCACCGCGTAGGCGAGGCTGTGGGTCAGCGCCGGGGCGACCGGGCGCGGCACCGGGCCGGTGAGCACCACAGCTCCCAGCGGGGGCACGACCAGCAGCAGGGCCGTGGCCAGTTCGCCGTCGCTGATCGCGGCCGGCACGGCGGGCGCCAGCCAGGCGTAGCTCGCGGTCGCCGCCACGACCGGCAGCACCAGGGTGGCGACCAGGAGCAGGCGGGGTCGGTCCGGGTAGCGGAGCCGGGTCCGCAGCGCCAGCAGCCAGAGGGCGAGCATCATCAGCAGCGGCAGGAACCGCAACTGCCAGGTGAGCGCCGCCAGCGCGGTCGCCGCCACCAGCACCCAACCGGGGGTACGCACGGTGCCGTAGGCGAGCAGCGAGCGATCCGGGTCGAACCGGTCAGGCGCGCTGACCTGGAGCAGCCGGCCGAGAACGGTCAGCACCAGCACCACCAGCGGGAACGCCCACACCAGCGCGATCAGCAGGGCGCTGAGCAGCCCGAGCGGGCTGACGTACTGCACCAGCAGCAGCATCGTCGGCATGTCCTGCCGGCTGAGCCGCCAGAGCCGCAGCACCAGCAGCAGCACCGGGAACGCGGGCAGCAGCGTCAGCAGCCACTGCTGCGCCTGTTGCGCCTGCTTGGTGCCCGGGCGACGGTCGGCGCGCCCGATCGCGGCCGACTCGGAGACGGCAGGGCCCATCTCTCCCACGGCCACTGCCGCACCTCCACCTTCTCCTCGGGCTCCGGCTGCCGGCCGACCGCCACCTGCTGCAGGTTGCTGTACTGCTGCTCCGAGGCCAGGTACCGGTCGAACGCCGCCTTCCACCGGTAGCCGTCGGGCCCCTCCGCCGACTGCTGCAGGGAGAGGTTGACCAGGTCCCGCATCGCCGGATTGGGGCCGGTGTTCACGCCCCACTTCTCCGCCGCCTCCTCGCCGATGTCCCAGTGCTGCAACTCCTGGCGCCCTCGCAGCTTCACCGCCGGCGGCAGCTCGCCCGGCGGGCGGGGGCCCACGAAGCCGGCCAGGATCGCCGCGTCGGTGGTGACCGCGTCGACATCACCGTCGTAGAGCGCCTGGATGCACTCGCTGATCCGGTTGCGGCCGATCGGGCTCGCGCCCGCGTCCCGCAGGCGCCGCTCCGAGGTGGACGTGCCCAGCGTGCAGACCTTCGCCCGGTCGAGGTCACGCAGGCTGGCGACCTTGCGGCTGTCGGACGCGAGCGTCACCACCGACTGCTCCGTCTCCAGGTAGGGGAAGGAGAAGACCACGCCCTGCCCCTGGCGCTGCTCGGTGATGCTGTAGGAGGCGACCACCAAATCGACGGTGACGAAGCTGCCGCTGGCGTCGCGCGCCTGCCGGCGGGCCCGGTCCTCGCTCTCGATCGCCAGCAGCGTCACCTCCGGGGCGTCGAACCCCAGGTCCTCGGCGATCATGTACGCGATCTCGATGTCGAAGCCCTCGAACGCGCCGTTCTCCAGCTTCTGCGCCACGCCCGGCTGGTCGTCCTTGACCCCGATGACCAGCCTGTCCCGGTTGGTCAGCCCCGCCCGCTCGCGCAGCTCGTCCCAGGTGGGCGGGCCGGTCGCCACGATCACCCGTACCGTGGCCGCCACGATCACCACCAGCAGGAGCAGCAGGGCCGCCAGGCGCACCTGCCGGGACCTCGACCGGCGCGCGGTGGGGGCCTCCACGGATTCCGGCGCCGGTGGGTTGCCGCTGCCCTCGTCGTCCTGACCCAACTCGGCCCTCCCGGTCGCCGTCCCCCGCCCGAGCCCTCCATTGTGGTCCATCCCGCCAGGTCACGACAGCATCCGGACGGTCGGCCGTGTCGCGGCTGCGCCGGCCGCGGACACGAGGAAAATGGGCTCTTCCGGGCCGCATCCGCGACGAGCTGCCCGCCCTTCTCCTCGCATCTGCCGGACGCTAGGCTGGGCCGGTGACGACGTTCCGCATCGGGGAGGCCGCCGAACTGCTCGGCGTCAGCGCCGACACCGTGCGCCGGTGGGTCGACGCCGGGCGGCTCGCCGCCGGCCGCGACGAGCACGGGCACCGGGCCATCGACGGGGTCGAGCTGGCCGCGTTCGCCCGGGGGCAGGCCGCCGAGCCCGACGACCGGTCGGACGCCTCCTCGGCCCGCAACCGGCTGCGCGGAATCGTGGTCAACGTCGTCAAGGACACCGTGATGGCGCAGGTCGACATCCAGGCCGGGCCGTTCCGGATCGTCTCGCTGATGAGCCGGGAGGCGGTCGACGAGCTGGACCTGCGCGTCGGTTCGCTGGCCGTCGCGGTGATCAAGTCGACCACGGTGGTGGTGGAACGCGCCTCCCCGTCCGGGGCCTCCCGGGGGAGGCAGGGGTCGTGAGAGCGGCGGGGCGCTCGCGGACGGTCGCGGCGGCGGCGGCGGTGATCACCGCCCTGGTGGCCCTGGCCGGGTGCGGCGCGGGCACCACCGCCGGTGGCGGGTCGACGGACGGCACGGTGACCGTGTTCGCCGCGGCCTCGCTGACCGAGTCGTTCACCCGGATCGGCCGGGACTTCGAGGCGACCCACCCGGGCACGAGCGTGATCCTCAACTTCGCCGGCAGCGCCGCGCTGGCCGCCCAGATCAACCAGGGCGCCCCGGCCGACGTGTTCGCCTCGGCGGCGACGCGCAACATGACCACCGTCGCCGAGGCCGGCAACGCCGACGGCGATCCGGTGGTCTTCGTCCGCAACCAGCTCGTCGTCGCCGTGCCGAGGGGCAACCTGCGGGGCGTCGCCGGGCTGGCCGACCTGGCCCGGCCGGGCGTGAAGGTCGCCCTCTGCGCGGAGCAGGTGCCCTGCGGGGCGGCGGCGCGGACGGCGCTCGACGCCGCCTCGGTCGCGCTCACCCCGGTCACCCTGGAGCAGGACGTGCGGGGCGCGCTGTCCAAGGTGCGGCTCGGCGAGGTCGACGCGGCCCTCGTCTACCGCACGGACGCCCTGGCCGCCACGGCCGACGTGACGGCCGTCGAGTTCCCCGAGTCCGCCCGCGCCGTCAACGACTACCCGATCGTCGCGCTGCGGGACCCGCCCAACCCCGACGGCGCGCGGGCCTTCGTCGCGTACGTCCGCTCGGAGCGGGGACGCGCGGTGCTCACCGGGGCCGGGTTCCAGGCCCCGTGACGCGTACCCACGGCGGGCGCCTGCGCCGGCGGGGCCCCGGGGTGCCCGTCGCGCTGCTGCTGCCGGCCGTGCTGGGCCTGGTCTTCCTCGTCCTGCCGCTGGTCGGGCTGGTGGCCCGTACGCCGTGGGCCGACCTGCCGCAGCGGCTCGCCGCGCCGGGCGTGCTCACCGCGCTGCGGCTGTCCCTGCTGTCCGCCACGCTGGCCACGCTGCTCTGCCTGCTGCTCGGGGTGCCGCTGGCCTGGCTGCTGGCCCGCGTCGAGTTTCCCGGCCGGCGCCTGGTGCGCGCCCTCGTCACCGTGCCGCTGGTGCTGCCACCCGTCGTCGGCGGGGTGGCGCTGCTGCTGGTCTTCGGCCGGCGTGGCCTGCTCGGCGGCTGGCTCGACGCGACCTTCGGAATCACCCTGCCGTTCACCACCGCCGGCGTGGTGCTGGCGGAGGCGTTCGTGGCGATGCCGTTCCTGGTGATCGCCGTGGAGGGGGCGCTGCGCGGCGCCGACGGCCGGTACGAGGAGGCGGCGGCGACCCTCGGGGCGGGCCGCTGGACGACCTTCACCCACGTCACCCTGCCCCTGGTGGCGCCCGGCCTGGCGGCCGGGGCGGTGCTGTGCTGGGCCCGGGCGCTCGGCGAGTTCGGCGCCACCATCACCTTCGCCGGCAACTATCCGGGGCGTACGCAGACCATGCCGCTGGCCGTCTACCTGGCGCTGGAGACGGACGTGCAGGCCGCCGTGGTGCTCAGCCTCGTGCTGCTCACGGTCTCGGTGGCCATCCTCGCCGGGCTGCGCGACCGCTGGATCACCAGCCCGTGAGCGCGCCCCTGCTCGACGCGCACCTCGTGGTGCAGCGGGACGGCTTCCGCCTCGACGTCGCACTGCGGGTCGCCGCCGGCGAGGTGGTCGCGCTGCTCGGCCCCAACGGGGCGGGCAAGACCACCGCGCTGCGCGCGCTCGCCGGCCTGCTCCCGCTGACCGCCGGGCACCTCACCCTCGACGGCGTCGACCTGGACCGGCCGCTGCGCCGCGCCTGGACGCCGACCGAACGCCGGCCGATCGGCGTGGTCTTCCAGGACTACCTGCTCTTCCCGCACCTGAGCGCGTGGGAGAACGTGGCGTTCGGGCCCCGGCGGCACGGCGCCGACCGGCGTACCGCCCGGCGGACCGCCCACGACTGGCTGGACCGGGTCGGCCTGGCCGAGCACGCCGACCGGCGGCCCCGGCACCTCTCCGGCGGGCAGGCGCAGCGGGTCGCGCTGGCCCGCGCGCTCGCCGTCGAGCCGGCGCTGCTGCTGCTGGACGAGCCGCTCGCCGCGCTCGACGCGCGTACCCGGCTGGACACCCGGGCGGAGCTGCACCGGCACCTCGCCGCGCACCCGGGTGCCACCCTGCTGGTCACCCACGATCCGCTGGACGCGTTGGTGCTGGCCGACCGGCTCGTGGTCGTCGAGGAGGGGCGGGTGGTGCAGGAGGGGGACGCCGCCACCGTCACGGCGCGGCCACGCACCGACTACGTGGCCCGGCTCGTCGGGCTGAACCTGCACCGGGGCCACGCCGACGGGCACCGGGTCCGGGTCGCCGACGGGCTGACCCTCACCGTCGCCGACCGGCTCGACGGGGAGGTCTTCGTCGCCTTCCGGCCCTCGGCGGTGGCCCTGCACCCGTCGCGGCCCGAGGGCAGCCCGCGCAACACCTGGGCGGCGACGGTGGCCGGCGTGCAGCGGCACGGCGACGACCTGCGGGTGCAGCTCGACGGGCCGATCGGGGTGTCGGCGGACGTCACGCCGGCCGCCGCCGCGCAGCTGCGGCTGGCCCCCGGCCAGCCGGTCTGGGCCGCGGTGAAGGCGGCGCAGACCCACGCGTACCCCGCCGGCTGACACCCTGCGGCCCCCAGGGCCGGCGGCACGCGCGAGCGCTGCCCTCGGCAGCGTCGGGGCGCGGTCGACGGCGGCACACCGGATCCCGGCCAGGCAACCGCGCGGCACTGAGCCCGGGGGTGGCGCGGAGCCCGGGACGGCGCGGACGCGAGCGACGCCGGACGCGGCGCGGACCCCGGGCGGGTCAGGCGGCGGGGTCGGCGGCCAGCAGGTCGGCGTGGGCGGCCCGGAGCCGGGCGAGACCGGGGTCGCTGCCCGGGGTGACCCGGCGGTCGAGTTCGGCCCAGACCTCGGCGAGGGCGGCGGTGACCGCGCGCAGCTCGGCGGCGTGCCGGTGGGCGCTGCGCCGGTGCGCCTCGTCGAGGCGCCGGGCCCAGCCGGCGGTGACAGCGGCGAGGCGGTCCCCGTCGGCACGCGCCTGGGCGGCGCTACGGGCGGCGGCCGCCGGGACGATCGCGGCCACCGGGCGGGGATCGCCGTCGCGGGTGACGACGGTGACGGTGTCGGTCAACTCGGCCAGCGCGACGAGCTGGGTGAGCCGGGTGCGCGCCTCGCGAAGCGGCACCGAGCGCGGCTGGTCGGTGTGCGGGGTGAGAGCGGGGACAGCCATGGATGGATGGTCGCGCGCGGGTACGACACTTCCGCACGCCGACGGTCCAGGGTGGACGCGCGGACCGGAAACTGGCGCGAGCCGGGGCCCTCGCGGCGGATACGCTGCCGGCCCGGCGCCGCACCGCGAACCGGCGCGGCGCACCCCGCCACGTGAAGGAGCTGCCGTGTCCCGCCTCGACGTCCGGACGGTCGACCTGCGGACGATCAACTCGCTGACCAAGTACCCGTCGATCCCCACCTACCACGCCCTGGACCCCCGCGACGGCGGGCTGCTGGCGGAGTGCGTGGCGTTCACCGGGCCGGTCACCCTCACCGAGAAGGTCGACGGAACGAACGCCCGGATCGTCGTGCTGCCCGGCGGCGCGTACCTGATCGGCAGCCGCGAGGAACTGCTGTACGCGCGCGGCGACCTGATCGGCAACCCCGCGCTGGGCATCGTGGACGCCCTGCGCGACGTGGCCGAGCGGCTGACGGTCGCGGCGGCGGAGGACCGGATCACGGTCTTCTACCTGGAGGTGTACGGCGGCAAGGTCACCGCCGCCTCCCGGCACTACACGGCCGAGCGCCGGGTCGGGCACCGGCTCTTCGACGTGGCCGTGCTGGACGACCCCGCGCCGATGCTCGACTGGCCGACGCAGCGGATCTCGGCCTGGCGCGACGGCGGCGGCCAGCGGTTCCTCGGGGAGGCCGACCTCGTCGGGCGGGCCGAATCGCTGGGCCTGCCGACGGTGCCCCGGCTGGCCACCGTCCCCGCCGAGGAGCTGCCCCGCGACATCGACGGGACGCACACGTTCCTGACCGCGCACCTGCCCCGGACCCTGGTGGCCCTGGACGGTCCGGCCGGCCGGTCCGAGGGCCTGGTGCTCCGCGCGGCGGACCGCTCGGCCATCGCCAAGGCGCGGTTCCAGGACTACGAGCGCACCCTGAAGCGTCGCGAGGCCAGGCGCTGACGACGGTTCGGCGGCGCGCCGGTCGGGCGCGCCGCCGAACGGGCGGGCGGCGGACGGGCGGGCGGCGGACGGGCGGGCGACGGGGGCGTCGACGATCGGGCACCGACCCGCCACCCGGCGTCACGGGCGCCGGGACGCGACGGGGAAGTCCGGCCCGAACGCCTGGACAATTACAGTTAATAATCCTAATAATTGTGCATCCGTCGATCCGACGGCCCTCGTACCCGGGAGGTCCGGATGCGTCGCCCTGCCCGAAACCTGCTGCTGGCCGCCGTCGCGGCCCTCGCCACCGTCACCGCCACCACGCTGACCCTCGCCGCGCCGGCCCAGGCCGCCGGCCCGACCGCCACCTTCGTCAAGACCGCCGACTGGGGCACCGGATGGGAGGGCCGCTACACCGTCACCAACGGCGGCCCGGCCACCATCACCGGCTGGCAGGTGGCCTTCACCCTGCCCGCGGGCACCACGCTCGGCTCCTACTGGGACGCCACCGTCAGCAGCGTCGGCCAGCGGCACACCTTCACCAACCGCTCCTGGAACGGCACCGTGGCCCCCGGCGCCTCGGTGTCGTTCGGCTTCCTGGCCACCGGCTCCGGTTCCCCCACCAACTGCACGCTCAACGGCGCGCCCTGCTCGGGCGGCACGCCCACCACCCCGCCGACCACGGCACCGCCCACGACCGCTCCGCCGACCACGGCACCGCCGACCACCCCACCGCCCACCACGCCTCCGCCGACCACGCCGCCACCGACCACGCCGCCGCCGACGGGTGGGCTGCCCCGGCACGCGCTGATCGGCTACCTGCACGCCAGCTTCGCCAACGGCTCGGGCTACCTGCGGATGGCCGACGTGCCCGCCGACTGGGACATCATCAACCTCGCCTTCGGCGAACCCACCACGGTCACCTCGGGCGACATCCGGTTCCAGCTCTGCCCGGCGGCCGAGTGCCCGGGCGTCGAGACCGAGGCCGAGTTCATCGCCGCGATCCGCGCCAAGCAGGCACAGGGCAAGAAGGTGCTGCTCTCCATCGGCGGGCAGAACGGCCAGGTCCAGCTCACCACGACCGCAGCCCGGGACACCTTCGTCCGGTCGGTGGCGGCCATCATCGACCGGTACGGCCTAAACGGGCTCGACATCGACTTCGAGGGCCACTCGCTCTACCTGAACACCGGGGACACCGACTTCCGCAACCCGACCACGCCGGTGATCGTCAACCTGATCTCCGCGATCCGCACCCTCAAGCAGCGGTACGGGGCGGGCTTCGTGCTCACGATGGCGCCGGAGACGTTCTTCGTCCAGCTCGGCTACCAGTACTACGGTTCGGGCCCGTGGGGCGGGCAGGACCCGCGCGCCGGGTCGTACCTGCCGGTGATCCACGCGCTGCGCAACGACATCACCGTGCTGCACGTGCAGGACTACAACTCGGGGCCGATCATGGGGCTCGACAACCAGTACCACACCATGGGCAGCGCGGACTTCCACATCGCGATGACCGACATGCTGCTCGCCGGCTTCCCCGTCGCCGGCAACGCCGACCGCGTCTTCCCGCCGCTGCGTGAGGACCAGGTGGCCTTCGGCGCCCCCTCCTCCCCCAGCGCCGGCAACGGCTACCTCGCCCCGGCCGGGGTGCAGGCCGCGGTGACCTGCCTGGTGAAGGGGCAGGGCTGCGGCCCGTACACCCCCCGCAGCGGCACCAACCCCGCCCTCCGGGGCCTGATGACCTGGTCGATCAACTGGGACCGGTTCTACGCCTGGGAGTTCCGCCTGAGCCACGGCCCGTTCCTGCGGTCGCTGCCCTGAGCCGGTGCCGCCGCCCGGGTCACCCGGCCCGGGCGGCGGCACGGCCACCGACTCCGGCGGTTGCCTGCCGCCCGCAATCCGGTTGCGCCGGGGGCCGGCCCGGTCCACGCTGCCCTCGCGGGGCGACGGGCCGCACTGGCCGCCCGACACAGGTCGTCCCCGGTGGTACGTCCCGCACATCGGGGCCGGACCGCCGGGCCGCCCCCCGGGCGGGCGCTGCGGCATCGGGGACGGGGAGGCGGAGTGCGGAGCATCGGTGACCTGGCGCCCGGGACCGACGCGCGGACGGTGGTGCTCGTCGAGGGGCCGAGCGACCGGGTCGCCCTGGAGACCCTCGCCGCGCGCCGCGGCCGGGACCTCGGCGCCGAGGGCGTACGGGTGGTGGCCATGGGCGGCGCGACGAACGTCGGCCACTTCCTCGACCAGCTCGGCCCGGCGGGACGCGGCCTGCGGTTGGCGGGCCTCTACGACGAAGCCGAGGAGGGCTACTTCCGGCGCGGGCTGGAACGCTGCGGCTTCGGCGTCGACCTGTCCCGGGCCGACCTGACGGCCCTCGGGTTCCACGTCTGCGTGGCCGACCTGGAGGACGAACTGATCCGGGCGGTCGGCGTCGCCGGGGTGCGGGCGGTGCTCGCCGCCGAGGGCGAGCTGCGCTCGTTCGACCTGTTCCAGCGGCAGCCGGCGCAGCGGGGTCGGGCCGTCGAGGCGCAGCTGCGCCGGTTCCTCGGCACCCGGTCCGGCCGCAAGAGCGCGTACGCGCGGCTGCTGGTGCAGGCGTTGGAGCCGGACCGGGTGCCCCGCTCACTCGACGCGGTGCTCGCCGGCGTCTGACCGGAAGCCGCGCCACTCGGGCGCCAGCACCGACCACACCTCGATGTCGATCCGCCCGGCCGGCCCTGGATAGACCTGGCGCAGCGTCCCGTCGTGACGCATGCCGAGCCGCCGGGCGGTGGCGATGCTGCGGGTGTTGTCCGGCTTGGTGCGCCACTCGACGCGGTGGATGCCGCGTTCCCGTACCGCCCAGTCGACGAGCCGGCCGACCGCCCGGCTGACCAGCCCGTGCCCCTCGCCGGCGGGCTCCAGCCAGCAGCCCGCCTCGCAGCCGCCCGACGCCACGTCGAACGAGACGAACATGACCCCGCCGACCAGGGTGCCTCGCCGCCAGATGCCCCAGATGCCGCCGGCGTCGCGCGCCCACAGGTCCGCGTAGCGCTGAAGCACGGCCCGGGCACCGGCCAGGTCGTCGACCAGGAACGAGGGCGATACCCAGGGCGCGATGTGCGTACGGGCCCGGTCGAGGTGGGCGAGGAACTCCTCGGCCCGCCAGGGCTCCAGGGGACGCAGCTCCACGTCCTCGGTCAGGGACAGGGCGAACACGGTGACCTCCGATGCAGACGGTTGAGCGGGCAATGTACCGCTATACACTCCGGGTATACGCGGTGTGTATAGTCGCCGGCATGTCGATCGGACAGACCTTCTTGGGCCTCCTCGAGGCCACCCCCCGCCACGGCTACGACATCAAACGCCTCTACGACGAGCGCTTCGGTCACGCCCGCCCGCTCGCGTACGGGCAGGTCTACGCCACCCTGTCCCGGCTGCTGCGTGGCGGCCTCGTCGAGGTGGAGGCGGTGGAGCCCGGCGAGGGCCCGGAACGCAAGCGGTACGCGATCACCGAGGCGGGCGTCACGGACGTGGCGCAGTGGCTGGCCCGGGCCGAGAAACCCGAGCCGTACCTGCAGAGCACCCTCTACACCAAGGTGGTGCTGGCCCTGCTGACCGGCCGCCCCGCCGCCGACGTGCTCGACGTGCAGCGCGCCGAGCACCTGCGGATGATGCGCGAGCTGACCCGCCGCAAGCGCGACGGCGACCTCGCCGAGCAGCTGGTCTGCGACCACGCGCTGTTCCACCTGGAGGCCGACCTGCGCTGGCTGGAGCTGACCGCCGCCCGCCTCGACGAGCTGGCTGCGACGGTGCGGTCGTGAACGCCCCGCTGCTGCTCGCCGAGGACCTGCACCGCTCGTTCGGCCCGACCCGGGCGCTCGCCGGGGCGAGCATGCGCGTCCACCCGGGCGAGGTGCTGGCCGTGATGGGCTCCTCGGGCTCCGGCAAGTCCACGCTGCTGCACTGCCTCGCCGGCATCGCCCGGCCCGACTCCGGCCGGGTCCGCTACGCCGGCCGTGACCTCGCCGCCCTGAGCGACGCCGAGCGCAGCGCGCTGCGCCGCGAGGAGTTCGGCTTCGTCTTCCAGTTCGGCCAGCTCGTACCGGAGCTGACCTGCCTGGAGAACGTCGCGCTGCCACTGCGGCTGGGCCGGGTCGGTCGGCGCGAGGCGGAGCGGCGGGCCGCCGAGTGGCTGGACCGCCTGGAGGTCGCCGAGGTGGCCGGCAAGCGGCCCGGCGAGGTCTCGGGCGGGCAGGGGCAGCGGGTGGCGGTCGCCCGGGCACTGGTCACCCGGCCACGGGTGGTCTTCGCCGACGAGCCGACCGGCGCGCTCGACTCGCTCAACGGCGAGCGGGTCATGCGGCTGCTCACCGCCGCCGCCCGGGACACCGGGGCGGCCGTGGTGCTGGTGACGCACGAGGCGCGGGTCGCCGCGTACTCCGATCGGGAGATCGTGGTCCGCGACGGCCGCACCCGGGACCTGGAGGTTGCGGCGTGACGCGGCTGCGCGACCGCGCGGCCGACCTGAGCATGGGCGCGCGGATGGCGTTCACGGGCGGCCGGGACGGCTGGCTGCGGGCGGTGCTCACGGCGGTCGGCGTCGGGGTGGGGGTGGCGATGCTGCTGCTCGCCGCCGCGGTGCCCGGCGCGCTGGACGCCCGGCAGGCGCGCGGCGACGCCCGCGACGACCTGCGGATGGGCGAGAAGATCCCGGCCGCCGCGAACACCGTGCTGATCCGCCAGACCGACACCGAGTTCCGGGGGCAACCGGTGCGTGGCCGGGTGCTGCGGCCCGAAGGGCCGGCCGCGCCGGCGCCGCCCGGGGTGGCCGCGCTGCCCCGCGCTGGCGAGGTGCTGGTCTCCCCCGCCCTGCGCGACCTGCTCGGCTCCGCCGACGGCGCGCTGTTCGCCCCCCGCCTCGGTGGGGCCACGGTCACCGGCGTCATCGCCGACGAGGGGCTGGCCGGTCCCCGCGAGCTGGCCTACTACCTGGGCAGCGACACCCTCGCCGCCGACGACGCGACCCGGCTGGACGCGTTCGGCGGCGGGCTGCCCGGCGAGGCCTTCGACCCGGTGCTGGTGGTGCTGGTGGTCGTCATCTTCGTGGTCCTCCTGCTACCCATCGCCGTGTTCCTGGGCGCGGCCGTGCGGTTCGGCGGTGAGCGGCGCGACCGGCGGCTGGCCGCGCTGCGGCTGGTCGGCGCCGACGCCGCGATGGTCCGCCGGATCGCCGCCGGGGAGGCCGCCGCCGGCGCCCTGCTCGGCGTCGCGGCCGGCGGCGTGCTCTTCGCGCTCGGCCGGCAGGTGGTGCCGCTGGTCACCCTCATGGACCTCAGCGTGTACGCCGCCGACGTGCGCCCGCCGCTGCCGCTGGTGGCCGCCGTCGCGCTGGCGGTGCCGGCGCTCGCCGTCGTGGTGACGCTGGTGTCGATGCGCGCCGTGCTGGTCGAGCCGCTCGGGGTGACCCGGCGGGCCACGCCGGTGCGCCGGCGGCTGGTGTGGCGGCTGCTGCTGCCGGCCGCCGGGCTCGGGCTGCTGCTGGCCGGCGCGGCCGGGGTCGCGCCGCTGGGCGGCGAGCGGCAGACCGCCGCCGGCGCCGTGCTCCTGCTGGCCGGCGTGGTCACCCTGCTCCCCTGGCTCACCGACCTGCTCGTACGCCGGCTGCGCGGCGGCCCGGTCGCGTGGCAGCTCGCGGTGCGCCGCCTCCAGCTCGACAGCGCCGCCTCCGCGCGGCTGGTCAACGGCATCGCGGTCGCCGTGGCGGGCACCATCGGATTGCAGATGCTCTTCGCCGGTGTCGCCGGCCGGTTCACCTTCGACACCGGCCAGGACACCTCCCGGGCCCAGGTGCAGGTGCAGTTCTTCCCGCGGTCGGACACGGCGGCGGGGCTGGACCGCCTGGCCGACGCGCCCGGGGTCACCGCCAGCCACGCCACCCTGACCACCCAGGTCACTGCGGCTAGTGGGGGGTACGGCACGCTGCGGATCGGCGACTGCGCGGCGCTGGCCGAGTTCGCCCGGCTCGACCGGTGCGCCGACGGCGACGTTTTCCTGGTCCGCGATTCCGAGGGCCAGCCGGCCGGCATCGGGCCGGGCGCGACGGTCGCGGTCGCGGGCGTCGACGGGGTGACCTGGCAGGTCCCCCGCACCACCCGGGAGGCCCCCGTCCGCGCCGACCCGTCCGGCTACCAGCAGGCCGGCCTGCTGGTCACCCCCGGTGCGGTCGACGCCGCCCGGCTGGGCCCGCTGGGCGCGGACGCGTACCTGCGGCTCGCGGCCGACCAGCCGGACGCGGTGGAGCACGTCCGCAACGCCGCCGCCGGCGTCGACCCGTACGCCTCGGTGCTCACGCTGACCGAGAACCGCCAGGCCAGCCAGTTCGTCAACGTCCAACGCGGCCTCTACGTCGGCGCGGTGGTCACCCTGCTGCTGATCGGGGCCAGCATGCTGGTCGGCGTGCTGGAGCAGCTGCGGGAGCGCCGCCGGCTGCTGGCGATGCTGGTCGCGGTGGGCACCCGGCGCTCCACGCTGAGCTGGTCGGTGCTGTGGCAGAGCGCCGTTCCGGTGGTGATCGGGCTCGCCCTGGCGGTGGTGTTCGGCCTCGCCCTCGGCGCGGTGCTGCTGCGCATGGTGCAGACGCCGGTCACGGTCGCCTGGCCGGCGCTGGGCATCTCCACCGGCCTCGGGGCGGCGGTCGTGCTGCTGGTCACCGGGCTCAGCCTGCCGGTGCTGTGGCGGCTCACCCGACCCGACGGCATCCGCACGGAGTGATCCTCCGCCGGGTGCACCGCGGTGCGCCCGGCGGCGGCGCCGGCCGGCCGGCTACGGCGACTCGACGCGGGCGAGCAGCTCGGCGAGGTGCACGGCCCGTACGGCCGACCGGCGCCGGCGCAGCCCCGTGCGCAACTGGCGCAGGCAGCCCGGGTTGACGGCCACCACCAGGTCGACGCCGGCGGCCTCGATCTCGTCGAGCTTCGCGTCCAGGATCCGCCTGGAGTCCTTCGGCCGCAGCAGGGAGTACGTGCCGGCGGCGCCACAGCAGGCGGCCGCCGAGGGCAGCTCGACGTAGTCGGCGACCTGGCGCAGCAGCATCCGGGGCTCGGCGAAGACGCCGAGGCCGTTGCGCAGGTGGCAGGAGTCCTGGAGGGTGACCCGGGCGCGTCGGCCGCCCACCCGCAGTTCCGCCCCGGCGGGCCGGTCGGCGAGCCAGGTGGACAGCTCGCGCACCCGGTCCCGGCCGAGCACGGAGGCGAGGTGCGCGGCGCAGCCGCCGGAGGTGGTGACGATGGTGCCCGGCAGGTCCGCGCCGAGCCGCTCGGCCAGCCGCTCGCCCCCGGCCAGGTCGCCGTTGTGCGCGTGCAGCGCGCCGCAGCAGCCCTGCGCGGTGGGGACGGCCAGCTCGGGGGCGAGCGCGCGCGCCGCCCGGCTGACCGCCGGGTAGAGGCCCCGCTCGACGCAGCCCAGCATGAGCTGCGCGCCCGCCCCGCCTGCGGCGGCGGATCCGGGGGCCGCCGCCGGCGCGGGTGCCGCACCCGAGGCCGGCGCGCTCAGGGCCGACGCGGCCGGGGCCGACGGGGGCGGGGCCGGGGTGACGGCGCGGCCGCGGGCGGCGCGGCGGACGAGGCCGGACAGCCGCAGCAGCCACCGCTGCTCGACCAGCAGCATCAGCGCCCGGGCCACAAGCGGTCGCCGCCAGCCCCGCCACTGGTGCACCCGCCACTGCTCCAGCAGGCTGCCGTACTCCACCCCGGCCGGGCAGACCGGCTCGCAGGCCCGGCAGCCCAGGCAGAACGAGGACTCCTCGGCGAGGGTGCCGTCGTCCGGGGGCAGGGTGCCGTCCTGCAACGCCCGCATCAGCGTGATCCGGCCGCGCGGCGAGGACGCCTCGTCGCCGGTCATCGCGTACGTCGGGCAGGCCGGCAGACAGAACCCGCAGGAGATGCAGCGGGACAGCTGCTCCGGGTCGAACACGTCGCCGGTCATGATCCCAGCTTTCCGGGGTTGAGGATGCCCGCCGGGTCGAAGGCGCTCTTGATCCGGCGCAGCAGGGCGAGCTGGTCCTCGCCGAGGCGGGCGGCGAGGAACGGCAGTTTCGCCGCCCCCACCCCGTGCTCGCCGGTGATCGTGCCGCCGAGGTCGATGGCGGCGGCGAAGACGTCGGCGAAGGCCGCCTCTGCCCGGCGTACCGCGTCATGGTCCTCGGCCGAGTCGAGCACGCAGGTGGGGTGCAGGTTGCCGTCGCCGGCGTGGCCGAAGGTGGCGATGGCGACGTCGTGCCGGGCGGCGATGGCGTCGATCCGGTCGACCATCTCGGCGATGCGCGGCCGGGGCACGGTCGCGTCCTCCAGGATGGTCACCCCGCCCCGGCGGGACAGCGCCGGCAGCGCGCAGCGCCGGGCGGCCAGCAGCGCCTCGGCCTGGGCGACCTCGCGGGCCGTGGTGACCTCCACCGCGCCGGCCTCGACGCAGGCGGCGCCTATCCGGTCCAGGTGGGCGGCGACGAGGTCGGGCGGGCCGTCGTCGCCGAAGAGCAGCAGGGCGCCGGCGTCGGTACGCAGCCCCAGGTGGGCGAAGTCCTCCACGGCGTCGATGCAGGCCCGATCGAGGAACTCCAGCGTCGCCGGCACCACCCCGGCCCGGATCACCCGGGCGACCGCCTCCCCCGCGTCGGCCAGCGTCGGGAAGTACGCGACCCCGGTGTTCGCCGACGCCGGTGCGGGCAGCAGCGCCACGGTCGCCTCGGTGATCACGGCGAGGGTGCCCTCGGAGCCGGTGAGCAGCCGGGTCAGGTCGTAGCCGGCGACGTCCTTCCACAGCCGGCCGCCGGTGCGGATCACCTCGCCGGTGGGCAGCACCGCCTCCAGGCCCAGCACGTAGTTGCGGGTCACGCCGTACTTCAGGCCGCGCAGCCCGCCCGCGCAGGTGGCGATGGTGCCGCCGACCGTGGCGACGGTCCGGCTGCCGGGGTCGGGCGCCCAGAGCAGGCCCTGTGCGGCGGCGGCGTCGGCGAGGGCGGCGCTGGTCGCGCCCGGTTGCGTCCGGGCGAGCAGCTCGTCCCCGCTGACCTCCAGGATGGCGTTGAGCCGGGTCAGCACCAGCACGATCCCGCCGCGCAGCGGCACGGTGGCGGCGCACAGGTTGGAGCCCGCGCCGCGGGGCACCACGGGCACCCGGTGCCGGGTGGCGAGTGCCAGCACCGCGGCGACCTCGGCGGTGTCGGCCGGGAAGACCACCGCGTCCGGCCGGTGCGAGAACAGCGGCGTCGCGTCCCGCGCGTACGCCACGAGGTCGCCGGCCGCGTCGTGCACGTGCGACGGACCGACGATCCCGCGCAGCTCGGCGAGGACGGTCGCGGACAGCGCCATGCCCACCCTTCCCGGCGCCGGTCGCGCCTGTAGCTTTTTGCCGGCTCGCGACCGGCTGTCTGGCGACAGTTTTCACCGATCATAGAGAGCCGGAGGGGCTGGGTGAAGACGGCGGGCCGCCCGGCCCACGTCCGGGTCACCGCACTCGCCGCCCGCTGCGCACCCGGCGCCGACGGTCCGGATCGAGCCGGCCGGGACCTGGCCGTCAGCGCGGCGGCAGGTGCTCGCGCAGCGCGGCGAACTCGGCCACCGTGAGGAAGGACGGATTGGCCCCCTGCGGCTGCCGGAGCACCTCCGCGCCGGCCAGCCGCGCGTCGCCCCGGAAGGACTCCCGGGGCAACCGGTGCGCCTCGGCGAGGACCGTCAGGTCCAACGGCACCGTCCAGGCCGCGCCCGGCTCCCCCGGCACGGCGGCGGCGGCCACCAACCCCACGCCCCAGACGCCGTACGCGAGCCGGCCGCGGCTGCCACTGGCCCAGAGGACCACCGGCTGACCGGGACGCATCAGCCGGGCCCGGTAGCCGGGGCGTACGCACCAGGCCGTCACCCGCGGATCACGGGCGAAGCGGCCGGCCAGGTCGACCCGGTCCGCGTTGCCCTTGATCAGCCACGCGCCGAGGTCGTCGAGGTGCACCCGTCGGTCGGTCACCCCCTCATCCTCGCCCGGATCCCGGCCGGCCGCCCGACCGGCCGGGACCCGTCGTCAGGCGACGTGGCGCAGGTAACCCGCGACCGACGCGTCGAGGACCTCCCGGCCGGGCCGGGCCCACACCTCGGCCGAGAAGACCTCCACCTCGACCGGCCCGGTGTAGCCGGCCTCGTCCACGGCCTCCCGCAGCCGGCGCAGCTCGATGCAGCCGTCACCGGGCAGGGCCCGGCCGAGCAGCACCCCCTCGGGCAGCGGGGTGATCCAGTCGCACACCTGGAACGCGGCGATCCGCGCCCCCGCCCGGGCGATCTGCGCGTACACCGTGTCGTCCCACCACACGTGGTACGCGTCGACGACGACCCCGACCACGCCCGGGTCGAACCGCTCGGCGATGTCGAGCGCCTGGCCGAGGGTGGACACCACGCAGCGGTCGGCGCTGAACATCGGGTGCAGCGGCTCGATCGCCAGCGTCACCCCGGCTGCGGCGGCGTGCGGGGCCAGCTCGGCGATGGAGTCGGCGACCTGCCGGCGGGCGCCGTCGATGTCCCGGCTGCCCACCGGCAGCCCGCCGGAGACCAGCACCAGGACCGAGGTGCCGAGGGTGGCGGCCTCCTCGATGGCGCGCAGGTTCTCCTCCCGCCAGCCGTCGGCGGTGAAGAAGCCGCCCCGGCACAGGGACGTGACCTCGAGGCCGGCGTCGCGGACCAGCTTCGCGGCGCGGGCCAACCCGTACTCGGCCACCGGCTCCCGCCAGAGCCCGATCCCCGGCACGCCGGCCGCGACGCAGCCGTCGACCACCTCGGGCAACGGCCAGTGCTGCGACGTGGCCTGGTTGAACGAGAACCGTTCCAGCCCACTCACTGCGTCACCTCCGTTCGCGACTGCGGGGCTCGCAAACCCGGCTCACTCCTCGCGCTCACAGGGCCACCTCCGGTCTGCGACTGCGGGGCTCGCAAACCCGGCTCACTCCTCGCGCTCACTGGTCAACCCCCGCCACTGTGAACAGCGCCCGGGCGCGGGCGGCCGCCAGGTCCGCGTCGGGCAGCAGCCCGGCGGCGTCGGCGAGGGTGAGCAGGGTGGCCAGGTGCTCCGGCGAGCGGCCGGACTGCGCCCCGCCGACCATCGTGAAGTGGTCCTGGTGCCCGGTCAGCCAGGCCAGGAAGACGATGCCCGTCTTGTAGTGCCAGGTGGGGGCCGCGAAGATGTGCCGGGCCAGGGGCACGGTCGGCGCGAAGATCCGGTCGTACGTCGCCAGCTCCCCCCGGTCCAGTGCGGCGAACGCCGCGGCGGCGGCCGGTGCGATCGCGGCGAACACCCCGAGCAGCGCGTCGGAGTAGCCGCTCGCATCGCCCCGGATCAGCTCCGGGTAGTGGAAGTCGTCGCCCGTGTAGAGGCGTACCCCGGCGGGCAGCCGGCGGCGCAACGCCACCTCGCGGTCGGCGTCCAGCAGGGAGACCTTGATCCCGTCCACCCGGGCGTCGTGGGCCTTGATCAGCTCGACCACGGCGTCGGCGGCCTCGTCGAGATCGGCCGACCCCCAGTAGCCCGCGAGCGCCGGATCGAACATCGGGCCGAGCCAGTGCAGCACCACCGGCTCGTCGGCGACGGAGAGCAGCTCGTCGTACACCCGCAGGTAGTCCTCCGGGTTGCGGGCGGCGGCGGCCAGGTGGCGGCTGCACATCAGCACCGGGCGGGCCCCGGCGGCCCGCACGTCGTCGAGCTGCTCGCGGTAGGCGCGGGCGACCTCGGCCAGGGTGGCCGGGCCGGGCGGGAGCTGGTCCGTGCCGACCCCGGCGACGATCCGCCCGCCGACCGCGCGGGCCTCGGCGGCGCTGCGCCGGATCAGCTCGCGGGTGGCCGGATAGTCCAGGCCCATGCCGCGCTGCGCGGTGTCCATCGCCTCGGCCACCCCGAAGCCGTACGACCACAGGTGGTGCCGGAAGGCCAGGGTGCGGTCCCAGTCCAGCACGGCCGGGGCGCCGGGGACGTTCTCGGCCGTCGGATCGGCCACCACGTGCGCGGCGGCGTACGCGATCCGGCTGCTCGGCGGCCCGGCGGGGCGCGGGAAGCCTTCGCCTCCGGTCAGCCGGTACCGCCGCCCGCCGGGCAGCACCACGTCGGCCCCGCTCACAGCGCCACCTCCGTTCGCGACTGCGGGGCTCGCAGACCCGGCTCACTCCTCGCGCTCACAGCGCCACCTCCGTTCGCGACTGCGGGGCTCGCGACCCCGGCTCACTCCTCGCGCTCACAGGTCCAGCTCCGGGATGTCCAGGCGGGCGCCCTCACGCGCCGACCGCAGGCCCAGCTCGGCGAGCTGCACGCCGCGCGCGCCGGCCAGGAAGTCCCACGGGAACGGCTCGTTGGCGACGACGTGCCGCAGGAACGCCTCCCACTGCACCTTGAAGCCGTTGTCGAACTCCTCGTTGTCCGGCACCTCCGTCCACTGCGAGCGGAAGGGCTCGGTGACCGGCAGGTCGGGGTTCCACACCGGCTTCGGGGTGACCGCCCGGTGCTGCACCCGGCAGCTGCGCAGCCCGGCCACGGCGCTGCCCTCGGTGCCGTCGACCTGGAACTCGACCAGCTCGTCGCGGTGCACCCGGACGCACCACGAGGAGTTGAGCTGCGCGACCACGCCGCCGTCGAGCTCGAAGATGCCGTACGCGGCGTCGTCGGCGGTAGCCGGGTAGGTGCGGCCCGCCTCGTCGACCCGCTGCGGCACGTGCGTGGCGGTGACGCAGGAAACGGTACGCACCCGGCCGAAGAGCTCCTCCAGCACGTACTGCCAGTGCGGGAACATGTCCACGACGATGCCGCCGCCGTCCTCGCTGCGGTAGTTCCAGGACGGGCGCTGGGCCGGCTGCCAGTCGCCCTCGAACACCCAGTAGCCGAACTCCCCGCGCACCGACAGGATCCGGCCGAAGAAGCCGCCGTCGATGAGCCGCTTGAGCTTGCGCAGCCCGGGCAGGAAGAGCTTGTCCTGCACCACCCCGGTACGCACGCCGGCGGCGCGCGCCGCCCGGGCCAGGTCGAGGGCGCCCTCGGTGTCCTCAGCCAGCGGCTTCTCGGTGTAGATGTGTTTGCCGGCGTCCAGCGCCCGGCGGATCGCCTTCTCCCGCTGCTGGGTGACCTGGGCGTCGAAGTAGATCTCGACGTCGTCGCGGGCCAGCGCCGCGCTCAGGTCGGTGGTCCAGTCGGTCAGCCCGTGCCGCTCGGCGATCTCGCGGAGCTTGGTCTCGCTGCGCCCGACCAGGACGGGCTCGGGCCAGATCGACGTGCCGTCGGCCAGGGGCACGCCGCCCTGCTCGCGGATGGCGAGCAGGGAGCGCACCAGGTGCTGCCGGTAGCCCATCCGGCCGGTGACGCCGTTGACGATGATGCCTATCGACCTGCGGGTCATGGTGTTCCTTCCCTCCGCGGGCGCCTCCGACCGGGACCGGCGGCGGGCGACCTGTTCCACGCCTGCGCCGCCGCCGGGAGGCCCCCGGCGGCGATTCTCAGGCAAGCGCTTTCCTGGGCAGCGTAGGGAACGCCTCCCTCCTCAGGCAAGGGGCTGTCCGACCCGTCTCGCGGCCTGCGCCGCCCGCCGGGCCACGCGGGCGGGCGCCGGGGCGGGGAAGCGCTTTCGCTGCGGTACGGTGACGGATGGCCGGCACCGGGGCGCGGCCGTCGAGAAACGACCGAGGGGGCGGCAGTGGCGACCCTGTCCGACGTGGCCCGGCGGGCGGGGGTCTCGCCCGCGACCGCCTCCCGGGTGATCAACGGCAGCAGCAAGCCCGTCACCGAGGAGCTCCGCGAGCGCGTGCTGCGCGCCGTCGCCGAGCTCCAGTACGTGCCGAACGCGCACGCTCAACTGCTGGCCCGCTCGCACCGCGTGGCGGTGGGCGTCATCGTGCACGACGTCTCCGACCCGTACTTCGCCGAGATCACCCGTGGCCTGCAACGGGTCGCCACCGACCAGGGCCGGCTGCTGATGATCTGCAACAGCTACCGCGACCCGGACCGCGAGCTGGAGTACGTCGAGCTGCTGCGCGGCCAGCAGGTCGCCGCGATCATCCTGGCCGGCTCGGGCTACCACGACGCCACCTTCACCCGGCTGCTCAACGAGAAGCTCGCCGCGTACGAGGCGACCGGCGGACGGGTCGCGGTCATCGGCCGGCACGAGCACTCCGGCGACGCGGTGATGCCGGACAACCGCGCCGGCGGCCGGTTGATCGGCGAGGAGCTCTACGAACTCGGCCACCGGGCGATCGGGGTGGTGGCCGGGCCGGCCGTGCTCACCACCACCACCGACCGGCTCACCGGCCTGCGGGAGTCCCTCGCCGCGCACGGGCTGAGCCTGCCCGAGCACCGCGTCCGGCACGCCGAGTTCGACCGCGACGGCGGCGTCGCCGCCACGGCCGCGCTGCTCGACGCCGACCCCGAGCTGACCGCCGTCGTGGCGCTCAACGACTCGATGGCGATCGGCGCGCTGGCGCTGCTGCGCTCCCGGTCGGTGGCGGTGCCCCGGCAGATGTCGGTCATCGGCTTCGACGACATGCCGATCGCCCGGGACGTCACCCCGGCGCTGACCACCGTCCGGCTGCCCCTGGTCGAGATGGGGGCCCGAGCGATGTCGCTGGCACTCGACCCGGGGGCCGCGGCGCCCCGCGTCGAGGTGCTGCCCGCCGAGGTGGTGCGCCGGGACAGCACCGGGCCGGCCCCCGAGGTCACCCCGGTCCGCCCACGGGCGGCGGGATCGGGCGCGTCAGCCGGCTGACGACCCTCCGGTCACCGGGACGGCCGGCCACGTGGACACCGTCGTCGGTGGCCCCGGGCATGGCGCCCGGGGCCACCTGGCGCCAGGTCGCGCGGAGGACGGCCCCCCAGATGCGCGCGGCCGTACCGGCTGCGGTCCCCCCTGCCGGCTGCTTCTCGGCGTGCGGTGCGGTGCGCGCCCTGAGCGGCTTGCGCATCCCCCGTTTCCGTCCCCCCTGTGCCGCGCCTGGCGGTCGTCGGCCGACGCGCCGACGCGGAGTCGACACACGCTGGTGCGGGTGTCCTGGAACACACTATGGTTGTCCGCTACGGTGTCACTGCCACAACAGTGGTCGGCGTGGTCAGTCAAGCACGGTCCGCCACGGCCCGCAACCATTGTGGCGGCGCAGCCCGGCCCAACCACTATGGTGGGCGTCCTCGGGTCGGATCGGGAGGGGTGTCATGGCCGACGGCGGCGAGGCCAGCGGATCGACGTCCTTCGCCGACCGGCTGCGGCACCTGTTCGAGACGCATCGCCGGCCCGGCAGCGACAGGCCCTTCTCGCCAGAGGAGGTCGCCAGGGCCACGGGGCTCTCGACGAGCTACGTCAACTACCTGCTGAGCGGCGAGCGGGACAATCCCACCCGGTCGGCGATCCAGCAGCTCGCCAACTTCTTCCGGGTGCCCCCGGGCTATTTCTTCGACACCGTGACCGCAGACGGCGAGGGCGACCCCGACCTGGAGACGATCACCGTCCTGGCCCGCCGGATGCCGCCGGGGGCGCCCAGGGCGAGCCTACGCGCCATCGTGGAGCAGGTCGCGGCGCTGGAGGCACGCAACAAGACCTCGGGGCGCGGCCGGACGTGAGCGGGCTCCCGCCTCCGTTCACCGCAGCAGCAGGAACGTGGGGGCGGCGATGAGCGTCCCCACGACGGTGCCGGCGGCCACCTGACCGACGGTGTGGTCGCGCAGGCGTACCCGCGACCAGCCGACCAGCGCCACCACGGGCGCCGAGGCGAGCAGCGCCGGTCCGAACTCGATCACGAGCACGGCCGCCGCGCCGGCCGCCACGGCCGCGTGGATGCTGAGCTTCCACGCCAGGTTGACCACGGTCACGGCGAGGCCGAGGGCGAACATGACGACGACTATCGCCAGGACGGGGCGCGGGGCGCCGAACCCGATCATCACGGCGAGGCCCACCAGCACGGACAGCAGCCCGTACGCCAGTGGCCGCCGGCGCTGTTCCCGTCGCCTGATGTGGTGGTCGGTCAGCCGGCCCCGGCGTACGCCCCACCAGATCAGGCTGTTGGGGATGATCGAGCAGAACAGGGAGCCGACCAGGGCCCAGGCGAGGCCCACCTCGACGGGCGACGCGGCGTGCAGGCCCACGACGACGGGCATCAGCGCGGCCAGCAGCGCCGGGGCGAAGACCTCGGTGGCGGCGCGGGCGAGCAGCCTGCTGATGCGGTCGGGGCGGTCGATGACGTCGTGCACGGTCCACATTCTGCCGACCGCCCCGGGCGGCGGGCGCACCGCGGGCGTGAGCTGTCACGTTCCGCCCCGCTCGGGCGTCACAGTGTCGTCGCGCTTGGCTATGCTGCCCGCACCCGCGCCGTCGCGGCCGGCACGGGCGTGGACCGTCCGGGGTGGACGCGACGGTCGGGTGACACGACACGGGGGTCTCTCGGGCTGGCGGCCCGTCGGGGAGAGTGATGGCGGACGATGTGGCACCGACGGCGTCGGAGACAGCGGTTGTTGCGCCAGCTCGACGTGGACCTGCCGTCGCCCCTGACGGTGCGGGGCCTGGTGTCCGCGCTCGAGACCACGCGCGGTCGGCGCATCCAACTCGCCGCGATGAGCGTCGACGGGCAGGCCGGTCCCTGCGGGCTGTGGGTGGCGACCGCCGGGACCGACTACGTCCTGTTCAGTCGCGACGCGCCGCCCGTGCTGCGCGTCCAGACGATCCTGCACGAGCTGATGCACATCGCCCTGCGGCACACCGCGCGGGCGGTGCCCTCCGGCGGAACGGGTGAGCCGGCGGCGGCGCACGGGGTGCTCGCCCGCTCCCCCGCCACGTTCGACGAGCAGCAGGAGCACGACGCGGAGCTGCTGGCGACGTACCTGGGGGCACGGCTCGACGGCGGCGGCGAGGACGTGGCCTTCGACGAGCTGGGCGGCGTCACGGCCGCCGTCATGCACCGCATCGCCGCGACGTTGACGGACTAGGCGGGAGATCCGGTGCTCGTCACGGTCGGTCATCTGGTCGCCGCCAGCGTCGCCGCGGTGGCGTTCCTGGTGAAGCTCAGGGCGCTGGGTCGGGATCCGGCCAACCCGAGGATCCTGGCGAGCGCGGGGATCTGCCTGGGGATGGGGGTGGCCGTCACCGCCGGGTGGGCGCCGGTGCACAGCCTGCTCGACCGCGTGTCGGGCGTGGCCAATCTCGCCAAGCTGGTGGAGCACGGCTCGGCGCTGCTCGCCGCGGCGGCGATCCAGTTCCTCTTCCTGCACCTGGGCGACCCGGGGCGGGCACGCCGGCTGATGGCGCGGCGGGGCGTGTTCCTCGCCGTCGCGTTCGGCGTGATGGTCGCGGCGTTCTCGCGGGCCGACTTCCCCGAGTCCGAGCCCCTGCACTTCGCCGAGCGGTACGGCGACCTGCCACCGGTCGGCGTCTACATGCTCGCGTTCCTGACCTGCCTCGGGGTGACGGTCGTGGACATCCTGCGGGTGTCCGCCGGCTACGCGCGCTACGCCGGCGCCCGGCTGAGGACCAGCATGCGGCTGCTCAGTGCCGGCGCGGCCTTCGGTGCGGGATTCGTCGCGCACAAGGCCCTGTTCATCTGCCTCAAGCTGGCCGGGGTGGCGCCGCCGTGGCCCGAGCCGGCCGCGACGCAGACGCTGATCACGCTGTCGGTGTCGCTGATCGGGGCCAGCTTCGTGCTGGCGACGGCCCGCAAGGCGGTCGACGGCGTCCGCGCCTGGCCGCGCCGGTACGCCACGCACCGCGACCTGCACGCGTTGTGGTACCTGCTGTACCGGGCGATGCCGACCATCGCCCTGCATCCCCCGCGCCGGCCGGAGGTCGACCCCCGGTGGGCGTGGCGCCTGGGCGAACGGCTCTACCGCCGCTGCGTCGAGATCAGCGACGGCCTGCGTGCGTTGGGCCCGCTCGACGAGTCCGTGGCGGGCGCCGCCCGGCAGCGGGCGATGGCGGCCGGCTGGAGCATCGAGCGTGCCGACGCCGCCGGTGAGGCCGCGGCGGTCCTGGTGGCGCTCCGGCGCTTCACCTCGGGGGCGACGGCGACGCGGGAGGTCGATCCGGCCCTGGAGTCGCAGAGCGTGGCGGTCGCGCAGGCCGACGTGCAGGCCGACGCGAGTCGGCTGGCGCTGGTCTCGACGGCGCTCTCCGAGGAGCTGGTGCGCGCGGTCGCCGCCCGTACGCCGGACGCCCCGGCGCGCGGGCGGGAGGCGTAGGCGGGCTCAGATGATGAAGTGGGTCCAGTAGGCGAGCCAGGTGACGAAGAGCGCGCCCTGGAGCAGGGCCAGGGCGGCGGTCAGCCAGGCGTCGGCGCCCGCGTGGCGGGCCCAGCGGGCCAGCACGAGGCCGACCGGGAAGACGGCCAGCAGATAGCGCAGCAGGCTCTTGTACACCGGCGGCCCCATCGACAGCGGCACCAGGACCATGGTCAGCCCGTACACGAGATAGGGCAGCCCGAGTCGGCGGGCGCCCGCGAGCAGGACCGCCAGCACCAGCACGGCGACCCACACCCGCAGGGCGTCGCGGGGCGGGCTGCCGGTCAGGCCGTGCCACAGCACCGCCAGCGGGTTCTGCACCCGGATGCCCCAACCCGTCTCCTGGGCGTGCTTGTAGGCGAACCAGTCGCCGCTCTGCCATCGGCAGAACGCCATGAACGCCAGCCAGCCGGCGGGCACCAGCGCCAGCGGCCAGCCGACGCGCACGTACGCCCACCACGCGCGCGGGCCCAGCCGGTAGCCGTGCTGCCGTAGCAGCACCAGGGCCAGCGGGAGCACGACGAGGAACCCGACCGAGCGGCTCGTCGCCAGGAAGAAGCCGACGACGCCCACGAGCAGCCAGCGCCGCCGCTCGGCGTAGTGGAAGGCGGCGAGCGCGAGGCAGAGGAACAGCGACTCGGTCAGCGCCGCCTGGAACAGGAACCCGGCCGGCAGCAGCACGAGGTAGCGGACGAACCGGCGGGCGGAGGCGTCGTCGCCGAGCAGCCGCTCGCCCAGCCGGTGGGCGTAGAAGAGCATCAGCAGGAACGCGACGTTCGCGACGAGCAGCAACGCCAGCGCGGTGTCCCCGCCCAGCAGCGGGGCCAGCGGACGGGCCAGGAACGGATAGAGCAGGGGAAAGCCGAAGTCGGGCCACGGCTCGTCGAGCGGGAGCTGCGCCAGGCGGTCGTAGAGGAAAGAGTCCCAGGCGAACCAGAGCGCGACCGCGCGGTGCCCCGAGACTGCCCGCTGCTGCTCGCGCATCATCGTCTCGTCCGGCGGCGGGGCCCAGGGCACGTCGTCGAAGGCGCTCAGCGCGAGCACCCCGAGGGCGCTGAGCACGATCTTCGTACCGAGGAAGACGGCGAGGACGAACAGCCACGGCGTCGGCATCCGGCCGGCGGCCCGCGACGCCGCCCGCCGCAGGTCGTGCCCGCGCCCGGCCAGCCGGGCCGGCAGCGTGCGCCACCGCCGGCCCGAGACGGCCCGCCCACTGTCCATCACGCGTCTCCCGGTCCGGCGGCCCGACCGGTGCCACATCCCCGTTCCGGGGCCGTTGACACGTCGGCGCGATCCCGGCGCGGAACCGGGCGCCAGGCGCGTCGCGGGACGTCCCAGGCGCTCCGCCCGTCGGGGTGTCCCGGGAGCGGACGGGGATCCGGGGTGAGTTCGGGCCGGTGCCGGGTAAGCGGGCCGCCTCCGGGAGGCGGAAGCAGGGGGCGACGGGCATGGGCGAAGAGCACGGCACGGTGGTCATCGGCGCGGGACCGGCGGGCCTGACCGCGGCGTACGAGTTGCTCCGGCGCGACAGCGCGGTCCGGGTGTTCGAGGCCGACGAGGTGGTGGGCGGGATCAGCCGTACCGTCGAGCGGGACGGATGGCGCTTCGACATCGGCGGGCACCGGTTCTTCACGAAGGTGGCCCGGGTCGAGGAGTTCTGGCACGAGATCCTGCCCGACGAGGACTTCCTGCTGCGGCCCCGGATGAGCCGGATCTACTACCGGGGCGCCCTGTTCGACTACCCGCTGAGCGCGGCGAACGCCCTGCGCAACCTCGGCGTGCGGGAGGCCGCGCTGTGCATGGGCTCGTACGCGCGGGCCCGGCTGCGCCCGCCGAAGGACCAGTCGCACTTCGAGGGGTGGGTCTCCGCCCGGTTCGGCTGGCGGCTCTACTCGATGTTCTTCAAGACGTACACCGAGAAGGTCTGGGGGATGCCGGCCGACCGGTTGCAGGCCGACTGGGCCGCGCAGCGGATCAAGAACCTGTCGCTGGCCAAGGCGGTCCGCAACGCGGTGCTGCCCAGACGCAACCGCAAGGACGTGACCAGCCTGATCGAGGAGTTCCAGTACCCGAAGCTCGGCCCGGGCATGATGTGGGAACGCTGCGCCGAGGAGGTGCGCCGACGCGGGGGCCGGGTGGACACCGGCACCTGGGTGACCGCCGTGCACCGGGACCCGGAGCGCCGCCGGGCCGTCGCCGTGACCGTCAACGGGGCCGGCGGGCAGCGTACCGAGCCGGCGGAGCACGTCGTCTCCTCGATGCCCATCTCCGAGCTGGTCGCCGCGCTGCGCCCGGCGGCCCCGCCGGAGGTGCTGGCCGCCGCGGCCGACCTGCGGTACCGGGACTTCCTGACCGTCGCGCTGGTGGTGCCGGAGGAGTTCTCGTTCCCGGACAACTGGATCTACGTGCACGACCCGGCGGTGAAGGTCGGCCGGATCCAGAACTTCGGCTCCTGGTCGCCGCACCTGGTCAAGGACGGCCGCACCTGCCTCGGCCTGGAGTACTTCGTGTTCGAGGACGACGAGACCTGGCGTACGCCGGACGCCGAGCTGGTCGCCGCCGCGACGGCCGAGCTGGAGCGGCTCGGTCTGGTCCGGCCGGGGGTGGTCGAGGCCGGGTACGTGGTGCGGATGCCGAAGGCGTACCCGGTCTACGACGAGCGCTACCAGCACAACGTCGACGTGATCCGGGACTGGCTGGCCCGCGAGGTGCCCAACGTCCACCCGGTGGGCCGCAACGGCATGCACCGCTACAACAACCAGGACCACTCGATGCTGACGGCGATGCTCACCGCCGAGAACATCGCCTGCGGCACCCGGCACGACGTGTGGTCGGTCAACGTGGAGCAGGACTACCACGAGGAGTCGAGCCACGACGGGGACGGCCACCGGGGCACCGGCCGGGACGCGCCCGTCGTACCGGCCCGGCCCGCCGTTCCGGTCGGCACGACGCTCGACGGCACCGGCACCGGCACCGGCACCGGCAGCGGCACCGGCACCGCCCGGCCCGAACGGCCGGCTCACGTGCGCCTCGGTTGAGCCGCCGGCTGCGCGTTCGGCACCGCCGGCACAGGCCCGGGAGGGAAGGCCGGTGGCGTGCGGCGGCGGACCGGCCCGGGCTCAGTGCGCTTCGAGGACGAAGAAGATGAAGCAGATGAACGTGGTGCGGTCCACGAGATGTGGAGGCAGGATCTCGCGCGGGGTCTCGGGAGACATGGGGGGTTCGCTGACGACCGAGAGGCGGAAGCCCGCGTCGGTGAACGCAGCCGTCATCGCGTGCAGCGGCCGGTGCCAGTAGGTCAGCTCCGCGGTGTGCCCGTCGAAGGTGTACTCCTCCGACCACCGTGCGAGGGCGAAGTAGTCGGCGCCCGGGTTCACCGCCGGGTAGACCATCGGGTGGTTCACGGACAGGATGAGGCGACCCCCTGGCCTCAGGACTCGTCGCAGCTCGGCCAGGGGCGCGGTCCAGTCCTCCAGGTAGTGCAGGACCAGGGACGCGACGACGTCGTCGAACGCGCCGTCGGCGAAGGGAAGCGGCTCGCTGAGGTCGGCCACCAGCAGCGTGGCGTCCCCGCCCAGCCGCCGTCGGGCCAGCTCGACCATCGCCCGGCTGGAGTCGAAGCCGGTCACGACGGCCCCTCGCTCGCGAAGCGCCGCGGACAAGGGACCCGAACCGCAGCCGGCGTCGAGGATCCGCCGGCCGTCCACGTCCCCGGCGAGCCCGACCATCGCGGGCCGCTCGTAGTAGCCGTTGATCAGGTTGGATTCGTTGTCCGCGCTGTAGCGCTCGGCGAAACTGTCGTAGTGGTCGGCCTTCACCAGGCTGTCTCCTCGGCATCGCAGCAGGGTCGAAAGCGCGATCCTGCCAGGGTCGTCGAGCCGCCACTGCCCCTGCCGCGCTCCGGTCGACGCCAGTCAACGCGCTGGCTCCACGTGCCGGTCAGCCGGCGAGCTGGTCGCGGCGGCGGGTGAGGTAGGCCCGCTCCGCGGGGTTGCCGGCGAGACCGATGGCCCGGTCGTACGCCGCCCGCGACTCGCCGCCGCGCCCGAGTCGCCGCAGCAGGTCGGCGCGCGCGGCGTGGAAGGCGTGGTAGCCGTCGAGGGCGTCGGCGAGCCGGTCGATCTCGGCGAGCCCGACCCCGGGGCCGTCGACCTCGGCGACCGCGACCGCCCGGTTGAGCCGCACGATCGGTGAGGGGTCGAGCAGCGACATGCGCCCGTAGAGCGCGACGATGGTGGACCAGTCGGTGTCCCGGGCGGACGGGGCGTCGGTGTGGACCGCGTTGATCGCGGCCTGCAGTTGGTAGCGCCCGGGTGGGTCGCCGCCGGTCACCATCGCCTCGATCCGCTCGCGGAGAAGGGCGTTGCCCTCGGCGATGAGGGTGCGGTCCCAGGCGCCGCGGTCCTGCTCGGCGAGGGTCACCAGCTCCCCGGTGCGGGACACGCGCGCCGGGCGCCGGGCGTCGGTGAGGAGCATCAGGGCGAGCAGGCCGGCCACCTCGCCGTCGTCCGGGAGGAGGGTCCGGAGCAGGCGGCCGAGGCGGATCGCCTCGTCGGTGAGGTCGACGCGCACCGGGGCGTCCCCCTCGCTGGCGAGATAGCCCTCGTTGAAGACGAGGTAGACGACCGCGAGCACGCCGGCGAGCCGTTCGCGGATGTCGTCGGCCGAGGGCACCCGGTAGGGGATGTGCGCCGCCTTGATCTTCGTCTTGGCACGGGTGATGCGTTGCGCCATGGTGGTCTCCCGCACCAGGAAGGCGCGGGCGATCTCGGGCACGGTGAGGCCGCCGAGCAGGCGCAGGGTGAGCGCCACCCGGGCCTCCGACGCGAGCGCGGGGTGGCAGCAGGTGAAGATCAGTCTGAGCCGGTCGTCCTCGACCGGGCCGGTCGGCTCAGCAGGGGTGTCGTCGTACATGATCCGGGCCGCCTGGTGTTTGGCGTCGCGCTGTGACTCGCGACGGAGCCGGTCGATCGCCTTGCGGGTCGCGGTGGTGGCGAGCCAACCGCCGGGATTGGACGGTACGCCCTCGCGCGGCCACCGCTCCGCGGCCGCCACGAACGCCTCGGCCGTCGCCTCCTCGGCGACGTCGAGATCGCCGAAACGGCGCGCGAGGCCGGCGACCACCCGCGCCCACTCCTCGTGGTGGACACGGGTGATCGCCTGCTCGACGGTGGGATCGGTCATGGCTCCGGCAGCGCTCGGACGGATGCCCCGGTTCGGAAGGGACGCACCTCGACCGTACCGCGACACGCTCTCGACCCCTCGGCGGCGAGGGCCAGGGCCACGTCGAGGTCGGCCGCCTCGATGACCCAGAAGCCGTCGAGGTGCTCCCTCGTCTCCAGGTAGGGCCCGTCGGTGAGAACGGGCCGCTCGCCCTGCCCGTCGACGGTGGTGGCGGTCGTCGCGGGCGCCAGGCCGCCGGTGAAGACGAGGTGACCGTCCCGCCGGAGCCTCTCGTCGAAGACGCCGGTGTCGGCGAACGCCTGCGGCACGGCCTCCTGGGAGGGGTGGGTGCCGAGCTCGGTGGGCTCGGCCGGTCCGTGGACGGACAGCAGGTATCTGGGCACCACGCTCACTTCTCCCCGGCGCCGTTACGCCGGGCGCGCCCCGGGGCCTCTGAACCGGTGCACCTCCTGCGGCCAGTCGAGCGCGGTCGCGAGCCTGCCGGCCCAGTGTCGCGCCGCCTCGTCGTCGGGCACGTCCACGACGGCGAAGCCGCCGAGGTGCTCCTTGGTCTCGACGTACGGGCCGTCGGTGAAGACGGGCCTGCCGTCGACCGATTCGACGCTGCACACCGCGGTGGACCGGTCGAGCCCCCCGTTGCTGAAGAGCAGGACGCCCTCGGCCTGCATGTCCGCCATCACGGCCCAGCCGGCCCTGCTCTTCTCGCGAAGCTGCTCCGCCGTGTGTTCGGGCACCCACTCGTCGTTGAAGGTGATCAGGTACTCCGTCATGGTTGTCTCCTCTCGGTCCCGGACGAGGGCCCTGCCCGGCTCCTCGTGTCCGACGGCCCAGCCGGCCGCCGCACACTGGTTCCACGAACGGCCACGCCCCGATACGACACCATCATCGGAGAATCGAGGTCCAGGATGCGGCACGAGGGGTGAGACGAGGTCACCGTCGTTTGCCGAAGCCGTTCGCGTCACCCGGCAGTTGTGGTGGCGCGAACGGGCACGATCCGGGATAGCCTTGGCGCATATGGCTACCTATCGCAGCGCCTCAGTGCTCCTCTCCTCCGACGGCACCCGTACCCCCGGTACCGCCGCACTCTTCGCCGAGCCCGCCCGCAAGGGTGGGACCCCGCCGTGGGCGGGCGATTTCCGACCCGCCAACAGCGCCGGCAACGGCCCCAAGAACGCGGTCGGGAAGACCTTCACGTTGGAGTTGCCCGACGGCAGCACCGGCAAGGTCGTGGTCCAGGGCCTCAAGAGCGGGAAGGGAGGCGTCGTGCTGGCGTTGATGGGCGAGGACGCACCCCCCTTCTGATCGGGAACTGATCGCCCACCGACCCCACCGGCTGGAGACGGCCGGTGAGCGCGGTGTGCCGCAGCGCCGGTGGCGGCTCGGGTCCCGGGCTACCGGAAGCTCACGGATCGGCCCCTGGTCGGCGACGCGCCGACCAGGGCCACGGTCAGCGGCGGCCGGCGGCCAGGGCGACGAGGTACTGTCCGCCGCCCGCGTCGACGCTCGCGGTCACCGACAGTCCGGGCACCAGCCGGGAGAACCGGTCGACCAGCCAGTCCGCCGCCGCCTGGGCGTCCTTCTCGCTCGGACAGCGGGCGACCAGCTCGCGACCGCCCTTGCGTTCGAGTCGCTCGGCGACGGTGATCAGTGGCGCGGGCTCCACCACGTGCAGGTGGTCCGGCCAGGCGATGACCACCTTGACCGCGCCCTTGCGGGTGTTGCAGGCACGGTGCGCGAGTCGCTCGGCGACCTTGGCCTTCCTGTCGGCGGTGCGGCTGTCGACGCTGGGACCACGCGGGTCGTTCACCGACATGCCGGCATCGACCGGCTCGTCGCACACCCAGCACCGCCAGCCGTCACGCCTCGCGACGTCATCGAGGGAACTCATCCGAGCAAACTAGCCTGTCGACCGCCGGCCGACGACAGCCCCGGCCGCGGCGAGCGGGTCCGCGTCATCGACGTCGTCCTGGCGCACCCGTCGGCGGTCACGTCCGCAGACCCGCCGTACCAGCCGCACCATCCGCCTCGGCCTGGGCCACCTGCCGATGTCCGACGCTGCTCCCGGGCGACGGTCTGGAATGCTCCTCCCATGCCCTCCTACCCGCCCACCTTCGCCGACCAGGTCGTCGCCCAGCCGGCCCGGGCCCAGTTCGAGGCGTTCCTCGACGAGCACCGCGGCGCGCTCAACGGCTGCCTGGACGGGCTGACGGAGGAACAGGCGCGCCGGTCGTTGGTGGCCTCGCGGACCACGCTGCTGGGTCTCGTGAAGCACGTGACCTTCGTCGAGAAGGTCTGGTTCGACGAGGCCGTCACGTGCCGGTCGCGCGCTGAGATCGGCATCCCCGCGACGCCGGACGAGTCGTTCATCCTCGATGACGACGACACGATCGCCACCGTCCAGCGCGCGCACCGCGAGGCCTGCGAGGCGTCACGCCGCGCGACGTCGTCCCTGGGCCTGGACGACATCCTGCCCGGGCACCGGCGGGGCCCGCTTCCGCTGCGGTGGGTGTATCTCCACGTGCTGCGCGAGCTCGCCCAGCACTGTGGGCACGCGGACATTCTCCGGGAGCAGCTCGTCGACGGTTAGTGCGCCCAACGTCCGCCCCGCCGACCCGGGCCGCACCCTCCCCGCCGGTAAACGCCTTGCCGCCGCACCCGGGCCGTCCCTAGCATCCGCCGATGCGGATCCGCGAGTTCCACGAGTCCGACTGGGCCCAGGTGTGGCCGATCGTCCAGGAGGTGGTCCGGGCGCGGGAGACCTTCCCCTACGACCCGGAGCTGACCGCCGAGCAGGCGTACGACATGTGGGTGGAGGCCGCGCCCGGCCGGACGGTGGTCGCGGTCGACGGCGACGCGGTGCTGGGCACCGCGAAGATGGGCACCAACCGCCCCGGACCGGGCGCGCACATCGCCACCGCGAGCTTCATGGTGGCCCGCGCGGCGCGCGGGCGTGGCGTGGGCACGGCGCTGTGCCGGCACGCGGTCGACTGGGCCCGCGAGCGGGGGTACGCCGGCATGCAGTTCAACGCCGTGGTGGCGAGCAACGCCACCGCCGTGGAGCTGTACCGGCGGGAGGGGTTCGACGTGGTGGGCACGGTGCCCGGCGCGTTCCGGCATCCCACCCTCGGCCGGGTGGGCCTGCACGTGATGTACCGGGAGTTCTGAGCGACCGGCCGGACGCCGCGCGCCGCGTCCCATCGGGGCGGGACGCGGCGCGCGGCGGGCATCGTCAGACGGCGGCCTTGGCGACGGCCTCGGCGCGCAGGTTGTCCTCGGAGGCGCCCCGGCGCCAGTAGCCGGAGAAGGTGACGTGGCGGCGGTCCAGGCCGCGCTCCCCGACGAGGTGCCGGCGCACCGAGCGCACCATCGAGGACTCGCCGGCGATCCAGGCGTACGGGGTGCCGGCCGGCAGGCGGGCGGCGCGCACCGCGTCCGCCAGCAGGGTGCTGCCGGGGGCGGTGGCGCCGCGCACGATCCAGCGCACCTCGGCCCGCGCCTCGGTGGGCAGTTCCTGGATGTCTCCCGCGTCGGGGACCTCGATCCAGGCCCGCACCGGGGTGCCGGGCGGCAGCCAGGCCAGGATCCCGGCGGCGGCCGGCAGCCCGGTCTCGTCGGCCACCAGCAGGACGGAGTCCGTGCCGACCGGGGGCCGGAAGCAGACACTGCGGTTGTCGTGCACGGCCGGGCCGAGCAGCACCACCCGGTCGCCCGGCAGGGCGTGCCGGGCCCAGCGGGAGGCGGGGCCGGTGTCGCCGTGGCTGACGAAGTCGATGTCCACCTCGGCCACCTCGGGGCGCTGCTCCCGGATGGTGTACGAGCGCATCACCGCGCGCACGTCGGGGTCCATGGCCCGGTAGGCGCCGAACCAGTCCTCCCCCGCCCCGACGGGGAGCACCGGCTCGGGCTGACCGGGGTGCGGCAGGAACAGCGAGACGCTCTGGTCCCGGCCGCCACCGGCGAAGTCGGCCAGTTCCGGCCCGCCGAAGGTGACCCGGACCAGGGAGGCGCCGACGCGGCGGGCGCCGACGACCTGCGCGGCGAAGAGGCGGTACTGCACGGCGACGGCGGTGGTCACGACGTGACCTTCTTCGCGCCCTTGATGGCGGCGGCCAGGTTCTCCAGCAGCGGCGCGGCGCCGGCGTACGAGAAGCGGGGCACCGCGTCCCAGGCGGCGACCTGGTTGGCCTTGACCGCCGGCAGCTGCTGCCAGGTCGGCTTCGCGGCCATGTCCTTGGGTTGCAGGGCCGAGGCGCGGTTGTCGAGCAGGAGCAGGTCGGCCGGGAACTTGCCCGCGTTCTCCCAGCTCAGCGCCTCGAAGTAGTCGCCGGCCTCCAGCTTGGTGGGGACGACGATGTCGACGCCCAGCTCGGCGAAGTACATCAGGTCGGTGCTGACCTTGGGGTTGGAGGCGTAGAACAGGTCGGGGCTGCCGGAGCAGGCGAGCACCTTGATGCCCGGGTTGGCCTTGACCGCCTGGCGGACCGACTCGGCGGCGGCCTCGAAGCGGGCCTTGGCGTCGGTGACCTTCTTCGCGGACAGGTCGGCGCCGAGGGACTCGGCGAGCTGCGCGTACCGCTCGATCGGCTTGGTCATCGGCACCCGCGCGGTGGTCACGGTGACGGTGGGGGCGAGCGGGAGGATCTTGCCCTTGCTCTCGTCCGGCACGTACCAGAAGGCGCCCGGGTCGTACATGTGGGTGACGAGCAGTTCGGGCCGCAGGGCGGCGTACTTCTCCAGGTTGAACTCGCCCCAGACGTTGCCGAGGATCTCCACGGACTCGACGTCGAGGTCGCCGGCCTGCGGGTCCTTGCTGCCGTCGGAGCGCTTGGTCTCGCCGAACACCCCGACGATCTGCTTGTCGAGCCCGAAGTCGACAAGCGCGGCGGCGACCCCCGTGAAGGCGACCACCCGGGTCGGCCGGGCGGGGGCGCTCACCTTCTCGTTGCGGTCGTCCGTGAACGACCACGGCCCGCCGGAGTCCTTGGCGGCCGGGGTGGCGGAGTCCTCGTCCCCGCCGCAGCCGGCGAGCAGGGCTGCCAGGGTGGCGGCGCCACCGGCGGCGAGCAGGCCCCGGCGGGAGAGGCGGCGGGCGGACACGGGATGCGGCATGGCGGTGTCTTTCGATCAGGGTCGGGCGAATGACCATGGACAGCGGGGTTAGGTTAACCTAACCTAAACGGCTGTCAAGTCCCGTTCGGAATTCCGCACCAATCGGAGCCCACACTGTCCGCCACCCTCTCCCCCCGCGTCGGCGCGCCGCCGGCACCGCCGGCCGTACGCCGGCCCGGCCGGGCCGCGCTGCGGGCCGCCGGGCTCGCGGCGTCGGTGCTGCTGCTCGCGGCCGTCGCGGTGCTCAGCATCGCCGTGGGCGCCAAACAGCTCCCCCTCACCGACGTCTGGCAGGGCCTGCTGGACCGCGACGCCGCCGAGTACGCCGTCGTGCACCGCATGCGGCTGCCGCGTACGCTGCTCGGCCTGCTCGCCGGGGCGGCGCTCGGCGTCGCCGGCGCGGTCATGCAGGCGCTGACCCGCAACCCGCTCGCCGACCCGGGGCTGCTCGGCATCAACGCCGGTGCCTCGGCGGCGGTGGCCACCGGGGCCGTCCTGTTCGGCATCGGCGGCGTCGGCGGGCAGGTGTGGTTCGCGCTGCTCGGCGCGGCGGCCGTGACCGCCGCCGTCTACGTGGTCGGCGGCGGGCGCGGGGCCACCCCCGCCCGGCTGGCGCTCGCCGGCGCGGCGCTCAACGCCACCCTCTACTCGTACGTCAGCGCGGTGATGCTCATGGACACGGCGTCGCTGGAACGGCTGCGGTTCTGGACGGTCGGCTCGCTGGCCAGCGCCGAGCCGTCGACCGTACGCACGGTCGCGCCGTTCATCGCGGCCGGCCTGCTGGTCGCGCTGGCCGTCACGCGCCCGCTCAACGCGCTGGCGCTCGGCGACGACGCGGCGCGCGCGCTCGGCGCCCGCCCGACCGTCGTCCGGGGCGCGGTCATCGTGGCGATCACGCTGCTCTGCGGCGCCGCCACCGCCGCCTGCGGGCCGATCGTCTTCGTCGGGCTGCTCGTGCCGCACCTGGTCCGGGCAATCACCGGGCCCGACCTGCGCTGGCTGCTGCCGTACTGCGCGGTGCTGGCACCGGTGCTGTTGCTCGGCGCCGACGTGCTGGGGCGGGTGCTGAGCCGGCCCGGCGAGCTCCAGGTCGGCATGGTGACCGCCGTGGCGGGCGGGCCGCTCTTCCTCTGGCTGGTGCGGCGCGGGCGGGTGGCCCACCCGTGATCACCATCCGCACCCCCGGCGGCCTGTCCCTGCGGCTGCGCCCCCGCGCCATCGCCGTCGGTGTCATCTGCGTGCTGCTGGCCCTGACGCTGAGCGTGTTCGCCATCGGCAGCGGCGACTACCCGATGAGCACCGCCGACGTGCTGCGCGCCCTCACCGGCCGGGGCACTCCGGCCGAGGAGTTCATCGTCACCGAGCTGCGGCTGCCCCGGCTGGTCACCGCGCTCTGCGTCGGCGCCGCGCTGGCGCTGGCCGGGGCCGTCTTCCAGTCGCTGGTCCGCAACCCGTTGGGCAGCCCCGACATGCTCGGCTTCACCCAGGGCGCGGCCACCGGGGCGCTCGTCGTGGTGGTGCTCGGCGGCAGCAGCGTGGCGCTGGCCTCGTCGGCGGTGGTCGGCGGGCTGGTCACCGGCGCGCTGGTCTACGCGCTGTCCTGGCGGCGCGGCGTGCACGGGTACCGGCTGATCCTGGTCGGCATCGGCACCATGGCGATCCTCACCGGCGTCAACGGCTGGCTGCTCACCCGGGCCCCGCTGATGGACGCCGCCCGCGCCGTGCTCTGGCTCACCGGCAGCCTCGACGGTCGCGGCTGGTCGAACGCGCTGCCGCTGCTGATCGCGCTGGGCGTGCTGGTGCCCCTCATGCTGGCCGGCTACGGGCCGGCGATGCGGCTGGTCGAGATGGGCGACGACACCGCCGCCGCCCTCGGCGTACGCGTGGAGCGGCTGCGCCTCGTCGTGCTCGCGGCGGCGGTGCTGCTGGTCTCCCTCGCGGCGGCCGCCGCCGGGCCGGTGAACTTCGTGGCCCTCACCGCGCCACACCTCGCGCGGCGGCTGACCCGGGCCCCCGGGCCGAACCTGCTGCCCTCGGCGGCCGTCGGCGCGGTTCTCCTGGTCGCCGCCGACCAGCTCGCGCTGCGGGCCTTCCCCGGGCACCAACTGCCGGTCGGCGTCGTCACCGGCGTGCTCGGCGGCGCCTACCTGGTCTGGCTGCTGGCCACCGAGCGCCGGGCCGGCCGACTGTGACCGGACGCGGCCAGCGGGCCACCCACGACGAGAACGGAGCACCGAGCATGCAGTCCCGGCTGAGCGGCACCGCGATGACCCTCGCCTACGAGCGGCGGACCATCGCGCAGGACCTGAGCGTCGCCGTGCCCGACCGGTCCTTCACGGTCATCATCGGCCCCAACGCCTGCGGCAAGTCCACCCTGCTGCGGGCCCTGTCCCGGCTGCTGAAGCCGGCCGCCGGGGCGGTCCTGCTCGACGGCGAGGACATCCACCGGCAGCCGGCCCGCAGCGTGGCACGCACCCTCGGCCTGCTGCCGCAGACGTCCATCGCGCCGGACGGCATCGGCGTGGCCGAACTCGTCGCCCGCGGCCGGTACCCGCACCAGGGGCTGCTGCGGCAGTGGTCGCGCGAGGACGAACGGGTGGTCACCGAGTCGATGGCCGCCACCGGGGTCGCCGACCTGGCCGACCGGGCCGTCGACGAGCTCTCCGGCGGGCAACGGCAGCGGGTGTGGATCGCGATGGCGCTGGCCCAGCAGACCCCCCTGCTGCTGCTCGACGAGCCGACCACCTACCTGGACATCGCCCACCAGATCGAGATCCTCGACCTCTGCGCCCGGCTGCACGAGGAGCAGGGCCGCACGCTGGTGGCGGTGCTGCACGACCTCAACCACGCCGCCCGCTACGCGACGCACCTGATCGCGATGCGCGAGGGGGAGGTGGTCGCCGCCGGCGCGCCCCGGGAGGTGGTCACCGCCGAGCTGGTCGAGGAGGTCTTCGGGCTGCCCTGCCGCGTGATCGACGACCCGGAGACCGGTACCCCGCTGGTGGTCCCCGCCGCCCGCCGCCGGGCCGCCGCGAGCGCCCCGGCGGTCACCGCCGGCGGAGGCAAGGTGGGCGGGTGACGGGCGTTCGCGCCGCCGGCGCCGGCCGCCTGCCGGCCCGCGCCGCGCCACGGGTCGACCTACTCGCGCATCGACCGGAATCACCGTACGGTGGCACACGATGCGTGATCTCGCCAGCACCTACCGACAGGACGTCGACGGCTTCGGCCGGGTGACGATCCGACCCGTCGACCCCGACACCGACATCGACCTGATCCACGCCTGGGTCAGCCAGGAACGCGCCCGGTTCTGGGGCATGCGCGACGCCGGCCGCGACCGGGTCGAGGAAATCTACCGCTACCTCGACTCGCTGCCCACCCACCACGCCTGGCTGACCCACCGCGACGGCACACCGGTGGCGCTGTTCCAGACCTACGAGCCGGCCGCCGACCCGGTCGGCGAGTGCTACCCGGTCCAGCCCGGCGACCACGGGGCCCACCTGCTGATCGGCCCGCCCGGCGCGGTCGAGCGGGGCTTCACCGGCACCCTGTTGCGCGTGTTCCTCGACTTCGTCTTCGCCGACCCGCGACGCCGGCGCGTCGTGATGGAGCCGGACGCGCGCAACGACAAGGCGGTCGAGCGGCTCCGGCGCACCGGCTTCGTCGCCGGCCCGCTGATCGACGTGAACGGCAAGCGGGCCCGGCTGCTCTTCCTCGACCGGGAGACCTTCGAGGCCGGCCGGCCCTGAGACGCGGGACGCTCCCCGGGCGGTCGCCCACCCGGGGAGCGTCGGGGGCTCAGCCGCCCGGCCGCAGCACCCGGCCCGGGCCGGCGACGTTGTCCGCCGCGGCCTGACTGCGCTGGGTGCCGGTGACGCAGACGTCGTCACCGAGGAACGCGTCGCGCCACACGTAGCCGGCGACGCAGGTGTGCGGGCCGTACGGGCCGTTGACCCAGCGGCTCGTGGCGACGGCGTTGTCCGCGAGCACCTGGGAGCGGGTCGTCCCGGTGACGCAGACGTAGTCGGACTGGTCGGCGTCGCGCCAGACGTACCCGCTGACGCAGGTGTTCGGCCCGGCGACCAGGCGCGCCGGGTTGCGGCGGCTCGCCGCGGCGGCGTTGTCCGAGGCCGCCTGGGTGCGCTGGGCGCCGGTCACGCAGACGTCGTCACCGGCGTACGCCTCCCGCCACACGTAGCCGGAGATGCAGGTGTGCGGGCCGTACGCGCCGTTGGTCCAGCGGCTCGGGGCCGCCGCGTTGTCCGCCCACACCTGGCTGCGGGTCGCCCCGGTGACGCAGACCATGTCGCCCGGCCGGGCCTCCCGCCAGACGTACCCCTGCAGGCAGCGGTTCACCACGTCGGTGGTGACGGTGACCGACGCGGAGTTGCCCGAGATCCAGTTCACGCCGATCTGGACCCCGTTGGCGTTGAGCGACTGGGCCGGACCGCCGCCGGGCCCGGTACGCAGCAGCGTGGGCGTGCCGTTGCGGACCTCGTGCAGCAGGACCGTGTCGGCCGGGATGCCGGCGCTCCAGCCGGTCTTGCGGCGGAACTCCACGGTGTAGTATTGGAACGTGTCGGCGGGGTCGAACGGGATCCGGACCAGTTGCGGGCCGCTCGCCGAGGGCACCTCCAGCGGCGCCAACGTGATGCTCCGCGAGCCCACCCCGTCGGCGGCCATGGTGAACACCCGGTTCTTCGGCAGCCAGCCCAGCTCGTCGCGGTGGAACGCGTTGAGCCCGACCGCGCTCGTGCCGTAGTTCGCCGTGGCGAAGGCGTGGATGTGCATCGCGCTCATCTCGTCCCACGGGTCGTCGTACTCCCCCGGCTGGGACCACGGCGCGTTCTGGTAGGTGGTGTCGTTGGAGAACGAGTGCCCCAGGTTGTAGCCGTGCAGCATCTCGTGGGCGGCGAAGCCGACGTTCCAGGCGCCCGGGTCGAGCAGCACCCGCCCGCCGGCGGCCCCGGAGTCGACCCAGTCGTTGAGCATGACGGCGGTGCGGTGCCCGGCGGGGACGGTGTAGCCGTTGGCCGCGGCGGTGTCGACGCAGCGCTGGATGCGGGTGCCGCGGTCGATCGACTGGTACTGCGCCAGGGTGTACGGCATCGTGTACCAGCCCCGGACGGCCGAGCCGGCCAGCGAGACCCGGCCACCGGACTGGTCGGCCAGGTAGTCCGCCACCCCGGAGGTGCCGAGGCCGGCGTCGGTGAGGAAGTTGGCGAAGAACGACGGCGCCCGGGGCTCCGCCGGCTTGTCGCTGAACTTGCAGAGCAGCACCGACCAGGGGGTGCTGTTGCGGATCGGGCTGGCCACCGCCGGCCCCGTCGCCGCCACCACCGTCCCGATGACGGCGCAGCTGAGCGCCACGGTCGCCGTGGCGACGCGGCGCAGCAGGTTGGGTCCCACTCGCACTCTCCGTTTCCGTCGGCCCGCCCGGTGCGGACCAGTGGGAGACATGGGAGCACCCGGCGTGACCGCGCGGATGCGGCAAGTCGCATTGGCGACGGGCCGAAATCCGACTCGCCCCCGCCGCCGGGGCCGGCGACGGGGGCGGAGCCGCCCGGGCGGAAGGGCGGCAGCGGGCGGATGCCACCCGGCGGTACGCCCTCGGGGCGCGGCGGGAGGCCTCAGCCGTGCAGCCAGCGGTGGATGCACTGCAACAGGTCGGCGGCGTCGACCGGCTTCGTGACGTAGTCGCTGGCGCCGGAGGAGATGCTCTTCTCCCGATCGCCGTGCATGGCCTTCGCGGTCACCGCGATGATCGGCAGGTCGGCGTAGCGGGGCATGGCGCGGATGGCCGCCGTCGCCGCGTAGCCGTCCATCTCCGGCATCATCACGTCCATCAGCACGAGGTCGATGTCGTCGTGGCGCATCAGCGTCTCGACGCCCTGCCGGCCGTTCTCCGCGTACACCACGTCGAGCCCGTGCAGCTCCAGGATGTTGGTCAGCGCGAAGACGTTGCGCGCGTCGTCGTCCACCACCAGCACCTTGCGCCCGGCCAGGTCGCCGGGCAGGGCGTCGACGACGGGACGGACGTCGGGCAGCACCGGGGCGAACGGCAGCACCCGCTCCGGCGTCACCGCCGTGAGGTGCAGGGCGATCCGCTCGCGCAGGTCGTCCAGGCTGCGCAGGACCTCCAGCGGCCGCTCGTGGGTCAACGCCTGCAACAGGGCCTGCGAGCCCGACGGCAGCGGGTGTCCGTGGTACGCCAGCACGGGCACCCCGCGCAGCGCCGGATCGTCGTGCAGCGCCTTCAGCAGGTTCGTACCGCCGTCGTCGGGCAGGTCGAGCTGGAGCACCAGGACGTGGTGCCGCCCGGCGGCGAGCGCCTCGACCGCCGAGGCCACGTCCACCGCGGTGGAGATCTCCACCGGCGGGTGGGCGTCGCCCAGGTCCGCCGCGACGCCCTGGGCGAGCAGCGTCAGCAGCCCCTTGTCGTGACGCTCCAACACCAGCATCCGGCGGACCTCGCCGGGCTGGAGGGTCACGGCCGGCGGCAGCGTGGCCGGCGGCGTCCAGGGCAGGGTGGCCGGGGGCGTCCACGGCAGGGTGGCCGGCGACGTCCAGGGCAGCGCGCCGGCACGGCCCGCGGCCGGCAGCGCGCCGGTCGGGCGGTCGTGCGGGACCGCCGCGTCGCCGGTCCCGGCGGGCACCGGCCCGACGGGCAGGTAGAGGGTGAACGTGCTGCCCCGGCCGAGCACGCTGCGCGCCTGGATCCGGCCGCCGAGCAGGTGGGCGATCTCCCGGCTGATGGACAGCCCGAGGCCCGTGCCCCCGTACCGCCGGCTGGTCGTGCCGTCGGCCTGCTGGAAGGCGTCGAAGATCGCGGTCAGGTGCTGCTCGGCGATGCCGATGCCGGTGTCGATCACCCGGAACGCGAGGAAGACGTCCGTCTGGGCGAGCCCCTCGGGCAACTCACCCGGCGCGGCCCGCTCGATGCGCAGCCGTACCCGCCCCTTCTCGGTGAACTTGACCGCGTTGGAGACCAGGTTGCGCAGCACCTGCCGCAGCCGCTGCTCGTCGGTGTGCAGCTCGGTCGGCACGCCCGGCCCGGTGCTGATCTCCAGCTCCAGGCCCCGGGGCGTGGTCAGCGGCCGGAAGGTGGCGTCGACGTAGTCGCGCAGCGCGGCCAGCTCGAACGTCTCCGGGTTGATGTCCATCTTCCCGGCCTCCACCTTGGACAGGTCGAGGATGTCGTTGATCAGCTGGAGCAGGTCCGTGCCGGCCGAGTGGATGACCGTCGCGTACTCCACCTGCTTGGCGGTCAGGTTGCGGTTCGGGTTCTGCGCGAGCAGCTGGGCGAGGATGAGCAGCGAGTTCAGCGGCGTACGCAGCTCGTGGCTCATGTTCGCGAGGAACTCCGACTTGTACTTGGAGGCGAGGGCGAGCTGCTGGGCGCGGGCCTCCAGCTCCTGCCGGGCCTGCTCGATCTCGGAGTTCTTCGTCTCGATGTCGTGGTTCTGCCGGGCCAGCAGGGCCGCCTTGTCCTCCAGCTCGGCGTTGGAGCGCTGGAGCTCCTCGGAGCGGGCCTGCAACTCCTCCGAGCGGGCCTGCAACTCCGCGGCGAGGCGCTGCGACTCGGTGAGCAGCACGTCGGTACGGGCGTTGGCGACGATGGTGTTGACGTTGACGCCGATGGTCTCGGTCAGCTGGTCGAGGAAGTCGCGTTGCACCTCGGTGAAGCGGCTCATGCTGGCCAGCTCGATGACGCCGAGCACCTGGTCCTCGAAGAGGATCGGCAGCACCACCAGGTGCAGCGGGGCGGCGGCGCCGAGGCTGGAGGAGACGGTGACGTAGTCGGCCGGCACGGTGTCCACCACGATGGCCCGCTTGCTCACCGCGGCCTGCCCGACGAGCGAGTCGCCGAGGGCGTACCGGCGGCCGGAGGTGTCATGCCCGTACCCGCCGACGACCCGCAGGCCGGTCCCGCCGGGGCCGTCGTCCACCAGCAGGAACGTGCCGAGCTGCGCGGAGACCAGCGGGGCCAGCTCGTTCATCACCAGACCGGCGACCACGTCCAGGTCGCGGTGGCCCTGCATCAGGCCGGCGATGCGGGCCAGGTTGGTCTTGAGCCAGTCCTGTTCCTGGTTGGTGCGGGTGGTCTCGCGCAGCGACTCCACCATCGAGTTGATGTTGTCCTTCAGCTCGCCGACCTCGCCGGGGGCGTCCACGGTGATGGAGCGGGTCAGGTCGCCGGTGGCCACCGCGCTGGTCACCTCGGCGATGGCGCGCACCTGGCGGGTGAGGTTCCCGGCCAGCTCGTTGACGTTCTCGGTGAGCCGCTTCCAGGTGCCGGAGACGCCCTCGACCTCGGCCTGGCCGCCGAGGCGGCCCTCGCTGCCGACCTCCCGGGCCACCCGGGTCACCTCCGCCGCGAACGACGACAGCTGGTCCACCATCGTGTTGATGGTGGTCTTCAGCTCCAGGATCTCGCCGCGCGCGTCGACGTCGATCTTCTTGGTCAGGTCGCCCTGGGCCACGGCGGTGGTGACCTGGGCGATGTTGCGGACCTGGCCGGTGAGGTTGTTCGCCATCGAGTTGACGTTGTCGGTGAGGTCCTTCCAGGTGCCGGCCACGTTCGGCACCCGCGCCTGCCCGCCGAGGCGGCCCTCGGTGCCGACCTCCCGGGCCACCCGGGTCACCTCGTCGGCGAAGGCGCCGAGCGTGCCGACCATCGTGTTGATGGTCTGGGCGAGCACGGCCACCTCGCCCTTGGCCTCCACGGTGATCTGCCGACTCAGGTCGCCCTGGGCGACGGCCGTGGCGACCAGCGCGATCGAGCGCACCTGGTTGGTGAGGTTGTTGGCCATCTCGTTGACGTTGTCGGTGAGGTCCTTCCAGGTGCCGGCCACGTTGGACACCCGGGCCTGGCCGCCGAGGCGGCCCTCGGTGCCCACCTCCCGGGCCACCCGCGTCACCTCGTCGGCGAACGCGGAGAGCTGGTCGACCATCGTGTTGATGGTCTCCTTCAGCGCCAGGATCTCGCCGCGCGCGTCGACCCGGATCTTCTGCGTCAGGTCGCCCTTCGCCACGGCGGTGGTCACCTCGGCGATGCTGCGCACCTGGGCGGTGAGGTTGTCCGCCATGACGTTGACCGACTCGGTGAGGTCCTTCCAGGTGCCGGAGACGCCCTTGACGTCCGCCTGGCCGCCGAGGCGCCCCTCGGTGCCCACCTCGCGGGCGACCCGCGTCACCTCGTCGGCGAACGACGACAGCTGGTCCACCATCGTGTTGATGGTGTTCTTCAGCTCCAGGATCTCGCCGTGCGCGGTGACGGTGATCTTCTGCGACAGGTCGCCCCGGGCCACCGCCGTGGCCACCTGCGCGATGCTGCGCACCTGGTCGGTGAGGTTGACCGCCATCGAGTTCACCGAGTCGGTGAGGTCGCGCCAGGTGCCGGCCACGCCGCTGACCTGGGCCTGACCGCCGAGCCGCCCGTCGGTGCCGACCTCGCGGGCCACCCGGGTCACCTCGTCGGCGAACGACGACAGCTGGTCCACCATGGTGTTGATGGTGCTCTTGAGCTCCAGGATCTCGCCCCGGGCGTCGACGGTGATCTTCTGCGACAGGTCGCCCCGGGCCACGGCCGTGGTGACCTGGGCGATGTTGCGGACCTGGCTGGTCAGGTTGCCGGCCATGAAGTTCACCGAGTCGGTGAGGTCGCGCCAGGTGCCGGCCACGCCGGGCACCTCGGCCTGGCCGCCGAGGCGGCCCTCGCTGCCGACCTCCCGGGCCACCCGCGTCACCTCGTCGGCGAACGACGACAACTGGTCCACCATCGTGTTGATGGTGATCTTCAGCTCCAGGATCTCGCCGCGCACGTCCACGGTGATTTTCTGCGACAGGTCGCCCCGGGCCACCGCCGTGGCCACCTCGGCGATGTCGCGGACCTGGTCGGTGAGGTTGCCCGCCATGGCGTTGACGGAGTCGGTGAGGTCCTTCCAGGTGCCCGACACCCCGGGCACCTCGGCCTGGCCGCCCAGCTGCCCCTCGGTGCCCACCTCCCGGGCCACCCGGGTCACCTCGGAGGTGAACAGCGACAACTGGTCGACCATGCCGTTGAAGACGGTGGCGATCTCTCCGAGCAGGCCGTCGGCGTCCTCCGGCAGCCGGGTGCCGAAGTCACCGTCGCGTACCGCCGTCAGGCCGGCCAGCAGCTGCCGGAGCCCCGGATCGGCCATCGCCGCGGCCCCACCGGTCGCCGGGTTGCGCCGCGACGCCGTCTTCTCGACCACCACAACCACCTCGCGCAGCAGCCGGGGGCCTGCCCGCCGGCACAACATCGACCGCGCAAGTATGCACAGCCCGGTCGCCGCACGCGCGCCGGCCGGCACCCCGCTACGCCGGCCGTCCGGCGGCTGCGCACCAGCACGGTTACCAGGGGCGCGGCGCGGGTAGAGGCGACGCTCGAACCGGTCCGACCGGAACGGGGGACTCGCCGGGGCGGTCCTCGACGCCGGCCCGGCGAGCGGGTCCGGTGTGGAGCGCGCGCCCCGCCGGAGAAGGAGTGCCGACGGTGCGACAGTGGTGGCGGGGCGCGCGCGGGCGGATCCGCGCCGACGGCATGACCGTGGTCGAGCTGACCCTCGCCGCGACCGTCGCCTGGATGCTCGCCGCGCGGGTGATCGGCCACCCGGACCCGTTCTTCGCGCCCACGGCCGCGCTGGTCGTCCTCGGCGAGGCACGGGGGCGGCGGGTCCGGCAGACGGTGGAGATCCTGCTCGGGGTCGCGGCCGGGGTGCTCGTCGCCGAGCTGCTGGTGTACGCGCTCGGCCCCGGCACCGGCACCGTCTTCCTGGTGCTGCTGCTGACCACCGGCCTGATGGTGGCGATCGGGGCGCGCACCACCCTCGTGGTGCAGGCGGCGGTCTCCGCGATGTACCTGGTGGCGGTCGCCGCGCCCAGCGGCACGCTGATGCCCTTCCGATTCGTTGACGCGCTGATCGGCGGCGTGGTCGCGCTGGCCGCGAGCCAGCTCCTGGCGGCCCGCGACCCCCTCGCCCCGCTGGTGCGGGAGGCCCGGCAGAGCTTCGCCGACCTCGCCGAGGTGCTCGACGCGCTCGACGACGCGCTCGCCCGCTGCGACGAGACCGCCGCCCGGACCGCGCTGGACCGGGCCCGGGAACTGGACGACTGCGTGGACCGGCTGCGCACGGCGGTCCGGGCCACCGGGGAGACGCTGCGGTTCCGGGTCCGCCGGCGGCGGCACGTCGGGCAGGTACGGGAGGTGGAGGCGACCGCCCGGCAGCTGGACTACGCCGTGCGCAACGTCCGGGTCCTGGCCCGCGCCGGGGTGACGCTGACCCGGCTGTGCACCGACACGCCGCCGGAACTGGGCGACGCGATCCCCGCCCTGGCCGCCGCCGTACGCGCCGCTGGCGAGGCCGTCGCGACGGACCTGACCGGCGAGGACGCCGCCCGGCACGCCGCCCGGGCCGACGAGGCGGCCATGACCGCGGTCCGGGTCGCCGGCCGGCTGCTCGCGTCCGACCCGGCGCTGCCCGTCACGATGATCGTCGGCCAGATCCGGGCGACCGCCATCGACCTGCTGCGCGGGGTCGGCCACGACGACGTCGCCGTGCTGGAGCGGGTGGACGAGGCGCTCGGGGTGGTGCCCGCTCAGGTGGCGTCGCAGCGCTCCGAGAGCGCGTAGCGGACCAGCACGACGTCGCCGATCTGGCGGGTCTCCGCCACCCGCGCCCGGCGACCGGGATGCCAGGGGAAGCTCCCGTCGCCGACGAACCGGGGCGCCCGCCCGTCACCGACGAAGAACGGGGCCAGGACCAGGTGCAGCTCGTCGGCGAGGCCCGCGGTGAGGAACTGCCCGAGCACGCTCGCCCCGCCCTCCACCATCAGCCGGTCCACGCCCCGGCCAGCCAGGTCCGCCAGCAGCCACGCCGGGTCCACCGGCTCGCCCGCGTCCACCACGGTGGCCCGGCCCGCCAGCCGCTCCCCCGTCTTCGCCACGGCCGGGGTGGCACAGTAGACGATCCGGTCGGCGTCGCCGGTGGTGAAGAAGCGGGCCGTCGGGTCCAGGTCGCCGCAGCCGGTCACCGTCACCTTGGTCGGGGAGGCGGGCAGGCCCCGCGCGACCCGTTCGGCGCGCCGCCGCGCGGAACGGACCAGCAGACGCGGGTCGTCGCGGCGGACCGTGCCCGCGCCGACCAGGATCGCGTCGCAGCCCGCCCGGACCGCGTCGACCCGGTCCAGGTCGGCCTCGTTGGACAGCAGCAGCCGCTGCCCGCTCGCGTCGTCGAGGTAGCCGTCCATCGACGTGGCGCAGCTGAGCAGGACGTACGGGCGGTCAGTCACGGACGAAGGGCAGGTCGAGGGCGTGCCCGCCACGCCCGGCCTTCGCCGCCAGGTAGCCGGCGTTCGCCGGGGACAGGTGCACCCCGGTGGGTACGCGCGCGGTGACCGTCACCCCGAGCCGCTGAAGCTGTGCCGCCTTGTCCGGGTTGTTGCTCAGCAGGGCGGCCCGGTCCACGCCCAAAGCGGCGAGCATCTGCGCGGCCACGGTGTAGTCCCGCTCGTCGGGCTGGTGGCCCAGCGCCAGGTTCGCCTCGTAGGTGTCCAGCCCGGCGTCCTGCAACGCGTACGCGTCGAGCTTGGCGTACAGGCCGATGCCGCGTCCCTCCTGCCGCAGGTAGAGCAGGTAGCCGCCGGCGTCGGCGATGCGTTCGACCGCCTCGCGCAGTTGGGGGCCGCAGTCGCAGCGCCGGCTGCCGAACACGTCCCCGGTCAGGCACTCGCTGTGCGGGCGGACCAGCGGCGGCGACGGGCGCGCCGTGGCCCTGTCGACGGGGCCGGCCCGGTCACCCAGGCCGAACGCGAGGTGCTCCCGGCCGTCCACGAGACCGTCGAAGGAGAACACCCGGGCGGTGGTGAGGTATCCGTCGGGGAACCGCAGCGGCACGGTGACCTGCGTACGGACCGTGGCGGCGGGCGGGGATTCGGACATCGGGCTCCTCGTCAGACGGTGCCGGCGGGCACGCGGGCACGGCGGACCAGCAGGACGGCGGCGCCGGGCAGGCTGGCGGCGAGCACCAGGACCCCGTACACCGTGGCGGTGGCGACGCCCTCGGCGGCGCTCAGGCCGGCGGCGCCGAACGCCCACGCGGCCACGCCCTCGCGGGGGCCGAAGCCGGCGACGTTCACCGGCACCCCCATGGCCAGCAGCGCCAGCAGGGTCAGCGGCACCAGCAGGGTCAGCGGCGCGGTGGAGCCGGCGGTACGCGCGGCCAGCACGAACGTCGCGAGGTGGCCGGCGACGGCCACGGTGGAGGCCACGAGCACGCCCAGCCAGGCGCGGCGGCCGAGCAGCCCGGCGCGCACGTCGGCCACCGCCGCACGCGCCGCGCGCGCCCACCGCGACGGCCCGGCGGTGGGCAGCGCGCGGGCCAGCAGGACGACGCCCAGCCCGGCGGCGGCCAGCAGCGCCGCCACCGCCGGCAGGTGGGGCCGCACCGGCGACGGGAACGCGGCGAGCACGACCACCGCCACGGCGGCGAGCACGACCTGCCCGGCGACGCGTTCCCACACCACCGCGCGCACCCCCCGGCCGACGTCGCCGACGTCGCGGCCGTGCCGCACCGCCCGGTGCACGTCGCCGAGCACACCGCCGGGGAGAGTCGAGTTCAGAAACACCGCCCGGTAGCAGTGCGCGAGCGCCGTCGGCAGCGGCAGCCGCACCCCCAGCCCGTTGGCGACGAGGCTCCACCGCCAGGCGCAGCAGCCTGTGGTCAGCGCTCCGATGGCGACGGCGGCGGCCAGCGCCGGGCCGTCGACCAGGCGGAGCCCGGCGAGGAACGGGCCGGCGCCCAGCCAGCCCAGCAGCACGGCCAGCACGCCCCCGCCGCCGAGCGTCCGCACCCATGGCCAGCACCGGCGCGCCACCAGCCGGACCCGTCCCGGACGCTCGCCTCGCCGGTGGGCGCGCACCGGCGGGGCGCCCGGTTCAGCCACAGCCGGCCAGCAGGTCGAGGTGCTCGACCAGCACGTCGAGCCGGCCGGCAGCGATCTCGGCGCGGCGCCGGCGGGCGTACGCCCGAGTCGGGCCCGTCAGCTCGGGCCGCTGCTCGCAGGCGGCGTCGAGCCAGCCGGTGAACCACTCGCCAACCAGCTCCGCCCGCTGCGGGCCGAGCCGCCACGGGCTGGGCCGCAGGACCACGTCGACGCCGTGCCGGGCGAACGCCGCCGCGCAGGCGTGCACGGCGTCCGGCCCGAGCAGGGCGCGCCCGTCGACCGTGCGTCGCTGGTGGTCGTTGAACGCGGCGGCGATCCGCCCGTCCCACGGATCCGCCGGAGTGAGCCGCACCTGGCCGGTCACCGACAGGGCCAGCAGGGCCGGGCGGCCCGCCCCGGCGCAGGCCGCGACGAGCCGCTCGACCTCCGCCGCGGTGAGCATGTCCAGCAGCGCGGACGCGGTGACCAGCGACGCGTCGGCCAGGTCGGCGGCCGCCAGCCGGGTGAGGTCGCCGCGGCGGACCTCGACGGTGACCGGGCCGCCGTCGCCGGCGGCGGGCATCCCGGCGGCCGCGCGGGCGAGCAGGTCGGCGTCCCGGTCGTGCAGGATCCAGTGCTGCGGGCCGGGCAGTCGCGGCGCGAGCCACCGGGCCATCGCGCCGGTGCCGGCGCCGAGGTCGTGCACGACGAGCGGTCCGGCGCCGGCCAGCCGGGGGCGGACCAGGTCCACCAGGTCCTCGGCGCGGGCCGCCGCGTCGGCGGGCTCCCGCAGCGCCAGCCAGTGCGCGAAGCGCGGCGGCAGGTGCCCGGTCATGCCGCGGCCGTCCCGGCCAGCACCGCGCCCGCGACGGTCGCGGGAACCGTCCAGTCGTCGAGCGTGCGCCGCCGCCCGCGCGCCGCCCGCCGCAGCGCCCGACGCAGGTCGGGCTCGCCGAGCCAGCGCCGCAGCGCGCCGGCCAGGGCCGCCGGGTCGTCGGGCGGCACGAGCAGTCCCGGCGCCGCGCCGTCGGGCGCGCGGCCCAGTGCCTCGGGCAGCCCGCCGGCCGCCGTGGCGAGCACCGGCACGCCCCGCGCGAGGGCCTCGGTGACCACCATCCCGTACGTCTCCCGGCGCGAGGCCAGCACCAGCAGGTCGGCGGCGGCGTATGCGGCGTGCAGGGCCGCCCCGGTGCGCGGGCCGACCAGGCGCACCCGGTCGGCGAGACCGTGCCCGGTCACCCGCCGCCGCAGGGCCGCCACGAACCCCGGGTCCCGGGTCAGCGGCCCCACGCAGACACAGCCCCAGGGCAGGTCGGCGACCGCCGCCAGTGCCTCCACCAGCACGTCGTGCCCCTTGTGCGGGGCGAGGGCGGCGACGCAGAGCAGGTTTCCGCCGGCCGGTGACCCGGGCGCGGGCGGGGCCGGGTCCACGCCGGGCCGGGCGACGTGCACCCGGTCGGCCGGCAGCGCGTACCGGTCGAGCAGCCGCCGCCGGGTCCACTCGCTGGTGGTGACGACCGCGTCGGCGGCGGCCAGGGCGGCGGCCTCGGCGTCGTGCTCCAGCGGCAGGTGCACGAGGACGACGAGGCGCAGCCGCGGGGCGTGTGGGGCGAGCACCTCCGGCACGCAGGAGGCGACCAGCCCGTCGAGCAGGACCGGCGACCCGTCGGGCAGCGCCGCGAGCACCGTGGCGAGCCCGGCGCGGGCAGCCCGGTCGGGGCGGGGCCAGTCGCCGGGCACGGCGTGTTCGCGGACCGTCCAGCCGGCCGCCGCGAGGCCCCGGCAGAGCCGGCGGTCGTAGCCGTTGCCGCCGCTCGGCTCGGCCGGGTCGTCGATGTCGTTCGGCAGCACGACGTGCACCGTCGCCATTCAGAGCGACCGTTCGTAGCTGGCCCAGGCGACGTGCGACTCGTGCAGCGTGACGGTGATGCCGGCCAGGGCGCGCGCGCCCGCGCCGAGGTCGCCGGCGCGTACCCGCTCGGCGAGACGGTCGGCGACCGCGCGGGCCAGCACCTCGGTGGTCGTGTTCACCCCGGCGAAGGCCGGGTCGTCGTCGAGGTTGCGGTAGGTCAGTTCCCCGAGCACCGCCTTGAGCTGGTCGGTGGCGAGCCCGATGTCGACCACCACGCCGTCGGCGTCGAGGTCGGGGCGGCGGAAGGTGGCGTCCACGACGAAGGTCGCCCCGTGCAGGCGCTGCGCCGGGCCGAACACCTCCCCCCGGAAGCTGTGGGCGATCATCATGTGGTCTCGTACGGTCACGCTGAACACGGGTCACTCTCCGTCGTAGGTGATGAGGTGGCACAGTGCGGGGAGACTGCCGGCGGTCAGCCGGGCCAGCACGTCGGGCAGCTCCGCGAAGCGGGACTCGCCGGTGAGCAGCGCGTCGAAGGCGGGATCGGCGAGCAGCTCCAGGGCGAGCCCCAGCCGGTCGGCGAAGCTGCGGCTGCCCCGTCGGGCCGGCGCGACGGCGCCCACCTGGCTGCCGCGCACGCTCAGCCGTCCGGAGTGGAACGCCCCGCCCAGCGCCAGCGCGACGGTGCGGTCGCCGTACCAGCTCAGCTCGACGACGGTGCCCTCCGGCCGGAGCAGCTCCAGCGAGCGTTGCAGGCCGGCGGCGGTGGCGCTGGCGTGCACCACGAGGTCCCGCCCGCCGGCGGCCTCCTCCGGCGGGGCGAAGCCGACGCCGAGTGCGGCGGCGACGGTCGCCCGGGCCGGGTCGGTGTCGACCAGCTCCACCCGCACGCCCGGGAAGCGGGCGAGCAGCGCCGCCACGCAGCAGCCGACCATGCCGCCGCCGACCACGCTCACCCGGTCGCCGACCAGGGGCGCGGCGTCCCAGAGCGCGTTCACCGCCGTCTCCACCGTCCCGGCGAGCACCGCGCGGGCGGGCGGCACCGCGTCCGGCACGGGCACCACCGCGCCGGCCGGGACCACGTACGCGGTCTGGTGCGGGTGCAGGCAGAACACGGTCCGGCCCCGCAGCTCGTCCGGGCCCCGCTCGACCACCCCCACGTTGAGGTAGCCGTACTTCACCGGCGCCGGGAAGTCCCCCTCCTGGAACGGGGCGCGCATCGCCGCGTGCTGGTCGGCGGGGACGCGGCCGGCGAAGACCAGCGTCTCCGTGCCCCGGCTGACGCCGGAGTACCGGCTGCGGACGAGCACCTCGTCCGGGCCGGGGTCGGCGAGCGGTGCCGACCGGATCTCACCCTCGCCGGGCGTACGCAGCCAGAAGGCGCGCGCCTCACCGGTCACCGGCTCCTCCTCACCCGCATCCGGGGCGAACCGAACGGCGGTATTTCCCGTAGTTCCTGTCGGATGTCGTCGACGATAGACACGGAGGCACGGTGCCCACGGTTCGAAAAGACCCGGCGATCGGGCTGATCGTCCAGATTGTCCTGCTGGCGGGGCTGGCCGCGACGGTCGGTCTCGGCCCGGTGGGCTGGCTCGCCGGGGCCGCGTACGGGGCGGCGCTGTGCCTGATCCTCGACCGGGGGCTGCGCCGGTCGGGCTCGCACGCCCTCGGGCCGGCCGACCGGGTGACGCTGGCCCGGGCGCTCCTCGTCGGCGGCGTGACGGCGCTGACCGGGGACGCGCTCGCCCCGACCGCCGTCGACCGGGCCGCGTCGGTCGGGGTGCTGGTCGCCCTCACCGCCGTGGCGCTGGCCCTCGACGCCGTCGACGGGTACGTGGCCCGGCGCACCGGCACCGCCAGCGCGCTGGGGGCCCGCTTCGACATGGAGGTCGACGCGTTCCTCATCCTCGTCCTCGGGGCGGCCGTCGCGCCCGCCGTGGGTGCCTGGGTGCTCGCCCTCGGCGCCATGCGGTACGCGTTCGTCGCCGCCGGGTGGGTGCTGCCCTGGCTGCGCCGGCCGCTGCCCCCGAGGTACTGGCGCAAGGTCGTCGCGGCGGCGCAGGGCGTGCTGCTGCTGGTCGCGGCTGCCGGGGTGCTGCCCGGACCGGGCGACGCGCTGGTGCTGACGGTCGCGCTGGCCCTGCTCGTCGAGTCGTTCGGCCGCGACGTCGGGTGGCTGTGGCGGCGCCGCTCGGTCTGGGCGGTGTCACCGGGCGCCCCGCGCCGCCGGATCCGGCCCGCGGCGGTACGCCCCGACCTCGTCACCGCCCGTGACTGACCGCCCCCCGTCGCCGCCCGGGACCGAGCCGCCCTCGTCCCCGCGCACGAACGGCCGGCCCTCGTCGCCCCCCGCAACCTCGTCGCCGCCCGCGAACGACCGGCCCTCGTCGCCGCCCGGGACCGGCCGGTCGGCTGTCGGGGCGCGCGGCCGTACCTCCGAAGGAGCGGGCGGGAGGCGGCGGGGCGCGGCGCGGGTGACGACCGCGCTGGCCGCCCTGCTCGTGCTGGTCGCCCTGACCGCGCCGCACCAGCCCGCCCGGCTCACACCCGGCGCGTTCGTGCGGGTGCCCCTCGAAGGTCTGCTCGTGGTCGCCGTGCTGCTCGCCCTGCCGGCCCGCGCGCGGCGGCCGGTGGCGGCGCTCGCGGGCGCGCTGCTCGGGTTGCTGGCCCTGCTGAAGGTCGCCGACCTGGGCTTCCTCGCGACCCTCGGCCGCCCCTTCGACCTGGTGCTCGACTGGGCCCTGCTCGACGACGCGCTCGGGTTCCTCACCGATTCGGCCGGGCGGGCGGGCGCCGCCGGGGCGGTCGTCGCGGCCGTGCTGCTGCTCGCCGCCGTGCTCCTCGCGACGACGCGGTCCGTGCTGCGGCTGACCCCCCTGCTGGTGCGGCACCGCGCCGCCACCCGGCGCATGGTCGCCGCACTGGTGGTGATCTGGCTGGCCTGCGCCACGTTCGGCGTGCGCGTGTCCCCCGGCGTGCCGGTGGCCGACGCCGCCGCGACCGAGCTGGTCGGCGACCACGCCCGCCAGGTACGCGCCCGGCTGCGCGACCGGGAGGTCTTCGCGGCCCAGGTCGGCGTCGACGCGTTCCGGGACGCCCCCGGCGACCGCCTGCTGACCGCGCTGCGCGGCAAGGACGTGGTGGTCGCCTTCGTGGAGAGCTACGGGCGCGACGCGGTGGAGAACCCGGAGTACGCCCCGGGCGTGGGCGCCGTGCTGGCCGACGGGGACCGCCGGCTGCGGGCCGCCGGCTTCGCCTCGCGCAGCGGGTTCCTCACCTCGCCGACCACCGGCGGCGGCAGCTGGCTGGCCCACGCCACGCTGCTGTCCGGCATGTGGGTGGACAACGACCAGCGGCACCGCAGCCTGCTGGCCAGCGACCGGTTGACGCTGGGCGGCGCCTTCCGGCGGGCCGGCTGGCGCACGGTGGGTGTGATGCCGGCCGCCGCCCGACCCTGGCCGGAGGGGGCCTTCTTCGGCTACGAGGCCTTCTACGACGCCCGCAGCCTCGGCTACCGGGGGCCGAAGTTCAGCTACGCCCCGATGCCCGACCAGTACACCCTGGCGACCTTCGAGCGCCTGGAACGCTCCCGGGCGGATCGCGCCCCGGTGATGGCCGAGATCGCGCTCGTGTCCAGCCACTCCCCCTGGACGAAGATCCCGCGCCTCGTCGACTGGTCGCGGGTCGGCGACGGGACCGTCTTCCACGGCGAGACCACCGGCAACCCGTCGGCGCAGCCCCGCGCCGGCTACCGCCGGTCCGTCGAGTACTCCCTGGGCACCCTCGTGTCCTACCTGGAGGCCCACGGCGACGACGACCTGGTGCTGGTCTTCCTCGGCGACCACCAGCCCGCCCCGGTCGTCACCGGCGCCCGGGCGAGCCGGGACGTGCCGGTCACCGTCGTCGCCCGGGACCCGGCCGTGCTCGACCGGATCTCGGGATGGGGCTGGGACGACGGACTCCGGCCCGGGCCACGCGCGCCGGTCTGGCCGATGGACGCCTTCCGCGACCGGTTCCTCACCGCCTTCGGCGGCTGACCCCGCCCGCGCGACACCGTGGGCGGCCCGCCCCCGGGACGCCCGGCGGAGCGCCTTCGGGAGCCGAACGGGCCGGCGCCGGAGCGCGGGCAGGCCGCGTCGGGACACCGCCGGCCCGCCTCCGGGGCACCGGACAAGGCCGCCGTCGGGGCACCGGACGGAGGCCGCCGTCGGGCAGGTCCCGGCGGGGCGTCCGCGGCACGGGCCGGTTCCGTCAGCGGGGTGCCACGAGGCCGGCGTAGTCGTCGGCGGCCAGGGGTCGCCGGGACAGCGACCCGTCGGCGCGCGGCACCCCCAGCGGGGCCCCGCCCCGGAAGAAGGCCACGGTGTCGACGTCGGAACGGGCGGTCAGGGTGCAGACGATCTGCCCGAAGGCGAGGACCTCGTCGCTGCGGCCCGTCTCGTCGCCGGCCCCGCCGAGGTCCACGTCGACCTCGTTGCCCCGCGGCCGGGCAGCGGCGACCGGCACGGCCCCGGGCAGCGCCGTCGTCAGGCCCCGGTCGCGCTCGGCGGTGGTCGGGCCGGCCAGCAGGTGCTGGAGCTGGGCGTCGACGGTGGGCGTGCCGTCGACCCGACGCTCGACGCGGACCAGCCGGTCGTCGCTGACGAAGCAGAGCACCTCCGTCGTCCGCCCCGCCGTCAGGGTGGGGGTCGGTGTCGCCACGATCGCCCCCGGCGAGGGGAACGGCCCGGGCGGGGGTGCCACGGCGCGCGGGGCGCGCTCGGTCGGGACGCCGCAGCCGCCCAGCAGCCCCAGCACGACGAGCGCGCCGCCGACGGCGCGCCACCGGCCCGGGCGGCGCGCGGGTGGGGGGTTCGCGGGCGGGGGGTTCGCGGGCGCGCGGCCGGTCGCGGCGGGCGGAGGGCTCGCGGGGGCACGACCGGTCGCGGCGAGCGGGGAGTTCGCGGGCGGGGAGCCGGGCGCGGCGGGCGACGGCTGCACGGGCGCGCGGCGGGTCACGGCAGCACCCCGGGCAGCTCGACCCGGAAGCGGGCACCCCCGCCGGGGCGGTCGCCCGCGCCGGCCCGCCCCCGGTGCGCGGCGGCGTGCTGCGCGACGATGGCCAGCCCGAGCCCGGTGCCGTCGCCGTCGCCACGCGAGTGCGCGGCCCGGCCACGGACGAAACGGTCGAAGATGGGGTCACGGTCCTCCGGCGGCACGCCCGGCCCCTCGTCGTCGACCTCCACGATCCCCGTCCCGTCCCGCTGCGACAGCCGCACGGCCACCGGCCCGCCGCCGTGGCGCAGCGCGTTGTCGACCAGGTTGGCCAGGATCTGCTCGACCCGACGCTCGTCGACCAGCCAGGTGGGCGGGACACCCGCGCCGACCCGGACGAGCGTGGCCGGCAGCCCACGGACCTGACAGGCGCGGCGGGCCAGCGCCGCCACGTCCACCGGCGCCCGGTCCACCGGCTGGTCGCTGCGGGCCAGCTGGATGAGGTCGTCGACCAACTGCTGGAACCGGGTGATCTCGTCGGCCACGAGGCCGGCGGCGGTGGCGGTGCGCTCATCGAGATGGGCCCGGCGACGGGCCAGGACGCTGGCCGCGGCCGAGAGGGTCTGCAACGGCGAGCGCAGCTCGTGGCTGACGTCGGCGGCGAAGCGCCGGTCCCGCTCGATACGCCGGGAGAGCTGGTCGACCATGTGGTTGAAGGACGTGGAGAGCCGGGTGAGGTCGGGGTCGGTGGTCGCGGCGAGCCGGGCGGAGAAGTTGCCCGCCGCGATCTCCTGCGCGGCGTCGGCCACCGCCGTCAGCGGCCGCAGGCTGTGCCGGGTGGCGTACCAGCCCAGGGCGGCGCCGGACCCGGCGACCACGATGGCCACGGCGGTCAGTGCCAGCGCCAGGACCCGCAGGGTCTGGTCCAGCTCGCGCAGCGACGTCAGCTCGTAGTAGCTGGTGGACGGGGCCAGCGGCAGGCCGACGAGCAGGGTGGGCTGGCCGTTGACCCGGACCCGCTGCACGGCCGGTTCCCCGGCGTGGACGAGCTGTTGCAGGTCGACCGGGATGGCGGCGGTCAGGCCGGCGTCGGCCGTACGGGCGTACCAGTCGTCGCCGCGGTGCAGCAGCGGCCGGCGGTTGCCGCCGGTGTCGAGGGACCGCAGCACCTCCACCACGTCGAGGGCCTCCGTGTCCAGGCCGGTACGCACCACCGCCGCGTCGAAGTACGCCGCCCGCACGGCGGTGCGCTCCCGCTCGTCCAGCAGGGATCGCCTGGTCAGTTCGTACGAGACCAGCGCCATCGAGGCCGACAGCAGCAGTGCGCCGACCGCGAAACCGGCGGACACCCGGGCCCGCAGTCCGAGGCGCCTCACCGGGTCAGCTTGTAGCCGAGGCCGCGCAGGGTGACCAGGTGCCGGGGGTTGCCCGGATCGTCCTCGATCTTCTGTCGCAGCCGACCCACGTGCACGTCGACGAGCCGCTCGTCACCGGTGTCGTAGCCCCAGACCCGTTGCAGCAGCTGGTGGCGCGACAGCACCCGGCCGGCGTGCTCGGCCAGCTCGCACAGCAGCCGGAACTCGGTGCGGGTGACCGGCACCGGCTGCCCCGCCAGGCGTACCTCCCCGGCGTCCGGGCTGATCTCCAGCTGCCCGAAGGTGAGCACCGGTACGGGGTCGGGCGCCGCCCGGGCCCGGCGCCGTAGGGCGCGCAGCCGCGCCGACAGTTCCTTGATCGCCACCGGCTTGACCACGTAGTCGTCGGCCCCCGCCTCCAGCGCTGCGACGATGTCGTGGGTGTCGTCGCGGGCGCTGACCACCACGATCGGCACGTCGTCGTCGCGGCGCAGCCGCCGGATGCACTCGAAGCCGTCGAGGCCCGGCAGCATCAGGTCGACCAGTACGGTGTCGGCCGGCTCCCGGCGCTGCCGCAGCAGTCCCTCCTCGGCGGTGGCCACGCCCCGGACGCGGTACCCCTCGTCCTCGAGCGCGAGCAGCAACGCCAGACGGATCCGGTCGTCGTCCTCGATCACCAGCACGTCCGTCATACCGGCATCATCCCCAAGGCGGCGACGGGCGCCCAACCGTGTCCGGCGTTCGACGGTTTTGTCACGCAACTGTCATACAACCGCGTGACCCGCGCCACGGGCGGCGCCGAGGGTGGTGGGGAACACCCGTGGGCCGGCTGCCGTCGGCCGACCGGCCCGGCAGGAGGGACCAGATGACCGTCGCCGGTCTCCTCACCGCGCTCGCCGTCGGTCTCCTCGTCGCCGGGGCGGGCTGGTGGGTGACCCCGCGCCGGCGGGAGGTGCCGGCCTGGCTGGCCCTGGTGGCGGGGATCGTCACCGCGCTGCTCGGCGTCATCCTGGCCCGCATCGTCGGCCTCGACACCGACCGGTCGGGCGCGTGGCGCGTCGGCGTGCCGGCCGCCTCGGCCGTCGTCGGCGTCGCCCTCGTGGCGGCCACGGCCGGTCCCCGGCGCGCCGCCGCCCCGCCGCGCGGGACGGGGCCGGACCTCGACACCGCCCAGACGCCGCCGGTCGCGGGCCGGCGCGTGGCACGGCCCGACCTCCCGTGGAGGAAGACACGATGACCGTCGTACCGGACGAGCACCTGATGACGTTGATCTGCGACAGCTGCGGGGACACGACCACGGGCACCGCCTGCGTCCTGCCCGACGCCGAGGTCGTCTGGACCCTGGTGGCCGAACACGGCTGGAGCGGCTCGCCGTTCGCCACGGGCCCGCACCGCTGTCCCCCGTGCAGCCTGCCGGGTCTCGGGGGCGACGCCACGGGTCAGGGCGGGCCGCCGGGCGTGGACCATCTCGACGACGTCGCGGCGGTGACGGCCGCCGGGAACGTCGACGTCGACACCGCCGACGAGCTGCGGGCCGCCCTGCGGCAGGCGGTGGACGTCGGCGGGCACGTGGTGGTCGACCTGACCCGGGTGCGCCTCATCGACGCCGGCGGGCTCGCGCTGCTCGTCCGGGCCCACCGCGACGCCCGGGAGCGTGGCGCCGTGCTCTGCCTGGCCGCTCCGTCCCGTTTCATCCGCACCGTGCTGCACACCATGCGGCTCGACGGGCTGTTCCCGGTCTTCGCGAGCCCGCAGGAGGCGCTCCGGCGGCTCTCCCCGGGCGGGGCAGGTGACACCGCGGGGCTGGCGGCCGTCGCCGCCGGGCCGGGTCCGCGCGGCCGCCGTGCGGCGGCGGCGACCGAGGCGTCGTCCCGCTGACCCGACCGCCGGGCCCGGGCGGCCCGGCCCGCAGACCATCGAGAGGAAGCACGCCATGCTCATCCCCTGGCCGTACCCGGACGAGGGCGGGTTCCGCCCCGAGCCGCCGGGCCCCTCGCCGGACGACGAGGACGGCCGGTTGGCGGCGCTGGTCGCCCAGCGGCTGAGCAGCGACTGGACCACCCGCCGCCAGCAGATCGTGGTGACCGTACAGAACCGCGTCGTCATTCTCGCGGGCATCGTGACCGGGCCGGAGACCCGGCGGGTGGCCGGCGAGATCGCCTGGGACGTCCGGGGCGTCGCCGACGTCTGCAACGCCCTGCGGCTCGCCGCCTCGCGCCGGCCCCGCCACTGAACGCCGGCCCCTTCACCGAACACCCGCCCCTTCACTGAGCGCCCGCTCCCGACGACCGCCGCGGCGTCCGGCCGGGTGGACCGGTCCTCCCGGCCGAGGGCGGTCCCGGCGTCCCGGGGACGGTCAGGCCACGGGCTGGTCGACCGGGCAGGCGTACGCCGTGCGACCGCCCAGCTGCCACGTGCGCACCCGGGCGCCGCAGTGCCGGCAGGTCGGCCGCTTGTAGACCCACCGCTCGTCGGGTGCCGCCGGGTCGCTGACCACCTGGCCGGCGTCGCGACCCAGCGTGAGGTACGCGACGGCGAGCTCCCACAGCCGGCGGGCCGGCGCCGTCCCGACCGCTCGGGCGTCGGGGTCGAGGCCGGCGAGGAAGAGCAGCTCCGCCCGCCAGACGTTGCCGAGGCCCGCCCACACCGCCTGGTCGAGCAGCGCCGCGCCGACCGCGCCCCTGGCGGCGCCGAGCCGGCGTACGGCGTCCTCGCCGTCGGCGTCGGCGCGCAGCGGGTCCGGGCCGAGCGAGGCCCGCAGCGCGCGCTCGCCGTCGTCCGGGAGCGGTTCGCAGCGGATGGGCGCGATCAGGTCGTACGCGACGCCGGCGCGGGCCAGGCGCAGCCGGACGCCCTTGCGGGGCGGGACGGCCGGGTCGTCGTGGCGCAGGAACAGCCCGCGCATGCCGAGGTGCACGTGCAGGGCCGGCGCGTCATCGACGTGGTAGAGCAGGTGCTTGCCGTACGCCTCCACCGCCCGCAACCGCCGCCCGTCGTACGGGCCGGCGTCGAGACGCCCCTGCGGGCTGGACACGGCGAGGACCTGCCCGGCGAGGGCGGCGTGCTGCTCGCGCGCGTACCGATGGACGAGGTGGCCCTCGGGCATGCGGCCCGGGTACCCGAGGCACGGGCGCGAAAACGGCGCGTCCGGGGCGCGGGAACAACGGCGATCGGTCCGCAGTTGTCCCTTTCGTGACCGACGTTGTCCCGCACCCGCGGCTGTTCGACATCCGGCGGATCTACGTAGAGCCGGAGGCCGCCGGGCTGCCCCGCGGGCGGGCCGTGCTGGAGCGCTTTCCCGATGCGGAGCGCGTCGAGGTCGAGAGCCACTCCCGCATCCCGGAGTTGTACGGGGACGAGACGAACGTGGCCCGGTGGGTGCGGATCAAGACGGAGGCCCTGGTGCTGGGGGTCAAGAAGTCCCTGACCGCCCGCCCGAACGGCCGCTCGGCCGACTTCATCGCCCCGTCCACGGCGAACGGCTGCGCGATGGCGTGCGCCTACTGCTACGTGCCGCGCCGCAAGGGCTACAGCAACCCGGTGACGGTCTTCGCCAACATCGACCGGATCGCCGGCTACCTGGGTCGGCACGTGGGCCGGCAGGGCGTCAAAAGTGAGCCGAACCAGTGCGACCCCGCCGCCTGGGTCTACGACATCGGCGAGAACTCCGACTGCTCGGTGGACGCCCGCATCTCCGACAACGTCCGGGACCTGGTGACCCTGTTCCGGGGCCTGCCCACGGCGAAGGCCACGTTCGCCACGAAGCACGTCAACCGTGACCTGCTCGACTGGGATCCCCGGGGCCGGACCCGCATCCGGTTCTCGCTGATGCCGGCCCGCGACGCCAAGCTGCTCGACATCCGGACCTCCCCGGTCGCGGAGCGGTTGGCCGCCGTCGACGACTTCGTCGCGGCCGGCTACGAGGTGCACGTCAACTTCAGCCCGGTGGTGGTCCGCGACGGGTGGCTGGACGACTGGGCGGAGCTGCTCGACCAGCTCGACGACGCGCTCGGGCCCGCCGCCAAGGCGCAGCTCGCCGCCGAGGTCATCTTCCTGACCCACAACGACCGGCTGCACGAGGTGAACCTCGGCTGGCACCCGAAGGCCGAGGAGATCCTCTGGCGGCCGGATCTCCAGCAGCCGAAGCGGTCGCAGACCGGCGGCTGGAACGTGCGGTACCGCACCGGCAGCAAGGGCGCCTACGTGGCGGCGTTGACGGACCTGATCGCCGCGAAGGCGCCGTACTGCCGGGTCCGCTACGCGTTCTGACGGGCTCCGGTGCACGGAACGCAGTTCAGGGCCACCCCCTGTGGGGTGGCCCTGAACTGAAAGATTGTCCGGCGGTGTCCTACTCTCCCACACC
>NZ_JBNCKW010000003.1:606263-787496 GCF_049841735.1 Micromonospora sp. DT46 | reverse complement strand
CGAAGTTGGAGAACCTGGGTCATCTGGGTGACCGCAACGACCACGACTCGCAGGGCCTGTTCCAGCAGCGCCCGTCCAGTGGGTGGGGCACGATCGAGCAGATCACCGACCCGGAGTACTCGACGACGGCGTTCCTGAAGGGTCTGAAGCAGGTCGACGGGTGGCAGGACAAGCCCCTGACCAAGGCCGCGCAGACGGTGCAGGTGTCGGCGTACCCGGACCACTACGCCCAGTGGGAGCAGCAGGCCGCCGACCTCGTCACCGAGCACTGGAACAGCTGACACGCAGACTTTCCACCACAAGGGGGATCGCTGGCCGGCACCCGAACACGGGGTGCCGGCCAGCGGCACATCCACCGCCGGTGGAACATCGCAGCCCGTCGGCTGGTTGAATGAGGTGTCGGTGTGTCCAGTGTCCCCGGGCCTCACCTAAATTGCCTTCGCGGAATACCGTCCGGCTGGAGCCGCGTCGCGCCACTCGCCGAGAGGCGACCTGCACACCGACACCGGCGCCGCCCCCGAGCCTCCGGGCCCGGGGGCGGCGCTGTCTTCGCCGGCCCCGCAGCCGACATCGAGCGGACCGCCGCCGGGACACCGGTCGCGTACGGCCATGGGCGACGCCGTGGGAAGCGGGCGGTGACCGTCGGGGGGTGATCCCGCGGCACGGGTCGCGGTCCCGGACGGCCTGGCCTATGTTCATGGTGGCTGTGTCGGACGGGCCGGGAGGGGGTGTCGCGCGTGGGCCTGCGGACTTTCATCCAGGGCTGGCCGGTGTACCGGCAGCTCACCGGGACCGACCCGTTGGGCCGGGGCGCCGCGGCGCAGTCGGGCCGCTCGGCGGAGCTGACCGCCCGCACCGAGACCGCCGACAGCGTGGCGCGGTCGGTCTGCCCCTACTGCGCGGTCGGCTGCGGCCAGCGCGTCTTCGTCACCGACGGAGCGGTCACCCAGATCGAGGGCGACCCGGACAGCCCGATCTCCCGGGGGCGGCTGTGCCCGAAGGGGTCGGCCAGCAAGAGCCTCGTCACCAGCCCCCTGCGGCAGACGAAGGTTCGCTACCGGCGGCCATACGCCACCGAGTGGGAGGATCTGGAGCTCGACGTCGCGCTCGACATGATCGCCGACCGGATCCTCGCCGCGCGGGCGGAGACCTGGGAGGACGTCGACGCGCAGGGCCGGCCGCTCAACCGCACGCTGGGCATCTCCAGTCTGGGTGGGGCGACGCTGGACAACGAGGAAAATTACCTCATCAAGAAGCTTTTCACGGCGATGGGGGCGCTCCAGATCGAGAACCAGGCGCGCATTTGACACTCCGCCACCGTCCCCGGTCTGGGGGCCAGCTTCGGTCGCGGCGGCGCGACGGACTTCCAGCAGGACGTCGCCAACGCTGACGTCATCGTCATCCAGGGCTCGAACATGGCCGAGGCCCATCCGGTGGGCTTCCAGTGGGTGATGGAGGCCAAGCGGCGCGGCGCCAAGGTGTTCCACGTCGATCCGCGGTTCACCCGCACCAGCGCGGTGGCTGACACGTACCTGCCGATCCGCGCGGGCTCCGACATCGCGCTGCTCGGTGGCGTGGTGCGCCACATCCTGGAGAACGGGCTGGACTTCCGGGAGTACGTGCTGGCCTACACCAACGCCGCGACGATCGTCAGCGAGCGCTTCGTCGACACCGAGGACGGCGACGGCTTCTTCTCGGGGTTCGATCCGGAGACGGGCAGCTACGTGCAGGACTCCTGGCAGTACGCGGGCCACGAGTCCGACTCCGGCAGCGGGCACACCGCGAAGGAGCGGGACACCGCCGCCGGGCTGCGCCACGAGTCGCACGGCGCCGACGTGGGCGGGCAGGTGGAGCGGGACGAGACGTTGCAGCACCCGCGCTGCGTCTACCAGATCCTCAGGCGGCACTTCGCCCGCTACACCCCGGAGATGGTGGAGCGGGTCTGCGGCATCCCGCGCGAGAAGTTCCTGGAGTTGGCCGAGGCGTGGACGGCCAACTCGGGCCGGGAGCGCACCGGCGTGCTGATCTACTCGGTGGGGTGGACGCAGCACAGCGTCGGCGTGCAGTACATCCGTACCGGCGCGATCATCCAGCTGTTGCTGGGCAACATGGGCCGCCCCGGCGGGGGCATCCTGGCCCTGCGCGGGCACGCCAGCATCCAGGGCTCCACCGACATCCCGACGCTGTTCAACCTGCTCCCCGGCTATCTGCCGATGCCGCACCACGCCGACCACCCCACCTTCGACGAGTGGGTGGACAGCATCCGCCATCCGGGCCAGAAGGGCTTCTGGGGCAACGCCCGCGCCTACGCGGCGAGCCTGCTCAAGGCGTACTGGGGCGACGCGGCGACGCCCGAGAACGACTTCTGCTACGGGTACATGCCCCGGATGACCGGCGACCACGGGACGTACCAGCAGGTGCTGAACATGATCGACGGGAAGGTGCGGGGCTACTTCCTGCTCGGTCAGAACCCGGCGGTCGGCTCGGCGCACGGCCGGGCGCAGCGCCTCGGCATGGCGAACCTGGACTGGCTGGTGGTCCGCGACCTGTTCATGATCGAGAGCGCCACGTTCTGGCGCAACAGTCCCGAGGTCGCCACTGGCGAGATCGTGCCGGAGCAGTGCAAGACGGAGGTGTTCTTCCTGCCGGCCGCCTCGCACGTGGAGAAGGAGGGCACCTTCACCCAGACCCAGCGGCTGCTGCAGTGGCGGGAGAAGGCCGTCGACCCGCCGGGCGACGCCCGCTCCGAGCTGTGGTTCTTCTACCACCTCGGGCGTCGGCTGCGGGAGAAGCTGGCCGGCTCCGACCTGCCGCGCGACCGGGCGCTGCTCGACCTGGCCTGGGACTATCCCACGCACGGTCCGCACGCCGAGCCGAACGCCGAGACGGTGCTGCGCGAGATCAACGGGTACGAGGTGGCGACCGGCCGCCCGCTGTCCGCGTTCGCCGAGGCCCGCGACGACGGTTCCACCGCCGTGGGCTGCTGGATCTACTCCGGGGTGTACGCCGACGGCGTCAACCAGGCGGCGCGGCGCCGGTCCCGTCACGAGCAGGACTGGGTGGCCGCCGAGTGGGGCTGGGCGTGGCCGGCGAACCGGCGCACCCTCTACAACCGGGCCTCGGCGGACCCGCAGGGCCGGCCGTGGAGCGAGCGCAAGCGCTACGTGTGGTGGGACCCGGACGCCGGGGAGTGGACCGGCTACGACGTGCCGGACTTCGAGCGGACCAAGCCGCCGACGTACCGGCCGCCGGAGGGCGCGTCCGGCCCGGAGGGGATCGCCGGCGACGACCCGTTCGTCATGCAGGGCGACGGCAAGGGCTGGCTGTACGCGCCCAGCGGCGTGCTGGACGGCCCGCTGCCGACGCACTACGAGCCGGCCGAGTCGCCGGTGCGCAACCCGTTCTACCGGCAGCAGGCCAACCCCACCCGCAAGGTGTACGCGCACCCGGTGAACTCGGTGAACCCGAGCCCGCCGCAGGAGTACAGCCAGGTCTTCCCGTACGTGTTCACGGTCAGCCGGCTCACCGAGCACCACACGGCAGGCGGGATGAGCCGTACGGTGCGGCCCCTGGCGGAGCTGCAACCGGAGATGTTCGTCGAGGTGTCCCCGGAGTTGGCCGCGGAGGTGGGCCTGGCGCACCTGGGCTGGGCGCACCTGGTCAGCGGGCGGGCGGTCATCGAGGCGAAGGTGCTGGTCACCGACCGGCTTAGCCCACTGCGCGTGGACGGCCGGGTGATCCACCAGGTGTGGCTGCCGTACCACTTCGGGTTCGAGGGCCTGGTGACGGGCGACTCGGCCAACGACCTGTTCGGGATCACCCTGGACCCGAACGTGCTGATCCAGGAGAGCAAGATCGGTACCTGTGACGTACGGCCCGGTCGGCGGCCCACCGGCCCGGCCCTGCTGGACCTGGTGGCCGACTACCAGCGGCGGGCGGGCATCGTCCCCGGCCAGCCGGCCCCGACGCTCACCCCGGGGGCGCTCGCCCCGCCGGACGCCGACGGCGCCGGGGAGGGCCGCGATGCTTCCTGACCCGCACAGCCTGTCCGGGCCGCTGGACCCGGCTCCGGAGGCCGGCTGGACCGACGCCCCGCCCCGGATGGGCTTCTTCACCGACACGAGCGTCTGCATCGGCTGCAAGGCGTGCGAGGTGGCGTGCAAGGAGTGGAACGACGTCCCCGGCTCGGGGCTGGACCTGCTCGGCATGTCGTACGACAACACCGGCGCGCTGACCGCGAACTCGTGGCGGCACGTCGCGTTCGTCGAGCAGCCCCGCCCGGCGGGGCACCGCAGCCCGCCGTTCGCCGGCACGCCGACGGGCGGCTCGGTCAGCGCCTCGTCGGCGGCCGTGGCCGCCGGCGTCGGCAACCCGACCGGCACCGAGCCGGGGGTGCCGCCGGGCGCGGCGGACGCGGCCGCGCGGATGGCCGCCGGCACCGGTGCCGGCCCGGGGACCGACGCCGGCGCGACCAGCACCGGCACGAGCACGGGCCCCGCCGGCGGGCCGGAGTTCCTGGGGATGCCCGGGGCGCAGCCGCCGGGGCGCGCGGGGGGCGCGGAGGGGCGCACCGACTTCCGCTGGCTGATGATGTCCGACGTCTGCAAGCACTGCACCCACGCGGCCTGCCTCGACGTCTGCCCCACCGGCTCGCTGTTCCGCACCGAGTTCGGCACGGTGGTGGTGCAGGAGGACATCTGCAACGGCTGCGGCTACTGCATCTCCGCCTGCCCCTACGGCGTCATCGACCAGCGCAAGGGCGACGGCCGGGCGTGGAAGTGCACGCTGTGCTATGACCGGATCGGCGCGGGCAACACTCCGGCCTGCGCCCAGGCGTGCCCGACCGAGTCCATCCAGTACGGCCCCCTCGACGAGCTGCGGGAGCGGGCCGCGGCCCGGGTGGCGACGCTGCACGAGCGGGGCGTGCCCGAGGCGCGGCTCTACGGGCACGACCCGGGCGACGGGGTCGGCGGTGACGGCGCGTTCTTCCTGTTGCTCGACGAGCCCGAGGTGTACGGGCTGCCGCCGGACCCGGTGGTCACCACCCGGGACCTGCCGAAGATGTGGAAGCGCGCCGGCCTGGCCGCGCTGGCGATGGCGGCGGCGGCTGTGGCCGCGTTCGTGGGAGGTTCCTCATGAGTCCGGAGCGCGGTGGGCGCAGGCGGCGCGGCGGCGAGGAGCTGAGGGTCCCGGAGGCCGAGTTCACCTCCTACTACGGCCGGCCGATCCTCAAGGCGCCGGTCTGGAAGTGGGACATCGCCGCGTACCTGTTCACCGGCGGGCTGGCAGCCGGTTCGTCGCTGCTCGCGGCGGGCGGGCAGCTCACCGGCCGGCCCGCGTTGCGCCGCGCCGGCCGGGTCGCCTCGCTGGCGGCGGTCACGGCCAGCACCGTCTTCCTGATCAAGGACCTGGGGCGGCCCGCCCGGTTCCACCACATGCTCCGGGTGGCCAAGCCCACCTCGCCCATGTCCGTGGGCACCTGGATCCTCGGCGCCTTCGGCCCGGCCGCCGGGCTCGCGGCGGTCGCCGAGGGCGCGGCATGGCTGCCCGGGCGCGGCCTGCCGGGGCTCGTCCGCCGGGCGCTGCCGCCGGTCGGGCACGCCGCCGGGCTGGCCGCCGCGGCGACCGCGCCGGCGCTGGCGACGTACACGGGGGTGCTGCTGGCCGACACGGCCGTGCCGTCCTGGCACGAGGCGTACCCGGAACTGCCGGTCATCTTCGCGGGCAGCGCCCTGGCCAGCGGCGCCGGCGTCGGGCTGATCGCCGCGCCCTGCGCGCAGGCCGGGCCCGCCCGGCGGATGGCGGTGGCGGGCGCGGCCCTGGAGCTGTACGGCGCGCACCGGGTGGAGACCCGGCTCGGGCTGCTCAGCGAGCCCTACCGCACCGGCCGGCCCGGTCGCCTGCTGCGCGCGGGGAGGGCCCTGACCGCCGTGGGGGTGGCCGGCGCGTTGCTGGGTCGGCGCAGCCGCACGCTCTCCGCGCTGTCCGGGGTCGCGCTGCTGGGCGCCTCGGTGGCGACCCGGTTCGGCATCTTCGAGGGCGGCGTGGCCTCGGCGAAGGATCCGAAGTACACGGTGGTGCCGCAGCGGGAGCGCCTCGAGCGGCGGCGCGCCGCCGAGGGCTGACGCCCTCCCGCACACGCCCGCCGGGCCTGTGGTTCACTGCTGCGTGGAGGCGTTCAGGCGGCTGGTGCCCCTCCCGGTCTTCAAAACCGGTGTGGTCCGGGATCCGGGCCAGGCGGGTTCGATTCCCGTCCGTCTCCGCCATGCTGCGGAAGTGGGGATCATGGGGGACGTCGCGGCCGATCCGCGCCGGCGGGTGCCGCGCACCGACGCGCTGCTCGCCGACCCCCGGCTGGCCGCCGCGGCGGGCACCCTGGGCCGGGAGCGGGTCAAGGCCGCCGTCCACCGCGCCCAGGAGCGCGCCCGCCGGGGCGAGATCACCCCCGAGGCGGTACGCGACGCCGCGCTGGCCGCCCTGCCCGCGCCGGCCCCCCGGGCGGTGCTCAACGCCACCGGCGTGGTGCTGCACACCAACCTGGGTCGCGCCGCGCTGTCGCCCGCCGCCGTCGCGGCGGTCGCCGCCGCCGGCGGGCACACCGACGTCGAGTTGGACCTGCGCACCGGGCGGCGGGCCCGGCGCGGACGCGACGCCCTCGACGCCCTCGCGGCGGCGGTGCCCGACGCGGGCGCGGTGCACGTGGTCAACAACGGCGCCGCCGCGCTGGTGCTCGCCGCGACCGCGCTGGCCGCCGACGCCGAGATCGTCGTCAGCCGGGGCGAGCTGGTGGAGATCGGCGACGGGTTCCGCCTGCCCGACCTGCTGGAGAGCACCGGCGCCCGGCTGCGCGAGGTCGGCACCACCAACCGCAGCACGCTGGACGACTACGCCGCCGCCATCGGTCCCCGGACCGGCTTCGTGCTCAAGGTGCACCCGTCGAACTTCCAGGTCACCGGCTTCACCTCCGCGGTGCCCGTACGGGCGCTGGCCACCCTCGGCGTCCCCGTGGTCGCCGACATCGGCTCCGGGCTGCTGGCGCCCGATCCGCTGCTGCCCGCCGAGCCGGACGCCGCCAGCACCCTGCGGGCCGGGGCGGCGCTGGTCACCGCCAGCGGCGACAAGCTGCTCGGCGGGCCGCAGGCCGGGCTGCTGCTCGGTGCCGCCGACCTCGTCGAACGGCTGCGCCGGCACCCCCTCGCCCGGGCGTTGCGGGTCGACAAGCTGACCCTCGCCGCGCTCGCCGCCACCCTTGCCGATCCGGCGACCCCCACCCGGGCCGCGCTGCACGCCGACCCGGGCGCGTTGCGGGCGCGCACCGAGCGGCTGTGCGCCGCGCTCGCCGCCGACGGGTGCGAAGCACGGGTGGTGCCCGCCGGGGCGGTCGTCGGCGGCGGTGGCGCCCCCGGCGTCGAGCTGCCCTCCTGGGCGCTCGCCCTGCCCGAGCGGTACGCGTCTCCGCTGCGCCTCGGCGACCCGCCGGTGCTGGGCCGGGTGGTACGCGGGCGGCTGCTGCTGGACCTGCGCTGCGTGCCCGCCGACGCCGACGCGGCGCTGCGCGCCGCCGTGCTGCGCGTGCCCGGGGAGGGCTGAGGGCGTGTTCGTGGTGGCCACCGCCGGGCACGTCGACCACGGCAAGTCGACACTGGTCCGGGCGCTGACCGGGATGGAACCCGACCGGTGGGCCGAGGAACGCCGCCGGGGCATGACCATCGACCTCGGCTTCGCCTGGAGCACCCTGCCCTCGGGCGCGACGGTGGCGTTCGTCGACGTGCCGGGGCACGAGCGGTTCGTGCCGAACATGCTCGCCGGCGTCGGCCCGGTGCCCGCCGCGCTGGTCGTCGTCGCCGCCGACGAGGGCTGGATGCCGCAGTCGGCCGAGCACCTGGCGGCACTGGACGCGCTCGGGGTGGCGTACGGCCTGCTGGTGGTGACCCGCGCGGACCTGGCGGATCCGGGGCCGGCGACGACCCGGGCCCGGGCGGAGCTGGCCGCCACCTCCCTCGGCGCGGTGGACGCGGTGGCGGTGAGCGCGGTGACCGGCGCCGGGCTGCCGCAGCTGCGCGCGGCGCTGGACCGGCTCGCCGCCCGGCTGCCCGCCCCGCGGGCCGACGCCCCGGTGCGGCTGTGGGTGGACCGCGCCTTCACCGTCCGCGGCGCCGGCACGGTGGTGACCGGCACGCTCGGCGCCGGTCGGCTCCGGGTGGGCGACGAGTTGGAGCTGGCCGGCAGCGCGGAGACGGTGCGGGTACGCGGCCTGCACTCCCTCGGCGTGGCCCGGCCCGAGGTCGCCCCGGTCGCCCGGGTGGCGGTGAACCTGCGCGGCACGCCCCGGGACCGCCTGGGGCGCGGCGACGCGCTGCTCACCCCCGGCCGGTTCCACCGCACGGACCTGCTGGACGTGCGGCTGGCCGGCGACCCGGCCGGGGAGCTGCCGGCCACCCTGACCCTGCACATCGGCGCGGCGGCGGTGCCGGCCCGGGTCCGGCCGCTCGGCCCGGACACGGCCCGGCTGCGGCTGGCCCGGCCGCTGCCGCTGCTGGTCGGGGACCGGGCGCTGCTGCGCGACCCGGGCCGGCACCACGTCGCGGGCGGGGTGACCGTGCTGGACGTGGCTCCGCCGCCGCTGACCCGTCGGGGCGCGGCCGTCGCCCGCGCGGCGGTGCTGGCGACGGTGGACGGCCGCCCCGAGCTGGCCGGCGAGCTGCGCCGGCGGCGGCTGGCCCGGGCCGCCGACCTGATCCGCATGGGCGTCGAGGCCACCGGCCGGCCGGTCGCCGGCGACTGGCTGGCCGACCCGGAGCACTGGCGGGGCCTCGGCACCCGGCTGGTCGAGGAGGTCGCCCGGCACGCCCGGGAGCACCCGCTGGAGGCGGGCGCGCCGGTCGAGCTGCTGCGCCAGCGCCTGGACCTGCCCGAGCGGGCGCTGGTCGAGGCGCTGGTCCGGCCGCCGCTGCGGCTGCGCGCCGGCCGGGTCACCGCGTCGGCGGTCGACGCGCTGCCGGAACCGGTGGCCCGGGCCGTGGCCCGGGTCCGCGCCGAGTACGCCGACCGCCCGTTCCGCGCCCCCGAGGTCGAGCACCTCGCCGACCTGGGGCTGGGTCCCCGGGAGATCGGCGCGGCCGTACGCGCGGGGGCGCTGCTGCGCCTCGCCGAGAACGTGGTGCTGCTGCCCGGCGCGGCCGACGACGCCGTGCGGGTGCTGGCCGGGCTGCCCCAGCCGTTCACGCTCAGCGCCGCGCGGCGGGCGCTGGACACCACCCGCCGGGTCGCGGTGCCGCTGCTGGAGCTGCTGGACCGTCGCGGCGCCACCCGCCGGCTGCCCGACGACGCGCGGGTCGTGGTGACGGCCCGGTCCTGAAGCCGCCCCGGCGAGGTCGGCGGTCGCCTAGCGTGGCGCCATGGACCCTTCCGCGGTCTGGCGGGACAGGCAGCACAAGTGGCGGATCGAGGCGTACCGGGCGCCGGACCTGCGTTTCGCGATCTTCGCCACCAACGGCACCACCGAGTCCGCGCCGCTGTGGCTGTTCGGGATGTCGGCGCTGGCCCGGTGGCTGATGACGCACAAGATCTCCCTCGACGACCTGGAGGTCGACTGACATGGGGGCGCAGCTCGGTCAGCTCGCGCTGGTGGCGGTGCTGGTGCTGGTCAACGCGGCCCTGTCGGGCAGCGAGATGGCGCTGGTGACGCTGCGCGAGGGGCAGGTGCGGCAGTTGGGCCGGCGCAGCCGGTCGGGGGAGCGGCTGGCCCGGCTGGTCCGCGACCCCAACCGGTACCTGGCGACCATCCAGCTCGGCATCACCCTGGCCGGGTTCCTCGCCTCCGCCGCCGCCGCGGTGTCCCTGTCCGAGCCACTGGTCGGGCCGCTGGGCTTCCTGGGCGGGGCCGCGCGCGGGGCGGCGGTCGTCCTGGTCACCGTGCTGCTGACGTTCGTCACCCTGGTCGTCGGCGAACTGGCCCCCAAGCGGCTGGCGATGCAGCGCGCGGAACGCTGGGGGCTGGTCAGCGCCGGGCCGCTGGACCTGCTGGCCCGGCTGTCGCGGCCGGCGGTCTGGCTGCTCAGCAAGGCCACCGACGTGGTGGTGCGGCTCGCCGGCGGGGACCCCCGCGCCAGCCGTACGGAGATGACCGAGGACGAGCTGCGGGAGATCCTGGTCAGCCAGCGGGGCCTGTCGGCACAGCAGCGGGAGATCCTCACCGGCGCGTTCGACATCGCCGGCCGGACGCTGCGGGACATCCTGGTGCCCCGGCTGGACGTGACGGTGCTCCCCGAGACGATGCCCGCGGCCGACGGGCTGCGCCGGCTCGCCGCAGCCGGCCGCTCCCGCGCCCCGGTCGTGGGGCCGGGTGGGCTCGACGCGGTGCGGGGCGTGGTGCACATCCGCGAACTCGTCGGGGCGGACGCGGCGACGGTCGCCGACCGGGCCCGTCCGCCGCTGCTGCTGCCCGGCACCCTGCCGGTCTCCGACGCGCTGCGTGAACTGCGGCTGTGCCACCAGCAGCTCGCCCTCGTCGTCGACGAGCACGGCGGGGTCGACGGCATCATCACCATGGAGGACCTGCTGGCGGAGGTCGTCGGGGAGCTGTACGACGAGACCGACCGGGACGTGACCGGGGTGACCCGGGAACCGGACGGCTCGCTGCTGATGCCCGGCGACTTCCCGCTGCACGACCTGGCCGACGTCGGGGTGCGCCTGCATTTCCGGCCGTCGCGGGAGTACACGACGGTGGCCGGGCTGGTGCTGGCCGGGCTGGGGCACCTGCCGAGCGGGCCGGGGGAGACCGTGCACCTGCCGGGGCTGACCGTCGAGGTGGTGGAGGTGGCCGGCCGCACGATCCGCCGGGTCCGGCTGCGCGGCTTCTCCGCGGGCCCCGACCCGGTCGGGTGACGGCGGCGGGAACCGCCACGAATGGCGTGGATCAGGACGTACCGTCCGGTACGTGAAGGACCGAGGGATGCGGACGTTCGTCACCGTGCTGGCCGGGCTCGCGGTGATCTACTTCGGCACCACCGGCCGCAGCGAGGAGGACGGCCGAGGCGTCTCCGGCGGCCTCGTCGTGCTCGCGCTGCTGGCGGCGCTGCTGGTGTGGCACCTGACGAAGCCGGGCGACAAGACGGCCAAGTAGCCCGGTCAGGTGGCGGCGGCGCGGGTGACCTCACCGGCGGACTCCTCGCCGAGGGCCACCCGGACCAGCGCCGAGGCGAGCCGGCCGAAGTCGCCCGGGTCGACCAGCCCGGCCAGCCGGTCCGCCGAGCCGGGCAGGCCGAGGCGTTTCGCGCCGGCCAGGGCCCGCCGGTCGGCGTACGGGCGCAGGTCGGCCCAGGCCACCTGCGCCTCGCGCAAAAAGATGTCGGCGCCGGTGGGGCCGATGCCGGGGAACTCGGTCAGCAGCCGGCGCAGCCCGGCCGGTTCACCGCCGCCGTCGCGGTGCAGCCGGCGCAGGTCGCCCCGCCAGCGGTCCAGGCACAGCCGGGCGCCGGTGCCGAGCATCGTCGAGGTCCGCTCGTCGTAGCGGCGGTAGTGGCCCCGGCCCAGCGCGTCGACCCGGTCCTGCCAGCTCGCCGCCTCCATCGCCTGCGGGGTCCGGTAGCCGGCGGCGAAGAGTTCCCGGGCGGCCGCCACGGCCACCCGGGCCCGGATCCGGGTGCTCAGCAGCGTGGCGAGCACCAGCAGCTGGTAGAGCGGGGCGGGCCGGTCGGCGAGCGTGATGCCCGCCTCCTCGGCGTACGTGCGGCCCCGCCGCTCCAGCAGGACCCGCGCCACCTTCCGGTCGTCGCCCATCCTCGGGGTGTACCCGCCCTGCGCCCGGCCACCCCTGCGACCGTCCGCCCCGGCGGGTATGCCGCCGGGGCGGACGGGTAACCGACGTCGGACACGGCCGGACCCCGGAAGGAGAAACCCGTGGTGAATCCGCAGCAGGAGGAATTCCGCCGCAACAACAAGGGCGCCACCAGCCAGGACAGCAAGGGCCCCAACCCCGCGGGGCACCCGCGCAACCGCGGCTCGTCGCACGGCGACGAGGGCCGCCCGGTGCCCCGGGGGCAGGTGTCGCCGTACGGCCCGGCCACCGAGCCGGTCGCCGACGACGAGAGCTAACAGCCCCGACCCGAGACGGGCGGCCGCAGCCGGTTCCAGGTGGCTGCGGCCGCCACGCCGTACGCGAGGTGCGGCACGATGTCGGCCAGCCAGTCCGACCGACGCCACGTGCGCGGATCGGTCACGCCCAGCACGGTCATCGACCCGTCGGACATCGTCATCACGGCACCGCCGAGGACCCCGGCGGCCAGCGGCAGCGGCATCCGGCGGCCCCGGGTGAGCAGGGCGTACCCGACGCCCGCCGCCACGCCGATCCCGTAGCCGAGCAGGGGCCCGAGGCCCGAGCGGCGGTTCGCCGCCCGGTCCTCGGGCCCCAGGTCCACGTGCGCCACCTGGGCGACCCGCCCGGCACTCTCCTCCGGGGTGCTGCTCGCCGGCCGCGCCCTCAGCACCATGTCGAGGTAGCTGACCATGTTCAGGGCGGCGCTGCCGACCGCGCCGGCGATCGCCCCGTCGGCCAGGTTCGCGGCCCTCACCTCGGGTCGCCTGGTTCGCGCTCGCCCTTGGGGCCGTAGACCCGCTCGCCGCGGACGACCCCCCGCTGCCCCCGGTCGGACTGCAGGATCCGGTTGGCCACGTCGTTGGCCTTGTCGTCCGGCACCCGTCGTCCCGAATCGTCGATCGCGTTTCGGATGCGCGCCCGCTGCTTGTCGTACGCGTTGCTGCCCGGCCGTGGTCCTGGCATCACTGCCTCCTCCGGTCGTCGTCGCCGTTGGCGTACCGCGCTCGTCTACCCGCCTGCGCGGGGACCAACCCCGCGACCGGTCCGGCGCGGTGCCCGGCTCAGCGCGGCGCGCGGATCACCGCGACCGGGCATTCGGCGTGGTGCAGCAGCGACTGGCTCACCGAGCCCAGCAGCAGCCCGGTCAGCTCGCCGCGTCCCTGCCGGCCGACCACTAGCAGCTGGGCCCGCCGGGACGCCTCGGCGAGCACGGTGGTGGGGCGGCCGCGCGTGGTCTCCCGGCTGACCGGCACGTCCGGCCACCGCTCCGTGAGCCCTGCCAGCGACTCGGCGACCACCCGCTCCTCCTCGGAACGCAGTTCGGTGTCGTCGTACACCAGTGGTCGCATGTCCCCGGGCCCGGTGGAGGTCGGATGCCGGTAGGCGTGCAACGCGACCAGCGCCGCGCCGCGCACCGACGCCTCCTCCATGGCGAACTCCGCGGCGAGCCGGGCCGTCTCGGAGCCGTCCACGCCGACGACGACGGCCCCGTCGGGGTGGTCGGTGCCCCGGGCGACCAGCACGGGACAGTCGGCGTACGCGGCGACCTGCACCGCGACGGACCCCACCACCAGGGCGGAGAAGCCGCCGAGCCCCCGGTCGCCGAGCACGATCATCGCGGCGGCCGGCGACTCGCCGAGCAGCACCGCGGCGGCCTCGCCGTCGATGATCTCGCCGGAGATCCGCAACCCGGGCACCGCCGCCTCGGCCTCGTCCGTGGCGGCGGCGACGACCTGCTCCGCCTGGTGCCGCAGGCCGGCGCCGGGTGGGCCGGCGGCGGGGGCGTCGACCGGCACGCGCAGCAGGGGCCAGATGAAGGCGTGCACGATCCGCAGTGGCCGGTGCCGGCGGGCCGCCTCGACGGCGGCGAGCCGCACGGCGCGCAGCGACGAGTCCGAGCCGTCCGCGCCGACGACCACCGCCGCGCCGTTCGCCGAGTTCACCGCCCACCTCCCGCCGCTTCCCGGCCAGTATCGCGGCCGGGAACCCGTCGGCGGGCCGATACCGCGCAGGCCGGCCGGTGGGTACGCTGTCCACGCCCACCGGGGAGGGAGCGTCGTCGATGGTTGAGCCGGACCAGCCGAGCACCGCGCGGATGATCGATTTCTGGCTCGGCGGGGAGCACCACTTCCCGGTCGACGTGGCGGCCGCCCGAGACTTCGAGCAGGCGTACGGGCCGTGCGAGCCGGTCTTCCGCGAGCTGCGCGCGTTTCTCGGCCGGGCGGTCCGGGCGATGGCCGCGCGGGGGGTCGACAGCTTCCTCGTCTTCGGCGCCGGGGTGCCCACCATGGGCAACGTGCATGAGGTCGCCCCGGACGCCACCGTCCTCTACACCGACGTCGACCCGGTCACCATCCGCCTCGGCCAGCGCCTGCTGGCCGGCAGCGACCGGGCCGGCTACGGCTACGGCGACGCCACCGACATCGGCACCGTCGACCGCGCCCAGCTGCACCGGTTCGTGCCGGGGTGGGGGAGGAGACCGGTCGGCGTGGTCTTCCTCGGTCTGGCCGCGTTCCTCGACGACGAGACGCTGGCCCGCACCCTCGACGAGCTCTACGGTGCCACCGCGCCGGGCAGCCTGCTCGCCGTCGACTTCGACACGGAGGAGCTGGCCGGCTTCCCGGCGGCCCTCGCGATGATGGGCCCGGCGTTCCGGATGCGCCCGCCGGCCGCGTTCGTGCCGCTGCTGGGCCGCTGGACGCCCACCGAGGACGGCATCGTCCCGATCGCCCGGTGGCGGCCGGACGGCCCGCCCGCGCAGGTGCCCGACGCCTTCCACGGCGGGGTCGCCGTCCACCCGCCGGCGTGCTGACGCCTCCGGACGGCGAGGTACGCGTGTGCGGCCTGCCGTCCTGACCGGCCGTCACCGCGGCACCCGGGTCGCCACCTGACCACCGGTCGTCTCAACACCAGTCGCCGCCTGAGCGCCCGCTGCTGCCGCAGCAACCTGGCCTGACCTGTGCACCCCGCTGCCCCGCAGCACCCCCAACTGCCGCCGGCGCCGGCCGAGGCGACGTGGGCGCCGCGCGCCGGGCCCCGAGCCGGGTGCGAGGCCACGGCGGCTGGCACCCGCCGTGTGCCCGCCCGCCCGGAGGGTGGGGGAGGGGGCTCCGTATGATGCTTGCCCTACGGCAAGCTTCCGGAGGATGATCATGTTGGAGGCACCGGGCCAGGTCTCGCGTGCGCTTCGTGCGGCCCCGCCCGACCAGGTGGTGGAGGCGGCGGACCAGGCTATCCGGTCCGCCCTGGGCGCCTCGCGAACGGACGTGTTCATCGCCGACTACCGGATCACCGGGCTCTGGCCGGTGCTCGACGCGGACCTCTCCGGCGGCGGCTTCCTCGCCTGCCACGACGCGGCGCAGCGCTGCTTCAGCAGCCAGCAGCCGATGACCGACACCGACGACGAGGGCCGGTGCCGGCTCTACCTGCCGCTGTCGGTGTGGGGGGAGCGGCTGGGCGTGCTCCTGGTCGAGCTGCCCGACCAGCCCGAACCGGACGTCGTCGAGCGGGCCGCGGACATCGCCGGCGAGCTGGCCGTCGTGCTGCGCGCGGCGGACCGGGAGACCGACCGGTACCGCCGGGTCCGCCGACGGGAGCGACTCAGCATGGCCGCCGAGATGCAGTGGGAACTGCTGCCGGGACGCGGCGTGAGCCACGCGGCGTTCGACCTCGCCGGCCAGCTGGAACCGGCGTACACGGTCGGCGGAGACCACTTCGACTGGTCCGTGGACGACGACCGGCTCACCGTGACGGTGCTCAACGGCGCCGGCATCGGGCTGTCTGCGGCGCTGCTGACCGCCGTCACCGTGAACGCGCTGCGCAACGCCCGGCGCTCCGGAGGCAGCCTCGTCGAGCAGGCCGAGTTGGCCTCCGACACGGTCTTCTACCAGCACCGCGGTCGCCGGTACGTGGCCACGCTGCTCCTCGAACTGGACACCGTCACCGGCCGGGTGCGGGCGGTGGACGCCGGCTCCCCGCACCTGCTGCGGGTGCGCGGCGGCACGGTGACGCCCATCGACCTGGAGCAGCAGCTGCCGCTGGGCATGTTCGCCGAGGCCCGCTACGACGTCCAGGAGTTCGCGCTGGAACCGGGGGACCGGCTGTTCGTGGTCAGCGACGGGGTGTGGGCCGCCGATCCCGGTGACCGCGGCGCGTACGGCGAACGGACGATGGCGCGGGCGATGCGGTCCACGCGGCTGCAACCGCCGGCGGAAGCAGTTGGTACGGTGATGCGCGAACTGCACGCCTGGCACGCGGACGCCGATTTGCGCGACGACGCGGTCGTCGTCTGCCTGGACTGGCGTGGTTCCGCCGGGCGGGGCGACGGGTGAGAGCCGTCGTCGCACCGGCAGGGCACGAGCGGGACGATCGCAGGGGACACCGGGTGGAGCGACCTCCGAATCTCGCCGCGGCGATCGACGCCGCCGCCGAGGCACTCGTCGGTGTGCTCGACTCGGCGGTGCCCCGGCACCAGATGGCCGTCTCCCCGACGCAGCTGCGGGTGCTGTCGCTGATCAGCGGCCGGCCGGAGACCAACGTCAACGGCCTGGCCGAGTTGCTGGACGTCGTGCCGTCCTCGGCGAGCCGGCTCTGCGACCGGTTGGAGGCCACCGGGCTGCTGCGCCGGGTGCCCGATCCCCGCGACCGGCGGGAGGTGCGGCTGATGCCGACGGCCGCCGCCGAGGCGCTGCTGCGCGAGCTGCAGGAGCACCGGCACCGGGCGGTGCAGGCCGTGCTGGACCGGATGCCCGGTCGGGCGCAGCACGAGCTGCTGCTGGCGTTGATGGCCTTCGAACGCGCGGCCACCGCCGCCCCGACCGAGTCGCCGGCGGACTCCCAGGCCCGCACCGCCTGACGGGTCGTCTCCCGCCGTACGCGCCTTCCCCCCTGCTCCACTAGTGTCCTAGGATGCCTTACGGGGGATGACGCACCCCACCCGACGACACCGTCGTCGACGGGCCCGGACGCCTGAGGCCGGAGGAGGCGCCGAGGGCCCGATATAGTGGCAGCGCAACCGGCCCGTGATCGTCACGATCGCGGGCCGATGTCAGGCGAAGGTCCCGTATACGGGGGACCGCAGGGGACGCCGGCGGCAGCCGGCCCGACAGCGCCCACGTTCTCCGCGCCGCCGGTCCTCGGCCGGGCGGCGGAGCGTGTCGCGGAGGAGGTTCGGTGTCGCGTCCGCCGGCTCGGGAAGAGCACCCGGGGGCCACCGACGGCACGAGCGGATCGGCCGTCGGCGACCGGATCCTCACGCTGCCGAACGTCATCAGCTTCGTCCGGTTGCTCGGCGTCCCGCTCTTCCTCTACCTGCTGCTCGTCGCGCACGCCGACGTGGCCGCGCTCGTGGTCCTGGCCATCGGCGGCACCACGGACTGGGTGGACGGCTGGGTCGCACGCCGGATGCGCCAGGTCAGCCGGCTGGGGGAGCTGCTCGACCCGCTCGCCGACCGGCTCTACATCCTCGCCACCCTGCTCGGGTTCACCGCCCGCGACGTGGTTCCCTGGCAGTTCACCGCGGCGCTGCTGGCCCGGGAGTTGCTCCTGCTCGGTTCGCTGGCGGTGCTGCGCCGGCACGGGTACGGCCCGCCGCCGGTGCACTACGTGGGCAAGACCGCGACCTTCCTGTTGCTGGCCGCCTTCCCGGTCCTGCTGCTCGCCGCGGCGGTGCCGGGTGCGGCGACCGTCGCCGGGGCGATCGGCTGGGGCCTGGCCTGGTGGGGCCTGGTGCTCTACTGGGTGGCCGGCGCGCTCTACGTCGTGCAGGCCGGCCGGCTGGTCAGGGCGGTTCGGGCCGGGGGAGCGCCGGCATGACGGGCACGCCGGGCGACGGCCGGGGCCGCGGCGACCGGGTGTACGCCCCGGACTTCCTCACCGAGCTGTTCCGCAATCCGCTGGATCCCGGCTACGCCGACGCGGCGGCCCGGCGTCGGGAGCGGCAGACGCCCTCGCCGAGGTGGCGGCGGTGGTCGGCGCGTTCCGTCACCGTGGTGGTGGCGCTGCTGCTGGGTTTCCTGTTCGCAGTGGCGTACCGGCAGACGCTGGAGGCCGAGCCGGGGCGCAGCCAGGCCCGGTCCGGCCTGGTCGAGCAGATCAAGCAGCGGGAGACCGAGACGGACCGGTTGTCGGTGCGGGCCGACGAGCTGCGGGCGGAGGTAGCGCGGCAGCGGGCGGCGGCGCTGGGTGGCTCGGAGGCGGCGCGGCTGCACAACCTGGAGGCGGGCACCGGCCTGGGGCGGGTGCGCGGTGACGGCGTGGTGGTGCGCCTGGCGGACGCGCCGCAGAACCAGGACGCGGTGACGGGCGCGGACGTGGGGCCGTCCCGGGTGATCTACAGCGATCTGCAGGGTGTGGCCAACGACCTGTGGGCGGCGGGGGCTGAGGCGATCGCGATCAACGGTCAGCGGTTGACGGCGATGTCGACGATCCGTTCGGCGGGGCAGGCGATCCTGGTGGACTTCCGGCCGGTGACGGGGCCGTACGAGGTGTCGGCGATCGGTCCGGGGTCGATGCGGGACCGGTACGAGGACAGCCGCAGCGCGTTGACGATGCGGAAGGTGGCCGAGGACACCGGGTTGTCGTTCGGGGTGCGTGAGGCGGAGGACCTCACCCTGCCGGCCGCTCCGGACCCGCGGCTACGCTACGCGCAGCCCTCGGTGAGCCCGACGCCGTCGCCGTCGGGGGCCGACCGTTCCGTCAGTCCTGGGCCGACCGGTTCGAGGACGTCTCCCAGCCCCTCCGGAGGTGGTCGATGATCGCGGTGCTGGCGTTGTTCGCCGGTGTGGTCCTCGGCGTGTGGCTCGACCCCACGGTTCCCACGGCGTTGCAGCCGTACCTGCCGATCGCGGTGGTGGCCGCGTTGGACGCGGTGTTCGGCGGGGTGCGGGCGAAGCTCGACCGGATCTTCGACGACAAGCAGTTCGTGGTGTCGTTCATTTCGAACGTGCTGGTGGCGGGTCTGATCGTGTATCTGGGTGACCAGTTGGGGGTGGGCGGTCAGCTCTCCACCGGCGTGGTGGTCGTGCTCGGGGTGCGGATCTTCGGGAACGTGGCGGCGATCCGTCGGCACCTGTTCCGGGCGTAGGTTGGTGGCGATGAGCAGCGACGAGCACACCGAGACGGGCACGGGTTGGCCGCAGCCGGCGGGTCCGGGGCGGCCGTCGGGTCCGGCGGGGGAGCCCGATCCGCGGCCGGACGCGCCGGATCCGGACGAGTTGAGCCCGTTGGCGCCGGAGCGGTCCGCGCCGCCGGTGGAGCCGCCCGTGCAGGAGCCGGCGGTGGTGGAGCCCGACGACGGCGTGACGGTGGAGCTGAGCCGGGCCGCCGCCGGTGCCACCTCACCCGCGCCGGCAGCGGCCGGGGGTGGCGGGACGCCGCGGCGGCGGGTGAGTTCGGCCGGGGTGATGATCGCGGCGCTGTTGGCGTTGCTGGGGTTCACCCTGGTGGTGCAGTTCAAGTCGACGTCGACGGATCCGACGGTGGCGGCGACGCGGCAGGAGGATCTGGTGCGGATCCTGTACGACCTGAACTCGCGGGAGGTCCGGCTGCGGCAGGACATCGCGACGCTGGAGGAGAGTCAGCGGCAGTTGCGTTCGGGTCAGCAGGGGCGGCAGGCGGCGTTGGAGGAGGCGACGCGGCGGGCCGACGAGTTGGGGATCCTGGCGGGGACGTTGCCGGCGACGGGGCCGGGGTTGTCGGTGCGGTTCGAGGCGGGTGAGAAGCCGATCTCGGCGTCGCGGGTGTTGGACGCGGTGCAGGAGTTGCGGGGCGCGGGCGCGGAGGCGATGCAGATCTCCGGTGGTGACCGGGCGACGGTGCGGATCATCGCGTCGACGTTCTTCCTGGACGGGGAGGGCGGGTCGTTGGTGGTGGACGGGCGTCGGTTGACGGGTCCGTTCACGATCACGGTGATCGGTGATCCGGCGACGATGCGCACGGCCTTGAACATTCCCGGCGGGGTGGTGGCGTCGGTGACGGGTGACGGCGGTAAGTTGATCGTCGAGGATCGTGAGGCTGCCGAGGTTTCGGCGCTGCACGCGCCGATCAAGCTGGAACACGCCCGTCCGGTCTCCTGACCGGCGCGGCCCGCACCGGGGTTCCGGTGCGCCAATGGATGAAGGACGCGTCTGGTGATTCCTGAGGATCTGCGGTATACCGCCGAGCACGAGTGGGTGGCGGGTGACGGCGGCGGCACTGTCCGGGTCGGCATCACGCACTTCGCGCAGGACGCCCTGGGTGACATCGTGTATGTCCAGCTGCCCGATGCGGGTGTGGTGGTGGCGGCCGGTGAGTCGTTGGGTGAGATCGAGTCGACGAAGAGCGTGTCGGAGATCTACGCCCCGCTCAGCGGTACGGTGGCGGCGCGCAACGAGGCGCTCGGCGACACCCCTGAGGTGATCAACACTGATCCGTACGGTGCGGGTTGGTTGCTGGAGATCACCCCGGACGATCCGGCGGCGGTCGATGGTCTGCTGTCCGCGGACGCGTATCGTGAGCTCACCGAGAGCTGAGTGCGTCCCCTTCGGGCGTGGCGGGTGTTCCGCGCGTCCGGTTGCCCTGCATTTCGGCGCTGGCTAGGCTCGCCCAGTCGACCGAGAACCAAATAGTTCAGCGTTGCGGAATTGCCTTTCCGGGCACGGGGAGCCAGCCGCCGGGTGTTGCACTGCCCGGCGGCCAGACCCGCCATTACCCGACGCCGACCGAACAGATCCGTGAGGTGGTCCCATGACGCGCCCAGACGACGAGTTCCCCCCACTCGACGTCACTTCGACGCTCAATCTCGGTTCGCTCGACGAAGTGCTGGAGGGGCCGGACACCGATGTGGTGCCGAGCCGGATGTCCGGTTCGTTGCCGCCGGGTATGGCGCTGCTGGTGGTTCGCCGGGGTCCGAATGCGGGTGCCCGGTTCCTGTTGGATCACGATGTGACGACCAGTGGCCGTCACCCGGACAGTGACATCTTCCTCGACGACGTGACGGTGTCGCGGCGGCACGCCGAGTTCCACCGTGACGGTGGGACGTTCACGGTGCGGGACGTGGGGAGCCTGAACGGCACGTACGTGAACCGGGAGCGGGTCGAGGCGGCCACGTTGAGCAATGGTGACGAGGTGCAGATCGGCAAGTTCCGGGTGGTGTTCATCGCCGGTCCGCGTCCCGAGGAGGGGGCCGGCCGGGGGTGAACGAGCCTGCGGCCTCCACGCCGCCCGAGGCGGCCCGTGCGCGCCCGCTGATGAGTATCGGTGAGGTGCTGGGTCAGCTGCGGGTCGATTTCCCGGACGTGACCATCTCGAAGTTGCGGTTCCTCGAGGCCGAGGGCCTGGTGGAGCCGCAGCGGACGGCGGCGGGTTACCGGAAGTACAGCTGGGACGATGTGGCGCGGTTGCGGTTCGTGCTGACCGCGCAGCGGGACCAGTATCTGCCGTTGCGGGTGATCCGTGATCAGTTGGCGCAGTGGGACGCGTCCGGGGAGTCGCCGGGTCGGCAGCGGCCGACGTTGGTGGCGGTGGGTCCGGACGGTGAGGTTCCGGGGCGGGTGCCGGAGGAGCCGGTCGGGTCGCCGCAGGTGCGGCTCGGCCGGTTGGACCTGGTGGCGCGCAGCGGGATCGACGAGTCGACGCTGGGCGAGTTGGAGCGCCTCGGTGTGGTGGTGTCGGATCCGCCGGGTTGGTACGACGACGACGCGTTGATCATCGCGCGGGCGGTGGCGGGTCTGGCGGCGTACGGGTTGGAGCCGCGGCATCTGCGGGCGTTCCGTACGGCGGCGGATCGGGAGGCCGGTCTGTTCGCGCAGTTGTTGACGCCGTTGGCGCGGCAGAGTGATCCGGCGGCGCGGGCGCGGGCGGCGGAGACGGCGCGGGAGTTGGTGGCGCTGTCGCAGCAGTTGCATGCGGCGTTGGTGCGGGTGGGGTTGCGGTCGACGTTGGGTCGGTGATCCGGCGGGGGCCGTGCGGAAAGATCTTCCCCGGGAAGCGTGTCGTAGGCTTGCCGGGGTAACCCCTTTCTGGCGCGGGCGTGTGCGGGTAGCGCATGGGACGGCCGTGTCGCGGTCCGTGTACCGTGCAGGGAAGGGCGCGGTGCGGCGTAGGTGACAACGACACGGAGGCGGCGGTGCGCGAGCTGAGCGTGGTCGGAGTTCGGGTGGAGCTGCCCAGCAACCAGCCGATCGTCCTGCTCAGGGAGGTCGAGGGGGACCGCTATCTGCCGATCTGGATCGGTGCGGTCGAGGCGACGGCGATCGCCTACGAGCAGCAGGGGGTCAAGCCGGCCCGGCCGCTGACCCACGATCTTCTGCGGGACGTGTTGACGGCGTTGAAGGCGCCCTTGCAGGCGGTGGAGATCACCGAGTTGAAGGAGAACGTCTTCTACGCCGATCTGTTGCTCGGGGACGGGGTGCGGGTGTCGGCCCGGCCGAGCGATTCCATCGCCCTGGCGTTGCGGGTCGGTGCGCCGATTCGTTGTGCGGAGGAGGTCCTCAGCGAGGCGGGGATCGTGATCCCGGACGAGCAGGAGGACGAGGTGGAGAAGTTCCGCGAGTTCCTGGACCAGGTGCGTCCGGAGGACTTCGCCGGCTGAGTCCGGTCTTCCTCGGGATGTCACGTTCGGTGATGTCCCGGTGCTGTGGGTGATCTTCGTTGTCGTGTCGCGGCGTGTCGCGGCGGCTTCTGCGGGGCAATTCCTGAAGGCGGCTATAGGGTTGCCGTGTCGAGGGGTGCACGTCCCGGAAACGACGTGTCACCGCACTGGCGGGGAGGTTGTCCGGATGCACGAGCCGCGAGATCCCGATCCGGGTACGGAGCTGGACGAGCCGGGTGTGGCGCCGCCGGGGTGGGCGACCGAGGGTGACGGTGCTGTGGGCTACCGGGGCGTGACGGCCTGCCATGCGGTGGGGATCAGCTACCGGCAGTTGGACTACTGGGCCCGCACCGGGTTGGTGGTGCCGAGTGTGCGTGACGCTTCGGGTTCGGGCACGCAGCGGTTGTATTCGTTCCGGGACCTGGTGGTCCTGAAGGTGGTGAAGCGGCTGCTGGACGCCGGGGTGTCGTTGCAGAACATCCGGAAGGCGATCGAGGCGCTGCGTTCCCGTGGGGTGGCGGACCTGGCGGGCATCACGTTGATCTCCGATGGCACGACCGTGTATGAGTGCCGGTCGCCGGAGGAGGTGGTCGACCTGTTGCAGGGTGGCCAGGGCGTGTTCGGTATCGCGATCGGTGGGGCGTTCAAGGAGATCCAGGGTTCCCTGTCGCACCTGCCGTCTGAGCCGGCGACGTCGGTGGAGCCGCAGGTGGCGGCGGAGCCGGTGGGTGACGAGTTGGCGGCGCGTCGGGCGCGGCGCCGGGCCGGCTGAGGGGTCGGCGGCTCGGCTGATCCGCCCCGCGCGCTCCGGGTTCGCCGGGGTCGCTCCGCCCGGTCCGGGCCGGGTTCGCTGCACGTCGTTGGTTCGCGTCACCAGCGCTGCCCGGCAATCGTCGTCCACGACCGAACCGTCCGATCGGCTGGTGGCGTGGGGGCCTGCGGCGGTGTGGCGTGCGCCACGTCCTGACCTGTCGGCTTGTTGACACTTCTGACGATCATGGCAATCCTGTCTGCGTCGTTGCGCCTGTTTCGCACGTGGGTCGCTGTTCCGTCGGGGTACGGGCAGTTGCGGGCCGGTGTCACGCGACGACGCAGGCAGCGGGCGGCGACGCTTGCCCGACGATCGGATTGAGTGCGAAGTGCAGACCGACGTGGATGCCGGCGCGATGTCGGCGCGCGCCGGCGTGCGGGCCGGGGACGCGGGCGGCTGTCCCGTGTCGCACGCGTCCGACTCGCCGGTGGACGTGACGGCGGAAGCGGTGGAGTTCCTGCACCTGTACCACGAGGAGCGACGGCTGCCGGGGGTGGCGGACCGGGTCGCGCGGGTACGGGAGGAGATCGCGGTGACCGGCACGTACCGGCACACCGGCGACGAGTTGGTGCACGGCGCGAAGGTGGCGTGGCGGCAGTCGGCGCGCTGCGTGGGGCGGGTCCGGTGGGCGGGGTTGAGGGTCCGCGACCGCCGTGGGGTGACGACGGTCGCGGGCATCGCGGAGGAGTTGGCGCGGCATCTGGCGGTGGCGGACAACGGCGGGCGGATCCAGTCGGTGATGACGGTGTTCGCGCCGGACCGGCCGGGGGTGGGTCCGCGGGCGCGGCTCTGGAACGACCAGCTGATCCGCTACTGCGGACACCGGATGGATGACGGGTCGATCCTGGGTGATCCGGCGCAGGTGGCGATGACGGACGCGGTGCGGGCGTTGGGCTGGCATCCGCCGCCGGTGCCGGGCCGGTTCGATCTGCTGCCGTGGGTGCTCGAGACGGCGTACGAGGATCCGACGTTGGTGGAGGCGCCGCGGGAGCTCGTGCGTGAGGTCGCCCTGACGCATCCGTCGTACCCGTGGTTCGAGGAGTTGAGGTTGCGCTGGCACGCGCTGCCGGTGATCAGCAACATGCGGTTGCGGGTGGGTGGGGTGGACTACAGCTGCGCCCCGTTCAACGGTCACTACCTGGGCGACGAGGTCGGCACCCGGAACATGGGTGACGGGGACCGGTACGACCAGTTGCTGCCGGTGGCGCGGGGGTTGGGGTTGGACACCTCGCGGGAGGACACCCTGTGGCGGGAGCACGCGGCTCTGGTCATCAACCAGGCGGTGCTGCACTCGTTCCGTGCGGCGGGGGTGCGAGTGTCGGATCCGCACACGGAGTCGGAGCTGTTCATGCGGTTCTGCGCGCAGGAGGAGCGGGCGGGCCGGCCGGTGCACGGCGACTGGTCGTGGCTCAACGGCAGTGTGGGGTGGGCGGCGTTGCACGCGGTGCACCACCGGTACTACGACACCCGGGTGCCGAACCCGAACCTGTGGCAGACCGATCGTGCGTACGGTCCGGCGGGCGTCGAGGCGCTGTCCCTGCGGCAGCGGCACGACGTGGCCCGTCGGCGGGAGGGCTGAGGCATGGACGTGGTGGCGCTGCGTCAGAGTTGGGCCCAGCTTTCGGTGGCCGGGCCGGAGGCGGCGAAGTACTTCTACGCGACGTTGTTCCTGATCGCGCCGGAGACGCGTGCGATGTTCCCGACGAACATGCAGTACCAGCAGGACAAGTTGCTGGCGGCGTTGGGGCACATCGTCACCCATGTGGACGACGAGCGGGAGGTGACGGCGTTCGCGCAGCGGTTGGGCGCCGATCACCGGCGGTTCCAGGGCGAGGACCGGCAGGGCCGGCCGGTGCCGTTGGCGGAGTGGCACTACATCCGGGTCGGGCAGGCGTTGCTGGCGACGTTGGAGCGGTTCCTGGGTCCACGATGGACGCCGCAGCTGCACGCCGAGTGGGCCGCGGCGTACGAGTTGGTGGCGCGGTTGATGCTGGCCGGGGCGGTGGAGGCGGAGCGGACGTCGCCGCCGTACTGGGAGGCGGAGGTCCTGGCGGTGCAGCGGCGGCGGGCCGACGTGTGTGTGTTCACGGTCCGTCCGAACTACCTGTGTGAGTACCTGCCGGGGCAGTCGCTGCCGGTGCAGGTGCCGCAGCTGCGGACGTGGCGGTATCTGTCGCCGGCGAACGCGCCGCGTCCGGACGGGACGATCGAGTTCCACGTGCGGGCGGCGGGCCGGTTCTCCACGCATCTGGTGCGCAGGCTGCGGGAGGGTGACCGGGTGCTGCTGGGCTCGCCGGTGGGGACGGCGTTGTCGTCGTACGACCGGTCGCCGGGCCTGCCGTTGCTGCTGGTGGCGGGGGGCACCGGGGTGGCGCCGCTGCGGGCGGTGGTGGAGGCGTTGCGGCTGGGTCCGGGGCGCTCGACGACGTTGGTGGTGGGGGGACGGACCCCGGACGACCTGTACGACGACGTGGCGTTGCGGGAGTTGGCGGCGGCCGCGTCGGCGCAGTCGTGGCAGTCCGGGTGGCTGCGGTACGTGCCGACGGTGGAGTCCGGCTGGCAGTGGCAGGGGGCGGTGGGCACGGCCGGTGAGACCGCGGTGCGGTTGGGTCCGTGGCACGACACCGAGGTGCTGGTGTGCGGCAGCCCGGAGATGACCGGGGCGACGGTTGCCGCGTTGACGGCGTCGGGGGTGCCGCGGGAGCGGATCCTGATGGAGAGTTACGACCATTGCCTGTATCCGCCGCTGGCGGGCGCTGCCGCCGCCGCGCCGGACGACTTCAGTTGGACGGGTGTGCGATGAGCGTCGACCACGGCGACCGGGTGGTCGCCGATCCGCACGGTGAGCTGACCCGGGCCGTGGGCGCGTTGGAGGCGCGCCGGTTCCGGGGTGGCCGGTGGCTGTCCGCCGACGAGGTGTCGGGCCTGGCCCGGTCGGCCGACGAGCGGTTGGCGCTGCTGGGTGGTGAGGTGGACCGGTTGCGGCGGGAGAACGAGGGCCTGGCGCGGCAGGTGGAGATGTTGCGCCACGGCGCGTTGCCCAGCACCGGCGCGCAGGGCCCGGATCCGATGGTGATCGAGTTGGCGGTGCGGGCGCAGGACGAGGCGAACCGGACGATCGGTGAGGCCAGCGCGGAGGGCGCGGAGATCATCGCGGAGGCGCGGCGGCAGGCCGACGAGATCATCGCCGAGGCGCACGTGCTGGCCGGGGGTGTCGCCGGCCCGGCGGGGGCGGGGGGCGAGGAGTTGCGGCGGCAGGTGCGGGAGCTGGAGGGCCGGCAGGCGGCGTTGGTGGCGGCGGTGGCGACGGCGCAGCAGCACCTGAGCCGGTGGCAGGCGTACCTGTCGGAGCAGTCGGAGCAGTTGCGCTCCGACGCGGAGGCGGCCGGGGCGGTCGGCGCGCAACTGCGTGCCGTGCTCGGCGAGTAGCGGCGTCGCCTGCCCGCCGGACGGCGGGTCAGTGCTGGTCGACGGCGGCGACGGCGTCGGCGATGGGGGTGTTGCCGCCGACGAGTTCCAGGATCGCGCCGGCGCTGTGCGGGTGGTGGAGCAGGGCGACGAGGACCCGGGCGACGTCGGTGCGGGTCACGGCGCCCGCGGGGGCGTGTCGGGTGAGGGTGATCCGCCCGGTGGGCGCGTCGTCGGTGAGCCGGCCGGGTCGCAGGATCGTCCAGTCGAGGTCGCGGCCGGTCAGGTCGTCCTCGGCGGCCTTCTTGGCGCGCAGGTACGCCGCGAACACCTCGTCGGTGCCGGCGGGTGGTTCGCCTTCCACTCCCATCGAGGACAGCAGCAGGTAGCGGCGGACGTCGGCGCGTTGCGCGGCGTCGGCGAGCAGGACGGCACCGGCCCGGTCGACGGTGTCCTTGCGGGCGGCGCCGCTGCCGGGGCCGGCGCCGGCGGCGAAGAGGACGGCGTCGGCGCCCTCGAGGTGGGCGGCGAGCTCGTCGGCGCCGACGTGTTCGAGGTCGGCCACGACGGGCTGGGCGCCGGCGGCACGCAGGGCGGCGGAGTGGTCGGGGTTGCGGATCAGCCCGATGGCGGTGTCGCCGCGTCCGGCGAGTTCGCGGTGGGTCAGCTGGGCGATCTTGCCGTGTCCTCCGGCGATGACGACGCGCATACCGCCAACCTAGCCGCCGTCCCGTCACGGCGGGGCCGGTCGGCGGGGCCCGGGTCGGGCGCGGCGGTAGAGATCACCGGCCGGTGGTGATCTTCACGAGCTCCTCCGCGGGGCGGCGGCGGTGCCCGGGTGTTCGCCGCAGGGTGGTTGCCTGAGGCAGCATGGACGGGTGACGGAGACGGTCGACGCGCTGGCCGGCCTGGTGGCCGGCGGTGGTGTCGTGGTGTTGAGCGGGGCGGGCCTGTCCACCGAGTCGGGCATCCCGGACTACCGGGGGCCCAGCGGCGCGGCGCGGCGGCACACCCCGATGACGTACCAGGCGTTCACGCGCGACGCGCAGGCGCGGCGGCGCTACTGGGCGCGCAGCCACCTGGGGTGGCGGGTGATCGCGCGGGCGGCCCCGAACGAGGGGCACCGGGCGGTGGCGCGGCTGCAGGCCGGCGGGTTGGTCGAGGGGATCATCACGCAGAACGTGGACGGGCTGCACACGGCCGCGGGCAGCCCGCGGGTGGTGGAGTTGCACGGCCGCCTCGACGAGGTGGTGTGCCTGGGCTGCGGTAACCGGACGTCGCGGGAGGAGTTGGACCGGCGGCTGCGGGAGGCGAACCCGGGCTTCGACGCGCGGGCCGCGGCGGTCAACCCGGACGGTGACGTGGATCTCGCCGACGACGAGGTGGCCCGGTTCCGTACGGTCGACTGCACGTTCTGCCGGGTCGGCATGCTGAAGCCGGACGTGGTGTTCTTCGGGGAGACGGTGCCGGCGGCCCGGGTGTCGCGCTGTTTCGAGCTGGTGGCGCGGGCGCGGCTGCTGCTGGTGCTGGGTTCGTCGTTGACGGTGATGTCGGGTCGCCGGTTCGTGGTGCGCGCGGCGAAGCTGGGCATTCCGGTGGTGATCGTCAACCAGGGCCCGACCCGGGGCGACGGGTATGCGGCGTTGACCGTCGACGCGCCGCTGGGGCGGCTGCTGCCGGCGTTGGCCGACCGGACGGCCGGCGACGCCGCGGCGGGGCTGGCGGGCGTCGGCCGGTAGCGGTCCGCCGGGGGTGCGGGGCCGGCCGGTCATCGACTGTCGTCGCCGGCGGGGGTACGACCTCCGGTGGGCGGTGCGGCGCTGGTAGCGTTGACCATGCCGGCAGCACCCACGTGGGAGAGACCGCCCAGCAGCATCCCGGGCGGCGCCGAAGGGGCAAATCCTCCCCGGAACCTCTCAGGCAAAAGGACCTCGTGGGCAGGCACTGTGGAGCGCCTCGCGGGCGCGACAGAGGGGGAGGCCGACCTGTCGACCTCGCCCCCGGGAGCGCCGCCCATGACCGCAGAGCAGTTCGCCGCCCGCCACATCGGCCCGGATCCGGACGACGAGCGCCGGATGTTGGAGGCCGTCGGCTACGGCTCGGTCGAAGAGCTGATGGACGCGGCGATTCCCGAGGTGATCCGCTGGCACGGCACCCTGGACCTGCCGGAGCCGGCCAGCGAGCACGACGCCCTCGCGGAGCTGCGGGCCCTGGCGGCCCGCAACACGGTGGCCGTGTCGATGATCGGTCTGGGCTACCACGGCACGCACACCCCGGCGGTGATCCGCCGCAACGTGCTGGAGGACCCGGCCTGGTACACGGCGTACACGCCGTACCAGCCGGAGATCAGCCAGGGGCGGCTGGAGGCGCTGCTGAACTTCCAGACCATGGTCACGGACCTGACGGGGCTGGCCACCGCGAACGCGTCGATGCTCGACGAGGGCACCGCCGCGGCGGAGGCGATGACGCTCGCGCGCCGCGCGTCGAAGAGCAGGAGCGCGGTGTACGTGGTCGACGCCGACACCCTGCCGCAGACCATCGCGGTGATCACCAGCCGGGCCGAGCCTCTCGGCATCGACGTGCGGATCGTCGACACCGGGCGCGACGAGTTGCCGGCGGAGTTCTTCGGCCTGCACCTGCAGTACCCGGGGGCGTCGGGGGCGGTGCGTGACCAGGCGGCTCTGGTCGAGGCGGCGCACGCGGTCGGGGCGTTGGTGACCGTGGCGGCGGACCTGCTGGCCCTGACGCTGCTGCGCGCGCCGGGGGAGATCGGCGCCGACATCGCGGCCGGCACCACCCAGCGTTTCGGCGTGCCGATGGGCTTCGGCGGGCCGCACGCCGGCTACCTGGCGGTACGGGCGGGGCTGGAGCGGATGCTGCCGGGCCGGCTGGTGGGGGTGTCGCGTGACGCGGACGGCAACCCGGCGTACCGGCTGGCGTTGCAGACCCGGGAGCAGCACATCCGGCGGGAGAAGGCGACCAGCAACATCTGCACCGCGCAGGTGCTGCTGGCGGTGATGGCCGGCATGTACGCCGTCTACCACGGCCCGGACGGGCTGCGGCGCATCGCCCGCCGTACCCATGGCATGGCGGTGCGGTTGGCGGCGTCGCTGCGGGGTGTCGACGGCGTCGAGGTGGTGCACGAGGCGTTCTTCGACACCGTCCTGGTGCGGGTGCCCGGCGGCGCCGAGGCGGTGGTCGCCGACGCCGCGGCCCGGGGGGTCAACCTGCGGCTGGTCGACGCCGACCACGTGGGGGTGTCCTGCGACGAGACGACCACCCCCGCGCACCTGCGGAAGGTGTGCGACGCGTTCGGGGCCACCGTGGCCGGGCGGTCGGTGGCCGTGGCGGACGCTCCGGTCGAGGGCGCGTTGCCGGCGGCGCTGGCCCGTACGTCGGACTTCCTCACCCACGCGGTGTTCCGCAGTCACCACTCGGAGACGGCGATGCTGCGCTACCTGCGGCGGCTGTCGGACTTCGACTACGCCCTGGACCGGGGGATGATCCCACTCGGGTCGTGCACGATGAAGCTCAACGCCACCACCGAGATGGAGCCGGTGAGCTGGCCGGAGTTCGCGCACGTGCACCCGTTGGCGCCGGACGCGCAGACCACCGGCTACCGGGAGATGATCTCCCAGTTGGAGGGGTGGCTGGCGGAGGTGACCGGCTACGACGCGGTCAGCGTGCAGCCCAACGCCGGTTCGCAGGGTGAGCTGGCGGGTCTGCTGGCGATCCGGTCGTACCACCGCCAGCGGGGCGAGGCCCACCGGGACGTGTGTCTGATCCCGTCGTCGGCGCACGGCACCAACGCCGCCAGCGCGGTGATGGCGGGCATGCGGGTCGTCGTGGTGGGCTGCGACGACGGCGGCAACATCGACCTGGTGGACCTCGACGCGAAGATCGACAAGCATCGGGACGCCCTCGCGGCGATCATGGTGACGTATCCGTCGACGCACGGGGTGTACGAGACGGGCATCGCGTCGCTGTGCGCGAAGGTCCACGACGCCGGCGGTCAGGTGTACGTCGACGGGGCGAACCTCAACGCGCTGGTCGGGTTCGCCAAGCCGGGGAAGTTCGGGGCGGACGTGTCGCACCTGAACCTGCACAAGACGTTCTGCATCCCGCACGGCGGCGGCGGTCCCGGGGTGGGACCGGTGGCGGTGCGGGCGCACCTGGCGCCGTTCCTGCCGGGCGATCCGTTGGGCGTGCACGTCGACGGCCGGCCGGCGATCTCGGCGGCGCGGTACGGGTCGGCGGGGATCCTGCCGATCCCGTGGGCGTACCTGCGGATGATGGGCGCGGCGGGGCTGGTGCGGGCCACCGGCGTGGCGGTGCTGGCGGCGAACTACGTGGCGGCGCGGCTGCGCGGGCACTTCCCGGTGCTGTACGCGGGCAACAAGGGCCTGGTGGCGCACGAGTGCATCCTGGACCTGCGGCCGCTGACGAAGGCGACCGGGGTGAGCGTGGACGACGTGGCGAAGCGGCTGATCGACTACGGGTTCCACGCGCCGACGATGTCGTTCCCGGTGGCGGGGACGCTGATGGTGGAGCCCACCGAGAGCGAGGACCTGGCCGAGCTGGACCGGTTCTGCGACGCGATGATCGCCATCCGGGCGGAGATCGACCGGGTGGCCTCGGGGGAGTGGCCGGCCGGCGACAATCCTCTCGCCAATGCCCCGCACACCGCGGCGATGGTGTCGGGCGACGAGTGGTCGCACCCGTACCCGCGGTCGGTGGGCGCGTACCCGGCCGGGGTGGAGCGGGCCGGGAAGTACTGGCCGCCGGTGCGGCGCATCGACGGCGCGTACGGCGACCGGAACCTGGTGTGTTCCTGCCCGGCGCCGGAGGCGTTCGAGGGCTGACCTCGCGTGACGCCGGGGCGGTCGTGGTGCCGCCCCGGCGGGTGCGTCGACCTGGGCGGGGGGTGTCCCGACCGGGGGACCAGCCCGGATCGACGAGTGTAAAAGGCGTGACTCAGCGTGACAGGGGTCAGGCGACGAGGGCGTGTCGGGCGGGGCCGCGGTGGGGGGCGATGCTGCTGCCGTCGGGGAGGAGTTCGCCGGTGTCCTCGAAGACGATGACACCGTTGCAGAGCAGGCTCCAGCCCTGCTCAGGGAAGCAGGCGAGGACTCGGGCGGCGTCCCGGTCGGTCGCTTCGGCGGAGGGGCAGGTGGGTTGGTGCTGGCACATCGGGTTCTCCGGACTGTGGGGGCACTGTGTCATGGTTCACATGACCAGTGACGCACAGTACCAAGCGAAAGTGGCCGGCATCGAGCAGGTATGCGCGTCGTTTTTCCGAAATCCACTGAACGGATGAGGCAAGATGGGCCGGACGGCGTGGACACGCTCCCAGGGCTGACGGTCGGTGCGCCGGGAGCGCCGGCCGGCTGCCGCCGTACCCTCGTCGAGCGGGCCCGCTGGCAGTGGCGGCCCGCCGACGGCGGCGACCCGGCGGCGCGGGCCGAGGAGTTCCTCGCCGCGCACGGCCTGCCGCTGCACGACCTGGCCCGCCCCGCCGGCCGCCACGACGCGGCCGGGGTGTGCGGGGCCGCTCTCTACGTCTCCGCGGCCGCCGGCGCCGCCCTGGTCGGCGCGCCGGCCGGCGCCGCCAACCCCGTGACCGGGCTGCCCGAGGTCGCCGTGGTCGTCTACGGCCACGGCCCGGGCACGCCGCCCGGCGCAGGCGCCGCCAGCCCCGCCACCCCCTGGTGGCGTGGCACCTTCGCGGAGAGCTGGACGCCCCGCCAGCACGCCGACGCCGTGACCGCGGTCCGCGCGGCGATCGGCCGCGGCGACGTCTACCAGGTCAACGTCGTCGGCCACGCCGCCGCCCGCTACACCGGCGACCCCCTGCCGGCCCTGAGCCGGCTGGCCGCGCTGCCCGGCGCACGCTACGGCGGCACCCTCGCCGGGGCGGGCTGGGCGATCGGCTGCGCCAGCCCCGAGACCCTGGTGGAGCTGACCGGCGGGCGGTTGATCACCAGGCCGATCAAGGGCACCCGGCCGGCCACCGCCGCCGGCCGCGCCGAGCTGCTCGCCTCGGCCAAGGAACGCGCCGAGCACGTGATGATCGTCGACCTGGAACGCAACGACCTGGCCCGCGTCGCCCGCACCGGCAGCGTGCGCGTCGACGAGCTGTTCGCCGTACGCCGGTGGTGCGACCTGTGGCAGGCGGAATCGACGGTCTCCGCGGCGGTCGCCGACGGGCTCGGCCTGGCGGACCTGCTGCGCGCGGTCTGCCCCGGCGGCTCGGTCACCGGCGCTCCGAAGCTCGCCGCCCTCGACCGCATCGCCGCGCTGGAGCCGGTCGGCCGGGGCGCCAGCATGGGCGCGCTCGGCTGGGTCGCCCCGGGCCGCATCGACCTGGGCCTGACCATCCGCACCGCCGCCGTGGACGTCGAGCGCGTGCACGTGTGGGCGGGTGGGGGCATCACGTGGGGCAGCGATCCCGACGCCGAGGTCGCCGAGGCCGCCGCGAAGGCCGCCCCGGTGCGCGCCGCGCTCGCCGGCGGCTGACCGGCGCGGCCCCACCGGCCGGTCGGCGCATCCGCCGGGCTGCGCACGTTGGAAGAGGCGCGCGCCGGCCGCGTCCGGTGAGATGGGCCGTACTCCACGCCACCCGGGCCAGGGGGGTGCGCAGCCAAGGCGGTCCCGATGTACCAGCAACCCCTGCAACCCGTCGGTGGGTCGCTCGCGCTGAGCGCCGCCTGCGCCGCGCTGCCCCTGCTCACCCTGTTCGTGCTGCTCGGAGTCGTGCGTACGCGGGCCTGGGTGGCGGCGTTCGGCGCGCTAGGCGTGGCGGTCGTGCTGGCCTGGTGGCTGTGGGGGATGCCGCTGCCGCAGACGCTGCTGGCCGCCGGTCAGGGCGCCACCTTCGCCCTCTTCCCGCTCGTCTGGACGTTCGGCACGGCGATCTGGATCCACCGACTGACCGTGCACACGGGGCACTTCGACACGCTGCGGCAGGGCTTCGCCCGGATCAGCGACGACCGCCGCGTGCAGGCCCTGGTGATCGCGTTCTGCTTCGGGTCGCTGCTCGAGGCCCTGGCCGGGCAGGGCACGCCGGTCGCCGTGACCACGGTCATGCTGCTGGCCCTCGGCTTCACCCCGCTGCGGGCGGCCGCCGTGGCGCTGGTCGGCAACACGGTGCCGGCCGCCTTCGGACCCCTCGGCCTGCCGATCACCACCCTCGCCGGCGTGACCGGGCTGCCCGCCACGGAACTGGGCATGATGGCCGGCCGGCAGGTCCCGGTGGTCGCGGTCGTCGTCCCGCTGGTCCTGCTCGTCGTCGCCGACGGCCGCCGGGGCGTACGCGAGCTGTGGCGTCCGGCGCTGGCGTGCGGCGGCGCGTTCGCGGTGGCCCAGTTCGTCACGGCGAACTGGCTGACGGCCGCCCTCGCCGACATCACCGCCGCGTTCGCGGGGGCGGGCGTCCTGCTGCTCGTCGTCCGCCGTGGCGCGGCGCGGCGGACGGTTGCCGTGCCGGTCGGCGGCGGGCCGCCGGAGCGCGCCGCCGGCGGGCTGTCGGAGCCTGACGCCGCAGGACTGTCGGAGCCCGACGCGCTGGCGCCGGCGGGATCGCGCTGGCGGGCGTACGCGCCGTACGCGACGATCGTGGCGGTCTTCGCCGTCTCCCAGGTGCCGGCCGTCAAGCGGCTGCTCGACGCCGGCACGCTCGCGTTCTCCTGGCCCGGACTGCACGTCGTCACCGCCTCCGGTGACCCGTCACCGCTGACGACGTTCCGGTTCGCCTGGCTCGCGGCCCCCGGGTCGCTGCTGCTGGTGGCCGGCCTGATCACGGTGGCGCTGCTGCGGGTGCCGCCGCGCGAGGCCGTCGGGCTCTACGGGCGCACCCTGTTCGAGCTGCGGTGGGCCGTGCTGACGGTGGTCGGGCTGCTGGCGCTGTCGTTCACCATGAACGCCTCCGGGCAGGTCGCCACGCTGGGCGTCTGGATGGCCGGCGCGGGCGGACTCTTCGCCGTGCTGGCGCCGGTGCTCGGCTGGCTCGGCGTCGCCCTGACCGGCTCGGACACGTCGTCCAACTCGCTGTTCGGCGCGCTCCAGGTGGCCGCGGCGCAGCGGGCCGGCCTCGATCCGGTCCTGCTGGCCGCGGCCAACGCCTCCGGCGGCACCCTCGGCAAGATGATCAGCCTGCAGAACCTCACGATCGCCGCCGCGGCGGTCGGACTCACCGGCCGCGAGGGCGACCTGTTCCGGCGGATGTTCGGCCCGAGCGTGCTGCTGCTCGCCCTGATGTGTGTGCTCATCGGGCTGCAGGCGACGCCTCTGCTGTCCTGGATGGTGCCGTAGCCGGCGCCGTACCCCCGGGTGGCTAGCGGCGCTCGGCGAAGTCGTCCAGCGCCGCCACGACCCGCTCCGCCATGCCGTTGGCGGATCCGTGCCCGGCGGTCTCCAGCAGTTCCAGCCGGGCGTCGGGCCAGGCCTGGGCCAGCTGCCACGCCACCTCCGGCGGGCTGCTGATGTCGAGCCTGCCGTGCAGCAGCACGCCGGGGATGCCGGCCAGCCGCCCCGCCTCGCGCAGCAGTTGCCCCTCCGGCAGGAAGCATCCGTTACGCCAGTAGTGGGTGACCAGCCGGGCCTGCAGCATCCGGAACACCGGGTCGTCGTAGCGGGGGTCGGGCCGGTGACCGGGGGCGGTGGCGACGTGGGTGTCCTCCCAGTCGCACCACTGCCGCGCCGCCCGTTCGCGCACCGCCGGGTCCGGGTCGGCCAGCAGTCGGGCGTACGCGTCGGCCAGGTCGCCGTCGCGCTCGGCCGGCGGCACGCCGTCACGGAAACGCGCCCACTCGGCCGGGAAGATCCGCCCCATCTCCCGGGTGAGCCACTCGATCTCCCGTCGGGTGCCGGCGGTCACGCTGAACAGCACCAGCTCGCTGACCTGCCGCGGGTGCCGCTGCGCGTACGCCAGGGCGAGGGAGGCGCCCCAGGAGGCGCCGAGCACCAGCCAGCGGTCCACGCCGAGGTGTTCACGCAGCAGTTCGATGTCGGCGACCAGGTGGTCGGTGGTGTTGGTGGACAGGCCCACGTCCGGGTCGGCGGCGTGCGGGGTGCTGCGGCCGCAGCCCCGCTGGTCGAACAGGACCACCCGGTAGCGGGCCGGGTCGAACAGGGTCCGCCAGCCGGGCGTGCAGCCGGAGCCGGGCCCGCCGTGCAGCACCACGGCGGGTTTGCCGTCCGGGTTGCCGCAGGTTTCCCAGTGCACGAGCTGCCCGTCGCCGACGTCGAGCATCCCGTGCGCGTACGGCTCGATCGGGGGGTACCGCTGCGCCATCGTCGTCCCCTTCGTGATCATCGATACAACAGCGCTGTTACATTAGCGGAGTGACAGCCGTACCTGAACGTGAGGCCCTGGGCACGCTGCTTCGGCACGTGCTCGACGTGCTCGACGGCGACGTCGCCACGGTCTACGCCGAACGGGGCCTGCCCGACTACCGGCCCCGGTTCTCGCCACCGCTGCGGGTGCTGGTCGCCGACGGCCCACTGCCCATCCGCGACCTGGCCCGCCGGGTCGGGGTCACCCACTCGGCGGCCAGCCAGACCGTCGCGCAGATGGCCCGCGCCGGCCTGGTCGAGCTGACCGCGGGGGCGGACGCCCGGCAGCGCATCGTGCACCTCAGCGACCGGACCCGCGAACTGCTGCCACTGATCGAGGCGGAGTGGGCGGCGACGACCGCCGCGATACGCGAACTGGACACGGAACTGACGGTGCCGCTGGCCGACGTGCTGCACGAGGTCCTCGCCGCGATGCGCCGACGGCCGCTGCGCCAACGCATCGCCGACGCGGGCCTGCCACCCGCCCCGGACCCCGGCCCGCCGCCGGCCGCGCCACAGCGACGGCGGCAGACCCACCCGCAGGCCCCGCGTGCCGGCTCCGCACCCGATGTCGGCAATCTGTCCTGACGTGCACCGGCCAACGGTTGCAGACTGTGCCGGTGGCCATCACCCTCACCGTCCGCGTGGTCGACGCCAACCTCGGCGCGGTGCCCGGCGCGCTCGTCGTGCTCGACGGGGGACAGGGGACCACGGACGCAGCCGGGCGCTGGAGCACCGTCGTGTCCCACCAGCCGACGGTGCCGCAGATCCGGGTCAGCCATCCGGCGTACGTCGCCGAGCGGGTGACCTTCACCGGAGACCTGCGCTCCGCCACATGGGACAACTCCCTCGCCCGCCGCGTCGTCTCCGGCGACGACGTGACGATGACCGTGACGCTCGGGCGGATGGATCCGTCGCCCGTCGTCACGCTCTCCGACGCCGACGTCACGCGGATCATGGCCAGCAGGGGGCGCGACCCGAGGGCCGCACGGGTCGTGGGCTGGCCCAACAACCCGAGGATCCACACCTACGCGGGGCACTACAACAACACGCTGACGTTCCGTCAGGCCAACCGGGAGCTGTTGAAGCCCGCAGCCGCCGCCGAGAGCGACGCGGGCTGGGACCGGTTCGGCGAGAAACGCGAGGTCACGGTCAACATCGCGGCGTTGAGCCGGTTCCACTTCCTGGAGTACGCCGCGACGCAGTCCGATCCGAAGTTCGTCGTCGCAGTGGTGTCGCCGAACCTGCCGGACCCCAAGCCCGTGACGAGTCTGGACTTCGTCGTCTACTGCAGCCCCAGCACCGGCGACTACACCGCCCGGTACCCGTACGGGCTGGTCAACGCGGCGGCGCCACTGCAGGAGTACCTGAACCTGGCCCGGAAGTACCTTCTCGACGAGGCCTTCTTCGCCTTCCAGTCGCTGGGCTGGGGCAACCGCTCGGTGCTGGTGATGCCGCTGTTCCCGCAGGGGCAGTGGGGCCCGTTCGCGACCGGCGAGGGGCTGCTGCGGATGTTGCGTGAGGTCGCGGTGTTCCTGCACCGGCAGTGCCGCACCAGCAGCCTCGGGCTGCGCAAGCCCGACGCCACCGCGCACGAGCTGGCCGGGCCGAACCTGCGGACAATCTTCCCGCCGCTCTACTCCGGTGACTTCGGCACGGTGCCCGGCGTCGGGCAGGTGGCGGTCGCCGGCTTCAGCCAGGGCATCGGTGCGGTCAAGGCCCTCATGTCCGACCTCACCTTCCCGGTGGGGCTCAACTCCACGCTCTGGGGCGTGCCGATGGGTGGCGGCACCGACGGCCGGCGGGAGTGGGCCCGCGCGTTTCGCGAGGTGTGGGACCTCGACGGCCACCACAGCGGCACCGGCGGTTGGCGCGCCTACCTCGACCTGCTGCGGGTGTGGTTCAACCACGACCCGGGCCGGGTCGTACGCAGTTACCACTCGGGGGACACCGGCCCGCCCGACCCGCTGACGGACCCCCATCCGGTATGGACGGACCTGCGCGGCGGCGGCCTCGACCTCGACCGTCCGACGCCACCGGCACGGGGCGCGTTCTGGGCGCGGCTGCTGCAGAACGCGCGCTGGACGGACCTGCGGGTGTCGAACCCGTACGTGGACGGCAGTTCGGGACCGCAGTTGCCGGTGTTCCTCGACCCGCACCACACCATGCCCCGGATCGGGTTCTCGCACGCCCTGTCGATGACCACACTCGGCCGGGCGGCCGCGACGCGTCCCTAGGCCGCCTGCGGCGGGACCAGGACAGACGGACATCCGATTACGGCAGGATGCGAGCCCGTCACCGATCGTACGATCCTGGCGTCACCCCCCGCGCATCGGCCGAAGGGGCATCATGGCGATCACCGTCACGTTCAGCGGCAAGGCTTCCCTCGCCGGGGCCGACCCCGGCTACCGGATCTGGTCCTACACGATCGAGCCCAACCCGCCCGGGGAGATCCCGGCCAACCAACGGATCGCCCTCGGTCTGCCACGCGACATGGACGTCCGGGACCCCAGCGAATTCCCGAACACCCCCGCGCTGGCCAACATGTTCCTGGTCCGCGAGGCCGGCTCGTCGCGTCAGTACGCCGGCCGGGTCACCAGCTCGGCGGGCACGCAGACCATCTCGTTCGTCGCTCCGGCCGCCGACGGCACCGCCGAGACGCTGCTGGTCAAGCTGGTGACCGGCCAGTCGCCGACTCCGCTGCCCTTCGCCACCGTCCCCGGCGGCACACCGGCTCCGGCGCAGGTGCTGACCGCGCCCGTCAACGGCCCGCCGGTGCACACCGGCCGGCCCCTGACCGCCTTCGCCGGCACCCTGCCGTACGCCAGCGAACTGTTCGGCATCTACCAGCCGCTGGCGGGCTGGTTCGGCATGCAGAGCGCCCTGCGCGTCGCCCACGGCGCCACCGACCGCGCCCTGGTGGACCTGAGCCACGAGTCGTTCTCCAGGGCCGCGGCCGCGAGCACGCTCGACGACGCGGCGCTCACCGCCCTGGCGGAGCACTTCGACGCCCCGATCCGTGGGGTGCTCTCGCCGGTCGGGCTGGTGAACCTCTTCCGGCAGTACTTCTTCGAGTTCGACACTTTCCTGGGTCCGCCCGCCGGGCACCTGTGGCTCAGCCCCGGCGGCACCGTGGAACTCGTCGAGACCAGCACGCGGCGCACCCTGGTCGAGAAGACCGCCGAGCAGTTCGAGGAGACCACCCGCAAGGTCGAGGAGAGCCTGACGGATCAGGAGGACATCGCCAACGCGGTCAAGGAGGACAACGCCAACGACACGAAGCTGGGCATCAGCGCCTCCGGTGGCGCCAACGTCGGCGTCTACCACGCGGACGCCAGCGCCAGCTTCAGCCTGAACGCCACCGTGAAGCGGTCCTCGGAGGAGACCCACAAGCACTCCCGTACGCAGAGCGCGAAGGTCACCAGCGAGATCAAGAGGAACTACAAGACGACGTTCAAGACGGTGACCGAGAGCACCGACCTGTCGAGCCGCCGCTACCTCGTGCAGAACACCACGGGCAAGCTGGTGAACTACGAGCTGCGGCGCAAGATGCGCAAGGTCGGTGTGCAGGTGCAGCACATCGGCGGGCGGCTGTGCTGGCAGGTGTACCTCCCCGGGCCGGGCCGCAACCTGGGCCTGGGGGATCTGGTGCACATCGTCGCGGCGCCGGACCTCACCGCCCTGCGGAAGCCGGAGCCGCCACCGCCGCTCGTGGCCAGGACGACCGCGTTCACCGGGACGTTCCCCATCCGGAAGGTGCGGGCCACCCAGGACCCGCCGGAAGCGAACATGGAATTCGTGCACCACACCGCCCCGGACGCCGAGGGGATCACCGACCACGACAACGCCATCCACGCGGTGGCCCGCATCGACTTCACTCCGTCGCCGCCCGAGCGGGGCTACAAGCTGAAGGACGCGCGACTCGTCTCTGTCGCACCGGGTCGCGCGTTCGTGCCCGACCTGATCCGCACCAACCAGGAGCAGACCGGCTTCGCGGTCTTCGCGAAGTTCTTCCACTCGGGCGACCTCAGCCCGATCAGCCTGACCTTCGACGTCACGTGGGACCCACCGCAGACCAACGACGCCCACGACCGGTACAACGAGGAGTTGAAGGCCTACCAGGCGCAGGTGGCGGAGCTGCAACGCACCGCGTACGCCTCGGCCGTGCGGGACCGGCTCGGTCTGCTCAGCGCCATGCGCCCACGGCCGTCGCAGGACCTGCGCACCGAGGAACGCCAGGCGATCTACGGGAGCCTGATCCAGAAGCTGAAGCCGTTCGACCTGTTCGCGGACCTGTATCTGGGCTCGGAGCTGCTCCGGCAGATCTTCGACGTCGACGAGATGCTGTACTTCGTGGCACCGGACTACTGGCGGCCCCGCGAGGTCACCCCGCCGCCCACCACTGCGCCGGCGCCTGCCCCGCCCACCCACACCAGCCTCGGCAAGTACCCGGTGCGGGACCCGAGCGTCCTCGCGGACCGGACCGTGGTCACCTGGTACTCCCACACCGACAAGACGAACGCGATGAATCCGGACGGCACGGTCTCCGACGAGTGGCGGGTGAACTACCTCATCACCGAGCAGACCCAGCCGGCACCCTCGGGGAGCTCGCTGGGCTGGTTGATCCAGGCCGACGGCGACGCGCGCCGCAACGAGTTCCTCAACGCCGCGTGGGCCAAGGCGGTCCTGCCCGTACGACCCGGGCGCGAACAGGCGGCGCTGGAGTGGCTCAAGCAGGCCAACGTGGAGGGGCAGGCGGCGCTGGGGCTTCCCTACCCGTTCCAGGACGGCGATCCCGAGGAGTACCGGAACAAGACGGTCGGGCAGGTCCTGAACATCCTCGCGCTCAAGTTGCAGAAGGACAACACGCAGATCGCCAACACCCTCGTCGCCGAGAAGGTCTTCGAGACCGGGTTCGACCCGCTCGACGGCGGCTTCCGCCCGGCGGCCCCGTACGAGGTCTTCGACCAGTGGATCGAGGTGCTGCCCACCGACCAGGTGGTGGCGGTGGAGGTGAGCTACGACCCCAGGACCGGCCAGCAGCTCTGACGCCACCGGCTCGGGCCTCCGTCACCGGCCGAGCCCGCGGTACCGACGTACCGCCAGGGGCCCGAACACGGCGGTCAGCAGCAGCGGCCAGGCCACGGCGAGCCCGACGGCGTGCTGCGCGGCGAACGACTCGCCGCCCCAGCCGGGGTTGCCGAACAGTTCCCGGCAGGCCGCGACGGTCGCCGACAGCGGGTTGTACCCGGCGACGGCGGCGAGCCAGCCGGGCATGGTGTCGGGGGAGACGAACGCGTTGGAGGTGAACCCGACCGGCCAGACCAGGATCTGCAGCACCACCACCGACCCGGGTGCGCGCAGCACCAGCGCCAGATGGATGCCGACCCAGATCAGGGCGAAACGCAGCAGCAGGAGCAGCCCGACGGCGGCCAGCGCCGCCGGTGCCCCGGCCCGCCACTGCCAGCCGACGGCGACCCCGCAGGCGAGCATGACGACCAGAGCGGCGGCGCAGTGCAGCAGGTCCGCGGCGGCCCGGCCGGTGAGCACCGCCGAGGGCGTCATCGGCAGGGACCGCAACCGGTCGGTGACGCCGCGCGCGGTGTCGGTGGCCACGGCCGCGTACGTCGGCTCGACGCCGAAGAGCACCGTCATGGCGAACATGCCGGGCAGCAGGAACTCCCGGTAGTCGCCGCCGCCGGGCACGCTCATCGCGCCGCCGAACAGGTAGCCGAACATCAGCACCATCAGCACCGGGAAGAGCAGCCCGACGACGAACTGCCCGGGTTGGCGCCGCCAGTGCGCCAGCGCCCGACCGGTGAGGGTGACGGTGTCGGCGACGGCCCAGCGCAGGCGCTGCGGCACGGGGTGCACGCCGGTCGTGCTCATGCGCCCACCCTGTCCTCGTCGGGGCGGGTGGTGGGGGAGTGGCCGTCGGTGAGCCGCAGGAACACCTCGTCGAGGGTGGGGCGGCGCACCGCGACGTCGGCGGCGGTGAGGCCGGCGTCGTCGAGGACCCGCAGCACGGCGGCCAGCGCGGCCACCCGCCCGGTGACGGCGACGCTGAGGCGCAGGCCCGCCGCGTCGACGAGCGGGGTCGCGGCGACGGCGGCGCCGACGACGCGTACCGCCCGGTCCAGGTCGTCGGCGCGGGTCAGCACGACGTCGACGCGGTCGCCGCCGAGCGCGGTCTTCAGCTGCTCGGGGGTGCCGTCGGCGACGACCCGTCCGGCGTCGACGACCCGGACGGTGTGGGCGAGCTGGTCGGCCTCCTCCAGGTACTGGGTGGTCAGCAGCACGGTGGTGCCGCCGGCGACGAGCCGGCGCACCGCGTCCCACACCTGGGCCCGGGCGCGCGGGTCGAGGCCGGTGGTGGGCTCGTCGAGGAAGAGCACCGGCGGGTTGAGGATCAGGCTCGCCGCGAGGTCGAGGCGGCGGCGCATCCCACCGGAGTATGTGCCGACCGGCCGGTCGGCGGCGTCGGTCAGGTCGAAGCGGGCGAGCAGGTCGGTGGCCCGGGCGCGGGCCCGCGCGCCGCCGAGGTGGTGCAGCCGGCCGAACAGGACCAGGTTCTGCCGGCCGCTGAGCACCTCGTCGAGCGCGGCGTGCTGGCCGACCAGGCCGATGCGGGCCCGGACCCGCTCGGGGTGGCGCAGCACGTCGGCGCCGGCCACCCGCGCCGCGCCGGCGTCGGGCCGCAGCAGGGTGCTCAGCACCCGTACCGCCGTGGTCTTGCCCGCCCCGTTCGGGCCGAGCAGGCCGCACACGGTGCCGGCGGGCACCGTCAGGTCGAGGCCGGCGAGGGCCTGCGTGCCGCCGTAGCGCTTGCGCAGTCCCTCCGCCTCGACAGCCGGTCCGTCGTGGTGCATCAGCGCCCCTCCACCCACTCGACTCGTACGCCGTACCGTACGGCATACGGTACGGCGGACGATACAGTGCCGGGATGACGACCGAGTACAGCGGCACCGGCGACCCCGCGCGCAGCCTCGCCCTGCTCTGGCGTACCCGCGAACGCACCAGCCGCAAGGGCCGGCCCGACCTGTCGGTGGACCGCATCGTGCGCGCCGCCATCGAGGTGGCCGACGCCGAGGGCCTCGCCGCCCTGTCCATGCGCCGCGTCGCCGAACGCCTCGGCGTCGGCACCATGTCCCTCTACACCTACGTCCCCGGCAAGGGCGAACTGCTCGACGTCATGCTCGACACCGTCTACGGCGAGACCGCCCGCCCCGACGACGTGCCCGGCGGCTGGCGGGAGCGGCTCACCCACGTCGCCCGCGAGACCTGGGCGCTCTACCTGCGCCACCCCTGGCTGCTGCAGGTCGCCACCACCCGCCCCCCGCTGGGCCCCAACGTCATCGCCCGCTACGAGTACGAACTGCGCGCCGTCGACGGCATCGGCCTGACCGACCTGGAGATGGACGCCGTCGTCACCCTCGTCTCCGGCTACGTCCACGGCGCCGTGCGCAGCGCCGTGGAGGCCGCCCAGGCCGCTGTGCGCACCGGCATGACCGAGCAGCAGTGGTGGCAGGCCCACGCCCCCTACCTGGAGAAGGCCCTCGACCCGCGCCGCTACCCCCTCGCCGCCCGCGTCGGCACCGCCGCCGGCCAGGAGTACCAGGCCGCCGCCAACCCCCACGGCGCCTTCGAGTTCGGCCTGGCTCGCATCCTCGACGGCATCGAGGTCCTCGTCGCCACCCGCCCGGACGCCGCCGCCACGACCGGCGAGCGATAACCTGGCCGACATGACGATGCGCCCCATCAGGATCATCGGTGACCCCGTGCTGCGCACCCCCAGCGAGCCCGTCACCAGCTTCGACGCCGAACTGCGCGCCCTGGTCACCGACCTGATGGACACCCTGCTCGGCGCCCCCGGCCGCGCCGGCGTCGCCGCTCCCCAGATCGGCGTCAACGCCCAGGTGTTCGTCTACGACGCCGACGGCCACCGCGGCCACCTGGTCAACCCGACGCTCGAGCTGTCGGAGGAACTGCAGGACGACGACGAGGGCTGCCTGTCCATCCCGGGGCTCTACTTCCCGACCACGCGCGCCCTGCACGCCACCGCCCACGGCTTCGACCAGCACGGCGAGCCGCTGACCATCTCCGGCAGCGGTTTCCTCGCCCGGGCCCTGCAACACGAGACCGACCACCTCGCCGGCCGCCTCTACGTCGACACCCTGCGCGGCGACACCCGCCGCAAGGCACTGCGGGAGATCCGCGCCGGCCGCTTCGACTCACCCAGCCGCCGCGGCTGACCCGCCCGCACCCTGCACGCCCCCGACGCCCTGGTCGTCGGGGGCGTGACTCACCTGTCGTGGGCGCGCAGCGCGTACTCGCCGTAGTCGGCCACCCGGGTGAAGCCCAGCCGCCCGTAGAGCCGCAACGCCGCCGCGTTGTCCGCCTTCACGTTGAGCGTGACGTGCGTGACGTGCTCGCGCAGCCGCCGGCACAGCGCGGCCACCACCGCACCGGCCAGCCCCCGCCCGCGCAGCCGGGGATGGGTGGTCACGTTGCCCAGCGCCGCCACCCGGTACGCGGGGGAGAACACGTGCACCCCGGCGACCGCCACCAGCTCACCGCCGTCGCGCACGCCCACGTACTGGCCGGTGTCGAGCATCCGCGGGTCGAACCAGTTGCCCGGGTAGGCCACGTCGTACAGCCGGCGCAGCGCCGGCAGGTCGTCGGCGTCCAGCACCGATCCCGCCGGGGTCACCGTGTCCAGCCGCGCCGCGTCGGTCAGGGCCATCCGGTGGTGCGGGCCGGCCGCGTCCATCCGGAACATCCCGGCCAGGGCCGGCTCCAGGCCGGGGGACAGGTGCGCCCACAGGCGGACCGGCAGCACCGGCGCCAACTGGCGCAGCAGCGCCGCCAGCCGGTGCACCCGTGGCGGGGCCGCGAACGCCAGCAACGTGGGCGGGTCCGCGCCGTGGTAGAGCAACGCCACCTCCTCGTCGTGGCGGAACCAGGAGGTGTACGGCCAGAAGAAGTCGTCCAGGTCACCGAGCTGGTACGCGTGCAGCACCGGGTCCCGCCCGAGCAGCGCGGCCAGGACGGTCCGGTCGTGTTCGGCGCGTACCGGCATCCGCCGATGATCACACATCCGGCGCGGGGCGCTCCGCCCGACGCCGGCGTGCTCAGCAGCCCGACGGGGTGGCCGCCTCCGGCTCGGCGGGAAGGTTCTCGTGCGCCCACCGGCCCAACGCGTCGAGCACCGGCAGCAGTGCCGCGCCCGGCCCGGTGAGCTCGTAGCTCACCCCCACCGGGGGACCCTGCCGGACGCTGCGGCTGACCAGCCCGATCCGCACAAGCTCGCCCAGCCGGTCGGAGAGCACGGACTCGCTGATCCCGGGCAGGGCGCGGGTCAGCTCGGCGAAGCCGGCCGGCCCGTCGGCGAGGGTGCTCAGGAGCATGCCGTTCCACCGCTTGCCGAGAAACGCGAAGGCCCGGGCGACGCCCCCGTCACACGTGCGGGGCGTGTCGCCCACCTGTGGCCTGACCGTCATGACCCCAGGATACGGCGGACATCCCCCGAACAAGGGACTAGTAAAAAGCTAGCTGCTACCGTAGCCGAAGCAAGTCCGCCGATTCGATGGAGACACCCCGATGACCGACGTCCACTCGCCCCTGATCAACCTGGACCCCGAGGCCCAGGCGCTGCTGTTCACCGACGCCCGCACCGCCAACACCTTCACCGACGAGCCGGTCACCGACGAACAACTCCAGGCGATCTTCGAACTCGCCAAGTTCCCACCCACCGCCGCCAACACCCAGCCCCTGCGCATCCTCTACGTGCGCCCCGGCGACGCCCGCACCCGCCTGGTCGCCCACATGAGCGAAGGCAACAAGGCCAAGACCGCCAGCGCCCCCATGGTCGCCGTACTCGCCGCCGACACCGACTTCCACGAGTTCATCCCGCAGGTCTTCCCCATCCGGCCCCAGATGCGCGACGACCTCGCCGACAAGCCCGAGGCGCGCGAGCGCATGGCCCGCTTCAACGCCACCCTCCAGATCGGCTACTTCCTGCTCGCCGTCCGCGCCGCCGGCCTCGCCGCCGGCCCCATGGCCGGCTTCGACGCCGCCGCCATCGACCGCGAGTTCTTCGCCGACAACACCTGGAAGACCCTGCTCGTGGTCAACATCGGCCGCCCCGGCGAGAACGCCTGGTTCCCCCGCCTGCCCCGCCTCGACTACACCGACGTCGTCCGACACGCCTGACCCGGCGACCACCGGGGGACCGACGAGCAGTGGGTGGCGACCGTCAGGCCGCCACCCACTGGTCGAAGCCCAACTTGCCGACCAACGCCAGCACCACCACCAACAGCACCACCCGCACGAAACCCGAGCCACGCCGCAACGCCATCCGCGCCCCCAACGCCGCCCCGGCGATGTTGCACACCGCCATCGCCGCCCCCAGCAGCCACCACACGTGCCCCGTCGCCGCGAACACCGCCAACGCCCCCAGGTTCGTGCCCACGTTCACGACCTTCGCCATCGCCGAGCCGTGCACGAAGTCCGCCCCCACCAGCGCCGTGAACGCCACCACCAGGAACGTCCCCGTACCCGGACCCACCAGCCCGTCGTACAGGGCGATACCCACCCCCGCCACCGCGACCGCCACACCCACCCGCACCCGGGTACGCCGATGCGGCTGCGCCACCACCCCCAACCGCGGACGCAACACCACGAACGCCGCCACCGACACCAGCACCACCAGCACCACCGGCCGGTACGCCGACGCCGGCACCGCCCCCGCCAACGCCGCACCCACCCCGGCGCAACACATCGCCAGCACCGCCGACGGCCCCGCCACCGCCCAGTCGATCTTCGTACGGCGCGCGTACGTCACCGCCGCCGTCGTCGTACCCGCGATCGCCGTCAACTTGTTCGTGGCCAACGCCGACGCCACCGGCATCCCCGGCGCCGCCACCATCAACACCGGCAACAACAGCAGACCACCACCACCCACCACGGCGTCGATCCAACCGGCCATCGCGGCCGCGGCGAGCAGGGTCGTCAACGACAGGGGATCCACATCCACGGGCCGCCATTCTGCCCACCACCACCCACCCCACGACGCCGCCTGTGGCCAGCCTCACCGGAACCGCAGGTCACCGACCCCGCGCCCGACGCAGCCACACACCCACCGCCGACAACGCCACGAACAACAGCACCGAGCACAACAACACCTTCAACACCCGGCAACCCTCCCACGGCCACGTAGGGTGCAAGCGTGCGCCTGGCCACCTTCAACCTGCTGCACGGCCGATCCCTCGCCGACGGACTCGTCGACCCCGACCGGCTCACCGCCGCCGTCACCGCCCTCGACGCCGACGTCCTCGCCCTACAGGAAGTCGACCGCGACCAGAGCCGCAGCGGCAAACTCGACCTCACCGCCATCGCCGCCCGCGCCCTCGACGCCAGCGAACACCGCTTCGCCGCCGCCGTCGTCGGCACCCCCGGCGAACAGTTCCGCCCCCTCACCCACGACGACGACGGACACGGCGAACCCTGCTACGGCGTCGGCCTCGTCACCCGCCACCGCGTCCACACCTGGCAGGTCACCCGACTGCGCCCCGCCCCCGTACGCTCACCCGTCTACGTCCCCGGCCCCCGCGGCGGACTCATCCTCCTGCGCGACGAACCCCGCGTCGTCCTCGCCGCCGTCCTCGACACCCCACACGGACGGCTCACCGTCGCCGCCACCCACCTGTCCTTCGTCCCCGGCTGGAACGCCCACCAACTCCGCCAGACCGTCCGCGCACTGCGCACCCTGCCCGCCCCACGGATCCTCCTCGGCGACCTCAACCTGCCCGCCGGCGCCGCCCGACTCCTCACCGGCTGGCACCCCCTCGGCCGCCGCCCCACCTACCCCGCCGGGCAACCCCGCGTCCAACTCGACCACATCCTCGCCGACCGCCACAGCCTCGACCAGCTGCCACCCGTCACCGCCGTACACACCCCCCTGTCCACCATCTCCGACCACCGCCCCCTCCTGGTCGACCTCGGCTGACCGCGCACACCGCAGGGGAGGCGACACCACTCACCAGCGGTCGCGTCACCGTCACCCCACCCAGCGTTGACACCAACCCGCCACATCGGCGAAGGTCTCTGGCGTGACGGCACCCACCCCAGGCCCGACGAGCCACCACGACCCCACCACCGAACACCACCGGTACGTCATCATCGGAGCCGGACCAGCCGGCATCCAACTCAGCTACTACCTCCAACAGGCCGGCTGCGACTACGTCACCCTCGAACGCGCCCCCGCACCCGCCGAATTCTTCCGCCACTTCCCCCGCCACCGCCGGCTCATCTCCCTCAACAAGGTCCACACCACCAGCACCGACCCCGAGATCCGCCTGCGCTGGGACTGGAACTCACTGCTGCACGAACCCGCCGACCTGCCCTTCGCCAAGTACAGCAGCGAATACTTCCCCCACGCCGACGACATGGTGCGCTACCTCACCGACTTCCAGCGCTACCACCAACTCGCCGTACGCTTCGACACCCCCGCCAACCGGATCGAACGCCTCGACGACGGCTTCCTCGTCCACACCCCCGACCGCGTCCTGCACTGCCACTGCCTCATCGTCGCCACCGGCTGGGGCCGACCCAACATCCCCGACATCCGCGGCATCGAACACGCCACCGGCTACGAGGACATGCACACCGACCCCGCCGCCTACGCCGGCCAACGCGTCCTCATCCTCGGCAAGGGCAACTCCGCGTTCGAAACCGCCTCCGCGATCCTCGGCCACGCCGCCATGATCCACCTCGCCAGCCCCCGCCCACTACGCCTGGCCTGGAACACCAAACACCCCGGAGACGTCCGCGGCCACCACGGCGCCGTCCTCGACAGCTACCAGTTCAAGACCCTGCACTCCGTACTCGACTGCGTCATCGACGAGATCCGCCCCCTCGACAACCGCTACCAGGTGCACCTCACCTACACCCACGCCGACGGCGAAACCGCCGTCATGGACTACGAAACCGTCCTGCGCTGCACCGGCTTCACCATGGACACCAGCCCCTTCGACCCCACCTGCCGACCCGACATGGTCCCCAGCGGCCGCATGCCCACCACCACCGGCGACTGGCAGTCCACCAACATCGACGGCCTCTACTTCGCCGGCACCCTCGCCCAGGACCGCGACCTCAAGAAGGCCTCCTCCGCCTTCATCGACGGATTCCGCTACAACCTGCGCACCCTCACCGCCCTGCTACGCGAACGCTACGACGGCGTACCCCTGCCACACACCCTCGTCGACCCCGACCCCGACACCCTCACCACCCTCGTCCTCGACCGGGTCAACTGGAGCTCCGCCCTCTGGACCCAGTTCGAATTCCTCTGCGACGCCCTCGTCGTCGACCCCCACGGCCAGCTACGCCACTACACCGACCTGCCCGAAGACCACGTCCGCGCCCGCTTCCACGACCACCCGCACTACTACACCGTCAGCCTCCGCTGGGGCCGCGACGACTACGGCGACGTCTTCGCCATCGAACGCCACCCCCAACCCGACCGCGCCGCCGAAAGCGCCTTCATCCACCCCGTCATCCGCCGCTACCACGGCGACACCCTCGTCGACGAACTCCACCTGCTCGAAGACCTGCTCGCCGAATGGCGCCGCCCCGACCGCCACGTGGCACCGCTGCGCGCCTGGTTCGCCCGGGAACTACACCGCGAGCGCTGACCCCACCATGGCCCCAGGATCCCCGCCACCACGACGGTGAACTCGTCGGTGGTGGCCGGGTCGCGCACGGCGATTCGCAGGGGCATCCGCCACCACGACGCGGCTACGCCGGCTGCCGCGCGTCCACCGCCGTCTCCGCGACCAGGAAATCCACCACGTCCGTGAGCCGACCCCGACGAGCTGCCGCCTCCCGCTGCCGCACCGCACCACTGCCCACCGCCAGCAACCGCCCCAACCACCCCCGCACCAGCTCCTCGTCCCCACCCGCCCGCAACACCGGCGCCAACCAGGCGACCATCTCACCCAACACCTCCCGCGCCGGGCGCAACCGGCCCGTACCGACCTCCAGCAGCGCACCTTCCAGACCGTCCCGCGCCGCCCGCCAGTACGCCGCCCGCAACCACTCACCGGCAACCTCCGGACCGTGATCACCCCGATCCACCGCCTCCAACCCCCGCACCACCAACGCCCGCACCAACGCCGCCACCAACGCCGACTCCTGCGCCGACACCGGCACGTCCGATACCCGCACCTCCAACGTCGGATGCGTCACCGACGGCCGGATGTCCCAGAACAACGTCCCCGGATCCACCACCGCCCCCGCCGCCGACAACATCTCCACCACCCGCTCGTAGTGAGCCACCGACGTGAACCGCGGCGGCGGCCCCGCCACCGGCCACCGCGACCAGATCATCGACCGCCAACCCGCATAACCCGAATCCCGCCCCTCCCAGAACGGCGAATTCGCCGTCAACGCGATCAACAACGGCAGATACGCCCGCAGATGATTGCTCACCAGCAACGCCCGCTCCCGATCCGGCAACTCCACGTGCACGTGCAACGCACAGATCGCCAACTCGTCGTGCAACCCCCGGAACGTCGCCGTACCCCGATCCTGCCGCGGCCCCCGCGTCACCGGCGGCGCCGTCGCACCCGGCAACACCGGCGTACCGGTCGCCACGATCCGCAACCCGTCGACCGCCGCGCACTCCGCCACCACCCGACGAGCCTCCACCAACTGCTCCAACAACCCCCGCACCGACGCCGTCGGATCCGTCCTTGTCTCCACGTGCAACGTCGTGATCTCACCCGACACCCGCGAACCCAACCGCGCCACGGCCCGATCCACCACCGCCCCCGCACCCGGCACCACACCCCGACTCACCGGATCGACCAGCAGGAACTCCTCCTCCACCCCCAACCGCGGACCCGACACCACACCATCCCCGCCGACCTGCACCGGCACCACGGCCTCCACTCACGACACCCGGGCGAGCGCCCGACACGGACAGGCCGACAGGGTAGCCCGAACCAGTGACCAACGGGACACCCACAGTCAGTACGCCGACGCGGCAGCCACCACCGGGACACGCCACACCCGACCCCCTGTGGCAAGCTGACCCCAGACGCAACTGGCGGCCAGAGGATGGGCACCAAACCATCGGGGAGCTCCACGCGCGGAGGTCGACCGCCTGGGCCCCGCCGGCAGAGGAGCACCATGCCCACCGCCCGACTCCTGCCCGGCACCCCCGTCGCCGACCACATCCTCACCGACGTCGCCGCCGGCGTCACCGCACTGCGCGCCGCAGGCACCACCCCCGGCCTCGCCACCATCCTCGTCGGCGACGACGACGCCAGCGCCGGCTACATCCGCATCAAGCAACGCCAGGCCAGCGAACTCGGCTTCGCCTCACCCCACGTACACCTGCCCGCCACCGCCACCCAGGCCGACCTGCACCACGCAATCGCCGACTTCAACACCGCACCCGACGTGCACGGACTGCTCATCCAGCACCCCATCCCCGCACACCTCGACTACGACCGCGCCCTGCAGACCATGGACCCCGACCTCGACGTCGACGGCATGCACCCCCTCAACATGGGACGCCTCGCCCTCGGCCTGCCCGGACCCCTGCCCTGCACACCCGCCGGCATCGAAGCCCTGCTCGCCTTCCACGACATCCCCGTCGCCGGCCGCAACGTCGTCATCCTCGGCCGCGGCGCCACCCTCGGCCGCCCCCTCGCCCTGCTGCTCACCCAGAAACGACCCACCGCCAACGCCGCCGTCACCGTCGTGCACACCGGCGTCCCCGACTGGGCCACCCACACCCGACGCGCCGACATCCTCATCGCCGCCGCCGGCGTCCCCGGAATCATCCAACCCGAACACGTCCGCCCCGGCGCCGTCGTCATCGGCGGCGGCGTCCGCTACGAAGGCCGACGCCTCCTACCCGACGTCGCCGAAACCTGCGCCGACGTCGCCGGCGCCATCACCCCCCGCGTCGGCGGCGTCGGCCCCACCACCGTCGCCATGCTCTTCCGCAACGCCCTCGACGCCGCCCGCCGCGCCACCGGCCACGCCTGACCGTCCCCGGCCCGGCGTCGGGGTCCCCGACGCCGGGCCGACCGCCCCTCGGCGGCCACGCCCGACACCCGCACGGGCCATGGGCGCGCGCTCCGACGAGCCCGCCGGCCGGGCACCGCGCTCCGCGACGCCCGCCGCGTACCGCCTCACGACCGCGCGTCGCCCTCCGCCGCCACCAACCCCGCCAACGCCCGATTGGTACGGTTGGACCGCACCGCGGCGCGCTGCTGCCCGGCCGTCACCTCGATGTACGTCTGCGACGACGCCAACGACGCGTGACCCAGCAACCGCATGATCTCCGCCGCGCTCGCTCCGTCCTCCGCCAACCGCGTCGCGAAGGTGTGCCGCAACGCGTGCAATCGCGCCCCCCGCGGCACCCGGTCGGTGATGCCCGCCCGCCGGTAGCAGGACTCCACCAGATACTGCAGCCCGCCCCGGCGCAGCGGCTCACCCTGCCGGTCCACCAGCAGCGGCGCGTCCGGCCGCACCGTACGCGACCCGAACCGCCGCACCCGGCTGTCCAGGTAGCCCGCCAGGACCCCGTCCAGCTCCGGCTCGATCGGCACCACCCTCGGCCGCCCGCCCTTGCCGGCCACGTCGACCCGCCGCTCGCCCGCACGGCCCGTCAACGATCCCACCCGCAGCGCCAGCAGCTCCGACAGCCGCAACCCCGCGCAGAGCGCCAACGCCAGCACCGCCAGGTCGCGCTCCGGCCACGGGTCGCGCTGCCGGCCCTCCTGCCGGGCCACCGAGGCGAGCAGCTGCTCGGGGGTGTCCGCGCCGCGCAGCGGCTTGGGCTGGGGGAGAGGTGCCCGGGGACGACCGACCGCCGGCATCGGGTTGCCGGCGACCACCCCGTCGGCGACCAGGAAGGAGAAGAAACTGTTCCAGGTGGACCACGCCCGGTGCACCGACGCGGCCGCGCGGGGAGTGGCGAACCGGGCGAATGCCGCGCGCATGACGCGGGCGGTGAGGGCGGCGACGGGCAGCGAGTCGAGGGGGAGGGGAGGGGTGCTCTCCTCGGCCGCCAGTTCGGCGACGGCGCGCAGGTCCCGCCGGTACGCCTCCAGTGTGTGGGGGGAGGGCTTGCGGGTCGCGCGGGCTGTCAGGAACTCCTCGACGAGCTGCCGTACCGATTCGTCCTGTTTGTCATGCATAAGGGATATTATGCAGCATTTTCGGGTTCGCCGGCAACGGCGGGAGAGGGGGAGAGCATGCGGCGGTACGTACTGACGGGTGCGCCGGGGGCGGGCAAGACGACACTCGCCGACGCGCTGCGTCGGCGCGGGTGGGACGTCGTCGCCGAGGCGGCCACCGACGTCATCGCGGCCCAGCAGGGGCGGGGCGTCGCCGAACCGTGGCGGGAGGCCGGGTTCGTCGACGCCGTCGCGCGGCTCCAGCGGGAGCGCCGCGAGGCGCCCGGGGCGTACGGGTCGGTGCAGGTCCACGACCGGTCGCCGCTGTGCACGTTGGCCCTCGCGCAATATCTGGGACGCCCGCCGGGGCGCTTGCTCACCGAGGAGGTGCGGCGGGTGCTGCGCGACGGCGCCTACCAGCGGCAGGTGTTCCTGGTCGAGCCGCTGGGCTTCGTGACACCGAGTGCCACCCGCCGGATCGGCTACGCCGAGTCGCTGGCGTTCGCCCGCGTGCACGAGAAGGTCTACCGGGCGCACGGGCACCACCTGATCGCGGTGCCGCCCGCGCCGGTGCAGGTGCGTGTGGCGCTGGTGGAGGCGCACCTGTGGCGCCTCGCCGACCTGCCGTCGGACCGAGCCGAGGGAGGGCCCGATCCGGCTTACTTGACATAATGTACATTATCGAATCGGTGAGAACAGGCGCTCGGACGCCTGCGCAACCGCGCGCACGTTGGCAGCGCGGGCTGCACGCCAACGGCCGTGACCGGTTGGCGCGGCTTCGACCGGCGATGTCGTCCTCAACCGGTGCGGTCACCCTGACGTTCAGCCAGACCTAAGCCGCTGTCGCGGGTCGGCCGCACCGTCACCGGCCTGTGCGGGCCGCCACCCCGGGCGCCAGGCGACACGTCGGTGACCGGCCCTGGGGTTCCCTCTCGGTCCGCGATGATCACGGCGGGGCGCGCCACCGGAGGTGCTTCGTCGTCGTGGCTGTTCGGCCCTGCCCGGGCACGCTCCCCCGCGATGACGAAGGCGAGAGGCCTTCACGGCCGGCGCGGATGGTGGGCCGGCCGCGGCGCACTTGGGGTGCCGGCAAGAAACGTGTCACCAGCCGCAAACGGCGGCGATCTAGCGTGGCGTCGAGCGGACACGGTATTTCGGCTCGGGCCGGTCGGTGTCGCGGCCGGATTGCTTCTCCGCCCTGGGCGTTTCGCCGAACGCTCGTCAGCGGGTGTCCGTGGCTGCTTCCTGCGGGCTCCAACCGGCAAGGAAGGTGAGGGCCTGCTCGGTGGGGCTGGCGGGCTCGAAGGTGTACGTGATGATCGTCAAGCCCGAGTCCCCCGGCAGGTGCAGGGCCTCGCCGGTGAGTTCCAGGTCCCCTGCGACCGGGTGGTGCATCATCTTGGTCGCCGTGTGATGCAGTTTCACGTTGTGAGTGGCCCACCACGTGCGGAATTGCTCGCTGCGGGTGCTGAGTTCGCCGACCAGGTCGGTGAGGCCTCGGTCGTAGGGGTTGCGGCCAGCTTCGGTGCGTAAGGCGGCGGCGCAGTCTCGGGCGACCGTGGGCCAGTCGCGGTAGAAGCCCTGCGAGCGTGTATCGAGGAACAGGTAGCGGGCCAGGTTGAAGCCGGCGCCGTAGGCGCCGGCAAACAGAGCTCGACCGAGCCGGTTGACGGCCAGGATGTCCATCCGCCCATTGCGGGCATAGGCCGGGGCGTTGATGGTGTCTAGAATGCGCTGCACCCCAACACGGACACCGGTACGGTTCAGCGCGCGCCTCGGCCGGCCGGCGGCGCGGTCGGAGGTGTTCGCCGCGTCGGCCAGGTCGAGCAGGTGCGCGCGTTCGGCCTCGTCGAGGTGCAGAGCGCGGGCGAGAGACTCAAGCACCGACGCGCTGACGCCGGTCAGGTTGCCGCGTTCCAGGCGGGTGTAGTAGTCGGTGCTCATCCCGGCGAGCATCGCAACCTCCTCGCGGCGCAGCCCTTTCACCCGTCGCTTGCCACCGAACAATGGCACGCCGGCCTGCTCGGGAGTGAGTCGCTCACGGCGGGTGGTGAGGAAGTCGCGTACCTCGTTGCGGTTGTCCACGCCTCGACCGTAGGGCCGTGGTCGCGGGCTGAGGGAGGGTCTGGCGTTACCGGTCATGACAGTCACTGCCTCGCGCGCAGAAAAGCGGGTTTCGTGGGCTCAGCGAACGGAATTCACTGAGACTGGCACCGGCCGTTCAGGCGGTCGGCCCCTCCCACAGCGAAGGATCGTGATCGTGTCCGTACAGAATCGCGTCGTCATGCTCAACAACGGCGTCGAGATGCCGATCCTCGGCTTCGGCGTCTACCAGGTGCCCGACGAGCAGACCGAACAGGTCGTCACCGACGCCCTCGTCGCCGGCTACCGGTTGATCGACACCGCCGCCTCCTACGGCAACGAGGAAGCCGTCGGCCGGGCCATTGCCAGGAGCGGTATCCCCCGCGACGAGCTGTTCATCACCACGAAGATGTGGATCCAGCACACCGGCAAGGACACCGCCAAGCGCGAGTTCGACAAGTCTCTGCGGAATCTCGGGCTGGATTACCTGGACCTGTACCTGATCCACCAGCCGCTCGGTGACTACTACAGCTCCTGGCACGCCATGCAGGATCTGTACGGCGAGGGGCTGATCAAGGCGATCGGCGTCTCGAACTTCCACCCCGACCGGCTTGTCGACCTGATCGTCCACAACGATGTCGTACCGGCGGTCGATCAGATCGAGACGCACCCGTTCCACCAGCGCGTCGCCGACCAACAGCTCATGCGCGAGCACGGGGTGCAGATCGAGTCCTGGGGTCCGTTCGCCGAGGGCAAGAACGACCTGTTCACCAACCCGGTCCTCACCGAGATCGGGGTCGCGCATGGCAAGTCCGTCGCCCAGGTCGTCCTGCGTTGGCTGATCCAGCGCGACGTCGTCGTCATCCCGAAGTCCGTGCGCCCGGAGCGGATGGCGCAGAACCTCGACGTCTTCGACTTCGACCTGACCGACGACGAGATGACCCGGATCGCCGCCCTGGACACCGGCGCCTCGATGTTCTTCGACCACCGGGACCCGGCGATGGTCAGCTGGCTCGGCAGCCGCCGTGTCGACTGATGGCATGCGTGACCGGCCCGGCCGAATCTCCCGCCGTACCGTCATCGCGGGTGCTGCTGGCGCCGCGATCGCCACAATGAGTGGCTGCGTCCCTTCCGGCCCGGCCGGCAACGAGCCGGCCGCCGCCCCCAGCCGGCCCGTATCCGACGGCAGGGCCGTTCTGCTGGCGTACTTCTCCCGCGCCGGAGAGAACTACTTCAACGGCGGCCGGCGACGCCTCACGGTCGGCAACACCCAGGTCGTCGCCGAGACGATCGGCCGGCTGATCGGTTGCGACGTGCACCGCATCGAGGCTGCCGACCCCTACCCCGACGACTACGACCCGACGGTCGCTCGCAACGTGCGGGAACAGCGGTCTAACGCCCGCCCGGCCATCACCAACCCGCTGGCCTCGATCAGCCGGTACGACACGGTGCTGCTGGGCAGCCCGATCTGGAACGTCCGTGCACCCATGATCATGACGACGTTCGCCGAAAGCGTCGACTTCACCGGTAAGACGATCCACCCGCTGACCACGCACGCGATGAGCGGCCTCGGCACCACCGAACGCGACTACGCCGTCTCCTGTCCAGGAGCGACCCTCGGCGAAGGACTCGCCGTGCGCGGAGAGGACGTTGCCGACGCGAGCCCGGCCGTCGAGGCATGGCTACGCCGCATCGGCCTGCTGTGACGCCCAGCCACCACAATTTCCAGGGAGAACCCATGGATCAGCGCACCCTTGGCAGCAGCGGACTCACGGTCTCTGCGATCGGTCTCGGCTGCATGGGCCTGAGCCACGGCTACGGCCCGGCTGTCGGCCGCGAGGATGGCATCGCTCTCATCCGTGCCGCCGTCGACCAAGGTGTCACCTTCTTCGACACCGCCCAGATCTACGGCCCGTTCACCAACGAGGTACTTGCAGGCGAGGCTCTGGCACCCGTGCGCGAGCAGGTCGTCATCGCCACCAAGTTCGGCTTCGCCTTCGACGGCGACCGGTCCACCGGCCTGAACAGCCGCCCCGACCACATCCGAGCGACCGTCGAGGACTCGTTGCGCCGGCTCGGCACCGACTGCATCGACCTGCTGTATCAGCACCGCGTCGACCCCGACGTGCCGATCGAGGACGTCGCCGGCACGGTGAAGGATCTCATCGCTGCCGGCAAGGTGAAGCACTTCGGCTTGTCCGAGGCCGGTGTGGAGGTGATCCGCCGCGCCCACGTCGTGCAGCCGGTCGCGGCACTGCAGAGCGAGTACTCCCTGTGGTGGCGCGAGCCCGAGGAGCAGATCCTGCCCACCCTGATCGAGTTGGGCGTCGGCTTCGTGCCGTTCAGTCCTCTGGGGAAGGGCTTCCTCACCGGCGCGATCACCACCAGCACGTCGTTCAGCGACTCCGACCTGCGCAACACCCTGCCCCGGTTCACCGAGCAGGCCCGCGCCGCTAACCAGGCCCTCGTGGACCTGCTGACGGCGATCGCCGCACGCAAGGGCGCCACCAACGCGCAGGTCGCCGTTGCGTGGCTGCTCGCCCAGCACCCCACGATCGTCCCCATCCCCGGCACCACGAAGATCCACCGCCTGCGCGAGAACACCGCCGCCGCAGACGTGGAACTCACCTCCGCAGACCTCAGCGAGATCTCCGCCGCCGCCGACCAGGTGGTCGTTCAAGGTGAGCGCTACCCTCAGCACATGCAGCGGTGGATCAACCGCTGACGCGTCGGCGAGGACGTCCTGGGCCATGGGGGTGTCGACGTGGACGAGGGCGGCCTGCAGCGCCCGCAGGCATAGCACGGACAGTTCCTGCTCGTCGTGGCGATGTCGCCGCCCTTGCCGAAGAGATCGCGCAGCTCAAGCAGCTCGTCGCCCGTGTCGAGGTCACCCATCCCCCGGAGGTCCGCTGACCCGGGCGCCGGCCCGTCGGCGTTTGGGCGACGGTCCGGCGCCGGCCTTTTCCGGATGTGCGGTTCGCCTTCTCGGGGTGACTACGGGTACTCCCCCGGCGCGCGCCACGCGTCCGGCGGACACCGTGGCGGGCGCCGACGCCGCCACGGTGTCCGCATCGGCGCTGGTCAGGTGCCGACGTAGGTGGCGAGGTGTTCGCCGGTGAGGGTGGACCGCTTGGCGACGAGGTCGGCGGGGGTGCCCTCGAAGACGATCCGGCCGCCGTCGTGGCCGGCGCCGGGGCCGAGGTCGATGATCCAGTCGGCGTGTGCCATGACCGCCTGGTGGTGCTCGATGACGATGACCGACTTGCCGGATTCGACGAGCCGGTCGAGCAGGGCGAGCAGTTGTTCGACGTCGGCGAGGTGCAGGCCGGTGGTCGGCTCGTCGAGGACGTAGACGCCGCCCTTCTCGGCCATGTGGGTGGCGAGCTTGAGGCGTTGCCGCTCGCCGCCGGAGAGGGTGGTGAGGGGTTGGCCGAGGCTGAGGTAGCCCAGTCCGACGTCGGCGAGCCGGTTCAGGATGGCGTGGGCGGCGGGGATACGCGCCTCGCCGGTGCCGAAGAACTCCTCGGCCTCGGCGACGGGCATGGCGAGCACCTCGGCGATGTTCCGGCCGCCCAGCGTGTACTCCAGGACGGCCGCCTGGAACCGCTTGCCGCCGCATTCCTCGCAGGTGGTCTCGACGGTCGCCATGACGCCCAGGTCGGTGTAGATGACGCCGGCGCCGTTGCAGGTGGGGCAGGCGCCTTCGGAGTTGGCGCTGAACAGTGCCGGTTTGACGCCGTTGGCCTTGGCGAACGCCTTGCGGATGGGGTCGAGCAGGCCGGTGTACGTCGCCGGGTTGCTGCGTCGGGAGCCGCGGATCGCGCCCTGGTCGATGACGACAACGCCGTCGCGGCCGGCGACGGAACCGTGGATCAGCGAGCTCTTGCCGGAGCCGGCGACGCCGGTGACGGCGCACAGGACGCCGAGTGGGATGTCGACGTCGACGTCACGCAGGTTGTGCGCGGTCGCGCCGCGGATCTCGAGGGTGGCGGTGGGCGTGCGTACGGTCTTCTTGACGGCGGCCCGGTCGTCGAGGTGGCGGCCGGTGACGGTGTCGCTGCCCCGCAGTCCTTCGACGGTGCCTTCGAAGCAGACCGTGCCGCCGTGGGTGCCGGCGCCGGGGCCGAGGTCGACGACGTGGTCGGCGATCATGATGGTCTCGGGTTTGTGTTCGACGACGAGCACGGTGTTGCCCTTGTTGCGCAGTTGCCGCAGCAGGTTGTTCATCCGCTCGATGTCGTGCGGGTGCAGGCCGATGGTGGGTTCGTCGAAGACGTAGGTGACGTCGGTGAGGGACGAGCCGAGGTGGCGGATCATCTTGGTGCGTTGTGCCTCTCCCCCGGACAGGGTGCCGGAGGGTCGGTCGAGCGAGAGGTAGCCCAGGCCGATCTGCGTGAACGAGTCGAGGAGGTGTTGCAGCCCCTTGAGCAGGGGGGCCACCGAGGGTTCGTCGAGGTCGCGGATCCACTCGGCCAGGTCGCTGATCTGCATGGCGCAGACGTCGGCGATGCTCCTGCCGTTGATCTTCGATGCGCGGGCTTCGGGGCTGAGTCGGGTTCCGTCGCAGCTCGGGCAGGTCTGGAAGGTGACGGCGCGCTCGACGAAGGCCCGGATGTGGGGCTGGAGGGCGTCGACGTCCTTGGCGAGGAAGGACTTCTGGATCTGCGGGATGATGCCGACGTACGTCAGGTTGATGCCGTCGACCTTGATCTTGGTGGGTTCCCGGTGGAGCAGGTCGTGCAGTTCCTTCTTGGTGAACTTGCTGATCGGCTTGTCGGGGTCGAAGTAGCCGCAGCCGCAGAAGATGCGCCCGTACCAGCCGTCCATGCTGTAGCCGGGGATGGTGAGGGCGCCCTCGTTGAGTGACTTGCCGGCGTCGTAGAGGGCGGTCAGGTCGATGTCGTTGACGGTGCCCATGCCCTCGCAGCGGGGGCACATGCCGCCGAGGCGGTGGAACGTCGCCTTCTCGGCCTTGGTCTTGTTGCCGCGTTCGACGGTGATCGCGCCGCTGGCGCGGACGGTGGGGATGTTGAAGGAGTACGCGTTGGGCGAGCCGATGTGGGGTTGGCCGAGGCGGCTGAACAGGATGCGCAGCATGGCGTTGGCGTCGGTGGCGGTGCCGACGGTGGAGCGGGGGTTGGCGCCCATCCGTTCCTGGTCGACGATGATCGCCGTGGTCAGGCCGTCGAGCAGGTCGACGTCCGGTCGGGTGAGCGACGGCATGAAGCCCTGCAGGAATGCGCTGTAGGTTTCGTTGATCATCCGCTGTGACTCGGCGGCGATGGTGCCGAACACGAGTGAGCTCTTGCCCGAGCCGGAGACGCCGGTGAAGACCGTGAGGCGGCGTTTCGGGATGTCGACGCTGACGTCCTTGAGGTTGTTCACGCGCGCGCCCTGCACGCGGATCAGGTCGTGGCTGTCGGCGATGTGGGCGGATGCCTGGGTGTCCGTCCCCGTGGCGGTGCTCATCGTGTCTCCATCTGCTGCGCGGGGCCGCCGTCGCGGTCCCCGCGTCGAGGGTTTCCTAGGTGTCTGGGTGCGCCCGAGGGTTCAGTGCAGCTCGTTGATGCGGATCAGGTTGCCCGTGGGGTCGCGGAAGGCGCAGTCGCGGACGCCGTAGGGCTGGGCGGTGGGTTCCTGCACGACGTCGGCGCCGCTGGCCTGTAGCCGCTCGAAGAGGCCGTCGAGGTCGTCGGTGGCCAGGGTGATCGCGCCGTAGCTGCCCTTGGCGATGAGTTCGAGGATGGTGCGGCGTTCGTCGTCGGTGATGCCGGGTTCGGCGGCCGGCGGGTGCAGGACGATGGACGTGCCGGGCTGGTTGGCGGGGCCGACGGTGAGCCAGCGCATGCCGTCGTATCCGACGTCGTTGCGGACCTCGAAGCCGAGGGTGTCGCGGTAGAAGGTCAGGGCGGCGTCGGCGTCGGTGTGCGGGAGGAAGGCGTAGTGAATGGTGATGTCCATGCCGGTCAGGCTAGTTGCGGCTGCCTGGCGCGTGCTTCTCGATTCCTGATCGGTCTGGTCACCTGTTTCGCGATGCACGCTGGCATCTCCGCCGCCGCGTGAGCCGTCCGGGCGCGGTAGGTGCTCGGCGGCACACCGACCAGTTCGGTGAAGCGGGTGCTGAAGGTGCCCAGCGAAGAGCAGCCGACGGCGAAACAGACTTCGGTGACGCTGAGGTCGCCACGGCGCAGCAGCGCCATGGCGCGTTCGATGCGCCGGGTCATGAGGTAGGCGTACGGCGACTCGCCGTACGCCTGGCGGAACTGGCGGCTGAGGTGTCCGGCTGACATGTTCGCGCCGCGGGCGAGCGCCTCGACGTCCAGGGGCTGTGCGTACTCGCGGTCGATGCGGTCGCGGACGCGGCGCAGCCGGGCGAGGTCGCGTAGGTGCTGGTCGGCGGCGTCTCTGCTGGTCACCTGCGAGATCGTGCCACGTGTCGTCGGGGTTGCCCAGCAGGGTCGGCGGCCTGTCGCCGCCAGTGTGCCGGGTCATACCGTGTCGAGTGCGCGGTGCAGGCGTCGGGCCTCGGTGACGAGGCGGCCGGATCCGCCCCGGCCGGCGACGTCGGCCAGGCCGGGCACGTCGATGCGGGTGCCGGTCGTGCTGGCCGTCTCGGCCGCGAGGCTCAGCAGGTCCGGCAGGCCGCGCGGGGGCTGGGGCGCGGCGAGTGCCGACGGCAGTGCGGCGGCGATCAGTCGCCACACGGTCAGCGGTGCTCCGGCCTGGGCGGCGTCGCGTAGTGGTTCGAGTGCCCTGGACAGCTTCACCAGTTGCCCGGCGACGAGTCGGCCGAGGTGTCCGCCCGTCGCGGTGGCGTCGAACTGCCCGGCCGCGGCGAGGGCGAGCAGGGCGTCCAGGGCGGCGATCCGGTCGGTGCCGTGGCGGGCCGCGAGGCCGTAGGACAGGGCGAGGTCGAGGGCCGGTCCGCCGGGGCCGGTGGTTTCGGCGAGCAGCGGCAGCATGGTCGTGCCGCCGCGTTGGTCCATGTCCGCGGTGGCGGCCACGATCGGCAGGGCGTACGCGGCGACGACTGCCCGGTGTCCCGGCAGGGTCGACGGCAGCAGGTTCGCCCAGGCGGAGTGCTCGACACCGATCGGTGCGGGGTCGACGGTCAGCAGCCCGTACGGGTCGTCGTATCCGTCGGGTGGGCGCAGCTCGACGAGGATGCGCTTGGGCGGTAGCTGGTCGTACTCCCAGTCGTAGCCGTTGCGGCGGGGGCGGCGGGTGCGGGTGACGGCGCGCGTGACGGGTTGTGGCAGTCCGCCGGCGCGCAGCCAGGTGGCGAGCCGCTCCCCCGCCGGGGTGCCCAGTGCCGCGGCCTTGCCGGCGACCGTCTCGTCGGTGTCGGCGGGTAGGCGCAGCAGGGCCTGGGTGAGGTCCCAGTGCCAGGCTGGGCGGTCGCCGAGGGCCGCGAGGCGCTCGATCAGGGCGAGCGGGTCGAGGGTGCCGTTGGCGTGGGTGGGGGTGGCGAGCAGGCCGGGGTGTCCCGGCTCGGCGAGGTGCGCGCCGATCTCGGCGAGGCGGGCTCGGAGCAGCCGGTGGGGTGGGGGCACCCGGGGGTCGGTGGTGACCAGTTCCGGCTGCGGTGTCTGCCGGTCGGTGCGGCGCAGCGCGGTGAGCAGTGTCTCCCACCGGCTGCGTCGGCGGGCCTGCTGGTCGGTGGTCGGGGCGGTGGTGAGGACGTCGACGACCACCTCGGACAGGGAGAGGGGGTCGTGGCGGTGTTCGTTGCCCCAGGACCAGTGGCAGCGTTCGACGACGGGGGCGAGGGCGGCGTGCACCCGGGCGCCGTCGGTGGCGGAGAGCCGGACCAGCGCGTCGAGGATGCGGTCCAGCGGTGTGCCCTGTGACGGGGTGCCGAGCAGGGCGGCGACCTCCTCGGCGAGTTCGTCGACGTCGGTGATGGGGGCGGGCGCCGGTGCGGGTGGGGCGGGCGGGGGCAGGTCGTCGCCGCGGGGCCGGGCCTTCGCTGGGCCGATGCCGCCCGCCGTCGGGTCGTGTCCGTGGCGGGTGGCGAGGGTGTTGGCGCGGTCGCGTAGCTCGACGGCGGGGTGTTCGGCGGCGACGGCGATGACCTCGGCGACCTGGGCCGCCCGGTCGCGGTGGTGGCGGGCCAGGCGGTCGAGCCAGGTGAGTTGGGCCTTGACGAGTGCCTTGTCCGGTCGCAGCAGCACGTCGCGGGAGGTGTCGAGGACGGTGTCGATCTCGAGGTCGGGCAGGTCTCGTAGGGCCTTCTGCGCCATGGTGGCGGCCGGCGCCGGCGCGTCGGCGAGCAGGCGGAGGTAGTCGGTGGCGCGGGTGGCGACCTCGGTGGTGGTGGGTTCGAGTTCGGTGAGCAGGATGGTGAAGGCGCGCAGGGCCGACGCCCGGTCGCCGCGCAGCAGCCGGCCGATCGCGCCGTCGATCAGGATCGTCCGGTCGATGGTCCCTTCGGTGGCGAGCTGAGCCAGCGCGGTCGGCAGGACGTGGCGTCGTCGTTCGTCCCAGGTCGTGGTGACCTCGTCGAACGTCATGCGCAGGCCGAGGCCGTCGATCTCGAACAGCCGGGGCAGCATGGCGTCGAGGAACGGGTCGTCGCGGAGCCGTTCGATCAGGGTTGCCGGTCGGCCGGCGCGTCGCCGGTCGGGCAGTTGCACCGAGTCCAGCCACAGTTCGACGAACCGGTCGTTGGCCGGTGCTGTCGTCCCGGTGACGCGCAGCAGCGCGGCGGCGAACCGCCAGTGTTCGAGCCCGGTCTGCTGGTTGATCTTCGTGGCCAGCCGGTGCGCCAGGTCGCCGAGCCAGGTGATGCCACGTTCCTCGGCGACCGTGGACATCAGGGCGGCGGCGCGTTCGCCGTCGGGGTTGACCGTGTTGCGGGCGAGGATCGTCGCGGCCTGCGCGGCGGTGGGTAGGCAGCCGACCACGGCGACGGCCAGGGCGGTGCCGGAGCCGGCCGTCCACCAGGTGGTGCGTTGCCGCTGCTTGAACCAGGTCGTCACCTCGGCGCCGATCTCCCGGCGGCGCTGCTCCGGCAGCCCGGCCAGGGCCGCCACGATCTGGCTGGCGGAGGCGTTCTGGATGAGGTCGAACAGGTCGCTGGTGCCGCCGGCGGCCAGTTCCCGTCGCCGCCGTACGGCGCTGTTGATGAACGCCTGCTGTGCGTTTCTCACACCCGTTCCTCCGCCCGCGCGGCGGTCGACATGCGGGTGGCCAGCGCGTGCCGGCACGGCCCTCGTTGGCCGCGATGCTTGGCCCACCAGGGGCAGGTGCAGGTGAAGTCGCCGTCGGGCAGTTGGCGGACCCGGTAGACCTGGTCGCCGCTGTGGACGGTGGCGGTGGTGGCGGTGTCGAGGTGGACGGCGCCGGCGTCGCGCAGTGCCCGGGCGCCGACGAGGCGGGGGTTGTCGCGTTCGGCGCGGCCCGCGTCGTAGGGCATGACCCGGTGGAAGTACGCGGCCTCGGAGACGTCGTAGCCGACGCGGCCGGCGGTGCCGAGCTGGGCGAGCGCGGCGCGGACGCGGGCCGGGTCGAGGCCGGTGTCGGTGGCCAGCCGGTCGACGTCGATGGTGGGATCCCAGGAGAGTACGGCGGCGACGAGGTTGGCGTCGTCGGCGACATCGTCGCTGGCGAGGGCGGTGAGGGCGGCGCCTTCGCCGGAGAATCCGCGGTACGGCTCGGGTGAGAGGGTGAGGGAGAGGCGCAGGGCGCCGGTGTCCAGTTCCCAGGTGCTCGGTGTGGGTGCCGAGCCGGTGGCGACGGTTGGTCCGTACACGCGCAGGGTCTGGGCGAAGCGCAGCATGGCGCGGAGGGCGGTGAGTCGGCTCGCTCCGGCCAGGCAGACGGCGCCGGGGACGGGTCGGGAGGTCAGTCGCAGGGATCGGCCGGCGGGCACCGCCCAGAGGACCGAGCGGTCGCTGGTGGTGGGGAGTCGGCGCAGGAACGTGGCCGCCTCGGTGGCGGGGATCTCGGCGCGGGGTTCGAAGGTGGCCGACAGGATCTGCACCTCGGCGAAGCCGCGCAGCCAGCGCGCCGGGAGGGGGACCTTCTTCTCCACGATGGGGCCGTTCATGGTGGCGACGGTCAGGTCGTCGGGGCCGACGGACAGGTGCAGTGGGTCGAGGCCGCCGACGCGGGCCAGTGCCTCGCGAAGTGGGTTGTTGACGTCGACGTTGGTGGTGCCGTGCTCGATCACGTCGCCGTCGAGGCCGGCGGGCAGGGTGTCGAGGCGGGCGTAGACGCCGCAGCAGCCGGAGAAGGATTCGAACCGGAGCCGGTCGCGGCTGCCGGTGACCACCGGGTCGAGGCTGGCGGGGCTGACGGGCCGGTGGTAGCGGGTGCGGGCGACCTCGGCGACGGCGAGCAGGCCGGCGGCCGCCGCCTGGGGGGTGGTGAGGAACCCGGTGAAGAATCGGGGGTGGGGTGCGGGTCCGCCGCTGGTCTGCAGGCCGAGGCCGTCGCTGGCGAGGGTGGAGGATCCGAGGTACCGGTACGTCTGCGTTGCGCTCACGTCGGCGGACGGTAGTGCAGACCACCGACAGGAAGCAGCGGGTCAGAGGCCGCCAGCGACGCGCAGGACGGTGCCGGTGGTGTAGGTGGCGTCGGGGCCGAGCAGCCAGGCGATGGCGCCGGCGACCTCGTCGGGTTCGCCGGGGCGGCCCAGTGGGATGCGGGCGGCGGCCCGCTCGGGTCGGTCGGGTTGGCCGGAGAGGGCGTGGATGTCGGTGCGGATGATGCCGGGGGCGACGGCGTTGACGCGGATGCCGCGGGGGGCGAGTTCCTTGGCGAGGCCGGTGGTGAGGGTGTCGGTGGCGGCCTTCACGGCGGCGTAGTGCACGTACTCGCCGGGGCTGCCGAGGGTGGCGGCGGCGGAGGAGACGTTGACGATGGCGGCGCCGTCGCCCATCCGGCGGGCGGCCTGCTGGGCGCAGAGGACGTAGCCGATGAGGTTGACGTCGACGACGTGGCGCAGGTCGGTGGGGTCGAGGTCGACGAACGCGCCGATGGGGCTGGTGACGCCGGCGTTGTTGACCAGGCCGGTGATCGGGCCGAGGTCGGCGGCGGCGTCGAACAGGGCGGTGACCTGCTCGGGGTCGCGGGTGTCGGCGGGCACGGCGAGGCCGCGTACGCCGGTGGCTTCGATGTCGGCGAGCACGGCGGTGGCGGCGGTGTGGTCGCGGCGGTAGCTGAAGGCGACGTGGTGCCCGGCGTGGGCGAGGCGGCGGGCGGTGGCGGCGCCGATGCCGCGGCTGCCGCCGGTGATGACGGTGACCGGTCGCATGTGCCTCTCCCCTGTCCTGGCTGCGGGGCCGACGCTACCGGCGGGCGGCACGGGGCGGGCCGGTGGGTGGGCGCATAGGCTCGGGCACGTCGGTGGACGGTGACGTGGAGGTGTGCGGTGGCGGGTGTGGGTGTCGGCGACGTGGTGCGGGACTTCGAGTTGCCCGACGAGACGGGCACGCCGCGGCGGCTGTCGGAGTTCCTGGCCACCGGTCCGGTGGTGTTGTTCTTCTATCCGGCGGCGTTGACGCGGGGGTGCACGGCGGAGAGCTGCCACTTCCGGGACCTGGCGGCGGAGTTCGCGGCGGTGGGCGCGACGCGGGTGGGCATCAGCCGCGACCCGGTGGAGAAGCAGGCCGAGTTCTCCCGCCGGCACGGGTTCGACTATCCCCTGCTGTCGGACGTCGACGGCACGGTCGCCGACCTGTTCGGGGTGCGGCGGCGACTGCCGTTGGGTGCGCTGAGCACGCGGCGGATGACGTTCGTGATCGGCACCGACCGGCGGATCGTCGAGGTGGTCCACAGTGAGCTGAACATGAACGACCACGCGGACGCGGCGTTGCGGGCGCTGGGGGGTTGATCTTCCGCTTGTCGGCGTGGGCTGGTATCAAGGCAGTCATCTGAACAGGTGTACGAGGGGAAGAGGTTGCTGATGGGTGCTGCTGGCCAGGGTTTGTCCACTGACGAGGTGCAGAGCATCCGGGAGGCGCTGGCGGCGGGCCGCAAGCCGAAGGTGGTGTTCACCGCCTCGGCGGGTCAGATCGCCGGGCAGGTGGGTCAGGTGGTGGAGCTGACCGACCCGGCCGGGTCGGACGAGTTCGTGGTGGTCCGGTTCGGTCGCGACGAGTTGCCCTTCTCCCCCGCCGACGTGGCGGTGGCGCCGCGCGGCGCCGGGCGCAAGGCGGCGGAGCCGCAGCCGGAGACGCCGGAGCCCGAGCCGGCGGCGCCTGCGGAGCCGGAGTTCGTGTTGGACCGGGCGCAGGTGCCGCAGCAGCGGCGGGAGGAGCCGAAGGTGGAGACGACGGAGGCGAAGCCCGCCCCGGCGCGCAAGGCGGTGAAGGCCGTGAAGCCGAAGGGGCCGGCGGGGCTGACGGTGACGTTGGCGTACGCCGACGGTGAGTGGACGGTCGCGGCGCAGCAGGGCAGCAAGTCCCTGGCGAAGCCGTACGTGGTGAAGCCTGCGGAGGCGCTGCGGATGGTGGCGCTGGTGGACGTGCCGGGCGTGCAGGAGGCGGTGGAGCAGATCATGGCCGCGGAGCGGGCCGAGGCGGAGCAGCAGGCGGAGAAGCTGCGCGCGGAGCTGGCGGAGATCGAGGCGCGCCTGGCGGAGCTGCGCGAGGCGCACTGACGCGGACGGCCGGCGGGGTGGGTGGCGGTGCCGCTCGCCCCGCCGGCGCTGGCGGGTGTGGTGGTCGACGAGCCTGCCGACGCGCCCGGTGGCGGTGAGTGGGGCGAGGTCGGGCTGGCTGGCGGGCGCCTTTGGGTGGTCAGGCGCGCGGGCCCAGGAACAGGCCGCCACTGGCGTCGATGACCTGCCCGGTGACCCAGCGTGCGGCGTCGGAGGCGAGGAACGCGACCACGTCGGCGACGTCGCCGGGCTCGCCCAGGCGGTCGAGTGCCGTCGTTGCGGTGATCAGCTCGGCCAGGCCCGGTGTCTCGAAGACCGGGCCGTTGGTCGCGGTCCGGGTGGCGCCGGGCGCGACCGCGTTCACCGTGATGCCCCTGGCGCCGAGCTGGTTGGCCAACGTCAGGGTCATCGTCTCGACCGCGCCCTTGGTCATGGCGAACGACGTCTGGGTCGCGTTGGCCATCCGGGTCGCCGCGGACGAGATCGTGATGATCCGGCCGCCGTCGCACAGCAGGGGCAACGCTCGTTCGATGATGAAGTACGGCGCCCGTACGTTGACCGCGAACAGATGGTCGAAGGCTGCTCGTGTCGTGGCGCCGAGCGGGCCTGCGGGTGGCGCTGCCGCGTTGTTGACGAGGATGTCGAGTGGTCGTCCGGCGAGGCTGGCCTCGACCCCCGCGAACAGCGTCTCGACATCTGCGTCCACGCCCAGTTCCGCGCCGACGGCGTACGCCGTTCCACCGTCCCGCACGATCTGGTCGACCGTCGCCGTCGCGCCCTGCCTGTCCGTGCCGAAGTGCGCGATGACGACCGCTCCCCGCGCTGCGAGCCGGATCGCGATCGCCTGGCCGATGCCGCGCGACGCGCCGGTCACCAGGGCTGTCCTGCCGATCAGATCACCCATGATGTTAGCTACTCCCAACTTGTTAGTCACTACCAGTGCGGTAGTGTCTACCACATGAGCGAGCGGCACTCGACACTGCGGGAGCAACGACGGGCCGAGACGCAGCGCGTCATCCAGGCGCACGCGGTGCGGTTGTTCGTCGAGCGCGGGTACGACGGCACGACCGTGAACGACGTCGCAGCGGCCGCGGGCGTGTCTGCGATGACGGTGTACCGGCACTTCCCGACGAAGGAGGACCTCGTACTGGTCGATCAGAACGGCCCGCTGGTCGCCGAACGGATCGCCGCGACGCCGGCCGGGCAGCCCCTCGTGCGCCGCATCGGCAGCGCGCTCGTCGACTCGGCACGGACGCTGACCGCCGGCGACGACCGGCTCCTGCTGGCCCGCCTGCGGCTGATGATCTCGACGCCCGCGCTGCGCGCCCGGCACCTGGACAACCACTACGTGCTTCAACAAGCCATCGTGGAGGGCCTCGGGGACGAGGCCGCCGATCCGGAGACGGCCTTCCACGCCGCGGCGGCGGCCAGCGCCTGCCTGGCCGCCATGCACACCGCGCTGGTGCGGTGGGCGAAGGACGACGGGCGTACCGATCTGCCCGACCTGATCGCGGAGGCGTTCGCGGCAGCCTTCGGCGACATCACGCTCCGGCCGGAGTAACGACGCGGGAGGAGGGGCGCGTCGACCCCGCGGCCCACGGCGGGTGGCGGCGGCGGGACCCCGCGGCCACCCGCCGTGGGCGGGTCAGTGCCGCGGGATGTGGGCCACCCCGATGCGCTTGCGGAACACCCAGTACGTCCAGCCCTGGTAGGCCAGCACGATGGGGGTGAACACCACCGCCACCCAGGTCATGATCTTCAGGGTGTAGGGGGTGGAGGCGGCGTTGGTGGCGGTAAGCGTCCCGGCCGCGTCGAGCGTGGAGGGCAGCACGTTCGGGAAGAGCGCCGCGAAGAGCGTCGCCACGGCCAGCGCGATGGCCACGGCGGTGCCGGTGAACGCCCAGCCCTCGCGGCGGGCGCGGGCGGCGGTGAGGCCGCCGAGCAGGGCGAGGGCCGCGCCGACGGCGAGCACGACGGCGGCGGTGCTGGAGCGGATGTTCAGCGTCCAGGTCAGGAACGCCACCGCGAGCACGGCGGCGGCCGCGCCCACGCGTACCGCGAGGGCGGCGGCGCGCTCGCGGACCTCGCCGACGGTCTTCAGGGCGATGAACACGGCGCCGTGGGTGAGGAACAGGGCCGCGGTGGTCGCGCCGCCGAGGAGGGCGTACGGGTTGAGCAGGTCGACCAGGCCGCCGACGTACTCGTGGTCGGCGTCGAGCGGCACGCCGCGCAGGATGTTGGCGAACGCCACGCCCCACAGGATCGCCGGCACCACCGAGCCGACGAAGATGGCGGTGTCCCAGCGGCGTTTCCAGGACGCCTCGGGGCGCTTGTGGCGGTATTCGAAGGCGACGCCGCGGATGATCAGGGCGAGCAGGATCAGCAGCAGCGGCAGGTAGAAGCCGGAGAACAGGGTGGCGTACCACTCGGGGAACGCGGCGAACATGGCGCCGCCGGCGGTGATGAGCCAGACCTCGTTGCCGTCCCAGACGGGGCCGATGGTGTTGATCAGGACGCGGCGTTCCCGGTCGTCGCGGCCGAGTACGGGCAGCAGCATGCCGACGCCGAAGTCGAAGCCCTCGAGGATGAAGTACCCGGTGAACAGGACCGCGACGAGCAGGAACCAGATGGTGGTGAGTTCCACGGTTGTCTCCGGTGATCAGTAGGCGAACGCGAGCGGGCGCTCGGCGTCGTCGTGGGTGTCGTCGATGTCGGGGTCGGGGGTCAGGTCGGGTACGCCGGCCTTGGCGTAGCGCAGCAGCAGTTTGACCTCGACGACGGCGAGGGTGGCGTAGATGAGGGTGAAGGCGGTGAAGGAGGTGAGCACCTCGGTGAGCGAGACGCTGCGGGAGACGCCGTCGCGGGTGAGCATCTCGCCGAAGACGATCCAGGGCTGGCGGCCCATCTCCGTGAAGATCCAGCCGAAGGAGTTCGCGGCGAGGGGCAGCAGGGGCATGACCAGGCCGGCGCGCAGCAGCCACTTGCTGGTGGGGGTGCGGCCCTTGCGTTGGCTCCAGAGCACCAGCAGGGCGATGGCGGCGGCGGCCATCCCGAAGCCGATCATGAAGCGGAAGCTCCAGTAGGTGACCGGGATGATCGGGGTGTAGCTGCCGGCGCCGTACTGGGCGGCGTACTGGGCCTGCAGGTCGTTGATGCCCTGCACGGTGCCGTTGGGGTCGCCGGTGCCCAGCCAGGACAGCAGGTGCGGGATCTTGAGGGCGAACAGTTCGCGGCTGCCGTCGAGGCTGCCGACGGTGAGTACGGAGAACGAGGCGGGGCTCTCGGTGGTGTAGAGGCCCTCGGCGGCGGCCATCTTCATCGGCTGCACCTGGGTCATGATCTTGCCCTGGATGTCGCCGGTGATGGCGACGGCGGCGGCGGAGACCAGGGTGACCCAGGAGCCGAACTTCGCGGCGAAGCGGTAGGCGGGGGTGTCGGCGGAGTCGCGGTTGCGTACCAGGTGCCACATGGCGACGGCGACCAGCAGCGAGCCGGCCACCAGGAACGCGCCGGCGATGGTGTGCGGGAAGGTGATCATGGCGACCTTGTTGGTCAGTACGGCCACGAAGTCGGTGAGTTCGGCGCGGCCGGTGTCGGGGTTGATCCGGTAGCCGACCGGGTTCTGCATGAACGAGTTCGCCGCGAGGATGAAGTACGCGCTGAGGTTGCTGCCGATGGCGGCGGCCCAGATGCTGGCCAGGTGCAGCCGCTTGGGCAGCCGGTCCCAGCCGAAGATCCACAGGCCGATGAAGGTGGACTCCAGGAAGAACGCGACAAGCGCCTCGATCGCCAGGGGGGCGCCGAAGATGTCGCCGACGAAGCGGGAGTAGTCGCTCCAGTTCATGCCGAACTGGAACTCCTGCACGATGCCGGTCACCACGCCCATCGCGAAGTTGATCAGGAAGAGCTTGCCGTAGAACTTGGTGAGCTTCAGGTACTTCTCGTCGCCGGTGCGGTGCCACATCGTCTGGAGGATCGCCACCAGCACGGACAGGCCGATGGTCAGCGGCACGAAGAGAAAGTGGTAGACGGTGGTGACACCGAACTGCCAGCGGGCGACGTCCAACGCGTCCACCAGTAACCCCCAGGCTGTGCATACTACGGGACGTAGTAAATACTACTGCGCGTCGTAGACGAATCGGCAGGGGCGGGGGTCCCGAAGCGACCCGGGACCAATGACCCTGATCACCTCTGCCGGACGGCCCCGGCACTCCGCGGGGTGGCCGGCGCGTGCGACCATGCGCGCTGATGGACACCACCCGCCCGGCCTGGCAGCCACCGCTGATCTGGCGTGCCGCGCAGCTGCTCGCCCGCGTCGTCGTCGCGCTCCTGGCCCGCCTGGAGGTCAGCGGCGACGTGCCCGAGGCGCTGCGCCGGGGCCCGCTGATCCTGGCCGCCAACCACATCAGCCCATGCGACCCCGTCGTGCTCGCCGCCGCCTGCCGCGCCCGGGGCGTCGCCCCCCGGATCATGGCCACCGGCGGGCTGTTCCGCACCCCCGTCATCGGCGCCCTGATGCGCCACGCCGGGCACCTGCGGGTCGACCGGGGCACCGCCGCCGTCGGCCGCGCCCTCGACGACGCCGCCGCGGCGGTCTCCGGCGGCTCGGTGATCCTGGTCTACCCGGAGGGCCGCATCGGCCTCGACCCCGGCTTGTGGCCCGAACGCGGTAAGACCGGCACCGCCCGCCTCGCCCTGGCCTGCGGGGCGCCGGTCATCCCGGTCGCCCAGTGGGGCTCCCACGAGGTGGTGCCCTACCGCGCCCCGAAGGGGCTGCTGCGCGGCATCGCCCGCGCGGTGTGGCGCCGCCCGTTGCTGCGCGTGCACTTCGGCGAGCCCGTCGACCTGACCGACCTCGCCCACGGCGCGCCCGGCGTCGCCCGGCAGGCCACCGACCGGATCATCGACGCCATCACCGACGCCCTCCTGCCGCTGCGCCCCGACGAACCGGAGCGCCCCCGCCACGTCGACCCCGGCCGCCCGAGCGACACCAGCCGCGCGCACCGCCGGCACCGCTCGCCCGACTGACCCGCCGGACCGCCGGTCACCGCGCGCGCCGTCAGAGCGCCTGCGCCAGCCGCAGCAGCTCGCCGACCGCCGTCGCGACCGGCGTCACCGGAGCCGCCACCACCGCCAGCCGCTGCAACAACCCGGTGACCCGGCCCGGTTCGGCGTCCGGGCGGGTCAGCTCCGCACGCAACTGCGCGGCCGTCACCCGGGCCGGCTCCGACAGCTCGCCCCGGTGCCGGTCGAGCACCTCGAGCAACTGCCGGACCAGCGCCGTGGTGTCGACACCGGCGGGCGCGGTGGCCCACAGGCTGCCGCCGCTGGCGTACGCGCCCGGACCCACCGCCTGGTTGCCCACCTGGCTCACCCCGCCGGACTGCTGGATGCCGTAGTTGGTCGCCTCGGGCATGCCATTCCTCCCCTGCGATTCAGTCGTCACGCGGCCGGCGGCTGCGCGGCGGCGCCCCCTCGGTCTGCTGCTCGGCCCGGGCGCCCTGGCCCACCGCCTGGTTGCCGACCACACTCAGGCCGCCGGTCTGGATGACGCCCTGGTTGAGGATCGTCGTCTGCCGGTTGCGGAACTCGGCCGTGTCCACCCCACGGGCGTCCAGGAAGTCCATGATGGCGGCCAGCACGTGCCGCTCGACGACCTTCAGGTGCTTGGCGGCGTCGAGCACCTGGAAGTAGTTGTGGTACTCGGCGCCGGAGGCGACCTCCCGCACGCCGACCTGGGCACCGTAGTCGTAGCCCAGGTCCTCGCGGGCCAGTTGCCGCAGCCGCGCCTGACGCCGCCCGCGCGCGGCACCCCGCACCAGGTCCCGCAGCAGCCGCAGCGGCGCGCCCAGCGCGGTGGGCAGCAACCGCTCGGTGCCGGTGGCCAGCACCTGCGCGAGCTGACTCACCGGCAGCCACTCGGTCAGCCGGTCCACGTCGTGGTAGCCCTGCCGCGGCGGCTCCAGCACCGTGCGGGCGCACTCCAGATAGAGCACCTGGCCGTCGGTGGAGAAGTGCAGGAACGTGGAGGCGACGACCTCCCCGCCCCAGGACGGCACCAGGGCGCACAGGTAGTGCCGCGCCGCGCCCTGCGGTCGGCCGGCGACCTCGCGTACCTCGTCGTCGGACCACCGCTGGCGCGGCATCCGCTCCCGGTGCGGCAGCAACCGCGCGTCGCCGGTGAGCCGGTCGCCGCAGACGAACACCCGGTCCTCGAGCAGCAACCCCGCGAGCCGCTCCGGGGTGGGATCGCCGGCCTGGCCCAGCCGGACCGCCGCCAGCCGGGCCCGCACGTGGTCGATGAGCTCCACGACGGTGAACGGCGCGGGGGCGGACACGTCGCCCGTGGGGACGGTCCCGACCGGCCCGTGGGCGTCCGCCAGGATCGGCAGGGCGAACGACCACCCCGCCACCGGCGTGCCGTGCCCGACGAACGGGGTGTAGCCGCCGTAGACCGTCACGTTGCCGCCCTGGGCGCGGTCGACGGCGGCCAGCCGCTCGGCGTCGCGCGCCGGCAGCGATGCCACGTCGGGCGGCCCGGGCCGGAACCGGGCCCGGCGCAACCGGGTCACCAGCAGCCGCCGGGTGCCCAGCAGGTGCCCCACGAGCACCAGGTAGGCGACCAGGCCGGCCGGCAACGCCAGCCACGGCCGGCCGACGACCCAACCGGGCAGGCCCGCAGGGTCGTCGTCCGGCGTGGCCGCGCCGAGCTGGAAGACCAGCACGAGCGAGACCGTCGCGATCGCGATCATCGACAGGAACGGGCCCACCGGGCCGTTGCGGCCGGGCCGCAGCGGGGCCAGTGAGCTGCCCACCGCCATCGTGACCCCGACCAGCACCGTCGCCAGCGGGGCGAGCAGCACCGCCAGGCCGCCGACGACCAGCAGCCCGACGTCACGCAGACGACGCCGCCGGCGGGCGGACAGGCAGTGCCGCAGCACCGTGCCCAGGTCGAAGCCCACCGACGGGGCGACCGCGCGCAGGTCGTCGTCGAACACCTCGGCCAGCACCCGTTCGGTGAACGCGTCGTCGGTGTGGGCGGCCGCGCACAGGTAGCGGGTGGCCTCGCTGCCGGCGTCCGGGTGCGAGCGTGCCGACGGCGCCTCGTCGCGTGGGCCGCTGTGCTGCCGTACCACCATGTCAGCCACCTCCGTGCCGGGTCGCCGGGAATCTCCCACGGCGCGGCCCCGGCCCCCGTACCGCCGCCCAGGCCAGCAGGGCACCCACGACGAATCCGCAGTACAGCGCCCCGGAGATCGCGCCGAGCACCGTCGAGGTCAGGTCCACGCCGCGCAGCATGCCGCTGTCGGTGAGGACGTGCATCGTCACGCCGCCCACCGCCGCGAGCACCGCCGCCGTCACGCTCGCGCCGATCACCGCGAGCACCCGGTGCGTACGCCGCGGCGAGAACGCCGGGGTGGCCAGCCGACGCAGCAGCGCCACCGCGACCACGACGAACAGCACGGTGCGGGCGTTCTCCGCCAGCCACCAGGCGACATGGTCGGCCCGCAGCGGCCGCACGTCCCACCTCGGCCAGCCCAGCCCCGCCAGGGTCGCCTCGCCCAGCGCCCCCACCAGCCCCGGCAGCCCGTCGCCCCGGGGCAGTCGGTAGCGCCACTCGATGATCAGCCGGGCGGCCCACGGGTTACCGACCAGCAGGACCAGCCAGAGCAGTGGCCGGGCCTCCGGCGGGACGCGCCGGTGCGGGCGCTCCGGCGACGGCAGCGCGATACGGGCCGGCAGCGGGTCCAACGCCCGGGCCGCCACCCCGGGCGCGGGCGCCGGCGGCTGCTCGGCCCCTCCCGGCCGGGGAGGAGGCATCCATGGCATCACCCGGACATCTTCACCGCACCGCAGCGCGACACCGTCGTCACTGTCCGACATCCGCCAGCCGCGCGTCGGTGCGGCGGGCGACGCGGTGGCAACCGGGCGGCCACCCGGCGGCCAACGGGGCCGGGCATACTCCCCGCGTGACCCACGCCTACCTCGACGGCCCCGCACCGCTGGCCTTCGCCCACCGGGGCGGCGCCGCCGAGGGCGACGAGAACACCGCCGCGGCGTTCGCCCGGGCGATCGGGCTCGGCTACCGGTACGTCGAGACCGACGTGCACGGCACCGCCGACGGCGTCGCGGTGGTCTTCCACGACGCCACGCTGACCCGGGTCACGGGCGAGCCGGGGCGCATCGCCGACCTGCGCTGGGCCGACCTGGCCTCGGTACGCGTCGGCGGCGCCGCCGTGGTCCCCCGCCTCGACGAGGTCCTCGACGCCTGGCCACAGGTGCGGTTCAACATCGACGTCAAGGCCGACGGCGGCGTCGAGCCGACCGTGGCCACCGTCGCGCGCGTCGGGGCCGGCGACCGGGTGCTGCTGGCCTCGTTCAGCGACGCCCGGCTGGCCCGGCTGCGCGCCCTGACGCAGGGGCGCGTCGCCAGCAGCCTCGGCATGCGCGGGGTGGCCCGGCTGCGGATGGCGTCGCTGACCGGGCGGGCGCTGCGACTGCCCCCGTCGGTGGTTGCCGCGCAGGTGCCGGTGCGCTACGGGCGGGTGCCCGTGGTGGACCGCCGGTTCCTGCGCCACGCCCACCGACTCGGACTGCACGTGCATGTCTGGACGATCGACGAACCTGCCGAGATGCACGAGTTACTCGACCTCGGAGTGGATGGCATCATGACCGATCACGTCGGCGTGCTGCGCGACGTGTATCACAGCCGCGGTCACTGGGCCGCCTGAACCGTTCGAAGGACCCCGATGGCCGAGACCGTCACCCCCGCCGTGGGCGACACCCCCGCCCCGGCGAGCACCCGCCGCGAACGCAGCGGCTGGTACTTCTACGACTGGGCGATGTCCGCCTTCTCCACGACCGTCATCACCGTCTTCCTCGGCCCGTTCCTGACCACCGTCACCGAACTCGCGGCCGGCTGCGAACTCGGCGCCGACACCTGCGGCGGCTACGTGTACCCGCTGGGCATCAAGGTCGCCGCCGGCTCGTACTTCCCGTACCTGGTGTCGTTGTCGGTGTTCCTCACCGTGTTCGCGCTGCCGATCGTCGGCGCGATCGCCGACCGCTCGGCGCACAAGAAGCGGCTGCTCGCCGCCGCCGCCTTCATCGGCGCCGGCGCGACCGTCGGCATGCTCTTCGTCACCGGCGACCGGTACCTGCTCGGCGGGGCGCTGTTCATGGTCGCCAACATCGCCTTCGGCGCCGGTGTCGTGGTCTACAACTCGTTCCTGCCGCAGCTCGGCGGCCCCGACGACCGCGACGGCATCTCCAGCCGCGGCTGGGCGCTCGGCTACCTGGGCGGCGGCCTGCTGCTGGCGCTCAACCTCGTCGCGGTCAGCATGCTCGGCGAGGAGGGCAACCACCAGCGCACCCTCGACCTGGCCCGCTGGTCGATCGTGTCCGCCGGTGTGTGGTGGGCGGTGTTCACCCTGATCCCGCTGCGCTGGCTGCGCGAGCACCCCACGGCCGCCGCGCGGGCCGGCGGCAACCCGGTCACCGACGGGTTCCGGCAGCTCGGCCGCACCCTGCGCGAGATCAAGGCGTACCCGCTGACGCTGTTCTTCCTGCTGGCGTTCCTCGTCTACAACGACGGCATACAGACCGTCATCGCCCTGGCCAGCCAGTACGGCACCGAGGAGCTGAAGCTCGGGCAGAGCACCCTGATCGTCACCATCCTGCTGGTGCAGTTCCTGGCCTTCGGCGGCGCGCTGCTGCTCGGCGCCCTCGCCAAGCGCATCGGCGCCTGGAAGACCGTGCTGATCAGCCTGGTGCTGTGGACCGGGGTGATCCTCGGCGCGTTCCGGCTGCCCGCCGAGGCGCCGGTGCCGTTCATGGTTCTCGGCGCCGCCATCGGCCTGGTGCTCGGCGGCAGCCAGGCCCTGAGCCGGTCGCTGTTCAGCCAGCTCATCCCCGCCGGCAAGGAGGGCGAGTACTACGGCTTCTACGAGATCAGTGACAAGGGCACCAGCTGGCTCGGCCCGCTGGCCTTCGGCATCGTGTTCCAGCTCACCAACTCCTACCGGGTGGGCCTGGTCTCCCTGCTGATCTTCTTCGTCGTCGGGTTCCTGCTGCTGCTGGCCGTGCCGATCCGCCGGGCGATCGTCGCCGCCGGCAACACCCCGCCCCGGGTGCTCTGAGGAACGCGGGCCCGTCCGCACGGGCCGGATCAGCGGGCGTCGATCGGCTAGGCTGCCCGACCGTGACCGTCCACGCCACCGCCCCGACCTGCCTGGCGCGCCCGCCGCTGGGCCCCGACGACTCCCCCGCCGGGTGTGCCGCGGCGCGGGGCGTGGACGGGCGTCCGCTGCACGCGGCGGCGTTGAAGTTCTTCTGGGGGCCGATGGACTGCGGCAAGTCCACGATGGCGTTGCAGATGAACTACAACCACTCCCGGCAGGGCCGCCGCGGCCTCGTCACCACCCGCATCGACCGCTCGCTCGGCCCGCAGGTGACCACGCGCATCGGTCTGGCGCACGAGGCCGTCGAGGTCACCGACACGCTGGACCTGCGCACCCTGGTGCGCGACACCTGGGCCGAGGGCGTCCGCGTCGACTACCTGATCTGCGACGAGGCGTCGTTCTACAACCTGGAGCACGTCGAGCAGATGGCGGAGCTGGTCGACAGCTACGACGTCGACGTGTACGCGTTCGGGCTGGCCACCGACTTCCGCTCGTGCCTGTTCCCGGCCGCGCAGCGGCTGTTCGAACTGGCCGACGAGGTGGCCCGCATCCAGGTCGAGGTGCTCTGCTGGTGCGGCCGGGAGGGGCTGCTCAACGCCCGGGTGGTCGACGGCCGGGTGGTCCGCGAGGGCCTGCAGGTGGTCATCGGGGACACCGTGGACAGCGCCGAGGTGCGCTACCAGGTGCTCTGCCGCCGGCACTACCGCGCGGGCGAGCTCGGCCCCCGCCGCTGAGGAGTCAGTACGGGTCGCCGCACACCCGCCAGCCGCCGTCCTCGCGCACCACCGACAGCTTCCGCTCCTCGGTGAGGCCGCTGTCGCGGGTCAGCCGCACCGCCACCGTGCCGCGCGGGCTGCCGCCCCGGGTCGCCACCGACACGTCGACGATCTCGTAGCCGTTGACCAGCGGCGGGGTGCGCAGCCAGCTCGTGAACCCGATCGGGCTCCACCGGCTGCGCGCGTCGGCGCAGAGCCGGTCGTACGCGCCGTCGGTGTCGCCCGCCGCCACCGACCGCAGGAACCCGTCCGCGGTCTCCCGCACCGGGCCGCTGGCCTGCGTGACCACCTGCACGTTCCAGGCGCCCAGCCCGGCGACCCCGATGCAGCACAGCAGCACGGTCACGCCCGCGAACACCAACCCGGTACGCACCGGGCGGCTCCGACGGGCCGGCCGGCTCCACGGCTGCTCAGCGCCCACCCGTCGACCGTAGAGAACCGGTGGGCCCGCCCGCAGGAAAGTCGGCTCTGTCGTTCCCGTACCGGCCGGTCGGGTCGTGGTCGCCGTCGCCGCCGAGCACTGCCGGGGCCGGCTCCGCCGCGCGCGGTCACGGCTCGATGAGCCCGGCCCGGATGGCGTAGCGGGTCAGTTCCAGCCGGTCCCGGAGGCCGAGCTTCTGCAGCAGGTTGGCCCGGTGCCGCTCGACGGTCTTGACGCTGATGAACAGCAGGCGGGCGATCTCCTTGGAGGAGTGGCCCTCGGCGACGAGCTTGAGGATCTCCTCCTCGCGTTCGGTGATGGCCCTGGCCGGCACGCTCTCGCCCCGCGCGCTGCGTTCCAGGTAGGTGCGGATGAGGGCGTTGATGGCACCGGGATAGAGGAACGGTTCGTCGCGTACGGCGGCGCGGCAGGCCTCCACCAGGTCGCGGTCGGCGACGGACTTGAGCACGTAGCCGTTGGCGCCGACCTTGAGGGCCTCGAAGAAGTACTGCTCGTTGTCGTACATGGTCAGGATGAGGATGCGCAGGCCCGGTTGCTGCCGGGACAGCTCCCGGGCCGCCTGGAGGCCGGTCAGCCGCGGCATGGCGATGTCGAGGATGGCCAGGTCGGGACGCTCGGTCTGGGCCAGGGCGATGGCCTCCGCGCCGTCGCCGGCCTCCGCCACGACGGTCAGGTCCGGTTCGCTGTCGAGGATGAGGCGCACGCCACGGCGGACGAGGGCGTGGTCGTCGGCGAGCAGGATGCGGGTGGTCACGGCCGGCCCTCCCGGTCGCCGACCGGCACCCGCAGCCGCACCTCGGTGCCGCCGCCCGGGCCGGGTCCCACGCTGAGCTGGGCGCCGATGAGCAGGGCCCGCTCCCGCATGCCGCGTACGCCGGCGCCCTCGGCGGCGTCGCCGATGCCCCGGCCGTCGTCGCGGATCCGCAGCTGCACGTGGCCCGGTCGACGGGTCAGCGACAGCTCGACGGCGGCGGCCCGCGCGTGCCGGACGGTGTTGGTGAGCGCCTCCTGCGCCACCCGGTAGATCACCAGTTCGGCCTCGCCGTCGAGGGCGGGCAGGTCGGCGTCGAGGTGCTGGCGCACGGACAGGTCCGTGTGCCCGGTGACCTCCGTGACGAGCGCCTTGAGGGCACTGGTCAGGCCGAGCTCCTCCAGTACGCCGGGGCGCAGCCGGCGCGCGATGCGACGGATCTCGTCGAGGCTGTCGCGGGTGGTCTCCTGCACCTGGGCGAGTTGGGCGCGGACCGGTTCGGGCGCGTGCCGGGCAACCTGCTTGAGTTCGAGCAGGACCGCGGTCAGGGTCTGGCCGACCTCGTCGTGCAGTTCTTGGGCGACGCGCCGACGCTCGGCCTCCTGGGCGGACAGGGCGCTGGCCGCGCTGGTGGCCCGCTCCGCCTCCAGCCGGTCGATCATGGCGTTGAAGGCGCGGATCAGGTCCGCGATGCCGGCCTGCCCGGCCGGGACCGGGCGGGGCTCCGGCTGCAACAGGTCGATGGTGGTCATGGCCCGGGTCAGCCGGTGCAGCGGCGCGAGGCCGACGCGCAGCAGCGCGGCGTTGGCGACCAACATCGCGGCGAGGCCCACGGTCAGCACGAGGGCCTCGGTGAGCAGCACGGGGGTGGACACCGTGACCGGGCCGAGCAGCAGCAGCGTGGCGGCGACGAGTACGGCGGCGTTGAGCAGGAAGATCCGCCAGAACAGCGACACGACGGCACCTCCCCTCGCGGCCCGGCTCCGCCCGGCGCCGGCAGTTCCTTGCGGCCCGCCAGGGGCCAGGCCAGCCCGTCCCGCGGCGGTGATCACCCTCATCATGGTCAGCCTGTCGGCCCGGGTGCGTCCTGTAAATGCGTGCGCGCACCCATTATCCGCCGCGCCCGCGCCCGCGGCCGGGGTGGGACGCGGGCGCACCGCGCCGGGCAGCCGGCGCAGAGCCCTGCGGCAGCGCCGGCGGCAAATGGGTGTCAGCCCCGATGTCGACCCGGCCCGCTCCGATGACCATGGAGGCGAGCCGGGAGCCGCTGCGGCTCCGCTTCCTGCTGCCCGGCTCCACCTGTCGCCGCCCGCGCGGACGGCGCCCGTCACGCCGAGACCCCGGAGGATCTTGTGAACCGTCACCTGATGGTGGTCGAGCCCACACCACCGGAGACCGACACGCCCGCCTGCGCCTACCGGCCCACCAACGCCGAGAACGGCCCGCCGGGCGGATGCCTGTGAGCGCGCGGCCCGCCCCCGCCGCGATCGTCATCTCGCCGGTCGCCGTCGCCTTCACGATGTTCGTGACCACGGTGAACGCCCGGGTGTACGTGTGGCCGCGCTCCGTCGCGGCGTAGCCGGAACCCGCGGGCCAGGGGGCCGCCGTGGATCTCGGTGAGCTGTACGTGACGCTGGCCGTCGGCGCCGGCGTGGTCCTGGCCAGCGTCGGCGCGGCCCGGCTGGCCACCCGGCTGGGCATGCCGGTGTTGCTGGCGTACCTGGCCGTCGGCCTGCTGCTGGGCCAGGACCTGGCCGGCTTCCCGTTCGACGACGCGGCCCTGGCCCAGGCCCTGGGCCTGGCCGCGCTGGCGGTCATCCTGGTCGAGGGCGGCCTGACCACCAGGTTCAGCGACGTACGCGAGGTGCTGGCACCCGCGTCGGTGCTGGCCACCGTCGGCGTGTTCGTCAGCGTCGCCGTCACCGCCGCGGCGGCGTACCTGCTGCTAGACATCGGCTGGCAGATGGCGCTGCTGCTGGGAGCCGTCGTGTCGTCCACCGACGCCGCGGCGGTGTTCTCCGTGCTGCGGGCGGTGCCGCTGCCCCGGCGGCTGACGAGCCTGGTGGAGGCCGAGTCCGGACTCAACGACGCTCCCACGTTGATCCTGGTGCTCACCTTCAGCGCCGCCACCCTCGACGCGGTCGCGCCCCTGCCGCTGGTCGCCACGATGGCCTACCAGTTGGTCGCCGGGGGCGCGATCGGCGTGGTGACCGGCGCTACCGGCGTGTGGCTGCTGCGGCGGCTGACCCTGCCCACCTCCGGCCTGTACCCCATCGCGACGGTCGCCTGCGGGGTGCTGGCGTTCGCCGCCGCCGGCCTGGCCCAGACCAGCGGATTCCTGGCCGCGTACCTGGCCGGACTGGTGCTCGGCAACGCCGGCCTGCCGCACCGCCGGGCCACCCACTCGGTCGCCGAAGGGCTGGGCTGGATCGCTCAGATCGGCCTGTTCGTCATGCTCGGTCTGCTGGCCACGCCCAGCGAACTGCCCGCCGCGATCGTTCCCGCGATCGTGGTCGGTACGGCACTGCTGCTGCTCGCCCGGCCCGCCTCCGTGCTGGTGGCGCTGGCCGCGTTCCGGATTCCACTGCGCGAACAGGCGTTCCTGTCGTGGGCCGGACTGCGCGGTGCCGTGCCGATCGTGCTGGCCACCATCCCGGTCGTCGCCGGGGCGCCGGGCAGCGAACAGGTCTTCAACATCGTCTTCGTGCTCGTCGTGGTGTTCACCCTCATCCAGGCCCCGACCCTGCCCTGGCTGGCACGGCGGCTACGCCTCGACTCGCACGACCTGGGACCCGACCTGCAGATCGAGCTGGCGCCGCTGGACGCCATGGACGCCGACCTCATCCACGTCACCGTCGAACCCGGTTCCCGCCTGCACGGGGTCTACCTGCCCGAGCTGCGGCTGCCGCCGCCGGCGGCGACCACCCTCGTCGTGCGTGGCGACGACTCGTTCGTGCCCGATGAGCACACCCGGCTGCGCGTCGGCGACCAACTGGTCGTGCTCACCACCCCACCCGTACGCGACGCCACCGAACGGCGCCTGCGGGCCGTTTCCCGCGCCGGGCGGCTGGCCACCTGGTTCGGCGAGGCCGGCCATTTCGCTCCACCTGACAACAGGAGGCAATGATGCAGATAGAACGCATGCCGCTGCCCGGCATCGGGGTCGGATACACCCTGCACACCGGGGAAGGACAGATGATCGGGGTCGTCTGCCATCGCGGCGGCCGGCGCGACGTCGTCGTCTACGCCCCCGGCGACCCGGACACCGTGGAACGGTCCGTGACCCTCAGCCCGACCGAGGCGCAGGAGGTGGCCGAACTGCTGCACCCCATCGCCACCATCGACCACGTCACGCACCTGGAACGCCACCGGGAGGCGATCAGCGTCGTCGAGCTGCCGGTGACGGCCGCCTCGCCCTACGACGGCCGGACCCTGGCCGAGGCCGTCGCGCGCATCCACGGGGTGAGCGTCGTCGCCGTCGTCCGCGACGGGCGGACGGTCACCGCACCGGGGCTTGGGCACGTCCTCGCCCACGGCGACGTCCTGATCGTCGCCGGGGGCCAGCAGAGCATCGAGGCGCTGAGCCGGGCGCTGATCCACACGGACCCGTAGGCCGCTCCACACGCTCCCGCAGGCCGCGAGCACCGGCCGGTGGATGCCACATGGGCGCGGCATCCACCGGCCACCGGCAGCTCAGCCGCGGCGGCGGGCCCGGGCCGCCCAGATGGCGTACGCGGGATCGCGGTCGAGGTTGTGCCGGTCCCGGTCGTAGCGGCGGGTGGTGCGCGGATCGGCGTGGCCCATCGCGTCCTGCACGTCCTCCAGGGGCACGCCCTCGGCGCGGGCGGTGGTGGCGAACGCGTGCCGCAACGAGTGCGGCGAGAGCCTCGCCCAGGCCGGGATGCCGGCCGTGCGGGCCAGCCGGCGCACCAGCCGGAACATCGCGTGCCGGTCCAGCCTGGCCCCGCTGGCGGTGACCAGCAGCGGGCCGGTCAGCTCGTGCACCGCCACGCCCTGGGCGGCGGCCCGCTGGGCCAGGTACGCGTCGACGGCGTACGCGGTGCCGGGGGTCAGGGCGCGGCGGCGGGACCTGCCGCCCTTGCCGACGAACCGCACGCTGCGGTGGCCCCGTTCGGCGCCGAGGTCGGCCAGGTCGAGTGAGACCAGTTCCCCCACGCGCAGGCCGAGGTCGGCCAGCAACGCGATCGCGGCCCGGTTGCGGGCGGCGGTCGGTCCGGTGTCGGCCTCGGCGGCGGCGAGCAGCGCGTCGACCTCCTCGGGGGTGAGCCCGACGGTCGCGGAGTGGTCCCGGTCGATGCGGGGGCGGTCGGCGCCGGCGACCGGGTTGGCCTCGACCGCGCGCAGCTTGACCAGGAAGTCGTACCAGCTGGACAGGGCGGAGAGCCGGCGGGCGACGGTGGCGGGGGTCAGCGGCTTGCCGGTGCGCGCGCCGAGGGTGGCCTCCAGTGCCCGGCCGTACTCGTTGACGTGCAGGAAGTTGGCCTGCAACGGGTCCAGTTCGCGGGCCGCGCACCACGCGAGCCAGCCGGCGACGTCCCGCCGGTACGCGTCGCGGGTGTGCTCGGACAGCCGCCGGTTGCGCAGCCACGCCTCGGTGAAGTCGACGGGCCCCCCGGGCAGGGCCAGCGGGGTGGGCCGGCTTGGCCGCGCCGGAGCGTTCGGGGAGAACATGTGAAAAAGGTTCTCAGCTTCGGGTCGGGAACGGGAGGAGGCGCGCCCTACGCGATCGTGTTGGGCCGCCCGGTGGCGATGGCGCGGGCGGCCGGTGACGACAAAGGCGAGGGGCGGGCGGCCGCGCCGGCCGTCCCGCCCCTACCCGCCTGGATCAGGCGTTGATCTCCTTGCGCCCGTTGGCGGTGGCCGTGACGGTGACCCGGCGGGGCTTGGCCCGCTCCGCGACGGGGATCCGCAGGGTCAGCACGCCGTTGTCGTAGCCGGCCTCGAGCTTGTCGGTGTCGAGGGTGTCGCCGAGGAAGAGCCGCCGGGTGAAGGTGCCCATCGGGCGTTCGGCGGCGACGAGTTCGACGTGCTCGCCGGCGGGCCGCCGGCGCTCGGCGCGCACGGTCAGCACGTTGCGCTCGACGGTGCAGTCGATGCTGTCCGGGTCGACGCCCGGCAGGTCGAACGCCGCGTAGAACCAGTCGCCGTCGCGGTAGGCGTCCAGGGGCATGACCGCGGGGCGCGCGGCGGTGCCGAAGAACTGCTCGGTGATCCGGTCGATCTCACGGAACGGGTCGGTGCGCATCAACATGGCCTGCCTCCTCGGTTCTCCTGGCCGAAGGTCCTTGAGTTGAGCCGATGAGACTCAACTTCCTGTTCTTTATTTAGCGCGTTCCGGCCACGACGTCAACTCAGGACCTTCTCGAACCAGTGTTCGGCGTAGGCGCCGTCGTTGTACGCCGGGATCTCCCGGTAGCCGTGCCGGGCGTACAGGGCGCGGGCCTCCACCAGGTCGCCGCGGGTGTCCAGCCGGATCCGGTCGGCGCCGGCGGCCCGGGCCCGCTGCGCCACGGCGGCGAGCAGGGCCGCCCCGCCGCCGTGGCCGCGATGAGCGGGGCGCACGTACACCCGGGTCAGCTCCGCCCAGCCCGGCCGGTACCGCAGCCCCGCGCAGCCGGCCGGACGAGCGTCGCGGTACGCGAGCAGGAGGACCCCGGTGGGCGCGGCCAGGTCATCGCTCGGGTCGTCGGCCATCGCCGCCGCGACCTCACCCGGCCGGACCGGGCGAGCGTGGTAGCGGCGCACCATCTCCTCGAAGTACTCCTCGAGCAGGGTCGTCGCCTCGGGCCGGTCGGGACGGGTCGGCACCGTCGTCCAGTCTGTCGCGCTCACCCGTCGATCCTCGCCCTCGGGTCAACGGGATATCGCCGGCCGCGACGAGGGCGGGCTCGACGCCGGCGGTCAGTCGCCGACGCGCCAGTAGACGCCCTGCTCCCGGGCCAGCAACTGCTCGTCGACCAGGTAGCGGCGCAGCGCCACGTGGTCGGAGCCGCCGTCCTCGCACCAGCGCCGCAACACCTCGTCGACCGCCCGCTCCGGATAGCGCACCCCCGGCTCGAAGGACCTCGCCACGTGCGCCAGCACCACCCGCCGCCGGCCGCGCTGCGCCGGCAGGCCGGTCAGCCTGTCGTCGCGCACGAAGGTGCGCAGCACGCGGTCCGTGGAGTCGCCGGCCGGCCGGGGCGCCGCCGGCGTACGGGCCGCCTCCCGCAGCCGCCCGGCGTCGACCCGCAGGCCACCGTCGCCGCCGGCCACCAGGCCCGCGTCGACGAGCCGGCGGATCGCGGTGAGCACCTGCCGCGCCGACAGGCCCGTCCGGTCGGCCACCGCCGGGGCGTCGGCGCCGCCCAGCACGATCGCCGCGAAGACCTGCCGCCGTACGTCGTCGGCGAGTGCCCCCGCCAGAGCCTGCGCTGTCATGCCGGCCACCCTGCCAGCCGGCGTACGCGCACCGCACGTCAATTCCGCCCGCGTGGCTCGGTCACCGACGGATCAGCCCGCGGGCCCGGGCGACGGCGACGGCGGCGGTACGCGAGTCGACGTCGAGCTTGCCGTAGACGTGCACCAGGTGCGTCTTGACCGTGGCCTGGCTCAGGTGCAGCCGCCGGCTGATCTGCTGGTTGGACAGGCCGTCGGCGACGAGCTGCAGGACCTCTGTCTCGCGGCGACTCAACGCGGTGCCCGGGGCACGCACCCGACCCATGAGGCGACGGGCGACGGCCGGGGCGAGGGCGGAACGGCCGGCGGCGGCGGCGCGCACGGCCGCCGCGAGTTCCTCGGGCGGGGCGTCCTTGAGCAGGTAACCGATCGCACCGGCCTCCACGGCGGCGAGGATGTCGGCATCGGTGTCGTAGGTGGTCAGCACCAGCACGGCGGGGCCGCCGGGGCGGGCGGTGATGGCGGCGGTCGCCTCGGCGCCGTCCATCCCCGCGCCGAAGCGCAGATCCATGAGCACCACGTCGACCCGCTCCCCCTCGGCGAGGGCGACGGCCCGCTGCGCGGTCGCGGCCTCGGCGACCACCTCGAAGTCCGGCTCGGTGGCCAGGACGGCGCGCAGCCCGGCCCGTACGACCGGATGGTCGTCGGCCAGCAACAGGCGGATCGGACCGCTCACGCGCCCGCCTCCTCGGTGCCCGGGCGCGCGAAGCCGACGGCCAGCCGGGCGCCGCGCCCGGGCGCCGACTCCACGATCAGGTTGCCGCCCAGTTCCTCGGCCCGGGCCCGCATGGCGGCCAGCCCGAACCCGCCGTCGTCGTCCGGCCGGTCGCCGGCCGCGCTCACGTCGAAGCCACACCCGTCGTCGACCACGTCGAGGCCGACGTCGCGCGCGCCGTACCGCAGCGTCACGTCGGCGTGCTTCGCCCCGGCATGGCGCGCGGTGTTGGCCAACGCGGACTGCGCGATCCGCAGCAGCGCCACCTCCTGGCGGGTCGGCAGACGCACCGCCGTCCCGTCGACCCACAGGCGTACGGTCAGCCCGGACGCGGCGGCGGTCGCGTCACACAGCCGCCGCAGCGCCGCCGGCAGCGAAGCGCCGTCGAGGCCCGGCGGTGTCAGGGCGCGTACGAACCGGCGCGCCTCGACGAGGTTGTCCTGCGCGGTGCGGCGGGCCTGCTCGACGTGGCCCGCCGCCACGTCGAGCCGGTCGGGGAACCCACGCTGGGCGGCACGCAGCAGCAGTTGGATGCTCGACAACCCCTGGGCGAGGGTGTCGTGGATCTCGCGGGCCAGGCGTTCCCGCTCGGCGAGGACCCCGGCGGCGTGCTCGGCGGCGGCCAGTTCGGCACGGGTGGCGGTCAGCTGCTCGATCAACCGCCGGCGGCGCTCGCTCTCCCGGTACAGAGCCTGGTAGCCGAGGACCGTGCCCACCGACACCGCGGCGCCGATGGCGGGACCGATCACCGCGCCCGGCGTGAGCGCCCCCTGGTGGCCGGCGACACCGGCGACCGCCGCCACGGTCGTCGCCGCCACCGCCACGATCCCCCAGCGCACGGGCAGCAGGTGCAGATGCAGCAGGAACAGCGGAAACGCGAACCACACCCCGTCCGGGGTCAGGGCGAGCAGCACCAGCCACCCGCCGGTCAGCACCGCCAGCCAGGCCAGCGCGGCAGGTCGATGCCGGCGCACCAGCGGCAGCGCCGCCCCGACGGCGTAGACGACGGCCAGCGCCACGGCCGCGGCGAGCACGGCGGCACGCCGCGGGCCCGGCCCGGTGACGGCACGAATGGCCGCCACCGCGAGGAGGAGCCCGACCAGCAGGTGCAGGCAGACGCGCAGCACCCGCAGCGGACGAGCGAGCGATTCCGCGTTCACGATGCCTCCAGGCTAGGACGCCGACGGCCGCCGCCATCAACCAAAAGGTTGATCCCGACGTACGTAGTGCGACGCCCCGAAACCGATCGGCGGCGCGATGGCACCGGCCGCCATCCGGACGACGGTTGGTGCCGGGCCGCCGCCGCGGCTTCGGGCACCTACCGGAAGGCTGATGCGATCGTGTTCGTCGCGTGGAGAGATCTACGGTTCGCCAAGGGCCGCTTCGCCCTGATGGGAACGGTCGTGACGCTGATGACGCTGCTGGTGGTCCTGCTGTCCGGGCTGACCGCCGGCCTGGGACGCGGCAGCACCTCGGCGATCAGCGACCTGCCCGCCGACCACCTGGTGTTCTCCGCCCCGGCCGACGGGCAGAAGCTCTCGTTCACCGAATCCACCGTCAGCCGCGAGCAGTGGCTGCGCTGGCAGGACATCCCGGGGGTGAGCGCCGCCGCGCCGCTGGGAATCGCCACCGCCCGCGTCGACGCGGGCGAGCGCAGCGCCGCGCTGTCCGTGTTCGGCGTCCCGCCCGGCTCGGGCCTGGCACCCGCCACCCTCGCGACCGGACGGGCCGTGCTGTCGCGGGGCGCGGCCGACGCGCTGCACGCCCGGCCCGGACAGACCGTGTCCGTCGGCACACACCGCCTCACCGTCGACGCGGTGGCTGGCGACGCCTCCCACAGCCACACCCCGGTGATCTGGACCGACCTGCACGACTGGCAGGCCCTGGCCCCCGGCGCCAACGGTGACGCCGCGACGGTCGTCGCGCTGCGCACCACCCGCGACGCCGACCTGGCCGCCGCCGACCGACACCTGCGCACCCGTACGGTCACCCGCACGCAGGCGCTGTCCGCGATCGGCTCCTACACCGCCGAGAACGGGTCGCTGCAACTGATGCGCGGGATGCTGTTCGGGATCTCCGCCCTGGTCGTCGGCGCGTTCTTCACCGTGTGGACCATCCAGCGCGCCCCCGACGTCGCCGTGCTGAAGGCGCTCGGCGCCACCACCGGCCACCTGCTGCGCGACGCTCTCGGGCAGGCCCTGGTGCTGCTGCTCGCCGGCACCGCCGCCGGCACCGCGCTCGCGGTCGCGCTCGGCGCCGCGGCGGCCGGCACGGTGCCGTTCGCGCTCACCGCCGAATCGGTGCTGTTCCCGGCCGCCGTGACGATCGCGCTCGGTGCGGCCGGCGGCGCCCTGTCCATCCGCCGCATCACCTCCGTCGACCCGCTGATCGCCCTGGGGAGCGCCCGATGAGCCTCGCACTCGCCGACGTCACGCTGACCTACCCCGACGGCGACGCCCGGCTGACCGCGCTCGACCGGGTCAGCCTGTGCGTGCCGGCGGGCAGCACCACCGCCGTCATCGGCCCCTCCGGCTCCGGCAAGTCGAGCCTGCTGGCGGTGGCCGCCACCCTGATCACCCCCGACTCGGGAACGGTGCTCGTCGCCGGCACCGACACCTCGGGGCTCGGCCGCGCGGGCACTGCCGCGCTGCGGCGGGAGAAGATCGGAATCGTCTTCCAGCAACCCAACCTCATCGCCTCGCTGACCGCCGCCGAACAGTTGCAGGTGATCGCCCATCTCGCTGGCGGTTCCCGCCGCGCCGGCCGCGCCCGCGCCGCCGAACTGCTGGCGGCGGTGGGGCTCACCGGTCAGGCCGCCCGTCGCCCGCACCAGCTCTCCGGCGGGCAGCGCCAGCGGGTCAACATCGCCCGCGCCCTCATGAACGATCCCGCGGTGCTGCTGGTCGACGAACCCACCAGCGCGCTGGACCACGAGCGCGGCGCCGCGATCGTCGAGCTGGTCACCGACCTCACCCGCCAGCGCGGCACCGCCACCGTCCTGGTCACCCACGACCGGGAGCACCTGCACCGCGTCGACGCGGTCGCCGAGATGATCGACGGCCGGCTGCGCCTGCCGACCCCGGCCTGAGCGCCCGCTCCGCAGGTCCGGCGCTGCGCGGCGGCCCCCGGTGCGGCAGAGTGACACCGTTGGCCGGCGAGCGAGGAAGGGCGGTTGCGCGTGGAGGGTCCGACCGGGGTGGTGTTCCCGAAGACCGACGCGGGACGCAGTACGTCCGCGCTCGGGCGGGCGGTCGTCGCCGACGCCCTGCGCGCCGTCGATCCGGTCGGCGCGCGCTCGGCGGAACACGAGACGAACTGGCGCCACGGTTACCTCGGGCACTTCCGGCGGCTCGTCGAGGCCGGACTGCTCTCCCGCGAGGCCGCGGTGACGATCGCCCGGGACGGGCTCGCCTCGCTGCACCGCCGGATGGCCGTGGTGCGCGCCGACGGCACCGAGACCGGCCTCGGCGAGGTGTTCGACGCGCCCACCGAGGTCGCGCCGCTGCACACGGCGACGGTCGCCGGCACCGGCGAGGTCGACCGCGAGTTCTTCCTGCCGTACCGGGGCCGGCGGCTGCGCGGCGACGAGCTGCGCCGCCGGCTCGACGCGTGGGTGACCGCCGGCGTCGTCGAGCCCTCCTGCGCCGAGGCGGTACGCGCCGTCATGGCCAACCCGGACTGGCTCGACCTGCGCGACCAGCGCATCGTGGTGCTCGGCGCGGGCGCGGAGATGGGCCCGCTGCCGTCCGTGCTGCGCTGGGGCGGCGACGTCGTCGCGGTCGACCTGCCGCGCCCGGAGATCTGGCGGCGTCTGCTGGACACGACGCGCCGTGGCGGCGGCCGGCTGCACCTGCCCGTCCCGGCCGGCACCGACCCCGACGACGGCGCGTTGGCCGCCCGGGCCGGCGCCGACCTGCTGCACAACCTTCCGCAGGTGGCCGACTGGCTGCTCGGCGTCGACGGCCGGCTCGTGCTGGGCAACTACGTCTACGCCGACGGCGCGACCAACGTCCGGGTCGCCACGGCGGTCGACGCGCTCACCCTCCGGTTGCAGGACCGCCGCGACGACGTGGCGCTCGCGTTCCTGGCCACCCCCACCGACGTCTTCGCCGTCCCCGGCGACGCGGTGCACCACGCCGAACGCGGCTACGCGGCGCGCGGCGTCGTCCGCCGGTCGTTGCGGGTCGCCTCCGGCGGCAGGCTCCTGCACCGCAACTACCCGCCGGGCGTCGACCCGGGCGTCAACGACAGCCTTGTCCCCCAGCAAGGGCCCAACTACGCGCTGGCGAAACGCCTGCAACGGTGGCGGGCCACGGTGGCCCGCGACGGCGGGGCGACCGTGTCGTTCACCGTCGCCCCGCCCACCCGCACCCGCTCGGTGCTGCGCAATCGGGCGCTGGCCGCCGCGTACGCCGGTGCGCACCGCTTCGGCATCGAGGTGTTCGACCCGGCCACCAGCAACACACTGATGGCCGCGCTCCTGGTGCACCACCTGCGTACGGGCGCTCCGGCGCTGCCGCACCCGTGGCAGGACGAGGCGTACGGCGCCGCGCACGGCGGACTGTGGCGGGTGCCGTACGCCCCGCGCAGCGCCCTGGGCCTCGCCGTCCTGCTCGGACTCGGCGGCGCGCGGACCTGACCTGCCCCGACCGCCGACGGCTCCCCGGCGGCCGCTGAGCTCAGCCGAGCTGGAGACGGTCGGCCAGGTCGGCCCGGGTGAACGCGGCGACCACGTCGTCGCGCCCCTCGGTGAAGTGGGCCCAGCTGTCCACGTGCACCGGCACGACCCGCCGCGCGCCCAGGATGCGGGCGGCCTCGGCGGCCTGGGCGCTGTCGAGGGTGAGCAGCGCGCCGTCGAACATGGGGGTACGCACGGCCCCGGCGAACAGCACGGCGGTGTCGACCGGCCCGAAGCGCTCGGCGATCTGCCGGACCAGGTCCAGCGAGGCGTTGTCGCCGCTAACGTAGACCGTGGGCAGGTCGGCGGCGGTCAGGACGAACCCGACGACCTCGCCGGTGAGCGGCTCGCAGCCCTCCGGACCGTGCCGGGCGGGCACGCCCGTCACGGTCACGGTGCCCCCGCCGGGGCGCTCCAGCTCGACGGACTCCCACGGCGCCAGGCCCCGGGCGGTGCCGCCGAGACGACCCGCGCCGCTGGGAGTCGTCACGGTCAGGGCGACGTCGGCCAGCAGGGCTCGACCGGCGTGGTCGAGGTTGTCGGGGTGCTGGTCGTGGGAGAGCAGCACCGCGTCGACGGGGCCGAGGTCGGCCGCGCCGGCGGCGGCGGGGGCCGTCTTGGTCAGGACCATGCCGGGACCCAGCGGGTAGTCGCCGGGGGCGTCGAAGGTCGGGTCGGTCAGGAACCTGAGGCCGCCGTACTCGATGAGGGCGGTCGGGCCGCCGAAGACGCGGACGGGGACGGTCGTCGTGCTGGTGTCGGTCACCACGGTTCCTCACGGTCGGGGGATGGCTCTGCCGTGAGGAACCGTAATCGACCGTTCATCGCAGGGTGAGCGGGGTCTCCGACCCGATGCGAGTCAGCTTCTGCGGGTTGCGGACATAGTAGAGGCCGGTGATCCGTGCGTCCTCGACACGCAGCGCCAGCACGCCGTCGATCTCGCCGTCGAGGCGTACGAGCAGTGCCGGGTTGCCGTTGACCACGGTCGGCCCGCCGGTGAGCACGCCGTCGAGCCTGCTCAGACCACCGAAGAACATCCGGGCCACCTTCTCCGCGCCCGTGACCGGCCGCAACGCGGCCTGCATGACACCGCCGCCGTCGCTGACCAGGACGACCTCGGGGGCGAGCACGTCGAGCAGGCCCCGCAGGTCCCTGGTCTCGATCGCGTGTCGGAACGACTCCAGCGCCGCCCGGGCCTCGCTCGGCGAGACCACCCGACGGGGGCGGCGGGCGTCGACGTGCTCGCGGGCGCGGTGCGCGATCTGCCGGACGGCGGCGGGGCTCCTGCCGACGGCGGCGGCGATCTCGTCGTAGCCGACCTCGAACGCCTCCCGCAGCACGAACACGGCGCGCTCGGTCGGCGACAGCGTCTCCAGGACGAGCATCAACGCCATCGACACGCTCTCGGCGAGCTCGACGTCCAGGGCCACGTCCGGCGCGGTGAGCAGCGGCTCGGGCAGCCACGGGCCGACGTACGCCTCCCTGCGGCGCTTCATCGCGCGCAGCCGGTTGAGCGACTGCCGGGTCGTGATCCGGACCAGGTAGGCGCGCCGGTCGCGTACCCGGTCCATGTCGACCCTGACCCACCGCAGCCAGGTCTCCTGCAGGACGTCCTCGGCGTCGGCCGCCGATCCGAGCATCTCGTACGCGACGGTGAAGAGCAGGTTGCGGTGGGCGACGAAGGTCTCCGTCGCCGCGTCGGTGCCGTGGTCGCTCATGTCCCCCCTGCGCTCCTTCGCGGTCGGCCCCCGGTGGTCGAGGGCTCTCATGACGGCCGGGCCGCCCGTGCGGTGGTGGCCGTCGCCTCGACGCGCCTGGCCCGCAGCAACTGCTGGCGCGTGTCGTCCTTGATCCGCAGGGCGAGCGAACCGGGTCTGCGTGCCTCGTACGCCAACTGCCAGATGATGCTCCTGCAGACGAGTTCCTTGAGCTTCGCGGCCGGGCGGCCGCCGAGGTGCAGTCGCACCGCGGTGTCGTTCCGGCGGGAGAACTGGAACAGGCCGGCGCGACGCCCCAGGCTGACGCACTGGCCGGCGAACCCCACGTGGACCGGCGCGGGCTGCTCACCCGCGAGCCGGCTGAGCACCGTCTCGGCGGCCTGCGGGCCGAGCTGCATCGCGGCCTGGCAACTCATCCGGAACGGCAGGTCCGACGGCGCCGCCGAGTCCCCGGCCGCCACGATGCGCACGTCGTCCACGCTCGTCAACGTCTCGTCCGTGAGCAGCCGGCCCGACGCGTCGGTGCTCAGCCCGCTGCGGCCGGCCAGGTCCGGCACGCCGAATCCGGCGGTCCAGATGGTCACCGCGCTCGGCAGCCGGCGACCGCCACCGAGCCGCACGGCATCGCCGGCGACGGCCGTCACCGTCGCGTCGGGTCCGTCGAGCACGGTCACTCCGAGCCGGGCGAGCCTCGCGGCCACCGAGCGCCGGACCCGCGGATGCAGGTACGGACCGAGCACCTCACCGCAGACCAGGGTCACGGCGCGCCCCGCCTCCGCCAGCTCGGCGGCGGTCTCGATGCCGGTCGGGCCCCCGCCGACCACCGTCACCGGGGCCCCGGCGGGAGCGGCGGCGAGGACGGGCCGCAACCGCTGGGCCTCCTCCAGGCTCGCCACCGGGTAGGCGAACTCGGCCGCCCCGGGCACGTCCGGGGCGGCGCTGCCGCTGCCCACCGCGTAGACCAGGTAGTCGTAGCCGACCGTGCCGCCCGTCGCCAGCGTCACGCGGCGCTCCGCAGCGTCGATCCGGGTCACGCTGTCGACGACCAGCCGCACGCGCCCGGCCAGGACGTCCCGGTAGTCGACGACCGCGTCGTCGGTCCCACCCACCAACTGGTGCAGGCGGATCCGCTCGACGAAGGTCGGCCGCGGGTTGATCAGGGTCACTGTCACGTCGTCGCGCCGGGTCAGGCGATTGGCCGCCATGACGCCCGCGTACCCGCCGCCGATCACGATCACATCGGTGTTCCCGTTCATGGTGTCTCCTCCGTTTCCTGGGCCTTCGGTCTCAAGACACCGCGTGACCGACCGTTGTGACATGCGTGGGCCAGATCACTGCCCGGGCCCCGGGCGCGAAAAAGGAAGGTGGCGCGCCGCGATGTCGCCTAGCCTCGCGAGGACACCCACCGACACGAAGCGGAGATCGATCATGAGGACGTCCGGCGGTTTCCCCGGTTCCCTGTCCGTCTCCACCGCCGGAAAGGCACTTCGTGTTCGGTCTGTTCGAAAACCCTGTTGATCCCTTCCCGACCGGCGACGACCGCACCCCGGCCGCCGGCGCCCGGCGGTTCCTCCTGGAGGAGTTCCGACCGCTACGACCGGTCGTGACGGCGGCCGTCGCCACCACCGTGCTGGCCGCCGCGATCGAGGTGTGGCTCATCGGGTACGCCGGACGCCTCGTCGACACGCTCGCCGCCGCGAGCCCGGACCGGCTCTGGGCCGACCACGGCACCGGGTTGCTCACCGTCGCCGTGTTCGTGCTGCTGGTCAGGCCGCTGATCCACGTCATCGGCGAGGCGCTGGACGACATCGCGTTCCGCGCCAACGCCCGCCCGCTAGCCCGCTGGCGGGCACACCGGCACGTGTCCCGGCAGTCCGTCGGCTGGTTCCGCGCCGATCTCGCCGGACGCATCGCCACCCTGGTACGCGACGGCGGCGATGCCGCCAGCACCGCCGCGTACTCGGTCGTCCACACGCTGGTGTTCGTGATCGCCTACATCGCCGGCTCGGTGTGGCTGATGTCCACGATCGACGTGCGCCTGCTGCTCCCACTGGGGGCCTGGATACTGGCGTACGCGCTGCTCATGCGGTGGATCGTGCCGCGCTACCGGCGCGCGTCGGAGCGCCTGCAGGACGCGGAGTCCGCGCTGACCGGCCTGCTCGTCGACTCGTACGGCAACGTCGACACGCTCGCGCTGCTCGGCGGCCAGGACAGCCGCACCGCACACGACCGCCGGGTGTTCGCGCTGTCCAGGCGCGCACACCTGGACCTGCAGCGGGTCGAGGTGACGATCAACGGCACCATGATGGCGCTGAGCAGCGCGCTGCTCGTCGGACTGGTCGGATACGGGATCGCGCTCTGGCGTACCGATGCCGCGCCCCTGGGTCTCGTCGCGGCCGCGCTGGCGCTCAGTTTCCGGATCACCGCGATGGCGGAGTGGCTCCTGGACGCGGTGTCGTCGCTGTTCAGGTCGGTCGGCGCGCTCCGGCGGGCCCTGCGGACCGTCGCGCAACCGCTCGCGGTCGCGGACAAACCCCAGGCGACCCATCTACGGGTACGGGGTGGAGCCATCACCTTCACGCAGGTCAGCCACCACTACGGCCGTGGCGGGGGCGGGCTCGACCGGCTCAGCCTCGACGTCGCCGCCGGTGAGCGCGTCGGCATCGTCGGCAGGTCGGGTGCGGGCAAGTCCACGCTGGTCGGACTGCTGCTGCGGTTCCACGACGCGGAGTCCGGCACGATCATGATCGACGGCACCGACATCACGGACGTGACGCAGGAGAGCCTGCGCGGCCAGATCGCCATGGTCGCCCAGGAGGCCACCCTGCTGCACCGCTCGGTCCGGGAGAACATCGCCGGCCCCGACGCCGAGGACGCACGGGTCGAAGCAGCGGTACGCCGGGCGTCCGCCGACCGGTTCGTCGCCACGCTGAGGGACCCGGACGGTCGGACCGGCCTGGACGCGCATGTCGGCGAACGGGGCGTGCGCCTGTCCGGTGGCCAGCGGCAGCGGATCGCGCTGGCCCGCGCGTTCTACCGGGACGCGCCGATCCTGGTCCTGGACGAGGCCACGTCCGCGCTCGACTCCGAGGCGGAGGCCGCCATCCACGGCACGCTCAGCGAGGTGATGACCGGCCGTACGGTGATCGCGATCGCCCACCGACTCTCCACCATCGCCCGCATGGACCGGATCGTGGTCCTCGACGCCGGCCGGATCGCCGAGCAGGGCACCCACGCGCAGCTGCTGGAACGCGGCGGGCTCTACGCGGACCTGTGGTCGCGGCAGTCCGGCGGATTCCTCGGCACGGCCGCGGTCAGTGCCGCAGCGGTCCGGTGACCTCGATCGGCTCCACGTGCCCGGTCAGCGGCGCCCGGCGGTGCAACTCGAGCCCGACGTCGATGACGACGGACCGCTCCAGGGCACCCACCCGCGGCATCGGGATCCACCGCGCCAGGTCGGTCGAACCGCCCGTCTCGTCACGAAGCTCGCCGCCGGTGACGCGTACGTCATAGAAGACGCCCACGCTGTGCAGCTCCGCGCCGTCGGGGCCGCCCCACTCGACGTACCTCGCCCGCGAGTCCACACCGAGCAACCGCTCGACCTGGACCTCGTAGCCCGTCTCCTCGGCCGCCTCGCGGACGACCGCGTCGAACGGATCCTCGCCGTGCTCGACCCTCCCACCCGGCAGCGTCCAGTGTCGCTGGGACCCGTCGGGCGACACGTACCGGGCAAGCAGCAGATGTCCGTCCCGCAGACACACGCCGTACGCGGCGACCCGCAGCCGTTGCGCGACCACTTAGCTCCCCTTCCGAAACGACGACGCCCATCCCCGACCCACGGCCAGAGCATCGTCAGATCAACCTCGATCACCCTCGCGCCAGATCACGCTTCTGTCGCAGGCCTCGATTGCGGCACGAGCGGTGCGTCCTCCCGTGCCAGGAGGTAGCGGGCCGCCGCCATCAGCGCCTCGGGCGAGTCCTGGAACGCGCCGAGGCCGATATTGCACTCACCGCAGAGTAGACCGCGTACTTGCCGGGAGTTGTGGCAGTGGTCCACGACGAGGCGAAACGGCTCGGAGTTCGGTGTCCCGTCAAGCCGTGGCCGGCCTCTGGACCTGACCTTCAGTTCGCTCTCATGGCGACCGCAGATGGCGCACCGGTAGTCCTGAGCCACACGCCGCGCGTCGTACTCCTGCGGCCTGATCCGGTAGAAGGACCAGAGGTTGTCGGCTCGGATCTTGTCCGGATTGGCTCTGCGGTTCTTGTGGTTGTTGGCGCGGGCGTACTCGCGGCACGAGGCGCACGCGACCAACTCTCGGCCGGCCTTCATGAAGCTCTCGAGCGGTCGGGTCTTCTCGCACCGATTACACACCTTGGACACGTAACAACAATACTCCATATTCTTGTTACCCAAGAACAGTCATTATGATGTGCGTCCGATTTGCCCCCTTCGCGACGACTCTTTACTGGTTTATCGTTACCGATAATCCGATAATCCACGAGGAGGGGTGCCCGTCCCGTTCCAGCTGAGTTGAGGCAGGGCGTTCAGACGGGTCGGCTCACGCAGCGCAACTGGAACCGAGCGCCCGGACCGCGGTCAAACCCCGCTGACCAGTGTCATGAGTCATTCCCCGCAGCAACAACGCTCTGACAGACTCCGATCGTGACCGCCACCTTCTGGAACCGACCAGCGACGTGGAAGGCGTTCCTGCTGGTCGGGGCCTACCTCGTCTTCTTCCTTGCCGTCGGACAGCTGGTCGGCGTGGTGGCCGGTGACGACATCGACAAGGACAACGTGCTCGCCGACCCGGCCAGCATCTTCCTCGCCCTGGTGCTGCCCATCGCGATCGGCGCGGCCGCCCTCATCGCCTTCGCCTGGCGGGTGGGCTGGCTCCGGGCCATCTTCGGACCTCAACCGATCCGCGGCCGTGGCTGGATGTGGATCGGGCCGGTGCTGGCGCTCCTCGCGGTCGTCGGCCATGTCGGGGCCACCAACTGGAGCAACTGGAGCGGTCAGCAGATCGCGCTGGTCGCTCTTCTCGGTCTGTGCGTCGGCGTCGCGGAAGAGCTGGCCACCCGCGGACTCGCCGTCAAGATGTTGCGCGACGCCGGACACGGCGAACGGTTCGTCGCGATCGTGTCGTCTCTGCTGTTCGCCCTCATGCACTCGGTCAACCTGCTCTCCGGCATGCGGCTCTCGACCGTCGCGAGCACGATCGTCTACACCTTCGGCTTCGGCATCTGCATGTACCTGGTCATGCGCGTGACCGGCACGATCTGGGCCGCCATCATCCTGCACGGCATCACCGACCCGACGACGATCCTGTCCAGCGGTGGCATCGACCAGGCCGTCAACGCCGGCGGAACGGACGGCTGGTCGGCGCTCACGGGTCTCGCCACGATCGGGTTCATGCTGTTCGCCGTCGTCGCGATGTTCTTCATCCGCGGCAACGCGACCGCCAAGCCGACGATCAACGCCTGAACAGGCACCACGCGGTGTGGGACGCCGCCCCTGAAGCACGCCGCCACGCCTGGTCGACGTACCCCCTGGCTACCATGCTGCCATGATCGAGGAACTGGTCCGGGCGGCCGGAGCCGGCGACGACGCCGCGCTCGAGGAACTGATCGAGATCGCCGCCGCCGAGCCGGCACGCCTCGCCGGACACCTGAGCCTGCTGCTCGACGCGGGCGTACTGTGGCCGCCGACCTTGTATCGCGGCGCGACCGGAGACGTGGTTGGCCGGATCGTCGACGACGTCGACGCTGGCCAGTCCCCCCTCCGGCTCAACCATCTGCTGCTCATCCTCGCGCACTCCGGCGACCCACGCGCCGAGCAGGCCCTGCGGCGATGGCAGGAGCAGCCGCCGGCCGGTTTCGACAAACTGCACGTCGGGGCGCTGGCCTACGCCCACCAGGCCGGTTGGACGGTCGCTCCCGACGGCAGCCGCCGGGAGCTGTGCGCACCCTCGGCGTACCGATTGGTCATGAACGAGGTGCCACGGCCCGCCGGCGACCCCACCTGTCCGTGGTGCGCCTCCCCGCTGTGGACCATCGCCGACCTCGACACCGACGCCCCCGAGGTGGGCGATGTCCTGGCCCACACCGGCTGGGCCGGCCGGCTGAGAATCGTGACCTGCCACCTCTGCGCCTGCTACACCACGCTGTACTGCCAGGTCACGACCGACGGCGACGCCGTCTGGTGGACGGGCAACAGCCGCCCGGATTGGGCGCCGGCCACCACCGAGCCGGCGGACCCGCCGGCCGTGCTTCCCGCCGTCGGCCCCCGCCGGGCCACGCCGTTCGAGGCCAGCGCGTGGCACGAGGGCGGCTCCACCCTGGGCGGCCATCCCGACTGGATCCAGGACGCCGAGCACATCGACTGCCCCGCCTGCCGCCAGCCGATGGACTATCTCGGCCTGGTCGGCGGAGCCGACGTGGACTTCGGCGAGGGCGCCTACTACCTGCACCTGCACGCGCCCTGCGGCGTCGCGGCGGTGAACTACCAGCAGAGCTGACCGCAGCGCGCTCGCGGTGCCCCCTGCGGCCCGATCGGCGTCGGTACGGTGAGGTGATGACGACGGAACCCACGGTGCTGATCTCGGCCGACATGGAGGGAATCTCGGGGATCGTCCACCCGACCGAGACGAATCCGGGCGGCTACGACTACGAGCGTTCCCGCAGGCTGATGACGGCCGAGGTGAACGCGGCCATCCTTGGTGTGCTCGACGCGGAGCCTGACGCGGACGTGCTGGTGGCGGACGCGCACGGGCCCTTCCGCAACGTCCTGCCCGAGGAACTCGACCGCCGGGCGCGACTCGTCCGCGGCAGGCCCCGCCCCCTGAGCATGGTCGCCGGCCTCGAGATGGGCGCCGACGCGCTGCTGCTCGTGGGGTACCACGCGCGCGCCGGTGCGGGACCGGCGGTGCTGGCCCACACCATGAGCGACGCGGTGCTCGACGTACGCCTCAACGGGCGGCCGGCGGGCGAGATCGGCCTCAACACCGCCGTCGCGGGGCACTTCGGCGTGCCCGTGGTGCTGCTCAGCGGTGACGACGTCGCGTGCGCCGAGCTGCGCGACCTGGTCCCCGACGCGGTGACCGTCGAGGTGAAGTGCGCGCTGGGCCAGGCAGCGGCGGTGACGCTGCACCCCGGTGAGGCCCAGGAGCGCCTTCGGCGGGCAGCCGCCACGGCGGTGGCACGGCGTGCCGAGGTGCCGCCGCTGACCCTCGCCGGGCCCGTCGACGTCGAGGTCGACCTGTACAGCCCGACGACCGTGGACCAGGCGACGCTGGTGCCCGGTTTCGCCCGCGCTCCCGGCGCGCGTACGGTGACGTTCACCGGCCAGGACATGGTCGAGGTGTACCGGGGGGTGCAGCTGCTGGTGCAGCTCGGCCAGATCAAGCCCGGCTGACCTCTCGCCCGTCAGCGGTGGTCGTTCTCCTTCAGCTCGATGACCCACGCGCGGCGCTCGGCGATCTTGCCGTCGCGCATGACGAACACCTCCGCCATCGACATGCGCATCTCCTCGCCGGTGTCGCGCCGCACCGAGCCGACCAGCTCCGCCATCACGGTGTCGCCCTGCTCCACCATGCGTACGACCTCCAACCGGGGCGGCGGCACGAAGCCCGGCCCCTCGATCGCGGCGTCGTACGCCTCCTTGCCCTTCAGGTGGAAGGCGCCGTAGACCGTCCACTCGATGTCGTCGGTGAGGCAGGACAGGATCTGCGCGTGGTCGTTCTTCCGGAAGCCGTCCAGGTAGGTCTCGACGGTCTGCGTGTTACGCGACATCGCGCGGTGTCCCCTCGTCTCGGCGAGCCTGCCCGACGGCAGACCTGCCGAAACTAACCCCCGGGTGTGACGGCCGGTGCGTGGGACGCGCCGGCCGCCACGAAACTCAGGACGAGCCCCGCCGGGACCGGTGGTTGGCGTGCTTGCGGGCTGCGAAGTCGTACGCCTCGGCCAGCAGTTGCCGCACCGTGTCCACGCTCGCCTCGCCGGGGTTCACGACACACACCCAGTGCTGCGGGGCGTAGACCGGATGCGGCAGCACGGTGTCCGGCACCGAGTGGTCGACGTCCGGCCCGTGCCCCTGCGGAAACAGCGCCCCGTACGCCGAGCGGGCCAGCCCGACGTTGAGCCGCCACGCACCCGGTCGGCCCAGGTCGGAGGCGTCGTCGTAGTGGTCACCGGTCACGATCGTCGCGAACGGCATCTGTCGCTCGGCGGGCAGGTCCCGCCCGGGGTCGTAGATGTAGAAGGTGTCCCCGTTCGCCTCCAGGGCGTTCACCCCGTCGAAGGTCTCGCAGATGTACCGCTTCATGTCCCCCACGTCCATGCCTCGATTTTTTCATTGAAATGCTTGTTGAGGCTTACGCCGGTTTTCGGCCGCCAGTGGGCGGCGAACCCTCAAATCCGGGCACAACCGGGTCGCGCACGGCAACCCACGACGATCGGAGCGGACTCCGTCCCGCGACCCGGACCGGTCGCGGGACGGAGTCGCCTGCCGTCAGCCGGTGCCGTCGAGGACGGGAATGAGCTGCTCCTCCTCGTACGTCAGATGGGCCTCCAGCTCGGTGCTGAGACGCTCGACCTCCCGGCGGGCCTCGTCGGGGTCGGCGTCGGGGTCGCCGACCACCTGCTGGAGGCGTTCGACGAGGGCCGCGATGCGCTGGTGCTCCTCGCGCAGCCGGGCCAGCGCCGGGGCGAGGTCCGGCCGTTGCCCCTCCAGGCCGGCGAACATGCCGTCGTCCTCGTTGCGGTGGTGGTGGTGCAGGCCGTGGCAGAAGGTCAGGCAGTTCACCCGCAGCTGCGCGCCCAGGCCCGGGCCTGAGCGGGCGACCTCGTCGCGGATCAGCGCCAGCTCCCGGCGGAACGCGTCGTGGACGAGTTTGAGCGCCGCACCCCAGGACGCCGCCTCCGGCGGCCCGCCCGCCACCTGGTGCAACGCCACCACGGGAATGATCCGCGCGGTCTTCGCCTGGTACGCGGCCCAACCGGGGTCGGCCTCCACGGCCCGGGCGAAGATCTCGTCGCGTTCGGCGCCGGCCAGCACGACCGCGCGGGCCTGGTAGGTGAAGACCCCGTCCTCGACGGTGGCGAGCGGGTCGGCGAGGAGGTTGTGGTACCAGTCCGGGTGTCTCGGGCCGCCCCCGGCCGAGGCGATGACGAGGATGCGTTCGCCGTCGGGCAGGTAGCCGACCGGAGTGGTGTGCGGGGCGCCGGTGCGGGCCCCGGTGGTGGTGAGCAGGATCAGCCGGCCCCCCTCGAAGGGACCCCCGACCCGGCCGTGGTTGGCGCGGAACTCGTCGATGATCTGCTGGTTGAAGTCGTTGGGCAATGCTCTGCTCTCTGCTCGGGCAGGGATGTGCGGCCACGATGGATCGCCCGCCCGGCGACCGGTGGCGGCGAGGATGCGGATACGCCGGACGACCGGCGTGGACGGTGGAAGCGCGCTGCGGTGGACGTGGCGTCGACACCGGCAATCGCGGGAACGGCGGGCCACGGGCCCGCCCCCGGCTCACCTGACGGCCGGGTGCCCTGTCCGCTCGTGGCCCATGGCCGACCCGGCAGTCACGGATCCGACCGTAGTGCGGGTGACGACGGCTGGCAAGCGTCATCTGGTTGCGGCAGCGGTGGCGCGGTGGCACGGTCGGGAGATGCCCGAGCTGACCGGCGTCGACGTGGACCGCGCCGTGACCGAGATGACGGCCGTCCTCGGCCCGCACACCGGGCGGGACTGGGGCGTGCCGGCGGGCGGGCTGGACTGGAACTGCTGGACCACCGCCGCGCACGTCGCGCACGACCTGCTGGCGTACGCCGGCCAGGTGAGCGGGCGACCCGACGACGGCTACCTGCCGTTCGACCTGGCCGTCTCCCCCGCCGCCGGCCCGGCCGAGGTGCTACGGGTCGTCGTCGCCTGCGGCGGCCTGCTGCGGGCGGCCGTCGACGCTGCCCCGCCGGAGACGCGGGCCTGGCACTACGGGCCCTGCGACCCGGCGGGCTTCGCGGCGATGGGGGTGGCGGAGACGCTGCTGCACACCGACGACATCGCCCGCGGCCTCGGGGTGTCCTGGCAGCCGCCGCAGCCACTGAGCGCCGCCGTGGTGCGGCGCCTCTTTCCGGACGCGCCCGCCGGGCCCGCGCCGCAGGTGCTGCGGTGGCTGACCGGCCGTGGTGAACTGCCCGGCCGCCCCCGGCGCACGTCCTGGTCGTGGCGGGCGGCGGTGGACTGACCGAGGGCTACGCCACCCGGCGGCGCCAGGGCGGTCGCCAGCCCCGCCGGCGCGGCGCAGCCGCCGGGGCCGGGACCGGGATCGCGGCGGCGGTGGTCTGCCGCTCGTCCCGCCAGCGGCGGACCACCTCGTCGGCGTTGACCGGGCGCACCGCGACCCGGGGCCCGGTGGGCGTACGCAGCCACGAGAGGATCTGGGCGTTGAGGTCGGCGACGAACGCGCGCACGGACTCCTCGGTCGGCAGGTCACGCACCTCGTCGGGCACCTGTTCGATGCGGCGGCGCAGTTGCAGCGGCGTCGGCAGCAGCAGGTCGGTGGGGAGCTTCTCCCGCTCCAGGAAGCTCTTGATCCACCACGACTCGTCGTACGGCTGGCCGCGACCGGGGATCGGCTTGCCCATGCCCGGCAGGTCGTCGAACTCCCCCTGCTTCTGCGCCGCGCGGATGCGCGCCTCGACCGTCGCTTCCCAGCTGTCCACCTGCCGACACCTCCCCCGGACCCCACGGTAACGCGGCCACCGCGTCGGGGCCGACGGAAGACGTCAGCGCCCCGACCCGGCTGGGCATTCCCGGTCTGACCGGGCCCAGTGGGCGTGCCGGTGACCGTCGCGGGGGAACGGCGGGCGGGCCGGCAGCACCTCCTGGAAGACGTAGCCGGCCTTCTCCGCGACGCGGCAGGACGCGGGGTTGTCGATCTGGTGCAGCAGGTCCAACCGCCGCAGGCCGGCGAACCGGGCGAACGCCCAGTCGGTGACCGCGCTCAGGGCGTGCGGGGCGACGCCCCTGCCCCGCGCGGGCGCGGCGGTCCAGTAGCCGACCTCGGCGTCCCCGCCGCCTTCGGTGACGTTCTTGAGGACCACCTGCGCCACCAGGGTCTCGCCGACCGGGTGCTGCTCCAGCACGGCGAAGCAGAACCGGTGGCCGTCGTCCCAGTCCCGGTGTGCCGCGGCCAGGAACCGGCGCGCCTCGGCGGTCGTGGTCACCGGCGCCCGGGTCCAGCGCAGCAGCACCGGGTCGCGGTACGCAGCGATCAGGGCGTCGGCGTCGTCGTCGCGCCAGGGACGCAGCAGGAGCTCCGGCAGGGTCGCAGTGGCGGGGGCGTGCAGCATCGGCCCAGTGTGCCCAACGTCGTGTCGACCGTGGGGGCGCGCGGCACGCCGGCACGGGTCGGCGGCGCGGCGGCGTACGGCGTAGGGTCGGCGCGAGCATCGGCAACGGGGGGAACCATGGTCGGTACGGGTGCACTGGTGGGCATCGCGCTGGTGGCGCTGGGGATGGTGTTGACCCCCGGGCCGAACATGGTCTACCTGGTGTCCCGGTCGGTGACGCAGGGCCGGCGGGCGGGGCTGGTGTCGCTGCTGGGCGTCGCCGCCGGGTTCGGCATCTACCTGGCCGCTGCGGTCGCCGGCATCGCCACGGTGTTCGTGCTGGTCCCGGCCCTCTACACGGCGGTCAAGCTGGCCGGCGCGGCGTACCTGCTGTGGCTGGCCTGGCAGGCGCTGCGACCGGGCGGGCAGTCACCGTTCGCCCCGGCGCCGCTGCCGCCGGACCCGGCCCGGCGGCTGTTCACCATGGGCCTGGTCACCAACCTGCTGAACCCCAAGATCGCGATTCTCTACGTGTCGCTGCTGCCGCAGTTCATCGACCCGGCCCGTGGCCACGTGGCGGCGCAGAGCCTGCTGCTGGGGCTGACCCAGATCGCGGTGGCGCTGACGGTGAACGCGCTGATCGTGCTCAGCGCCGGCGCGCTCGCCGGGTTCTTCGCCCGCCGGCCGCTGTGGCTGCGGGTGCAGCGACTCGTGATGGGCACGGTGCTGGCGGGGCTGGCGGTGCGGATCGCCGCCGACCGTTCCCGCGCCGCCGTCGCCATGCCCTGACCGCGAGACCCGCCCCTGACCAGCGAGCCCGGCCCGACAGCGCGGCGGGCGGCGACGGGAGGTTCGCGAGGACGGGTCAGCCGCCCTGGCGACCCGGGTCGCCAGGGCGGCCGGCGCCGGTCTCCCGGAGCACAGCCGCGCCCCCGGCGGGCAGGTGCACCTCCGTGTCGGCCGTCGCGCCGGTGAGCAGGTCGACCCCGGCCGCCGGGACCCGCTGCGGCCGGTCGGTGTGGTTGAGCAGGAACAGCCAGCTCGCCCCGACGGTGCGGCGGCGGACCGCCTCGACCCCGGCCGGCGCCGCCGGGCAGACGGGTGTCGCGCCGGCCGCCCGCGCCGCCTGCGTCACCAGTCGACGGTAGGTGGCGTCGTCGGGTCGGGTGGACAGGTACCAGGCCGTGCCGGCGCCGCTGCGGTGGCGGGTGACCGCCGGCAGCCCCGCGAGCGGGCCACCCGCGTACGAGGCCACCGGCTCCGCGCCGGCGAGGCGTACCGTCTCGGCCCAGAGGCGACCGGTCCCGGCGTCGGACAGCGGTACCGTCTCGCCGTCGGCGAGGGGGTGGAACTCCTCGACCCGTACGCCCAGCACCTCGCGGAACGCCCCGGGGTGACCGCCGAGCCGGACGCGGGCGTGCTCGTCGGCGACCCCGCTGAGCCACGTCACCAGCAGGTGACCGCCGCCGTCGACGTACGCGCGCACCCAGTCGGCGGTGGCGTCGGAGGCCAGGTAGAGGGCTGGCAGCACCAGCAGGCGGTACCCGTCGAGCCGGTCGCCGGGCAGCACGATGTCGGTGCCGAATCCGGCACGCCACAGCGCCCGGTGCGCCGCCGACACCTCGTCGCGGTGGTCGAGTCGCGGCGACGGCATCCCCGGGTGGCCCAGGGCCCAGCCGCTCGCGGCGTCCCAGGCGATCGCGACGGCGGCGTCGACCAAGCCGTCGACCTCCGAGATCCGCTCCAGCGTCGCGCCGAGGTCGACGGCCTCCCGGAACACGCGGGTATCGGGGCCGGCGTGCGGCACCAGCGCGGAGTGGAAACGTTCCGCCCCGCCGGCCGGGGCCCGCCACTGGAAGAACATCGCCCCCCGTGAGCCGCGCGCGACGTGGGAGAGGCTGTGCCGGGCCATTCGGCCGGGCTCCTTGGTGTGCATCCGGCCGCCGCTGTGGATCTGGTTGGGGGCGCTCTCCATCAGCAGCCACCGCGCCGGGCGGCCGACGTCGCCGGCGCCGTGCCGCGCCCAGCCCCGGGCCAGGTCGGCGGCGAGGGCGGTCTGCTCCTCCGCGCCGCCGTCGGTGGCGTCCGGGTAGTGGTCGATCGCCACCAGGTCCACCTCGGCGGCCCAGCGGGCGTGGTCGACCGGCACCCAGTCGCCGAGGACGTGGTTGGTGGTGATTGGGATCGCCGGGTTGGCCGCCCGCAGCAGGTCGCGCTGCTCGGCGTACGCGGCGAGCAGGGTGTCCGACCAGAAGCGCCGGAAGTCCAGCAGGTGCCCCGGGTTGGCCAGGTACTGCGTGGCGCGGGGCGTGTCGACCTGCGCCCAGTCGGTGTAGTGCTGGCTCCAGAAGCTGGTGGCCCAGGCGGCGTTGAGCGCGTCGAGGTCGCCGTGCCGGTCGGCCAGCCAGCGCCGGAACTCCCGGGCGGTGTGCGCGCAGTGGCAGGTGGTGCCGTACTCGTTGTGCACGTGCCACAGCGCGAGGGCCGGGTGGTGGGCGTAGCGGTCGGCGAGGGCGGCGGCGATGCGCCGGGCGGCGGCCCGGTAGGCGGGCGCGGCGGCGCAGTAGGTGTCCCGGCTGCCGTGGTGCAGGCGTACGCCCTCGGCGGTCACCGGCAGGGCGTCGGGATGGGCCAGCGAGAACCAGGGCGGGGGCGACGCGGTCGGGGTGGCGAGGGCGACGGAGATGCTGTTGTCGTGCAGCAGGTCCAGCACCTGGTCCAGCCAGTCGAAGGTGTACCGGCCGGGCTCCGGTTCGAGTCGCGACCAGGCGAACACGCCGACGGTGACCAGGTTGACCCGGGCGCGGCGCATGAGGGCGACGTCCTCGCGCCATACCTCGGCCGGCCACTGTTCGGGGTTGTAGTCGCCGCCGTAGCGCAGCCCCGCACCGTCACCCCACATCGCTCACCGCCAGTTTGTTGGGGAAGCGTCCAAAATATTGACGACGTTTGCGCCTGTCAACGCCGATGCTTCGCCGATCCGGTGCAGGTTGTCGTTGACAGTTAGTTGAGGAGCCAAAGAAACTGACGGGACCGCCGGAACCATCCTGGAGGAGACGCCGATGCCCTACCGACCGCCGTTGGTCCCGTACGAGACCTTCGTGGCCGACCCACCCGACCTGCCGGTGCGCGGCCCCGGCGAGGACGCGGCCGCCGTCGTCGGTCGGGCCGAGGTCGTCGCGACCGACGCGCACGGGGTGACGTTCAAGGCCGCCCTCTCCGACGGCGCGAGCATGGTGGTGCGCGTCGACGCCGCCGGCGAGGGGGTGATCCGGGTACGCCTGTCCGACGATCCGCAGGCCCGCAGCCGCTCCGCGCGGGCGCTGCCGCTGGTGCACCCCGGCACCCACCCGGCCACCGTCACCGTCGACGAGGCCCGCGTCCGGGTCGACACCGGCGCCGTGGTCGCCGAGATCGGCCTGGATCCGTGGCACCTGCGCTTCCTCGGCGCCGACGGGCGGCTGCTGCTCGAGCAGGACCCGGGCACCCGCGACATCAGCGGCCGGCGGCGCACCCTGCCGTTCGGCCGCTCCACCGTCGACGGCGCGCCCGTCGCCTGGCACGAGAGCTTCGTCGCGCCCGGCGACGAACGCTTCGTCGGCTTCGGCGAGAAGTTCACCCCCCTGGACAAGCGGGGCCAGCGGCCGCTGATGTGGAACTTCGACGCCTTCGGCGGCGAGTCGGACCGCTCCCACAAGAACGTGCCGTTCTACCTGTCGGACCGGGGCTACGGGGTGCTGGTCGACAGCGGGCTGCCGGTGCAGTTCGACGTCTGCCAGTCCACCCACAGCAGCGTGCAGATCCTGGTCCCCGACGACCTGCTCGACTACTACGTGCTGGCCGGCCCGACCCCGACGCAGGTGCTCGACCGCTTCGACCGGCTCACCGGCCGGCCGTACCTGCCGCCGAAGTGGGCGTTCGGCGCCTGGGTCTCCTCGGGCTTCTTCCCCGACTCGCAGGAGCGGGTACTCGGGCGCGCCCGCCTGCTGCGCGAACGCGGCATCCCCTGCGACGTGCTGCACCTGGACTGCTACTGGCAGGTCGCCGGCCGCTGGTCGGACCTGCAGTGGGACGCCGAGGCGTTCCCCGACCCGACGGCGATGCTGCGGAGCCTCGCGCGGCAGGGCTTCCGGGTCTGCCTCTGGATGAACCCGTACCTGATGACCGACAGCCCGCTCTACGCCGCGGCGGCCGAGGCCGGCTACTTCCTGCGCCACGCCGACGGCAGCCCGTACGTCGCCGACGTCTGGCACGGCAGCCACCCGGCGAGCGCCATCGTGGACCTCACCAACCCGGCCGCCGCCGAATGGTTCACCGGGCTGCTGCGGCCCCTGCTGGAGCAGGGGGTGGCGGTCTTCAAGACCGACTTCGCCGAGGGCGTGCCCGTCGACGCCGTCGCCCACAACGGGATGACCGGCGTCGAACTGCACAACGTGTACGCGCTGCTGTTCAACGACGTGGTCGCGCAGGTGACCGAGGAGGTGACCGGGCACCGCACGGTGTGGGCCCGCTCGTCGTACCTGGGCGGGCAGCGGCACAGCGCACAGTGGAGCGGCGACGTCAACGCCACCTGGCCGGGGCTGGCCAGCACCCTGCGCGGCGGGCTGTCGCACGGGCTCTCCGGCGTGCCGTTCTGGAGTCACGACACCGGCGGCTTCCACGGCACCCCGACGCCCGAGCTGTACGTCCGGTGGACCCAGTTCGGCGCGTTGTCGCCGCTGGTCCGCCTGCACGGCACCACCAGCCGGCTGCCGTGGGACTTCCCCGCCGAGACCGAACGCGACGCGGTGGCCGCCCTGCGGCTGCGCTACCGGCTGATGCCCTACCTGTGGTCGGCGGCGGTACGGTCGGCCGCCGACGGCACGCCGATGATGCGCGCGCTGCTGGTGGACACCCCCGACGACCCGACCGCGTGGACGACGGACCTGCAGTACCGCCTCGGCACCGACCTGCTGGTCGCCCCCGTCACGGACCCGTCCGGGCGGCGCGACGTCTACCTGCCCGTCGGCGACGACTGGGTCGACGCCGCCACCGGCGAGCGGCACCGCGGCGGGCAACGCCTACGGGTCACCGTGCCGCTGCACCGGTCGCCGCTCTACGTCCGGCACGGCGCGCTCGTCCCGGTCGTGGCGCCGGGCGACACGGTCGGCGACGGGCCGTTCGCCGACGTCACGCTGGTGAGCTGGGGCGCGGTCGACGCCCGTACGGTGCTGCACGACGTCGACGGCGACACGGTCGTGACGGCCGTACGCGACGGCGACACCCTGCGCGTGGACACCGACGGCCCGCTGCGGGTGGCGCACGTCAGCGTCGCCGGTGCGGACCTGCCGGCCCGGCTGCTGCTCAACGGCGAGCCGGTCACCCCGGCGCCCTTCGACGGATGGTTCCCCGACCCGGCGTGACGGCGAGCGGCGCCCGACCCGTCAGGGGTCGGGCGCCGCGCGGGCCCGGTCAGCCCTTCACCGCGCCGGTGATCACACCCTTGGTGAAGTGCCGCTGCACGAACGGGTAGACGATCACCGCCGGCACGACGGTCACCATCACCACCGCCATCTTCACCGCCAGGGTCGGCGGGTACGCGCTGATGCCCGGCAGGCTCACCGCGGCCCCGGACACGTTCGGCGACTGGCCGGCGAGGATGTAGCTCTGCAACACCCGCTGGATCGGGAACTTGTCGTTGTCGTCGATGTAGAGCACCGCGTTGAAGTAGGCGTTCCAGTAGCCGACGGCGTAGAAGAGACCGACGACGGCGATCACCGCCCTGGACAGCGGCAGCACGATGCGCCACAGGATGCGGAACTCCCCCGCGCCGTCGATGCGGGCGCTGTCGAGCAGCTCACCGGGGACGTTCATGAAGAACGCCCGGATCACCACCAGGTTGAACACGCTGATCGCGCTGGGCAGGATCAGCGACCAGATGCTGTCCTTGAGCCCCAGGCCGGTGACCACGAGGTAGCTGGGCACCAGGCCGGGAAAGATCAGGAAGGTCAGCAGGAAGAAGAAGAGCAACCCCCGGTGCCCCACCGACCCGGGCCGGGACAGCCCGTACGCGGCGAGGACGGTGAGCACCAGGCTCACGGTCGTACCGAGGACGGTGACCAGCGTACTGATCCACACGGCCTGGGTGATCTGCCCGCCGCTGAAGATGGTGATGTACGCCGACGGGTCGATCTCGCGGGGCACCATCACCATCCCGCCGGCCTCGTCGATCGTGCTGCGCGAGGCGAGGCTGGTCACCAGCACCGCCCACATGGGCACGAGCACGGCCGCGACGAGCGCCGTGAGCACCGCTCCCTTGGCCAGCGTGCCCAGCGGCGTGGGCGGTTCCTCCCAGGCGGGTCGCTGGGACCGCCGCCGCCTGGGCAGGGGATCGGGTGTCGGGCGCGCCGACACGGGGCCGACGCCACTGAGCTGTGCGGTCATGATCTTGCGTACACCCCCTGCTCGCCGAAGCGGTGCGCCACCTTGTTGGCGGCGAGGATGAGGACCAGCCCCACCACTGCCTTGAACAGGCCGGCGGCGGCGCCGAGACCCCACTGCTGGGTGCTGATGGCCTGGTAGTAGACGAACGTGTCCAGCACCTCGGCGGCCTCCCGACCGACCGCCTCGCGTTGCAGGATGAACTGCTCGAAGCCGACCGACAGCGCGTCGCCCAGCCGCATGATGAGCAGCAGCACGATCACCGGACGCAGGCCCGGCAGGGTGATGTGCCACAGCCGCCGCCACCGGCCGGCCCCGTCGGCCGCCGCCGCCTCGTAGAGGTTGGGGTCGATCGCGGACAGCGCGGCCAGGAAGACGATCGCGCCCCAGCCGACGTCCTTCCACACCGACTCGGCGGTGACCAGGACGATGAAGGTGTCCGGGTTGGTCATCACGTCCCAGGGCTGCATGCCGGCCTCGCGCATCTCCTGGGCCAGCAGGCCCGCGCCGCCGAGCATCTGCACGAAGAACGTGACCACCAGCACCCAGCTGAAGAAGTGCGGCAGGTAGACGACGCTCTGCACGAAGCCCCGCACCCGGCCGGAGACCAGGCTGTTGAGCAGGATCGCCAACATGATCGGCAGCGGGAAGAAGAAGACGAGCTGGAACGCGGTGATGGTCAGGGTGTTGCGGACCGCGTCCCAGAACAGCGGGTCGACGAACAGCGCCTCGAAGTTGCCGAAGCCGATCCACTCGCTGTAGAGGAACGCCTCGAGCGGGTCGTCGCCGACGAACGGGTTGTAGTCCTGGAAGGCGATGACGTTGCCCAGCGTCGGCAGGTAGTGGAAGACCAGCAACAGGCACGCGGCGGGCGCTGTCATGGCCAGCAGCGGCCAGTCCCGGCGCAGCCGGTCCCGCAGGGTACGCCGGGGCCGGACGGGCGGCGTACGACCGGCGGCCCGGCCCCGACGGCCGGGCCGGGCCGGGCGGTGGTCCGCTGGCGCGTCGACCGCGCCGGCGGTGCCCGGGCCGCTCATCGGCCGTTGTCGGCGAGCGCCTTCTCGTGGAACGCGCGCCCCTCCTCACCGCCGGAGGCGAGGAACTCCTTCGTCACCTGGTCGAGGTCGCTGATCGGGCGACGGCCGCGCAGGATGTCGCGGATCTTGTCCTCCGTCGGCTGGATGATCTTCGACCAGTTGGCCGGCAGCTCCAGCTTGATCCCGGCGAACAGGTCCTTCTCCAGCAGGCCGATGTTCTTCTTGTAGTAGTCCAGGTACTGCTGGACGTAGTTCGGCGTGTCGCTGCTCTTCACCTTCACCGGCACCCGGCAGAAGTTGTACTGGCCGCCCAACTCCTTGCGGCCGAGGTCGCTGGGCAGCGGACTGCCGTCGGGGCCCCGGGTGAAGTGCTTGCCCTCCACGCCGTACTCGCGCAGCTCGAACTCGCGGCTGCCGAACGGCGCGGCGCACCAGTTGAGCACCCGCAGCAGCTCGTCGACGCGCTCCGCGCCGACGCCCTTCTTCACGAAGGTGAAGAAGATCGGCTTCTCGCTGCCCCAGATGACCGGCTGAGCGCCGGCCGCGCCGAACACCGGCAGCGGCTGCATGTCGAAGCTCGGCAGGATCTTGGACTGCTCGCCCTGCAGGCCCTGCCACGCGCCGAGCCCGTCCTGGAACATCATGATCTTGCCGGCCTTGAAGAGCTGCTTCTCGTCGGCGCCCTTGCTGGCCACCGTGTCGGGGTGCACCAGCCCCTCGGCGAAGAGCTTCGCGGTGAACTCCAGGGCCGCGCGGAAGCCCGGGTTCTCGAACTTGTGCTCCAGGCCGCCGTCGGCCTTCTTGCGCCAGGTCTGCTGGCAGCCGAAGAACTGCTGCACCATGTCGAAGATGCTGCCGAACGCCCACACCCCCTTGCCCGGGTCGGTGAGCTTCCTGCCCAGCTCGTGCAGCTCCTCCGGCGAGGTGGGCGCGGTCAGGCCGGCCTTGTCGAGCAGGTCCTTGCGGTGGAACAGCGCCCACGCGAACACCCCGTCGGTGGGGTACGGCACGGCGTAGAGCCGGCCGGCCCAGACCGAGTACTCCCACGCGCCGGTGGGCAGCGCGGCGAGGTACGGGTACTTCGCGGCGCTGTCGCCCTTGAGGTGGTCGGTGAGGTCCTCGAACAGCGCCTTGACGGCGTCGGAGAACCGGGCGACCTTGTCGACCTCCCAGTTGGGGACCATGAGCAGGTCGGGCACGTCGCGGGCGCCGAGCATCGCGTTGAGCTTGTCGGCGTAGGTCGTGCCGTCCTGCAGGCTCGGGTCCAGGTCCACGCCCAGCTTGGCGTTGACCGCTGCCAGGTAGGAGTTGCGGCCCAGCGTCGGCGGGGTGGGCCCCCACCACGGGCTCATGCTGCGGATCGCCGGGCCGCCCCGGCCGGGCTGCTCGGTGACGGCGTCGACCAGGCTGCGGGGGTAGCTGAGGTAGCCGTCGGGGATCGGCCCTTCCCCGACGATGTCGGGCTTGAGCAACTCGGCCGGCTTGTGGGCGGGCAGCACCGACCGGATGGCGTCGCCCTTCGTGGCGCTGCCCTTGCTCCCGGCCTCCTTGCTGCAACCGGCCAGGGTGGCGCCGCCCATCGTCGTGGCGGCGCCGAGGCCGAGCAGGCGCAGCAGGGACCGTCGGTCGGTGGATACGCCCGGCAGGGACGGCTTCACGGCGCACTCCCTTCGTCATCGGATAACGGTTTCGCGGACCGTTCGTGTCCGGCTAGAATTAGTTGGGGTTCTAGCCAAACAAACTAATCGACGGTGATCCGTCCCACAAGACAGCGGCACCCGCCACGTACGCGATGATGGGGCGCGCGGCACCACCGGGATCGCGCACCGTCGCCCAGGGAGCGGACAGATCGTGATCAGCAGCCACAGCGAACCGCGGCCGAGCGACCTCGGCGACGTCCGTACGGCCAACCGGGCCGTCGTGCTGCGGCACGTCCGCCGCCACGCCCCCTGCTCCCGGGCTGACATCGCGGCGCACACCGGCCTGAACAAGGCCACTGTGTCCAGCCTGGTCGGCGAGCTGATCGAACGGCGGCTGCTGCGCGAGACCGGGCTGACCGAGAACCGGGTCGGACGCCCCGCGACCATGCTCGTCCTCGACGGCGCCCCGTACGCGGCCCTGGGCATGCAGATCGCCGCCGACGAACTGGTGGTGGTGGCCGTCGACCTGGCCGGCGCCCGGCTGCTCACCTGGCGGCGTGCCTTCGCCGCGCCGACGTCCTCCCCCGCCGAGACGGTCCGCGCGCTGGCGGCCCTGGCCCGGCGGGCGATCACCCGGCTGACCGGGCAGGACCGCCGCGTGCTCGGCCTGACCGTGGGCGTGCCCGGCCTCGTCGACGCCGACGGCGCCGTTCCCCGGGCCACCGCGCTCGGCTGGCGGGACGTGCCCCTCGCCGCCGACCTGCGCGCCGCACTGCGCGAGCCCGGTCTCACCATCGACGTCGACACCGACGCCAACCTCGCCGTCCTCGCCGAGCACCGCCACGGCGCGTACGCCGGGGCCGCCCACCTGGTCCACCTCACCGGCGGGGCCTCCGTCGGCGCGGGGATCGTCGCCGGCGGCCGGCTGCTGCGCGGCGGACGGGGATTCGCGGGCGAGATCGGGCACCTGACGCTCGACCCGGCCGGTCCCGCCTGCGGGTGCGGGCGGCGCGGCTGCCTGGCCGCGTACGCCGGGCTGCCGGCGGTGGTCGGCCGCCTGCTGCCCGACACCCAGCAGGACGGGCCGGTCACCGACTTCCTGCCGGAGATCGAACGGATCCAGGCGCTGGCCCGCCAGGGCGACCCCGGCGTCCTGGCCGGACTGGCCGACGTCGGCTGCCGGCTCGGGCACGCCGCTTCCGTCCTGGCCAACCTGCTCAACCCGCAGGCCGTGGTGGTCGGCGGACACCTCGCGACCCTGGCCCCGTGGCTGCTGCCGGCGGCCCGCACGGAGTTCGCCGCGCGGACCCACGCTCCGCAGGCCGGCGGCTGCCTGCTGGACGCCTCCACCCTGGACTCGGCGGCCACCGCGCTCGGTGGCGCCACCGCCTCGCTCGCCGCCGTCGAGTCGGGTCGGCTCCCCGCGGCGTGACCCCCGGGGCCAGCGGGCCTTGACCGGACCGGCGCGGGGTGCCAACCTCGAACCGCCGCCCTGTGGCTCGGGCACCCGGGGCGGCATGTCTCGCGCAGTCGTCGAAGCGCTTCAACGCTTCCGGGCCGGCGGCCGCCACCCCCACCGCGACGCCGCTCGCGCCACCGTTCGTCGAAGCGCTTCGACACGGTCGTGACGCGGACCCACGGAAGGCGACCCGACCATGACCGACCACCCCGCCCCCTCCCCGCAGGCCATCGTCGACGACCTGCTGGACCGGCTCACCCTGCCGGAGAAGCTCGGCCTGCTGCACCAGTGGCAGGCGCCCGTGCCCCGCCTCGGCCTACCCCCCTTCCGCACCGGCACCGAGGCGCTGCACGGGGTGGCCTGGCTCGGCAAGGCCACCGTCTTCCCGCAGGCGGTCGGGCTTGCCAGCAGCTGGAACCCCGAGCTGGTCCGGGCCGTCGGCGCCGCCGTCGGCGACGAGGTGCGCGCCAAGCACCACGCCGACCCCGAGCGGGTCGGCCTCAACGTCTGGGCGCCGGTGGTCAACCCGCTGCGCGACCCCCGCTGGGGACGCAACGAGGAAGGCTGGTCCGAGGACCCGTGGCTGACCGGGCGGCTCGCCACCGCGTACGCCCAGGGACTGCGCGGCGACCACCCGCAGCGGCTGCGTACGGCGCCGACGGTCAAGCACTTCCTCGCCTACAACAACGAGACCGACCGGGCCACCACCTCCAGCGACCTCTCCCCCCGGGTGCTGCACGAGTACGAGCTGCCCGCCTTCCGCGCCCCCCTCGCCGCCGGCGCGGCCGTCGCCGTGATGGCCTCCTACAACCTGGTCAACGGCGTGCCCGCGCACCTGAGCCCGCTCATCGAGAACGAACTGCGCCGCTGGACGCCCGAGGAACTGCTGATCGTCGGGGACGCCGGCGCGGTGACCAACATCGCCGGGGTGCAGGGCCACCTGCCCGACCACGTCAGCGGCTTCGCCGCCACCCTGCGCGCCGGGATCGACAGCTTCACCGAGGACGACGCCGACAGCGCCCCGACCGTCGCGCGACTGACCGAGGCGCTGGACCGGGGGCTGATCACCGGGTCCGACGTGGACCGCGCCGTCCGGCGGATCCTCGCCGTCCGGGTCCGCCTCGGCGACCTGGACCCGCCGCGCGACGACCCCTTCGCCGGCGTCGCGCTGGACGCCGTCGACCGCCCCGCGCACCGGGACCTGGCCCGCGAGGCCGCCCGCCAGTCGATCGTGCTCCTGCGCAACGACGGGCTGCTCCCGCTGACCGACGCGGGCCTGCGGGTGGCCGTGCTCGGCCCGCTGGCCGACGCCGTATACGAGGACTGGTACAGCGGCACCCTGCCGTACGCGGTGACCGCGTACCAGGGCCTGGCCGAGCGACTGTCCACTGTCACCACCCACCCCGGCACCGACCGGATCGCGCTGCTCGTCGGCGGGCGCTACGTCGGCTGCCCGGACAGCCCTGACGGCGGCCCGCTGACCGTCGGCGCCGACGCCACCGGGTTCGACGTCTTCGACTGGGGACGCGACGTGGTGGCGCTGCGCGCCGCGGGCAACGGTCGGCACGTCGGAGCCGACGAGGCCGGCGCACTCGCCAACGACCGCCCGGGACCGGGCGGCTGGGTGGTACGCGAGACGTTCCGCTTCCACGACGGCCCCGACGGCACGGTGCTGCTGCACCACCTCGCCACCGACCGGTACGTCGCCGTCGACGCGGACGGGCGGCTGCGCGCCGACGCCCCGACCCCGGGCGACGCGACCCGCTTCACGGTGGAGCTGCTGGCCGACGGGGCCGCCGAGGCCGCCGCCCTGGCCGCCGAAGCCGACGTGGCGGTGGTGGCGCTGGGCAACCACCCGATGGTCAACGGCCGGGAGACCGAGGACCGCGTCGACCTGGCCCTGCCCACCGGCCAGGAGACGCTGCTGCGGGCGGTGCACGCCGCCAACCCGCGCACGGTGCTGGTGGTGACCAGCAGCTACCCGTACGCCGTCGGGTGGGCCGAGAGGCACCTGCCGGCGGTGCTCTGGTCGGCGCACGGCGGCCAGGAGCACGGCACCGCCCTGGGCGACGTGCTGCTGGGCGACGCCGAGCCCGGCGGCCGGCTCACCCAGACCTGGTACGCCGACGCCGCCGAACTGCCCGACCTGCTCGACTACGACGTGATCGGCTCCGACGCCACCTACCTGTACCACCGGGGCGACCCGCTGTACCCGTTCGGCCACGGGCTCAGCTACACCCGCTTCGAGTACGCCGGCCTGCGGTTGAGCGTCGACGAGGCCACCGCCGGCGAGGAGGTCGAGGTGAGCGTCGAGGTCACCAACGCCGGCGACCGCCCCGGCGAGGAGGTCGTGCAGCTCTACACGCGCCAGCGCCGCTCCCGCGTCAAGCAGCCGCTGCGCCAGCTGCGGGACTTCGCCCGGATCAGCCTCGCGCCGGGGCAGCGGCAGGTGGTCCGGCTGCGGCTGCGAACCGCCGAGCTGAGCTGGTGGGACGAGACCCGGGGCCGGCGGGTGGTGGAGGACGCCACCCACACCGTCCTCGTCGGGCGCTCCGCGCGCGACGTGCGGCTGGTCGGCACCCTCGCCGTACGCGGCGACGAGGCGGCGGGCGACGGCCGGGCGGCCGTGCCGGCGTCGGGGCGGGCGCGGTGAGCGGGGCGCGGGGGCGCCCGTCGCCCGGGCAGCCCACCATCGCCGACGTCGCCCGGCACGCCGGGGTCGCGGTGAGCACCGTGTCGTACGTGCTCAGCGGCAAGCGCGTCATCTCCGAGGTCACCCGCAACCGGGTGCTGGCCAGCATCCGGTCGCTCGGCTACCACCCGCACGCCGGGGCGCGGGCCCTGGCCAGCCGGCGGGCCAACGTGATCGCGCTGGTCCTGCCGCTGCGCGCGGGGATGCAGGTGCCCGTGGTGATGCAGTTCGCCATGGCCGTGGTCACCACCGCCCGCCGCTTCGACCACGACGTGCTGCTGGTCACCTCCGACGAGGGGCCCGCCGGCCTGCGGCGCGTCGCCGCCACCGCCCTGGTCGACGGCGTCCTGGTGATGGACGTGGAGCTGGACGACCCGCGGGTGCCGCTGCTGCGGGCGCTGGCCCGGCCCAGCGTGCTCATCGGCCTGCCCGCCGACGCCACCGGCCTGACCTGCGTGGACCTGGACTTCCACCGGGCCGGGTGGGCCTGCGTCGCGCACCTGGCCGGGCTGGGGCACCGGCGCGTGGCGCTGCTCGGCGCGCCCGCCGCCGTCTACGACCGGGGCACGGGCTTCGCGCACCGCACCCGCGCCGGCGTCGTCGAGGCCGCCGCCGAGCACGGCGTCGACGCGGTGGCGCTGCCCTGCGAGGAGGGGGCGGCAGCCGTGCGCCGCACCCTCACCGACCTGCTGGAACGCCACCCCGACGTGTCGGGGCTGATCGTACAGAACGAGGCCGCCGTGGACCCGGTGCTGGCCACGTTGCCCGCGCTGGGCCGGCGGGTGCCGCAGGACGTGTCGGTGGTCGCCGTCTGCCCCGACCGCTTCGCCGAGCAGGCCAGCCCGATGCTCACCGCCGTGCCCGTCCCCGCCGAGGAGATCGGCATGCAGGCCGTGTCGCTGCTGATGCGCAAGCTCGACGGCGAGGCGGTGCCGGAGGTCACCCTGCTGCCGCCCCGGCTGACGGTACGCGGCAGCACCGCCGCCCCCGCCCCGGCGGCGAGGGCCGGCCGGTGACGGCCGGACCGTCCCCCGCCGCGCACCGCATCGTCGACACCGCCCCCGCCGAGCGCTGGGAGGACGCGTTCCTCTCCGGCAACGGCGAGGCCGGGATCATGGTGTACGGCCGGCCGCACGCCGAACGCATCATCGTCAACCACCACCGCTTCGTCCTGCCCAACGGCACCCGCCACGCCCGGCCGCCCGAGCTGGCCGCCCTGCTGCCCCGCGTCCGTGAGCTGATCCTCGCCGACCGGCGCGCCGAGGCCAGCCGGCTGCTCGCCGGCGACGGCGTGCTGCGCTGGACGCAGTCGTTCCATCCCGGCTTCGCCCTCACCGTCGACGCCGTGGCGCCCGGCCCCGTCGACGACTACCGGCGCCGCACCGAGTTCACCACCGGGGAGGTCGTCGTCGAGTGGGCCGGCGGCCGGCGACGCTCGTTCGTCTCCCGGGCCGACGCGCTGGTGGTCACCCACGTCGACGCGGGCACCTGCGAGGTGGGCGTCACGGGGGACCTGCCGGGCCGGCCGGATCCGGTGCGCTACACCGTCGCCGCGTACCGCCGGGGGGAGCTGGTCTTCCTGCGGGTGCGGGGCCGCTACCCCGACGCGGGCGGCGCGTACGGCTTCGAGGGGCTCACCCTGCTGCGCGGCGACGTGACGGTCCTCGGCGACGACCGGGTGGCGATGCGCGGCCCGGCGCTGCTGACCACGGCGCTCGACCGCCCCGACACGCCGCCGTGGCGCACCGGCGAGCTGGAGGAGCGGCTGGCGGCCCACACCGGCGACGACTACGAGACCCTGCTGGCCCGGCACGTCGCGCTGCACGGCCGCGCCTACGGACGGGTGAGCCTGGACCTGCGGGTGCCGGACGCACAGCGGGAACTGCCCGTGGGCGAGTTGCTCGCGGCGCAGGACGCCGACGCGGGCACGCTGCGGCCGGCCCTGCTGGAGCGGCTGTTCCACGCCGGCCGGTACCTGCTGCTCAGCTCCAGCGGTGTCCTGCCGCCCCGGCTGACCGGGCTGTGGCTCGGCTCGTGGGACGCCGCCTGGGCGGGCGACTTCACCACCGACGCCAACCTGAACCTGCAACTGGCCGGCGCGAACGTCGGCGCCCTGCCGGAGGTGACCGAGGCCCACGCCAACCTGGTACGCGGCCAGGTCGACGACTGGCGGCGCAACGCGCGGGCGATCTACGGGGCCCGGGGACTGCTGGCGCCCAGCCGCACCGACGGCGAGCACGGCCACCTGTTCCACCTGCACGAGGACTGGCCCTTCGCCGCGTGGCTGCCCGGCGCGGACTGGCTGCTGCACCCGCTGCACGAGCAGCACCTGGTGACCGGTGCGCCCCTCGGGGAACTGGCCGGCTGGCTGGCGGAGGTGGCGGACTTCTTCGCGGACCTGCTCACCGTCACCGACGAGGCGGGCACGGTGGTCGTGGTGCCGTCGTACTCGGCGGAGACCGGCCCGCACGACGAGCGGGGGCGGGCGGTGCACGTGGCGGTGAACGCCACGATGGACATCGCCGCCGCCCGGCACGCCCTGCGTACCGCCGCCGAGGTGACCGGCTCGGACCGGTGGGCGGGGCTGCTGGGGCGGCTGCCCGCGTACCGGGTGGACGGGCGCGGGGCGCTGGCCGAGTGGGCGTGGCCCGGCTACCACGGCGACGACGACCACCGTCACGTCAGCCACCTCTACCCGGTGTGGCCGCTGGACGAGATCAACCCGGACGACACCCCCGAGCTGGCCCGGGCCGCGCACCGGGCGCTGACGCTGCGCGGCGACGAGAACCTCTCCGCGCACGGCAGCCTGCACCGGGCGCTGGCCGCCGCCCGGCTGCACGACGGGGCGCTGACCGCCGCGAACCTGCTGAAGATCGTCGGCAACGACATGTTCTTCCGGTCCCTGATGAGCGCGCACAACCCGGGCCTGGTGACGTACAACGCCGACGCCGCGCACGCCCTGCCGGCGGTGCTGATCGAGTCGCTGGTGCAGTCCCGCCCGGGGCTGCTGCGGCTGCTGCCGGCCGCACTGCCGGGCCTGGACGCGGGGGTGCTGCGCGGGGTGGTTTGCCGGGGCCGCGTCGGCGTCGAGGAGTTGGTCTGGTCGGCCGGCCGGGTCCGGGCCCGGCTGTGCTCCGCCGTGGCCCAGCGGGTGACCGTGCGCAGCCCGTACGGCGAGCGGGACGTGGACCTGGCCGCGGCGACGCCGGTCGAGGTGGCCTTCGACGCCCCCGGATGAGCGGCGCTCGGCGTCGAGATCCGGGGGCCGCCTCCGCACGCCCTGCGCCGACGGGCGGTCAGAGCGCGTCGGGCCGGTCGAGCGCCGGATGCCGCTCGCCGGGAGCGGCGTGCCAGACGGGGGCGTCCTCGCGCAGCGCCGTGTCGACGCGCAGCCGCGCCCACTCGTTGATCTCCGGCAGGTCGGCAGGGTCGAACCAGGCCACCTCGGTGGACTCGTCGTCGTTGACGCGCGGCTCGCCGCCCACCGCCCGGCACCGGAACCACACGTTCAGGTACTCGCAGACGTCGCCGTTGGGGTAGACGACGGGGTGGGTGGCGACGCCGGCGACCCCGTCGACGCGCACGTGCACGCCGGTCTCCTCGTACACCTCCCGCACTACCGCGTCGGCGGGTTGCTCACCGGGGTCGATGAGGCCGGCGGGCACCGACCAGCGGCCGTTGTCGGCGCGCCGGGCCAGCAGCACCCGTCCGGCGTCGTCGCGCACGACCGCGCTGATCCCGGGCAGCAGGAGCAGGTCGTGACCGACGTGGGCGCGCAGCCGGGCGACGTACGGGGAGATGGCCACGCCGGCCACGTTAGCCGGTGGCGTCGCGGTGCCGGCGCAGCATCCCGGCGGCCAGCGGCGCGGCGTCCAGGTCGCCGGCGGCGACCCGGGCGGCGACGGTACGGCGCACGAGCCGGTCGGCCAGCGTCGGCGCGTGCCGGGCGAGGGCCAGTTCGAGGCGCCCGCGCCGGGTGGTGGCCACGTCCCGGGGCGACCGCCGGGCGGTGGCGGCGCGCAGGATCGCGGCGACGACCCCCGCCACCGGTTCCGGGCGGGACACCCCGTTCAGGGACAGGCCGGCGTCGGCGGTGCTGTCGTGGATCGGTGAGGCGACCATGCTCGGGTAGACGACGCTCACCCCGACGTGGGTGCCCACCTCGTGGCGCAGCGCGTCGGCGTAGGCGACCAGGGCCCGCTTGCTGACCCCGTACGCGGCGGCCAGCGGCAACGGCAGCAGGGCCATCCGGCTGGCGACGAACACCACCCGGCCGCGGGCGGCCTCCAGGGCGGGCAGCGCGGCGGCGGTGGTGCGCCAGGCGGCGAGCAGGTTCACCTCCAGCTGCTGGCGCACCACCTCGTCGGGCGGCAGCTCGGCCGGGGCGGGTCCGCCGACGCCGGCGTTGTTGACCAGCAGGTCCAGCCCGCCGAGGCGGTCCACGGCGGCGGCGACCGTGGGTGCCACGGCGGCCGGGTCGGTCAGGTCGCAGCCGAGCACCGGCACGCCCTCGCCCTCGCCCGGGTCGTGGTCGACGGCGACGGTGCCCGGTTGGCGGTCGATGCCGACGACGCGTGCCCCGGCGGCGGTGAACGCGGCGCACAGGTGCCGGCCGAAGGTGCCGCTGGCCCCGGTGACCAGTACCCGACGACCCGCCAGCCCGCTCATGCCGCGGCTCCGCGGGCGCGGCGGGTGCCGGCGGCCAGTTCCCGCCTCAGCTCGGCCAGGTAAGCGTCGAAGTCCACCCGCATGGCGGGCCGGCGCTGCCCCCACCGGGCGGTGGCGGCGCGCAGTTCGGCCCGGCAGGCGGCGCGCTGTCGGTGCGGCTCGGGCAGCTCGTAGCGGCCGGACAGCTGCGCCGCGACCAGCTTGGCCTGCGCCTCGACCAGCGGGAACGCCGCACCGGTGGACTGCATCAGCCCGACGAACGCCAGCCCGGGCGCGTCGAGGTGGAACACGTGCCGGTACAGCGGCAGGGTGTCCGCCCCGTCGCCAAGCAGCGCCGGGTCGAGAAACGGGATCTCGACCCGGTAGCCGGTGCACCAGATGACCAGGTCGACCTCGTCGACGCGGCCGTCGGTGAAGGTGACCCGGTCGCCGTCGAAGCCGGCGATGCCGGGGCGGGGCTCGATCTCGCCGTGGGTCAGCCGGGACAGCAGCCCGTCCGACAGCGTCGGGTGGTCCTGGAGGAAGCCGTGCGCGGGGGCGGGCAGGCCGTAGCGGGTGGGCGCGCCGACGGTCGCGGCGAGCATCCGTTCGGTGATGCGCTGGCGCAGCCGCCACGGCAACCTGCGGGCCAGGGCGCCGTTGAGGGTGTCCGACGGGCGGCCGAGCAGGTGTTTCGGCACCACCCAGACGCCCCGGCGCAACGACAGCAGGGTGCGCCGGGCCGCGTACGAGGCGTCCACGGCGATGTCCATGGCGGAGTTGCCGCCGCCGACGACCAGGACCCGCCGGCCGGCGAGCTGGTCGGGGCCCCGGTAGGCGTGGCTGTGCAGCTGCTCGGCGGTGCAGTCGCCCGGGTGGGCGGGGGTGGGCGGTTTCGGCACCCGGTTGTGGCCGTTGGCGACGACGACGGCGTCGACGGTGACCTCGACACCGCCGTCGGGTCCGTCGGCGTGCACCGTCCACCGGCCGTCGCCGCCCCGCTCGACCCGGTCGACGGTGTGCCGCAGCCGCACCGCGTCGTGCAGCCCGAACCGGTCGGCGTAGTCGGTGAGCCAGCCGGCGACCCGGGCGTGGTCGGGGTAGTCCGGCCAGTGCGCCGGCATGGGGTGGTCGGCGAACTCGGTGCGGACCTTGCTGGTGTTCAGGTGCAGGGTCCGGTACGCGGGCGAGCCGGGTGTCCCGTACACCCAGAGGCCACCGACGCGGTCGGCCGACTCGAAGCAGACGGCGGGCACGCCGACGTCGGCGAGCGCCTTGAGGGTGGCCAGTCCGGCAGCCCCCGCGCCGATGACCGCCACCCGGGGCTGTGCACCCATCGCCGGCTCCTCCCCTTTAATCCAACGTGCGTTGGATAATGGCCCGGTGCGGGCCGGCACGTCAAGGCGTCGCCGGCCCGTACAGCCCGTCGAGGAAGCGGTGCACGAAGGCGCGGAACTCCCGCCGCTCGCGCGCCTGCGACCCCCCGCCGGCGGCCAGGGCCACCACGTGCCCGTGCACCGCCCACACCAGGCTGCGCACCGTCACGTGCGGCGCCGGCTCGACCAGCGCCCCGGCCGCCGCGGCGGCGGTGAGCAGGTCGGCGACGAGCCGGTACAGCGGCGCCGCGTAGCGCTCGTCGAGTTCGGCGTGCCGCTGCGGCTCCAGCCAGCGGCGCAGCCACAACGCGGTGGTCTCGGGCCGGTCCTCCAGGAAGTCCACGAACACGTCCACCAGGTCGTGCAGCGCGCGCCGGACCTCGCCCGGCCCGCTGTGCAGGGCCTGCCGGGCGCGCCCGGCCGCCGCCTCGAGCGCCTCCCGCTCGGCGGCGAAGACCCGCGCGAAGCAGGCGTCGTAGAGTTGCGCCTTCGTACCCGTGTGGTGCGAGACCGTGGCGACGTCGACGCCGGCGGCCGCCGCGACCTCCCGCAGCCCGACGGCGTCGAAGCCCCGCCGGGCGAACAGCGCGGTCGCGGCGGTGAGCACCACCTCCCGGGTCGGTCGGGTCTCCTCGCGGCGGGGCCGCCCGGGTCGACGGCGGGGCATGGTCATGGCCGCCATTCTGCCCCTACAATCCAGCATCCGTTGGATTGCGGGCGGCGTGCCCGCCGAGGAGGCCGCCATGACCGGGCTCGACCAGCAGCCGGCCGGTACGGACACCACCACCGCCCTGCCCCGCGGGCCGTTGCTCGGCTTCGCCGCCGGTTCCCTCGGCATGGGCGTCTGGGTGACGGTCCCCGGCCTGCTGCTGCTCTACTTCCTCACCGACGTGCTGGCCGTCGCCCCCTGGCTGGCCGGCCTGGCACTGCTGCTGCCGAAGATCGCCGACGTGCTGCTGCACCCCTGGATCGGGCACCGCTGCGACGTCGAACAGGCCCGCCGGGGCGACCGGCGCCGGCTGCTGCTGCTCGGCTGCGCCCTGCCGCTGGCCTTCGCCACGCTGTTCGCCGTGCCCGGCGGGCTCACCGGCGCGCCGGCCGCCGCCTGGGTGGCGCTCGCCTTCGTCGCCGGCAACCTGCTCTTCGCCGCCTACCAGGTCCCCTACCTGGCCACCCCCGCCGACCTGCGGATCGGCTACCACGAGCGCACCCGGCTGATGGCCTTCCGGATGGTGGTGCTGACCCTCGGCATCCTCGTCTCCGGGCTGCTGGCGCCCCTGCTGACCGGCGGCGAGGACGCCACCCGGGCCGGCTACCAGCGGATGGGCGTGCTGCTGGCCGTCGGGATGCTGGCCGCCATGCTGGTCGGCGTGGCCGGCATCGCCCGGCTGCGCCGGGCCGCCGCCGCGACACCCGCACCGCACGGCGGCGGCTGGCGGGCGCTCGTCGTGGCGCTGCGCGACCGACAGTTCCGTTGGCTGGTCGCCGCGTACCTGGCCATGTCCACCACCACCCACCTGGTCCTGGCCGCGGTGCCCTACTACGCCGAGTACGAGCTGGGCCGCCCCGCCCTGACCACCGTGCTGGTGGCCGCGTTCGTCGCCCCGGCGCTGCTGGTCACCCCGGCGTGGCTGGTGCTGGCCCGCCGCGTCGGCAAGCAGCGGGCGCTGCTGGGCGCCCAGGGCGCCTTCGCGGCCGGCTCGCTGGTCCTCGCCGTCGGCCGTCCCGCCGGGTTGCCCCTGCTGGTGGCCGCCGTCGCGGTGCTCGGAGTCGCCTTCGCCGGCATGCAACTGCTGCCGTTCTCGATGGTGCCCGACGTCATCCGCGCGGGCGGCGGCGCCGCCGGCACCTACACCGGGGTCTGGACGGCCACCGAGGCCACCGGCGCGGCGCTGGGCCCGTGGGCGTACTCGCTGTGCCTGGCCGCGGGCGGGTTCGTCGCCTCCACCGCCGGCGAGGGCGTCACGCAGCCCGACGGCGCGCTGACCGCGATCCGCTGGGGCTTCGGGCTGCTGCCCGCGGCGGCGATGCTCGTCGCGCTGCTGCTGCAACGCCGCTACACCCTGGACCGCACGGCCCGCACGGCCGGCTGAGCGGCCGACCGCCGCCGCCCGTCACAGGTCCGCCGCCGTCGCGCACCCGTCTTCGTCACGGGTCGGGCGGGCCGGGATCGCGGCGACCCGGGGGCGGCGGGCGCACCGCTGGTGGCCACCGGACCCGGCAGTAGACTCCGCCCTCGATGGACGCCGAGCCCACCCCCGCCGAGACCCGCCCCTGCGCCCACTGCGGACGCCAGGTGCCGCAGCGCGTCGGCGCCGGCCGGCCGTTCCGCTACTGCCGCGACAACGACGGCGCCTGCCAGCGCGCCTCGCGCAACAGCCGGATGCGGCACCGCAACGCCCCCGGCCTGCCCGGTCAGGTGGCCCGCACCTGGGAGGCGGTCGACCGGCTGGAGCAGGTCGCGGAGACCCTCGCCGACGCCCTGCACGCCGAGTTGTCCCCGGTCGGGGTGGAACGCCAGCTCGCGCAGGCCCGCGCCGACGCCGCGACGCAGGTCGCGGCGGCCCAGACCGAACGCGACGAGGCCCGCCGCGACGCCGAGGACGCCGCCGCGGCCGCCGTCCGGGCCCGCGAGGAGGTCCGGTCCGCCGCCGCCGAACGCGACGCCGCCCACGACGAGGCCCGGCGCGCCGGCGAGCGGGCCACGGCCGCCGTCGAACGCGCCGACCGGGCGGAGGCCGCCCGCGACGACGCCCGTCAGCAGGCCAGCGCCGCGGAGGCCCTGCGCACCCAGGCCGAACGCGACCGCGACACGGCCCGCCACGAGCTGCGCGCGCTACGCGTCGAGATCGACGCCGAACGCCGCCGCGGCACCGAACTCACCGGCGAACGCGACGCCGCCCGCGCCGACGCCGACCGGGCGACCCGCGCCGCAACCGAGGCCCTCGACCGCGCGCAGCGCCTGCACGCCGAGGCCGAGCAGGCCCGCGAGCGCGCCGGTCAGGCCCGCGCCGAGGCCGACGCCGCCCGCACGGCCGCCGCCGAGGCCGACGCGGCCCGGCAACGCGCCGAAGCCACGCACCGGGACGCCGAGGCCGCCAGGCGGCGCGCCGAGGCCACCGCCGAGCAGGCCCGCACGGAACTGGCCGCGCTCACCGGCCGGCACGACACGCTGCGCGCCGACCTGGCCGCCGCCCGCGAGGCCGCGAGCGCCGCCGAGGGCCGCGCTGCCGAGTTGACCGTACGGCTGCGTGCCGCCGAGACCGACCGCGACGAGGCGCAGCGGCGGGCGGCCCAGCTCGCCGAGCAGGTCAGCCACCTCGCCGCCGCCCTGGCCCACCTGGGCCCCCGCGCGACCGGCTGAGCTATCTCCGGTCACCCACGGGCGGTGGCGGTGTAGCGGCGGGCCAGCCGCGCGAAGGCGTCCCTGAGCTCGGCCGGGCCGACGACCTCGATGTCGACGTCGAAGCGGCCGATGGAGGCGGCCAGCCCCACCCACGACCACGAACCCAGGACGAGCCGGCAGCGGTGCGGGCCGAGTTCCTCGACGAGCGCGTCGTGCAGGTACCCGGACACCACAGCGGCCGGCAGGTCGAGGATCACCTCCCCGCGGCAGGGCCAGCCGTCGGCGCCCCCGGAGCCCTGGAAGCGGCTGGTCACGAAGGTCGCCACGTCACCCCCGGGCAGCTCACGTGGGGTGAACCGGGGCCCGGTGGGGGTACGCGGGCTGATCCGGTCGGCGCGGAAGGTGCGCCAGTCCCCGCGGTCGAGGTCCCACGCCACCAGGTACCAGCGGCCGCCCCACGTGACGAGGTGGTGCGGCTGCACCCGGCGCGGCGCGGGCAGCCCACCGTCGCCGTCGGCCTCCGGCGGGGTCACGGGGGTGTAGTCGAAGCGCAGCACCTCGCGGGCGTGCACGGCGGCGCCGAGCGCCATGAGCACGCCGCTGTCGACCTGCCGGGCCGCCCGGGTCGGGGACCGCTCGACGGCGGTGACCTGGAGGATGTCGATGCGGTGGCGCAGCCGGGCGGGCATGACCTGCCGGACCGTGTGCAGTGCGCGCGCCGCAGCTTCCTCGATGCCGGCACCGGCGGTCGTGGCGCTCTGCAACGCGATGGCCAGGGCCACGGCCTGCTCGTCGTCGAACAGCAGCGGCGGCAGCTGCGCGCCGGCGGCGAGGCGGTAGCCACCGTCGGGTCCCTTGACGGCCGCGATGGGGTAGCCGAGCTCGCGCAGCCGCTCGACGTCGCGCCGTACGGTGCGCGCGCTCACGTCCAGCCGCGCGGCCAGCAGCCCTCCCGGCCAGTCCCGGCGTGCCTGCAGCAGCGACAGCAACGCCAGCAGGCGTGCGGAAGTTTTCGGCATTCCCCCATGGTGCCCGCAGAAGCGGACACATCCTGTCCGCTTCGGCTGCGAACGTGGTCCACGTGCCCACCGATGACGACACGAAGGACCCGAACGCCGTGACCGACACCGCCACCGCCACGCCCCCGACGACCCTCGACCCCGAGCGGGCCGACCTGCTCGCCGCGCTCTCGACCGCCCGATCCGCCCTGACCGGCACCGTCCGCGGCCTCACCGACGAGCAGCTCGGCCAGCGCCCGACGGCCAGCGCGCTGTGCCTGGGCGGGCTGGTCAAGCACGTCGCGGCCATGGAGCGATCGTGGCTGCGCTTCGTGGTCGAGGGGCCCTCGGCCATGTCCTTCGCCCTGCCCGACGGGGTCACCTGGGCCGACATCACGGCCGGCACGGCCCGCGAGGTACCGCAGTGGCTCGTCGAGCACGAGGCCGGCTTCCGGATGCTGCCCGGCGACACCCTGGCCGGGATCCTCGACCACTACGCGCAGGTCGCCGCCCGCACCGAGGAGACCGTCGCCGCCGTCGCCGACCTGTCGGCGACCCACCCGCTGCCGTCGGCGCCGTGGCACGAGGTGACGGGGGTGCTCAGCGTACGGGGGGTGCTGATGCACGTCATCGCCGAGACCGCCCAGCACGCCGGGCACGCCGACATCCTGCGCGAGAGCCTCGACGGGCAGCGGGCCACCTGAGCGCCCGGCGGGTTCCGGCCACCTGACCGGGACCCGCCCGACCCCGCCTCCGCCGCCCCGCAGGGAAGACGTGCACCGATGACCGTTCTGGACGCCCGGGCGCTCAACCGCGCCACGCTGGCCCGGCAGCTGCTGCTCGACCGCGCCGACGTGCCGGTCCTCGACGCCGTCGCGCACCTGTGCGGCCTGCAGGCGCAGGAACCACAGGAGCCGTTCGTCGGGCTCTGGTCCCGGGTGCGCGGGTTCGACCCGACGGCGCTGTCGGACCTGCTGACCGGCCGGCGCGTGGTGCGGATGCACCTCATGCGCCGCACCGTGCACCTCGTCACCGCCGACGACGCGCTGGCGTGGCGGGCCCGCCACGACGGCATGCTGCGCCAGCGGGTACTCGGGGTCTACCGTCGCGAACTCGCCGGCGTGGACCTCGACGAGCTCGCCACGGCGGGCCGGGAGGTGCTGGCCGACGGCGAGCCCCGCTCGATGACCGGGCTCACGCGGGCGCTCGCCGACCGGTGGCCGGCACCGGGACCGAGGGCGCTGGGCGAGATGCTGCTCGCCGCCCTCGTCCCGGTGGTGCAGCTGCCGCCGCGCGGGCTGTGGCGCACGACGGCGGGCGTACGCAACGGGCTGCTCTCCTCCTGGCTGGGCCGCGAGATCGACCCGCCGGCCCCGCCGGGCTGCGACCCGGTCGGTGAGGCGCTCGTGCGGCGCTACCTGGCCGCCTTCGGTCCGGCCTCGACGGCCGACCTGCGCGCCTGGTCCGGCCTCGCCGGCCTGCCGGCGGCGGTGGCCGCGATCCGCGAGGAGCTGGTCGTCCTGCGCGACGAGCGCGGGCGGCGGCTGTGGGACCTGCCCGACGCGCCGCGCCCCGACGCCGACACGCCCGCGCCGGTGCGGTTCCTGCCGGCGTTCGACAACGCGCTGCTCGGCTACGACGACCGCAGCCGCATCGTCGACGACGCCCACCGTGGCCTGTCGGTCGCCGGCGAGCGCGTCGTCCTGGTCGACGGCCGGGTCGCCGCCACCTGGGGCGTCGCGGCCGACACCGTGACCGTCGCCCCGCTGCGGCGCCTCTCCCGCGCCGAACGCGCCGCCGTGGCCGAGCAGGGTCAGGCGGTGGCGTCGTTCCTCTCCGACGACGACCGCGTACGCATCGCCGCGTCCACGCCCTGAGCACCGCACCGCCCGGGGCAGCGCAGGGACCGTCACCAGGCCATGATGCCGGGGTGGGAAAGACATACGAGCGCATCGACGGCCGGCTGCGCAGCTTCATCGAGGACCAGCCCCTGTTCTTCACCGCCACGGCGCCGCTGTCGGGCGACGGCACCATCAACCTGTCCCCGAAGGGGCTGCGTGGCTCGTGGGCGGTCGTCGACGCGCACACCGTGGCCTACCTGGACTTCGCCGGCAGCAACGCCGAGACAATCGCGCACCTGCGGGAGAACGGGCGGATCACGCTCATGTGGTGCGCGTTCGACGGGCCGCCGAACATCGTGCGGGTGCACGGGCGCGGCGAGCCGGTGTTTCGCGACGACCCCCGCTGGGCGGAGCTGACGGGCCACTTCCCGGACATCGACACCAGCGTCCACGGCCTGCGGGCGATCATCGTCGTACGCGCCGAACTGATCCGCGACACCTGCGGCTACGCGGTGCCGTTCATGTCCTACGACGCCGACCGCGACCTGCACGCCCGGCGGTTCGCCCGGGAGGACGACGCGTCGCTGAGCGACTACTTCGCCGGCAAGGACCACGTGGCCCGCAGCATCGACGGGCTGCCGGGCCTGCCGCTGCCGCTGCCACCGACCCCGGCGACCTGAGCCGGCCGCCGGCGTTCCCGGCGCGGGCTCACGGGCGAGCGGGGCGACGGCGAGGGGCGCGACCGGCGCGTCACCGGCCGTGGCGACCTGCGCGGCTTCGGGGCGGCTACCATCGCCGGTGGCACAGCGAAACCCTCCACCCGCCCGACCCGGCCCGGGGCGACCCCGCCGGGCGGCTGGCGTGGCCGGCTACCCTTGTGCAGGCTCGCCCGGTGGTCCGGGCGGGAATGGCCCGGCGGGAACGGACCGTTACACCGAGAAGACCAGCACCACGAACGAGGGGAAGTCGATCATGGGCGAGCGTATGCTGCGTGGCAGCCGTCTGGGCGCGGTCAGCTACGAATCCGACCGCAACACGGAGCTCGCGCCGCGTCAGACCCGCGAGTACCTCTGTGCCAAGGGCCACCAGTTCGAGGTTCCGTTCGCCGTCGACGCCGAGGTCCCCACGACCTGGGAATGCAAGTTCGACGGCAGCGTGGCCCGGCTGGTCGACGGCAACGAGCCGGAGCAGAAGAAGGCCAAGCCGCCGCGTACCCACTGGGACATGCTGCTGGAGCGGCGTTCCATCGCCGAGCTGGAGGACATCCTCGCCGAGCGGCTGCAGGAGGTCCGCACCCGCCGCGGCCGCGCCTGAGCCGCACCGTCAACGCCACGGCGCCCCGGGAGCATCGCTCCCGGGGCGCCGTCGTGTCCAGGTCAGCTTCGGCCGGGCTCCACGATCTCCCCCTCGATGGCGCGGCCCCCGTCGACGACGGTGGGCTCGGCAGCCGGCTGCGGCTGCGGCGGCTGCTGCGGCGCGCCCCGGCGCACCCGCACCCGGCGCGGCCCGAACAGGTCACCGGCGACCATCGACGACACCCGCCGCTCCGCGGCCCGCTGCACCCCGTTGCGGGCCAGCCGACGCACCGGCGGCACCAGCAACGACACCCCCACCAGGCCACTGAGCAGGCCCGGCATCGCCAGCAGCAGCGCCCCGAGCAGCCCCACGAGACCGTCGGTGACCTGCCGGCCCGGCGGCTGACCGGCCTGCGCGGAGGCCTTGAAGCCCCGCCAGGCGCGCATCCCCTCCCGACGCAGCAGCACCAGCCCCAGCAGCGACACCGCGAACACCACCAGCAGCGCCGAGCCGAACCCGATCGCCCGCCCCACCACGACGAACACCGCCAGCTCCAGCAGCGTCGCCACCAACAGGGCCAACGGCACAAACCTCAGTCCTCGGCGCATCTCACCCCATTCGCCATCAGCGGCGCCTACGGCGGGGCCACCCCGCGCGGGCGCCGGCGCCCCATCCAGCATGACACGCCGCCGCTCAGGGCCACCGCACCTGACCTGTGGGGGTGCCGTGCAGGCCCCGCCGTACCGCCTGCCGCCGGTCCTGCACCCCCCACGTCGTGATCCGCCACAACGCCTCCGCCACGATCAGCGGGCTCATCTTGCTGCTGCCGCGCTCCCGCTCGGCGAACGTGATCGGCACCTCCACGATGCGCGCCCCGGACCGGTGCGCCAGCCGGGACAACTCCACCTGGAACGAATACCCCTGCGAACAGACCGACGCCAGGTCGAATGCGTCCAGGGCCGCCAGCCGGTACACCCGGTAGCCGCCGGTGGCGTCGGACAGCGGCATGCCCAACACCAGCCGCGCGTACAGGTTGCCGCAGCGCGACAGCAGCAGCCGCCGCAGCGGCCAGTTCACCACCCGCGCCCCGGCGGTCCACCGGGAGCCGATCACCACGTCGGCGTCGCGGGCGGCGGACAGCAACGCGGGCAGGTCCTCCGGGGCGTGCGAACCGTCGGCGTCCATCTCCACCACCGCGTCGAAGCCGCGCTCGCGGGCCCACGCGAACCCCGCCAGGTAGGCCGCGCCGAGGCCCTGCTTGCCCTCGCGGTGCAGCACGTGCACCCGGCGGTCGGCGCCGGCCAGGGCGTCGGCGAGCCCACCGGTGCCGTCGGGGCTGTCGTCGTCGGCGACCAGGATCTCCACCGCCGGCGCGGCGCGACGCACCCGCGCCACGATCCCCGCCACGTTGTCGGCCTCGTTGTAGGTCGGGATCACCACGAGCACCCGACCCACCCCCGGATGACCGGTGTCGGCCCGGGTGCCGGTCGTCTCGCCCACCGTCGCTCCCCCTTCGCCGGCGTACCGGCTGGTGTCACCCGGCGCGCGGCCGGCGGCGCAGCACGCCCGCGCCGACCAGGGCCGCCACGGCCAGGGTGGCCAGCGCCACCTCCGGCCACAACCCGACCCGGGTGGCCAGGGTGCGCCCGTCGTCCAGCCGCAGCTGCCGCACCACGACCGCTCGGGTATTGAACCCGGTGGCGTCGCTTACCCGCCCGTCCGGGGCAACGAACCCGGACACCCCGACCGTGGAGGCCATCAACGCCGGCCGGCCGTGCTCGACCGCCCGCAGCCGCACCATCGCCAACTGCTGGCGCGCCTCGGCCACGTCGAACGTGGCGTTGTTGGTCTGCACCACCAGCAGCTGCGCGCCGCCGACGACGGTGTCACGCACCACCTCGTCGTAGGCGACCTCGAAGCAGATCACGTCGCCGAGCACCGCCGCCCCGGTCCGCAGCACCCCCGGCTCGCTGCCCGGCACGAAGTCGGCGCGTACCCGGTCGACCTGCTTGCTGACCATCCGGGCGAGATCACGCATCGGCACGTACTCGGCGAACGGCACCGGGTGCCGCTTCGTGTACCGCTGCTCCAGGTCCGGGCCGCTGCCGGGCCGCCACAGGATCCCCGCGTTGCGCACCTGCCCCTCCCCGGGGCCGCGCAGGACCGCACCGACGAGGATCGGGGCGCCGACCGCGTCGGCGGCCTGCGAGATGCGCGCCCCGGCGTCGGTGTCGCGCAGCGGGTCGATGTCGCTGGAGTTCTCCGGCCACACCACCAGGTCGGGGCGGGGCCGCACGCCCGCGGACACCTGCCCGGCCAGCTCGATCGTGGCGTCGACGTGGTTGTTCAGCACCGCCTGCCGCTGGGCGTTGAAGTCCAGCCCGAGCCGCGGCACGTTGCCCTGCACGATCGCCACCGTGACCGCGGCGCCGCCCCCCGCGCCCGACACCGGCACCAGCAGCCCCACGACGGGCACCGCGACCGCCGCGGCGGCCAGCCCGGCCACCGGCACCCACCAGCGCCGCCGCCCGCCCCACGGCCGCCACAGCGCCGCGACCAGCAGCCCGCCCGTCAGCGCCACCGCGAACGTCACCAGCGGCGCGCCACCCCACGCGGCCAGCCGCAGCAGCGGCGAGCCGTCCTGGCTGAACGCCAGGCGCCCCCACGGGAACCCGCCGAACGGGGTGCGGTCGCGCAGCGCCTCCTGCCCCACCCACAACAGGCCGGTCACCAACGGCCAACTCCACCGCGCCCGCTCGACCAGCGGCGACACGTACGCGCCCGCCGCGCCCAGCAGCGCCAGGTAGCCGGCCTGCAACAGCGACAGCAACACCCACGGCAGGTAGCCGGTGTGCAGGTTCGTCCAGCTCAGCAGCGGCGCGAACAACGCCACCCCGGTCAGGAAACCCAGCCCGGCGCCAGCGCGTACCCGACGCCGGTGCGTCGCCGCGGCCAGCAACGCCACGCCCAGCGGCGCGAGCGGCCACAGCCCGTACGGCGGGAACGCCGCCAGCAACGCCAACCCGGCGATCACCGCCATCGGCACGGCCACCCGCAGCGGCAGCGGCCGCGCCACCTCGGGCGTCCCCGCCCCCACGGCGCCCGGCTGGCTGCTGTCCCCGGCCGGCGCCGGCACGTTGCCCACGATCACGGGCCGAAGGCTACCCGCCCACGGGTTCCCGCCCCGCCCGGCGCCGCATCCGACGCCCCGTCGCGGCGCGTAAGGGCGGTTCCTCCCGGCAGGGGGCCGCAGACACAAATCGGGGCGCGGCTCGCGCCGCGCCCCGATGCTCCCAGGCCCTTCCCGGCCGGTGGGGCGAGAATGAGCTGCGCCGACCTTCGGACCGACCCGACGTGGACTGGCTGCCCCCGCCTGGCCGTTGTCTACTGGCCGTGCACCTCACCCTGCCCGTACACCGGTAACCGCGGCCGGTTCGCGCCGCCCCGCCGACCCCCGCCCGCTGGACCTGGCCGCCGCGACGCACTGCTCACATGTCGCTCGGCCAGCGGACGAAGGGACGAAGCGAACAACAGCCGCTTCCCGTAGTAGGACTCAAAGACGGTACGGCGTGGACCCCCGCCGCTGTCAACCCACCCGGGCCTGTCGTGTGATGCACCACGGCGTGTCGCGTCGGCGAGTCTCAATCCGTCGCGAGGTGCCGGCGCAGCAACGTCCCCGCCGCCGCCGGATGCTCGGCGGCCAGCAGCCCACCGGCGGCCAGCACGTAGTCGACGTCGACGACCGGCCGCGCCGCACGCGGCAACGGCCACCCACCGGCGTGGTCGGCCAGCACCGCACCCAGCACACCCGCCGCATCCGCCGGCGCGGCGTGCCGCAGCACCCCACCGGAACCCACCAGCAGCCGCACGTCGCGCAGGTCCCGCCCGGCCCGCTCACCCGTGGCCGCGCCCCGGGCGTGCCGACGCAACGCCACCGTCGCCGCCAGGGCCGCGATCCGGGCGTCCACCGCACGCTCCGCGTCCCCCACCGGCAGGAACCCCGGATCGCCCGCGCGCACCGCCGCCCCCGCCGCCAGGTCGTCGCCCTGCGCGTCGGTCAGCAGCCGCTCCTCGACTGCCGCCCGCACCACCCCCGGCGCGCTCCACCGCATGCCCAGGTCCCCCTCGACGGTACGGGCCCGCCACAGCGACCCCGCCACCTCCCGCCCCGGCCCGGTGGCCCGCTCGTCCGGCGTGAGCACCGAATACACGTCCGTGGTGGCGCCACCCACGTCCACCACCACCAGATCACCACCCAGGGTGTCGGCCAGCACCTCCACGCCGGTCAGCACCGCGTCGGGGGTGGCCGCCCGCACCAGCCGCGCGAACCGCGACCCGCGCGACAGCCGCTTGCCCCCGATCACGTGCCGCAGGAACACCTCCCGGATGGCCGAGCGCGCCGACGCCGGCGCCAGCACCCCGATGCGCGGCAGCACGTTGTCGGCCACCGTCACCGGCACCCCCGCCGCAGCCAGCACGGCGTGCAGGTCGTCGCGGACGTCGACGTTGCCGGCCAACACCACCGGCACCCGCCAGCGGGCCCGCGCCAGTCGCGTCGCGTTGTGCGTCAACGTCTCGGCGTCACCACCGTCGGTGCCACCTACCAGCAGCACCACGTCCGGGCGGGCCGCCCGCAGCCCCGTCAGGTCCGCCGCACCGAGCCGACCCGCGGCCACGTGCACCACGTTCGCGCCCGCCGACAGACCCACCCGCCGGCCCGCCTGCGCGGTCACCAGCCGCTCGTAGCCGACGACCGCCAGCCGCAACCCACCACCGGCCGACGAACACACGTACCAGGGCGCCTGACCCGCCGCCAGGCCGGCGGTGGCCGCCGCCACCGCCGCGTCCAGGCCGTGCAGCACGTCCGTGCCCACCGTCGTCGGCGCCGACGCCCCCGCCACCAACGCGCCCGCGTCGAGGTCCACCACCGCCACCTTCGTGTACGTGGACCCGACGTCGGCGCAGACCGCGTACCTCACGCCACCGGCGGCACGACCACCGTGCCGGTCGCGGTGACCGCCACGATCGGCTCGCCGAGCACCTCCGCCGCCGACTCACCCCGATCCGGACGCCCCCGGCACACCACGGCCGCGACGAAGTCGATCGTGCGGCTACGCGTACCCACCCGGGTCACCGTCGCCGTCACCTCCAACACGTCACCCGCCCGCATCGCCGCCCGGAACTGCACGTCCGAGTACGACGCGAACAACCCCTCGTCACCGTCGGTGCGGATACACACCTCCGTGGCCACGTCCCCGAACAACCCCAGCGCGTACGCCCCGTCGACCAGGTTGCCGGCGTAGTGGGCGTGCGAATACGGCACGTACCGCCGGTGCACGACCGTCAGACCCACCCGGGAATCACTCATGCCTTCGCCTTCTTCTCCGTGACCAACGCGTGCACCAGGAAACTCGCCACCTCACCCGGGGTGGTCCCCCGACCGAAGATCCGGTCCACGCCCAACTCGCCGGCCATCGACTCGTCGAAACGCGGCCCACCCACGATCAGCAACGGCCGACGCCCCGCCGGCATCGCCTCCCGGAACGCCGCCGACATCTCCCGCGTGTTGTGCAGATGCGCGTCGCGCTGCGTCACCACCTGCGACACCAGCACCGCGTCCGCGCGCTCCACCCGCGCCGCCTCCACCAACTCCGGCACGCTCACCTGCGCACCCAGGTTCGTGACCTTCAACTCCCGGTAGTACTCCAGGCCCTTCTCCCCCGCGATGCCCTTCACGTTGAGGATCGCGTCGATGCCGACGGTGTGCGCGTCCGTGCCGATGCACGCCCCCACCACCGACAACTTGCGCCGCAACCGCCGCTTCACCACCGCGTTGACCTCCTTGGCGCTCAGCAGCGGGAAGTCACGCTCCACCACCTGCACCGCCGACAGGTCCACCAGATGGTTCACCCGCCCGTACACCACGAAGAACGTGAAGCCGTCACTCATCGGCTTGGCGTGCACCAGCATCGCCGGATCGATGCCCATCTTGTTCGCCAACTGCACCGCCGCGCCCTCGGCCCGCTTGTCGTGCGGCACCGGCAACGTGAACGACACCTGCACCATGCCATCGCCCGTGGTGTCCCCGTACGGCCGGACGATCTTCTTCCCGGCGTCCCCGCCGGCCTCGACGGCGCTCACGCCCGTGCCACCTCTCCACCCGCCACCGACGCCTCCAGGATCTCCGTGGCCGGATTGAAGTAGCCGGCCTCGTGCGCGGCCACCCCCGCCAACCCCTTGCCCCGGTCCGCCGGCCGCTTCATGATCCCGAACGTGCCCTCGGCGATCGCCGTCAACAGCGACTGATCACCGATGCGCTCCAGCAGGTCGACCGCCTCACCCAGCACCCGGTTCGCCCGCTGCTGGATGAACCCGCCCGACGCCGGCACGAAGTCCTCGTGCAACCCACCGGCCGCACCCAGCACGTACCGCACGTTCTGCAGGGCGATGTCCCGGTCCGACAACCACGGCGTCACCACCGCCTCGGTCATCATCCCCACCAGCAGGATCCCCTGACCGGTCATCGTGCCCACCAGGTTGAAGAACCCGTCCAGCAGATTGCCCCGGAACACGTCGCCCGTCATGTGCTTCGTCGGCGGCATCCACTTCAACGGCGCGTCCGGGAACAACTCCCGCGCCAGCAACGCGTGCGCCAACTCCAGCCGCAACGACTCCGGTACGTCCGGGTTGATCTCGAACGCGTGCCCCAACCCCAACTGCCAGTCCGCCAACCCCGCCTCGTGCGCGAAGAACTCGTTGAGCAGCTGCGACACCGTCACCGTGTGCGCCTCGTCCACCGCGTCCGCCGTGGTCAGGTAGTTGTCCTCACCGGTGTTGATGATGATCCCCGCCCGCGCGTGCACCTGCCGCGAGAACCGCTGGTCCACGAACGTGCGAATCGGGTTGATGTCCCGGAACAGGATCCCGTACATCGAGTCGTTCAACATCATGTCGAGCCGCTCCAGGCCCGCCAGGGTCGCCATCTCCGGCATGCACAGACCCGACGCGTAGTTCGTCAACCGCACGTAGCGGCCCAACTCCCGCGACGACTCGTCCAACGCCGCCCGCATCAACCGGAAGTTCTCCTGCGTCGCGTACGTGCCCGCGAAGCCCTCCCGCGTCGCCCCCTCCGGCACGTAGTCCAGCAGCGACTGCCCCGTCGACCGGATCACCGCGATGACGTCCGCGCCCGCCCGCGCCGCCGCCTGCGCCTGCGGAATGTCCTCGTAGATGTCGCCCGTCGCCACGATCAGATAGATCCACGGCCGCTGCGCCGGATCCCCGAACCGCTTCACCAGCCGGTCGCGCTCCGCACGCCGCCGGTCGATCGCCCGGATCCCCGCACCCACCGCCCGCCGCGCCGCCTTCCGCGCCGCCGTGGCCGCCTTCCCCGTCGGCACCTCGAACCGCACCGACCCCGCCGCCGCCTTCTGCGCCAGCAACGTCACGTCCCCGAGCTGCTCCCGGGCGAGCGCGTCGAACACCGGCAACGCCACCCCGTGCCCCAACCCCACGTCCGCGACCACCGCGTCCACGAGCCGGTTCACCCACGGAATACCGTCCGGATCCGCGCCGGCCACCCCGGCCAGCCGCAGCACCGCCCGCTCCACCGACACCGTCGTGTGGCTGCGCGCCAGATCCACCACCGGCTGCCCGGCGCGACGCGCCAACTCCCGCGCCCGCGCCACCAGCCGCGGATCAAGGTCAAGCTTGCCCGTCACACCGTCACCCGACCCTGCCCCGCGACGGCGCCACACGCCGTACCGATGGTTCGCTCGCTCACGAAGACCCTTCCTCGTAGATCACGTCACCGCGCAACACCGTGCGCCGACACACCGGCAGCGGCGTCGGGTCCTGCGGACCACGCGCCTCCGGGTCCGCGGCCAACAACACCGGCAACCCCCGGTCCACCCCCGCCGGCGTCGACCACACCGCGAACGTCGCCGGTGCCCCCAACGCCAGCACACCCTCGTTGTCCAGCCGCACCGCACGCCACCCGCCACGGGTGTGCGCCGCGAACGCCGACCGCACACTCATCCGCTGCGTCGGACTGTGGTGCCACACCGCCGCCCGCACCGAACCCCACGGATCCAGCGGCGTCACCGGCGAATCCGACCCGAACGCCAACGCCACCCCGACACCGTGCATCGCACCCATCGGATTCGACTCCAACGACCGCTCCAGGCCCAGCCGCGACTCGTACATCCGCCCCGCGCCACCCCACAACCGGTCGAACGCCGGCTGCATGCTCGCCACGATCCCGTACTCCACGAACCCGGCGATCAACCGCTTGTTCATGATCTCCGCGTGCTCGATGCGGTGCCGACCCGCCCGCACCCGGTCCGTGCCCAACCTCTCCGCCGCCCCCGCGAAGCCCTCCAGCACCGTCGAGATCGCCGCGTCACCGATCGCGTGGAACCCACCCTGCACACCGTGCGCCGCACAGTCCAACAGATGCTCACGCACCTGCTCCGCACTCAGGTAACCGTGCCCGCAACCCCCCTCACCATCCAGGTAGTCACGCGACACGTGCGCCGTACGTGACCCCAACGCCCCGTCGGCGAACAGATCACCCCCCGCACCCACCGCACCCAACTCCCGGGCCCGCGCCGCACCCAGCAGCTCACCCCAGTACCCGTACACCTCCGCCACGCCGTCACCCGACAACGCCAACAGACCCGTGAAGTCCTCCTCGTCGGAGATCTCCGGACCACCGCACTCGTGCACCGCCGCGATACCCAGCGACGCCGCGTGCGCCAACGCCGCCCGCTGCGCCGCCACCCGCTGCGCCCCCGTCACCGACGCGAACGCCGCCGCCCGCACCACGTGGTGCGCGTCCCGCCGCAACCACCCCGACGCGTCGTACCCCGCCGCCGACACCACCTGCGGACACGCCGCCAGCAACGCCGCCGACACCAACGCCGAATGGATCGACGCCTGCGACAGATACAGCCGCCGACCCCCGGCCGCCCGGTCCAACATCGCCGCGTCCGGCAACCGCGGCACCAACCAACTCGACTCGTCCCAGCCGTGCCCCAACACCACCGCGTCCGACGGCAACCCCGCCGAGAACCCCGCCACCGCGTCCAGCAACTCCGCCGCCGAACGCACCGCCGACAGATCCAGCCCCGACAACGCCAACCCCGTGTCCGTGGCGTGCACGTGCGCGTCCACGAACGCCGGCGTCACCAACGCCCCGTCCAGATCCACCACCCGCTCGGCGACCGGCGCGTCCGCGTCCACCCCCAACCAGGAGATCCGGCCATCGGTCACCAGCAGAGCCGTCGCGCTCGGATCGGCCGGGCAGTGCAGCGTCCCGCCGCGGTACAGAGTCGAGGGGTTCGTCATGACCATCAGTCTGCCGCCAGACGCGCCTCGAACAACGCCCGCACCCCCGACTCCGAGCGCAACAGACCCAACGCGAACTCGGCGTGCCCCGGCACGTACCCGTTGCCGACCAGCATCGTCACGTCCGCCGCCAGGCCCTCCGCCCCCAACGCCGCCGCCGCGAAACTCGTCGCCATCGAGAAGAACACCACCGTGCCGCCGTCCTCCGTCGCCAGCACCGCACCGTGCTCACACCCCGGCACGTCCACGCAGACCACCGTCACGTCCGCCGGCGCCCCCAACGCCGTCGTCACCGCCGACGACAACGCCACCGGATCCCGAGCGTCGGCCAACGCCACCACGTCCGCCAGACCCACCGCCGCCAGCGCGTCACGCTCCGCCACGACCGGCACCACCCCGACCGTACGGGCGGCACCCGCCCGCCGCGCCGCGGCCAGAGACAGCGACCCGCTCTTGCCCGCGCCACCGATCACCGCCACCCGCACCGGCGTCGGATCCTCCGCCCGCTCCCGCTCCGCCACGTACCGCGACACCACCCGCGCCGTCAGCGCCGGCGCCCCGCACACGTCCAGCACCGCCAGGGACAACTGCGGATCGAGATCCGCCGGCAGCACCGCCGCGATCGACCGGGCGAACAGGATCGCGTACCCGTCGCACGGCACCTGCTCGCTGCGCCCGTCCCAGCGGGCCAGCCCGTCGAGGATCGTCAGCGGCGTCAGCGTCAGCGACACCAGGGTCGCCACCCGCTGTCCCGCCCGCAGCCCCAGCGGGGACCGCCGTCCCGCCTCCTCCACGGTGCCGATCAGCATCCCGCCCGAGCCGGTCACCGGGTTCTGCATCTTGCCGCGCGTCGACACGATCTGGAGCACCTCGGCGCGGACCGCGTCGCCGTCCCCGCCGTGCTTCTCCCACAGCTGCCGGAAGCTCGCCGCGTCCAGGTTCAGCCGCTCCACCCGGATCCGCACCTCGTTCGGCGCGATCTCCGGACTCGCGTCCAGCCGCCACGCGGCCTGCGGCAGCACCCCCGCCGGTTCGACAACGCGGTGCAGACCCACCGGTGACGTCACGCCGACCTCCCCTGTCACGCCGCTCGAAGCCCCGACCAGGGCTCGCGTAGCGGGAAAACTTACGGCAGACTAATTTCTTCACCGAATATTTTCCAGTAGCCTTCGGGGTCGCTGATCAACCGCACCACATCGAGGAGGGGCCGTGACCCAGACCCAACCGGTAGAGACCCCGCCTGCGCCCCGCCCCGCGCCGGTCGCCGTCCCCACCGCCGGACAGCCCTACGAGTACCGCCGCGCGCCCCTCGTCGAACCCGACTGGACCCGCTTCCCCGGCTGGCGCCACGTCACCCGCGACCAGTGGGAGAACGCCCAGTGGCAGCGCGTCAACTGCGTCAAGAACATCAAGCAGCTGCGCACCGTCCTCGGCGACACGGTCGACGAGACCTTCTACGCCGACCTCGAGGCCGACCAGAAGGCCCTGGCCACCATGTCCATGCTGGTGCCGCCACAGATGATGAACACCATGGTCCCGTTCGCGCCGATGACCACCGAGGCGTTCCTCGCCGACCCCATCCGGCGCTACATGATCCCCGTCGCCTCCGACCGGCGCACCGACTGGCCCTCCCACCCGTACGCCAGCCGCGACTCCCTGCACGAACACGACATGTGGGTCGCCGAGGGCCTCACCCACCGCTACCCCACCAAGGTCCTCGCCGAGCTGCTCTCCACCTGCCCCCAGTACTGCGGGCACTGCACCCGCATGGACCTCGTCGGCAACTCCACGCCTGCCGTCGACAAGCTCAAGCTCACCCTCAAGCCCGTCGACCGCTACGACGCCCACATCGGCTACCTCAAGGCCCACCCCGGCGTCCGTGACGTCGTCGTCTCCGGCGGCGACGTGGCCAACGTCCCGTGGAAGAACCTCGAGTCCTACCTGATGCGGCTGCTGGAGATCGAGACCATCCGCGACATCCGGCTCGCCACCAAGGCCCTCATGGGCCTGCCCCAGCACTGGCTCCAGCCCGACGTCGTCGAGGGCCTCGAACGGGTCGCCCGCACCGCCGCCCGCCGCGGCGTCAACCTCGCCATCCACACCCACGTCAACCACGCCCAGTCGCTCACCCCGCTGGTCGCCAGGGCCGCCCAGACCGCCCTCGACGTCGGCGTACGCGACGTCCGCAACCAGGGCGTGCTCATGCGCGGCGTCAACGCCACCGCCCCCGACCTGCTCGACCTCTGCTTCGCCCTCCAGGGCGAGGCGGGCATCCTGCCGTACTACTTCTACATGTGCGACATGATCCCCAACGCCGAGCACTGGCGGGTCCCGGTCTGGCACGCCCAGCAGCTCCAGCACGACATCATGGGCTACCTGCCCGGCTACGCCACCCCGCGCATCGTGTGCGACGTGCCCTTCGTCGGCAAGCGCTGGGTGCACATGCTCACCGAGTACGACCGCGACCGCGGCATCTCGTACTGGACGAAGAACTACCGCACCTCCATCGAGTCCGCCGACGCCGAGGCGCTCAACAAGCGCCACGCCTACTACGACCCGATCGACACCCTGCCCGAGACCGGGCAGCAGTGGTGGGCCGAGCACCGCAACGACTGACCAACCCGCGACACCCGCACCCCCGGAGCCGACACCGGCCCGGGGGTGCCGCGTCTCCGACCCACGACGGCACCGCCGCTCCTCGCTCGAGCGACCGTGAGGGTACAGCGCACGCTTTACCTTGAACAGGAACACCATGCTGCACGGGTGAGGCCCCACCCTTCTTAGTACATCGCCGAATGTACTATCGGCGATGTGGAGACGTTGACGCACGGGCAGGTGCTGGCCCGCTTCGGTCATGCCCTGTCCGACCCGACCCGGGCGCGACTGCTGCTGGCGCTGCGCGACGGACCGGGATACCCGGCGGAGCTGGCCGAACTACTGAGCACGACCCGGCAGAACCTGTCGAACCACCTGTCGTGTCTGCGCGGCTGCGGCCTGGTGGTCGCCGTGCCCCAGGGCCGCCGCACCCGGTACGAGCTGGCCGACGCCCGGCTGGCACACGCCCTCGCAGATCTGCTCGGCCTCGTCCTGACGGTAGACCCGGCCGCGTGTCCGGATTCCGGCGAAAAGGGCTGCTGCTGATGACCCTCCCCCTCATCGACCTGACACCGGCGGAACCGTCGCCGGCGCGCCGCGCGGTGCTCGCCCGCCGGGTGCGGCTGCTGGTCGCCGCGACGATCACCTACAACGTCGTCGAGGCGGTCGTCGCGATCACCGCCGGCACGATCGCGTCGTCGACCGCCCTGCTCGGCTTCGGCTTGGACTCCGTGATCGAGGTATCGTCGGCAGCCGCGGTGGCGTGGCAGTTCGCCGGTCGCGATCCGGAAGCTCGGGAGAAGGCGGCGCTGCGGATCATCGCGGTCTCGTTCTTCGCTCTCGCCGCCTATGTGACGGTGGAGTCGGTGCGTGCCCTGCTCGGCGGCGCCGACGCCGAGCACTCCAGCATCGGTCTCGTGCTGGCGGCACTGTCGTTGGCGATCATGCCGGGCCTGTCGTACGCGCAGCGCCGCGCCGGCCGGGAACTCGGTTCGCGGTCGGCGGTCGCGGACTCCAAACAGACCCTGCTGTGCACCTACCTGTCCGCCGTCCTCCTCGTGGGCCTGGGTCTGAACAGCCTGTTCGGCTGGTCCTGGGCCGACCCGGTCGCCGCGCTGGTCATCGCCGTGGTGGCGGTCAAGGAGGGCCGTGAAGCGTGGCGCGGTGACGCCTGCTGCACACCCGGGCTCCCCCCGGCCGGGCCGGCGACAGGCAGCACGGACGGTTGCGTGGACAGTTGCTGCGCTGACGAGGGTTCGCGGTGACGGCCGGCCTGGCACTCGCCCTGTAGCTGCTGGGCCTGGTGCTGGCGTTCGGGTGTCGCACCCTGGCGCGGTGGCGGGTTACCGGCGACACCGGGCTGCGGCTGGACGCCGGATCGGCGTCGACCCCCGCGAGCGCACCAGGCTGGTCACCACCGGCGCGTTCGCGTTGGCGCGCAACCCCATCTTCACCGCGATGGCCGTCACCAGCCTCGGCCTGGCCGCGATGGTGCCCAACCCGATCAGTCTTGCCGCGGACCGCGGTCCTCGTCGCGTCGGTACAGGTGCAGGTCCGCGCGGTCGAGGAGCCCTACCTCATCCGCACCCACGGCGCCACCTACCTCATGTACGCCGCCCGGACCGGACGGTTCTGGCCCGGCCTCGGCCGCCGCACGACCCCGGTCAACGGACCGGTCATGCGGTAAGCCCCCCAGCCGAGCCCGTCCCGGCCATCGGCCGCCACCAGGCGAGCAGCGGGACGGGCACGCACAGATCGAAGCCCTCCCTGATTCCCCGACGTTCTCGCCGCGCAAAGCCGCAGCCGCGGGCCAGGACGTCCGGCGGCCCCCGGCGAGGGTGCCGGGAGCCGCCGCCGTACTCGGGTCACCTGGTGAAGGCGTCCTTCACGTCCCGGCCGGCGTCCGTGAGGTGCTCCCCGGCCTGTCGGGCACGCGCGTCGCTCTGCTGCGCGGCCCCCTCGTCGCGCATCCGCTCGCTGTGCGTGGCGCCGCCGAGTCGCTTCCTGGCGGCACCCGCCACCTGTTGGACCTTGTTCTTCGCCTTGCCGGTGAAGCCCATGTCGCCTCCTCAGCACGGGCCGGGCCTCCCCCGGCCCTCGTCTGGTCGGGTGCCCTCATCAGCCCGTGGGAAACCCGGCGGTGATGTTGTGGCGGGTGCCACACCCGCTAAGGCGTCCTAGGACACTAGGTGAACGGTGGGAAGAGGCCGTCTGGTTGACTGGGCGGATGGGAGAGCTTCTGCTGATCCGGCACGGCGAGACCACCTGGAGCGCCAGCCGCCGGCACACCTCGTACACCGACCTCCAGCTCACCCCCGACGGCGAGCGGCAGGCCCGCGCCCTCGGCCGATTCCTCGCCGGCCGCCGCTGCGCCGCGGTCCTGACCAGCCCCCGCGCCCGGGCGCTGCACACCGCGCGGCTCGCCGGCCTCACGGTCACCGACACGCTCGACGACCTGGCCGAGTGGAACTACGGGGAGTACGAGGGGCGCACCACCGCCGACATCCGCGACGACCACCCGAACTGGTCCATCTGGGCCGACGGCTGCCCCGGCGGGGAGTCCCCGAACCAGGTCGGCGAGCGCCTCGACCGGGTGCTCGCCCGGGTCCATTCGCTGCTAGACCGGGGCACCGTCGCCCTCGTCGGGCACGCCCACAGCCTGCGCGTGCTCGGCGCCCGCTGGGTCGGCCTGCCCCCGTCCGCCGGCGGGCTGCTGCGCCTGGACACCGCCACGGTCAGCGTGCTCGGCCACGAGCACGGCCGGCGGGTCATCCTGCGCTGGAACCAGCCGGTTCCCCCGACCCCCGCGAGCGCACCCGAAGCTGGGGCTCGGCACTGATCTTCGGCGACCGGTTCTCGTACGGCGTCGACAGCACCACCGTCGTACGGGTGGTCACGTTCGCCGCCGTCCGGATCTCCTGGAGCAGCCGCTCCAGGTCGGCCGGGCTGGCCACGCGCACCAGCAGGAGATAGAAGTCCTCCCCCGCCACCGAGTAGCACGAGTCGATCTCGGGCAGGTGGGCCAGCCGCTCCGGCGCGTCGTCGGGCTGCGACGGGTCGAAGGGCCGGATCGCCACGAACGCGGTCAGCGGCAGGTCCAGGGCCTCGAAGGAGACCCGGGCGGCGTACCCCTTGATCACGCCGCGCTGCTCCAGGCGGCGCACCCGTTGGTGCACGGCGGAGACCGACAGGCCCACCCGCTCCGCCAGATCGGTGTACGACAGCCGACCGTCAGCGGTCAGCGCGGCGATGATGGCGCGGTCGATCTCCTCCACGGCGTGCAACCTACCGGGAAAACGGCGTCGCGGCGACGAGGCGGCCCGCCGGCGCGACGCGGCGCCGGCGGGGCGACGCCCGTCAGCCCTTCGCCAGCGCCCGGGAGATGACCAGCCGCTGGATCTGGTTGGTGCCCTCGACGATCTGGAGCACCTTGGCCTCGCGCATGTAGCGCTCCACCGGGTGGTCGGCCACGTAGCCGGCCCCGCCGAGCACCTGCACCGCGTCGGTGGTCACCCGCATCGCCACGTCGGTGGCGAAGAGCTTCGCCTTCGCCGCCTCGATCGAGTACGGCCGGCCGGCGTCGCGCAGCCGGGCCGCGGCCAGCATCAACGCCCGGGCCGCGGAGATCTGGGTGGCCAGGTCGGCGAGCGTGAAGCCCAGTCCCTGGAAGTCGATGATCGCCTTGCCGAACTGCTGGCGCTCCCGGGCGTAGCCGACCGCGTAGTCCAGCGCCGCCTGGGCCAGCCCGACCGCGCAGGCGGCGATGCCGAGGCGTCCCGAGTCGAGGGCGGACATGGCGATGGTGAAGCCCGCCCCCTCCCCGCCGATCAGCCGCTCGGCCGGTACCCGGGCCGAGTCGAAGGCGATCTGCGCCACCGGTGAGGCGCGCAGCCCCATCGTGCGCTCGGCCGCCTGCGGCGCGATGCCTGCCGTCGCGCGGTCGGCCAGCAGGCAGGAGATGCCCTTCGGGCCGGGCCCGCCGGTGCGGCAGAAGATGTTGTAGAAGTCCGCCACCTGCGCGTGGGTGATCCACGCCTTGGTGCCGTCGACCACGTAGTCGTCGCCGTCGCGCACGGCCTTCGTGGTCAGCGCGGCGGCGTCCGACCCGCCCTGCGGCTCCGACAGGCAGTACGCCCCGAGCAGCTCCCCGCCGATCATGTCGGGCAGCAGCTTGCGCTGCTCGTTCGTCCCGAACTGCGCCAGGGGGTAGCAGGACAGCGTGTGCACGCTGACCGCCTCGGCGACCGCCAGCCAGCGGCTGGCCAGGATCTCCAGCACCTGGAGGTAGACCTCGTAGGGCTGGGCGGCGCCGCCGTGCTCCTCGGCGTAGGGCAGGCCGAGCAGGCCGGCCCGCCCGAGGGTGCGCAGCACCTCGCGGGGGAACTCCGCGCGCTCCTCGAACCCGGCGGCCCGCGGCGCGAGCTCCCGGTCGGCGAGTTCGGTGGCGAGGTCGAGCAGGTCGTGAGCCTCGTCGGTGGGGAGGATCCGGTCGACAGTCATAGCGCGATGAGCTCCGTGGGGGTGGTGTTGAGCCGTTGCACGCCGTCCGTGGCGCAGACGACGATGTCCTCGATGCGGGCGCCGTGGCGGCCCGCCAGATAGATGCCCGGTTCGACGGAGAACGCCATCCCCGGCTCCAGGGGGCGGGCGTTGCCGGCCACCACGTAGGGCTCCTCGTGGCCGTCCAGGCCGATGCCGTGGCCGGTCCGGTGCAGGAACGCCGCGCCGAAGCCGGCGGCCGCGATCGGCTCCCGGGCCGCCGCGTCGACGTCCCCGGCGGTGATCCCGGGGCGGACCGCGGCCACCGCGGCCCGCTGGGCGGCGTGCAGGACCGCGTAGTAGTCGACGAACTCGGCCGGCGCCGGGGCGCCCGCGACGTAGGTGCGGGTGCAGTCCGAGCGGTAGCCCGACGGCATCGTCCCGCCGATGTCCACGACGACCGGCTCGCCGGCACCGATGGGGCGGTCGGAGGTGCCGTGGTGCGGGCTGGCGGCGTTCGGGCCGGCGGCGACGATCACGAAGTCCACGCTCACGTGGCCGGTGGCCCGGATCGCCGCGGCGATGTCGGCGCCCACCTCCGCCTCGGTGCGTCCCGGCCGCAGCCACTGGCCCATCCGCGCGTGCACGGCGTCGATCGCCGCGCCCGCCTCGGCCAGCGCCGCGACCTCGGCCGGGGACTTGCGCAGGCGCATCTCGCACAGCACCTCGGAGGCCAGCCGCTGGGTGGCGCCGGGCAGCGCCGCGCGCAGGGCCAGGACCTGCTCGGCCCACATCCGGTCGGCCAGGCCGACCGTCGCCACCGGTCCGCCGAGCGCGGCGACGAGCAGCGGGTACGGGTCGGTGCCGTCGGCGTGGTCGACGATGCGTACGCCGGTGGCCGGGGCGGGGGACGCCTCGGCGGCCGGCCGTTCCAGGGTGGGCACGATCAGCGTCGGCTCGCCCTGCGCGGGCAGCACGAGGCAGGTGAGCCGCTCCCCCTCGTGGGCGTCGTAGCCGGTCAGGTAGCGCAGGTCGGAGCCGGGGGTCAGCAGTAGCGCGTCCAGGCCCGCGGCGGCGGTGGCGCGCCGGGCATCGTCCAGCCGCCGTGGCGGATACAGCTCGTCGGATCCCACGCGCTCAGCTTAACGGTCGTTCGGGGCCGGACCCAGCCCACCCGAGGTCGTGGGCAGCGCCCGCATCCATCGAACATCATCGTTGACGTGACAGTTAACAATCCTTAGGATTTGGCTGCCTCGAGGATGTGCACCCCGTCCCCCACCCGTACGCCCGCACCCGGCGCCCCGCCGCCGACGCGGGCGGCACGGCCGCCACGACCCGCCCACGGGAAGGCCCCCGATGCCCTCATCGCTCTCCCGCCTCAGGTCGGCCCTCGCCGCCGGCCTGCTCACCCTGGCCACCGCCGCCACCACCCTCACCCTGGCCCCCGCCCCCGCGCAGGCCGCCGTGCTCCCCAACGGCTTCCGCAGCGTCGGCTACCTGCCGTCCTGGACCGGCGACGTCAACGCGGTGCAGTACGCCAAGCTGACCCACGTCAACTACGCGTTCGTGCTGCCCAACGGCGACGGCAGCCTCCGCCCGGTGGAGAACCCCGCCAAGCTCTCCCAGCTGGTGTCCCGCGGCCACGCCAGCAACGTCAAGGTGTCGATCGCGATCGGCGGCTGGAACAACGGCGACGACTCCGCCTTCGAGGCGCTCGCCGCCAACGCCGGCAGCCGCACGACGTTCGTCAACAACGTCGTCAACTTCGTCAACCAGTACAACCTCGACGGCGTCGACATGGACTGGGAGTACCCGGACCCGGGCGCCTCGGCCACCAACTACACGGCGCTGATGCAGCAGCTGGCCGGCGCCCTGCACAGCCGGGGCAAGCTGCTCACCGCCGCCGTCGTCTCCGAGGGCTGGTACGCCGAGGGCGTGCAGCCGGCCGTGTTCGGCCACGTGGACTGGCTCAACATCATGGCGTACGACGGCGGCAGCCCGCACGCCAACTACGACTGGTCGATCAACGCCGTCAACTACTGGAAGTCCCGGGGCCTGCCCGCCCGCAAGGCGGTACTCGGCGTGCCGTTCTACAGCCGACCCGGCTACCACACGTACGCCGCACTGGTCGCCATGGACCCGGCCAACGCCAACCGCGACTGCACCACGGTCGGCGGGACCCAGCAGTGCTACAACGGCATCCCGACGGTCAAGCGCAAGACCCAGTGGGCCATGGCCAACGCCGGCGGCATGATGAACTGGGAACTGAGCCAGGACACCACCGGCGCCACCTCCCTGGTCAGCGCCATCTACGACACCGCCACCGGCGGCACCACCCCGCCGCCCGTCGGGCGCACCGGCCCGATCACCGGCATCGGCGGCAAGTGCGTCGACGTGGCCGCCGCCGGCACCGCCAACGGCACCGCCGTGCAGCTCTACGCGTGTAACGGCACCAACGCCCAGAGCTGGACGGTGGGCACCGACGGCACGCTGCGCGCCCTCGGCAAGTGCGCCGACGTGACCAGCGCCTCCACCGCCAACGGCGCCAAGGTGCAGCTGTGGGACTGCAACGGCACCGGCGCGCAGGTCTGGCAGGCCCAGGCCAACGGCACGCTGCGCAACCCGGCGTCCAACAGGTGCCTCGACGCCACCGGCAACAGCTCCGCCGACGGCACCCGGCTGCAGATCTGGGACTGCTTCGGCGGCGCCAACCAGGTCTGGCGGCTGCCCGCCTGAGCGGCACGGGCCCCGTCACCGCCTCGGCGGGGCGGGGCCCCACCGCGCCGGCACCGCCCGCCATCGGCTGGCCCTCGGCACCACCCGCACGTCGGCCCGGCCCCGTGCGCCGCCGATCCGCAGCGACAGCCGCCATCTCCCCCTCGGCCCGGCCCGCGTCAGCCCGGTCGGTCCGCCGCGACCGGCAGCGCGGCGGCGAGCCGGCGGACCCGGTGCGCGTGGGTCAACACGTCGACGTTGTCGACGTACTGGTCGACCGCGCCGAGAGGCGGGCGCCCGCGCAGCACCGGGTCGGTGATGGCGGCCCGTAGCGCGCCGGCGATCCGACCGGCGTCCAGGACCAGGAACGGCCGCCGGTGGAAGGGCCGGGACCGGGCGCGCACCGGGGCCGCCAGGCCGGTGTCGTCGGTCCGGGCGGCGAGGTCCTCCAGCGCCCGGACCAGCCCGTCCTCCCGCCTGCGCCAGTCGCCCGGGCCCAGCGCGTCGGCCAGGGCCGCGACCAGGGGCGCCGCGTCGGGCAGCCGGGCGAACAACGTGCCCAGCCACTTGTCGTACGGGGGCCAGCGGCGGTGCAACAGCAGGCCGAGCCGCATCAGGTCCCGGGCCAGCCCGGCGGTGACCACCCGGCTGCCGAGCTCGTCGCCGGTCTCGGCGCAGCGGCCGGGCAGGTGCTCGGCCTGGGCGACGCGGGTCCACGCGGCGGCGAGCACGTGCCGCCACACGTCGTCCGGGTACCACGCCAGCGCCGCCCGGGCCCCGGTCAGCGCGCCGTCGAGACCGTCGTGGAACACCTCGCCGCCGGTCACCTCGGCCAGCCGCTGCGTCGGCGTGGCCAGCCAGTCCGCCGTGGTGACGCCGGCAGCGGGGTCGAAGCCCAGCCGCTCGCGCCACCAGCCGCCCGGCTCGTCGATCGTGACGCCGTGGCGGCTGCCCGCCCGGTCGGCGACCCCCAGCCGGCCCTCCCCGGTGAAGCGGGTGGGCCAGCCGAGGAACTCCGCCGGCAGGTCGGCGTCCAGCGCCGCGCGCAGCTGCGGGATCCGCGCCGCGTCGGCCGCGCCGACGAAGAGCTGCCCGCGCGGCCCCCAGTCGTGGTCGGTGGAGCGCGGGGTGTCCAGGCCGAGCAGCTCCGAGCCGCCGTCGAGCAGCCCGGCCGCGTACCGCAGGTCGGGGAAGCGTCGACGCAGGATCGGGGCGAGCACCTCGTCGTGGAACCGGCGGCCGAGCGTCAGGCCCGCAACGAACGTCACACCGGCAAGTCTGCGCGCGGAGCGGCGGGCCCGCAGCCCGGTTCCGCCGCCGGCGGCCGTACGCGCCGATAGGCTGGGCGCGGACGGGTCGCCGACGGAGAGGACCGACCGCCGTGGCAGCGACGGACCGGGAGCGCGCCGCGACCCGACGCCGCCGGCTGCTCTGGGCGGGCCTCCTCGCCGTCGCGGGCCTGGTGCTGCTGACCGTCGCCGACGGCACGGCGGCCTGGCTCGAGGTGTCGGTCGCGATCGTGCTGCTGCTCGCCAGCTACGGCCTGCAGTACGTGGCCCGCCGCGAGACGCTGTACCGCGACCACGAACGTCCCTGACCCGCCGCGCCGCGCCCCCTGATCGTCGGTGGGGTGTGCCAGGCTGTCGAACGTGGCACAGCGACCCCCGATCCTGCTCATCGACGCGCCCAGTCTCTACTTCCGGGCCTACTTCGGCATTCCCGAGTCGGCGGCCCGGGCCGCCGACGGCAGCCCCGTCAACGCGGTGCGCGGCTTCCTCGACATGCTGGCGAGCCTGATCCGCACCCGCCGGCCCGACCGGATGGTCTGCGCGATGGACCACGACTGGCGGCCCGACTGGCGGGTGGCGCTGCTGCCGTCCTACAAGGCCCACCGGGTGGCCCCCGAGGGCGGCGAGGTGGTGCCCGACACGCTGAGCCCGCAGGTCCCCCTGATCCTGGAGGTGCTCGACGCCGTCGGGATCGCCCACGTCGGCGCCACCGGCTACGAGGCCGACGACGTGCTCGGCACCCTCTCGGTGACCCAGCCGGCGCCGGTCGAGGTGGTCTCCGGCGACCGGGACCTGTTCCAACTCGTCGACGACGCACGCCCCGTGCGGCTGCTCTACGTCGGGCGGGGCGTGGCCAAGCTGGACGACTGCGACGACGCGGCGGTGCGCGCCCGCTACGGGGTGCCGGCCGACCGCTACGCCGACTTCGCCGCCCTGCGGGGCGACCCCAGCGACGGGCTGCCCGGGGTGGCGGGCGTGGGCGAGAAGACGGCCGCCCGGCTCGTCGAGCGCTACGGCGACATCGCGGGCATTCTGGCCGCCCTGGACGAGCCCAACTCCGGCTTCGCCCCCGGGCTGCGCACCAAGCTCGCCGCCGCGCGTGACTACCTGGCCGTCGCGCCGCAGGTGGTCCGGGTCGCCCTCGACGTGCCGCTGCCCGAGCTGGCCACCGAACTGCCGACCGAGCCGGCCGACCCCGACCGGCTGCTGGAGCTGGCCGGCGAGTGGAACCTGGCCGGCTCGGCACGCCGCCTGGTCGACGCCCTCGCGCAGCGCGCCTGACCCACGTCCGCGCGGCCACGGGGCAGGCCCGTGGCCCCGGTGCGGGCGCCGGAGCTGTCCCGGCACACCGTCTCGACGCCGGGTGCTCGCGCGGCCACGCCTGCAAGGTGTCGGCCCGACGGTCGGGCGACACGTCGATGCGCTCACCCGTCATCGCGCGATCAGGGCGGTGGCGCAGCGCTGCCGGTGTCGCCAATCCGTCGGTCTCCGCACGGGGTGTGCCACGTAGCGTCGTAGCGACCGATCAGTTGCGTGGAAGGAGCCCTCATGACTGAGCTCGCCGCACCGCAGCTCGTGGTGAACAGCCGGATGATCTATTTCGGCTGGGTTCCGGCCGACCCCGACGCGGTTGCCGCGTTGGTGCCGCAGGGCCTCGAGCCGGCCCCGAACCGGCAGGTCTTCATGAACCAGTACGTCGTTGACGACGCCGTGCAGACCTCCGGCTTCGGCGCCTACTCGCTGACGTATCTCGGTCCGGACCTGTCCGGGGTCGACGCCCCGGACGGGGTGACCCCCGGCCGCTGGTGGACGCACTACGTCAACTCCAGCCCGGTGGTCCGCGACTACGCCGTCGCGCGGGGCGCCCCGGCGAGCGCCGGTACCACCACGATCGAGGTGAAGGGGCATCGGCTGGTCGCCACCACCGAGGCGGACGGCGTACCGGTGATCCGCACGACGGCCCGGGTCGGACGCACCGGTGACGCCGTGAACCGTGGACAGCTCCGCTACCTGACCCGGCTCGACGGCAGGCTGCTGAGCGGGAACTACCCCTTCGTCGCGGAGCCGGTCGATCCCTTCGGGATCGAGTCGGTGGAGTTCCTGGCACCCGACCACCCGGTCCACGCCCTGCGTCCCGCCGAGCCGCTCGAAATCGTGTGGGGCTTCTATTCACCGCGCTCGTCCTTCGCCTACCCCGGCGGTGAGTCGGCGCTCGACTGAGCGGGGGCATCCTCGACCACAGCCCCAAAGCCAAGATCCTCACCGCCGCGCACCGCGGCCACTGGCGCGACGCCCCGGAGAACTCCCCGGTCCGCCCCTGAGCCAACAGGCTCCGCTACCGGCGGCGGGGCAGGGCGAGCCTCGATAGCCTGGTGGAATCCCCTGCGGCGGCTCGGGTACGGGCTGCACGGCGGCGGAGACGACGGGCGGAGGAAGCATGCCGGGAGACGGGCCGGCTCCGGACGGCATCGGCCCGGACAGCGAGCGACGGAGCCGGCGCTACCTGGCGGCGGTGCTGTTGGGCGCGGCCGGGGGGATCGACTTCCTCACCGGGCTCGCCATCGTTCCGCTCGAGCCGTACGTCGACATCGCCAGCGCGGAGATGTTCCACCTCGACATCACCAGCTGGGGCTGGGTCCGACTGGTCGGCGGGGTGGCGACCGCCGTGGCCGGGCTGGCGGTGCTCGTCGACCGGCGCGCCACCACCGTCGCGGCGATCGTCACCGCAACGGTGGGCATCGGGCTCGGCATCCTGCTGCTGCCGTACCGTCCGCTGGCGGTCTGGATGACGGCGGCGCTCGCCGCCGTGGCCCTCTGGTTGCTCGCCGGGCAGCTGCGCGCGGCGAGCCGGACCCCCGCTTCGCGGGTCTGAACTGGTTGTCAGTCTGGTTGCCGCAGCGGACGGCAGTAGAGTGCCGTCGAGAAGGCCGGCGTGCCGGACGGCACGGTGGGTTCCCAGACCGGGTTGATGCGCAGCGCCAGGTTGGGTGCGTGCCAGGCCGCACCCAGCCGCTCCAGGAGGCCGTACTCCCGGCGCCGGACGTTGACCTCCTCGCCGGCGAGAAAGTCGATCAACTGGTCCTCGATGACCGGGCGACCGATGAGCCCCCCGTGGAAGGACGGTGCCTCGACCGTCGGGATGCGGATGTACGGGTCCGGTGGCGCCTCGGACGCGGTGACCGTCGGCAGGAAGGCGATCGCCCGGACCCCCGGGACGGGACACATCATGTGCAGGCGGAAAAAGGGCCCGTCTTCGTCCATCAGTGAACGGATGAACGGCTCGTCCGGCGTGGTGGCGGCTGTCCTGCCGACCTGCGTGACAGCGAACATCCCCCGCAGCAGCCAGCCGGCGGCCAGACCCCAGCCGGTGCTGACGTCCGGGGGTGGGTAGTACGCGCGTCCGGCGCGGACCAGCGGGCTGAACATCGCCAGTGCCTGCACCCGCGGGTCCGGCCGATCGCCGAGGTAGCGCCGGGCCACCATCGCCCCCTCACTTCGGCCGACCAGGGCGATGGGCCTGCCGGTCCGCCCATGCAGCGCGTCCACCTGCGCGGCGAGCAGTTCCGCGCTGGAGTCCAGCGACCGGTGGGTGTCATACCGCCGGTACGGCAGCGGGCGGCCACCCGCGTCCAGGCCAGCGTATGAGAACCACTCGGCCGCCGGGTCCCCCAACGGGCGGCCGTCGTACGCGGATTCGTGCCCGGCCAGCAGGATCACCGCGTAGCGCACCCTCGCGGGCAGCGGCCGGTCGAAGACGGGCGGGACGAAGGTGCTCCGTTCGTGGCGGGGCGAGGTGATCACCTGCGACACCAGCGGAGTGGCCAGCGCGAGCACCACAGCGATCGGCACCACCGGCACCCGCCGCCACCGTACCCGCGGCTGCAGCACGGCCGCCCGCACCGTCCGGTTCCACAGCAGGCCGTTGGCCGCGCCCGCGCCCGCGGCGACGAGCGGCGTCATCAACGCGGGAACCTGCCACACCGCGCCACCGGCCACCGAGATCACCACGAAGTCGAGCAGCGACCAGCCGACGAGCTCGGCCGAAGGCAGTCCCCGCCACAGGCCCCGGCCCACGGCCATCCGCTGCAGGAAGGGGGCGAGGAGGATCATGGGAATCAGCGAGGCGAACAGGAACCAGGACAGCGACACCACCGACGCGGCGACCGCATACGCGGCGAACGGTAGGACGAGGACCGCCGTGAACGCCGCGACTTCGAGGTTGCGCCGCGCCAACGCCCGGAACGACGGTCGCCGTACGCCTGCCGGCCAGGCCAGGCCGACCAGGGCCGCGGAGTAGAGCCCTCGCAGCACGATCGCGCCCAGCAAGAGGAGCCCGAACATCAACCAGGAGTTGTGGTAGACCAGCAGCCAGCGCATGTCGTGGTACGAGTCGTACGGCCATACCGCAGAGCTCTGTGGTATCAGACCCTGCGCATTGCGGAACGGTATCCAGACAAGGATGACGGCCGCGACCAGGGGCATCGCCGCAGCGAGCCCGAGCAGCGCCAGTAGCCGGCGGGTGGGTCGCACGAGTCCTCCTTCGACACGCGGGCCTCTGCGCCGACTCTCCCTGGTACCGGCTGGCCGCTGAGCCGTATGCCCGAAAATCAACCGCTCCCACGACCTCGATCCGGCCGACACCACCTCGTGGTCGGCGGCGGTGCGCTCATCGTGGTGGCAGCCCGCGCCATCGACCAGCAAGCGCCGCCCGCCGTGCCGCGGCACGGCGGGCGGCGTCGACCCGCTGGACGGGTCAGCGCGGCGGGTTGCCCCGGCGGGACGGAAACGGGGTGCCCGGCTGGCCGAGTGTGGACCGGGCCCGCAGCCCCACCGGGTCCGGCGCCGGCGGCGGCGACGCCTCGGCCGGCTCCTGGCCCCGCAGGTCGTCGAAGTACGCGGTGGCGGCCCGGTCCTCGGCGGTAGGGGCGGCCAGCAGCGCGTAGACCAGCCCGACCACGCCGAACACCACCGCGAGGATGATCGGCACGAGCAGGGTGCTGACGCCGGCGCCGGACACCTCGCCCTGCCCGGCGTGCCGATGCACCGACATGGCGCTCATCCCGGTGAAGTGCATGCCGTTGACGGCGACGCCCATCAGCAGCGCCGAGCCGACGATCGCCAGCCCCCGGCGGACGGTCATCGCGAGCCAGAGCGCCACCGTGGCCGCGACCACCGCGATCACGACCGACAGCACGACCCGGGTGGTGTCGTAGTCGATCCGGCCGTTGAGCCGCATGGCCGCCATGCCGGTGTAGTGCATCGCGGCGACCCCCGCGCCCGTGAACAGGCCCCCGGCGAGCAGCCGCACGGCGGAGAACCGCCCGGTGCCCACGATGGCCAGGCCGATGCCGACCGCGATCACCGCGATCATCGCGCTGGCCACGGTGATGGGCACGTCGTACCGGATCCGGGTGCCCTCGACGGCGAAGCCGAGCATCGCCATGAAGTGCATGGTCCAGATGGCGGTGCCACCGATGGCCCAGGCCGCCAGGGTTCCCCACCAGGCACGCTGGCCCGCGCTGCCCGCCGTGCGGATCCGGCCCGCGCAGATCAGCCCCAGGGCCGAGCCCAGCACCGACAGCGCGTAGCTGAGCGCGGGGGTGATCCATCCGTACTCGAAGTGATTGATCTCCGCCACGGCGGCCTTCTCCCAGATCGTTCCACCGACGCGCGATCCCGCGCCGCAGCAATGATCAGGGATGCCGTGACCAGGCACGACGGCACCCCCCGGACAATTCGGGGGGTGCCGTCGCGGTGACTAAGCGATGCGTCGATTTCGATATCTGGTAACGGACAGTGACGGTCAGGCGGGGGCGTGGTAGGCCAGCACACCCCGGTTCACGGCGCCGATCGCCTGCCGGGCGGTGGACCTGAGCTCCGCCGGGGCGCCGCCGGAGTCGGCGAGCTGGCCGAGCAGGTCGACCACCTGCCGCGCCCAGCGGACGAAGTCGCCGGCCGGCATCTCGCCGTCGATCTCGTGGCCGCTGCCGAGGACCTTCGCGAGCGCCTCGCCCCGCGCCCAGCGGTAGACCGGCCAGGCGAAGCCGAGGTCGGGCTCCCGGGTGACGGTGAGGCCCCGGGCCGCCTCGTCGGCCTCGATCTCGCTCCACAGCTTGAGCGTCTCGTCGACCGCCTCGGCCACGGGGCCGCGCGGCAGCGACGCCCGCTCGTCGACGTCGCGGCGCGCCTCGAAGACCACCACGGAGACCGCCGCCGCCAGTTCGGCCGGGGAGAGCCCGTCCCACACCCCGCGCCGCAGGCACTCGGCGACCAGCAGGTCCGCCTCGGTCCAGATCCGGCCGAGCATCCGGCCGGCGTCGGTCACCGCGCCGTCGGGCGCCAGGTAGCCCCGGGCGGTGAGCAGCGCCACGATCCGGTCGAACGTGCGCGCCAGCGAGCCGGTCCGGCCGGCCACCCGCTGCCGCAGCTCCTCGGTGTCGTTCTCCAGGCGGCGGCGCCGCTCCGCCCAGCGGGCGTGCTCCTCGCGGTCGGGGCAGGCGTGGCAGGGATGCCGGCGCAGCTCGGTGCGGAGCTGGCTGAGCCGGTGGTCCTCGCCGACGGCCTGCCGGGACCGGCCGCCGCGGCGGCCGCCGTGCCGGTCCAGCCCGGTGCCGCTGACCTCGGCGGCCAGATCGCGCCGGGCCGCCGGGGACCGGTGGTTGAAGTGCTTCGGCACCCGGATCCGCGCCAGCACCTCGGCCGGGGTGGTGAAGTCCCCCGGGCTGACCCGGCCCGCCCAGCGGTCCTGGGTCAGCACCAGCGGCCGGGGCTCGCCGAAGCCGCCGGTGGCCGGGTCGAGCACGACGGCCAGGCCGGCCCGCCGGCCCGACGGCACCCGGATCACGTCGCCGATCCGCAGCCGCTCCAGCGAGGCCACCGCGGCGGCCTTGCGCTGGCTCTGCCCCTGCCGGGCGATGGCCCGCTCCCGCTCGCCGATCGCCACCCGCAGCGCGAAGTACTCGTCGAAGTCGCCGTGGTGGCAGGCCGCCTCCGCGCCGTACGCCTCGATGGTCTCGGTGTTGCGCTGCACCTGCCGGGCCAGGCCGACCACCGAGCGGTCCGCCTGGAACTGGGCGAACGAGGACTCCAGCAGCGCGCGGGCCGGCTCGGCGCCGACCGTGCCGACCAGGTTGACCGCCATGTTGTACGACGGTCGGAAGCTGGACCGCAGCGGGTACGTGCGGGTGGAGGCCAGACCGGCCACGTGCCGGGGGTCGGTCTCCGGGGACCAGACGACGACGGCGTGCCCCTCGACGTCGATGCCCCGCCGGCCGGCGCGGCCCGTGAGCTGGGTGTACTCCCCCGGCGTCAGGTCGACGTGCGCCTCGCCGTTGTATTTCACCAGGCGTTCCAGCACGACGCAGCGGGCCGGCATGTTGATGCCCAGGGCGAGCGTCTCGGTGGCGAAGACCGCCTTGACCAGGCCCCGGACGAAGAGCTCCTCGACGACCTCCTTGAACACCGGCAGCATGCCGGCGTGGTGGGCGGCCAGGCCGCGTTCGAGGCCGTCGAGCCACTCCCAGTAGCCGAGGACGGTCAGGTCCTCGCCGGGGATGGCGGTGACCCGCGACTCGACGACGCGGCGGATCTCGGCCCGCTCCTCGGGGGAGGTGAGCCGCAGGCCCGCGGCGAGGCACTGCTGCACGGCGGCGGCGCAGCCGGCGCGGCTGAAGATGAACAGGATCGCCGGCAGCAGCCCCTCCCGGTCGAGCCGGTCGACGATGTCGGGGCGCATCGGGCCGCGCCAGCGGGGCCCGCGCCGGCCGCCGCCGGGACCGGCGCTGCGCCCCTCGCCGAGCTCGAGGCGGCGCATGGTGTCGCGGGTGTAGCGCAGCAGCTCGGGGTGCACGTCGTGCTTGCGGGCGGCGTCGGCGTCGTGGAACAGGTCGAACATCCGCTTGCCGACCAGCATGTGCTGCCACAGCGGCACCGGGCGGTGCTCGCTGACCACCACGGCCGTCTCGCCGCGCACGGTGACCAGCCAGTCGGCGAACTCCTCGGCGTTGGACACGGTGGCCGACAGGGAGACCAGGGTGACCGAGGCGGGCAGATGGATGATCACCTCTTCCCACACCCCGCCACGGAACCGGTCGGCGAGGTAGTGCACCTCGTCCATCACCACGTAGGCCAGGCCGTCGAGGGTGGCCGAGCCGGCGTAGAGCATGTTGCGCAGCACCTCGGTGGTCATCACCACCACCGGGGCGTCGCCGTTGATGGCGTTGTCGCCGGTGAGCAGCCCGACCTGCTCGGCGCCGTAGCGGTCGACCAGGTCGTGGTACTTCTGGTTCGACAGCGCCTTGATCGGGGTGGTGTAGAAGCACTTGCGCCGGCGGGGCGGGGCGGCCCCGTCGCCGGCCGGGGGCGCCGGCGTGCCGCGCAGGGCCAGGTGTACGGCGAACTCGCCGACCACCGTCTTGCCGGCGCCGGTCGGGGCGCAGACCAGGACGCCGCTGCCCCGTTCCAGCGCCTGGCACGCCTCCCGCTGAAAGTCGTCGAGGTCGAACCCCAGATCGAGGGCGAACTCGTCAAGTGCCGGGAACTGTGAGGCCTGCGCGGCCCGGCGGCGCGCCGCTGCGTACCGCTCGGCGGGGCTCGACATGCCTCCAAGATTAATGCGTGCCGCCGACAGCCACCGGACAAGGCCGACCGGCAGGGGGGTCGGAGGCGGTCGGTAGGGTGCACGACGTGCCGGATCATGCCGAACCGCCCCACGCCTCGCGCGGCGCCGACGACGCCGTCCGCCCGGGTCCGTCCCGCCGGCCGGTGGAGGCGGTCCTGCTCGACTTCCACGGCACCCTGGCCCAGGTGGAGGAGCCCCGGGACTGGGTGCTCGCGGCCGCCGCCGCCTGCGGGGTGACCCTGGAGCGGATGCGGGCCACCGCGCTGGCCGACCGGCTGCTGACCGCCGGCCGGGCGGGCGGGCCGCTGCCCACCCGGGTGCCGCCCCGGCTGGCCGAGCTCTGGGCCGACCGGGACCTCTACCCGTACGCCCACCGCGGCGCCTACACGGGGCTGGCCGAGACCGTGGACGCGGGCATCGAGGGCTTCGCGGAGGCGCTCTACGAGCGGGTGCTGGTGCCCGAGGGCTGGGTGCCCTACCCGGACACCGCGGCGACGCTGGACGCGCTGCGGGCCGGGGGCGTCCGGGTGGCCGTCGTCAGCAACATCGGCTTCGACATCCGGCCGCACTTCGAGGCCTGGGGGCTGGCCGGGCTGGTCGACGCGTTCGTGCTCTCGTACGAGGTGGGGCGCTGCAAGCCGGACCCGGGGATCTTCCTGCGCGCCTGCGGGATGCTCGGCGTCGATCCGGAGCGGACGCTGATGGTGGGCGACACCCCGGCCGACGCGGGGGCCGTCGCGGCCGGGTGCGCGGTGCTGGTGCTGCCGGCCGCCGAGGCGGGTCGGGCCAACGGGCTCGGCGCCGTGCTGGACCTGGCCGGCGTCGAGCAACAGCGCTAACGACATGCCGACAGCACCGTTAACACCTGGCGCTAACGTGAAGGCGTTATCGTCGCTGCCATGATCACCGAGACGTCGCCCCGGGACCGGATCGTCCGGGCCGCCGCCGCGCTGCTCGCCGAGGGCGGCCGGGAGGCCGTCTCCACCCGCGCGGTCAGCCGGGCGGCGGGGGTGCAGGCGCCCACCCTCTACCGTCAGTTCGGCGACATGCGCGGCCTGCTGGATGCGGCGGCCAGCTACGGGTTCGCCGCGTACCTGCACGCCCAAGCGGCCGGGGACCTCGCCGACGACCCGGTCGACGAGCTGCGCCGGGGCTGGGACCTGCACGTCGGCTTCGGCGTGGCCAACCCGGCCTTCCACGCCCTCATGTACGGCGACCCGCGCCCCGGCGAGACCCCGACCGCGGCCCGGGTCGCGGCCGACATCCTGCGCCAGCTCGTGCACCGGGTGGCCGAGGCGGGTCGACTGCGCACGAGCGTCGACCAGGCGACCGAGATGCTGCACGCCACCGCGTGCGGGGTCACCCTCACCCTGATCCGGACGCAGCCGCCAGGGCGCGACCCGGCCCTGTCGACCCGGACCCGGGAGGCGGTGCTCGCCGCCCTGGTCACCGACTCCCCCGCCGCCCGGGCGACCTCCCGGGCCGACCGTCCGGTCCGGCACGCGGTGGCGCTGCGCGCCGCCCTCGACACCCTCACCACGGACCTCACCGCCGCCGAACGCACCCTGCTGGCCGAATGGCTAGACCGCATCACCCGCACAACCCCCTGACCACGCCCTCGACGCCCTCGACTGGTCGATCATGCACTTCTGGTGCCGGTTTTGCGGGCATACGCGGCTTGTGCGGGGCACCACGACTGCATGATCGGCGCCGGAAGGGAAGGAGGGAGGAGGGAGGGGAGGGCGGGTGGGAGGGCTCAGCGGAGGAGGTGGAGGGCGGCGGGGGCGGCCGTGACGGTCAGGGGGAGGGCCAGGGCACGCTCGCCGTCGGCGTACGTGGTGATGCCCTCGGCGCTCAGCTCGACCGTACGGGCGCGGTAGCTGCGCACCAGCGGGTGGGTCACGTGGGTGCCCCGGTAGATGCGCGGCTTGACTCGCATCAGGGTGCGCCGGTGGAACCGGCCGCCCACCACCACGTCGAGCAGGCCGTCGGTCGGGTCCGCGTCCGGGCAGATCCGCATGCCGCCGCCGTAGCTGGCGCAGTTGCCCACCGCCACCAGCACGGCGTCCACCTCGTGCGGCACCCCGTCGAGGCGCAGGGTGTAGCGGCGCGGGCGCAGCCGGGCCAGTTCCACCAGGATCGCCAGGTCGTAGCGGCGCGGGCCGCTCGGCCAGCGCATCCGGTTGGCGCGTTCGTTGACGATCGCGTCGAAGCCGGCCGCGAGCACGGCCCCGTACCACCGGTCCGTACCGTCGGCCCCCGCCATCCGGGCCAGGTCCACCGGGCGGGTGCGGCCGTCGCGCAGCGCCGCCGCGATCACATCGACGGCGGCGAGCGGGTCGGCCGGGAAGCCGGTGTCGGCGGCGAAGTCGTTGCCGGTCCCGGCGGGCACCGGGCCGAACGGAACCCCTGTCCCGGCGACCGCCTGCACCGCGCGGTGCACGGTCCCGTCGCCGCCGACCGCGACCAGGGCCGACGCCCCGTCGCGCACCGCCGCCCGGCAGGCCGCCTCGGCCTCGTCGGCGGTACGCGCGCGCAGCGGGCGTACCGGCCGGCCGGCAGCCGCGAGCCGGTGCAGGACCTGCGGCAGCAGCCCTCGGTGCCGACCCCGGCCAGCGGTCGGGTTGGCCAGCACGGCGACAGGCCCGGCGCCGGCGACGGAGGAGTGATCGTCTGCGGTCACGGCGAGCACCGTACCGCCCCGGGACGGGCGGGGGCACCGCCCACCGTGCGGTCGGCGACCCGCCGGCGGGGCACCGCGCACCTCGGGCGCAACTGACTTTTGTCACGGCCGACCCGTGCGGCACGCATTCGTCGTCATGACTGAACGCACTGGAACCGCCATGGCCCGAACGGACAGACTCAGATCCGTCAGCAGGGCGATGACATCGGCCGAACGACGCAGGCACCGACCGAACAGCGGAGGGAGTGGTCAGGGTGGACGAACGCTACGACAGCTACTGCGCCGCCGACCGGCTCTTCTACGACTCCCTCGGCAGCGCGGTCGAGCAGCCCACCTTCGCGGCGGCGAAGCGGCCCGTCCCCGACGGCTGGCGCTCCGAGCCGCTCGACGACTGGCTGATCTACGCCCCCGAGGGCGGCGCGCTGCCCCAGCAGGGCTGGAAGATCCACGTGTCGGCGACGCTGGACAACGCCGAGCGGGTGCTGGACGCCGTCTGGGACTACTGCGTCCCGCGCGGACTGTCCTTCAAGTTCCTCCGCGGCCCGCGCACCCTGCTGCTGCGCAACTCCAAGTACGCCTCCCGGGCGGCCAGCGGCAAGTTCGTCACCGTGTACCCCCGCGACGACGCGGAGCTGGAGCTGGTCTGCAAGGAGCTCGACGAGCTGCTAGCCGGCGAGCCCGGCCCGTACATCCTCAGCGACCTGCGCCACGGCGCCGGCCCGGTGCACGTACGCTACGGCGGCTTCGCCGCGCGCTACTGCCACTCCCCCGACGGCCAGGTGGTCCCGGCGATCGAGGACGACACGGGCACGCTGGTGCCCGACCGCCGCGACCCGGTGTTCCACGTGCCGTCCTGGGTGACGCTGCCCGACTTCCTCGGCCCGCACCTGGCCGCTCGCAACGCCACCAGCACGAACGAGGTGCCGTACCGGATCGAGAAGGTCATCCACTTCTCCAACGGCGGCGGCCTCTACGTCGGCCGGGACGTGCGGACCGACACCCAGCTGGTGCTGAAGGAGGCCCGGCCGCACGCCGGTCTCGACGCCGACGGCGCCGACGCGGTCGCCCGCCTGGCCCGGGAGGCCGACGCGCTGCGCCGGCTGGCCGACCTGCCGCAGGTGCCCCGGGTGCACGACGAGTTCGCCCTCGGCGAGCACCGGTTCCTCGCGCTGGAGTTCATCGAGGGCCGCCCGCTCAACAAGGTCCTGGTCGACCGGTACCCGCTGATCGACGCCGACGCCACGGACGCCGACCGCGCCGACTACACCCGCTGGGCGCTGGACGTGCACCGGCAGGTCGAGGAGGTCGTCACGGCGATCCACGACCGCGGCCTGGTCTACGGCGACCTGCACCTGTTCAACATCATGGTCCGCCCGGACGACCGGATCGCACTTGTCGACTTCGAGGTCGCCGCGCCGATCGACGGCCACCGCCGGCCGGGACTGCGCAACCAGGGCTTCGCCGCGCCCCGGGACCGCACCGGTCCCGCCGTCGACCGGTACGCCCTGGCCTGCCTGCGGCTGGCGCTGTTCCTGCCGCTGACCCAGCTCGTCCGGCTCGGGCCGGACAAGGCCGCGCACCTCGCCGACGTGATCGCCGCGCACTTCCCGGTGCCGAGGGAACTCCTCGACGACGCCGTACGGGAGATCACCGGCCCCGCCCCGGCGGACGCCGGAGCGGCACCCGACCTCACCGTCGACGTCGGGCCGACCCACCGGGACCGGCTCGCCCGGGCGATCCTGGCCAGCGCGACACCCGACCGGGACGACCGGCTCTTCCCCGGCGACATCGAGCAGTTCCGCAGCGGCGGGCTCAACCTCGCCCACGGTGCCGCCGGCGTCCTGTACGCCCTGCACGTCAGCGGCGCCGGACGGTGGCCGGAACACGAAAAGTGGCTGGTGCGCCACGCCACGGCACCCCCCTCCGGCACCCGGTGCGGCTTCTACGACGGCCTGCACGGCGTCGCGTACGCCCTGGAGGCGCTCGGCCGCCGGCAGGACGCCCTCGACGTGCTCGACATCTGCCTGCGCCAGCCGCTGGACGGCCTGGACCACAGCCTCTCGGGCGGCCTCGCCGGCATCGCGCTCAACCTGGCCGAGCTGGCCGGACGCACCGGCGAGACGGTCCTGCGCGACGCGGCCTGGCGGGTTGCCGAGCGGGTGGTCGACCAGCTCGCCGACGACCCGGGGCCGGACATCAGCGGCGGGCGCAACCCGTACGCCGGGCTGCTGCGCGGCCGCACCGGGCCGGCGCTGCTGCTGGTGCGGCTGCACGAGCTGACCGGCGACGAGGCCCTGCTGGACCACGCCGCCACTGCCCTGCGCCAGGACCTGCGCCGCTGCGTGGTACGCCCCGACGGCGCGCTGGAGGTCAACGAGGGCTGGCGCACCATGCCCTACCTCGGGCAGGGCAGCGTCGGCATCGGGCTGGTGCTCGACGAGTACCTGCGGCACCGCGCCGACGAGCGGTTCGCCGAGGCCAGCGCCGGCGTACGCCGCGCCGCCCGGTCACCGTTCTACGCGCAGTCCGGCCTCTTCGCCGGACGAGCCGGCATCATCGCCTACCTGGCGGCGTACCCCGACGATCCGGGGCTCTGCCGCGAACGCGACGCCCAGGTGTCCCGGCTGGCCTGGCACGCCCTGCCCTACCGCGACGGCACCGCCTTCCCGGGCGAGCAGTTGCTGCGGCTGTCCATGGACCTCGGCACCGGCACCGCCGGCGTGCTGCTGGCGTTGGCCGCCGCGCGGCCCGACGCCCCGGTGCGCCTGCCGTTCCTCGCGCCCCTGGCGGGCGCCCACGACTCCCTCGCCTCGGCGAGGGCGACCGACCCGACCGACCAACACGGAAGGAGGTGACACGACATGGCGCTTCTGGACCTCCAGGGCCTCGAGATGGCCCCCGCCGACCGCACGGGCGGTGGCAGCCGGGCGAGCCTGCTGCTCTGCGGCGACAGCTCGCTGTCCGTCACGACCTGCAACTGAGCCGGACGCCCTCACGGGCGACATCCAGCGCAGGACCATCCGACCGACCAGTACAGAAGGAGATGATCGACATGGCGCTTCTCGACCTTCAGGGCATGGAGATGGCCCCCGCCGACCGCACCGGCGGTGGCAGCCGCGCGAGCCTGCTGCTCTGCGGCGACAGCTCGCTGTCCGTCACGACCTGCAACTGACCAGGTCATCACGCGAGGCCCTGGGCGGACGCCGTGTCCGCCCAGGGCCGCACGTCTTTCGCGGGAGAAGCCATGGGGACGCCGACCGGCACCGACCGGCTGCTGCGGCGGGTGGTCCGCGACGGCGGCGGGTGGACGGTCCTGCTCGGCGCGGTCGCGCTCACCGGCGCCGTGGCCGAACTCGCCCTGCCCGCCGCGCTCGGGCTCGCGGTCGACTCCGCCGTCGGCGGCGACGGCGGCGTCCGGTGGCCGGCCGCCGCCTGCGGCCTGATCGCCGTCCTCATGGTCACCGACATCCTCGCCGACGTGGCCAGCGGGTACGGCGCGGCCCGGGCCACGGCACGGCTGCGCCGGCGCCTGCTGCGGCACCTGTTCGCCTGCGACGTACGCACCGTCCGCCGCCACCCGGTGGGCGACCTGGTCGGTCGGCTCGTCGGGCAGGCCGCCGAGGCCGGGCAGGCCGGCACCGCCGTGGTGCTCGGCGTCGTCGCGCTGCTCCCCCCGGTCGGCAGCGTCGTGGCGCTCACCCTGCTCGAACCGCTGCTCGGCGTCACCCTCCTCGGCGGGCTGGCCCTGCTCACGCTGCTCATGCGCGCCTTCGTCACCGACGCCTCCGCCGCCGTCGCCGGCTACCAGCGGGTGCTGGGGAACATCGCCGGGCGCCTGCTGGAGGCCCTCGGCGGCGCCCGCACCATCGCCGCCGCCGCGACCGTCGACCGGGAACGCGACCGGGTGCTCGCGGCCCTGCCGGAACTGCGCGGGTACGGACTGCTCAGCTGGCGGCTGCTGGCCAGGGCGAGCGCCCGCACCGCCGCCGTGGGGCCGCTGCTCCAGGTGGCCGTCGTGGCCGTCGGCGGGTACGCGCTGACCGTCGGCTGGCTCTCGCCCGGCCAACTCGTCGCCGCCGTGCAGTACGCGGCCCTCGGCGCCGGACTGGGCGCGGTGCTGGCCACCCTGAACCGCCTCGTCCGCGCCCGCGCGGCGGCCGGCCGGATCGCCGAGCCGCTGGCCCACCCGGTACGCCCCGACGGCACCGAGCCGCTGCCGCCCGGTCGGGGGGAACTGCGGCTGCGCGGGGTGGGCGTACGCACCGAGGACGGGCGGGTGGTCCTCGACGGGATCGACCTGACCGTCCCGGCGGGCGCCACGGTGGCCGTCGTCGGCCGCTCCGGCGCCGGCAAGTCGACCCTCGCCGCGGTGGCCGGCCGCCTGCACGACCCGGAGACCGGCGAGGTGCTGCTGGACGGGGTGCCGCTGCGCCGGCTCGACCCGTCCGCGCTGCGCCGGGCCGTCGGCCACGCCTTCGACCGGCCCGTGCTGGTCGGCGAGACGGTGCACGACGCGATCGGGCTCGGGCTGCCCGCCGGCTCGGCACGACCGCCCGCCGGAACCGCCCCGGCCACCCCGGCGGTGCTGGCCGCGGCGCGGGCGGCGCAGGTCGCCGACGTCGTCGCCCGGCTGCCCGAGGGCTTCCGCACCCGGTTGACGGACGCGCCGCTCTCCGGCGGCGAGGCGCAGCGCCTCGGGCTGGCCCGCGCGTTCCCCGCCGAGCGGCTGCTCGTCCTCGACGACGCCACGTCCAGCCTGGACACCGCGACCGAACACCGGATCGCCCGGGCGGTGGCGGCCGGCGCCGGCGGGCGTACCCGACTCGTGGTGACCCACCGCGCGACGACGGCGGCGGCGGCCGACCTGGTGGCGTGGCTCGACGGCGGGCGGCTGCGGGCCGTGGCGCCGCACCGGCAGCTCTGGGCCGACCCGGCCTACCGGTCGGTCTTCACGCCCGGCGGAGACGCCTGATGAGCGGCCCCGGCGTACGCCGCAGCACCTGGGCGGCACTGCGGGCCCGCCGGCGGGCCCTGGGCCGGCTGGCTGCCTGGTCGGCGGTGGAGGCCCTGCCGGCGCTGCTGGGCGGGGTGTTCGTGGCCCGCGCCGTCGACCGGGGTTTCCTGGCCGGTGAGTTCGGCACCGGCCTGGCCTGGCTGGCCGGGCTCGCCGCGGCCGTGCTGGTGGGAGCGGCGGCCACCGGGCAGGTGTACCGCAGCCTCGGGGCCGTGGTGGAACCGTTCCGCGACGAGTTGGCCGCCCGGGTGGTGCGGGGGGCCCTGCACGACGCCACCCGGGCCGGCGGCCGAGCGGACAGCGCCACCGTGGCCCGGCTGACCCACCAGGTCGAGGTGGTCCGGGACACCTTCGGCGGGCTGCTGCTGGTGGTCCGCGGGTTCCTGTTCACCGCCGGGGCGGCGCTGCTCGGCCTGCTCGCCCTGGCCCCGCCGCTGGCCGGTGCGGTGGCGGCCCCGCTGGTGGTGGGGCTGGCCGTGTTCGGGGCGTCACTGCCGGCCATGGTGGCGCACCAGCGGGCCCAGGTGACCGCCGGCGAGCGGCTCGGCCGCTCGGCGGCGTCGGCGCTGGCCGGGCACCGCGACGTCGTCGCCTGCGGCGCGCAGGAGCGCGTGGTGTCCGACGTGGACCGGCGGGTCACGGCGCAGGCCGACGCGGAGCGGACGCTGGCCCGGATGGCGGCGCTGCGCAGCCTCAGCCTCGGCGTGGGCGGCTGGCTGCCCGTGGTGGTGCTGGTGCTGGCCGCGCCGTGGCTGGTCCGGCAGGGGCTGAGCGCCGGCGCCGTGCTGGGCGCGCTGGTCTACGTCACCACCGGGCTGCAACCCGCCCTGCACGCGGTCGTGCAGGGCGTCGGTGGCGGCGGCCTGCGCTACGCCGTCACCCTGGGCCGCATCCTGCGCACCAGCCCGCCCCCGGGGCCGGACCTCCCGCCGCCCACCGCCCCGCCGTCCCGCCCCGCCGCCGTCCCGTCGCCCCCGGTCGCCGCCGTCCCGGCCGGTCCTTCACCGGCCGCCGCCGGCCCGGCGCCGTGGGCCGCCGCCGTCGGCGACCCGCCGGCGGTCGCGCTTCGGGGGCTGACCTTCCGGTACGGCCCGCACGCCCGCCCCGTCCTGGCGGACCTCACCCTGACGGTGGCGGCGGGCGACCATCTGGCCGTGGTGGGGCCGAGCGGCGCCGGCAAGTCCACCCTGGCCGCGCTGGTCGCAGGGCTGGCGTCACCGGAGTCGGGCACGGTCCACCTGGCCGGCGTACCCGTCGACGGCACACCGCCGGAGGCGCTGGCCCGGCTGCGGGTGCTGGTGCCGCAGGAGGCGTACGTGCGCACCGGTTCCGTCGGCGACAACCTCCGCTACCTGCACGCCGACGCCGACGACGCGACGGTCCTGGCCGCCGTGCGCACCCTCGGCGCCGGTCCCCTGGTGGCCCGCCTCGGTGGCCTGGACGCCGAACTGGACCCCGCCGCCCTCTCCGCCGGGGAGCGTCAGCTCGTCGCGGCGGTCCGGGCCTACCTCGCCCCGGCACCGCTGGTGATCCTCGACGAGGCGACGTGTCACCTGGACCCGACCCTGGAGGCGACCGTCGAGCACGCCTTCGCCCGCCGGGGCGGCACCCTGGTGGTCATCGCGCACCGGATCAGCTCGGCGACCCGGGCCCGGCGGGTGCTGGTGTTCGACGGCGACCGGCCGCTCGTCGGCAGCCACGACGACCTGCTGACCCGCTCGACCACCTACCGCGAGCTGGTCGGGCACTGGGAGGACGTGACGCCGCCGGACCGCGTGCCGCTCGGCCGGCCCTGACGGTCCCGGGGCCGGCCGCCCGTCGTCAGATCCAGCCGGCCTCGCGGGCGACCCGCACCGCCTCCACCCTCGTGCGCGCGCCCGCCTTGCGGGCGATCCGGCCGAGGTGGTTGCGCACGGTTCCCGGGGCGAGCCCGAGCGCCCGGGCGACCTCCACGACCGGCGCCCCGGCTGCGGTCAGGTCGAGGATCTCCGTCTCCCGCGAGGTGAGCGGGCTGTCCCGGCTCAGTGCCGCCATCACCAGGTCGGCGTCGACCACCGACTCGCGGCGGGCCAGCCGCCGAATGCCGTCCAGCACCCGGTGCGGGGAGACGTCGGCGCCGAGGATCCCGACCGTGCGCCCCGGCACGAAGACCCGGTGCAGGCTGCGCGCCCGGCGACGGTCGGCGAGCACCAGCAACGGGCAGTGCCCCGCCACGCCCGTGTCGCCGATGAGGTCGAGGTCCACGACCGCCACGTCGGGACGCTGCGTCCGGACCGCCGGTGGCAGGGCGTCGCCCCGGTCCAGTTCCGCCACCACGCTGATGTCCGCCTCGGCGGCGAGCACGAGCGACAGGGCGCCACGGACCAGGGCGCCGTCGAGAGCGAGCAGGGTACGGATCACCGTTGACCCTCCGGAGCGTCGTCAGACAGATCACGGACCGTCAGAATTCAAACACGTCCCGCCAGATTCCGCTCGGCGGGCGACCCGCCACCGTCCAGGCCGTATTCGGCGGGCGACCCGCCACCGTCCAGGCCGGACGAGGGGCGGGACGGCGCTGGCACGGCCCGGCCCGGGCGGGCGGGGGCCGCCCGCTACATCCAGCCGTCGCGGCGGGCGCGCCACACCGCCTCCATCCGGTTGCGGGCACCGGTCTTGCGCATGATCGCCGACAGGTGGTTGCGTACGGTCCCGTGCGCCAGGTAGAGCCGGCGGGCGATCTCCTTCAGCGGCAGGCCCTCCGCAGCCACCCGCAGCACCTCCACCTCCCGGCGCGTCAGCGGGCTCGACGCGGGGCGCAGCGCCGTCACGGCGGCGGCGGCGTCGATGACCTTCCCCCCGGCGGCGAGCTCCCGGACGGCGTCGACGAGCGCCTCCAGGGACGCGTCCTTGCCCACCAGGCCCCGTACGCCGGCGGCCAGCAGGTCCCCGACGATCCGCTGGCTCCACCGGCGGCCCATGGCCAGCACGGCGGTGTCGGGCATCGCCCCGGTGATCTCGGCGACGACCTCGACCGGATGCGGGGCGTCCGGCGCCAGGTCCACCAGCACCACGTCCGGCCGGAGCCGGCGCACCAGGGCGGGCAGCTCCGCCACCCCGGTCACCTCGGCGACGACCTCGATTTCCTCCTCGCTCGACAGTGCCGCGCACAGCGCGGTGCGTAGCAGGCCCATCTCCTCGACAACGACGACGCGGATCAACGGGTAGCTCCGATCTTGGGGGGTGCGGGGGCGGCGGGCGGTCCCGTTGACGGGACTACGCAGGCCGGCCGGACGGAACGACTGGATCATCAAGCGCGACAACGACGACCGACGGTCAGGGGCATCCGGGTGGCCCGACGCGGCGCGGAACGGCCGGAGGGACCGGACGAGCGCGCGGGCGGGCCCGCCGGGACTCAGCCGGGACGGGCACTCACCCCGGGGGACCGGTCACCCGGGGCGGACGGCGCGGGAGGCGGCCCGCCGTCGGCTCCCGCCGGAAGGGCCGGGACGGCGTGGTGCCCGGGCGGCGCCGGGGCGCGGCCGTGCGTGGCGGCCGGGACGGCGGCTCCCCGCCGCACGACGAGCCGGGCGACGGGCACCCTCGGCCGCCGCAGCGGGGAGGCGGCCTCCGGCCCGGGGACGGGTGGACGACCAAACGTCGGGCGACGCACTGGACAGCGACCTCCCTCGTCGGACACGTCGACACATCGTAAAGATCTGCTTACCCGATTGCAGCTCGTGGATGCCTCGTGACGGATTGCCGACTGGGTGCTGACGGCTGACGCGCCGTGCGTTAGAGAGCCCGCCCGTGGTGCCGTACGCACCGGGGCGGCAACGGACACAAGCCCCCCGTGAAGGAGGGCTTGTGTCCGTTCGTCGTCGGGGACGACCGGCCGGTCAGGTCATGTCGTCGTAGCGGCGCTCGATCGGCGCCGGCGCGGCGACCGGCTCGGGGGCCGTGATCGGCGCGCTGGCGTCCACCCGCTGCCCGGCCTCCACCGGCTCGGGGTCGAACTCCAGCGGCGACACCTCGTCGTCGCCGACGCCCGCGTAGACCTCCTTGCCACGTCCCCTGCGCTTGTCGTTGAGGAACGCCACGCCGACCGCCGCGAAGTAGAGCGCGCAGAGACAGAGCGCCAACGCGGTCATCCCGAACGGGTCGGGGGTCGGCGTGACCACAGCGGAGAACGCGAAGAACACAAAGACCGCGATCCGCCACCAACTGAGCAGCCGCTTCGCGCTGGCGATGCCGACGAAGTTCAGCATCAACACCAGCAGCGGGAACTCGAACGCCACTCCGAACAGCAGGATCAGGTTGGTGACGAACGAGATGTAGCGGGTGACCTCGAGGTTCGTGGCGATGTCGTCGCCGGAGATGTTGAGCAGGAACTCCAGGCCCTTGGTCGTGACGAAGAACGCCAGCAGGGCACCCGCCGCGAACAGCGGCGCGGCTAGCGCGGCGAAGACGTAGGCGTAGCGCCGCTCTTTCCGGTGCAGGCCGGGCGCGATGAACGCCCAGAGCTGGTAGAGCCAGATCGGGGCCGCGATGATCAACCCCACCCAGAGCCCGATCTTCAGGTTGAGCAGGAAGACGTCCGCGACACCGAGCTGCACGAACTTGCACTTGCCGCTAGCGACATCGATCGACGCCGGCAGGTCGCAGTACGGCTTCGAGAGCAGAATCCGGACCGGACCGGCGAGCCAGATGCCGAATCCGAAGCCGACCAGGATCGCCAGGGACGCCTTGAACAGCCGGTTGCGCAGCTCGCGGATGTGCTCGATGAGCGTCATCGAGCCGTCGGCGGCCCGCTCGAAGTTGCTCGGACCGCGCTTCTTGAGGGCGAAGGCCACGGGTCTCGGGCCCTTCGGTCAGTTGTCGCGGACGCGCTGCACCGGGTCGTTGACCGGGGGTGCGTACGGCTGCTGCTGCGGGGCGACGTGCGGCTGCTGCCCGGCGGGCGGCGGCGCGTACGGCTGACCCTGGACGGTCTGCGGCGGGAGCGGCTGGTAGCCGGACTGCGCGTCGGCCTTCTCGGCGAGGTCCCGGTCGTCGTCGTGCAGGCTCTTGGTCTCGGCCTTGATGATCCGCAGCGAACGGCCCAGCGAACGGGCCGCGTCAGGGAGCCGCTTCGCGCCGAAGAGCAGGATCAGCACGACCACGAGTACGGCGATGTGCCACGGCTTGAGGGCACCCATGGGAAGCTCCAGTCGCTCTGTGTCGTCGTGAGGGGTGTACCGCAGCCCATCGTACGTCCGTCGACGGCCGCTGCCACCCGCCGGGTGGTGGTGGTTCGTCCCGGCCGGTGAAGTCTTGACCAACGCGGGACGTCCCGTCAACCATCTGCCGCAGGATCGTTCCTGCGTGAACCGGAGCGGTACGCGCAGGAACCGGGCACCGATCGATCAGCCGCCGCGTTTCGCCTTGATCACGGCCAGCCGCCGCTGGGTGGTGTCGAGCTGCTCCTGGAGAGCCTCTGCCCGTGCCTGGAGGGTCTCGGCGGTCTCCCGCAGCGACTCCGCCTCGGTCGCCCGGCGTTGCAGGGCAACGGCCGCGCGACGCAGCCGGGGCAGCCGCGCCAGCACCGGCCGCAGGGCCAGGGCGAACACGACGAGCGCGAACAGCACCACCGCGAGCACGATCCACTTCACCACGGCGGTCAGCCTACTGCGTGCCCGCGGTGACCGCCGGGTCGGCCGGGGAGACCGCCCGCGCCGGGTCCGGCCCGCCGACGGGCACGGGTGGCGCGGCCGGCACCGGCGACGCGTACGCGTCGAGGGCGGCGACCGCCGCGGCCCGTACCTGCTCGGCCAGCTCGACCGGGGCGACCACCGCCACGTCCGGGCCCAGGCCCAGCACGAACCGGCGGGCCCAGCCCAGGTCGGTGACCCGCAGCGACACCAGCCACTGGTCGCCGCCGCCGGCCTCGACCCGCTCGCACGGGTAGTACTCGGTCAGCCACCGCTCGCCCCGACCGATCCGCAGGGTGATCAGCGGCAGATCCGGCGACGGGCGGAACACGCCCTCCGTGAGGTCGTGCGGGCGGGCCTGCGGCGGCACCACCGCCCGCTCCTCCAACTCGGCGACGGCGTCGATGCGGTCGGCCCGGAACAGCCGCACCGCCTCCGCCCGGCGGCACCACGCCTCCACGTAGGCCCGCCCGCCGACCATCAGCATCCGCAGCGGGTCGACGACGCGGTCGGTGGTCTCGTCCCGGGCGGCCGTGTAGTAGGTGATGCGCAGCGCCCGGCCGCTCTCGACGGCCGTCCGCAGCTCCGCCACCCGCCGGGTGTCGGCGGGCAGCCGGACCTCGACCGGTGCCGCCACCAGGTCACCGGCAGCATTCTCGATCTTCGCGAGGGCCCGCTCGACGGCCTCCCGGTTGGTCACGCCGGGCGTCTCGGCGAGCATCCGCAGCGCCACCACCAACGCGAGGGCCTCGTCCGGGGTGAGCCGCAGGGGCCGGTCGATGCCGGCGTCGTAGGTGATCGTCACCCGGTCGCCGTCGAAGGCCATGTCGATCAGGTCACCGGGGCCGTAACCGGGCAACCCGCACACCCACAGCAGCTCCAGGTCCTCGCGCAGCTGCCGCTCGGTGACGCCCAGGTCCCCGGCCGCCTCGGCAAGCTCGATGCCGGGTCGGGCCAGCAGGTAGGGCACCAGGTTCAGCAGCCGGGCCAGCCGATCGGCCGACGCGCGGGAGCCGCCCCGGGCGGCCGGCCGGGTCACCGGACACCCCCGGCGACCGCGAGGTCGTCGTGCCGGGCGGCGATCTCCTTGAGCCGCTGGATCACCGCGTCGCGCACCTCCGGCGGATCGAGCACCCGCACGTCCGGGCCGTAGCCGACGAGCTGGCCCGCGAGGACGTCCGCGTCGGCGTAGGGCAGGACGAGCCGGTCGCCCTCCGGGCAGGCGGTGACGTCGACGGCCCAGCGGCGCAGCCCGGCGGCGCGGCCGGCGGCGACCAGCACGGTGGCCCGCCCGGTGCGTTCCGCCGGCCCCGACCAGCGGGCCACGTGGCTGATCAGGTCGACCCCGGCCGGTGGCTCGTAGCCTCCGGGAGCGCCGGTCGCCCGGACCGTGCCGACCACCCGGGACAGCCGGAAGCAGCGGGTCGCCTCGCGGTCGAGGTCGTGCCCGACCACGTACCAGCGGCCCCGCCAGCAGACCACGCCCCACGGCTGGAGGCGGCGGCGGGTCGAGTCGTCGCGGTCAGGCACCCGGTAGTCGAAGCTGACCTCGCGCCGGTCCCGGGCCGCGGCGGTGAGCGGCGCGAACGCCGGGTCCACCGTGACCATCGGCTCCAGGCCCAGCGTGGCCTGCGGGTCCACGTCGACGCCGGCGGCGCGCAGCTTCGCCAGCCCGGAGGAGGCGGCGGCGGCCAGGCCCGCGTGCTGCCACAGCCGGGCGGCGATGCCGACCGCGGCGGCCTCGTCCGGTTCGAGCGGGATGTCGGGCAGCGCGTACTCCCGGTGGGCGATCCGGTAGCCGGGCTCCGCGTCGAAGACGCTCGCCGTCCCGGTCTCCAGCGGCACGCCCAGCTCGCGCAGCTCGGCCTTGTCCCGCTCGAACTTGCGCTGGAAGGCCTCGTGGTCACGCGCGTCGTCCGGATCGTGCTCGTAGCCGGGCACGGTCGCGGCGATCTGCGCGGCGGTCAGGAACCGCCGCGTGGACAGCAGGCAGATAACCAGGTTGACCAGGCGTTCGGTGCGGGTCCGCGACACGCGGTAGACGCTAGCAGCCCACCCGCCGCGCCCGTGCACCCACGCGGGCAGGACGTGCCCCGCGTCGCGCCCGGCCGGTTCACCGGTCGCCGGGCGGCCGGCCACCGACGACCCTACAGTGACGTGGTGGCCCAGCCGGAGGTCAGGACCGAGAGCGTCGCCACCGTCGTGGTGGCGGGGGCCGCCAACCTCGCCATCGCGGTGGCCAAGCTCATCGCCGGGGTGATCTCCGGGTCGGCGGCGATGCTCTCCGAGGCCGTGCACTCCGTCGCCGACACCACCACCGAGGTGCTGCTGTACCTCGCGTTGCGCCGCGGGGCGCGGCCCGCGGACGCCCGGCACCCCTTCGGGTACGGCAAGGAGAGCTACGTCTGGGCGTTCCTCGCGGCGCTGTTCACCTTCGTCGCCGGCGCCGGATTCGCGATCACCCACGGCGTCACCACCATCCTGGTGCACAAGCACAGCGGCGAGTACCTGGTCACCTACATAGTGCTGGCGGTGTCGTTCGCCATCGAGTCGGTCTCGCTGGCCCGCGCCGTGCACCAGGTCCGCGCCGAGTCCCGGCGCTGGCGCACCACGCCGCGCCGGTTCCTGCACCTGACCTCCGACACCCCCCTGAAGGCGGTGTTCCTGGAGGACAGCGCCGCTCTGATCGGGCTGGTGCTGGCCGCCGCCGGGGTGGCCCTGTCCCAGCTCACCGGCGACGAGTTCTGGGACGGCGCCGCCTCCATCCTGATCGGCGTGCTGCTGCTCGTGGTGGCCGCCGTCCTGGCGCACAGCAACATCTCGCTGTTGGTCGGCCGCTCCGTACCGGAACGACTGCGCGGCGAGATCACCGAGGAACTGGCCGGCCTGCCCGCCGTGCGGCGCATCGACACGCTGCTGACGATGCAGCTCGGCCCGAGCGACGTCCTGGTCGCCGCGAAGGTGGACTTCGACGACGACGCGAGCGGCGCCACCATCGAGGACGCCGCCGACCAGGCCGAGCGGCGGCTCACCGCCCGTTACCCACAGATCCGGTACGTCTTCCTCGACCCCACCCGCACCGGCGACGCCCCGGAACCCGACGGCCCCGGCGGCTGACCGCCGACCGGCCGCACCGCCCCGGGCGCGCCCGCTGCGGGTGGCGACGCTAGCGTGCCGGGCATGGTGCGATGGCGGTCGGGAACGGTGACGGCGCTGCGGCGGCAGTGGACCGGGGCGGTGGAACTGGACGTCGAGCTGCCCGACGGCGGCACCGTACGCGCCCTGGCCTACCCCGCGCTCGTCGGGCGGCCCGAGCCCGGCGACCGGGTGCTGCTCAACGCCGGCGCGCTGCTGATGGGCCTCGGCACCGGCGGATACGCCCTGGTCGTGGCGCTGCCCGACCGGCTGCCCCCGGACCCGCCGCAGGCCCTCGACAGCCGCGACGCCGGGCACCTCGTCAAGGCCCGCTACACCCCGCTGCAGCCGATCCTGCTCGGTGTCGACGAGGATGCGTCCCCGCACCGGGAGGTCATGGAGGCCGCCGACGACCTGGCCGGCCTGCCCGTCGTCACCGCCGACCTGCACTCCGCGCTGCCGGCCGTCCTGGCCGGCATCCACGCCGACGCCCCCGCCGCCCGGGTCGCCTACCTGCTGACCGACGGCGGGGCGCTGCCGGCCTGGTTCTCCCGCACCCTCGCCGCGCTGGGCGACCACCTCGTCGGCACGGTCACCGTCGGCCAGGCGTTCGGCGGGGACCTGGAGGCGAGCACCGTGCACAGCGGGTTGCTGGCCGCCCGACACGTGCTGCGCGCCGACGTGGCGATCGTCGCCCAGGGACCGGGCAACCTGGGCACCGGCACCCGGTGGGGCTTCTCCGGGGTGGCCGTCGGGGAGGCCGTCAACGCCGTCGCCACGCTGGGCGGGCGTCCGATCGGGTCGCTGCGGATCTCCGACGCCGACCCCCGGCCCCGCCACCGGGGCGTGTCGCACCACAGCCTGACCGCGTACGGCCGGGTGGCCCTCGCCCCCGCCGAGCTGGTCGTGCCCGACGGACTGGCCCCGGCGCTGGCCGGCGAGGTCGACGCGGCGCTGGCACCCCTCACGGCGCGGCACACCGTCGTCCGGGTCCCGACCGACGGGCTGGACGCCGCGCTGCGGGACACCCCGGTGACGCTGTCCACCATGGGTCGTGGCCTCGACGCCGACCACGCCTACTTCCTGGCCGCCGCCGCGGCCGGCCGGCACGCCGCGCGCCTGCTGTCCTGACCCGCGGCCACCACCGGGCCCCGGTGCCTGCGGGTGCGGCGGTCGCCCGCCCCCGAGCGGCAGGTGCCGGGACCCGGTGGTGATCGGTCAGCTCGCCCCGTAGCCGTACCGCACGATGCGCTCGGCGGCCATCTCGTACACCGCCGGGTCCTCCGGGGCCAGCGTGCCCAGCCCGTCCACGTACCGGTTGAACATGCAGAACGCCGCCGCGATCAGGACCGTGTCGTGGATCTCCAGATCCGTCGCGCCAGCGCCCCGGGCGACCTTGACCAGGTCCGCCGTCACCTCCCGGCCACTGCGCTGCACGGCACCGGCGATGTCCAGCAACGCCCGCAGCTTCTCGCTGACCTCGGCGGCCGCCGGATCGGCACGGACCTGCTCCACCAGCCGCATGCCCGAGGGCAGCTGCGCCGCCGCGAACGCCGAGTGCGAGGCACAGCAGAAGTTGCAGTCGTTGAGCCCCGACACGTACGCCGCGATCAGCTCCCGCTCCCCCGCCGTCAGCGTGGGGTGCGGGGCGCGCAGCAGCGCCTCCGCCAGCTCGCCGAGCGGCTTGGCCGTCTCGGGACGGAACCGCAGCGGGCCGTTGATGCCCGGATGCTCCCGCTCGTCGAGGCCGAGGTCGATGTGTGCCATACGGTCACCCTCCCTGCCGCGACCACGCAGCGCGCGTGGCCCGTCACCGACAATGCCGAACGGGCACGACGGTTCCAGCTCAGCCGGGAGCGGCACAACTTCCAGAATGCGGCGTCGCCCCGGCCGGGATGCCGTGTCGGACCGGCGGCCTGGCGCTCCACTTCGCGGCCGCCGGGGAGACCTGGTTCGGCGTCCAGCGTGGAAGCCGACCCGGCCCATGGCGCCCGTCCGCGCCGCCGGCCGGGTCAGACCAGGAAGATGAGGGCGAGCCAGGCGCCCACGATCAGCACCAGCGCGAGCGCCAGCACCCAGGTGGGCACCGTGTACTCGCCGCGCCGGTTGCGCTCGATCTCGGCGCGGATCTTCTCGCGGCGGCGCTCGGCCCAGTTCTGTCGCTGCTGGCCGCGCTCGGGGGGTTCGGAAGTCGTCATGGCGCGGTCAGCCTACCGGCCCGGCCGGCCCGGACGGTGATCGCCACCGCACCGGGCCGGCCCGCCGCCGTCACATGCTGGCGATCAGCCGTTCCACCCGCTCGTCGTACGCCCGGAACGGGTCCTTGCAGAGCACCGTGCGCTGCGCCTGGTCATTGAGCTTGAGGTGCACCCAGTCGACGGTGAAGTCGCGCCGCTTCTCCTGGGCGTGCCGGATGAACTCCCCGCGCAGCCGGGCCCGGGTCGTCTGCGGCGGGGTCTCCTTGGCCTCGAAGATCTCCGGATCGGTCGCCACCCGGTCCACCTCGCCGCGCCGCTCCAGCAGCCCGTAGAGGCCACGGCCCCGGCGCAGGTCGTGGTAGGCCAGATCCATCTGGGCCACCCGCGGGTGCGACAGCGGCAGGTCGTGCTTGCGCTGGTAGCGCTCGATCAACCGCAGCTTGGTCACCCAGTCGATCTCCCGCGACACCGGTTCCAGGTCGCCGGTCTCCACCGCGCTCAGCACCCGGCCCCACAGCTCCACCACCCGCTTCGCGGTCTGGTCTCCGCCGCGCCGCTCCACGAACTCGGTCGCCTTGGCCAGGTATTCCTGCTGGATCTCCAGCGCGCTGACCTCCTTGCCGGAGGAGAGCCGGACCTTGCGGCGGCCGGTGATGTCGTGCGACACCTCGCGGATCGCCCGGATCGGGTTCTCCAGCGTCAGGTCACGCATCACCACCCCGGCCTCGATCATCCGCAGCACGATGTCGGCGGTGCCGACCTTCAGCAGCGTGGTGACCTCGTTCATGTTCGAGTCGCCGACGATGACGTGCAGCCGCCGGTAGCGCTCCGCGTCCGCGTGCGGCTCGTCGCGGGTGTTGATGATCGGCCGGCTCCGGGTCGTCGCCGACGAGACGCCCTCCCAGATGTGCTCGGCCCGCTGCGAGAGGCAGTAGACCGCCCCACGCGGCGTCTGCAGCACCTTGCCCGCCCCGCAGATCAACTGCCGGGTGACCAGGAACGGGATCAGCACGTCGGCCAGCCGGCCGAACTCCCCGTGCCGCGACACCAGGTAGTTCTCGTGGCAGCCGTACGAGTTGCCGGCCGAGTCGGTGTTGTTCTTGAACAGGTAGATCTCGCCCGCGATGCCCTCGTCGTGCAGCCGCTTCTCCGCGTCGACGAGCAGACCCTCCAGGATCCGCTCGCCGGCCCGGTCGTGCGCGACCAGGTCCACCACCGAGTCGCACTCCGGGGTGGCGTACTCCGGGTGCGAGCCGACGTCCAGGTAGAGCCGGGCGCCGTTGCGCAGGAAAACGTTGCTCGACCGGCCCCACGACACCACCCGGCGGAAGAGGTACCGGGCGACCTCGTCAGGGGACAGCCGCCGCTGCCCGCGATAGGTGCAGGTGACGCCGTACTCGGTCTCGAGGCCGAAGATTCGCCGCTCCATGATGAGACATTAGCCGCCCGAGGCCCCAGATGGGCAGCGCACACCGTGCCGGTCTCACACGGGATCGGTGACGGTCGACCCCGGGCACCCCAGCGCCGGTCCCGGCGGGCGCACGGCGGCCACGGCCGCTCGTCCGTACGCCGCCGGCGGGGTGCGGTGCGTCGCTGCCTCCGCCCTTCCGCCCGGGCGTCCCGGTTGGACGCTCCGGGCTGCGGAGCCGCGACGGGCGGGCGGGTCCCGGACGGCGGCGTCGGAGGGCCCCTGAGCCGGCCGGCACGGCGCGGGGTGACCCTTGAACGCGCGGGAACGGCGGGCGACCCGTGAGACGGCCGGGAACAGCGGGCGGCGGGCGCGGTGGGGTTGCACGACGGCGCGCGGGCCGCGCTCGACCCGCGCGCCACACCGGGTGGCCGGGGGGGGGGGGGGGCCCCCCCCCCCCCCCCCCCCGGC